>JAJFVL010000033.1 GCA_021371855.1 Bacteroidales bacterium | reverse complement strand
ATTACCTGACTCCCCAATTCCAAGTCCGAAACGTGCTACAATAAATCCTATCAGGCTGAAAGCCGGTTTGATAGCTGCATGCAACATTCCGAAAACACTCCAGATTGCAATTGAAAGAGTATATCCTATCCTGGTCCCAAGACGGTCAATAATACCACCCATGAATAGTAATCCAATCCCATAGGCAATTTTAAAGGAAACCATTATCGCGGCATAGTCCTTATTTGTCCAATCGAAAAATGTTTGCAACGTTGGAGCCATTACGCCAACAATACTACGGTCAAAATAATTGATCGTGGTTGCCATAAATACCAAGGCAAGGATCCTATAACGATAGTGTCCTATTTTTTTCTTTACTTCATTCATATCCTTCAATTATACTTGTGCACTGATTTTTGATGGTTGCGTCAATATGCCTATATCGAATTTTAACAGATTCTTACAAGTTAAAAATTCTATTAGCGGTGTCTCGGTATAGGGTTTTCAATACCGGTTCTGGTAATTCGAGTCCATAATATCGCCATCCCACCCTTCCGACAAAATACTCGTCATCAGTTTCATACAATCGCCAATGAATCTGATACATGCTCTTGTCCCGACTTTGGTCTGTACCAAACACAATCCTGTTTTTGTATTTTATCAGAAATCTGGCAGAAGCTCTTGGTGTCCGTCCAATTTCGTAGTCTCGCGCTGAAGTATCAATATATAGGTTTGGGTATTTATCCAGAGCAAGACTCAACTTTTCCAAGTCGTGGCCCTGATTTCCCATGTGGCATGATATAAAGATTGTGTCAGGATGCTTCTCAAGTGTTCTGTTCCTAATTTCTATAAGCTCATCATACGAGGGAATATCCTTGCCAAACTGATTAAAATGCTGGTAGTCCGGGGAACGTTCCTGATAAACATCAAGTGGCGTCCAGCATGAAGGATGATCAGCTACGTGAAGACTTACCGGCATCTTCAGATCTGCACACTTTTCCCAAAATGCATCCAGACGTGGGTCATCCGGATGAAGTGTCCTGTCACGCGTTAGTGATGTATTTCCTGTTATTCCAAACCCTTTGTCAATAATTTCTCCAACTCCACATGCGCCCTTATTATAACATCGTACCAACTCTCCTACAACTCTTTCGGAATAATCAGGTTTTTCTATATCGGTCATATCCATTCCACAATATAGCAAAAACCTGCCAGGATATGCTTTTGGCAACAAATCCACCAAGGCATCAAATGCCGCACCTGTCTCTTCGGATAGAACCATTGATTTTTCAATGCCGACTTCATCCATAGTCCTGACCCATTCAGCAACTTCTTCAGGAGTTTTGGCCAGTACATGAATATGACAATCAATGACAGGATATTTGGCCTTAGGGACAAAGGTTTCTTTAGTTACAACTGAAGATCTGGGTGCATAATCCTTGACTAAAACAGTGTCCATTGGGCCTGGTCCGGCTGAGACTCCTGGCCCACCCCAGTCACCATATTTTATCTTACTCCATTCCGGGTCAGTGTGCCAGTCCTTTTTTGGGTGAGTATCAACAGTTGGAGCTGGATTAGAAATAGAATATTTACAACTGAGTCCCATACTACCAATAGCTATGCTTCCAGTTCCCAATACACTTTTCTTGATAAAATCTCTTCTTTTAGTCATCTTTTTTAATAACTTTTTTTATAACAACAATTAAAGGATGGATTTAGAAAAGCATTAATACTTTTTCGCGAAGTCATCTGCATAAGCATTTATTTCATCTTCAGTTAAATGGGAACCAGAATTAACAATTACTCTGTATCTGAATGTCGTTGACTTTCCAGCAGGTATGCTAAAATTCAGTTCTTCTTTCCCCTGAGTGAAATCTTTAACGCCTAAAGGATTTGCTGAAAAAAGTCCATATCCTCTTGCATGCCAATAAGTAGGATAACTCTGGTTCTTAGGATGGTCACAGATAACCAATGAGATTTTTTCATCTCCGATATTTCCATACAGATCCATCCATTTTGCACGCGTACCCCAGACTGCCTCACCCGTAATTCCTTCACTGCTCAGGTAATTCCCGGAAACACCTTCGTTTGATAATGCTTTCACTGTTGTAGGATCGCCCTTAGCATCTGTAAGTATTACATCTTCTTTTGATGGAAGTTCAAGTTGGCGTGCAACACGAATGCCAAACATACCTTCTTTGGTATCAGGCATCGATACATCTTTATCTCCGGCTGTTAAAGTGGTGATCCTGTCAATAATACGTGTTTCCCCTTCCGCTGAAAAATGATATTCAGTTTGTTCTTTCAGAAGTTCTTTTCCAGTGCTGTCAACCCAGACTGCGGAAGTAGCCAGCACTCCTTCTCCGGGTAACTCAACTGTTTTATCTATTTTCAGGTGCCTTATTACCCCGCCGTTAGAATTTTTTGTCCCCAATCCCTGCGAACCATTGCCCCAGAAATCAGAACCATTAACATTCCCATAGGTAAGCCACATCCCTATTTGATGTTGATGATCAGCCCGTTCTCCCTCCCTGGGTTTTATTGGAAATCCACGTGTAATTTCAGTTCCGTTTACAGTAAATATCGGGTATAATATAGGTTTACATACATTATCAGGCCATCGATAAGATGTAAAAATCTTCCCATCAACCATAATATCGATCTGTTTATTCGTCTCCTGCTTAACAAATGTAATTTTAGGTTGTGTGCTACAGGATACTGACAAAATTACAGCTAAAAATATAATAGTAATTGAATGTGTTTTCATGATAATACAATTTTGGTTTTAAAAGTATAATGGAACCCACATGTTAATTAGAATTAGAATTAGAATTATATGTATCTGATTTTGCATAACATGTGGATTTCATATTGTCTTAATTTATTCTTTTTTTCGCATTTTTAATTATCAAAAGAAATAATCATTGATTACACTTTATCCGGAACAATATATGGTTTACGATATTCCTTTCGTGACAGCATTGCATCAGCTTCAGGATCGTTTACAAACTTTTCGGCATCTCCGTTAAACTTCAATCCCCGTCCAAGTCGGTGTGAGATGTTGGCCAAATGGGGAAGCGCTGCGGAATAATGTCCTTCAGTTATACTGCAATTAAGTTCTGAGTCTTTTCCTGACCTGACAGCATCTATAAAATTAGCGAAGTGCTCAGCTCCTTCTGTTCCAGTAAGAGTTTCTGCTGCTGGTTGGCCAGTGGAAGGTTTAGATCCTGCAAAAGGTTCTTTTTCCCTTTTACGGAAAGCTTTCCATACTTCGTCGTTAATTTCAAGGTAACCTTCTGTTCCAAAAAATACGTTTCCAATTCGGGTTTCAAGACTTGATTCTGCGTTAGAATATCGTCCGCGTGTTTCAAATTCAAGCATTTTCCCATCTTTGTACTTAAATATGGAAGATTGTGTATTCGGAGTTTCCTGAGCGCATTCGTCAGGATTAATCCCATAAACACCTCCAACAGAATAAGCCGTAACTGGATGTTCGTTTTTATTCAATCCCCAGCGGGCAATATCAAATTGATGAGGGCCCTGATTGCCTGTGTCACCGTTGCCAGTCTCCCAAAACCAATGCCAGTTATAATGGCCTTTCTTTTCATTGTATGGACGATAAGCAACAGGCCCCAGCCAATTATCATAATGAAGTGTAGAAGGAGGATTACTGTCTTTTGTAATACCAAAGGAGTCACGTGGTTTGATACAAAGACCGCGGGCCATATAAACGTCGCCAATACCTCCACTATGAAGGAATTTAATCGCTTCTATCACATTTGCTAAAGAACGACTCTGGGTTCCCACCTGAACTCTTACATCATATTTTTTTGAAGCTTCTATCATCTTCCTTCCTTCCCAAATACTCCAGCAGGCAGGTTTTTCAACATAAACGTGTTTTCCAGCCTGACAAGCCCAAATGGTTCCCAGCGCATGCCAGAAGTTGGGAGTAGCAAACGAAACAACATCGATTTCCTTATCGTCGAACACCTTGCCCATATCCCATTCTGTCAATGGCTTAACTCCGATCCTGCTTTCAACAGTCTTAATACTATTAGCGAAAAACTTTTCGTCGACATCGCATAGTGTTTTTAAATTCACATTCCTGGAATTTTTAAGAGTACACCAGGCACTTATATGAGCACTACCTCGCCCGCCAATACCTATAACAGCAGCATTTATACGATCATTGGCGCCAATGATCGAAGCATAAGATTTTGAACTGAATCCCATACCACCAATTGCTATGCCGGCAGTTCCCAGTACACTTTTCTTTATAAAATCTCTTCTTTTTGTCATATCAAAATGATTTAAAATACTTATTAGAAACTAGTTAAGAGTACCTCTGAAAATTAGTATTTTAATGTCGAAGCCACCAAGGCTAATTTCAAAAGTTACTTTAGACATTAATAAAAAATCAGAGTCAGAATTTGTTAAAAACTATCAGGGCATAATCTAAGTATCTGAAATCATAAAAATGCCCTGATAATTATTTTTTTTAATCCGTTAATAGCCCGGATTTTGTTCTATCAATGAATTTTGATCAATTACTGTCTGAGGTATAGGAGCCAGATAATTCCACTCATTAAAATGTGCTGGCTGAAAATATTTTACAGTATAGGTTTTTTTACCTGTAGCAGCATCTTTACGAATATCCATCCTATTCCTATCCTGACTAAAGACCTCAGGAGCAACCTTCCAACGACGAACATCAAAGAAACGATGCTCTTCAAAAACTAATTCTATACGACGTTCGTTTACGAGTCTTTTCCATAATGCATCACCGCTTTCAGTAACGGGTGGCATATTTACACTAGGTCTGCTTCGTACTTTATTTATATATTCCCTACAGGTTGCTTCGTCTCCAAGCATATACATTGCTTCTGCATAATTCAGCAATACTTCACCATAGCGAAACCATATCCATGTTGGAGAACTACTTCCGCTTGCTGTACTAGTGCATCCACATTTTGATTCATCAATAAACTTTCTAATATAATATCCAGTTTCACTAGCATTCCATGCTGATTCAATTCCATCAGGTGAATCTAATCCTCCTGGAAGGAATGTTTCTATTGTCCGCTCTTTAAATGGTGCTCCATCGTAAAGAATAATTGAATAGAATCTGGGATCACGATTTACATAAGGATTTTGAGGATCATAATCAGGATCATCTTCCGGAAGAAGCCCTTTGGTTGTTTCAAAATCATCTATTAAGTTCTGTAGTGGATGTGAATGACCAAACCCAAGCCATCCGTTAGGAAATAGCAATCGTTCAGGAGTGGTTTCCAAATCAACATTAATATTTTGTGGCCTTCCCCATATTATTTCTTCAGTATTATATCCTCCAGCTTCAGTGAACAATGCCTTATAATCATCATTAAGTTTATACTTGTTTAAATCAATGATTGCCTTGGAAGCATCAGCAGCAGCCTGCCATTTTCCCTTATCATTTCCCGGATTGTTTAATGGACTTGCCATATAAAGTAAAGCTCTTGCTTTAATAGCCATGGCAGCTCCTTTAGTGACTCTTCCATCATTTGAGGCATCAAAATCAAGCGGTAATATATCTATTATGTCATTTAATTCTGAAATAACAAAATCCATTACCTCACTGTATGTATTTCTTGCAACTTTAAAATCATCATTGAGAGAGAATGATTTCGTTATTAGAGGGACACCACCATAATGACAAGCAAACTTAAAATAGCTATAAGCTCTTATTGCTCTCATTTCGGCCGTCAATCTACTTTTCAATTCCTCTTCAATTGGGGATGTTGCAATTTTATCCAAAAATTTATTAACCTGACATATTGGTTCCCAGTAACACCACTCAGGACCACTCCAGACATCCCATGGCCCGGAATAAGATGAAGAAGCATTCCCCTTAATTATCACCTGAATGTTAGTAGCTGAATTTCGAGAATTACACTCATCGGACATATTAGCAAATGGCATAAAACGCCAACCATGCTTATTTTGGAATCCATAAGGAATAGTTTTGTATGCGTCATTGGTAAATGCAGTTATTAAAGACTCATCTTTCCATACATCGGCATCTGAATAACTATCGGTTGGAGACTTTTCTAAAACGTCATTGCAGGAGCTAACTAGCAATATAAATAATGTGAGTATTGAAATACTACAATTATTACGTGAAATTATTACGTTTTTTTTCATGATTCATTTTTTAAATTATCGTCTCAGCTTAAAAAGTAATGTTTACCCCAATATTAAAAATCTTAACCTGGGGATAGAAATTACCGGTAGAATAGGTAACGTCATTATCGTCTGTGGTCTCTTCAGGAGTGCCCTCCGGATCGTACCATTCCATTTTTGTTAAAGTAAATAGATTGTTCCCATTCACGAATAACATCATTGAAGATAGTCTTAATTTCGATAATATTTCTTCGGGTAGCGAGTACTGTAACTGTAATGTTTTTAATCTTAGAAATGATGCATTTTGTAACCAAAAAGTACTTGCCTGCCCGCTAACTTCACCTTCTCCTACCCCATCTTCCTGAGGAATAATCGGATATTTTGAATCCATGCTTCCAGGGGTATATCGATTTATAATTAAATCACGCAACCCATTTTGAGTAGTCCTGCAGTATTTGTGTAAGTATGTCCATGCATTTGCCTGACCTGCAATGTTAGCAAGCACAGAAAACCTTTTATATGATACTGATGCATTTAAACCAAATGTAATTTCAGGGATAGTCCCCTTATCCTGCCTGACTCTGTCTGCAGTGTTAATTACCCCATCTTTATTAACATCTTCATACTGAAGATCTCCAACCTGTGTATTGGTAAAAATAGGATTGGAATCAACTTGTTCCTGTGTTCTGAATATTCCAAGAGCATTGTAAAGAAGTTGAGATCCAATCACATTCCCCTCCTTTTTTTGATATTCCGGCATATCCTGTGGCTCACTGACATCAATTATCTTATTTTTTGAATAACTGACATTCCCTGAAAGTGAATAGGATAATTGGTCTTCAGATGTAACTTTATTCCTGTGTGATAAACTAAGTTCAAATCCTTTATTTTCAATAATTCCTATATTTTCGTCCGGTAAAACAAGGCCTGTATAAACAGGGACTTCAGTGCTTCGGGCTGTAAGAATATTTGATCTCCTTTGTTTAAAAGCATCAAATGTAATTCCTAATCCTCCATCCCAAAGTGATGCATCAAAACCAACGTTTGAATTCTCTGCTACTTCCCATGTTATATTCGCATTTGGAGCAACTCCAGTAGTTAAAACGCCTTGTGTTCCTCCTCCAAAATGTGTCCCTATAGGAGCAAGAGTGTACATAGTTAAATATTGAAATGCGTCTATATTATCATTCCCCATTTGCCCATATGATGCTCTCAACTTTAAATCACTAAGGAAGTTTACATTCCTTAAGAAATTTTCCTCAGACAGACGCCAACCCACTGAAACTCCCGGAAAAAAGCCCCAACGTTTGTCTTTTGGAAATGCATAGGAACCATCATATCTCAAATTTGTCTCAAACAAATATTTCTTTTTAAAACTATATGTTATTCTTCCAAACAAATTTTGCCGTCCCCATTCAGTACTTGTTCCATCGGCAAGCATATTTTCACCATTTCCTGCAAATAATTCTTCTATTGCAGGAGATATGAAGTCTTTTCGATATGCTGTAATTGACTTATAAGCTCCTTCAGCCTGTTCTACAGCAACAAAACTTGTTAAGGCATGATCTCCAAACGTTCTTTCATATTTAACTCTTAAATGAACTAAATAATCATTGTGTTTATTAAATATTTCCTGTAAATCTGGTTTACTTACTTGACCACCAATTTTTTCAACATATTTATCATTTACTTTGTCATAGTTATACACTTTCCACGTATCACGCCAACGTTTATTTTCATTAAAATCAGTTCTGAAAGAGAAAAAACCTTCTATCCCCAATCCCTTAACCTTAGGAATCTTAACATCAAAAAACGGTTTTACAGAAGCTCTAAATACCTTATCCTTAAAATATCCTCCTGCTCCTGCTAAATTAATTGCAGGGTTTTCGCCTGCATCCCCTGGAAGTGAGGCTGGTAAACCGTTAGGATAAAATGGAGAAATCAAAGGGCTGCCATCAGCTCCGAAAGAAGTTAAAACAGGGCTCATTCTCTCATCCATCCCCCCGTTAAGATCTAAACCAAATTTTATATTATCTGTAAGATCAACATCTACACTTGAACGCATACCATATGAAGTAAATTCATGAATGCCATTATTGACCAGACTATTTTCGTGAGTACGTGAGCCAGACATTGAATATCTCGCTTTTTCCGTTCCTCCCCTTACATTAAGATTGTGCATACTCTGGGTAGAGAAATTTTTAAAAATAGTACCAACCCAGTCTGCATTAGGATAATTGAGCAGATCAGTACCATCTTTCATTGTTTGTATCTCTTTGTCAGTATACAATGGATCCAAATTTTGGATGGTTTCTCTGTATTGATTCACGTATTCAGCAAATTCCCAGGAATTAGCCATTTCAGGCAATTTTGTAGGTTGTGTAAATCCCTGGTTATATGTATAATTGAATATTGGTTTGCTGATTCCTCCTCTTTTAGTTGTAATAAGAATAACTCCATTGGCAGCTCGAGAACCATATATAGAGGCTGAAGCATCCTTTAAAACAGATATTTGCTCGATATCATTTTGATTGATTCGTTGCCATGCACCGTTTTCATCTGGAATTCCATCAACCACAACCAAAGGATTTGAATCTCCAGTAGTGCTCCGTCCTCTAATAAAAATTTCAGCAACATTCTCTCCCGGTTCGCCTGTTCTATTTAATGCTGTTACCCCAGGCAGAAGCCCCGATAAAGAATTGGAAAGACTGGTAGTAGGACTACTTTTTATCATTTTGTTGTCAGTGGTCGCAATTGAACCTGTAACTGAAGCCTTTTTCTGTGTTCCATATCCAACTACCACAACTTCATCAAGTCCAACGGCTGTCTCTTGTAGCACAACATCAATCAGAGTTCGATTATCTAATGGAATTTCCTGAGTTTTCATGCCGACAAATGAGAAGGTCAATATTGCGTTCTGAGGCACATTGTTTAATGTGTATTTACCTGAGATATCAGTAAGTGCACCCAATGTAGTTCCTTTTACAACTATTGTTACACCTGGTAAAGGATTATTTTTTTCATCAGTAACAGTTCCTGTTATCCTGTTTTGCTGGAGTTCAGTCCCTGATGAAGCAGTTAATAAGTTATTCACCACAGGGTCAGTTGTTAACAAAATTTTTTTGTCAAGAATTGCATAATTGACATCTGTTCCTTTAAATAATTCAGGAAGAATATCTGTAATCAATTTGTTGTCTGCCTGAATATCAACCACACGATTAACATCAATTTGTTTCTGATTAAAGATAAAATAGAATTCACTCTGCGATTCTATTTCATCCATAACCTGCTCAAGTCTTTTGTTCTCCATATTAAGCGAAACCTTCGCCACCTGGGAGTAGGAGGGAGTAGCTAAGACACCTGTAACATTAACCAGGATAATGACAAATGCAATTTTAAGTTCCATGATTAGTTTTTTAAAGGTTGGGTGTGAATACACCCATAAATCAAAATTTTTTTTCATAACTTTGAATGGTTTTTAAGTAGGTTATTATTCTAAATAGTAACTTATTAGTAAATACAGGAAGGCGCTTCCACCGCTTTCCTGTTTTTTATTTAAATGAATATCCCATAGGCAATAAAATTTAGAGGTTAATTGAAGGTTAGTTATTATTTGGGTGAAATTATCACTTTCTTCTTAGTGACAATATCATCAGGTTTGAGTTCTCCATTTTCAATCGTGTAATCAATCGGCAAACTGCGTTTCAGTAATTTCAGAACTTCTTCCAGATCCTCATCGATAAAAGTTGCACGCAGCCTGAGGTCTTCTGATAAACTGACATTAACTTCAACATCAACATTGTACCACCGTTCCAGTTTTCTGGCAATGACATCCAGCGGATCATTCCTGAATACCAGTTTACCTTCTGTCCATGATAAATACTTATGCGGCTGCACGACTTCAGTTAAAACATCCCCGGAAGTTTTATCATATACAACCAGATCATTAGGTTTCATTGTGTAAGATTTACTCTTTTCTGTGTTATTGAATATTAATTTCCCTTCCTCGAGAACGACTTCAACATTCCTCTCATTATCGTATGAGGCTATATTAAACCTTGTTCCTAATACTGTTAAATTAACCTCATTTGTATTTACAACAAATGGCCTCTTTTTATCTTTAAACACATCAAAAAAAGCTTCACCTTTAAGAGTTACATTTCGATGAGAAACAAAATCTCCGTTATATTTTATACTGGAACTACTGTTGAGCCATCCTGTTGTCCCATCTGGCAGGCTGAACTGTGCCCTGGTCCACGCAGGAGCTTTAATTTCAACCCATGCTTCTTTCTTTATAAGGTTCTCTTTATAATTTTGTATCACGTTAATTATTAAAAAAGGTAATAGTATTATTGCTGCTATCCTCGATGTCCACTTTATAATATTACCAAATGTCCCTTCTTTTCGTGTCTGTAATTTTGAATTTATATTATAATGAATCCTGTAAAGAATGTTGTCAAGATTCTTTTCATCAGCATCATCTTCAGGCGGCAACTCGTCAAATTGCTTTGACAGAAGCCTTTTAAGTTCCTGTTCTTTCGTATTATCATTAAAAACCTTATCAACATAAACCTCATCCTTGTCAGAATAATCACCTCTGAAAAAGCGTTTTATTCTTTCAATATCAAAACCAAACTCCTCCATCTTATCTCTCCCTATCAGTTTTTATTTATAAAAATATTCCAGATTCAATTTTTAATGTGCATAAAATTAAAAAAAGCAGTCCTAACCCTAAATAGAACTGCTTTCACCCTTACCAACTAACCTCAACTCACTAATAAATATTTGACAAATACATTTATTTAAATAATTTATAAACAGGTATCTTTTTTTTGTGCAATAAAATACCTGTTGAGCATAACTATTCACATCAACAGATGCATTCTGTGAACTACAACTCAAGTATAAATGATTTATCGTTCCCAATTTTTTCGTATTAATCTCTTCGAATGCTTTACTCAACTATACAGTAATATCCATTATTCACAATTCACACCTATATGAAAATGTGAAAAAAATAATAATTTTTCTTATAAATTTAATTATGAGATAAATAGAGCGAAAAACAAAAATAAAGAAATATTTTCTTTGTCAAGGTTTGTTCTGATGAATCGTAAAGAGTCTGTCAACTGATTCTCCACAGTTTTATGACTGATTCCCATTTGTTCAGCAATTTCTTTAATGCTTAATCCTTCTAATCTGCTTTTAATAAAGATCTCTTTTCGCCGTCCTGGTAATTGATTAACCAACTCCGTTATATACTGATATAGTGAATTATAAGAAATTTTCTGAGAAGTCTGCATATCAGATTCAGAGCCGGTTCCGTTTTTTAGATAATCACACAAATATGCTTTGGTCCTAAAATGCTTCCTGATAATATTGAAGGCAATTGTAAACAGAAATGATTTAAAGGATAGCTCCTCTTTCAGGTCTGTCCGTTTTTCCCAGATTATTGTAAAGACCTCCTGAACCAATTCTTCAGCTTCAGCTTCTGATTTTAAATAGCCTAATGCGAAACGATATAAACGATGACTATACTCCTTATATAAAGTATTAAATGCCAAAAGGTTTCCTTTTGACAAATCATGTACTAACAATGATTCATTTCCTATCGCCGGATATTGCATCTTGAAAGCTACTGTTATATAGACTCACACTCAAGTCTAACAATGCGACAAGTTAGCAAATTTATATAGTGAAATTAATCAATGCTTATAAAAAATTTCAAGTTAAAAAAATGCTATTGACTATTAGTAAGTAAATTATAATAATCCCAAATATGGGAATAACGAAATGATTCGAGTTCCAATACCGATAGATAGTTCATAGGTTACTGGTTCTTTAACAGTTCTGGCACCGGACTAAAAACATCACATTATCATTGTTAAGGAACAAATCATATGATTAATAATTGATCATTACATGCCATCAGGACAAGTGTGAACAGATCAAAAGAACCATAGTAAATTCCATGAAAGAATACGAGTGTATCAGTATCAGTTGGCAGATGTTTTAGTTTTTACCAGAGAATCAGGAATAGAAACCAATTCAATTCCTTTGCCAAAACCCAGATTACGTGAGTACTGTTTCTTTTCAGAATTATTCCAATGTTCATGAACACCCAGACTTGATAATGATTTTCCATTATTGTCAGGATCGTACCGGATTCCGGTTGGCCAGTTAGAGGAGTCAGCGGCCTGATGGAGATAGTCATCCACCCCATTCCAGTTCGGATTGTTTTCACAAGAATTATTTGACGGATCGTGCTTATTAATTCCGTTCCATTCTGCTCTCAGGAAGTCATAACAAACAGACTCAAGAGCAACCTGATCCTGTGATATGAATATCGAATTACACCAGTCATTGTTGAAAGGAGGCATAAAGTATTTTACCGGACCCATTGTCTCACTTGAGCCACCACCAAATAAACCATCCACAATATAAAGCAATGTGTTTTGTCCCAGATATTTACTCCCCATGAGATCTACCAATACACGGTACTTACGATAGCCTCCGTTAGAAGACTTAGACCTCACAGAAATGAGTGAATAATGCAAATGACCAGCAGTTGTCCGTGCCTGGGAACCAAAATGATTTTTTGCGGTTAACGAAATGCCGGCGCTCATATGAGGCTTTAAATTAGCTGCATTAATCAGGTAATCGGCCTTTTCAATTATATCATAAAGCTTGTCCTTCTGAGTTTTATCTGAATAATAAAGAAGATCTTCTTTAGTCGGAGTAATCAGTGTACGGCCAAATTTGGTTGAAAATTTGTCGGTATAAACAACATCAGGAAATTCTGCAACCCAAACATCATAATTATGTCCCCACGTATAGGTCATCGGATCCCCGATTGCAATATCAGATTGATTAACCCCCACTTCATTTACCAATTCCCTTAATATCTCAAGGACAACGTATGGATTAGTCTCGGTCGGTCCAAGACTTGTTCTTCTCAACTTATCTTCCGGTTTAAGGTTTACAGGATAATGGTATCCTGTTTCTTTTTCTTCCTGAGTTAACATCCACCTTGAAGTTCCCTGATTTATCTTGATAAATATCTTTTCACCTTTAATATATCCTTTTTTTACATTTGTCTTTCTTTGATTGAAAGACCGGAAAAGAAGGTCCCACGATTCAGTAACATTATCCTTTCCCATAAGTTGGTTCAATGCATTGCCAAACATTTTGCCAACCACTTTTTCATCAATATTTTCCGATTTCCAAAACCAGTCTTTGGTGTCATAATTTGAAGTACAATTCTCATTTGTGGCCTTTTTATTCCAGATCCACACTACTCGTCCGGGATTCACGCCATGAGGGATACCCATCGGTTGGTTGGGTCCGTCATCGGGGCCAAATTTAGTCTCAACCTGAGTGCCTGCTATTGAGTCCTGAATACCTCGTGTCAGAGAGAAGATCATTCCGGATATTGCACCCACTATTAATAAACCCGCTGCAATGTATTTTGCATTAAGAAAATTCCTCTTAGCTTTTTGCAGTGCAAGAGTAATTCCTCCCAGGGAAAAGAAATAAACAAAAAATCCCGACATAAGTGGCGCTGCAACTTGCATACAAGGATAACTGGCCCTGGAAGGTTTAGGGATAACCCTGATCAGAAACCATATAGTAGATGTTATTCCTAAAATAAAAAACATCAGTCTCGGAGGGAAATGATGATCATTCATCCAATCTCTGGCTTTACCCAATTTCCCTCTCAACTTAAAGATGTCGAATTTGTCTATTTTATTCATTGCTTTCAAAAAGATTACTTATTGATTGAAAATTATACTTTTCTTTCTTCTTTGGCTACAGCTTCAGCAGTCCCGCGCATGTAACCAACAACAAATAAAATTTATTACATCTTTTCCCCATCTCCTTGCCAGTACAAATATGTCTGCCCATTAAGGAAAAGCTTCTCTGAGACATAATAATTTTAAGACAATCTGACTATTAATATTAAATCTGATTTAAGGAGTAATAATAGTTCCATCCCTTTTGCGTACCGTCCAGTTCCCTGCATTATTATTAATCGGGTATTTTGCAGCTTCTTTTTCATTAATGTCTGCTCCATGCCCTGGTACCTCATTCACAAACAAATAACCATTTTCCATAGTTGGAGCTCCTGGAAAAACTTCACGAACTTTATCCGAAAAAGCAACTGTTTCCTGAATTCCAAAATTCCAGGCAGCCAGATCCATATGAGCCTGGGCCGCATGTCCAATCGGAGATGTGTCACCTGGTCCATGCCATGCTGTTTTTACATTAAACCATTCCCCTAACCTGGCTACTTTCATGGCCGGAGTAATGCCTCCTATCTCCGAAACATGCAGACGGATATAATCGAAATAGTGATTGACCATCGGGTCTACGAATTCATTGATATTATTGAACAATTCACCCATCATAAAAGGTACAGATGTGCTTTCTCTAAGCTGTTTCCACCAACTCCTGTTTTCAGGCGATAGAGGATCTTCAATGGCAAATGGCCTGTATTGTTCCAATTGCCTGCACATATTAATAACATCCATAGGTTGAGAACGTTCATGAATATCATGCATCAATTCAACTTCCTCCCCGCATCTTTTTCTTACTACTTCAAACATAGCAGGTACTGCCCTTGCATATGCCTTATCATCCATAAAACTATCATTGGGCATTCCAAATGCAGCATTCTTAAAGTCAGGTTTACTACCTAAGGTTCCGACGCTGCCATATGCACCCAATTGAATCCTTACATGACGGAAACCCTGTTCAATAAATTGCTGAACTTTATCTGCAACTGCTTCAGGAGTGGGACCACTTGCATGTGTATAGCAATCAACTGCAAAGCGGCACTTACCTCCTAATAGTTGATATAGAGGCATATTCGCCCGCTTTGCTTTTATATCCCACAAAGCCTGGTCCAATCCACTCAGAGCATTATTTAAAACAGGACCGTTTCTCCAGTAGGAACTCACATAAAAAGCATGCCACATATCTTCAATATTGTCTGCATCCCGACCGATACAAAAGTCGGGCATATACTTATTGATTGCAGTAACTACTGCTTCGGCACGCTGAGTAAAAGTGGCACATCCCACACCATATAGTCCAGGTTCTGTTGTTTCTACTTTCACTATAACAAGATTTGATCCACCAGGTGCTGTCCCAATGGCTTTTACACTTTTGATCTTAACAGGGGATAACCCAACAGGAGGTTTTTGCAAAGTATCCTGAGTTATTGAATGTGCAGAGGAAACATCTCTGAACCCTCCCGTGAAAAGAGCCGCTGACCCCAGTCCAAGAATTTTCAGTGCGTTACGCCGTCCTGTAACTAAATGATCTTCTGTTGTTTTCATATTAATATTATTAGTTATAATTAGAGCCTTAATTACAGTTTATTGCCACACATTCCCGCATACAATATATTTCTTATCCTTCCAATGTGCATCTAGCGGTTTATAAAAAGCCGGAAATGAAATCAGGTTCTTTCAAATCCGGCACTAAAATTAAGTAAGTTATCTATTTAACTGAAAACCTGTAAATAGTGGTCGTTTTAAGTGTATCGCCAGGGTTAAGAACTGTAGTCGGGAAATCAGGATGGTTCGGACTATCGGGATAGTGACCTGATTCGAGGCATAAAGCTGCTCTGTGGTTGAAAACTTTTCCTCCGTGACCTTTTTTTGTTCCATCAAGGAAATTCCCTGTATAAAGTTGCAAGCCAGGCTGATCTGTAATAACCTCAAGTATACGGCCACTGACCGGATCATATACCGTTGCATCCACTTCTTCTTTGTTGTCAAGGACAAAATTATGATCATATCCGCGACCAAGAATAAGCTGGTCATAGTTTTCTCCTATCCTTTCACCTATAGTGTGTGGTGTTGTGAAATCAAACGGTGTTCCTGCAACAGGACGGATCTCTCCGGTAGGAATCATAACAGAATCAACGGGAGTAAAGGCAGAAGCTTTGATTGTAACAACATGATCAAGGATATCTCCGTTACCAACGCCATGAAGGTTGAAGTAAGCATGATTGGTTACATTAACAACGGTTTTCTTATCAGTTGTGCATTTATAATTCATTATGATTTCATTCTTATCTGTCCACGTATATATAACCTCAGCATTGACTGTTCCCGGGAATCCTTCTTCCATATCGGGACTTACATACGTAAATTTAACAGCCGGAAATTCACTGTCTTTAAGAACTTCAGTGTTCCATACGACACTATGCCACCCTGCAGGGCCTCCATGAAGAGTGTTAGGCCCATTGTTCACTGGTGTAGAATATTCCACTCCGTCGAGAGTGAATTTTGCATTTCCTATCCTGTTGGCATATCTTCCGACTGTTGATCCAAATGACATATCACCTGCAAGTGTTTCTTCAAATGTGTCATATCCAAAAGTAAGATTATCCTTTTTACCATTTTTATCCGGGACTTCAATCCAGTTGATTTTAGCTCCGTAATTGGTAAGTCTGATAACATTACCTGCTTTGTTTGTAAGTGTTAACAGATAAACCTCTTTACCCTGGTGTGTACCAAAAACTTCTTTTTTTACCATTTCTTTATTTTTTGATTGATTGCATCCGGTAAATACAAATGCAAACAGAGTTAGTGATAATATCAGAACCTTTTTCATAAGATGTAGATTAGATTTTTGCTAAATTAATAATTAAAATTATGTTGCCAACTTAAATTACAATACAAAAATTGTTTTGCCGAAGGTTCAAGTTAAAAGTCATTTGATGCAAAACTTTTCTATGAACAAAATGAAACCGAGGGTCATGGAAAATAATGTATCACTTTAAAATGTCTATTGAAAATTCTGCCTCCATTTCAACCAGCAGGTTATCACGACAAAGATCTGTTTCGATATAAGAGACCGGAACTCCCGGGAAACATTCTTCACAAATCTGTTTCACCTTTACAAAATAATCCTGATCCTTAATATAGACCCTGAGCATTGACAATTTCCCGGTACTTGTTTCACTATTCCCCATCAACCGGTTTAGTCTGTTTAAATCGTACAATTTACCAACGTTTTCAATTGTCACGGAAGTCTGGTTATCGATATCCTCAATTCCGATTGTATCCTGCCCTATTATTGAGGCGGTCCCTGAAACATACAGGGTAGCGATCAATTTATCTACCAGGAGTACAGCACGTTCAAACTGAGGTGGTTGTTTTTTTCTCTGGCCACCATCCTGAATACCTTTTAGAACCTGTTGCCCGTACGAGTATGGTTTAATCTGATCGGGATTATCAACAGGAAATAGTTTTACGGATTGTTCAGGTTTAATCCCATAAAAATCGAGTTGTACACCTCCATGTTTCATTCCGACTCCTGTTGCTGCAGGATAGCTTTGGATACTTCTGTATTTTTGATAGTATTCACCACGTACTTTGTTGAATATCTGATAATTCTGAACCCCATTTTTAACTTCAAGGATATTCCCTATGTAATTCCACTGACGAACAAGATGGTCAAACGACATTTGCTCGGCATCAAGAATTCCTTTCATCTGGCAGAAAGCCTCTCCTGCAGCTTTTCTTGTATCATAAGGAAAAAATCCTGTACCCATTCCTCCGGCCCATAGCTCTTTGCCCAGATGAGATACTCTGACAACATATGGTATTGTGTTCCACTTTTTCCTGATTATTTCTGAAGAATCAACTTTCAGATAGCCTGCTTCGATTGTAACTTTCCAGGGGGGTTCCGGAGGATGTGCGGTGACATTGAAGACCGGACATTCATCACCCAAAGCATCAATTATGGTTTCTCCAATTTTTCGGTTAACGCGAATAAATGTTTCATAATCTGGCAGATCGGTAAAAACATTCATTTTTATTAACTGGTAGCCGGCTACTCTGAAATTTATGATTTGTTTTAAACACTGCGCCCACTCTTCCTCAATTTTGTCTGCAATCTCAGGAACGATTATAAAGTATTTCATCGACATTAAAAATTCACTCTTAAATCTTACTTGTCATTTATAATTTCAAGTCCCGAATATAAAATAATATTCCGGAAAAGAAATTTTTCATTCAATTACCCACTCATAAATCCCGCCTGAAAAATCTTTGTTTAGATAAACCCTTATTTTAACTGCCGATGTCTTTACTGGCTTAAATTTCAGAGAATCCCATCCATTCTTTGTCACTCTATATGCGATCCTGGATTGTACAGGTTCCCATATATTCTCATCCAGGTAAAGTATTTCCCATCCGACAGGGATGCGGCACCCACCAATGGGACCATCGTCAAACCAATAAACCTTTGTTTTAGAAATTGTTTCAGGTTCTTCAAAATCGTATTCAACCCATTCTATTTTATTTTTGTCGGGCCACCAATGATAATATGGAACAGATTTGTCGTTCGAATTTGAAGGTTCCATCTGATCATTTACAGAAAAAAGTTCTTTGGTAATCTTACTGGCTCTTACCTTACTCCTGTTTGAAATTGTCGGAGCAGGCAGAGGATGTGTAGTCTGAGTTGAAGTCGGGATCCATACTTTCATCTGACCTGCACCACGATTATTCCACAAAGCATAAGGGATCAATGTAAGAGTATCCTCTACAAGCATTTTTACATTTCCATCAAGTGTTCTTTTTGTCTGAAAACCCGATGTTTTAATCACCTGTGTCCCTTCAAGAAGAGTAGGCACAAACTCCGTCGTAAAAACTGCATCTTTCTTAATCATGTAACTGATTAAATTATCTTTACTGTTATCGGGCCATTCAAGGCAATAGATAACCGGTCCTCTCTGAACTGCCATCTTGTCAATATCTTCCTTTACTCTTTCGTCAGCAACAACTTTGCGTACAGGCATGGGAAAATTAATTTCCACTTTGTCACCAAATTTCCATTTCCTTAAAATCACTGCATATCCGTCTGACATTTGGAACTCAGAATTTTCACCGTTTACCCTAATTCTTACCGGTTCAGCATTCTGATCTGCAAAGTTATATAGTCCTCCAGGCAAAGCTTCATTTCGTGCCCATCCGGGAATCCTTATCTTCAGGTCAAATTTTTCAGGATTCTCCGGATTGAGAGATATTTCCACTCTGCCGTCCCAGGGTAAATTTGCATTCTGGATCACATTAATTTTTCTTTTGCCAACAGTGACTAAAGCACTATTAGAGATGAACAGGTTCACATAAAGAGCTTTGCCGGTTACAGCATAAACATATCCGGGAATAGCTGGTAAAAATCTGGCTATATTCGATGGGCAGCAGGCACAACCAAACCAGGCACTGCGTTCATGCTGTCCGTTCGACTCAAGTGGATTAGGATAGAAAAATCTGTCGGCAGACAAAGAGACCCCGGAAAGCATAGAGTTGTAAAGTGTTTTTTCAAGAACATCTATATACTTTGCCTGACCATGCAGAAGGAACAGTCGTTGATTTGTGAAAATATTGCCTATTGATGCACAGGTTTCGCAATAAGCTGACATATTTGGCAACACATAAGGATCGGCAAAACCTTCATTCCCGCCTGTTGCTCCTATACCACCCGTCACATATATTTTCCGGTATACAATATCTTCCCATATTTTTGTAATTGCATTCAGGTAGTCTTTATCCTTCTCTATTGCTGCTATGTCGGCCATACCTGAATACATATATGTAGCTCTGACTGAATGGCCTACTGCTTCAGTCTGATCAACCACTTTCTTGTGGGCCTGATTGTATTGTTTTCCCTTTGGCCCGCGTATGTCAAGAAAGAAACGGGCAAGATCGAGGTATTTCTTTTCGCCTGTAACCCTGTAAAGTTTCACCAGACCGATTTCAATCACCTGGTGACCAGGATACACCTTTGCTTTATCGGGACCAAAGTCTTTACAGACAAGATCGGCTGATTTTATAGCAATATCCAGCAGAGTTCGTTTACCTGTCGCCTGATAATGGGCAACGGCTGCTTCGTAAAGATGTCCGAGATTATATAGTTCATGACTCATGATCGAGTCGAGTTCCCATCTGTTCTTACCGGCCCACTCGTGCAGTCCATGACCTCCATGCATCTCTGCAATTGTCCGGTTAGTATAAAGATACCCGTCATCTTCCTGGGCAAGACTGATCTTCCGGATAAGAGTATCGAGATATGATTCCATTTTTGGGTCAGGATAAGTCTGGAGAGAATAGCTGGCCCCCTCAATAATTTTAAATATATCAGAATCGTCGAACGGATAGATGGTGCAGAATTTTCCAGTATCCAGCCCGGCTGCAATTTCGAAGTTTTTGATTCTTCCTGTCGATTCACCATACCTGAAGGCAATCGGTATAGTAATTTCAGCATTCTTCTTAATCCGTGGTGCCCAGAAACTATCGGTAAGTTTGACCGATGTGAAAGGGACAGGTGTAATTGGATAATCTTCCTCTGATGAGCGCTTTTTGATACACCCTTCCATCATTAAAGCAACTATTGCCGCAAGTATTACTATATTGAATCTTTGCATGGAGAATTTATTTTGTCAATTCCAAAACGATAACTTACTTACTATTCATTACCAAATAACAAAATTAACCATAAAAACGGTACTTCTCAATATAGTCCTTTCTCGACCATTGAACCTAAATTTTTATATTTTTTGAATAAAGCTTCATATTTCTTTGCTTTTAAAGGATCGGGTCGGTACTCTTTTTCAAATCCGCCTCCCATTTTTTCCTGAGCAGAAGGGATATCTTTATAAACTCCCGAGATAACCGATGCCGCCATAGCTGCTCCCATAGCGCAGGTCTGATCAGAATTTGCAATCCTGATCGGAACATTGAGTACATCAGCTACTATCTGCACCACAAACGGATTCTTCCTGGCAACACCTCCGATTGCGATTACTTCGTCGATTCGCACACCTTCGGAAATAAACCGTTCATTGATCATTTTTGAGCCGAAAGCAGTAGCTTCGACCAACGCCCTGAATATCCTTGGAGCATCTGTTCCCAGCGATAATTCTGTAATAGCTCCCTTCAGTGACTGATTAGCGTCAGGTGTACGCCTGCCGTTCATCCAGTCAAGAGCAACAACTGATGTCTCTTCGAAAGGAAGAGATTCTGCCTGTTTGCTCAGTTCTGCAATTATCTTATCAGCAGTTTCTTCTCTTATTTTGTTTTTTGTATCATTATCAATCCAATCTATTTCCGAAATGATGTTATTAACAGGCCATAACAATAATTTGCTGAACCATGCATAAATATCACCAAATGCTGATTGTCCTGCTTCGAGCCCAAGCATACCCGGAACAATAGATCCGTCGACCTGACCGCAAATACCAGCTACCAGTTTATTGCCTGCTTCAGCCATTGGTACGACAAGCATGTCGCATGTGGAGGTACCCATAACCTTAACAAGGTGGTAAGGTTTTATTCCACCTCCGATAGCTCCCATGTGTGCATCAAAAGCACCAACCCCGACTTTTACATCAGTAGAAAGTCCGAGTCTTCCTGCCCACTCCTGGGTAAGACTACCGGCTACAACGTCACAAGTATATGTCTCTTTGTAAAGTCTGTTCCTTAGACCAGATAATACAGGATCGAGTTTTCCGAGGAACTTTTCATCAGGCAAACCATTGAAATCCTCATGCCACATTGCCTTATGTCCTGCCGCACAACGACTTCTCTTTAACTGAAGTGGGTCGGTATTTCCGGTAAGCAAAGCAGTTATCCAGTCGCAATGTTCAACCCACGACCATGCATTTTCCCTTACTGAATCATTATTCCTCATTACATGAAGGATCTTTGACCAAAACCACTCTGAAGAATAAATTCCTCCTTCGAATTTAGTAAAGTCGACACCACCCCACGACTTTGCCAATTCGTTTATTTCGGCGGCCTCCTTAACAGCTGTGTGATCTTTCCATAATATAAACATGGCATCAGGATCATTTTCAAATTCAGCTTTCAGGGAAAGAGGAACTCCTTCCTTGTCGACTGCCACAGGTGTCGATCCTGTAGTATCGACAGAGATCCCGGTAATATTTTTTACAATTTCCGCAGGTAATCTTCTGACAGCATCATTGACAGATTGCTCCAAACCTTCAATATAATCAAGAGGATGCTGACGGAACTGGTTTAATGAAGGTTCACAAAAAAGACCCTTCCCCCATCTAGGGTATTTGAACACCGAAGTGCTGACAATTTCACCATTAGCTGTATCAACAATAACCGAACGAACAGAATCGGTTCCATAGTCGATCCCAATTACAAAATTCTTTCCCATTTCCAGATATATTTAATTTATTTTGAATTGTCCTGACCATAATAAGCATTGTTCCCATGCTTTCGTTTAAAATGCTTATCAAGAAGTGATTTATTGATAGGTTCGCTTTTCCCAAGTAAAACAGTATAAAAAGCCATCCTTGCTATTTCTTCAAGAGCAACAGCGTTGCATGCCGCATTCTCAGCACTTGTTCCCCAGCAGAAAGGTCCGTGACAGTTGACCAGAACCGATGTCAACATAAGAGGATCTGTAGCTCCAAGTGTTTCGACAATAATTTTCCCCGTATTGATCTCATAATCATTTTCTATCTCATCCTCTGTCAACAACCTTGTGCAGGGAACCTCTCCATAGTAATAATCGGAATGAGTGGTTCCCAGAGGAGGTATGCCTTTCCCTGCCTGAGCCCAAGATGTGGCATATGATGAATGAGTATGTACCACTCCCCCCAAAGTCCTATAAGTTTTATAAAGCAACAGGTGAGTTGGAGTATCGGTTGATGGCTTAAACCTACCTTCAACAATTTTACCTTCAGGATCGACAACAACCATATCGCCCGGCTTCATCGATTCATAAGCAAGCCCAGACGGTTTAATAACAATAAGTCCGCTTTTAAGATCCCTTCCGCTTGCATTACCCCAGGTTTGTATTACCAACCCGTTGCTGACAAGGTCGAGATTAGCTTTAAAAACACTGATTTTCAATTTTTCAAGCATCTTAATTTTTCTTTTATATAACTATCTTTATTTAAATACAATCCAAATCTATGCTAATACAATACTCACCTAAGAACCAAAGCCCCGCCTGGCGGGATAAACTCCGCGGAGCCCGACGAAGTCAAAATCAATAAATTTATATTCAGTTGACATCAAGATTAAAATAGAATCCTTTCTGTGTCAGTTTCTCATACTGTTTCTTGTTGAACCTGTAATAATATGCCCCTTTTTTAGATGTTTCCTTCTCTTTTTCATCAAGCTTTTCAAGTATCGCCATTGAAAGAATTTTTTTCCTGAAATTTCTTTTATCTACTTTCCTCTGGTAAATAGCTTCATAAAGTTCCTGGAGTTGTACAAGGGTGAATTTATCAGGCAGCAAATTAAATCCTACTGGTTTAATTTTAATTTGCATCTGCAAATCTGATAGTGCTTTTCTTACCATTGCAGAATGGTCAAATATCAGATCAGGAAGTTGTGTAATTGAGGTCCAGTGTGCTCCGTTTTGTATTGTAAGTTCCTGGTTGATATCCATGATCGGGATAAGAGCAAAATATGCTATCGAAATCACTCTCGCTCCGGGATCTCTGTTTGTATCACCATAAGAATATGATTGCTTCATAAAAATAATCTCCAATCCTGTCAGATTACGAAGTATTCTGAAGGCAGCTTCGTCGAGACTCTCTTTATCCTGTACAAAACCACCTGCAAGCGACCATTCTCCCTTTGCAGGCTCAAAGTTCCGTTTAATAAGAAGCAGCTTCACCTCTTTCTCAAGGATATCGTAGCCAAATATTATGCAGTCAACTGCAACCAGATACCTGCTTTTCCGTGAATAAAGGTTCATATTATGCCAGCTGATTTTATGTCTGTTTCAGTATGGTGTTCCTCAAAAGTCAGATTATACCGTTGGAAATATGATAATAAACTTCATTCCACCTGAGCTCTTTCTTAAATTCAGCAAGATTACATTTATCATTAATAAGAACGTATTCTATCCCCATCATCTCAGAAAGATCCTCAAGATATTCCGGATTAAGGGCAGTGCTGAATCCTGTATGATGAGCTCCTCCGGCTAATATCCAGGCTGCAGCACCTGTTTTAAGATCAGGGCGGGGTTTCCACAACACACTTGCAACAGGCAGATTTGGCATGTCATGGCCTTTTACAACCTCAACTTCATTTACAACCATTCTGAACCTGTTGCCCAGGTCAATGAGTGATGCAGCAACCGCATCACCGGGGGCGGTTTTAAATACAAGCCTTGCCGGATCCTCTTTACCCCCGATTGACAGCGGATGCACTTCAACTGAAGGTTTCCCGGCAGCAATAGTCGGACAAACCTCAAGCATATGTGCACCAAGCACTTTCATGTCGGAAGGATCAAAATGATAGGTATAATCCTCCATAAATGAAGTTCCTCCTTTGAGTCCCATTCCCATTACTTTCATTGAACGGACAAGAGCAGCTGTTTTCCAGTCACCTTCTGCTCCGAAGCCATAACCTTTTGCCATAAGTCTCTGAACTGCCAGCCCGGGTAATTGTCGTAGTCCGTGAAGATCTTCGAAAGTAGTTGTAAATGCCTTAAAATCTCCTGTTTCAAGAAATTTCTCCAAACCAATTTCAATCTTTGCAGCTTCAGAAAGAGTTGCGGAAGAAGCAACAGCATTAGTCAGCTTATATTCTGAACAATATTCTTCAATAAGTTTTTTAATCGCATCAGGTGATACTTCATTTACCATCTTAGCAAGATCCCCGATACCATATCCCGATACCGAATAACCCATTTTCATCTGGGCACTAACCTTATTTCCTTCAGTAACCGCGACATCGCGCATATTATCTCCGAAACGGGCAACTTTCATAGTAAGAGAATCATCAAATGCCGAGGCTGCTCTTATCCAGACTGCTATCCGGTCAATAGCCTCCTCATCACCATAATGGCCAACGACCACTTTCCTTTTGAGTCTCATCCTTGCTCCGAGAAACCCGAATTCACGATCACCATGAGCCGACTGGTTCAGGTTCATGAAATCCATATCTATCGATTCCCAGGGGATATCCCTGTTGATCTGGGTGTGAAAATGGAGAAGTGGTTTATTCAGGATTGATAATCCTCTTATCCACATCTTTGCCGGAGAGAATGTATGCATCCATGTGATCAGACCTATGCAATGATCCGAGTTATTGGCTTCTATACAGATCCCGGTGATTGAATCAGATGTCGTCAGAACAGGTTTGAAAACCACCTTTTGAGAAATTATTGGTGATTTATCGAGAGCTGCTGCAATTTTGGCTGAGTCGGCAGCAACCTGTTCAAGGGTTTCACGACCATACAAATGCTGGCTCCCTGTTACAAACCATATTTCCTTAGTTTTTAACTTATCCATAATTTTGCAAAGTTTGGAGTTTTATATAAGGCTGATTACCAGAAATATGCATAGAAGGCCACTATCACTATAATGATAATCCCTGAGAAGAAAAGGTCCCAGTTGTTCCAGCTTGCTCTTGTAATTGCCTTCTGTTCGGGAGTAGCCGAACCAACATATAATCCTTTTATTGCAGCCTGATCAGCCTTAGTAGTAACCATGCTTGTTACAATCATAATTACCATTACAATGAAAAAGAGAGCTATTTCATAATGGAGCCAGTTTGGTGCAAGAAAAACTTTATGGATCAGACCGTCAGGATTAATACCGGAAGCGAATATTTTAAAGGCAAGACGTGTCATACCTAAAACAAAGCCCGAGATCAATCCGATTAAACCAGCCATAGGGGTGGTCTTTCTTGAAGCAATACCAAGAATGAATACTGCCGCAATACCCGGAGCAAGCAACGACTGCACATCCTGAAGATATGCGTACAGCACCTTCCCCAACCCTTTCATTACAGGGATCCATAATACACCAAGCACCACTACTACGACTGTTGCAATCCTTCCTACCTTCACGAGCTCTTTTTCAGGAGCATGTGGTTTATATTTCTGGTAAAAATCCACAGTGAAGAGTGTTGCCGATGAATTGAATAAAGAAGCGAGGGAGCTCATAAGAGCAGCAAGAATGCCACCAACAACAAGTCCTTTGAATCCTAACGGGAGCAGTTCTTTTACAAGAATTGAGAAAGCAGCATCGGAACTTGTAAGATTAATTATTCCCTTGGCATTTAACGAATATGCTATCATTCCGGGAATCAGGAAAATGAATACTGGGGAAAGTTTAAAAGCTGCACCCAGAATAGCTCCACGGCGTGATTCCTGCTGGTTTCGTCCCGAAAGAACCCTCTGAACAATAAACTGGTCAGTACACCAATACCAGAAACCTATTATTGCTGAACCGAGAATCACTCCTGTCCATGGGTATTCAGGATCATTTGCCGATCTCATCAGGTTAACCATGGTATCGCCGTCGGCATTTACAGGAACAGCTCTGCAAATTTCCATCATCTCCGACCATCCTCCAAGTTTTATAAGTCCAATTACAAGAATGGAAAGAGAACCTACAAGCAGTATGGGTGTCTGCAGTACCGAGGTCCATAATACAGCTTTCATCCCTCCCAGGGTAGTGTAAATACCTGTAAGAACAACCAGACCGACAGCACTGATCCAGAAAAAATCAATCCCGAACATTGATTCAATGCCGAAAACCTGCTTGAATACTATACCACCGGCATAAACCGTGACGGCCACTTTTGTAAAAACATAACTAACAAGAGATATTATTGATAATACACTTCTTGATCCTTTGTTATAACGTTTTTCAAGGAACTCCGGCATCGTGAACACACCGCTTCTGGCATAAAAAGGAACAAAAAACCAACCCAATATCAGGATGATCCAGCCATGCATTTCCCAGTGGGCCATGGCCATACCGCTCGAAGCGCCTGCACCGGCCAGACCAACAAGATGCTCCGAACCTATATTTGACGCAAAAATCGACGAACCTATTGCCAGCCAGGTAGCATCCCTTCCGGCCAGAAAATAGTCAGTTGAAGTCTCATTCTTTTTTCTGGTCACCCAGGTTATTATGCCTATCAAACCGAGACAAAAGATTCCCAGTACAATCCAGTCTAATGTTCCCATATAATTTTTATTAAATAATTGAATAATTGTTAAATAGGTTGTGAGAATTGGCAATTTATTGTTGTTGAAAAAATCAAATTAAGAATTGTCTGATTTTAAAATCTAAGATTTGCTATCAAATTTATTAAAAGGATTTTAAATGTACAAACCACACTTATAAAAAACACAAGAATATCAGAAATCTTTTTAGAATGTTGAAATGATTGAAATTCAATATAATAAAATAATTACTATAAAATTATAGCACTGCCTGCACATCAGGATTAATATGGACCCTGATAGAGGATTAGAACAGCACCTCTGTGAAAGTCTCCCGATAGACCGGGACAAGTTGTGTCAGTTCTTCTTTTGTTAAACGGAGAGATACTTAGGATATAAAAAGGACCTTATAGGAAAATTCTTTTGGAGGGCTTAATGAAGTTAAATCCGTACTGCCAGATCACTCCCATTCTTTAAGCGAGGATTGAATAAAATCGATGATCTTCTGATTTTCTTTCTTGCCGTTCCCGGCAATCCGGAATGCTTCGCCAAATTTAATATAGATAGGTTTATGCCTGTCGATTGGTCCAAGCTCTTTTATAATTTTCCCATTACCCCAAAAATCAGTTTTCAGTGCTATAGGTATAACCTCAACTCCAGCTTTCTTTGCCAGCTTAACGCCCATGGAATGGAACTCCTCCGGTCTGAAATCAACTCTTCTTGTACTCTGGGGGAAAATAACTATTGAAATCCCATCAGATAATAATTTAACACCGTCAGTCATCACGGTCTCGAAATCTTTCCGGGGATCTGTCCTTCCAACTACAACCGGATTCCTCGATCTCATCACATCGCCAAATAACGGATGCTTTACAAGGCTTTCCTTTACCACAAATGTAAGTTCAAGATGTGGTCCGATTATGCAGGGTAAGATCATAGTCTCGAGGGTGCTCATATGGTTACTTATAAAGAGTACAGGTCCGGCAGACTTTGTTATATTTTCCATCCCGGCAATATGAAATTTACCTCCTGCTTTTTCAATGAACCTGAAAATTTCGAATGATGAATCAGTCCATGCTTTTGTATCATAGACTTTTCTGATAGCTTCCTTCCTTGTCCGCAGAACAACTTCTGCATATTTCAAAGTAAAGTAAAGACGGTTGTTTAAAAGAATTTTTTCTTTGAGTGACAAGTGTTCCTTTTCAGAAGTATGGTAAGAATATGAGTCAAAATAACCTCTTTGCATGGCAATCAATTTATAAGCCGATTATCAAAATTTTATTTATGTAAAGTTAAATCCCATTTAAATCATAAACCAATTATTTTTCATTCGCCCCCAGTTGCATCATTGTATCGCGGTATTTGTCCATAATTTTCTTATTCAGATCGAGAGGGGGATTCGCACCTTCAGGAAGAAATGATTTATATGGATGGTCTTTTGAATATTCTTTAAATTCAACTTTTATCTCTTCCAGCAATTCCGGCTTTGTCAGGAGGTCCAACGCAGTAGCAGCCATCACTTTAGCCCCGGCATTAAGTCCTTTCCATGCAGCAGGTCCATAGAATGAAGCTACTGATGACCAGTGATGACCTATTGCCCCTGGGACTTTCCCGGGAAAATTAAGAGTAGCAGTTGGTGCTATCAGTGTCACTTCTCCGACATCAGAAGAGCCTTCGCCAAAACTGGTCAAATCCGGACTGCCCATCGGTTTTATCATGGAAGGATATCCGATTTCTTTCACTCCCAGCTCTTTCTGGAGAGCCATGGCAAAAGACTGTTCATTTTCTGTCCATTCAGGCATACCAACAAGCTCAATGTTTCTCTCTATGGTTTCAGCCATACCTTTATTTAAATGACGCTGATGGATTGCAGTCAGAAAGCTGACAGTATCGAGTGTCGTACCTGATGATATTGCTGCCCCTCTGGCACAATCGAGAACCCGTTTATAGGTCTCCTCAATCCTGCCGTCAGTGTCCCTGATATAGTACCATACCGAAGCCCTGTCTGGCACAACATTGGGAGCTTCGCCCCCCTCTGTAATTACATAATGTAATCTGTAAGTATAAAACAGATGCTCGCGAAGGTAATTAGCCGCAACGTTCATCAGCTCAACTCCATCGAGAGCACTTCTGCCATCCCATGGAGCACTTGCTGCATGTGCTGTTTTCCCTTTGAAGGAAAACACAACCGACATAACCGCGCTTCCTTTTACTCCGTAGCTGGTTGTAAAATCAGAAGAGGAGTGGTTATCTATTACAGCATCAACGTCGTTAAACACTCCTGCCCTGACCATAAAAGGTCGGCTTATTATCGTCTCCTCAGCAGGTGAACCAAAGAATTTTATTGTACCGGGAAGATTGTTTTTCTGCATGCTTCTCTTTACAGCGATTGCAGCAGCAATTCCTGCAGTCCCCATAGTATTATGGCCACAACCATGTCCTGGTGCTCCGTCAATAAGAGGTGACTGTTCCGGACATAAAGCTTTCTGAGACAATCCGGGCAATGCATCGAATTCACCAAGAATACCTATTACCGGCTTCCTGCTACCCCATGAAGCGACAAAACAGGTAGGCATTCCTGCAACTCCTTTCTCAACATTAAAACCCTCTTCCTCAAGAGTCTTTATAAGAATTGCCGAAGATTTGAACTCCTGCATTCCCAATTCAGCATAATTCCATATTGCATCGGAAATAACACCATATTTTTTTATAATCAAGCTGTCGGAAAGATATTCGAATGCATCCTTTTTTGATTTATAAAGATCAGCCTTCCCAGAAGAGTTTTCATCAGACTTTTTCTGAGCCAAAGCCACTCCGGTTGAAAGGATAACAAGGAATATTCCCAACAGAGGTTTACGGCAAAACAGAGAAGTTATCATTATTTTACTGTTTTAAATCTACATGTAATAACCTACGTACAAATCTAATATTTAAATTTGGACATTTTCAAATTACAAAGTTATGAAGAAGTATATACTATCAATGGTATTTATAATTATCTGCGGTTTAATAACAGGGGCAATTCCTTTTAAGGGCGAGAATTGCATAATCAGATCAGAATATATTTATCATCCCGGTGATGTTGCTTTTCCAAGTTGTCATGCTTCGACAATCATCGAAACAAAAACAGGATTACTGGCTGCCTGGTTTGGAGGTACAGAAGAAAAGAACCCTGATGTGGGAATATGGATAAGCCATTATAAAAAAGGCAGTTGGACAAAACCTATGGAAGTAGCGAATGGCATTCAGCACAAAAGCAAGCGATATCCATCGTGGAACCCGGTTTTGTATAAATATGGCAAAGAGATTTTTCTGTATTACAAGGTTGGTCCCTCTCCTTCAACATGGTGGGGAGAAATGATTACATCAAAGGATGAAGGTAAATCATGGTCAAGGCCATACCGTCTTCCCGAAGATATTTACGGACCAATAAAAAACAAACCGGTACTACTTCAGAATGGAGAATTGCTATGTCCTTCCAGTTCGGAGAACGATGGATGGAGAGTTCATATGGAATTCACTTTTGATAACGGACTTACCTGGGAGCGGACATCAGCTCTGAATGATAAAGAAACAGGAGTCATACAACCGACTATTCTGTTGCATCAGGGGGGAAAGATCCAGATGCTGTGCAGAAGTAAAATATTGATGGTTCTGTCATCATGGTCAGGCGATAATGGCCATACATGGAGTAAACTTACATCCACCGGATTACCAAACCCTAATTCGGGAATAGATGCCGTTACTTTAAAAAACGGAAGGCAACTTCTTGTTTATAATCATTTGACCAAAGGTCGTAATATATTGAATGTTGCAGTTTCTGATGATGGGATTGATTGGAAAGCAGGAGTTCTTCTCGAGAATGATAAGGCTGGTGCAGAATTCTCATATCCCGCTGTAATTCAGACAAGGGACGGATTAGTGCATATTACTTATACATGGAACAGGAAGCTGATCAAGCATGTTGTTCTGGACCCATCAAAAATAGCTGCAAAACCATTCCTGGATGGAGAATGGCCTGAAGAATAAAATATGATGATTGCTATCACTTAGCCAACATAAGTGGCAACAGATAGTTGCCCAAAAGCACCGGATCATTGGTTTTCGCCCATCGTGATGTAATTGTATATTGTTCCTTAAGGTTGTCGAATTTAAGCATAAGAAAATTTTCATTAAAGTCGGGGATCCAGACATAAGTATATGGTATAAGTTCAGGAGCATCCTCAGCATATTCCTTTAGTCTCTTAACTATACCTTTTTTTAGAATATTATCTAATGAAATTCCCAGTTTATCAAACCTCCCTTTATCATCAATCCCAAGACTTTTCAGTTCTTCACTGACTGCCGGAGTACTATCAGATTTTCTGCTGATAATGTATACTTTTTCAACACCTTTCCCTCTGAATTTTTCAAATTCAAGAAGAGCATGATATGGTATATGATCTTCACCAATTCCACCATCTATATATTCAACATCTGGTATGGTTTTTACATTTTTTATTTTTACAGCAGGAAAAACAACAGGGAATGCTGAAGAAGCCATCAAAATATCTACGAGATTCAAAGTGGTATCTGTTTCTTCATTTATTTTACGGCTGCACATCCTGTAAACCTTTTTTTTCAGATACATATCTTTTATGTTTGTGAAAGATATCTCTGTCATATAAGGAAGATCCCCGATCTGGTGATAGCCCAGTTTTTCTTCGACAATTTTTTTATAAAGATTCCTTGCCGGCTCTGTATTTACCGGAAGTTTTTTACCTTCCTCCTGAGTGAAAATATCACTGTTTTTAAGGTTAAAAAGTATATTTTTATATTCGATCCAGGTTAGTTTGCCACTCAAAATACCATTCAGCATAACAGCGTTCAGAGCTCCTGAGCTGACTCCGGAGATGAACACAACATTTTTCATCTGTCCCCTGTTATAGAGAGCTTCAAGTAATGCCGCTTCCTGAGGTATTCTGGCTGCTGCCCCTGTCATTATTATTGCGGTACCGAACCTGTCTGCTGCAGGAGGTTCGCTTATCGGATTACTCGTTTTACCCTCCGGAAACATAAAAACAAGAAAAGTTACAAGAATAATTCCTGAAAATATTTTCAACATCTTCATCTTAAAAATATTTTTATCCGAATTTCTAATATTGAATGAGAAAGATCACAAATAAAGTATAAAAAGTCAATATTTATATTGGTCAAATACAGTAAAATCAGAATAAGGGCAGGATGATCAATGTCAATGACAATCCTGTAAGTATTATGACTGCGCTCCAGCCGATTATGTTCTGAAGTGGTTTGTTAATATAGTCGCCCATTATCTTTTTATTGTTTATCAGCAGGATCATACTCAGGAGCACTACGGGTAAAAGGATACCATTTAGCACCTGTGACCAGATTGATATCTGGATAAGCGGCGCATTCGGTATTAAAATAATTATGGCTGAAATAGCCAGTATACCTGTGTACAATACATAGAATTCCTTTGCTTCATCCCAACTTTTGTCAATTCCCGCTTCAAAACCAAAAGCTTCAGAGACATAAAAAGCAGTTGCCAGAGGCAATATCGTTGCTGAAAAGACAGATGCTACAAAAAGACCAAAGGAAAATACAGCTGATGCCAGCCTTCCTGCCAGAGGTTTAAGGGCTAAAGCAGCATCTCTGGCCTCATTTATTTGAATTCCATTCGGGTGGAGTGTTGAACCACAAGCCACCATTATAAAGAATGCAACCACAACAGTTACGACACACCCCACAGCTATATCGATAAGAGTGTATTTATAATTCTTCATTTTCAGTCCCTTTTCAATCACTGACGATTGCATATAAAACTGCATCCATGGAGCAATAGTTGTTCCAACCAGGGCAATCACCATGGCCAGGCTCTGAGTGTTCCTCTCGACATGAGGATGAATTATTGCAGACCCTATTTCACTCCACTGTGGTTTGCTCATCAAGGCTGACACTACATAAGTTAGTAATGAAACACTGAAAATCAAAAAGATACGTTCAGCAACCTGATAAGTTCCCTTCACAACAAGAAACCAGACCATAATAGCAACGAGAGGTACAGATATATACTTGCTTACACCAAAAATTTCCATACTTCCGGCAACACCTGCAAATTCAGTTGTTGTATTCCCGATATTTGAAATGAGCAATCCGATAAAAATGAAAAATGTGACTTTAACACCGGCATTTTCCCTGATCAGATCAGAAAGACCTTTCCCTGTTACAATTCCCATCCTGGCATTCATTTCCTGGATAATAAGCAACACAATAAATGAAGGCATAAGCGTCCATATAAGACCGTATCCGTAATTTGCTCCGGCCACTGAATAGACTGTAATTCCTCCGGCATCATTATCCACACTCCCGGTAATTATACCCGGACCAAGTATAGCAAAAAAGATTGCCAGTTGCTTTAAAAAATGAGATTCTTTGAGTTTTGTCAGGAACATACTTCAGGTCAATTATCTTTTTTTAGTTCTTCTCTTATTTATCAGATCCTCTACAACGTCATCAACAACGACCATACCCTGAAGCTGGTTATTAGTGTCGACAACCGGGACAGCCAGAAGATTATATTTTGAAATTAATTCGGCTATATCATCCACTTTCTGATTATCGAAAAGGAATACAGGTTCCGACTTCATAATCTCGCTTACCAATGTCCTTGGTTGTGCAACAACAAGATCGCGAAGACTGAAAGTGCCAATAAGTTCGTCATTTGCTTCTGTGACAAAAAGGTTGTATAACTCGGAAATTTCCGGCTTTTTGTCGCGTAGTTCATCTATAACCTCCTCAACCGTAATCCCGGCTTTAAAAGATAAAATATCTGTTGTCATAAGACTTCCTACAGAGTTATCGGGGTATTCCAGCAACTCTCTTACCTCTTGTGAAGATTCAGTATCCATCTCTTTTAAAAGGAGTTCAGCCTTTTCTTCTTCAAGTTCATCAAGAATATCTGCCACCTCATCAGCAGGCATCTTTTCAAGTACATCAGCAGCTTTATTTACCGGCAGACTTTCAACAATATGTACCTGGGTCTGAGTTTCCATTTCTTCGAGAACATCAGCTGCTTTTTCTTCGTCAAGGGAGGAGAATACCGACATGCTCGACTTCTTTCCCAAATCTTCAATTATATCTGCCAGATCGGAAGGGTGTAGTGTGTGCAATTTTGCATAACTTTTTGAAAGTCTGATATTCAGATTTGTATGATCAATAGCCTGTACATCATCCCAGAGAATAAATTTTGCCGGGATACTTACTCCAAAAAGCAAGAGTACTCTCTTTATTGAATGAGCGATCCCTATCCTCCTGAGAAGCCCCTCAATACCTATGTCGACAGCAACAGCGAATGTTCCGGCAGGAATAGTTGCAAGTCTCACATCATTGACCCTTACCAGTTTGCGTCCATTCAGATCTACTATTTGCTTATCGAGAATATTTTCAACCAGTAACAGTCCGCTATTAATTTCTTCGGTGCTTAGTTCAATCAGACCTGAACAAGTTACATTCAGAGTTTCTCTTGCCTTCACGACACGGAAACTGTTAAAGGAATAGAACTTTATTTCCTTGTGGATCTTTAGCTTTACTCCAATTACAAGTTGCTGGCTTGGATCATTCTGTCCTGAAGGCACAGCATTGACAAGCAAATCCTTAACTATACCAATACTGTCTCCATCGGCTCCAAATGCTTCTTTGCCGATTATTCCGCTTAAAAAAAAAGTTGTAAGTGATGTCATAGTCACCTCCTTATGTTACTGGTACAGCAGGAAGTGATCGGACATGCCGGCTACCCACTATGCCAGGGTTAAAAACAATATATTCGCCGGGTCGTCGTCCATGAAATTCATAAATTTGATTTCGGCCGTAAAAGTAAATTTCATCTCAGTACTTTCCAAATAAAAAATGACATTTCGAATTAATATATTTCAGCCGTGACTAAAGTTTGGAGAGCCTAAAGTCTGAAGTTTGAAAAGCAGTTAATTAAGATTATTTTTAATATGTTAGAATAATTTAGTAATTCTTAAATTCAAACTCCAAACTCCAGGCACTCTAATAAGAATATGTACATATTTTAATCAGTTTTTCCATGTTTTATTCTTTTTTTTCTAAATTGCGCATCAATTGAATTAATCTTTTACTAAACAAGTGGGAATATTAAAAAATCATTTTTCAGGTTATGATGCTCCGCAGAAAGTTATACAGGCAGGCATCTATCCCTATTTCAGGGAAATTGAATCCGATCAGGACACAGTAGTTCTCATGAATGGGAAGAAAGTTTTAATGTTTGGATCGAACAGCTATCTTGGGCTTACCTGTCATCCTAAAGTCAAGGAAGCTGCGAAAGCAGCAATTGACAAGTATGGAACCGGGTGTGCTGGTTCAAGATTTTTGAATGGGACTCTCGATCTGCATATCAAACTTGAAGAAAAACTTGCAAGGTTGGTCAATAAAGATGCGGCTCTTTGCTATAGCACAGGTTTCCAGGTAAACCTGGGTGTAGTATCAATAATTGCCGGCAGGCATGATTACCTCATCCTTGATGAGCTTGATCATGCTTCAATAGTTGAAGGAAGCAGGCTTTCATTTTCAAAAGTGCTTAAGTTTGCCCATAACGATATGGATTCTCTTGAATCTAAACTTAAGTTGTGCGATAAAGACAGAATTAAGCTGATTGTAGTGGATGGTGTATTTTCAATGGAAGGAGATATTGCAAAACTGCCCGAAATAATAAGGCTTGCACAAAAATACAATGCCTCTGTAATGGTTGATGATGCTCATGCTCTTGGAGTACTCGGGAAAAATGGCACAGGCACAGCTTCTCATTTTGGACTGACCGATAAAGTCGATCTTATAATGGGGACTTTTTCAAAATCATTTGCTTCCCTTGGCGGATTTATTGCATCTGATAAAGAGATTATCAATTATATAAAACATACTTCCAGATCACTGATTTTTAGCGCAAGTATGACTCCTGCGTCTGCTGCTGCTGTACTTGCATCAATTGAAATAATGGAAACTGAACCTGAAAGGATCAGGCATCTTTGGGATATCACTGCAATTGCACTTGAAGGTTTCAAATCTGCAGGCTTCGATACCGGAAAATCAGAAACTCCTATTATTCCTCTTTTTATCCGCGACGACATCAAAGCTTTGCGACTTACAACAAACTTGCTTGAAGATGGAATTTTTGTGAATCCTGTTGTATCTCCTGCCGTTCCTAAAGAGGATTGCCTGATAAGATATTCTCTTATGGCTACACACACAAAAGAACAGGTAGAAATTTCTATTGAAAAGATAACAAAAGCAGCAAAAAAGCTGGGTATCCTGAATCAATACGCTGCTTTCAAAAAGTAAATTGTTACACGGAGGTTCAAATACCTGCGGCCTTGCTCCATCGTCTTCGCCGGCCGCAGGTCGGATGCACGCTGGTAATGCTGGCTGAACAGAGTTGCACAAAGAGGTTTTTCATCTGTATTTTTCCGTGATTTCTTTGTGTCATTCATTGTAATTACAAATTTATTGAAATGGAAAAAGTAATCCTTATAACAGGGATCTCCTCGGGTTTTGGAAAACAGACAGCAAGTCTCCTTGCACAAAAAGGCCACAAAGTTTACGGCACAATCAGAAAAGATTCAGGGTCAGATAAGATGGTACATTACCTGAAAATGGATCTGACAGATGCCGTTTCAATAAAAAAGGCTGTTTCGGATGTTTTAGAGAAAGAAGGAAGAATTGACATTCTCATTAACAATGCAGGTATGCATACTGGTGGCCCTATTGAAACTACACCAATAGAATACATTAAGCAGCAGATGGATACCAACTTTTTGGGAATGGTCAGTCTTGTAAAGGAAGTCCTTCCAATAATGAGGAAACAAGCATGTGGAACTATAATAAATTTCAGTTCAATCGGCGGATTAATGGGTTTGCCTTTTCAGCCGTTCTATTCTGCCAGCAAATTTGCAATTGAAGGGTTCAGCGAGGCTTTAAGGATGGAAGTTAAACAGTTCAATATCAAAATTGTTCTTATAAATCCCGGCGATTTTCATACCAGCAATTCTGCCAATCGCAGAAATTTTCTTGCGCCTTCAGACGCCAGTGATCCTTACCATAAACAATTTACGAAGACTCTGGCAATAATAGAAAAGGATGAAACCGGTGGATGGGAGCCTGTTGTTCTTGCAAAAAAAATTGTGAAGATTGTTGAGTGCAGAAATCCCCACCAGCGCTATATTATTTCATCATTCGAACAGAAACTGGCCGTTGCTTTGAAGTTTATTTTACCTGGCAAATGGTTCAGGAAAATCCTTGAAGATCACTACGGTATCTGATCGATATCAACTATTTTAAAAAACTGAATGTATCTTCTATCTGATAATTATTATTCAGAATTTTACTCCCATTTCTTCGAACCGGGCTGCTGCATTAAGGAAGTGTGCGGTTATCCAAAAGACAGTCCAATGTTCTGAATATCCTCCGCGTAAACGATATACATCCGACATGTCACCGGCTTGTGCAAAATTTGTATGCTGCAGTTGTTCCCCCTGACTTCCATACGGGTCGGTCAATTGACCACAGGTAAGGAACATTACTTTCGATAATCGTTTCAGATTCTCGTTTTTCGTTATTACACCCATTCTGTATATTTCAGGAGCAAAGAACACACCGAAAACGTCAATATGCTGATTCTGGGGTGAAACGACTGTCCATCCGCGTGTCTTAAACATGTGATCGGCCATTCTCCCGGGAGTTAATTGAATATCCCACACAACAGTATAACTCAGACAAACATCACAGGCATGTTTTGCATAGCAGAGATATTTGTGATCTCCTGTCAGTTCATACACATTCAGGAATCCCTGGAAAGCAGCCCAGGCACCTTCTTTATCTTCACCCGAAGCATCAAGCGTCCCTCCCCAATATGGTTCTTTCATATCCATGTGGCGGTTTGCATAATAATCAGCAGCTTTTAGTGCGGCTTTTTTATAATTGTTTGATTTAAAAAGTTTTGAAGCAATGACAAGCGGAGCAATATAAAAGCCTTCCGCTGTTGAACGCGGATTCCATGTAGTTTTTAGGATCCTGGCAGCAGCTGCATCGCAGGCTTTCTTCAGGAATTCTTCCCATTTCACAGTATCATACCTTCTATTCTTGCGGGCAGCAACTATCGCCCTGGAAATATTATACATGCCCTGTCCCATCGATACAGGATCTGGATTTTTCCAGTTCGCATTTTTTGAATCATAAACCACAGGAAAACCTTCTCCCGACACAGGGCTGGAAGATAAGAAGTCCATAGATTTCTGAACCATCTCATCAATCTCAGGGTCATTTTTCAGAACAGATCTCAGGTTTTGCAGCGCAGACCCCGGAGAGTCAGCCTGCCCGCACCAACCCATAACGATCTGAGGATTTTCCGGCCTGTCATACATGTTAAATCCCGCATATTTGTCGCCTTCTGACCATCGGGCCTGAGCCATACGATATTTTGATTCCACGATCTCATAATACGATGGAAGATCTTCAGCATAAAATGGTTTATAAAGGTCAATTGCATCATGGACAGGTTTCTGAAAAGCAGTTCCGGTCCGGTCAATCTTGAAAGCATCAATATAAAAAGTTTTTTCTATGACCATTCCCGGGCTCATCTTAATGAATGTATTGTCGTATTTCATTGCCCCGCACTGCAACGATTTTGCTACGCTCTTCTGACCGTTATAGGTAATCGGACCTGATAGTAAAACCAGCTCGGAATAGCCGTCATGTGCAGTTACTCCCATCGACCACCAATGATCAAAAAGCTTTGTGTCACGCAAAGAGCTGGGGACAGTGTGCAGCACAGCTCCGAATTTATCAGTACCACCCGATTCGAGACAGGCAAAAGGCATTGGATAGCGGTGGTCCTCAAATATTGCCATTTCACCATCCTTCCCAAAGTAATGAGCCACACAATTGGGTGTATTTTTTGCTCCGGAAGGATTCCCATAATACAAAATCCCGGGTAAAAAAGCCTGAAGTTCTTTTCCCGGCACCCTCCAGCGGACTGAAAGAGTAACTGAGTCAATATCTGTCTTCCCTGTCCACTGGAAACGCCTTACACACTTGAATAATCCATTTTCAGAACGGTATGCATCCCTGATCCTGAAAGTTCCCTGGGGCAGAATAAGTTCACCTTTAATGATCTGCCAATCACCTGATTGTTCAACGGATGTTGGTGATGCATGATGCCAGTCATCAGGCCAGCTGTTTTTCCAGCTTGTAGCTATTGACCACAGGCCATCAGATGGTGGAGATAAAATAGTTTTTCCATTTAATGAAAGTTCAGGAAGATACAATCCGTCCTTGTTAATAACAGACAGTTGTGGTTTCTGAGACAGCGCCTCTGAGGTAAAAACAACTCCTGTCAGTATCAGAATTGCCAGATTAAGCGGTATTGATTTAATGCAATTTAAGGATTTGCCAGTCATATGGTGTCTACAGATATAACTTATTTATAATGATTTAAATAAACATTTTCTTTAAATATAAAACTTTTCCCACTAAGTATCAGGGATAGTTTTTGTTGCCCATTTCTTATTCGGGCGATCACACATATCGAAGATCAGTTCTCCGCCACCGGCAACATCATTATGTGTAAAGAAACTAATATTTAAGGGTTTCCCATTCAATGTTACTGACTTTATATAGATATTTTTCTCAGACAGATTATTTGCTTTTATTGTCAGCTTTTTCCCTGCTCCAAGCTGAATTATACTTTGATTCACTGAAGGTGAGCCGATTGCATATTGCCCTGACCCCGGACAAACAGGATAAAATCCGAGAGAAGAAAAGATATACCATGCTGACATCTGTCCGCAATCATCGTTACCGCATAATCCGTCAGGTTTGTTGAGATACATGGTAGTTACAATCTGATGAATCCGTTCCTGTGTTTTCCACGGTTGTCCTGCCCAGTTATACATATATGCAACATGATGACTTGGTTCATTGCCATGAACATAACAGCCAATCAATCCCTCACGGGTAATATCTTCCGTTTCTGCAAAATATTTATCGGGTATGTATATGGTGAATAAAGAATCGAGATGTTCGACAAATCGTTTATTCCCTCCCATTTTCTTTATTAGTTCAGGGATATCCTGTGGAACATAAAGAGAGTAATTCCAGGAATTTCCTTCTATGAAGCCTTCATTGGCAGTATGCATCGGGTCGAATGGAGTTTTCCAGTTCCCGTTTTTATCTTTAGTCCTGACAAAGCCTGTCTTTTCATCAAAAAGTATTTTCCAGTTGGAAGAACGTTTTTCAAATTCATCTGCGATATCTTTTTCGCCTAATGATTCAGCCAACCTGGCAATTGTCCAGTCATCATAGGAATATTCAAGGGTCATTGATGATCCGTTATTGTTCGATTCATAAGGTACATACCCCAGATCCATGTAATCGCCAAGATTCCCATAACTCCGGTGAGTGGCCGAAGCCACACAGGCTGCAAGGGCACGTTTCCCGTCAAATCCACGGATACCATTTACCCATGCATCAGCAATGACAGGGACAGCGTGATAGCCGATCATGCACCAGTTTTCATTTCCGAAATGGCTCCAGACCGGTAGCAACTTATGGACACTCTGGTCGAAATGAGCCAGCATCGAATTGATCATATCAGATGCTCTTTCTGGCTGAATCAGTGTAAACAACGGGTGAAGGGCACGGAATGTATCCCATAATGAGAACACAGAGTAATTTACAAAACCATCAGCCTGATGTATGTTATGATCGAGTCCGCGGTACTTACCATCCACATCCATATATTGAACAGGATTGATAAACGTGTGATACAGTGATGTGTAAAAAGTAGTTTTCTTTTCAGGTGAAGCGTCAATGATGATTTTCCCGAGTTCTTTCTGCCATTTGCTTTTGGCTTCCGCCCTGACTCTTTCAAAATCGAAGTCAGGAATTTCAGCCTGAAGATTCTTCAATGCTCCTTCAGTGCTTACAGCTGAAATTGCAAACTTGATCTTTATTTTTTCATCATCACTGGTGGCAAAATCAAAATGAGCCCTCAGCTTTTTCCCGGCCATTTCAGGAAAATTATGTTCCTGATCAAACTTCCGCCAGAACCCCTTATAAACAAGATCTTCATCGTTTTTACCACCATAACTTTTTATTGGTTTTGAAAAAAACATTGCAAAATAAATATAGTTAGTCCGTGCCCAACCGCTTGTAATCCTGTAACCGGTAACCAAGGTGTCATTTTCAACCCTGATATATGACCACAGAATTTTCCCATCATAGTTATAAATAGCATGGTTCATATCGAGTATGATATGTGCATCATTGGTTTTTGGGAAAGTATACTGATGAAATCCTACATGAGCGGAGGTTGTAAGTTCAGCATTGATCCTGTAATCGTCAAGTATTACACGGTAATAGCCAGGTTCTGCTTTTTCAGTATTATGGCTGAAACGTGAGCGATAACCACTTTCGGGTTTGTCGGCTGTTCCGGGATTCAGATGCACCTCTCCTACCGTAGGCATAACAAGAAAATCAGACAGATCAGAATGCCCTGTCCCGCTTAGATGGGTATGGGTAAAACCAACAATTGTCTTATCATTATACTGATATCCGGCACAATAACGATAAACAGGTCCATTGTATTTACCATTTACTGCATAAGGTATTGTATCGGTATCGGGACTTAGCTGAACCATTCCAAATGGTACGCAGGCTCCCGGAAAAACATGTCCCATCTCTTTTGTGCCGATTAACGGGTCAACATAACGTGTCAGGTCCTCTTTCCCTCCCTGGGCCACTGTTGCTAAAGTAAATACACTAGCACTCATAATCAGAATAATCTTTTTTATACCTACAGATCTCATATTTAAAATTTTTATTTTTTAATCAAGTGCCCCTCTCTGCAACTTCTTTTTTGAACCGGAGGCATCTGTTTCCGAAACTTTTCCTTTTACTTCAAGCTTTACAACACTGGCAACAGAGTCAGGCGCTGCCAGTTGTAAGCTTATGTTCAGACAGTCTCCTTTCTGTGTGGTTTTTAGTTTCATCCCAGTAGCCAGCAGCTTTGCCGATATAACCGTTTTTTTTAACCCTGGAACAATCAATTTGCCGTCAACGGGCCAATTAAATACCGAAAGATACAAAATGGTACTGTTTTTCCCCTCCTTTTTTGTACACTCCCCCCAGGGCAGAACTCCCAGAGGACTGGCCTCTGTTCCATAAATAGACTCACCATTTACCTTCATCCATTGTCCAATCTCTTTTAATCGCTGAATGGATTCTTCAGGGAAAGTTCCGTCAGGTTTTGGTCCGATATTCAGAAGATAGTTTCCTCCTCTGGAGGCAATTTTAACCAGATTCCTTATCAATGTTTCTGATGATTTCCAACTGTTATCGAATTTTTTGAAGCCCCATGAGTTGTTCATGGTCATACATGTTTCCCAATTCTGCCCTTTTACAGCATCCCTGTCCGGTATTGCCTGTTCGGGTGTTTTTGTATCTCCATGAAAATCTGGATGAAGCCTGTCATTAGTGATGATCAGGGGTTGTAAAGTCAGTAAATCTTTTAATTTGGCAGCACCCTCAGCACTTTTCATCTGGGCATCATAGTCCCACCACAGAATGGAGACATCACCATAGTTTGTAAGAAGCTCTTTTACCTGAGGAACAGCTATCCGGTCAATATATTCATCGAAAGTTGCAGTCTCCTGAACAGGATCCCAGTGTCCGTCATGTTCAAGGGTGTACAAATCAATTTTAGCCGAATCGGGATTGGGCCAGCCTTCCTTCATAACTCTTCGGGCAGCGGCCCCTCCCGGATTGGTCCAATCAACTGCCTGCGAATAATACAGGCCCAGTTTAATCCCGTATTTTTTGCAGGCTGCCGCCAATGGTTTCAGTAAGTCTTTCCTATAAATTGTTGCATCCACAACATCCCAGTCGCTTGCCTTACTATCGAACAATGCAAATCCGTCATGATGTTTTGTTGTAATCACAATGTATCTTATCCCTGCATCTCTGGCCATTTTAACCCACGCATCAGGATCATAGTTTACAGGATTGAACATCCGGGCTGTTTCGCGGTATTCAGCGACCGGAATCTTACACCTGTTCATTATCCATTCTGCTCCTCCCCTTGCCTGTTGATATCCTTTATACTCTCCTCCATAAACAGAATAGACACCCCATGTAATAAACATTCCAAAACGCGCTTCATTCCACCAGGCAAGACGATCTTCATCAGGTGGTTTCTGTTGTGTTTTAGCAACATCTGAAACCATGAAGACAAAAATTAAAAAAAGTGTAAGTCTCTTCATATGGATAAAATCTTTCCAATAATATCGCAAAGCTTTATCAACAGTACGAATCATGGAATATTTCTATTTCGCCCTGACTGCTTTTCCGTTTTCGTTTCTGCAGTTTACAACCGACACATTTTTTGATGTGCTGTCATAAATAAGTTCCGGACCTGATGTATTAAAATATATGTCGACAAGTGTAACGCCGTCACAGTCAGACAGAAGTATGCCTTTACTTTCTGCAGAAAGATTGCTTTTAATTGATATCTTATTGATATTTATTTTTTTACACCCTTTGTATGACTGAATATCACCACATGCGTCCCACATATTGATCTGCTCAATAGTCACGTTATTGCAGTCTTTCATATAGACCAACATTGGCGATGCCTGAGCCGGTGTCTCTTTAATATAGCCTTTCTGAATCTGGGTTTTAATATTGTTCACTAAGGCAGTCCCCTGTCCTTCAATGACACCTTTTCCTGTTATGCCGGTATTTTCCTGGTTATCAGCAATTATTATGGCTCTTACCCCGTCAATACCAAAATAGTCATACACAGAGGTTGTTCCAACCAGGATTGCCCCTTCTTCGAGCTGTATAGTCACATTAGATTTGAGCTGAATGGTTCCTGTGAGATAGCGTCCAACATAGAATACAAGACGTCCGCCGCCATTTGCACTGATATAGTCGATTGCCGTCTGAATTGAGCGGGTATTAAGAGTTGCTCCGTCCGACTTTACTCCGAACAATGAAGCTTTGTAATCTTTTGCCGAAAGCATCAAGCAAGTCGACAAAAGTGCAAGTGTTAATATTTTTATTTTAGTCATTGTCTGATCTTTAAATTAGCTTAATATAGTTGATCATTATGTTAAGAGATCCCTACTCAATAGTCACATTCTCTGATTTGTATTGAACTATCTGCTTTTTGCCTTCGCTTCCGGGTTCATTGAATTTTGTCCCTTTTAATGACGCCCCTTTAACATCATCCATCACAATGCCGGGCCGGTAATCTTTCTTTAAAGCTGTGAATGTGACATTCTCGAGCTCTATACCATCAGCGTGACGGATATATATTCCCCATGCCGGGAGCTCCTTGAATTGTGAAAACTCCGGATAAGCAGTCCGCATTTCAGGAATACTGTCAAGTTCTGCAGGAGTCAGACCCCGTTTGGCATACAGAGGATTTCCTGCTCCAGGATAAACGATTTCAATGTTCTTAAGTTTAACATTCTGTATCCTGTATTCAGGCAGTCCAACAATACTTGCCGGTGAAATATTTCTTGGCAAATCTTCAACAGGGCCCTCATAATTGTAACCAGCATCAGGTTTTGTGAAAGGTACTTCTGCATAAACATTGGAAATCGTAATACCGTTCATACCTGGCTTTTTCCCCTGGCTCCACCGGTCGCCGATGCGGAGATATATAACATTACCCGTATTGATTGAGCGTACGCTGTCAACTACTATGTTTTCAATGATGCCACCATCGACAGCAGCAAATGTTATTGCTGAACGGAAAGTATCGTAAATAGTAAGGTTAGTAACTTTGAAGTTACGGAATCCGCCACGGGAGACAGTTCCGAATTTCAGTCCATTAGCGCTGGAACGTCCCACACAGTTGCTGACAACTACGTTCTGGCATATACTCATAGCATCATGCGATTTGAAACAAATAACATCGTCGGCAGCATCGAAGTATGAATTTTTTATCACAACCCCATCACAATCAACAACATCAATCCCGTCATTATTCCAGTACGACTTACTGTCCACCTTAATGTTGTCCACGTAAAGGTTTTTACACTGGTCATAAGTCTGGTTCCAGCTTGCCGGGTCTTTTAATGTGATATCGGTGATGGTCACGTTTTTGCATTCACGGAAATAGACGTTCTGCGGACGATTGGTTTCGTTCGGACGATCGAGTTTAAGAGGATCTGTGTAAATGCCGCGATGTATGTAATTCACCATATTGTTGGCAGTTATAAAACCTCTGCCGTTAATGGTTCCCTGACCAGTGATTCCTATGTTCTCCTGTTTAACTGAAAAGATCATTGACATCCATCCAATATATTTGTCTTTTATGTAATCAAACGGATTTGTTGATCCCAGCAGGGTTGCTCCATAATTGAGCTGTATGGTTACATTTGATTTAAGATAAATACTTCCGGTGAGATAGTTGCCTGCTTCAAAAACAAGACGGCCTCCTCCGTTTTCGCTAATGTAATCGATTGCTTTCTGTATCGAGCAGGTATTGAGGGTTATTCCATCTGCTTTCGCTCCAAAATCTGATGCCTTGTAATCTTTAGCATACAGACTTAGAGTGAAAAACAATAAAAAGGAGAGTGATATTATTTTTGCCTTGCCCATTGCTTTTATTTTTAGGTGATATATTTAACTTTAATGCGTTTATATGAATATTATCAATTATCATTTTTTGTTCTGAACAATTCCCGTTGATTTATAAATATGGAGTTGTTTTTTGTTTCCTCCAGGTTCGTTGTATTTCATTCCGGTAAAGGTTGCCCCTTTAACGTCATCCAGGACTATAGCAGGGCGATATTCCTTGTCCCTGGTCGTGAGAGTCACATTTTCAAATGTGATATTTCTGGCATGACGTACATAAAATCCCCAGGCAGGAAGCTCTTTGAACTGAGAGAATTCAGGATATGATGATTTCATCTCAGGAATGCTGTCGAGATCAGCAGGTTTAATGCCACGATAAGCATAGTTTGAATTGCTGCCACCCGGATAAACAATATTTATATTACGAAGTGTCACGTTGGTAATATCCTGGCCGGGAAGTCCGACTATGCTTGCCGGAGAAATGTTTCGTGGCAAATCTTCGATAGGCCCTTCATATTCATATCCTGCGTCGGGTTTTGTTTCGGGAACTTCGACATATAAATTCTGAATTGTAATATTGCTCATCGATCCGGTACGATCTTTATTCCAACGGGCACCTATACGCAGGTAAATTGCATTTCCTGTATTATAGGCATACAGACTGTCAACCAGAATATTATCTATCGTCCCGCCATCTGGAGTTGCAATGGTAATAGCAGACCTGTAAGTATCGTACACCTTGTTGTTAATGATCCTGAAGTTTTTATAGCCTCCCGAGGTTACTGTTCCGAACTTGATCCCATTTGCACTTGACCGTGCCACGCAGTTCCGTACTTCTACATTTTCGCACATCTTTGTTGCATCGTGCGATTTGAAGCAAATGGCATCATCGGTGGCGTCAATGAATGAGTTGGTGATCATTACATCCCTGCAATCCACTACATCAAGACCATCATTGTTCCAGAATGCTTTACTGTCGACAGTTATTCTGTCGATCTTCAGGTTCTGACACTGGTCGTATACCTGTACCCAGTCGCCTGCGTTTCTTATAACTATACCTGAAATATTTACGTTCCTGCATTCACGCAGGTATATGCAACGTGGCCTGCGGCTTGAAGGACGATCATTTGCGAGATTATCCTTAATAATGCCTTTGTGGATCTGGTCAATAAGGTTATAATCCACATCACGACCCTGGCCGTCTATAACTCCCTTTCCGGTTATCCCAATGTTTTCCTGTTTGTTGGCATACACCAGCGAACTGTATGGAGTATTGATGTTGTAATCGTAGATATTGGTTGAACCTACAAGAATCGCGCCCTCCTCCAGACGTATGGTTACATTTGATTTGAGTTCAATTGTGCCGGTGAGGTAACGTCCTACATAAAACACAAGTTGTCCGCCTCCGTTTTCACTGATGTAATCAATGGCTTTCTGTATAGAAGTGGTATTCAGTGTCGTTCCGTTCGACTTGATGCCAAACATAGAGGCTTTGTATTCTACCGCAGAAAGCTGCAGTGAACTAAACAAAGCTGTAATAAAAACGATAATTCTTATCTTATTCATATGTATCTAATTAATTTATAAAGGTTCCCGCCAAGGCGGGAGAACCGCACATGATTGACTTAGTTAAGCTCTCCCGACAAGTCGGGATCGTTTGTAATTTTATTAATCATGTGGGTTTCATGCTGTTAATTTATATTATATTATTGATTTACAATTAATAAAGTGTTACCGGTCCGATCAGTCCCATTGACTGGAGAGGTTGATCTTTGCTCCCGAGCACAGTGAATTTCTGTGCTGTCTTATTGTCAACCAAGGTTTTCATATAATTTCCCATAGTGGTTATGACCCGTACTTCAATTGTGTTTGAGCCTGTTTGCAGATACTCCGAAATATTATAGATCCTGTTCCCGTACCATTTCACTCCACAACTCTTTTCATTAATAAATACTTCCGAAACACCCCACACTTTTCCAAGATTCAGAAAGGTTGGTTTTGTTCCGTTAAAACTTGTTTTATAACGATAGATAGCTGTACCTGTAAAATGAACATAATCGGTGCTTTTTAGATCCTTTAATTCTCCCATGTTAATGGTCTTAATCCAACCTTCCCGGCTGTGGTGCATTTCCACTTCCCAACCACCTTTAAGCGTCTTACTCTTCTGTCCTGTTACAGGTACAGGATTCCAGTCAGGACCATCTTTTTCTCTGTTGAAGACGATAATGCGCGATTCAGCCGGACCAAGATTCATTTCAAAACTGCCGTCGTTCAGACTAATACGGAAACGGTTTCCTGTTTCGGCATCCAATACCCAGCCGTAACGCCCGCCTGTGATCTCTTTCGGGAAGGTCACCTTTGTCCTGTGAGAATTATGCATATGAGCGTTGGCAAAGAAGAAGATTTCGTTTCTGTCATCGCTTTGATAACGGTTCTGCATCACAAAACGATCAGGCTTTTTAATGTCAAGATAATGAGGAATATTGTATTGAGTCATCACATCTTTATACCACTCAAGGAAACAGTTATCCTCAGGTTTTTGAATCAGTATAAAACGACTGGGAAATTTTTCAAGTTTCTCAACCCAAACCTGTATCTCTTTATCCCTTTCTTTGCTATTAATAAGTCCAAGGGACTTTTCCGGAAATTTTTCAATACAAAAAACTCTTCCACCTGTTGATACAAAATCAAATAGTTTTGATAAAGTTTCAGGTGTTGTGCTTGTCACTTCAACAAGGAAGATTGTCCCGTATTTTCTCTGGCCATAGCAGAGCTCTCCTTTTTTTACCTCCGAATCTCTTATAATGATCTCCGTGATATAATCGGCTGCCCCTCCATTCTTATTTATAGATTCCCATATAAGAGATGTGTAAGGGACATTAAGCTTTTCAGGAAAAGGATCGGTCTGCACTCCGATTTCGCCCCACATGTCGTAATTAGCAGGCAGTAAAGCTATGTCGGCATACATATCAGCGTTCTGAAGCTGAGATGATATGCGGGCTTTATATTCATTCAGGTATTTGAAATAAGGCCACCAGTTACTGTTCTCATTATAATATGATCCATATTGTACCCATCCGGGGAATGGAGCGTCGGGAGGCGAATAGTTAAATCCATGCCATATTGAATGTGTAATTCCCGACATTATGCTCTGGTCAGAGCCTATTTTCAGAAATTCAAGTGTTTCGTTAAATACATTATATGTATTGGTCATCTCTTCACAGCTGACAACCCTTTTCCCGGACAAGTGAGATGCTGATGAGACAAATTTATTAATCATGGTATAACCGCGTCCCCTCCGGTAATCATCGTCGGGCATCTCTTCCCCGACACGGTGCTTCAGCCAGTTAGTGGTCCACGATTCACCCTCGGGAATATCGTATCCCAGGCTGGTTTCCAATGGGAAAAATCCACGTCCGTAAGCCTGGGCACGCGATTTCACCTTCTGGTCCCTGCACCATTGAAGGTAAGTCATGGTAAAACGCTCCCTCAGCATCTCTGCTTTGGTCAACTCGAAGTCGAAGCGTACACGTTTGATCTCTTCCTCGAATTCAGGTGTCTTGGCAGCTCCGTATTTTTCGTCAACAACCGATCCCAGACGGCCTACCTTGAACATAATAAAAGGAAGGTACGGCATTATATCATATCCTCTTCTTTTTTTAAATTCTTCTGCAAGGTCATCCGACCAGTTACATCCCTCCAGCTCCATAGAATCGGTAAAGAAGGCACGTAAGTGGTTGGAAAGAGGACCTGTCTTTTTCTGAATTGTATCGGACATGTGGTCGAGGTATTTCCTGACTGCCACCTTGTCCATATGATTGAGGATCGGCCCGGCGGCACCCGGAGCTCCGTTTATCACACAGGCAAACGAATCAACCTTTACCAGTGCATACAGAACATATTTGCCGGCAGGCACTTCAACACTGATTATCTCATCGTTCTGCTTATCTGAGAGTTCAATAACCTGATCAAGACCATTTAAAGGATCAGGAACCAGCTTAAGTGAAATAATTTCAAAGGTACGGCTTGGACAAGGTTCTGTCACTCCGGGGTCAACAGTCTTGAAGATATTGAACTGTGATGTCTCAAATACAGAAGGGCCTTCCAGTTTTTCTGCGTAAATGATAACTACCTGAGCCCTCTCCTCCCTTTTCAGTGTCTCGGCTCCAAATGGCCATCCGGAGCCCACTATAAGATCGCAGGTCATATCCAGCTTTTTTGCTTCTGCAAAAACCACCAGTAACATATCGATCCATTCATCACTCAGCCAGGTAAGTGACTTTTTTCCAAGGTCATCGCCGGTTGATGGAAATGAAATAGGATTTATCTCCACGCCACCTATACCTGCGTCTTTCAACAAATGCAGCTCCCTGATAAGTTCCTGTGATTCAACCTTGTCACCATTCCACCACCAACGCACAAAAGGGTGATAAATGGATCCGGGAGTCTTAAACAGACTAAACAGATTTATATCAGGATTTTTGTACTGATAACTCCAGGAATTATTCCCAAACACAGGAACCGTATTGGCAACAACACATCCTGCTAAAAGAATTGCACTCTGAGATATAAATGTCCTTCTTTTCATTAAATAAATTTTTAAACTTATATAACGGGATCTTACTAAAAATACCCGTGAGTTTCAACATCACCATATTTTAAAGCCACTTCCAGACGTTTCACACGGAATGAATCTGATTTCATGGCTTTGAATTCAATTTTATTATACCCCTGTTTCAGGGAAGATTCCGGAAGTACAAATGCGTATTCCTGTTCACAGTTTTGTAAACCTCTTGCCATGTCGAACAAATAAACATACTCCGGATTTTCTTTAGAAATTTTAATTCCGTTAACAGACAAATCACACTGAGCTGGTTTGTTTAAACGGAAAAACAGGATAGATTCCAGGGGGACCGTCTTCTCCGGATCATCACCTATATATATTTCAGCTTCCGAGGTTGTTTGGTCAGTAACTTTTAATGGAAGCGGAGATGGTGGTCTGATCTGGTACTCAACAGAACTATCGCATAAACAATAAATTTTATTGCGGTTCTTCAAAGTTTCCAAAGAACCAAGTTCCCTGAGTAACTGAGGCATCATAACACGGCATACATAACCACCCTCTTCGAGGTGGGTTTGTCTATTGTATTCTGACATGTAAACACTATAATATTGATTGAAAAGATATATTCCATCTGCTCCCTGCGACAGAATATGAGATGCCATTCCGCGAAACATCCCATGAGAAAAAGTCTCACGGGGAGTATAGCCTCCATCGTCAACAGAGGCATACAGAGGAATATTAATTTTGCCTAAATCTTTTCTGAATTTAGCTACAGGCAGTGATGGGTCACCCTTCCAATGAATACCTATAGTTACAAAATCAACTAATCCCAGACGTATCCATTCCTTTATATCCAATCCTTTATTGAAACAGTCTTCAACTGTCGGAGGAACCCTTACAGACAGAAGGATTTTCTTTCCGCGTCGTGCAGAAACTTCATCTGTTTTTGCCTTAATATCTTTTACAAGCTGGGTCATTAACGGGGCATTTTTCCTCCCCTCACCCATCTTGAAGTAAACTATAAAACGCATAAAGTCAAGATCGAATCCATCGATCATATCATATTTATCGAGCTGTTCAGAAATTATAGCAAGTTTATGATCGCGTACTTCTTCATGCGCAAAATCAAGTGCCCGGGGAGCGTTCCACCCGGGGGTAGAATCATTCAACCAGAATTCAGGATGTTTGTACCAGAAATCACTGTAGACAATAGGGCAATGAGTGGCCGTATCGTTAAAATGAAGGTCGTTCATACGGTAGGTGATAAACGCTTCCATACCATCCTCCTTCGCCCTGTTAAGGGAGGCCGAGATTAAATCGGTTCCCTCCTTCTCAAGGTTAAGAAAATTTTGATAATATCTGTAAAAATTCTTATAAGAAGTTGTATCACAGCCACAATCCAGTTTCCCGTTAAGATCATCGCAAAATAAATTACCGTATTTTGACCGATAGTACAAAAAATCACTACCGCTGCACATCATATAAGTAGTAACCTGGGTGTTTGCAACCATATCAACATAAGCATTGATATCAGCAACGGTTAACGGACGTTTATGAAACCACAAATTTCCTAAAGCATCTGTTCCGTCATTATTATGTATTAACCGGTATTTCGCATTCTGATTACTACATGAACAAAACAGACAGGAAATCCACAACAGGATGACAGCTTGGTGAAAAGATCGACTCATTTTAGTTAATTTTCTGCAATTATTATATGTCTTTATTTTGTTGATGATCAAATAAGATCAGGCAATCAATCTCTAACAGAAAAAAAACAATTGCCTGACCTGAAAAAAGGGCGGGGCAATATGCTCCGCCCTAAAAGAGTATACAATTAAAACTTATTTAGTTCTGTACACAAAGAGGGTTGTACAACGTTTCTGCTTCAGGAATTTGCAGAGTCATGTTCGCAACACTATACGTACCTTTATCAAGATGATTGGCAGAGCTTGTCCGGTCTACCGGAATATTCCACCGTTTATTATTGAAGAATTCGCGACCATTCTCGCCCCATAATTCGATCCTGGTCTGAAGCTGAACCATTTGCAAAGCAGACATACCAGCCATGGAGGCATAATTGTCGCACGTGAGAGTTGTAGCAGATGCTTTTGTCCGTGCAGCAAGCAGTATATTCAACGTATTTTTAGCCCCGGTTGCATCACTTGACTGAGCCTGTGCTTCAGCTTTCATCAGGTAAACCTCGGAAGTACGCATATAATAGCATGTAACGGTTCCGACATTTTTCTTATCGTCTGTTCCAATACCGTGTGTGGCAGCAAATTTCAAGTTAGTATAAGCAGGAATGTACCTTACAGTACCAGCAGTCGGATATTTATAATCTCCAAAGGCGGTTGCCATAAAACAATTTTTGCGATAGTCATTATCATCAATCTTCTCATAGAGACGGTTGTCTATACGCGCAAAACCTTCACCCAAACCACCATTCCCTTCGCCAAACGGATTCAGCCACCCGTTATGTGCTGTCAGCGCCTGGCCTACCGGCCATCCCAATATTACTTCCGGATTTACATTATTATATAGAAATCCGTTTGTTTCAGGACGAATCTCAGGGACACTCGTTGCACTTACATTTTTTGTACCGCCATACACACTTTCTGCCATCAGCGCAGAATATTTTGTTAAGATAGCATCACATGATGAAATGGTTTTTGCCCAATCGCCTGTAATCAGTGATACCCGTGCCAGGAGAAAATTTGTAACAGCCAGATCAATGTCTGAAAGATTTTTGGTTGTGATTCCTATTCCTGCCTCCTGAAATAAATTAATAGCAGTATTCAGGTCGTTCTTTATAAAATCATACGTTTCGGTAGAAGAAGAACGCGGTTTGTATGGTTGAAGAGGAGAATAATAATCATACAACATGATACCAAGTTTATCCTTTCCACCCTGCAAATAGGAATCCTGATAGTTTTCCATCAAATAAAGGTATGCATACGCACGGGCCACCAGACCTCTTGCTTTGAATTCTTTCAATCTTGCAATGTTTCCTATCGTTTCGTCATCAAGGTATGACAACATTTTATTTACGGCAGTGATTATTGCCCATGCATGAGTCCAATAGATTGAATTTTTATCAACAGCTGTAGATATGAAATCACGGAGATAATATTCGTCAGCACCAAATATACCAAGGTTTTTAGCACCAAATATTATATCATTCCCTTCCAGACTACGCATATAATCCATTCCCTGGATCGAACGATAACGCGCATCAGCAGTTCCTCCTCCACTTATTCCACTCGCATTGAATTGCTCTGGCATCGTGTTTGCCAAACCTGCAAAGACCTTGTTTATCTGTGCTGTGTCTCCGGAAGCTAAGATATCTTTGATCTGTTCCGTTATAATGCTATTTGGAGGTGTCATTTCCAATTCCTTGGCACACGAAGATAAAAGCATGCACGCAAGAAATACTATTCCAATTATATAATTTTTCATATTGACTGATTTTTAAAGTTTTCTAGAAATCGAAGTTTATGCCGAATGAAATTGTACGGCTTGAAGCAAATGCATAAGCACCTACATCATAACCTCCAACCAGCGACATACGCGGGTCAATGCCGGAATGTTCGGTTACCATAAACAGGTTATCACCAGACACATACACCCGGAAAGCATTGATTCTGTATTTCTTTAACAAATTTGCAGGCAGAGTATACCCCAGTGTCACATTCTTGAAATTCAGATAAGAAGCACTGAATAATGCCATATCGGAGTACATCCAGCTTCCAAAAGTAGATCCGTCACCATATTTGTTCCCATACATAGCCATCGGGAATTTTGCTCCTGTATTCTCAGGTGTCCATGTATTTCCGATCAATTCAGCTGATAAAGCAAATGCAAGATTATCGCTGCGATACATACCATTACCGTATTCAGTACTATAAAATTTACCACCTAACTGGTATGCAAACATTGCGGTAAAGTCAAAGGCTTTGTATCTCACAGTAGTGCTTAAACCTCCTATCCAGTCAGGAATCGCACTGCCCAATTCGTAACGGGATGCTGTTGAATAGTTGGTTGTCTTTACATCTCCACCTACAGCCACATCGGTATATAATCCGGCGGTATGATCAGCATCCGTAACTTTGTGCCAGAAGAGAGGAAGTCCGGTATTCTGATCTACGCCACCATATTTAAACTGATACAGATTGTAATAATCTTTCCCTACACCTCGTAAATAGGTAACGTTTGCAGAAGTACCAGATCCGGCTATTGACCATGCATCAGCATTAGCCGTCCAGTTGCCATCCAATGCTGCCGAACCTACTCCTTTGGGCACTTTCTTCAATATAGTCGTAAAATGGGTCCCGTTCAGTGTAACTGACCAATAGAGGTCTTTTTGCCTGATAATGTCAATATTCAATTCAACCTCAAATCCTCTGTTTTGGATCCTTGCCGAGTTCTTTGACAAACTTGCCTGACCAAGTGATAATGCAATAGGTTGATCCCAAACAGCATTTACTGTGTTTTTGTCAAAGACATCGAAAGTACCGTTTACACGATTAAACAAAGTGAAATCGATACCTGCATCAAATGTATGCGTGTTTTCCCATGTCAGAGCATCGTTTGGAAAAGCACCCTGTGATAATGTGTAACTTGCAGGGATACCGTTACCTGCCGTTGTTGAGGTATATTTAGCTCCATAACCCCAGGTCTGATAACCTGAATAGTTGCCGATGCCGTTTTGATTACCAATAATACCGTAGCTGGCACGTACTTTCAGGTTATCCAGCCAATTTTTGGTATTATCCATGAAACTTTCGCCCGATACTCTCCAGCCACCACCGACTGACCAGAAGGTTCCCCAACGATTTTCTTTGTATTTGAATTTGGAAGAACCATCGCGGCGAAGTGAAGCTGCAACATAATATTTATTATCATAAATATAGTTGGCACGTCCTAAATAACTTTCCATCGCGTTACCATATTCATTGCCACCAGGACCTGAAAATGTACCTCCTGTATAATGCCCTACAAAGTTTGTAAAATTAACAAAGCCCGGAATCAATTCATAAGCCGAATTGTAGGAGATTGTTTCAAAATTATACCTGTTGAACTCGTGACCAACCATAGCATCCACATGATGTCTGTCAATATCTTTATTGTAATTCAACAATTGCTGTGTATTGAGAACGGTTACGTTTTGATAAACTTTTCCAAAGGCACCTGTTCCCTGAGACTGACCGGTTTTGCTATTCCAATAGCGTGTACGGGTCTCATGGTATTTTTCCAACCCAAGATTGGTAGTGAACGTGAAGTCTTTCAGGAATTTTATTTCAGCATATGATCTTGTAACTATATCGCTGGATCTTCTTATATCCTGATCCGTATCAAGCATATACAGGATATTCGTTGAATTCGAAGCCGTTGACGTCAGCCCTAATGGAGAATAGGTATCACCAGCCAGGACATGCACTTTCTTTTCTCCGTTTTCGTAGATATAATTCCCGTCCTTATCGTGGGCATACAACTGAATCAATTGGTTCTGACCATTGAAATAAGAGAAAGGATTGGCTGTCGCCGATCCGGGATTACGACCATAACGGGTAGAAGTAGATTGCGTTTCGCGCCATGAATAAGCTACATTAGCGCCCACTTTTAACCAATCATACAGTTTTGCGTTTACATTGACACGTCCGCTGTAACGCCCAAATTGGGATCCACGGATATAGGAAGGATCTTCCAGATAACCTAACGAAACGAAATAATCCACCTTGTCGGTACCGCCGGTAGCCGAAAGGTTATACTCCTGACGTGATTTGTTTTGCAACAGATATTTGTCGTAGTTATCATTGTAAAGCAATTTTGCATCCGGATTCAGTTTGCCATCAGTATTAACCAGATAAGCTCCTGACATCTTCGCACTGGATGTTGCACCGGTCCCTGTTGTTGTATAAACAGCGCCAGGCACGTTGTATAACATCCAATTACCCAGAGCATTGCGAGAGAATGTGCTTGTTGATCCTGTATAATCAAACAAGTGTGTGCTGGCAAAAGCTGCAGCATCTTCGTGCGACATATTCGGATTTTGTACGTTTGTTGTGTAATTTTTTGCCATTCCTGATCCGCCTACACCATAACGAACTGAATTATAGATTGTTAACCAAGCATACTCATAAATGTCTTTCGGGTCAGAAATTTTATCATATTCATAAGGTCCTACCTGATTAACACCCCAACGGCCTTCAAAGGAGATTTTCGTTGCCCCGCTACTTCCTTTTTTTGTAGTGATCAAAACTACACCATTGGCGCCACGTGAGCCGTATAAAGCAGTAGAAGCTGCATCCTTTAAAACGGTGACACTTGCAATATCCTTTGAGTTGATAGTAGATAAAGGGTTATCATTCTGAGCAGGTACACCGTCGATAACTATCAGAGCATTTGAATTATTCTGACTTGCTGTACCGATACCACGTAAACGGATACCCATATCCAAACCAGGCTGTCCGTCAACTGCAGCTACCTGTAAACCTGCAACCGCACCTTCCAGGGCACGCGTAATCGTTGAGTTTGCCTGTGTAGCTATTAATTTAGCCTCTACAGTGCTTATAGAACCTGTCAGGTCTTTTTTCTTAGTAGTTCCATATGCTACTACCACAACATCGTCCAATACCGAGAGTTCGGGTTCCAATGTAACATCGATAGCCAGTCTGCCATTTGAAGATACTTTCTGACTTTTATACCCTATAAAGGAAAAAACAAGAACAGCATTTTCATTTGGCAAATTTATTGTGTACACACCATTGATATTTGAAATAGCGCCAATAGTTGTACCTTCAACCTGAATGTTAACACCAGGTAAAGGACTTCCATTTTCATCTTTAATGGTTCCTGTTACTTTAATCTGTTGCGGTAATGTGGCAGGAAGCGTTGATAATTCATCTCCCGGTGTAAGGATGATCTGCCTGTCATATACGAGATAATTAACATCTGTACCTGAAAAGAGAGTGGATAAGATATCAGAAATTTTCTTATCGTCCATCGATACAGAGACTTTTCTCTCTACGTCGATCAATTTTGAATTGAAGAGGAAAAAGAACTCGCTGTTATTTTCAATTTCCTCAAGAACATTAGCTACAGTGACATTGTTTAAGTTTAGCGTAAGCCTGGTATTTTGTGAGTATGAGTTCTCGGCATACACCTGAAAGACCGTAATAAAAAGCAGAATCAGAGAATTTCTCATAATTTTAAAGATTTTCCAGGAGCATAATTTATTTAAATTATCTCCTGAATACCTACAAAATTTTTTCATAGATTTGTTTGATTTAGTGGGTTAATACCATTTTTTAAATTGTATTGGGTAAACTACTGAATTACAATAAGGAGAGTGTGTCAGCGCTTTCCTTATTTTTTTGTTTAATCATAGGCTAAAGTTTTTAAGGTTAATAAAAGTAATGTCTGTTCTATTTTTTATAGTATATCTCAATCTTCCTTTTTTCGAATGTCCCGTCCTGTTTTCTCTCCCTTTCAAAATTTCTATATCTGATAGGAGCAGTAAACTGAAGAAGTTTTAACACTTCTTCAAGAGTCTCATCTTTAAAAGTTCCATAATATATATATGTTTTCAGCAATTCATCTTTAATTTCGATATTGACATTATACCACCGGTTAATTTTGCGTATGACCTCATCGAATGGCTCATATTTGAATGTAAGCTTACCATCTAACCAGGAAAGCTTTTCAGTACTGTTGACGGTTAGAATTTTACTTGAATCTGACTGAAAACTATAAATACACGATTCATTGGGTTTTAAGACTCCGATACTTTTATTGGTATTATCCTTTTTCCTGAAAACTTCAACTTTTCCTCTTTCAAGAGTTACTTCCGTTATCGGTTCATCATCATAGGCCATAACATTAAAAGAAGTTCCAAATACCTTAACATCAATATTTTTAGTTGAAACAATAAAAGGTTTCTTATGATTTGGCACAACATTAAAATATGCTTCTCCCGTAAGCTTCACATCCCTGATTTTACCCCCAAACTGAGTAGAAAATTTCAATGATGAACCTCCGTTTAGCCAACCTGTTGAACCATCAGGCAGATAAAAATCTGTTCTTGTGCCATAGGGTGAATGAATCTCAGAATAAGATTTAATATTTCTGAATGAATTATTCTGAAAATATAAAAGTGAAGTTAGAGCTAATAAAGGAATAAACAAGATGGCTGCTATCCTCGTTAAATAATTAATAAACCTGAATCGTGTATTGGTTTTATCTAAGAATACTTCTTCCTCAATATTTATTTTATGATGGATCTGGTCCAGGATATGAGTAGCATTGTACCCCATAATATCTTGATCTAAAGATATCCCATCCCAAAACAGAAGGGATTTTTCAGTCAGTTCATTTTCGAGGTCAGCATCACTAAACCATTTCCTGACATTGTTTGTGTCTTCAGGAGAGCCCCTGCCCTCCAGGTATCTTCTTAATGTATCGATATCAATCTTCTGTTTGCTTTTTTGCATCGTAATGTTTGTAAAAATAATGAAGCTAAAGAGGTTAAAATTATTAAGTTTCATACCATCTGACTAGCTCCCAATAATTTCTGTCTGTCGAAGGATCAAACTATAATCCAAAAACTGACCTGACTTATAATAATATCCAGCCGAGGGTCTGTTTTCCCAAACAATCAGCTAATTTATAATCAATCTAATTAATGAAAATAGATAAATTTCCGAGCTATTACAAGCAATGATGAGACAAAATAAATTATTAATTTATTAAAAGCCAAAAGAATAGAATTGGCATTATGTGTCCTTCGCAGAGAGATTTTCTTATGGATGTTTTTGCCATGGTCAGATAGTTTTCCACAGTCTTTTTCGAGATATCCAGCTTTTGAGCGATTTGTTCGCTGGTCAGTTGTTCATTTAAGTTCAGGATAAGTATTTCCTTTTGTCGCGAAGGTAATTTTTCAATAAGCAGGTTCGTAGTTTCAAGCAGATTATTGTACTCAATATCCTGACCTGTGGAGTTATCTTCGAGAATAACATTTTTCAGGACTTCTTCCATCTGCTTTTTATCGGATGTTTGTTTTCGGAATTTTTTACATGTTGCATTGTAGGTCATCTTAAAAAGATACCTGCTGAAAACATAATTCTCATTGATTTGTTCGCGGCACTTCCAAAGATTCATAAATACTTCCTGAACAACATCTTCAGATTCTTCTTTACTTTTTAAATAGCTTATTGCGAAGTAGAAAACCTTTTTATTGTATTTTTTGAAGATATAATCAAAAGACAGAACATCACCCTCTCTGAGTTTGTTAATGATTAAGCCATCATCAAGAAATGGGGTCATGATTAAAAGGAGTTATCAGAACAAATTTAACTATTTCCCACTGAACAATGAATCCATCCGGATAATAAAGATAACATTTCTTAATAATCAAAAAAATGATAATTCATTCATCTGAATTATAAGGAACTTACTTAAATTTTGGCTGTTATGTTCATTTTCTTCCAGGGAATGATAATTCTTTGATCTTAATCGAGATAATTCCGGAAATCAGACTTAATAAAAGCAAACTTATTATGTTATACATTATCATTTTAAAAGATTCTGCATTACAGCAATCATTTTCACCTGTACATAAATTATTTTCAGGTCAGATGGAACCGCACATGATTAGCTTCGCTGAGCCATTCTAAAGCGTAGTTATCGGTTGCCATCCGGATCAATCATATGGGTTTCATAAAAAAACTGAAAACATTATTAAGAAAAGTAATTTAATAGATGTGGTGTAATTTTGTCGGATATTAATATTATTTTGTCGTAGATTTTCAAACAATCATATTCATCAACACAAAAAGGTATTAACAATGAAAGTACAATTCCAGAAAATCTTGATGAATGAAGAATTATCATTTATTGCTAAGGAACTTGAACTTCCACGTTTCGACAGTGAGTTTCATTTTCATCCTGAATATGAGCTGAAATATGTTATTCGGAGCAAAGGAAAACGTTTTGTTGGAGACAGAATCGACAACTTTCAGGAAGGCGATCTCGTGCTATTGGGCCCAAATATTCCACATTATTGGAAAAATGATCGTGAATATTATGAAAATGATAATTTAACAGCTTCGGCTTTTCTTGTCATGTTTTCGGAAGATTTTTTAGGAGAGCAGTTTTTTTTATTACCTGAAATGGCTTCTGTTAAAGATATTTTGAATATGGCTAAAGGAGGTGTCTTTTTCCCGGATGCCAACAAGCATGATATTCCTTTAAAACTGAAGCAACTCATAGAAAGCAAAGGTCCATTGAGGATAATGACGATGATTAATATTCTTGCCGGGCTGGCAAAAGCTGAAGCTCGCCCTCTTTTAACAGAAACATTTGTTGCTGAATTGCCCTTATTTAATTACAGTGATCCTTCTTTCAGGCGTCTGAAGAATGTACACGAATATGTAATCGCAAATTTTCAAAAAAAAATTCAGATTCGGAATGTTGCAGAGATTGCAAATATGACCACACATTCTTTCTGTAAATATTTCAGAAAGAGCACAAAAAAAACATTTGTTACTTTTCTTACAGAGTTGCGTGTATGCCATGCTAAAAAACTTTTGATCGAAAACGACCAGACTATTTCTGAAATATGTTATGCTTCAGGTTTTGATAATCTGTCTAATTTTAACCGCAGGTTTAAGATGATAACATCTATGACACCAAAGGAATTTAGAAATCAATATATTAATTAATTGTGTTATCAATTCCCCGGCCGATAGCCGGACTGGTTAGCAAACCATCGTAATTCTGCTCAGATAACAAAACCTTTTTTATATAAGTTTCATATACTAATCATGAAATAATAATACATCGTTGTTTGGTATTATAATAATTTTTCAATTAATAAGCCAATATTATACCAATAACTGACAATTTTATACTATAATTTTTCCTTTACATGTTTTATTTTTGATTTAGAGAAAAGAAATGATTAAAGAGAAGACTTAATAACATTAAATAAATACTAAAATCCCGGATGAAAAAAGTAGCAGTTGTTGGTTTTGGCTTTATGGGAATGACTCATTCCCTGAATATTTTAAAAAATAAGGATCTCAAATTAGTGGCCATAGTCGATGTAAATCCTGCACTGATCGAAAAAAATCTGCACTCAAAAAGTGGTAATTTCTCAACCGGAGAGATTAATGCAGCTGATCTGGAAAACATTCATAAATATTCCAGTCTCGATGATTGCCTCAACAGTGAAGATGTCGATGCAGTAAGTGTATGTGTTCACACCAACCTTCATTTCGAAATATCAAAAAAGGCATTATTGAAAGAAAAACATGTTTTTCTTGAGAAACCGTTTTGTCTTGATGTAAAGCAGGCCGCAGAACTTATCAACCTGGCAGAACAGAAAAACAGGATTCTTATGGTAGGGCATGTGGTCCGCTTTATGGAACCATATAAGAAGCTCAAACAATGGGTTGATTCAAATGAATTTGGCGAATTAAAATTTCTCTCATTGTCGCGATTTTCCGGTCTTCCCGGATGGGGTCAATGGAAAGAGAAGAAAATTACCAGTACATCAGGTGGCGCATTATTTGATCTGGTCATTCATGATATTGATTTTGCAAATTATTTACTTGGATCACCCTCGGAGATAAAATGTAATTATCTGCCGGGAGGAATGAGCAGACATGATTATATCAGTGCAATGTGGAGCTTTAAAGATAAAGATGTTCATGTAAAGATTGAGGGCGGGAACACTTTCCATTTCAATTTCCCGTTTAATGCCGGATATATGGCTCAATTTGAAAAGGCAAGTATCCTTTATACAACTTTCAGAGGCGACATCATCCAGATTGCTAATGATGAAAGTGTTAAAGAAGTGCCTGCCGGTGATGCCGGCACAGGATATTTTAATGAAATCGAATATTTTTCACAATGCCTGAAAAACAACACTCAGCCGGTAGAATGTATGCCGTCATCATCTCTTCAATCAATTAAATTATGTTATAATCATTTATAATCCATTATATTATGAAAAAGAATTTAGCAATTAACGGAGGACCAAAGACAATTGACAGAAATTTTCCATGGCCTGTTTTTGACGAGACAGATGTAAATGCAGTTGCTGATGTAGTACGAAGCGGGCAATGGGGCAATCCTGACTGTGCCGATCTTGTAAAAGCATTTGAAGATGAGTTTGCTGCTTTCTGCGGCACAAAATATGCCCTGACCTGTGTAAATGGTTCTGTTGCCCTTCGTCTTGCATTAATTGCCTGCGGTGTCCGTCCCGGAGATGAAGTAATAATCCCGCCTTATACATTCATTGCAACTTCAACAATTGTTCTGGAAGCAAACTGTGTGCCTGTCTTTGTCGACATTGATCCTGATACCTACAATCTCGATCCGTCCAAAATTGAAGCAGTCATCACCAAAAGGACAAAAGCAATAATTCCTGTTCACTTTGCCGGACAGGCATGTGAAATGGATAAAATAATGGCTATTGCAAAAAAACACAATCTGAAGGTAATCGAGGATGCCTGCCACGGTCATGGTGCAGAGTATAAAGGTAAAAAACTTGGCAGTATCGGAGATGCCGGATGCTTTAGTTTCCAGTCATCCAAAAACCTGAACTGCGGAGAAGGTGGTATGGTGATTACCAACGACGAAAAGTTGTATGATATGATAAACTCGCTTCGTAATGTTGGCCGTGTAAAGGGAGGACAATGGTATGAACATCATTATCTTGGATGCAATTATCGTATTACACAATTGCAGATCGCATTATTGTCTAACCAGATGAAAAAACTTAAAGAGGAGACAAACCGTCGTTTTAATAATGGAAATTATCTGAACTCATTACTGGAAAAAATTGATGGGATAAAACCTCTTTCAAGAGGAAAAGGGGAAACCATCCATAGCTATCATATTTACATTTTTAAATATGACAAATCAAAATTTAATAATCTCCCCAAACCCGAGTTTGCCAGAATGCTCGCCGCAGAAGGAGTTCCTTGTTTTATGGGTTATCCTCAGCCATTGTATAAACAACCTTTGTTCCAGAAGAAAAATTTCATGTGTTATGCAATTCCGGAAGATGTGGATTATACAAAAGTGTGCTGCCCTGTAACTGAAAAAGCATGTTATGAGGAGGCCGTATGGATAATGCAGACAGGAATGCTGGGGCCGAAAGAAGATATGGAAAAATATGCTGAAGCAATCATTAAGATACAAAAAGCAGTACGCGAGTAGATAGTTTATATTACAGATATTTACTTATTAAGAACTTACACAGAGGGGCACAGACCAGCCGGCTGGCTGGACAGAGGAAATCCTGAGAAATTAATTTTCTTAGATTTCCTCTTTTATTTTAAATATTGAGAAAAAGTGAGAATGAATTGTTCTTCTCTGTGTCTCTCAGTGCCTTCTCTGTGGAACTCTGTGTCAGTTCCTCTTTATCTTTTAGTCCGTAACTTATGCCCGTAAGAGGCATAGAAAAACACCCAAAGATATATGGGTATAACGACAAAATAAGCAACTTTTGGAGTGCTGACATCAGCGATACGTCCGTACAACAATGGAATAACTGCAGCACCTGATATAGCCATTACCATCATTGAAGAACCGATCTTTGTAAAACGACCTAATTCAGTAATTGCCAGGGGCCATATTGACGGCCACATCAAT
>JAJFVL010000032.1 GCA_021371855.1 Bacteroidales bacterium | reverse complement strand
ATTACCTGACTCCCCAATTCCAAGTCCGAAACGTGCTACAATAAATCCTATCAGGCTGAAAGCCGGTTTGATAGCTGCATGCAACATTCCGAAAACACTCCAGATTGCAATTGAAAGAGTATATCCTATCCTGGTCCCAAGCCTGTCAATAATGCCACCCATGAATAGTAATCCAATTCCATACGCTATTTTGAAAGAAACCATAATAGCTGCATAATCCTTATTTGTCCAATCGAAAAGTGTTTGCAACGTTGAAGCCATTACGCCAACAATACTACGGTCAAAATAATTGATCGTGGTCGCCATAAATACTAGGGCAAGTATTCTATAACGATAGTTGCCTATTTTCCTGGAAGGTACGGTCATGTGTCTCAGACTAATCGTAATGCAGTATTTGATCGATTATTAATTTGCAATGTTCCTTTTTAAAGGTAGTAATTCCCAAATATAAAATGAATAAAAGTAACTATTAACTCGTTCCATTTAATATTTACGTGCAAAATCTTCAGCATAATCATTTATTTCAGCATCAGTTAAATGGAAACCAGAATTAACAATCACCCTGTATCTGAAAGTTGTTGACTTTCCAGATGGTATGCTAAAATTCAGTTCTTCTTTCCCCTTTGTGAAATCCTTAACGCCTAGAGGATTTGCTGAAAAAAGTCCATATCCTCTTGCATGCCAATAAGTAGGATAACTCTGGTTCTTAGGATGGTCACAAATGACCAGTGAGATTTTTTCATCTCCGATATTTCCATACAGATCCATCCATTTTGCACGCGTACCCCAGACTGCCTCACCGGTAATTCCTTCACTGCTCCTGTAATTCCCGGAAACACCTTCGTTTGATAATGCTTTCACTGTTGCAGGATCGCCCTTGGCATCTGTAAGTATTACATCTTCTTTTGATGAAAGCTCAAGTTGACGTGCCACTCGAATACCAAACATTCCTTCTTTGGTATCAGGCATCAATACGTCTTTATCTCCGGCTGTCAAAGTGGTGATCCTGTCAATAATACGTGTTCCCTCTTCCTCTGAAAAATGATATTCAGTTTGTTCCTTCAGAAGTTCTTTTCCGGTGCTGTCAACCCATGCTGCGGAAGTAGCCAGCACACCTTCTCCGGGTAATTCAACTGTTTTATCTATTTTCATGTGCATTATTACCCCGCCGTTAGAATTTTTTGTCCCCAATCCCTGCGAACCATTGCCCCAGAAATCAGAACCATTAACATTCCCATAGGTAAGCCACATTCCTATTTGATGTTGATGATCAGCCCGTTCTCCCTCCCTGGGTTTTATTGGAAATCCACGTGTAATTTCAGTTCCGTTTACAGTAAATATCGGGTATAATATAGGTTTACACACATTATCAGGCCATCGATAAGATGTAAAAATCTTCCCATCAACCATAACATCGATCTGTTTATTCGATTCCTGGTTAACAAATGTAATTTTAGGTTTTGTGCTACAGGATACTGACAAAATTACAGCTATAAGTATAATGGTAATTGAATGTTTTTTCATTCGTATATAATTTAATTTTAAAGGTCGTAAGGGACTATACATGATTAATTTAGTTGAGCTCGCCACCGCTGGCGCGGATTTGCAATCCGTGGCTTTTACTTTGATGCAATCCATGTAATCTCCATTTTAAAACATTTTAATTCTACATAATTCATTTCTTAATCAATATTATTTTCTAAGCACGGATTACAAATCCGCGCTAGCAAAGGTTTCTGTATACGGTGTAACTTCACAATGCTATGATTAGTTCCCTTATCATTCACCGCGCTAGCAAAGCATATTTAAACAAATACTGCAACTTACCTGTTTCATTGAACCAAATGTACTAAAAATTGGTACACTATGTCCTTGTACTTTTGTTCCTGTATTTAGCATCATAGTAACAAAGTTACAGACCGCTGGCGCGGATTTGCAATCCGTGCCTTTTACTTTGTTGCAATCCATGTAATTTCCATTTTAAAACATTTTCATTCTATAAAATTCATTTCTTAATAAATAATATTTCCAAGCACGGATTACAAATCCGCGCTAGCAAAGGTTTCTGTATGCGGTGTAACTTCACAATGCTATGATTAGTTCCCTTATCATTCACCAAACCTGAAATATAATGTACCTTTTAATGGTTCTGTGTTTCGGTTGGCAGTGTACATATTCTTCTGACTCTGAGGCCCTTCATCTTCCGGTTGCGAAAATTTTGTTCCTATTGCACTTATCCCGTTCATGATTGAAATATTCCCCGACGGGAAAGGAGGAGTAACTCCGCCAGCTGCATATTTAGGTTTTTGCGGTGTAAAAAGATGCAGGAACATATCCTCTGTCCCACAGACAATAGTAAACGGGAGTCCTGATGTCTGCAACTGAACAGCATAAAAATTGGAATAATATCCTTTAAATTCCGGATAATCCCATGATTCTCCCGTCACAGTATTGTTATACTTTTTTTCAAAAATACCAAAATGAACTCCTTTCATGCGGTTTTTCCAGACATGATACGGACCATTGGCCAAAAGAGTTGCACCTTTAACCTGATCTTCCGGAAATGAAAAAGTTATGCCATACATGTACGACTGGCTTCCCGGTTTATAATCGTAATCGAGTTGCAGCCAGCCTCCCTTATGCATCGTCCATTTCACATGGCACTCCGGACGATTCCCGAATAAAACTTCAAAAACATAATTATCGCCTGATACATAGTGCTTTACTCCTTTAAAAGAAGGCGTAACACCTACAAATTGTGGTCCATTATTGAACGGAATAACAGTGTCCCCTTTTTTCACTTCCAGGAGTAATCCGCTTTGTTTATCAAATTTTACTCTTGTAGTACCCGATGAAATAATGATCATTTCACCCTCTTCCTTCGCTATAACTTCTTCAGAACCATAGCGTACAAATTTTGCAGCAATATTTGCAGGAGATGTAATATTCCATGACCATGTATTAATATTCCTTCCCGATGGATCTGTTGCAACAACATTGATGACATCATAGTTATTCCAGTCATCAGGTAATTTTAATTCAAGCCATCCTTTATCACCTGGATTTATTGCGGGGGATTTTATTGTAACAGGCTTTCCGGATATTCCGGTTTGAGGAAATATGTCAGAATATTTTACCAGTTCACCCGTAAATTTACATTGATTGGTGTTTGTATAAAAAAACCTGTTTTCAATCTTAAACCGGCCATCAAATATTGGAGTAATGACCTTCTTCTCGAAAAATACCGGTGACCATATTTCCTTTATTGTATAGAAGCTTCCCTCCTTTTCACGGTATGGGCCAAGAATACCGTCAGGTGCATAATTCCCTTTGTTATCAATCGAATCATTTAAATCTCTTCGTATAACTCCTTCATCGGCAAAAACCCAAAGAAATCCTCCTGCGGAGAGGGGATTTGATAACATCAGGTTCCAGTAATCATCCAGACCGGCACCATGGCCGCCATCGAACAGACCATGAAGAAATTCTGTCGGAAAGAAAATATCACGACCATTATAGAACGAATTAACTCCATAATTATATGGTATATAATGTTTTGTATTCATTCCATTTAAAGTTGACCAGGGCTCAATCACTTTTCGCTTCTGGGGATCATATTTTGCAAACTCATCCCTGAATTCAGGATTGAATCCTCCTTCATTGCCATTGTCCCACAGAACTATACATGGATGATTCACATCACGTTCCACCATCTCTTTTATAAGCTTCTTACCCGTTTCCGCATCATAACAGGCTTGCCATCCCGAAAGTTCATCAAGGACAAATAACCCAAGAGAATCACAAACATCCAGAAAATGCTGATCAGGAGGATAATGACTCATACGTACCGCATTAATATTCATATCCTTCATCAGGTTTACATCAACGATACTCAATTCTTTACTCATTGTTTTTCCCGATGTTGGCCACGAGCTGTGGCGACAAATCCCGCGGAACATTATTTTTATTCCATTCACATAGATGCCGTCATTCTGCCTGACCTCAACCGTTCTGAAACCAAACTTCTGAACAACCTGATGTTTTGGAGCTGAAGTTTCAATAAGAGTCACCTGCACCTTGTACATATTCGGAAATTCCGGGCTCCAGAGCAAAGGTTCGGTAATTATGTTATTCAGTACCGCATGTGTCTGTCCTGCAGGAACGTAAGCAGAAAACGATTTTCCTACCGGTGCTCCGTCAGGAGTCAGTACTTGTGCTTCAGCCATCCTGAACACTGAATTTGCATTAAGATACAGATCAACTGAAATTTTTCCGTCATCACGGGCATCTACAGCCAGGTGATCAATGAATTCACAGGGGACAGCTTCAAGATAAACGGGGCGGTATATTCCGCCGAAAATCCAGTAATCGGCTCTCCGTTCAGGATTGTTAACATTTTCATTTAATGACATTTTGCTCACTGTAACTTCAAGCAAATTTTTCGATCCTGTTTTCAGAAGGGATGTTATATCATATTTGAATCTGTAGAAAGATCCCTGATGAACCGGGCCGGCCGATATACCATTTATCTTTACGTCGGTATCGGTCATTGAGCCCTCAAATACAATAAATATTCTTTTGTTCTTAAATGATGAAGGAACTTTAAAATAGTATTTATATAGTCCTTTTTCGTCAGCCAGTTCTTTGTCGCGGCCATAATTGTATCTACCGAATCCCTGCAGCTCCCAGTTCGAGGGAACTGCAATCCTGCTCCATTTACCACTGTTACGTCCGGCAGTACAAAAGAAATCCCACTGAACAGTATGATCTTTGTCAGTACCCGATAGATAATATATTTCAGTCATCTGCGCGCTGGCAGAAAGTATATTTGCAAAAATGGCAACAACTAAGAATAGTCTCTTCATTAAGTATGTTTTTAAGGTGATTGCAATTTTGCAAAAAGAAATCAAAAATGTCAATTACAGGTAATAAATCATTTAAAACACAGATTATCTGTACATTATTCAGTAATCTTATTTGCCGGACAATCAAAATCAAATTATATTAAATCAATAGTGTCCGACTAAAAACATGAGATTCTTCGCTTCGCTCAGAATGACAATTACTTAGAAGGTTGTGGGGAGAAGGAGGTGTTTTGGGGGGCCCGCCCCCCAA
>JAJFVL010000022.1 GCA_021371855.1 Bacteroidales bacterium | reverse complement strand
TACGGCTTCCTTCAGATTCCCGGTCCCCCAGGACACCCTTGCTTTCGGCTATAAGATTCCGGTCATTACGGCTCTTTAGGGACTTGAAGGATTGCTCCTTCTCACCCATTCAATCTACTACATGCCCGGCACACTTCAAATATGGCTCTTCCAGAGCCTGAATAGTTCCATCTTTTAGATTATCATAAGTGTGGGATTATTCAAATATGGCTCTTCCAGAGCTGCTTGAGACTGTTATAAACATATGGGTAAAGATCTTAATTCTCATGTTAACAATGCTTTCTTATTGCAGTATATTCCTTATTCATCCACCTTAAGCTGGCTATTTAATATAACCTGAGATTCGTTTGTGGTGGATTTTTTCGGAATTTCGAACCTCAGCGAGTAACCGAGTCCTGCCTGGCGGGACGAGTTCACCGAAGGCAAAAATAAACGTTAGTGCGGTAAATATTAAAAAATAATTTTTTATATTATTCATTTTCAATTACTTAAAAATTACTAACGAACTAAAATTAAAAAGCGTCAGAAGTCAGGAAAAAAGTCTTTTAAACAACCTCTACATTTTATTTGTTATCTGCAAACGTTACCTTCTGAATTTTAACGGGCCCCATAAGACCTGAAGACTGGAGCGGATTCCCGGGACTAAACGGATTTACAGTACACCATGTCCCTCTTTTTTCCTTATCCAGTTTGCTGTCGCCTGTCAGCCTGTTCACCCATGTATTTACAACCTCCACTTCCAGAGTATTCTCTCCGCTTTTTACGGCAGAGGAAATATCAATAGTCCATGGAGCGGTCCATATCCCACCCAATTCTTTCCCGTTCAGTTTCACTTTGGCCATCGATTTCACACTTCCTAAATTGGCAAACAGTTTGTTTTTTTCATTAATCTGGTAAAGTGTAAATGTTGTTTTATAAAAAGCAGTTCCTGAATAATATTTAATGCTGTCGTTATTGCTGGCGCTCCAATCCTGAAGTGTTTCAAATATTACAGGTTTAGCCGGCCCGCGGCCCTCCCTGGCAAAGGTGACGATCCATGGAGCAGTCAGCTCTGCAACAGTCTGAGGCTCGGGGAAATTGGCAGATAGCGTCGTTTCACCGGATTTGCCGCTCTTATTACGGAAAATAATAAATGCACTTTCGTATGCTTCCAATTTCAGAGGAACGGAAGTTGCTTCTCCGCCGAAAGTATATGCCGGCAGATCACGTATTGTTCCTGTGGTGGCATCCCATAGCTCAGGTCTTCTGCCTTTAACTCTGAAAACAGGATCTATGGCTATTACTTTATCTGACTGATTTGAAATAAAATAAAGATCCCCATCTGCAATTTTACGGTGGATAAACAAGGCCGGATCTTCTTCCGCAAGCCGGCAATCAGGAATAACGCTGATAAGATCGAGAGCCTTCTGCATTTCCATTCCTGAAAGAATCATTCCCTTGCCAATCCTGGCACTTTTCACAGTTACCCCATCAACATTGCCCCACAATCCGGAAGCCATCTGCCTGATCTGCTTATCGGCTTCAGGATAATTCTGAAGACTTGGCGAACATTTTGGAGCCGGACCAAGTACAACGGCTCCCTGTTCCACGAGTTCCTTAATTTTTTTCAGTAATCCGGGACGCATAGTTTCCAGTTTCGGCAATACCAGCATCCTGTATGACATCCCATCGGGAAGAACGATTTTGCCATCCTTCACGCTTACACGGTTATGAATCACTTCAGCATTGATATAATCGAAGGAATATCCACGTGGTAAAGCCGGATCGCAAATGCCTGTCATTTTTGGAGCATCTTCTCCGATGAAATAGGCCACATCAGCCACATAATTACCCTGTTGCAACATAAAATTACACCGTTTCAGATATTGAATGAAAATATCCATCTGGCTGAACCAGGTATTGTGACGGTTAAACTCGTTCCCAAACCATGCATTGGCTCCCGGCACCCTTTCGTCGGGTTGCTGGATATATACATGCAGAAGCGTATTGTTTATCCCTTCCGTAAAAAAGCGGTCGCCCCTTTGTTTCATGACAGCCGGATAACGGGAAAAAGGTTTCCCTGCACACGTAAAAGATTCCGCTGAAACTTTGTTTTTTCCATAGATATGTGCACACGAAGAGGCAGCACGGTTTTCGATATTTCCCAGGTCACCTTCACTCCAGAATTCACCTGCGACCTCATCGGATTGTCCGCCATATTGCAGGAATTCCCCCGGAAATCCCCAGTGCCCGTAATTTTCCAACCATGTAGTCAATCCGTTTTTATTGCTTACTTCTCTTAAGCCACCCACATAATTATAAGAAACCTTATTGGCAACCAATCGTCTTAAATCCCATAGAAACCTGTCAGACAAATCTCTGCTTCCAACAACATTCCCTTTTAAAACAGGAATATAAGGAACCGGGCTGTAACCGTATTCAGATGTAAATTCTTCGATAAAATTATCGGTCCAGTCCTGGCTTCCGGTTTCATAACTGTCCTCCACAACTATTTTCCATGTTTTGCGATCGGCTTCAGGAATACGGCGAAGTATTTCACCTAAAAAGGCATCGAAATGAGCTGCAATATGTTTTTTACTCATTTTGTCAGTTTCAAGACCGGTGCCTTCCGGTGATGCCGGACTGTTTGTCTGGCCTGTAGAGGTCATGCCGTTTTGCATGATTATCCAGTTTCCTTCCGGAACGTTCCAGGTTAAAGTGCCATCTGATGCCAGATCAGGGGTAATATCAATGACCTCTTTTGGATCAATTACCAGCGACTGGTTATTCACATCAGGCTGGACGGGCCACAGATAATCTTTCCAGTAAGGCAGCGGTGTCTGGAACATTTTTGCAAGTGATTTTTCAGGATATCTTTCCAATTTAGGAACAGCCGTAAGTTCAACTTCAGCAATACCTCCTTCTCTGGTGACATCGCTGATGACTAAACGGAATGCTCTGGCTTTTGTCTCGGGTATTGAGAGAACAACCGGGGCAAAGCGATCAAAACCTACATTGATATTGGAATTACTGCGGTCTATTTCAAAAGTCTTGAGAGAAAGCGGAATATCACCTTCAACAGCGAACAATTCACCTTTTGCCTTCGTTGGTTTTTCAGATGCTCTTATGATCAGAGTCCTTACTGTTGCCTCTTCATTTGTTTTGAAATCGACCGTAAGGATTTTATCTTTCTGAACCGGTACTTCCGTTTTATAATCGCCATCAGAAATAAACGAGATGTTTCGGACTCCGGAGTCAGAGCTAATTTTAGGATTGAGCGATCTATAGTCCTTTTCCGATTGGGCCGGTACCTTGAAAGCAATTACATTGACCAATTGAAAGTCTGAATCCGGTACAATTAATTTAGCCTTAAACTGTAAAGGACCGGTCACCCGGGTCTCAGATGAGTTCAGATAACGCATCGATTGCTCATTTTTCACCCATGGCCCACCCGACTGACTCCAGCCAGGGCTGTTAAAAATACCTATTTCAATATTTAATTCTGTTGCTGTTTTCAGAGCTGTATGAACAATGTCCCACCATTCATCACTTAATATCTTTACATTGCCATAGTTACCACCCAAACCGATATTCCCGATAAAAGCGCGGTTGATTCCGACACGCTTCATTGCCTGAAGGTCTTTCACCACTCCTTCTTTTGAGATATTGTCTGATATCCAGTACCAGTAAACACCGGTCCGTATCGAATCCGGAATGTTTGTAAATCCCGATTCAATTTGCGTAAATGTCGCTTTACCTGTCTTGTCAGGAAAACAGGAGCGCAGAAACCATGAGAGGCATAATAAAAGTAAAACGGGAAGGAGGAAGCTTTTCCTGCTTCGCGGATTTTTCCAGATATTCTTCATTTCAGGCTTGTTGATGGGGTTATAATGTATTAGAAATTGATATAGGGTTATTTTTGATATACTTTTACATAATCTACAATGAAGACATCAGGGAAAACGGTATGTTTAACCTGTTCCGGTTTGTCAGGCAGCTCCATGCTTAATATTATATATTCGCCTATATGTGAAATACCCTGCTTTTGCGTAAAGAACTTCCTTCCATCAATATAAAAGACATATTTTCTTGGTGTCCACTCTAAAGCGAAAGTATGGAATCCTTCACTTAATCCTTCTAAATAACTGTTCATAGGCCCCACCGATCTCATATCGGGGCCATAAGCCCAATGAAGAGCATGCTGAACTGTATCTTTCCCGACTTCTTTAAAGAATTCGAAAATATCTACCTCCGTCCCGAATTTTCCGGGGTCTGATCCTTGTGAAATCAGACTTGATTGCAACCAGAAAGCAGCCCATACACCAGAAGATTTCTGTAATTGCGCCCTGCACTCAAAATATCCGTATGTGGGATTAAAGTGATGTCCTGTCCCAACGGCACCACTCAATATACTGTCACCATTCTGCAAAGCATACAGCTTTAAAAATCCATCTTCAACTTTTACAGCTTTTTCGGAAATATAGCCTAGGCGTCTTGGTCCTATTCCTCTTACATTCCATTGTGTTGTATCTAAAGATTTTCCATTGAAATTATCTTCCCAAACCAATTTATAACCCAGTTTTTCCGGAGTATATATCTTCTGAGAAAAAGCATTGTTCCCGTCAGAAAGGCTAAAACTGATAAAAGCAATCAATGTTGGCAGAATTAAATGTCTTTTGTCCATAATTTACCAGATTTTGTATGAAATTTCCTATAAAATTAACTGATTATCCTGACTATTCCCCTTTGGTAATAAATAATGATACTGCTCCGGGAATTTCTTTCCCACCTTTAAGGTTTCAGGTAATAAAGTTACTTAAAGTGTATGTTATTAAATATAAACCTTTTGTGAACATTATATCTTTGAGTCGTGATGATATTTGAATTTTCTGACCATTAAAAGGACGAAAAATTGTTCTTTATATTTAGTCAGACTGTAACATTTCCGGCTATCAGTACGTCTTTATACTGTAATTTACATTATGACAGTTAAGGAATATAACAGGTCTGTTGAAGAGTATGCCGATGCGGTTTACCGTTTTATCCGGGCCAATCTTAAGGATGAAGACGGGGCAAACGATATTGTGCAGGATAGCTATGAAAAGCTCTGGAGACATGTGGCTGAAATAGAATATCACTCGGCAAAATCATGGTTGTTCTCAACTGCTTATCACACAATGATTGATTTCATACGTAAAGACAGAAGAACAGTAACTCTTGAAGAATCATATGAAACCGATCTTGTTTATGAATCGCAATACAGCGATCTGAATGAAATTCTCCATAAAGCCCTGGAGCATCTGCCAGATCAGCAAAAAGCTTCCGTGACTTTAAGGGATTATGAAGGATACAGCTATAAAGAGATTGGAGAAATCACCGGACAGACTGAAGCACAGGTGAAAATAAATATCTACAGGGGACGGCTTGCATTGAAAAATTTCATCGGGAAAATTGAAACGGTATTGTAGCCATGAAAATTGACAGGACAAACTACGAAATATGGCTCACGGATTGGCTCGACGGGAAGCTTAACAACCTCCAGGTTGAACAGCTTGAATTATTCCTGAATGAAAATCCTGATCTTAAAGAAGGATTTGATGAAATGAGCAGATTCAGGTTAAAGCCTTCTGCAGAATTGTTTCCTCATAAAAATAAACTGAAAAAATCAATTGAAGATCTTCATTTGACTCAGTTCGAAAACCTGTGTGTAGCTTACCTTGAAAATGATCTTTCCGCAGACCAGCAAACAGAACTGAAAGAGAGCATCGGTCATGATCAGGAAAAAAAGAGGATTTTTGAGTTAATTCAGAAAATGAGGCTTGTCCCTGCGGAAGTAAGTTACAGATATAAAAACAAACTTATTAAGAGATCTCCTGCACATAAAATCATGCGTTTATCGTTGATTGGATTAAGTGCGGCGGCGGCTGTTTTATTGATAATAATGGTTTATCTTTCCGCTCCGCGGAGCCTGCCGGATGAACTCAGAAATACTGCGCAGGATATCAGGGCAGACAGCAGCTTCCTGCAAAAAACAAATGATACAATACCTGAAAAATCAATAACCAAAGAAAAAACCTCTGCCATTAAGCAAAAAAATGAAAGTTTACTGGCCGGAGTTCAGCAGATGAATTCTGCTATGTTTCAACCCGATTCAAATCTTTTAAAACCGGGTGATCAATTACTAAAGAAGCCTGTTATACCGGAAACAGCTATTAATAAAGTCCCGGTAAACTTACATATCGATCTTAGGGAAGAAATTGTCAGCAACACTCTTATTACATCTGATGTCATTTTTACTGCCCCGCCTTACGATAATGACGGGAATAAAATCAGCAGGCTTATTGCAAAGACTTTCCGGGAAAAGATATTAAAAGAAAATTCTTTACAGGATAACCCTCTTAAAGTCTACGAAATTGCAGAAGCCGGAATGAAAGGTATCAATAAATTACTCGGCTGGAATATGACACTAAAAAAGAAAAATGATGAGAACGGGGAGTTGAAATCGATTTATTTCACTTCAGCTATACTGAAGTTTAATGCTCCGGTTAAAAAAACCGAATTATCGGAGTAACTTTTTAAAGCTCCTGTTCGTCCCATCTCAGAAACAATTAACATTTAATTATCATTATCATGAGAAAGGTTGGAATAGCTGTAATACTTACAGCAATAATAATTCAGGGCTTCAGCCAGGAAATTTCGGCTGAAGATCAGGACGGCAAAAAGCAGAGAACAGATTCCATTGCTGATGAGAACACTAAAGTCATTATAGGAAAAGATCTTATAACAATTGAAAATAGTGATTCAACATTCGACATGAGAATCGGTGACAGGGGCCTGAGTGTTCTGGAATCACTTGAAGGGCCAAAATTTAAATTTGAGAAGTACGAGGAATCTGACGAATTTGATCAGCATGATTCTGATAGCCAAAGAACCAGCGGAAGAAGCAGGTTTAAAGGACACTGGGCAGGAGTTGAGGTTGGTCTTAACAGTTATCTTACATCTGATATGAGTTTTGTAATGCCCGATGATATAGATTACATGACACTTCATTCAAATAAGTCGTCAAATTTCAATATTAATTTCGCACAACTGAGTCTCGGATTGACAAGGCATATCGGATTTGTAACCGGGCTCGGACTAAACTGGAACAACTACAGGTTTGACGGAGATAACAATATCATTAAAGGAACAAATGGGGTAATCACAGAGCTCGTTCCGGAACCAGGTACTTCATATAAAAAGTCCAAGCTTACAACCTTGTATTTAAATCTCCCATTTATGCTCGAATTTCAGGTACCTGTCAATCATAACCATATTAATATCGCTGCAGGGCCGATCGGAGCAGTAAAAATCAGTTCTCATAATAAAATTGTTTTCCCTGACGGTGAAAAAGTAAAATCAAATGATGATTTCAGTCTGAATATGCTCCGTTGCGGAGCCACTGCACGTATCGGATATGAGAATTTTCAAATCTACTCAACATATTACATGACTCCCCTTTTCAAATCAGGGAAGGGACCCGGAGGATATGATCTTTACCCTTTTGAGATAGGCCTGGCATTTACTTTTAACGATTAATGGTAAATTATCATATGAACCTGTTGAGAAGACTTTTTTAACCGCGGAGAACGCAAAGTTTAAGTAAAGGGCGCAAAGATAAATTTATGTTATTCTTTGCGCCCTTTGCATTTTTATACGCGTCTATTTTTTTGTGCAATATAACTCCTTGTTTCTTTTACATACCTCCCTTATCTTTGTATCGACAGATATTCAGCATTTAATGGAAAATGGTCTATTGTCTCCCAGGGAGATGAGGCGATACAGCAGGCAGATCATGATCCCCGAAATAGGGATCGAAGGTCAGGAAAAGCTGAAACGGGCAAAAGTGCTTGTTGTCGGCGCCGGCGGTCTTGGATGTCCTGTTCTTCAATATCTTACAGCTGCAGGTGCCGGTAAGATTGCCATAGCTGAATTTGACATGGTCGATGAGGCAAATCTTCAGAGACAGGTATTGTACGGTTCTTCTGATGTGGGAAAACTTAAATCAATCATAGCAAAGAACCGTCTTCTTCATCTTAATTCTCTCATAGATATCGAGATATTCAATCTCCGGCTTGATGGCTTAAATTCTCTGAACATTTTGCGGAACTTCGACATAATTGTTGATGCCACTGATAACCTCGAAGCGAGATATGTTATTAACGATTCATGCGTCATCCTTGATAAACCAATGGTACATGGCTCAATTCATAAATATGAAGGCATGATATCAGTATTCAACTACAAAGGAGGAGCGACCTACAGATGTTTTAATCCTTCGGGGATGAAAGAAGGATTTAAAAATCCCCAGCCTTCACAGGTCGGATTGCTTGGAGTTCTTCCCGGCATAACAGGAACCTATATGGCCAATGAGGTTATCAAAATTATTACCGGAAAAGGAGAGATTCTTTATAACAAGGTTTTGTTAATCAATATTTTCAATAATACATTCCATACTTTTACTGTTAATAGTATTCCTGAGAATCATAATATCAAAGAGTTAAATAAGAGTACTTAAAGTGAGCCAGAGTTTGGAGTGAGCTAAAGGTGAAGAAAAGATATTTATATAACTGCAAATAACCCGAAGTACTCTAAGCACTCCAAACCGTTGATCCTTTATGCACACCATGCATCTAAAACTTCAAACTATATGAGACTATTACTTATCAGCAATTCCACCAATCCCGGAGAACCATATCTTGATTATCCAAAGAATAAAATAAAAGACTTTCTCGGTAATCAGCCTGTAAAAGCACTGTTCATTCCCTATGCTGCTGTCACTTTTTCGTTCGATTCATATGAAAAAAAAGTATCAGAAAGGTTCAGGGAAGTTGGACATGACATTATTTCAATTCACCACTTTGACGATCCTGTTGCAGCAATGAAAGAAGCTTCAGCAATAGTGGTAGGAGGAGGAAATACCTGGAAACTTTTAAAGATGATCAGAGAAAATAATCTCATTGATATTGTCAGGGAGAAGGTTATGTCCGGAACTCCTTATATCGGATGGAGTGCCGGATCAAATGTTGCCTGTCCGACCTTAAAAACCACAAACGATATGCCTGTGGTCGAACCTGATTCATTCGGTGCATTTAATCTTATACCTTTCCAGATAAATCCTCATTATCTTGATGCAAATCCGGCAGGACATGCAGGGGAGACGAGGGAACAAAGGATTGAAGAATTCATTGAAGCCAATCCTGGAATTTTTGTAGCAGGATTGCGTGAAGGGACTATACTGATCCTTGAAAATGAAATATTAAGGCTTGATGGTCCACGAAAAGTAAGGATCTTTAAAAAAGGTGCCGCTCCTTTTGAACTCAGCTCCACAGACGATTTATCCTTCCTCCTTAAATAAGAGAAATATGTTTACTCAAATGAATTAACTTTGCCCATCGAAAATCTTAACGGATGACAGATATTTTATTTTCTGCATGAAACTGACATTGAAAATACTGAAACTGTTTGCAATACTGTTTATCACAGCTTCGGCACTACTGTTTTCAGCTTCACTATTCCTGGAAAACAGAGTCGCGGATATTATACTGAATTCTCTTAACAGGAATGTTTCGACAAAACTGAATATCGGATCTTCGAGACTGACTTTTTTAAGGAAATTCCCAAATGCATCTCTTGTATTAAAAGATGTTCTGGTTTATTCTTCTCCCGACTTTAACCCTGACTCATTTAAAGGTATAAATACCGATACTCTTCTGAATGCCAGATCTGTATCTGTCGATTTCAAAATTACGGATATCATTCGCGGGATCTATAACATTGAAAGAATCAGTGCCAAAACCGGAAAAATAAACTTTTATACTGATACAGCAGGCCGTGTTAATTACATAATTAAAGTTAAGAACAGGAATCCCACGGACAATGACTTTGCAATAAATCTCAAGAGAATAAATCTGTCGGATATAGATGCCTGTTATAACAATCTTGCTACCAGGTTGTTAATTACCGGATTGATCAAGAACGGCAGGATTAAAAGCAGGATTTCAGGAGAAGATGTTGATTTTACAGCAGGTGCAGAAATTCAGATAAGCACATTTCAGCTTTACAATACTACAATCAATAAACCAATCTCCTCTAAACTTGGGCTGGTACTTAAAAAGTCAGATAAAGGCATAGTGTTCAAAAATGGCAGTCTGAAAATTGAAAATTACGATTTCGGGTTGAATGGTACCATTTCGTCTGACAGAATACTCGATCTTAATATAACCGGAAATAATATTGATCTCTCGAATGTTAAAAATTATCTTCCGGAAAAATACTTTGAATTAGTTTCACAATATTCTCCTTCGGGTAAACTATTTGTTAAAAGTAAGGTTAAAGGCCTTTTAAGCCGGACAACTCATCCACATGTTGAAATAAACTGGCTTCTTAAGAATGGGCAGATCAAATATGGCAAATCCGATCTGTCTCTTAAAGACCTTTCTTTTGCCGGAAATTATTCAAACGGATCAGGGAATTGCCCTGAAACAAGCTCTTTTTCTATCAGGGACCTTACTGCACAGCTGGGGTCAGCAGAATATACCGGATCGTTTACATTGAATCATTTTGTAAATCCCACTGCTGATCTTTTTTTAAAAGGGAAGATATTACCGGAAGAGCTGAAGGAGTTTTTTAACATAGCTGAAATTTCGACTGCCAGCGGTTCTTTTGATTTTGATGTCAAAGTGATTGACAAACCATGGCCTAAAGAGAAAATAAAGCTTAAAGATATTATCGATCTGAAACCGGAAGCAAATCTGATCTTTAATTCATTCAGTATCGGTCTGAAAAACGACAAATTTCTGTTTAACCGGATAAATGGAAAATTGTCAATTTCCAGTTCTGTCACAGCTGACAATCTTAAGTTCGTTTATAAAAGGCAGCAAATAGCCATTGACGGGGAATTCAACAATTTACCCGAATGGCTTGCCGGCAAACCTGTTAAGCTGATTGCTTCTGCCGATGTCACCTTCGGCAGGCTGATTCCGGAATCATTTTTAAATGATTCCTCCTTAATAAGAACACAGGCTCCATATAGAACTGCATTTACATTTCCGGATGATGTTATTCTTGACATAAATTTTAAAATTGACACCCTTGACTACAAATCTTTTTCGTCCTCAAAAATTACAGGAGCATTCAACTACAAACCAGGAATACTTACTTTTAAATCGTTGAATATGGAATCATTGAACGGAACTATTTCCGGTAATGGATTCATCGTTCAAAACAGCAATAAATCGAATATCGCCCGGGGAAATTTTAATGTCAGTGATATTGATATACATAACGCTTTTACAACATTCCATAACTTTGGACAGGACTTCCTTAAATCTGAAAACATCACGGGTAATCTTTCCGGAACATTTTCGCTTCTTCTTCCTATGGATTCGATGATGAAGCCTCAGATAAAAACTGTTAATGCTGAAGGAAAATATACTATTACAGACGGGAAGCTAATTAATTTTGACCCGGTAAAGCGGCTTTCTTCATTTATTGCACTTTCCGAGCTTGAGAACATTAATTTTGACAAGCTGGAAAATGACTTTTTTATAAGAAACAATTTTCTCTATACTCCACAAATGGATGTAAGATCATCAGCCGCTGATCTCTCTTTGAACGGGAAGCACAATTTTGACAATGATTATGAGTATCACATAAAAATATTATTGTCGGAAATGCTTAGCAGGAAAAGAAAGAAAAAAACACACTTCTCAGAATTCGGTGTTATTGAAGATGACGGGGTGGGTCGTACCTCAATGTTGCTGAAAATTGAAAAAAAGGGGAAAGATATCAATGTAACGTATGACATGAAAGCGGCAGGCAATGTTATAAAGAACAATATCAAAACTGAAAAACAGACCCTTAAAACAATTCTGAACCAGGAGTATGGATGGTTTAAAAACGATACCGTTGCAAAACAGAAACCGGCAAATAAAAAACCACGATTCAATATTTCATGGAGTGATGACAATAATGCAAAAGCAAAAGCAGAACCAGCACCTGCTCCGGAAAAAAAGAAGAGTGCTGTAAAGGTTACTTTTGATGACAAATAAAGGCGCAACGGCGCAACGGGGCAACGGCACAACGGGGCAACGGGGCAACGGCGAAACGGCGCAACGGGGCAACGGGGCAACGGGGCAACGGCACAACGGAGCAACGGAATAACGGGACAACTACACAAAGACGGTAAGAGGTTTGAGGAATGAGTAAGAAGAAGAGGAGAAAAATGATTCAGGAAATAAAAAAATAAGTAATTGTAAAATAAGAATTCCATGAACATTATCCGGTATAAAAACCGTGGGAAGTTGTTTCTGCTCCTTTTTGCAATACTCATTGGCATGGGCTCTCTCATATACACAAGGAACCTTGTAGAGAAACTGAAAGTTGAGGAGAGAGAAAATGTAGAACTTTGGGCTGAGGCAACAAGGCTGATATCTCTTTCTGATACAAGCCAGAATGTTGATTTTCTCTCTTCTATCATCGATAACAACAATACTGTTCCGGTTATTCTCACCGATGAATCGGACAGTATTATCTCTGCAAGAAACTTCGATAAAGAAAGGATTAGTGATCCGGTGTATCTGAAAAAAAATCTTGAAAATATAAAAGAGGATAATAATCCCATAGTAATCAATCTTGAGAACGGTCATTTTAATCTGATCTACTACAAGGATAGTATTATCCTTACACTTCTGATATTTTATCCATACATCCAGCTGGGAATTATTATTCTTTTCATTCTTGTTTCATACCTGGCTTTTAATTCATCACGGAAAGCAGAACAAAACCAGGTGTGGGTTGGACTGTCAAAAGAAACTGCCCACCAGCTTGGGACACCAACATCATCCCTTTCGGGCTGGATAGAGATTTTGCAACAAAAATATCCTGAAATTTCAATTACCAGAGAACTTGCCCTGGATGTTCAAAGACTCGAAAAAGTAACCGAAAGGTTCTCAAGAATCGGATCAAAACCAGCCCTCTCGGATGAGAATATTATTTCCATTATTTCGCGTACCATCGACTATCTTAAATCAAGAACATCATCAAAAGTAAATTTTGTTATCGGTTACAATCCTGAAAAGGAGGTTGTTATCCCGGTAAACCCTGCACTTTTTGAATGGGTAATAGAGAATATCTATAAAAATGCCATCGATTCTATGGAAGGAAGCGGAGAGATCTCTGTTTGCATCACCGAAACAGAAAAAAATGCATTAATTGATATTACCGACACAGGTAAAGGAATTCCAAAATCTTCTTTTAAAAAGATCTTCTCTCCTGGCTTTACAACTAAGCAAAGAGGATGGGGCCTTGGCCTTTCCCTGGCAAAACGGATCATCGAGGAATATCACAACGGGAAAATATTTGTCCGGCATTCAGAGTTAGGAAAAGGCTCCTGTATCAGAATTGTAATGAACAAGAATAAATCCTAATAGTTATATTTGCGCTCATTTATGAAGAGAAAAGATATTGAGATAATGGCTCCTGCGGGATCCTATGAATCGCTGATGGCGGCAATTCAGGGAGGTGCTGATTCTGTTTACTTCGGCGCAGAACAACTCAATATGAGAGCAGCATCCTCAAACAATTTTACCCTGGATGATCTTAGGAAGATCGCTTCAATCTGCAAGAAAAACGGCCTGAAAAGTTATCTTACTGTTAATGTTGTTGTTTATGACCGCGAAATTGAACAGATGCACAGGATAATAGATGCTGCTGTTGAAAGCGGTATATCTGCTGTAATTGCTTCTGACCTTTCTGTAATTAATTACGCTTTTTCATCAGGGATGGAGGTACATCTTTCGACACAACTGAATATCACCAACATTGAAGCGTTGAAGTTCTATTCCCAATGGGCCGATGTAGCTGTGCTTGCAAGGGAACTAAATCTCGATCAGGTAAGATATATTTATAACAGTATCAGGGAGCAGGATATCAGGGGACCAAAAGGAGATCTTATAAAAATCGAAATGTTCGCTCATGGAGCTTTATGCATGGCCGTTTCGGGGAAGTGCTATTTAAGCCTTCATGAAAACAATAAATCGGCAAACAGGGGAGAATGCTACCAGACCTGCCGGAAATCATATATTGTTACCAATAAAGAATCCGGTTATGAACTTGAGATCGACAATGAATATATAATGTCTCCAAAAGATCTCTGTACAATTGGCTTTCTCGATAAATTGATTGATGCCGGTGTCAGTGTTCTGAAGATAGAGGGCAGAGCTCGTTCTCCCGAATATGTCAGGGAAGTATCATCATGCTATAATGAAGCCCTTACAGCTCTTGAAAACGGCACATTCGACAAAGAGAAAGCGGAGATCTGGAAAACAAGACTTTCGACTGTGTTTAACAGAGGTTTCTGGGATGGTTATTATCTGGGCCAGAGAATAGGCGAATGGAATACAAATTATGGTTCAAGCGCCACAAAAAGAAAGGTTTACATTGGTAAGATCACTAACTATTTCACCAAGCTTAATGTTGCCGAGATCAAACTCGAAAACGGAGATCTTATGAAAGGAGATACTATTCTTATCACAGGCCCCACAACGGGAGTTGTCAGATATGATGTCGATGAGATCCGTGTTGACCTTAAAGTAACTGAAAAAGCAAATAAGGGGGAACTCTGTTCAATAAAAGTACCCGATTATCTGAGGAGATCCGACAAAGTTTATAAATGGGTTGACGCAAAAGAGGTTAACTGAGCATTTACTTTTTAAAATACCGGACAAACAGCTTTTTAAGTTCCTCTATCCGGACTGGTTTGGAAATAAAATCTTTTATACCTACCAACTCAGCTTTTCTTTTTGTTTCTGGCATATTATCAGCAGTGAAGGCAATAATTAAAATCGATTTATCAATTGCAAGAATCTTTTGTGTAGCCTCAAAACCATCCATCTCAGGCATTATCAGATCCATGAAAATAAGATCATATTTCCTGATTTTTGCCTGCAGATAACCAGAATAACCATCCTCTGCAATATCAAAGGAATATCCCAGGCTTTTAAGCATTGTCCCGATAACTTTCTGATTCATCTTGTTATCCTCGACAATCAATATCTTAATATCGCTTCGTACCGCATCAATATCAACCGACGATGAAGGATCCTCTACAAATGTAAAACTGTTTTTTATCGTATTTTGCAGATCACCGATACTAAACGGTTTTACAAGATACTGGTCGATACCCATAGTAATACATTTCATGTAATTGCCTTTTTTATCATTTGAGCTTATAATCAGAATAACAAAGCTCCGTGACAGATTGTTATCCCAGATAATCTTTGCGGCATCAAATCCGCTAAACTCATCATCATCAAATATTATTACAAGATTATATCTTTCTTCCGGATAACTAAGGTTTGTTCTGATCTGGTTTACTGTAGACTTCTGGAAAGTCGTAACAGAAATGATAAGCTTCAGCTTGTGCAAAGCACTCAGCACATCTTCATCCCGATTTTGGCTCCCTGTTATAACAAGTGTTTTGATTTTGTCAAATGTTCTGATTTTGCCAAATGGAAGATCTTTAATTGGTCTGTCGTTTGAATATGTGGGTATTGTAAAGGATACCCTTGTTCCATTATCCCCCTGTAACCCTGAAGGGCTGACTGCCGAGAGTTCCCCTCCCATCAACTCAACCAGTTGTTTCGCGATGATGGCTCCGAAACCTGATCCGTCATTGTTCCGTGTTGCTTTTGACTCAATATTTATAAAATCTCCAAATATTTTTTTCAGGCTTGCCTGGTCAAAGCTCAGACCTGTATCCAGAAGTTCAAAATCAAGAGTGATTATTCCGTTTTTGCTGCCTTTCAGCATACACCTCAGCCTTATTTCTCCCATTTCAGTATTTCTGATCGAATTGTTTATTAGATTCGTCAGGATCTGTCTGAGTCTGAAAGGGTCGCCGATAATGCCTTCCGGCACATTTTCGTCCACTCTGCAATCTATATTGAGGTCGTTACCGACAATATTTGTTCTTGCCAGATCAGTACAATAATTTACCTCCTCTCTTATATTAAACGGTACTTCATCAAGAATCATTTTCCCGGATTCAATTCTCGAAAAATCAAGAATATCATTAATAATGCTCAGTAACACTTCTGTAGAACGGTGAAGCAGGTTTACAATATTCCTTATTTCGTCTGAAAGATCAAACTTTCTAAGGACATCCGCCATTCCTATAATCCCGTTCAGAGGGGTCCGTATTTCATAACTCATTCTTGCGAGAAATTCCGATTTGGCAACATTAGCTTTGGCTTCCTGTTTACGTGCCGATTCAAGCATCGTCACATCGATCAGGATCTCCATTGAAGCTTCTTCCCCCATAAATACCACAGGTATGCTGTTTCTGTAAAGGATCATTTCCCCGATTTCCTTCTTTATTATTACGAACTGATCAGGACTGAAAGAACCGCCAAGGTTCTTTGAGAAATAATCGTTATCGTCATTCAATGATGTTTCAGGGAAGATTTTTCCCTTCATTTCAGATTCATCTTTGTATGAGTACTGATCTGCAGCAACTTTATTGGCTTTAATTATTTCCCTGTTCTTATTATGAATAATAACTCCAACCGGCATCTCCTCAATCATTTTGAAAAGCATCTTTTCAGAAGCTTTTAACCTGTCCATTTCTGATTTTTGGGATTTAAGATACCTCCAGAAAACAAATATTATCAACTGAACAAGAAACAACGTTATCAAAACAATAAGCAAAGAATTTCTGATAATATATTTCTGGAAAAAATCAGTAGGGGCAGAGAAGACAATCCCTAGATCTCTCTGAAGAAGCTGTGTTGAATAATATGATGAAATTATCTCTTTCTCTTTCCCTTTGACTATGGCTTTATGAATAATATTCTCGACTGCTCCGTCAGCAAGACTCCCGGTTATCTTTCCCAGCTGAGTGTATTTACCATTGTTTTGACTATTATCGTAAATTATTTCCCCTGAATCGCTTATTACCCATTGCCATTGATACTCTTTAAGATTGAATTCTGAAAAAAGTTCTGAAAAATATTTCTGATAATCGACTGTAACGGCCAGGTTGCCGACAGTCTTATTATTTTTAATCACCGGCAGGTAATAATTAAATTTACGGTTTTCCTGAACCAGCTTCTCCATATTAAATATTTCAGGCTGAGCATGAAGAATAAATGTCTGTTCAAGCCATTCTCCACTTTTACTTTCACTATCTCTTTTTAAAGTGAATTCATTTTTATTATTATCATACAATTTAATTCCTGTAACGAATTCCTCATATTTTGAGAAAAAAAGTTTCATTCTCTCCTTTGCCTGGTACTGATAATCCGGATTTGTAAAAAACGATGGAAGGTCCTCTGAGAAACCGATCTGATTAAGATCGCTTGAAAATTCATTGTTTATACTGTCAACCGATAGCCCGATAATTTGCACCTGTCTGTCAAGCAACTCAACAATATAGTTTATCTGTTTATTATAAAGACTTTTATAATAAATGAAATTAATAAGCAGAAGCAGGAAAAAGGCAGAATAAACAATAATAAAGATCCTTTTCATCATAATATAATTTTGATTTTAATGGTATGATGGAACCGCACATGATTGAAAATTATATTTATACGTGTTTGTTATTGCGTTCAATCATGCGGGTTTCATCTGGAAATAATTAATAATTTACGTTCATTCAGAGTATCCATGCTTTGAAAAATTATTATTGTATTTGTTTTTCAATGCAGGAAAAGCCATTTGGGAAAAATGTTTTTCTAAAGTAAATAAAAATATGTCTCTAAAAATATTTTAAAAAAATTACCTGTATTTCCTGTTATCTCCTTCCATGATATTAAGATAGCTTCTGTAACGGAAAAAATCTATCTCTCCTTGTTCCACAGCATTCCTGACTGCACATCCGGGTTCATCAAGATGGAGACAGTTATTAAACCTGCAATTTTTTGACATTGCGAATATTTCGCGAAAGAAATGGTAAATTTCATTCCGTTCCATATCAACAACACCAAATCCTCTTATCCCCGGAGTATCAATTACAAATCCGCCAAAAGGCATCTGATACATTTCAGGAAAAGTAGTAATATGCTTCCCCTGCTTATGAGATTCTGATATTTCTGCCGTTTTCAGGTTGAGTGAGGGATCAAAAAAATTCAGGAGAGTGGTTTTTCCGACACCGGAATTACCCGAAATAAGGCTGATCTTATCCTTCATTAACAGTTTGAGCCGGTCAATATTGGTTTTATCATATAATGAGAGCCTGATACATTCATAACCAATTTTGTTATACATAGCCTCAATGTATTCTAATTTCTCCAGCTCATCCTTCCCATACAGATCTGTTTTATTAATGATGATCCGGGCAGGGACCCTGTAAGCTTCGGCAGTAATCAGGTACCTGTCGATAAATTCTACAGGAGTCTCCGGCAAAATAATGGTGATCATGAGGAAAACCTGATCGATATTTGCAGCTATTATCTGGGAATATTTTGAGAGATTTGTTGCTTTTCGTAAGATATAATTCCTCCGATCCAGTACCCCGGTAATAATACCTGAATTGTTTTTCTCATCCATTTCGAATGAGACATTATCTCCGACAGCTATTGGATTTGTGGTGCGCAACTCTTTAATCCTGAGTTTCCCTTTAACAGAACAATCAACGATGTTACCGCCGTAACAGAGCACCCTGTAATGGCTTCCGGTAGATTTTAATACAACTCCCTTTTCCAAAAGTCTGAATATTTGAAACAAAAGTAAAGAATTTTGTTCCAGAAGATAAAAATCAGCGTTAATTAAAACAAAGAGAGACGTTCAAATTGAACGTCTCTACAATATTTTGCTTAGAAATAAATCATTTTTTAGCTTTCAGAAGCCATAAGCAGGAATGGTTTCATCTCAAAATTCTGGTATATCGGTCTTAATCTTTCAGTATTATAGTATTCTGATACTTTGATGATTTTCTTGGTTGCAGTTACAACGTCAATTGGAAGATTATCATACCTTCCGTTTTTGAGGACCACAATTCTTCCGTGAACACCTTTAAGAATCAGATCAAGAGCAAGGTTTCCATAGGCCATCGGTACAATAGAATCGAGAGCATCAGGATCGCCTCCGCGTACCATATAGCCAAGTTTCTGGTTAATTATGTTAATTGTCTTCCCTTTATTATATTTTCCAGACAATTCTTTAAGTTTTGCTGATACCATATCACCAATACCACCAAGTTTTGCATGACCATAGGCATCTTTTTCACTGTCAGAAAAGATCATTTCTCCACCTTTAAACATTGCTCCTTCTGAAACAAGAACAATAGAATATTTACTTGGATTATGATTTCTGTCCTCTACAAGAAGCCTTGTCAGTTGGTCAATATCAAACTCATATTCGGGTATCACACACCTGTTTGCTGCTCCCGCCATCGTTGGTACCATGGCAGTAAATCCGGCATATCTCCCAAACACTTCAAGAACAAGAAGCCTTTCATGTGAACCAGCTGATGTTCTGAGGCTGTTAGTCATTTGTATGGTCCTTGTTACACATGTACTGAAACCAATGCAATAATCTGTTCCGGGAACATCATTATCCATTGTTTTTGGGATTGCAATAACGTTCACCCCTTTTTTGTAAAGATGAACTCCATAACTGAGAGTGTCGTCACCACCGATAGGAATCAGGTAATCAATACCCAGCCATTCAAGATTTTTAATTATTTCCGGGGTAAGATCATTAACATCTGCATTATAGGTACTTTGAAGATGTTCCGGGACATTTTCTTTTGTCATGTGGCTTGGCCTGGTTCTGGAAGTATGTAAAAATGTTCCTCCGGTACGGCCTGCTTTATTTACAATATCATCCGTAAGGACCAGATAATTATTGCTGTTGTCTGCTTTCGTATCCCTTATTAATTCGGTTATTCCGGCCCATCCCCTTCGAAGTCCGATTACTTTGTATCCCTCCCGGTTTGCACGGATTGTCACTGCACGAATTGCAGGATTAAGCCCGGGTACATCTCCACCACCGGTAAGAATACCAATTACCCCTTTGATCGTTTTTTGGTTTGCCATGATCTTTTGCTTTTTATTTGGTACCATTATTAGTAAATTTTTTAAGACCCCTAAAGTAAAACTTTTTAATATTATTCCAAATATCGTTTTTTAATTCAGAATTAAATCAATACAAATTTACAAAAGACGCCGTATTCATTGCTGAGGTTTTAAAACAATCTCCCGGAGTTTAAAGAAAAACGTTTGATGATTGAGCAAAAGGCTACAAGTGGCTATAATTATTCAATCTTAATGTCATACTTGCTCAATAATCCGGCTATCCCATAAAGTGAAAACTTTGCCTTTTTTATATTATTCAGTTCAGGGTCAATATTATAATTCGTTGCTGACAAAAAATCAACCTCTTTAAGTATTGTCTTATTAAATATGGTATTCGTCAAATCAGTATTTGAAAATGCAGACTTTGTCAAATCACTTTCGGTAAAATCCACATTCCTGATTGATGTGTTTATAAACAATGTCTTTATTAATTTCTTTTTTACAAACGAACTATAATCCAATACACAGTTGTCAAATTTTACAGTAAAAGGGAGGTCAACACAATCGCTGAAATCAACACCTAATAACTTGCTGTCTTTAAATGTAACATCGCTCAGCAGACACTGACTGAGTTTTGCCATTGTAAAGTTACAGCCGGTAAATGTACAATCCACAAATTTGCATAACACAAAAACTCCTTTTGAAAAATCACAGTTTATAAAAGAACAATTAAAAAACTCATTGTTTCTGGTCTCCTCTTCAGTAAAAGCAATATTTCTGAACGACTTTTCTTCGTGAATAACTGCTCCCATAATTTCTTTATGCTTTATCCAAAAATACTTTTTATACGGGCAGAAACGCTCAAATACGCACTGCACCGGCAATTAACTATAGCGCCATCCGTGTCAGGGCAAGATATTTTACATTTATCTCCAGGTGTTTTCCTAATCCTGTTTCAATATTGCCAAATAAATTACTTGCATCACATTGGCTTCAAATTCCTATTAAGTCTGTCAATAATCTTTTCCAGCCGGGCCTGACGGGTTTTGTCAGATTTGGTATCAAGATAAAATCCGGTATATGTACGCTGTACTGAATGCGACATAGCCTGCAAATTGGTATAAGCAGGCTCATACGGCTGAACGATTTCCTTAAATATCTGTATTTGTTCTTCGTCAATAAGGATACGTTTAGCATTATCCCATGAACCGTTTTTTCTTGCGCGTTCTATGGCTTCTAAACCCTGCCGGGTCATTAAACCCTTTTCGATAAGAATTTGTGCCAGCTCTTTGTTTTTAACAGACCATTTGCTTTCAGGTATACGTCGCGCAAAATACTTTTTATAACTATTGTCGTCAAGGGACTGAATTTGTCCGTCTATCCATCCGTGACAGAGCGCCTCTTCCAATGCATCACCAGCAGAGAGGGTGACAATTTTTCCTTTTTTACAAAAGAGTAACCATATACCATCGCTCTCTGTCCCATTCTTGCCAAGCCATTCCCGAAAGGCTTGTCTGTCGGTGAATGTCAATATTTTATCCATAAGCAATCAAAAAGTTGTGAAATTGAAATTAATCAATAGCAGGTTTTGTCTAGTCCCAAAATATTGGGTGAAGATGACTTGTTGAAATCATAATATTTCATTTTAAGATTAAGTAACTAAATTAACTTAAAATTCATTGAAAGTCAAAATTTTAAAATATTCTTATTTAATCAATATATCTAAAGATAAAAAGCAAATTTTGATTTGAACTTCTACTGGAAAAATGAAATTTGCATGGTTGCTGCCAAACGTTTCCGTGGTTGGAAATGTTGGGGAGTTAAAAACCGAACATCTATCCCACGGTTAACTTTTACTTAGCAATTCGTTGTTATTTCAGTCAGTTTGTCTGCCGTACAGTCTTTCATAGTGTGTGTGCTAATAATATTTGTCAATACCACCAAATCCTGAAATAAGTTTGTTGTCTCGTGTTTTTTGAATAAAATTAGTCAGTCGTTTAGTAAATTCTTCTGGTCGTTTTCTTGCACTATCAATGTATGCAATTCGTATCCGTTTGTATGGCTCTGAAAATTTTATATAGTTATTCCATGCTTTTTTGTCCTTTTTTATTTCATCTAAAATGTCGATAGGAAAAACATACTCTTTTGAAATAATTTCCTGGACTGTTTTTAGAAATGAATCATGAATCAGATTGTTTTCGGCTAACCATTTCAGTCGTTCTTTATTGGGTTGTGAATAAATGCTATTGGTTTGTCGGGGAGTAAATCGCTGGATTGAGTGGTCTTTATCAAGGGTTTTATTGGTACTGTCTATCCAACCGAAACATAGGGCTTCTTCAACCGCATCATTGTACTGAATGCGTTGTTCGCCAGTTGATTTTTTAGCATAAATCAGCCAAACTTCGTTCTCAATGTTGAAATTCAGTTGAAGCCAATTTCTCCATTCAGCCCTTGTTTTTATGTTAAGTGTCTTTTCTGTCATCAATTTGTTCTAATGATTTTTCAAATTATCTATTTTTGCTGTCTGACTGATTCGGAATCCTTTTACAATGACCGCCAACGGCCCGTTGGTCTGGGGAGTTGCCGTCTGTGTCGGGGTTGGCATGCGTTTTTGCAAATTCCAGGTAGATGGACGAGGAATTTGTGTCATGATGAAGTTGTCCAGATGACTGAGTCCCGATTGATGGGCAGGATTTGTCCCGTCATGATAAAACTGTCTAAGTGGCGATGCAAAAACCATGACAACTGTGCGTTGGCCAGCAGCCCTATTGACTTTGTCTCGGCAGCAGGATTAGTCATGGTATACAAATTTTTATAAGTTGCGATGAACTTTCTCGCATAGACTTTTTGAGCTGATTGAGTAGTTGTCCGGGCTGCTGCAGGCAATTACCCATACCATCCGTGTTACAGGCTGGCTTTATTCTTGTCATGGGTCCTGTAATTTGTCTCGATATGAGCATATTTTTAATAAGTTAGTGTTGTCCTCCAAATTGTCAAATTGCAGAAATCCTTATTACTTAGGAAGGAGGGAGAAAAATTTTAAAATTACGTATTTCTCTTATGTAACTATTTTTGTTATTTCACTTGACAACTGAATTTTTCAATGCTGAAGGACTATTTTGCAAGCTCTTTGACAAAGATTTGGTTGCAGTGTTGGCTCGTGGGGCTTTGACAATGTGCTTTCAAACTAATGTGTGATGCAATTTGAGCCAATTGAGCCAATTATGAGCCAATCAAAACATAATTAGTTCCTGCCCCAATATCACCTGCTCTTCTTAAAATTTCATATTTCTCAACAAGTTCTGATAAATCTCTTGTAGCTGTAGCCTTAGATACATTGTTTAGATCCTGATACTCACTATTCGAAATTTTACCTTTTTCTTTAATGAATATAATTGCTTTTTCCTGCCGATCACTTAATCCAAGAGATTTAAGATATTTCTCACTGAATATGTTTTTTCTAAACTCCACAAAAAAGCCCGACATATCATAGTAGTACAGAGGTTTAGGTAAACCAGCGTCAATACATACTTTAATCATCTTTAAAGTTCCACGACCCCACGATTCAATGTAACCGCTTCTGAAAAGGGCATTGGCAATATCCGGATTATAGGGTTTTGACGGATGTTTGGTCAATAGATTTTCAACTGTCCAATTTTCTGGCAATTGACCTTCATTCCAAAAAATGATTTTGTCGTTGTAAACACTAATCTGGATAGGAACACCTCCAGAATAGTCTTTGTGTGCAATAGCATTTAACAGAGCTTCACGAACCGCATCTTTCGGATATTCATATTTTTCGACTCTATTAATGCCCTCGTAACTTATTTCTGCTTTAATGTATTTGGTAAAAAGTAAATCCATAGCCTTTTCAATCTGTTCAAATAAGTTGCCGTGTATTTCGTCCTGAAATTTCAGGTCATCATCTGTTTCAAAAAAACCTATTTTGATGAATGCCCCGGTAATATATTTTTCAGGATTAGGATGAAACAGTAAAATAGCTGCCCGTTTTAGAAATGCATTTTCTATTAATTGAAGGTTTTCAATCAAAAGTTCATTAGAGTCAGTTAATACATCTTCTTCAATGCGTTGGCTTTTAAGAGCTCTTTTACGAAAAAAGTCAAGTGCTTCCTGCTTTAATTCTGCTACAGAAATATTTGGTAATGGAACCCCGTCCCATCTTTTGCCTTTACGTTGCAAAAGAAATTTGTCTAATGCAGCTCCTTTTAATTCCTGCTTGGTAGCTCCACTCCGGTAATGGTATTGACCTTTGTAATTGACCGGATAAGGATAAGATTCTACTATTATTTCAATAAAATCACCTTTGACTGTATGATGCAAATTAACGTCAACCAATATCCCTAATGTATCCTTTACCTTGTTTGGAATATCTTCTAATAATTTTTTGGCATTTTCAATTGGAACGATTTCTCCTTTATCATTCTTCCCAATGAAAATAGTTCCGCCATTGGCATTTGCAAAACCACAAATCCATTTAAGGTATTCATCCTTCCAGGTTTCCTTAAATTCTATGCTTTGATTTTCAGACATATGGTTATTTTAATAGTTTATTGTAATACCGGTTTCTCTGTTTAAACATTTTGTCAAAATAATCAATTTTTGAATCTCTGTAATCGAAAATTACAGATGGTTTTCCTGAACGCTGGATTCGACCGATATATTGAATCAGTTTCCCTTCAAAAGCAAACGGGTAAACGATAAATAGGCATTCTAAATTATCAAGATCAATACCTTCTCCAAAGTATTGACCTGTTGAAATTGCAATTTTGTAATGGCCTTGTTTTAATTGTTCCAATTTACTCTTCCTGCTTTTTTCGGAATCATCCCCAGAAATGGGAATCGTCTCATATTTGTCTTTAAGGTAAAGGTTTAATATTTCCACATGTGCTTTTCGTTCAGTAAGGACTAAAACTGATTTAAAACGGCCGATATTATTTTCCAAATCTTTAATTATAAGAGAATTACGTTGAGTATCATGAATCAGTATCCTTGAAATTGTTTCGTATTTATCGATTTTATAATCAAATGGGGCATAAAGGTCTGTTAACCTGATATTAATCTCAACTTTAGTTTGGTTTTTTTTAATCTGATTTATCTGATCAGCATTATATAAAATATTACCAATGTAGACATATATAAGTTTTTCGTCATTATTTTTGCGTTTTGGAGTAGCTGTCAAACCATACAAATAAAATGAGTTGAAGTTAACAATTGCTTCTCTGAACGATTTTGCGGGGATATGATGACACTCGTCAACTATAATAGTTCCAAAACAATCAGATATTTTAGCGATTTTATCGTTCCGGGCAAGAGATTGAATCATTGCAACAGTTATCTCTTTGCCAATTTTAAATTTCTGATTGCCAATCTGGCCGATTTCTTTTTTGGGTATTTTAAGGAAACTTTGTATACGGTCAATCCATTGATCAAATAATTGTATCCTATGAACAATGATTAAGGCTGGTTGCCTTTTTTGTGCAATAATTTCGAGCCCGATAATAGTTTTACCTGAACCTGGGGGAGAAACAATTACTCCAAAATCTTTGTCTAAAGTCTTTTCTATGGCTAGTTCCTGATCTGGTAATAATTCAATTTCTGAATCAAAATCTATGAAATCAAGCTTCTTACGGTTATCAATGATCTTGAACGAAAGATTTTCGTGCTTGCAGAAAGTGACAAGTGTGGCGACAAAACCTCTGGGAATAATTACCTCATCTGAAGTCTCTTCAATTAACCTGAAATATTTTTCAAGATTATAAGTTGCTCTGCCCATGTTCTTTTTAACCAGATAATCGGAATTTAGAAAGTTCAAATTATCACGGAGAAATTCGATAAGTTTTTTGTTTAGCTGCAGACGTTTAAGGTAAATCAGTCTGTCAATTTGTATTTCAATTTCATTATGAGAATCTAAGGAAAATTTTGATTTCATGAACTCCTGTGGTTTGTGGTCGAAGAAGTTTTCATATAGGATAAGAAAATTTGCTTTTGATAGTCTTCGAAAACTGCTTATCGCTTCAAATTGATCAACAAATGGTTCAGAAGTACCTGGACTTGAGAAGACGGAATTGCTGTTTTGAAGAGCTTTACCGTTTAAAGGCAATGCAATCAGATTGCCAAGACCTTTTCCTGAATGGAAATCCTGATTGGGAAATAACCTGTCAAAACTTGGTTCTTTTTCGAAAGGTGAAATAATTGAAGCCTCTCTTAACAGTTCAAACATTAATTTACGGGTTTGTTCTGCCGGAAGGTTTTCTTCGAAGAAAACCCAAAGATGACCGCCATTACCCGACCGGGAACGTTCAATATATGCTGGTATATCGTATTTAATACAAGTGGAATACAACTTTAAAATAGATACTTCCCAATTTTTATCATCAAAATCGGCTGCAATAAAATATGAAGTATTATCTTCTAAAAAAGGATAAATTCCAATCGTTTCGTTTCCCTGGAAATGCTGAAGGATTACTTCAGTGGTAAACGGCTGATATTCTTTCTTTGGATAATCCTTAAATGTTCCTCCTTTAGCTGTGTGTTCTCTGTAATCGCTCCAATCAACTTTATAAGCAGGCATATAACCACTTTTACCGTCTTTTTCCCAATGAGTAGCATATACATCCTGCCTGCCATGGAAAATGGATTTGAATTGGATTATATTTTCAGGAGTGTACTGCATAAAAAAGTTTATTTTCCCTTTTGATCTATTTTAAGATTGTAATTACATAATTAAGTTTGAGTTGCAAATGAACTTTAAAAATAGTATAATTATCTAATTTGCCAAACCATGTTGAACACGATGGCTAATTGAGCTTAGGCAATGGGGGTGACTGCTGTGATTGTGTTTTTAACTTTCTGATGAATTAATTTTTTCTCTCATTACATAGCTAGAAACGGTTAACCTGTGCACCCCTAAAATCCTACCTATGGCGCTGTAAGATACTTTTTTATCTAATAACTCTTTTATCTTTTTTTCCTGTCCTGTAAGTTTGGTTTTAGAGGATTTCCTACCCAAAGGACGACCTAAAATTACGCCTTCAGCTCTTTTTCTGGCCAAGGCTTCTTTAGTTCTTTGCGATATAAGATTTGGTTCAATTTCTGCAGAAAGTCCGAAAGCAAACGCAAGAACTTTGGAGCTGATATCGCTTCCCAGACGATAATTGTCTTTGATTGTCCAAACCTTAATATTCCGGTTCATACATTCATTAAGGATACCCATAATCATTAGCAAGTTTCTACCGAGTCTTGATAATTCAGAGCAGATAAGGATATCCTCTTTTTTCATTTCACACGTAGATAATTTTTAGTTTAAGGTTGGATGGGACCCACATGGTTGAAAATTATTTTCATTAGGGTTTGTGTTTGCAATCAATCATGTGGATTTCATATTATATTCTCTGAGACAAAAAATGACAGATTTTATATTTTAGCTTTTTCTTTGTTTGTCAATTCATTAGCAATCATTTCTGCTTGTTTCAATACGGTTTCAGTTGCGAGCATTTGCATGTCTGGCGGATAGCCATATTTTCTTAAAAGTCTTTTTACAGCAACCTTCAATTTAGCTTTAACACTTTCCTTTATTGTCCAATCAATCGAGGCATTTTGTTTGATGGTTTCTGTCAAAACAACGGCTAATTCACGCAATTTGTCTTTTTGCATGAGTTCTCTTGCGCTGTCGTTGTTCGCAACTGCTGTGTAAAAAGCATATTCAAAGTCTGATAATCCCATTGCTTTGGCCTCGCTATCCATTTCAACAATTTCTTTGCTCAGGTTTATCAGTTCCTCAATAACTTCGGCTGCTGTAAGGATTTTATTATGGTATTTCTTAATGGCATTTTCCAACATTTCCATTAAAGACTTACTTTTAACAAGGTTCTTTTTAGCTCTCGATTTTATTTCATCATTCAATAGCTTTTTCAATACTTCGAGGGCTACATTTTTATGTTCCATTCCTTTTAGTTCCAAAAGGAATTCTTCTGAAAGTATTGAAATGTCAGGTTTCTTTAGTCCTGCGGCATCAAATACATCAATTACTTTTTCGGTAACCAATGCTTTGTCAATTACCTGACGGATGGTTGTCTCAATTTCTTCATCGGTTTTGCCCGAACCTGTACCGTCAAATTTTGCCAAACGTGCTTTTACTGCCTGAAAAAATGAAATTTCATCTTTGGCATCCATTGCCTTATCATGCGGAATAGCTATGGCAAAGGCTTTTGACAATGCCGAAACTTCATTTATGTATCTTTTCCTGCCATCTTCCAAGCCTAAGATGTGTTCCTCGGCGGCCAAAATAATAGAAAGCTTTTTGGAAGTTTCGGCTTCAAAAAAATCTTCATAATTAAATGCATAATACATATTGGAAACCACTTCCAGTTTTTCCAACATCAACTGAACAGCCTGTTCCTGTAAAATGGTCGGGTCGCCTTTTCCACCTGAATCGGAATAGAATGAAAGTGCCTTTTTTAAATCGGACGCAATACCTAAATAATCGACAATTAAACCACCCGGTTTGTCCTTGTAAACACGGTTTACCCTTGCGATAGCTTGCATCAAATTATGCCCTTTCATAGGTTTGTCAATGTAAAGGGTGTGCAAACTTGGCGCGTCAAAACCAGTGAGCCACATATCCCGAACTATAACAAGTTTTAGTTCATCATCGGGGTTTTTCATGCGTTCGGCTAAAGTACGGCGTTGTTCTTTGGTAGTATGATGTTTTGAAATCTTGGGACCATCAGACGATGAAGAAGTCATTACCACTTTGATAACGCCTTTGTTCAGTTCACCGGAATGCCATTCGGGTTTTAGTTTGATGATGGCTTCGTATAAATCGGCTGCAATACGGCGACTCATGGTAACAATCATCCCTTTGCCTTCAAAAACAGCTTGTCGTTGTTCGAAATGTTCTATAATATCTTTTGCAATCTGGTTAATTCGGTTTTCGCTGCCTACCAATGCTTCTAATTGAGTCCACTTTGATTTTGCTTTTTGGGTATCGGTTAAATCCTCCTGGTCTAGTTCTTCGTCCAATTCGTCAACTAACTTTTTGCCTTCTTCGCTAAGGTTTACTTTTGCCAAGCGGCTTTCGTAATAAATACGGACAGTCGCCCCGTCTTCAACGGCTTGAGCAATGTCGTAAATGTCCACATAATTCCCGAAAACGGCAGGGGTATTTACATCGGTATTTTCAATGGGTGTACCTGTAAAACCCAGATAAGTAGCATTAGGCAAGGCATCACGCATATATTTTGCAAAACCATAAACAATTTTTTTACCGACTACATCACCTCTCTCGTTTTTGTCGTCAATAGTTTTGGCTTTAAAACCGTATTGTGTGCGGTGTGCTTCATCGGCAATTACAACAATGTTTTCACGATTGGAAAGCAATTCGTAAACATTTCCATTGTCGGGTTGAAATTTTTGAATGGTTGTAAAAACCACACCACCCGAACCGACCTTTAGAAGTTCTTTCAGTTGGTTTCTATCTTCGGCCTGAACGGGTTCTTGTCGTAATAGCTGTTTAGATGCTGCGAATGTATCAAAAAGCTGGTCGTCCAAATCGTTGCGGTCGGTAATTACTACAATGGTAGGGTTATCCATTGCCAACACGATTTTGCCAGTATAAAAAACCATTGAAAGCGATTTGCCGCTCCCTTGTGTGTGCCAAACTACGCCACCTTTGCGGTCGCCAACAGGTTGTTTTTTTACGCCTGGCACACCGTAACTTTCTGGCGATTCCATGACCAAATTCCCCTCCTCCGGAGGGGTGCCCTTTAGGGCGGGGTGGTCGTAGAGCATCTCCATAACCGCATTCATTCTCTGCAACACATCCATTACCGGAATATGAATCAGCTTTAAACCAAGCGATTCCAGGTAAGTATCTCGTTCTGCATCGTATTCCTGTTTTTCATCATGACTGCTTCCATCTACTTCTATCACTACTTGACAGTTGCAGCAATAAAAATCAACAATATAATTGCCAATTATCTTTTGTCTGTCGAAATCGTAACCTCTAAATTGCTTGTTCTTTACCTGATTCCAGAAAAGAACTTCCGGTAAATTTCCGGCTTGACGCAATGCACATGCGCGTTCTTTAAGTTTTGGATTGTAGGGTAATTCGAAGTAGTTTTTACTGGCTCTTTTGACCACCCCGTCAGACTTCGTCTACCACCCCTCCAAAGGAGGGGAATTGACCACCCCGTCAGACTTCGTCTGCCACCCCTCCAAAGGAGGGGAATTAAAGCCCGATGCCCGTAGTGTGGATTCCACAGCACGGTTTACAGCATAGTATTGATGATAAGCTGCAAGCTTTTTAACTGTGGTTATAGTAATGATTCCCGTTTCGGGGTCTTCTCTTTTCGATTTTTCAAATACAATGAAATGACGGATTAAATCAATCAGCGTTTCTTTATTGAGCATACCCAAAATAAGGGTTTCTAACTGGCTAACCAAATGTGATGCTTCGGCTTTACCATCGGCAGATTTCCATGCCATAAAACGGCTGAACCCAGCCGAAATGGAACCAGCTTTGGCTTCCAACCCATCTGAAATAACTACAAAACCGTTGTACATAAAAAGGCCTGGGATAATAGATTTATAAGTTTCTATCTGTTTGAATGCCGAATGAATGGTTGCATTTTCATCGGCAGCATTTTTTAATTCGATAACCACCAACGGAATACCATTGACAAACAAAATTACATCGGGACGTTTGTTATTGTTGTTCTCCACCACGGTAAACTGGTTGGCAACCACAAAATCGTTGTTGTACGGATTTTTAAAGTCAATCAGCCAAACACGGTCGCCACGGTCATCTCCATCAACCCGCTTTGAAACAGGAATACCTTCAGTTAAAAGCCTGTGAAAAGATTCATTATTCGCCAATAATTCAGGCGAAGCAATACGCTGGATTTCCTTTAAGGCTTCGTCTTGTGCATCGGCAGGAATGGATTTGTTAATACGTTTTACAGCGTTTTGTAAACGATCAATCAATAAAACCTGCTCGTAGGTCTCCCGTTCGGGTGTTTCACCATCAGGGGCAATATTGGGCGCATAAATGTATTCGTAACCGAGCTTGTCCAATAACTCGATTGCAAATTCTTCAATGCTGTTTTCCGTAATTCGGGTCATTCTTCAATATTTTTATTCATACAATTGAATTTATCATTGTTCCATCTTAACGGATTAGAGATGATATATTCGGATATGGTTTGATACGATTGTCTGTTTCGGATAATGTGGTCATGAAACCTCGATTGCCATACAAAATGGAACCCTAACCGGTGTGCATGTTTTGAAACCGCCGATTTATATGAACCGATAATTGACGATAATGTGTTTTTGCCCTGGTTTTGAAATCGTTTTTGCCCATTGGTTTGTTGTTGGGTTTGTTGTTGGGTTTGTAGAGACAACGCATGCGTTGTCTCTACGTTGGCGTTGTTCATGCGAATGGTATCATTACCATTCAATATCAATATCCCGTGCACATGATTTGGCATTACCACAAATTCGCCCAATTCAATGTTTTGTACATGGTTTTTTATTTCGTGCCAAAGAATATCGGCGATAATCCCGATATCCGACAAATGCATTTTCCCATCAACCACATCACCAAAATAACATTCTCTGTCCTGTGTGCAAATGGTTACAAAATAGGCCGCATTTTGTCCGTAATTCCAGTTTTGCAGTCGGGTAGATGGTATGCGGTATTTATTTTGAAATTTGTCCATATCGGTTTTTTTGGGGACAAAGCATGCCTTATCTTTACAATACCCTTACCTCCCCATTCATCAATTTCGGCAACAAGGTATCGCCCAAAGCGGTGAGGGTGCGGATTTGGGTTTGGTTTGTTTTAATTTTTTCAAAATAGGGTTTAACTATAAATTGAAATTCTCTTAATATGCTCATAGGTGGTATTTGAATTTCTATTGATTTAAATGCAGATTTACTAACTTCCATAAATGTTGAGCCATTTGAAAAACTATGAACTGTATCAATGTTTATTTTCAACCACAGGTAGATGAATTCTTTTGAATATCCCTTGTCGTCAAGAATAGCAATGTATCCTTGATTGATTGCAACTGGAACTTCAGAAAAGGCCAAAACTCCAACAGGTGCTCTTGAGGACATCAGTAAAGTGCCTTTTGGTAATAAACCAGAACTAATTTTTGAGAGTCCTAATTCGGTTATTTTTCTTTCAGTGTCGAATAAGTAAATCCCATTTAAGTTTGTAATATCTCTTGGAGAAGTCCAATGTATTGTTCCATTCCAAAATGCGGGTTCGCTTGTACTTGGAGTCGTTCCACCTTTAACTGTTAGTATTTCATCTAAAGTTCCTATTTCCCACTCCTCCTTAGCTTCCTCCACAAACCACTGCCTAAAAAGCGTTTCTGCCATTTTTTCGAGGGTGGCGTTTTGGCGATGGAGCAGGTCAATTTTGTCGTCGAGGCTGGAAAGGATTTCGGCTATGGCTTTTTGTTCAGGTAAATAAGGATAAGAAACAGGTATTGTTTTTAAAATTTCAGTATTTATTGAAGGCATTGTTGCACCAACCGAAATATTCAAAATGTAATCTCTAAAACTTTTCTGTTGAAAATAATAGCTTAAAAATCGTGAATCTACTTCAACGGGGTTTGCCCTAACACGAAGCATTCTTGAAGAAAACATCCAACCATCTTGGTGCTTTTTTACAAATGCACTTAAATCAACAGAACCAACCCTTGTAAAAACTATGTCATCCTGTTTTAATAAATATTTTGAAAGTCTGTTTTTATCTTCTTCTGTTACACTTGGATAATCAAAGTCAATTATCCTAAAGTCCTGTAAATGTTCTACAGTAACAACAGGAGTACCACCTGTTACATATTGTTCATTTTTTAACTGACTTCCAAATGGTCCAGTTTGTACTTCAGCTATTTCTTGTAATTCTACTTCTTTCCACTCAGTCATTTCTGACCTCCCTTTCTAAAAGCAGGGCATCTGCTCCATTGTCGTCGAGCTGAAACAGACCATCGTAATAAGGGTTTTCGGGCATGTGTTTTACTTTTTTCACAAACGGATGATAAAAATTCTCATAACCGTTTTCGTAACCGCTTACAACCACCGGCATATCTTTGGGGTATTGCTGTAATATTTTTATCAGTTCGCCAACAGTAAAGTTGTATATGTTTTTATTGCTCATTATTTTCATCTTTAAAAGTTGTCTGAACCTTGATTTCTATGACTCAATGATTTTATTATTTTTTCTTTGGTTTTTTTAGCGATTTAGGCTCCCGGGCTTTTTCTATCCTCTTGATACTATCTGCTACGGGCAGGTTTTCGGGCATTTCGCCTCCTAATTCCTGAATGGTTTTGCGCACTTTTTTGCCTACTTCGTAGTGTGTTTGGTTGGCTTTCTGTTTACCTCTGATGTTTTCTCTTTTTAGCTTTTCTTCGGTTTGTGTAGCTCGGAACAGATTCGCTGCCAACTCTGTACTGCCCATGTGGTCGAGTATCTGCTGGCTTTTCTTTAGCCCTTTCTTTTTATGGATTGCTTTAGCATCTAATCCTCCATACAAACCCATATATCCGTGATTCTGAAATATTGCATAATCTACAGGCTCAATTACTCCGGCATTTTTTGCGGCTGCCGCAAGCTGTGTATTATGTTTTGCCATTTCGTTGCGGAGAAACATCCGTTTTTCGTCTTCGGTACTCAAACGGTTGTACTCGTCCATTTGACGAATTTCCTGTAAACGGGTTTGCACAGCAAAATAGGTCTGACCCAAGGCCACAACCTCTTTACCAGGGTCGGCATTTTGTACAATCAAATAACATGCATACCTTGAAAGTTTTACGCTTTCAGTTTTTCTTTGTGCCCCAGACCCAATATTAACCATTTCGAGGATATCCTCGAAATGGTCTGTTATTTGCTGGCCACTGTTAATGCAAGCTTCTTTTGCTCGTTCTATTACTGACATAAAGTGCCTGTATTCAGAGTATTCCAACACTTTTGACAAATCTCTGGCGCTCCAAAATTCATTACCACTTTCGTCTGTTTGCCTTATTTGCTCGAAAAGGCTATTATGTTGTTTGGTAAGTTCTTTTGACATGGGTTAATATTTAATTTTAGAAAGGTTGGCGGCAATTATTTTATTTAGTTGTTGTTCTTCTTTGAGTTGCTCTTCTAATTCAGCTTTCAGAGCCGAAAACCGTTCGTTAAAATTAAAGTCGTCTTCATCATCGGGTAAACCAACATAACGTCCGGGTGTAAGCACGTAATCCAATTCCTTTACCCGTTCTATGAGAACAGAGGCACAGAAACCCGCAATATCCTCGTATTGAGACGCACGGCCGTGCGTTTGTACATTACGCCAATTATGGTAAGTCTCTGCAATTTCTTGAATATCCTCTGGTGATAGTTCCTTAGTTCTGCGGTTTATCAAATGGCCAAGGTTTCGGGCATCAATAAATAGTATTTCGTTGCTGCGATTACGGAATTTCCCGTTTGTACGGTTTCGGTTCATAAACCAAAGCGAGGCGGGTATTTGTGTATTAAGGAAAAGTTTAGCAGGAAGGTTTACAATGCAATCAATCAGGTTGTTTTCTACCAAAGCTTTACGAATTTCTCCTTCACCTGATGTTTTAGTAGTTAGCGAACCTTTTGCCAACACAAAACCTGCTTGTCCGTTGGGTGCCAAGTGATAAAGGAAATGTTGAATCCAAGCGTAATTGGCGTTGCCAACGGGTGGTACACCGTATTGCCAGCGTCCGTCTTTACGAAGCAAATCGCCTCCCCAGTCACTCACGTTAAAGGGTGGATTAGCAATAATAAAATCGGCTTTCAGGTCTTTGTGTGCATTGTTCAGAAATGAACCCTCGTTATTCCATTTTACCTGAGAACTGTCAATGCCACGTATGGCAAGGTTCATTTTACATAATCGCCATGTAGTCTGGTTACTTTCCTGTCCATAAATGGAAATATCGTTTACTCTTCCTTTTCGTCCTTCTACAAATTTTTCCGATTGTACAAACATACCACCCGAACCACAACATGGATCGAAAACCCGTCCTTGATAAGGTTCTAACATTTCAACCAGCAATTCAACAACACTTCGTGGGGTGTAGAATTGTCCTCCCTTCTTGCCTTCGGCAAGGGCAAATTCACCAAGGAAATATTCAAAAACGTGTCCGAGGACATCAGCGCTACGGGCTTTTGTATCGCCAAGGGCAATATTACCCACCAAATCAATTAATTCGCCCAAACTTGTCGGATCAAGGTTCTGTCGAGCATATACTTTAGGCAAAACACCTTTCAAAGAAGCATTTTCCTTTTCAAGCGCGTCCATTGCGTTATCCACAAACTTACCAATATCAGGTTGTTTTGCTTTTGCCAACAAATCACCCCACCGCGCATCCTTTGGAACGAAGAATACATTTTCTGCTTTGTATTCGTCTTTGTCTTCTGGATCGGCTCCCTGGGCTTCTTCTGCTTTCAGTTTAGCAAACAACTCTTCGAAAGCATCGGATATGTATTTCAGGAAAATTAATCCTAAAACCACATGCTTATATTCAGCTGCATCAATGTTTTTTCTCAGTTTATCAGCTGCTTTCCAGAGTTGTTTTTCTAAAGGTTCTTCGGACCCGTTCCCGTTTTTCTTTGCCATTGCTTATACGAATTTTTTAATTCCCTAAATTAATCTTAATTTCTCCTCCAATGGATCAAAATAAATCAATATACATGTTTGTTTATTTAACGGTCGAGGCTATATACTGTAAGGGACTTCGGGCGATTCTCTATCAAGTTACACGAAAAGTTGATGCGGGCTACAACCCTTGAATTTACTACTATTTCGGCTATTATTTTTATACATTGTTAGCGTTTCGTGATTTATTTTATATCTTTTATTTTCAGTTGATTATACTATTTGCTTTAAATTATATTTCTAAAAAAGCTGTAAACAATTGTCGCGCATATTCTCGACCAGTCTGTCTTAGGAACATATAAAATAAAGGGAATAATAAAACGACAAATATAACTGAGCCTACAGCAATTTTATTGGAAACAATAGGAATTACAAAGTTATATGACATATATAAGATTGTAATTAATAGCGCCCAAACATTAGCCCCAAGAAAATTCCTAATAAATCCAAAAGAACATAAGTAGTTAAATAATATTGTGTTATCTCTTGTTTTTTCTCTTATTTGAGAAACAGCGTCAACTATCAGTAATCTTGCTTCATTTTCATTTTGACTTTCTTGTACTTCATCCAACAGTTCTAATCCTATTTCTTGTTTTATTTTTTCTCTTATTAATTGTTTTTTTTGCATGGAAGCGTATTTTGTCGACCAAAGGAGATAATCTGTAGTGGGCATTTTGGTCTCATCTTCTTTGAATAATGGAAACTGAAATAATTTTTTAGAAGTAGAACGAGCAACTAATTTTACACCGTATCCCAACGCAGTGGTGATAAAGCTTGCAGGAATAATTGAAATCAAAATATTCCAAATGTCATTAAGTTTTAGATATAGGCTTGCAAGTTCTTTCCCAATAATTATAAACAATATTAATGGTATTAGCATAGCAACGATTACAGGATACAATCGAGCATACTTTTCGTAAGTTTTATTGTTGTCACTCATAAAGTTCTGTTTTAAATTATATTTTTTATTCTAAGCAAATGTATTCTTTAATTTCTTTGTGAAATAAGAATCCCTTTGATTCAAGTTCTTTTTCAAGGTTCAATTTTACGATTATAAGAATAGCAAACGATGCATTGTAGTTTTTATCCTGAATAATCCCTTTCATTGTAATAATATCCTTGCCACTTGGATTTAATGAGAAGCTTGGATGTGAATGCCATTCTCCAACATAAAATCCAGTTGAGTTTTTGTAATGCTCATTTAATAATTTTTGAGCTTTTACAGTGTCTCTAATGAAAGAAGCAAAATTAAATAAACCGCTCTCATTAGAAATTGAAACATCATTGACAATTATATAATCCTCTGAGACTTTATTTCCGATTAATATACCCCCAATTTCATTTGGCGAATATCTTTTAAGAGCCTCTACTATTTTTTCCTTAGAGTTATCATCTAATGATATTGATATTTGTTTCATCTTTTAATCTGAATTGCTGAATAATATTCATTCATCTCTGATTCATCCATATTTACTTCCTTATGAATTGCATCATGGTTATGACAGACAATACAGTTGTTGTAAGATTTGCTCAACTTTGTTTCAACCTTTAAACAAGAAAATTCTTCATTAAAAATCCATTCTTTTTTATTCCCCCAAAGAATGATATTTTGTTTGTTTTTCAAATCTTTCTTGCTAGACAATAAAGTCTCAATTGCCATTTTTGAAGTAATATTTATGATAAACCCTGCATCAACTGCTAAAGATGGTATTGGAATAGTTTCTCCTTCGTTGGTTATGTTGTAGTTAATTGTTTGATCGTGCGGAAACTCAGTGTGAATTGGTATTTCTTCTAATTCTGTATTTAAATATTTGTAAAGGCAATCATAGCATGGAGTAACATCAGGAATAATTCTTAATACTTCACCTCCAAAACCAAATGGATATACCTTACAATGTATAGTAGTAATTTTATTCAAATATGAATAAGCATTTACCATACTTTCTGAATTCCCAATAGCATTTATAATCAAGTCTGAATTCTTGATCTTTGAATCAATCTCTTCTGTAAAAGAATCAATATTTTTCTCTATGGTAGTAACTTCGATAATTGGGTTTATAGTTTTTAGGCGATTTTTTAGAGCCAAAACCTTTTTGAGCCCTATATCCTTTAATGTACACGTATGCCGTAGAACATTTTCAACTTCTAAAATTTCAGAATCTATTAATACCAATTTTGACACCCCTGATTTGACTAAGTATTCAGCAATTGAACTACCTCCTGATCCACAGCCAATTATTGTTACCTTGCAATTGCTTAATAAAGTCTTCTCTTCTTTATTTGGAATCCTATTAAATATTTTCTCAAAATCTATCTCATACAAACCATAAAACTTTATGTCTGATTCTGCTTTGTTAAGCTTTATTAAAACAATTGGTTTTAATATCTCATCAACAAGAAGAATGTACGAACTTTCATTATCAGTAACTAATGTTTCAATTTGTTGTTTTTCAATAATGCCAGTTGTTTCAAAACAAGAATATAACTCATCTATCTTTTTACAACCCAGAATATCGTTAATATTAGATAGATTAACTTTTAAATAGATACCTTTTTTATCAGAAAAAATATCCATATCCCATATATTGAAAAACGCTGATGCTAAAATGTCTTTAAAATCTAAATCTGGTAATATTATTATTCTATTATCAAATAATTCATTGAGTGTAAAATATTTAAAAACACCTGATTCGTTTTTGAATGGACTAGAAATGGAAGAATATAAACAAATTTTATCTTTTGTTTTTGTTTCTAAAATCGTCGGTTCTACTCCTTCCAAAACACTTAATTTATCTGTTTTTTTTAAGTATTTATCTACTCTGGCATTTATTAGGGTGGCCATACTTTCAATTATATCTACACCGGAAAAATTTGGATCCCAATTATGTTCTCTGATGTCTAAACAAAAACGTCCATTTAGTATGAATTGATGACCTGGAACCCAATCTGATGATTTATCCTTTGGATAAATAAACGGTGGAGCAAATGGATAAGATTTTGGGTATTTTAATTCAAATGGAAAATGAAAATCTAATTTCTTTTCAATATGAATTGTTCCTTTTAGCCACAAATAACCATCTTCGATTTCAAATTGGAAATCATTTAATGGATATTTTTTATCCAGTCTTGTTTTTTCTCTGACAAGCACATCTTTTCTTTCTTCCCACCAATACATAATTACATATAACCTTCACGTTTAGTTTTCGGAATAATTACAGGCATTGATAATTCTATGTCTGTTGGAATATAACCAGAAAGTGTCCTAGTTGAACTATATAAAGAATTGGTTATTGTTTTAGATTCATCCGGTTTCATTGATACAAGTTGGTCATAACTTAATCCTTTTTTATATTGAACTTTACCATCGCTAAAAAATGCAAAGTAGATTGATTTATCGTCTTTTGTCTGGAATACTCTATTATACTTCGTCTTTTCAATATAAATATCAACAGCGAGCTTATCAGGATGACCATGCTTATTGTCTTTTCCAACCGGTATTATAGTAAATCTGGGATCTATTTTATCCATACTCCTTTTATATTTGTCATCGTCATTATTCTTTTTTACAAAAAAGTATTTTGACCCATGATGACTTGCATGAAGCACTGTGGACTTTAGTAGATTAGATTGCTTTTTACCATCAATTTCTTTATCATCTGAATAATTTGGTACGATTCGATCTTCCCAACTTGAGCGATCAGAGTCACCAGCAAATAAAACAGAGTTATCAGCATATTCAATTTTTAAAATACCACATTGATTATGAATGTCTTCTCTTGATGAAGAATCGGTCAAGTATTGTGAAGGAGCAAAAACATATATTTTCGCTGAGCCTATTTCTTCAAAGCATGCTCTTCCTGCTTTTAATACTCTAACTGCACTTCTTTTCTTTAACTTATTTACAAGGCTGAGAAAGGCATAATAATGAGGGTATTCCGCTTGTTTTTCTTTCGGAACATATAACCTGTGATCTGATTCCCAAATCTTGTCAATGTAAAATTCATCCGAGTCAAGCTCAGCAATTCCACGTAAATGATCTTCATGCGGATGAGTGTTTACAAAGTAATTTATTCTTCTACAAGTCTTATCAATATCACTATGATAAGTTTTCTTGATTTTATCTCTTAAAAACTCTATAATATCAACGTCGGTAGTCGACTTGTTCATATCGACAAGCATGTTTTTCCCATTTGCAAATCTTACATAAGTGCAATCGCCTTGTCCTGTATTTGGTACAAAAATTTCTAATGGCATAATTTTCTATTTTTAGGTTGTTTATTTCGTGTGTCCTTTTTTATCATGAACGCTAACGGCCCGGCGGTAGGGCTTAGTAAGCGTTACCCGACGACAGCATCCGGTAACAATCCTGGTACCCCGCGGCAGCGGGGCCAGTAAACTGTCACGGTGCAAGGAGGGTATGGCGCACTTTTTGCCGTCATGGTACAAATTTTATTGGGTGCAGGCAGTGTCGCGATACAAACTGTCTCGAAGCCAGAAATTAGTCAAGATGCAGGAATTTAATTGGGTGCAGATGAGCGAGTCCGGGTGCAAGAACATCACGAATTTGTCTTGGGTGCAGGAGCAAAAGCAAAAAGTGTGACAAGCTTATTAACCCTACCGTCCGTGTTACAAGCCGTTTTTTTATTTGATCAAGGTATTATTTATCTTTTGATGGAGGCGGGGGTGGTGGTGGAGGAATAAAAGGTTTATCTGGAATTCCTTTAATTTCTGGTCGGTCTACTCCACGTCTCTCAGGTGGAGGGGGAGGTGGTAGCGGAGGTACTGGTTTTTTCTCTTCAGAATTAATTGTTACCATCCGGGTTTCTGCCTCTGTTAATTCTAAAACATCAACAATGCTTGTCTGATTTAATAATTGATTATCCATTTTAGTAAGTATATCCGTAATGATTCCTTATGTAACTATCTGTTTCACTATCACTTTTTGAAGTGATCTTTTTATTTTTGCCTATTATTAACTCACTAGATGTTCTGAGACTATTCTTTTGTTTTTCGTAGATTTCGAAAAAAGTTTCCGATACCTTATTTTCATTAATTCTATTCGTTTCAAAGTGATACCATAATTTTTCATATTCGAATTGTACATCCTCCAGCAGAATTATTTTTTCATTTAACTCCTTGATTCTTTTATCGAAAGATAGGATAGGTTTAATTACCATCAGAATATTAGAAATGGCTATAAGGGATGTAAACAATCCTGGTAAAATTTTCCATATTGTCCAAGCTGAGATGCTTGATAAGGAAATGATTGCAAGGAATATATTAATCCCAAGACTTATCCTCTTATCTCTGTGGATCAAATGGCCAAGATAGATGCATTTAAATTTTGTATTGACTAAATTGGTCCAAATCTGCTGTCTAATCATATTATGGATTTTTGATGAGATTATTATTCATTAGGATTATTTATCCATTTTTTAAGAGATTGAATAAATCTTTTTGTAAAATCATCTTCATGTTCTGAAAGGTATTCGATTATATTATTGAAAGTTACAATGTTTTTCCCAGAATCCTTTGCTGTCGGTTGTATGTAAAGAATTATTATCTCTGAGTCATGAGAAATGTTTGTCATGGTCTTTTTATCAATCCAATTAATTTTTGTAAGCAATGAAATTAGATTGTCATATTTTTTTTTGGAACTTGTTGCTTTGTAAATATCTAGTATTCCATCTACCAAATCTACGATGTTGTTCTTCTGAGCCATTTCGAGGTACCAATCTTGTTTTTCTCTTCTTGAACCATCATCCGTTTTTAATTCGATAAGGAATACTTTATCTGATTCTTTGCATACTCCGACATAGTCAATTTTGAAGGAAAGATTTGGATTATCTAATCTTTTGTTCTTATAGAGATTCCCAATTCTGACTGGAAATTCAGGGATGATTAACTCAATCTCCTCTTTAAATCTTTTCTTGATAATTTCTTTCAGGTATAAAGCGAAAAATATGTCTACACGTCGCTCCAATTGATAAGCTGGTAAGAATCTCCATTCATCCAGTTTGTTGAATATTTCGTTTATTAATTCCTGTGATGTCATATTTTTATTTGTCAGTAGGGGTTGTCTCGAATGGCTTGTAACATGTTTATATAGTTACTTTTATTCCACATATTATGCTTTTATTATATATAATAATGTTTATTTTTTCAGATAAATAGCGCACTACAAAAACCAACACCTCATTTCTTCACTGATTGTATCAGCCTGATAAATTTACCAAAGAAGCTGCAATGATATTCAGATATTTGTAGCAAGTTATGAACAGGGTTAAAAATGTGGCCGGCACAGAGTATGGGGCATAGAGTACAGAGCACAGAGCGTACACAGAGCGTAGAGCGGAGAAAGGAGTGCATCCGTTCCACGGTTGGTATTTTCCTGATCAATAACTGTAATAGTCTTGATTAACAAATCCCCGGGGCGCTAATGATGCTACATGGAAAGGTATGTCTTACAGTGAGCAAAAAATGAATAAAACGCTGCCTTTTTTTACAGCTTCATCTTTGGGATTGGCTAAAAAACAAATAACTTCCAAAACCTCGATTGACGGTTAATCTGTTTTCCTTCAAAAAAAATTAAAAAACGTCTTCAAGTACATAGCTCTTAATCCGGAGGGTTGTAGTTCAACACCGACTCATCGCTGGGTCGTGCTGACCGCTCAGAGTCCTATTTATTAGCCACTGGGCTTTTTATCTATGTTAATTTCTCATGATTTGAAGATGCTTTGTCTGTCCAAACATTAAAGTCAGTTGAATTTACTTGGATGTATATATTGCCATTACTCCTAGTTGTAAGTGCTTTTCCTTTATACATGCAATTGTCATTCAAACTTTTGTATATAACCCCATACGTCTTTTCTGAGTATTGAGTCGAAATATCAGTTCCTTCAATATTTGCCTCACTTCCTTTTGAGTGTATTACGCATTTAACTTTACCAATTATGTCAAAAAGAGCACTTGGAAAACCAGATATGTGTCCATGATGTGGAGCGATAAGAACATCTATACCATTTGAAATTGTGTCGACAAATCTTTTATTGTTTTTTACTAACCATTCCCAGCCTGCCGTTTCCATATCACCACAATACAAAATTCTAAAGCCATCCTTTTCAATAAAACGAATTATACTTGAATTATTTCTTAATTTTTTCGATAGGATTTCATCATTTTTAAGTGTATCCATTGGAATTTGGAAGATTTCATTTTTTTCAAATCCCCATTCAATTGTTTCCGGATTATTTCCTCTGTATTTTTTATCAATGTAGTCCTTGTATTCTTGATTTATTGAATCACCATCTGGGAACTCCTCATATTCGCGCTTTATAAGCAAATAAGGTTCTATCTCCTCTTTAATTCTTTTTGCATTTCTTACATGGTCATCGTCTGGATGAGTTATGTGAAGTAAACCTAACTCATAGCTTGTACCATCACTTTTAATAAATGGTTTAATTCCAAGCCATTTTTTATCATTGTTGTATAAATCAACAGGGTTAGAATTGTCTGAATTACTTCCACAATCAATCATCATTCCTATATTTGTCGGGCTTGAAATTACAGAACAAGCTGCATTACCAACATCAAATACAATTAGTTTCATTATTTCTTAGCTTTAAGATTCAATATGACTGTTTTGAAAACAAGAGTACGAGCCATTCCTCTAGCTCTCCAGAGAAATAGAATAAATAATAAAATAGATATTGCAGCCAATTCACGATAATCTTTTATCGAAAATAAGATGCTTAGTCCTAAAGTAACAAAGGTTATTGCTCTAACGAAAAGAAAGTTTCTATTGAAAATTTTAATTTCAGCATCTGCACTTATCTCAGAATAGAGTTTCCAAAAAATACTTTGTGATTTAATTTGTTTTTCTCTTTTCCACCACCAAAAAGGAAGTTCCTTATAAGATTTATCAAAACTTGTTATTTCAGATGAATCCAAATTGAGATGGTTAAATAATTGTTGTCTTATGTATTCGTTTTTTAGTACGGGATTATTTTTATACATAAAAATTTCAGAGGGTTTATAGAACTTAAAAAATGAAAAAATAATCCATTCCAGTTCATGCGCAATTGTTTGAATGACCTCTCCAGCTAAATAAGAGAATGTAAAAAAGAGAAATGTATAAAAGAAATCTAATCCGTTTTCTATTTTTAAATCAATCTGGTTAGAGAAAAGAAAGTATAAAACTCCAATTAATACTCCTCCTGGTATTATTTTAATCAATAAATCTTCTAAAGTAAATTTTTCTGCCATTTTGAAATTAGTTATTAAGTTTTTGAGGTGTCTTGTCTTTTCTAGCCTTGTGGCTAACTTGTTTATATGTACACCAAAAGAGTCCTTACTGTGGTAAAGCTGGTGTTGTTAACACACTTCCGGGTATTCTAATATTTTCTTCTATCAATCCTATATAAACCATCAATTATAATCTTCAGATAACATTGAATTTTGTTACGCCAAAGCCACGTCAGTCACAATAACGGACAACCTCAACTGCACTGTAACACCTCACAATATCGTTTGACTAACTCTCACATTTCAGGTTAAAGGTAATCAACTTTATTTATTAAATCAGAACATTTTGTTTAAGTAATATTAAATTTTATAGAAATAATTTTATCTGATTTACCGGTTTTGCTCGTTTTATATGGTATAACAAAAATTATGACAAGCAAAAAAAAATAGAACCTATTAATAGCATCATTAATCTCATTATCTGTATCCTGAATACAAAACAAATATGTTATGTTATAATGTTGACTATGTTTGGCTTTTGCAAGTCACGGTAAACGGGCAGGGGCTGTCATAATAGGTCAGAGTCGTCTAAATGGCGGAGACAGGGCAGGTAAAAAAGCATCCCGATTGATCGGGACAAGTTATGTTTTGCAGTAAACAAGTATGTTGGCAGAAAGTCTGCCATTATCACAGCAAACCTTACTTCCGATCAATGGAATGAAATCTTTGGAGATACCATATTAACTGCAGCTATGGCAGACAGGCCCGATTTCTTTATTTTAAAATTATTTCCAGAGCTCTGTCGTGTGGTTCGATAAACCCAATTCGCCTGTAAACCGGTTCTCCATCAGGGGTAGCATGCAGTTCGATCTTGTCAAGCTCTTTTTGCCGGCCTTCATCAATAAGTTTTTGAACAAGCAGTGAAGCAATTCCGTTTTTCCTGAATTGCTTAATAGTAAAAATATTCAAGATATAGCCTGTTTTGCCATTTGGAATTTCAAAATTTCCGGGTTGCTCACGTATTACCATTCCGCAGAATCCAACAGCTTCATTTTCATATTCAGCAATCCAGGAAATAAATGTTCCGCTTTTTAATGATCTGGCGTAGTATTCCCTTAGGTTGAGCCTTAAAAGAGATTCCAGTTCCGTAGATGGATTACCATAGGCTTCTTTCAGAAAAATAATCCTGTTTTCTACCAAAGTTTCAATGTCGTTTTCTGAAGCTTTCCTAAGAGATATATTTGCTTTGTTTATAATCATTCTTTAATGATTTAAGTAAATTGACGATCCTTTATGATGACAAAGCAAATCATCAAAATAATGATAATTATTACAGACATTAATATTTTCATGATAGCATAAGAAATATTATTGTTTCAATATGAGATCATTATTTAACCTGGTATTACTTTTCATTTATTCAAAGTTACACCATTATCCTAAATAAGCCTCAACAGAATGCTTAAAACTATCACAGAAACGGTTTAGGTATCACACTATTATCTTGAACGGATCTCTCTTCTCATAAATGAAATATATGATAACACGAAGCACAGAACCGTGGCTGCGATAAGTCCGGTAACCTGCGGCCAGACCAGTAATGCGCTCTGGCCGAGTGGAAGCGGGCCCGGAATAGTCCCATAAACCTGCTCCATAGTTAATGGCCCAAGGCTGCGCACAGATGGCATCAGCAGTGTTGTTGTAGCCTCGCTGAAGAGCTGATTGGGCATTATCCGTAATAAATTCAATTTTAATTCCTCAAAACTGATTATCTGGTTCGGGGTTGCGAATTCAGAAGGTGTTAATGGCTTTATAATTAAATTAACTATCATACTGTAGAATACCGAAAAGAATAACCATACAGCGATACCCGACAGTGCAGATGTTGCCGGCTGGCGGAACAGCACCGAAAACAGTATTGACAAATTTAACCAGAATGCCACATAAAGTATACCAAGCAAAATAAAGAAAACTATTCGCATAAATTCCTCAACTGTCGGAGGGATTCCGATGGTGATAAGTCCCAATCCAATTACGAGGAAACCGAGTGCAAAGAACATTACGCTAATAACGATCAGAGCTGCCAGGAATTTAGCGTTGAGCAAATAGTCGCGGTAAATTGGCTGTGCCAGAACATGGCTGAGAGTCCCGTTATTTTGTTCAGAATTGACAGCATCAAACCCCAGGCTTATTCCAAGCAAAGGTCCCAGAAAGCTTATAAATACAAAAAAAGAGGGCAGGGTACCGTCAGAAATTGTAAATAGTTTCAGGAAGAAGAACGTCCCCTCGGGATCGTCGGGTTTTACTGCGCTGCCCATATTCGTCAATGCAGTGTAAATTGAACCCAGACAAGTCAAAGTGATAATTGCAATTAAGATTATGAAACGCCAGCTCCTCACATGATCTGAAATTTCTTTGTTTAAGATCACCCTGAAAGGATGGAGAACCTCATCATCTTTTTCAAGCCAGTTCAACACTTTGAAGTGTAAGAAAAAGCGTTTTATTTTCATAAGCCATGGTTCAAAAAAATATTGTATTTGTTTTTCCTGATTATTCATGATTCACACCTCCGTCAAAATAGCGGTAATAAATATCATCAAGCCCAAATTCCTTCTTTTTCAGATAATTCAATCCAGCTCCCGCTTCAACAATTGCTCTGGCAATTTCCGGTGTTGTATCACGGGAACATTCGATTTGAAAAACATCATCCCTGTTAGTTACAGAAACTATACCATCAATACGCTGCAATGTTTCTATTAACCTGTCTGCCAAATACTCTTTACCCGGAAAACCCGAAGCGTCAGAAGGAGCTTTAGAAATGCTGGTTTCAATAACATAGGGATTTTTGGAAAATAATTTCTTCGATAGTGTTTCGATGTCACCTTCGGCCAGTAATTTGCCGCTGACAAATAAACCGACACGGTCACAAACCTGCTGAACGTGATGCAGATCGTGCGAAGAAAAAAGAACCGTAAGACCTTCCTGCCTGCTCAACCCGACAATTAAATCCAGGAATTCACGTACTCCTGTGGGGTCAATGCCTAACGTTGGTTCATCGAGAATAACAACTTCAGGATCCTTGATAAGCACATCTGCAAGACCAAGACGTTGCAGCATCCCACGAGAATATTTTCCAGTCTTTTTTCCTGCTTCATCTGACAAACCGACCCAACCAAGCAGCTTTTCTACTTTCTGCTTTGCTTCCCTGCCCGCAAGACGATTTAACAGGGCAGTAAACATAAGGTTCTCAAACCCGCTACGGTTAGAATAAAATCCGACATTTTCAGGTAAATAGCCAACCCTTCTTTTTACCTCTATTGGATTACTTGTGGAATCAATTCCACATACTGTGACTGACCCGGAAGTCGGGTCTGCCAATCCGAGCATCATCAGGATCGTTGTCGACTTGCCGGCGCCATTGGGTCCAAGCAGACCAAAAATCTCACCCTTCCGGACAGACAGGTTTAGCTGATTGACTGCCGTAAACGATCCATATTTTTTGGTAAGGTCAACCAATTCAATAATATTTCCGTCCACGGTTTACCTCCTTCCATATTTGCGGAACAGATAGTATACACTTCCCAAAGCGGCAATTATGATAAGCACACCAATCCAACCCCAGAGCATGGCTGTTTCAACAGAGATCCTGAAAGAGGCCCTGGAAGATGTTTCAGGTGTTTTGGCTTCAAGGTTCGTTACATAATCTCCGGGAATAGCTTTTTTATCGGCTTTTATAGTGGCAAAAACCTTTGCTGATTTTCCTGCCTGCAGCTTATCGACTTTTTTTGGATCGAAGGTGACATCCCATTTAGATGGTGCAGAAAAGTCAAACTTAATATCTGCAAGCTCAGAGGAACCGGTGTTATTGACAATAAGTTCCACCCTTTTATATTTACCTGCTGTAATATTGGTACTTAACAAGCCAGTCGGGGAAGTCAGTTCCATTTTGTAAGAACCAGTAATAACCACTTCCAGTTCTATGCTGCTTGATGATGTATTTGTTGAAGCAACGATCGGAATTTTGTACCTGCCGGCTTCAATATTTTCAGGTGGCTTTATATCGATTTCTATAGATTGAGTACTGTTTGCTTCAATATTGACCGAAGTTACCTGCTGATAATTTGATTTGAAAGCGACATTCCAGCCTCGTGAGGCATTAGCTGTCAAAGTATATAGTTGCTTGTCTGCAGTCTGGTTTTTCAGAACAGCATTAAATGTGAAAGAAGAATTAGCCTGGCCTTCCCTGTTTGGCTGTTCCGTAGAAAACTCTGTCTTAAAAGTTCCCTGCTCCGATATGGATACAACCAATGGCAGTGAATAAGATCCTCCTGCCAAAACCTTGAACCGGTAACTTCCTTTATTAACTTTATAGGGAACCCCCACATTAAGAGAAAAGCTTTTCCTTTCACCGGGCAGTATTGAGATCTGTCCTATAGTCCAGCCTCCTGCTTTCAAAGTATAATTCCACCCCTTTGGCATTCCTGCCAGCGAGATATCGACGGTTTTGATTTCTCTGCCATTATTGATAACATCAATAGCATAGTCAATGGATTGACCCGGCGGGACTGAAATTTTTGTATAAGGTGTATATAATGTCACGCTATCAGTTACCGGATAGGCGTGACTACTCAGGCAAAATATCCCTAATAACAGGGATGTAAACAGCCTTAACGATTTCGTGCGTATTGACATATAAAAATCCTCCATTATTAAATTACTTTAATTTTGAAGGCAAATTTAGAAAATGGGCAATAGACGAAATCTTAATAAAATATTAACAGAATATTAAAATAATCAAAAAATTATATCTGTGATAATCTTGCAGATGAATTCAGATGAAGCTTAGTTGCATTATTACCTTTAAGTTTTTATTTACCTCCTATCTGCATTTCAGCCACCCTGAATATCGGTGCAGCAAAAGTCCTGTTCATGTCAATATCATTTCCCATCATATCGATCCCGTTGAGAATATCAAAAGCCTTTCCGGCAATAGTAACACCTTTAACGGGGAAGGCGATTTCCCCGTTCAAAATCCAGAATCCGCTTGCCCCTCCGCTGAAATTACCGCTTACCGCATCAATACCATAACCTGTAACCTCTTTCAGCAGAAGTCCTTTTTTTGTAGCAGCGATTATCTCTTTGCCTGTATGCTTCCCTGGTTCAAGATATATATTATGGGTTCCAATCCCCGGCAGGCTGCTGAAACCTCCGCGTGATGCATTCCCTGTACTTCTTACACCTGCCCGTTTTGCAGTTTTGGTATTATAAATAAAACTCTTCAGTATCCCGTTCTGAACAAGGATGTTCTTCATTGTTGGTACACCTTCCCCGTCGAAAGGAGCGCTGCCTAAACTTTTCTGTTTTGTACCATCATCGGTTATGGAAAGCAGGGATGAAGCAAATTGTTTATTCAGATGATCTTTCAGAAAACTGGCTCCCTGGAGAACACGTTCACCGTTGACAGCGGTAATTATACCTCCTAAAAGTGATCTGGCTACGTCCGGGTCAAATAATACTGAGGCTTTCTGAGTGTTGATCATTACAGGATCAAGAAGTTCCCATGCCCTTTGTGATGCTAAAGCCGCTATTCCTTCAAGGGAAACAAGGTCTTTAAAAAATACTCTTGAACAATATTCGCTTCCGGTATTTTTCTGATCTCCTTTTTCAGCGACAACACTCACTCCAAGTGAGCAACCGGATGATTTATAACTTTTTAATATACCATTGGAGTTTGCTATAAAAACCTCTGATTCACCTTCTCCATAACCTGCACCTGCACTTTTGGTTATCCTCGGATCTTTCATGGCAAGTTTTTCAAGATCAAGAGCCATCCTGATTTTCTTTTCCATCGGTTCGGCTGCAATACTCTTATCGTATAAATCTTTTGCTGCAGTAACCCCTATGTCGTCTGTCAGGACATTGTTCTCATCAGGAGATGAGAGCTTTGCAAAAGCAATGGCTCGCGAAACAGTATCTTCAAGCGATCTGTCGCTTAGATCGTTGCAATGGCTGAAGCCCATTTTGTTACCTACAAAAACCCTGAATCCTGCTCCGTGAGATGAAGCTTCTTCAATAGTCTCAATTTCAGATTTTAGTACTCCGATTGACAGATTCCTGTTTGTTTCAAGAAAAACCTCAGCAGCATCGGCTCCAAGGCTGATACTCTTCTTAACAAGTTTTTCTGCTAATTCTATATAGTCCATTTTTAATATCTTTTGAATGATTTATTAACCTTTGCTTCCTCCTACATTAATACCTCTTATCCTGACTGTTGGTTGTCCTGCTGATACTTCGGCTGCCTGCCCTTTTCCACAAATACCAACTCCAAAATCAAGATCATTGCCAACTGCATCTATATTGGATATTATATCCATGCATGAGCCTATAAGTGTTGCCCCTTTAATGGGTTTGGTTTTTTTACCATTTTCAATCATATAGGCTTCCCGGCAGGTAAAATTAAATACCCCTGTTACAGGATTGACACTTCCTCCGCTAAGGCTTTGAACATAGATGCCTTTTTTAGTCGAAGAAAGAATATCTTCCGGTTTATCTTTGCCGGCATCTATAAAAGTATTGGTCATTCTTGGTATAGGAATATACCTGAATGATTCTCTCCTCCCATTGCCTGTCCGTTCCATTGAAAGCTGCTTTGCACTAAGTATATCTGTCATGAATCCCTTTAATACCCCGTTTTCTATCAGGATATTCCGTTTGGCTTCAGTTCCTTCATCATCATGATTAATAGTGCCGCGGAAACCTGGAAGGGTGCCGTCATCAACCATTGTAAAACAATCGCTTGCGACTTTTTTTCCCAGTTTTCCTGTGAAAGTCCCAATCTCTTTGGCTATGTTATCAGCCTCCAGCGGATGTCCAACAGCTTCATGAACCAATACTCCGCCCCATCCGTTCTGCATAACGACATCCATAATACCTGCGGGAGCATCTTCCGCGGCAAGCATGGCAATTGCCTCCCGCGCTGCATTCCGGGCTACTGTTTCAGGCGTCACTTTTTCAAACATCTCAAAACCTGAATGATAGCTTATTCTCTCGCGAGCCATATGCCTTGTTTTTCCGTCATCGCTCATTGCCTGAACAATGAAAAACAGAAGTGGCAGTTCATCTCTCAGATAGATCCCCTCGCTTGTGGCAATTACCCTACCCCTTATCTCATCATTATAGTCAACCATGGCCATCCTGATCCTCGGATCATAATCTTTTACAGCCTGATCGGCTCTTTTTATGATATCAATCCTTTTTTCATCAGCAATTTCACAAAGAGGCTGCTTCACAGTTACAAATGAAGGGCAACTGGTTTCTGAGATATTGACGGGAATTGTTTTATTCCCGTTATGTGCCACATAAGATGCCACTTCAGCCGCCCGCATAAGTTTTTCTTCAGTTATTTCGTCAGTATAGGCATACCCCGTTTTGTTTCCCGATATTACTCTCACTCCTGCCCCCTGGCTGATCCCATACAGTCCGCTTTTAAATATGGATTCTTCCATGACAATCTGCCGTGATATCCGGTTTTCCAGATATACATCTGCAAAATCACCTCCCTTTTCGAGAGCTTTTGTTATGATCTTCGATAATGTCTCCTTATCCATATCCATACCTGATGAAGCGTTAACACCTTCACGACACGATACCAACCGGGACATAAGAGCAGGTGTTGCAGCAATCAGCAATCCGCTTTTCATGCTCATTTCAAGAAATTTTCTGCGGGGAATATCCCTGACGGTCTGTTTTTCCATTTTCATTTTATGCATTTTTGAGTTTCCGAATATCTCCTTTTAACTTTTAATATTCATTATTTTATTACAATAGTGTCCGACTAATAATATGAGATTCTTCGCTTCACTTCGTTTCGCTCAGAATCTCATGTTAATTTCACGAATTATCCGTTTAGTATTGATTTTATTATCTGATAAAAATCAAATTATGAATTTCCAATTTGCTTTATTGCCAAATTTAAGTCTATTTTGAAAGTTAAAAAGAACTATTTACATCTTTTTATTTGTCATGATATACAAAACCGATTACCATCTTCATTCAACCTTCAGTGACGGACGATCGACACCAAAGGAATACATTGTTCCTGCCGTTGAAGCGGGTTTTAGTGAAATAGGCATATCCGATCATCTCAACCTTTTTAAGTACAATGAGGAATGGTGCATGAATCCTGAAAACATTTCAGAATATATCAATCACATCGGGACAATCGGAGAGGATACTAAAAATATAAAAATAAAGACGGGTCTGGAGGTTGATTTTTTCCCCGGAAAAGAAGCTGAGATCGAAGCTTTTCTCCAACCTCTCCAACTTGATTATGTTATAGGATCGGTTCATTATCTGGGTGAACAAACTGTGGATAACGGCCCTGAATTTTATGAAGGAAAAAACATCGACAGATTATTCGAATCTTACTTTGACACTGTTATCGCAGCTGCCGGATCGGATCTTTTTGATATTATTGGTCATTGCGACCTGATAAGGATATACGGACATAAACCAACTTTCGATCTGGAGCCGTTTTACATGAAGCTTGCCCGAACAATGAAAAAGCATGACGTCGTCTTTGAGGTAAATACTAACGGAAGGAACAGGCCCCTTGCTGATTTTTATCCCGACCGCAGGTTCCTGAGTATTTTCCAAAAAGAGAAAGTTCCTGTATGTGTCAATTCAGATGCACATCTGACTTTCAGGGTTGGCCAGTATTTCGATGAGGTTTATGAACTTCTCAGATATACAGGTTTCAGCGAGATGGCGACATTCAATAAAAGAGAACGTAAAATGATACCCTTTTAATTATGAAAGCTTTCTTCCTGGAGTTTTTTATCAAAAAATAATCAGGCGAGCATATGCTCGATAAATATCTTCACCCCTATTCCGACCAGTATAATACCTCCAATAATCTCGACTTTATTTCCAAGTCTTTCACCAGCAGATTTTCCGATCCTGATGGCAACCATTGAAGCCAGAAATGTCACGAAACCTATAATTATTCCGGCGGTCCATATTTTAACGTCAAGCAGGGCAAAGCTGATCCCTACTGCAAAAGCATCGATGCTTGTTCCCAGGGCCAAAGTCAGGAGTACAATGAGTTTGCTATAATCAAGCACCTCTTTCGTCTCTTCTTTTTTCAATCCTTCTATAATCATTTTGATGCCAAGAGCTGAAAGCAACCCTAATGCTATCCAATGGTCAGCTGTTTTAAGGATGTCTGAAACAATGGATCCCAGGAAATAACCAGCTACTGTCAGTCCTCCCTGGAAAACTGCAAACAATAATGCCAGACGCATTGCCTGACGGAATAATATTTTGTATTGAACAACACCATATGAAAGAGAAACCGCAAATGTGTCGAAACATAGCCCGATTGCTATTGCAAAAATTGTAACATAATCCATCTGAAAAACATTAATGCGGGCAAATATAATATAAAACACCATTTTAAGGTTTTTAAAATTGAATGCATATATTTGAACACCACAAAAATGATTTCAATGCGAGCTGTTATTCAAAGGGTAAAAAGAGCCTCTGTAACAATCAATAATAATATTAAATCACAAATTGGTATTGGGTTGCTTGTTCTGATTGGTATTGAAGAATCGGATAATGATACTGATATTGAATGGTTGTGCAATAAAATAGTTCAGTTGCGGATTTTCAATGACGCAAATGAAGTAATGAACCTTTCTATTCTTGAGATAAAAGGAAGTATTCTTGCAATCAGCCAGTTTACCCTTCATGCCAAAACACGGAAAGGGAACAGACCTTCATATATCCGCGCTGCACATCCCGACACAGCAATTCCTTTGTATAACAGGTTCATCAGCAAGCTTTCCGGGCTTCTGGGGAAAGAGGTTGGAACCGGTGAGTTTGGCGCTATGATGCAGATAGAACTGATTAACGATGGTCCGGTTACAATAATTATCGATACTAAACAAAAAGAATAACAGGTCGCCGGAATAATGCAGAAATAGAATATGAGTAATAATGGTGCCACCGCGGAAGAGACTTCAAAAAAATCGGTACTGCTTGTTGCAGCTTTTGCAGCATTTTTAACACCTTTTCTTGGTTCAGCAGTTAATCTGGCCCTTCCTTCAATAGGGAAAGATCTCCATGCAAATGCTGTTGAGCTGGGATGGGTAATCAGCAGTTTTATTTTATCCTCATCTGTATTTCTTCTCCCTTTTGGACGGCTGGCAGATATTACCGGAAGGAAAAAAATCTTCTTTACCGGGATTTTGCTGTTTACCATTTCCACCTTTCTCTTAATATTCGCCTGGAACGTTATTTCGCTGATAGTTTTCAGGATTTTCCAGGGGCTGGCCGGTGCAATGATCTTTGGTACAAGTATGGCCATAATAACTTCTGTTTTCCAGCCCGGTGAGAGAGGAAGGGCAATGGGGATCAATGTAACAGCAGTATACCTTGGTTTGTCATGTGGCCCTATTATCGGAGGATTACTGACTCAGTATTTTGGATGGAGAAGCATTTTCGCGTTTCTTGTTCCATTTGGGATTATTTCACTCATTCTCATAAGCAGAAAGATAAAAACCGAATGGGCGGAGGCAGCCGGTGAAAAATTTGACTGGAGCGGGTCAGTCATCTATGGTATAGCATTGTCTTCATTTATGTATGGATTTTCAAAACTCCCTTCTGCATTGGGATGGATATGCATTGCCGTTGCCCTTATGATGTCAGTTGTTTTTGTCATCGTCGAGAACAAGATCATAAATCCGGTATTTGATATCCGTCTCATTTTTAGGAACAGAGTATTTGCTTTCTCGGGTATAGCAGCATTGATTCATTATTCAGCGACAAGTGCAACCGGATTCTTTATTAGTCTTTACCTCCAATATCTTAAAGGGTTTGATGCCAGAACAGCCGGTTTAATAATGATATCGCAGCCTGTTGCCATGATGCTCCTTTCGCCAGTTGCGGGGAAATTATCAGATAAGAAGAATCCCGGGATCATAGCTTCAATTGGCATGGGATTGACAGCTGCCGGGCTCGTTTTATTGTGTTTTATAAAAGAGACTACGCCAACTTACCTCATTGTGTTGATGCTGACCCTTATGGGAATCGGTTTTGGTCTGTTTTCCTCACCAAACTCAAATGCTATTATGAGCTCAGTTGAAAAACGTTATCTGGGGGTAGCATCCGGAGTTCTCGGGACCATGCGGATGGTCGGTCAGATGATGAGCATGGGTATTGCTATGATGCTCATTTCATTATATATCGGAAAGCAGACCATTAATCCTTCCACTTATCAGGGATTGATGTCATCAATGAGAACAGGTTTTCTTATCTTTTCAATATTATCGGTATGCGGAATCTTTGCTTCGCTTGCAAGAAATGAGAAACTCGGAAATAAAAATTCTGTTAAAAATCCTCCTGAAACAAATTTTCTGAAAACTTAAAGATCAGGATGTAATAAGACCGCAGAAACAGGGTCTCCGGTATTATTTATGCAACTTTAAATTAAATTTAATTTTAAATTTATTATGAAAACAAAAAGCATTATATTGATCCCGCTCTTTTATCAATAGAAAGGTCATTAAATTTAACATAACAGATTAATTATGACAAAACTATACCAAAAGCTTATCAATTCATGTCCTTCAGAAACAGAAATCCGGAAGGGACTAAAAAAAGTTACGTCTGAGCTGACAACAACTCCCGACAAGCATTTGCTGATGAGCATTCTGAATATGATCGATCTGACCAGCCTTAACACAACTGACAATAAAAGCCAGATAGTGCGTTTTACAGGCAAGGTAAACAGTTTTTCAGGCCGGTATTCAAATATCCCGAACGTTGCGGCAATCTGTGTGTTTCCCAATTTTGTTTCAGTTGTAAAAGAAAAGCTGTCAGCCAAAAATGTAAAAATCGCTACAGTAGCAGGATCATTCCCAACCTCACAGACCTTTCGCAGCGTAAAGGTCGCTGAATGCAAGATGGCAGTAGAAGCCGGAGCTGAAGAGGTTGATATTGTCATTCCGGTTGGAGCCTTTCTTGGCAACGATTTTGCCCTGGTTGCTGATGAAATCAGGGAAATTAAATCGGCTATCGGAGAAAGAACACTTAAGGTTATTGTTGAATCAGGCCTGTTAGGAGGTTATGAACAGATTTTCAAAGCATCAATGATTGCAATGGATGCCGGAGCTGACTTTATCAAGACATCAACAGGTAAAACTCCGGTTTCCGCCACGCCGGAGGCCGCTTTTGTAATGTGCCGGGCAATATCTGATTTCTATTCAGAAACAGGCATCAAGGTAGGATTTAAAGCTGCCGGTGGAATAGCAAGTTCAGCTGATGCAGTTAACTATTATCAGATTGTAAACTATTGCCTTGGCAAAGATTGGCTTAACAATAGTCTTTTCAGAATTGGAGCAAGCAGGCTCGCAAATAATATTCTCACAGAAATTTCAGGTTGCACAGCTGATCATTTTTAACTTATCGCCAGTACTTATCTCTATTTTGAGATAACATTTGTATTTATCATTACTTTTGTGTTTTGAATTCACAATGATGATGATAAATTATCGGTCAGAAATACAACAAGACGTCGTCCCGGGAAAAAATACTGGTTTTCAAGATTTTGCCTGGATAAAATCTGATTCCGGTTCAATCATTAACTCTTTCAGGAGGCCCGATTCTACTATTTATATCCTGAAACCAGTTGCTGATTCTGCTAATATTGTTGCTCCAGACACTTTGTGCAGAAGAAACAGTGTAGCTGACATCACATTTTACGATTCAATTAATGTCGTTACGAATATTGATCAGAGCACAACGAACGGATTTCCTGTTCTTTTCATTGAAAAAAACAGACAAATCAAAGCAGATATAAAGGCTTCCCTGGAAAAAAAACTTAAACCGGGACTGGACCTTCCTGTTCAGCAATTTCATGATGAATGGGTGATTGGGATTATCCTGATCGCAGCATTTTTACTATCTATCGTAAGGGTAACATCCAAAAATATGTTTTCAGATATTACCAGATTTTTCCTTTTCAAGGGAATAACCGATCCTTCTACACGAAATGTTGGCGGACTATTTCTTTGGCAATCAACAATCTTAAATCTGGCTTCTTTTTTTATCATAGCTCTTTTCATTTATTCTTCAGCTGAATATTTTGGTGCTGTACCCACAAATATCCCTGGTATATTTTTCTGGCTGATTTCTCTTGGTGCAATTATAGTGGTTGTTATATTACGGCATGTTACCTGCATAATAACAGGTTTTGCAAGCGGAGAAAAGGAAGTATTCAGGGAATATCAGGTGGTGGTATTCCAGTCATACAGGTTTGCTGCACTGCTGCTTTCCGTAATTGTTATTATGATATATTACACCCCGCTTCACCCATCTGATCTCTATTTTATTGCAGGTATTATTGTAACAGGAATAATGTATCTGATCAGAATTGCCACACTGATGAAAATTTTTCTGAACAGGAATATTTCTATTTTCTATTTGATTTTGTACCTTTGTGCCCTAGAAATTCTACCTGTTTTGATATCAGTGAAGTATTTTACAAGCCTTGTTTAGATTGGTTAGGGTTACATAGAGAAAGTGAAACTTAAACTTTAAAGAGTTGAAAATAAGGAAGATCTTAGTATCACAGCCAGAACCGATGAATCCGAAATCCCCATATTTCGAGCTGGCCAGAAAATATAATCTAAAAGTTGATTTTAAACCGTTTGTACAGGTTGAAGGAATCTCATCAAAAGATTTCAGGCAACAAAAAATCAATATTCTTGATTTTACTGCCGTCATTTTCACGAGTAAAACGGGGATTGATCACTTTTTCAGGATTTGTGCTGAAATGAGGACTGTGGTCCCGGATACAATGAAGTATTTCTGTATTACAGAAAACGTTGCATTTTACCTGCAGAAGTATATTGTATACAGAAAGCGTAAAATATTTCATGGGAAAGCCAAGTTTCAGGACCTTATGGATGTCATTGCCAAGCATAAGGAAGATAACTTTTTTGTCCCGTTATCAGAACCACATAATACTGAAATTCCCGATTTGCTTGATAATAACGGGATCCGTTATTCAATTGGGATTCTCTACAGAACAATCAGTACCAACTTTTCGAATTTGAAGGATTTCGACTATGACATTCTTGTTTTTTATAGTCCTTCGGGGATAAAATCGTTGAAAGAAAATTTCCCGTCATTTAAACAGGGAGATATTAAAATTGCAGCATTTGGACCAACAACAGCCTATGCTGTTGAACACGAGGGTTTAAGACTCGATATAAATGCTCCGAATCCCAAAGCTCCTTCGATGACTATGGCTCTTGATGATTATCTTAAAGAATATAACAGGAATTTAAAATAAGTAATCTCACCTACCGGCTTACCCTGAAGTTACGGAATGATCGTATGATAAAGCATAAGGGACAAGCCGTCTTAATATGAATACCATCAGGGAGACATTTAATAAGTCTGAAAAGCTTTGCAGCAGGAAAATAATCACCAGCTTGTTTGAAAGTGGAAATGTTTTTTACACTTCCTGTTTTAAAGTAGTTTGGGGAAAAAGCCCTGTCCTGCTTCCGGCACCGGCTCAGGTCACATTCAGCGTGTCAAAAAGAGGATTCCGTCTGGCTGTCACGAGGAACCTTATTAAAAGAAGAATGAGAGAAGCATACCGGAAAAATAAAACAACACTTTACGAACATCTTTCCTCACAGGGTATTCAGATTGTTTTTGTTGTTATATTGAAAGGAAATATGGTTCCTGATTATCTTATCATAGAAAGATCCATAAAAGAAATGATAAATAAATTCATTGCTAATACAAAATTGAATTAAAAAATATGTTAAAGTTGTTTTAATTGTTTCTTTATCAAAACTGTTACCAAATTTTCTTCTTATTTTCGCCGCTAAAAATTAAACCACACTGGTTATGAAAAAGTTTCACAAAGGCAAAATAATTATAGCTCTGAGTCTGCTGATAATTGCAGGTATCAGCACTGCTTTCTTGGCCAATCAGGAAACCAGAGACTTCAGGATTGCCAAAAATCTTGATATCTTTTTTACTCTTTTCAGAGAATTAAATACTTTTTATGTTGATGATATTAATCCTGATAAAGTGATTAAAACAGGTATAGATAATATGCTTAAAACGTTGGATCCATATACCACTTATTACCCCGAATCGGAAGTTGATGAATTCACGTTTATGACAACCGGTAAATATGGAGGGATCGGATCACTTATACGAAATGCCGGAGATTATGTTGTTATCAGTGAAGTATATAAAGGATTTCCTGCCGACAAAGCCGGAATAAAAGCCGGAGATCTTCTTAAAAAAGTTGATGGTGTTTCTCTGGCAGGGTTATCTACTGAAAAAGTCAGTGATAAACTTAAGGGAAATCCCGGTACAGAAATTAGCCTTACGATGGAGAGGAACGGAAAAGAAAAAGAATATTCGTTAAAAAGGGAAAAAATTATAATTCCTCCTGTACCCTATTATGGAATGATTGATTCAAAAACAGGTTATATACGATTCACCAACTTCACCCAAAATTGTATTGAAGATGTAAAAAATGCACTTATTTCATTAAAAGCAAAGAATCCTGAGCAGATCATTCTTGACCTGAGGGGAAATCCGGGCGGATTGCTTACGGAAGCTGTAGAAATAGTTAATCTGTTTGTCGGCCCGGGGAATGAAGTTGTATCGACAAAAGGAAAAGTTAAGCAGTTTGATGAGGATTTTAAAACAACAAAACCTGCAATTGACGAAAAAATACCTCTTGCTGTAATCATAAACAGAGGTTCTGCTTCTGCCTCAGAGATAGTAGCGGGAGCAATTCAGGATCTTGACAGGGGTATAATTGTTGGTCAGCGTTCATATGGAAAAGGATTGGTGCAAATTTCACGTCCGTTAAGCTATAACACTCAATTGAAAGTCACTACTGCAAAGTATTATATCCCAAGCGGAAGATGTATTCAGGCTCGTGACTTTTCTCACCCAAACGAAGACGGTAGCGTTGGCATAATTCCTGATTCCCTCATTTCTGAATTTAAGACAAAAAACGGCAGGATCGTAAAGGACGGAGGTGGTATTGCTCCGGATATTGAAATCCTGCCTGAAGCCCTTAGCCAGATTTCAGCAGAACTATATTTGCGGAATTATATCTTCGACTTTGCCACCAAATATTATTGGGCTCATCCTGAAATAAATACTATCGGGCAATTCTCCCTGACTGAACAGGATTATACTGACTTTAAACTATTTCTGGAGGATCGTAAATTCAGCTATAAAACCGAAACTGAGGAATCTCTCAATGAACTTGTTTCAAATGCAAAAAAAGAAAAGTATTACGATATCCACAAAGACCTTTTTACTGAACTGGAGAAAAATGTCACACATAGTCTGGACCATGACTTTTCGATGTTCAGAAGCGAAATAACTGATCTGCTCGAAGATGAAATCATTGGCCGGTATTTCTATGAAGAAGGGTCAATTGCCCGGACGATAAAGAAAGATGAACAGGTATTAAAAGCTATTGAAATACTTAACAATAAAGAAGAGTACTATTCTATACTTAAGGGAAAATTTGGCTCGATCCTTTCCGCAAGCAGGGACGATATAAGCAAAGATGAATCCGCTTACCTTGCAAGCAAAGAACACCAGGAACCTGTCTGATCGGAATTATTTTATTTCCACTCGTGGGAATTATCTTCAAAAATCTCCTTTTTCCAGACAGGTAATTTTTCTTTGACAAGTTCAACTGTCTTGCTGCAAGCTTGTATTGCCTGATGCCTGTGACCTGCTGATACAAGCACAAACAAAGAGATCTCTCCTGCTTTGACATTACCCGTCGAATGTACTAACTCAATTGATTTAACATCATTGAACTCTGATAATACGGTTTTTATAATTTTGTCTGCCTCAACCTTAACCAGCTCTTCATATGCAGAATATTCAATTAACTTTACTTTTTTGCCGTTGATTTTATCAGCTCTCACCTGACCAATGAAAACCGAGTGGCCACCTGAATCTGTTTTCTCTCCAATCTTCTTTAGAAAGAGAGAGATTAATTCATGTGTTACCGGTCCTTTTATCAGATAATTATTTGGCATAATTTACAAATGAATCTATGCATAAAAGACCTAACCTCCTGCAAATGGAGGCATAAAAGCTACCTCATCCCCGTCATTCAGAGACGGATTATTATTAATGATTTCATTATTAAGAGATATACGGAAGTTATAATGGATTATCTCTGGAAAATCATCCTGGATCCTGAGCTTAAGATCACCGATTGAACTTACATCAGGGTAATGTTTACAGCAATTTCCGGTAACCTCTGCCAAAATTCCGAAAAACAATACTTTAATTGTCATCTTTTTCCTCCCTTTGTTTCAATCTCTGCCCCTAAAGGTGGGTTTAAATCAATCTCATTTCTTAGCCCCCCTTCAGGCCTGCTCCGACCGCAGCGTCGGAGGGGGAAGGGAGTAAATTTGGGTTAATGCGCCTCAAACCAATTATTTCCCGTACCGCAGTCGACTTTTAACGGCACATTCAATTTAGCTGCATTTTCCATTTCATATATTACAATGCCCTTGAGCTTTTCAAGCTCAGAAGTCTCTGTTTCAAAGATCAGTTCATCGTGTACCTGCAGTATCATTTTCGATACAAATCTTTCAGCTTTCATCCTGTTGTAAATCCTGACCATTGCTATTTTAATGATATCTGCAGCGCTGCCCTGAATCGGGGCATTAATAGCATTCCGTTCAGCATTACCCCTTACTACCTGATTCCTGGAATGAATATCGGTAAGATACCGTTTACGTCCAAACATTGTAGTTACGTAACCCAGATCTCTTGCCTTGCTGATGCTCTCATCCATATAAGCCTTTACTCCGGGATAAGAATTGAAATATCCGTCTATCAACTCTTTGGCCTCTTTTCTTCCTATTGTCAACCTTTCCGAAAGCCCGAAAGATGATATTCCATAAATAATACCAAAATTAGCAGTCTTTGCTCTGCTGCGCATCTCACGTGTAACATCCTTTAACTCTACACCGAATATTTTTGCAGCAGTAGCTGCATGGATATCGCTTCCCGAAAGAAAATCCGCTATCATATTTTTATCCTTGCTCAGATGTGCCATCAGCCTTAATTCAATCTGAGAATAGTCGGCAGACAAGAAAACATATCCCTTCTCCGGGACAAAGGCTTTCCTTATTTCTCTTCCCCTTTCATCTCTCACCGGTATATTCTGAAGATTTGGATTATTTGAACTCAACCTTCCTGTTGAGGCTACAGCCTGATTGAACGAGGTATGTATCCTGCCGGTATACTTATCAACAAGCAGGGGCAGTGCTTCAACATAAGTTGACAGTAATTTCTTAAGCCCCCGGTATTCCAATACTTTGTCAATAATGGGGTGTTTGCTTTTTAGCCGCTGTAAGATCTCTTCATTGGTAATGAACTGCCTCGTTTTTGTGACACGTGCATTTTCGTCAAGTTTCAGCCTGATAAAAAGAATATCTCCAAGCTGTTTTGGTGAGGAAATATTAAATTCGGTTCCTGCAAGAGTATAGATCTCTTTTTCAAGTGCGATAATATCCTCTCTAAGGTTAATGGTTATTGCCTTAAGATCATCCAGATCAAGCTTCACTCCGTTCCTTTCCATAGTTGCCAGTACACGGATAAGGGGCATCTCAATATCTCCTGCCAGGTCGCAAAGTCCTTCAGCATTTAACCGGGGCTCAAAAACGTTCTTCAGCTGAAATGTTACATCTGCATCTTCGACAGCATATTCTTTAAGCTTATCAACAGGAACCGAACGCATGTTTTTCTGATTACTCCCTTTCTCACCAATAAGCGATTCAATATGCACCGGATCATACGACAGATATGTTTCAGACAAAAGGTTCATGTTATGCCTCATCTCGGGCTCCAGCAGATAATGGGCAATCATCGTGTCAAACAAGGGACCTTCCACTTCAATGCCATAATTAGCCAGGACCTGCATATCGAATTTAAGATTCTGTCCTATTTTCAGTATATCAGGATTTTCAAAAACCGGCCGGAGAATCTCCAGAATCTCTTTTGTTTTCTCCCGTGATTCAGGAAAATGGATAAGATGACCCGATCCTTTCTCCCACGAGAAAGAAAGAGCGACAAGCTCCGCATCAAGAGGATTGATACTTGTTGTTTCAGTGTCAAAGCAAAATTCTTTCAGCGCTCCTGCAGTCTTGACAAATTCTTTAAGCTCCTTGCTGCCTTCGACAAGCTTGTAGCTGTGAACCACATTTTCAATTGTTGCTTTTTCGGCAACAGGGGCCATTTCCTCATCACCGAAGAGAGAACCCTGAAGAGAATCCTGCTGAGGAACAAATAATTGTGGTTGTTCCTGAAGCTTTTCCGGTTTGTTGATTCCCGACAGAGCCTTGTCGCCGGCTGTTTTAAATTCAAGTTCATCAAAAAGAATCTTCAGCTTATCAGCATCCGGTACTTCCATAGCAAGCTTGTTCTCGTCAAACTCAACCGGAGCATTCTGCTCGATTGTAACAAGCTTTTTCGAAAACTCAATCTGCTCCCTGTTATTTTCAATTACCTCCTTAAGTTTCCCTTTTAACTTACCGGTATTTCTGAATACTTCTTCAATGCTTCCATATTCGGAGATCAGTTTCTTTGCTGTTTTGGGACCAATACCGGGAGCTCCGGGAATATTATCAGCAGTATCGCCCATAAGGGCAAGGACATCAACTACCTGCTCCGGCTTTTGAACTGAAAATTCTTTTTTAATATCATCAACACCCCATAAAATGGATTCATTACCGCTTCTTGACGGTTTGAACATAAAAACATTATCTGCAACGAGTTGTGCAAAATCTTTGTCGGGGGTCATCATATAAGTAGAAAAACCTTTTTCAGATGCTTTTCTGGCCAAAGTACCAATTACATCATCAGCTTCAAATCCCGGACAATCAATCACCGGAATTTTATAGGCTTCAATCAGCCGCTTTATATAAGGAACTGCATTTATAATGTCCTCAGGTGTCGCAGCACGGTTTGCTTTATACTCCTTATACATTTCGTGCCTGAAGGTTGGGGTCGGAGTATCAAAAACCACGGCAATATGTGTCGGTTTTTGTTTCTGAAGAACCTCCTGCAGAGTCAGAAAAAATCCGAATACTGCTGAAGTATTCTGCCCTTTTGAGGTTATTCTTGGATTTTTGATGAAAGCATAATAGGAGCGGAAAATGAGTGCATAAGCGTCAAGCAGGAAAAGTTTTTTAGGGGCGGTATCGGTCATAATTTGTCAGTTTGAGTATATTATGTGCTACCCCCCTGCCTCCTCCGACGCTGCGGTCCGAGCAGGCCTGAAGGGGGGTTAAATCCCTTGTATGAATTAGTCTCCTTTAAGAGGGGTTTGGGGGTCATATCTTATTCGTTATCTGCTGCATACCACTCTGCAAAAGAGGTCGCAGTTTCGTAAAGTTTAAGACTGTGCAGTTTAACTCCGGGAGGTAACAGGTTTGAAATTCTTGATGCAAAATCAGAAACCATATTTTCACATGTTGGCTGATAGTCAACCAGGACCGCATTCCCGAACATTTTTGTAAACATCTCCTTTTTTTCTTTATCAAACCGCCTGCTAACAACAACAGAATGATCAAAAACACCCACTATCTCTTTTTTGACAATGCTTTTCAAGTCGGTAAAATCTATTACCATTCCGTCCTTGGGATTTCCCGGGTCTTCAACCGGAATACCGGAAATTGTCACATATAGCTTATATGAATGTCCATGAACATTTCTGCAGGGGCCATCATAATTCCATAAAGCATGCGCCATTTCAAAAGTGAATTCCTTTGTTACTCTTATTACAGAACTCATAATTTCCTGGTTAAATATCTATTTACAAAAATAACCATTCCCCCCGATAAAGGGTTAATGATTCATAACGCTTTTACATAATTCCGTGCAAAATGAACCATAATGAAATAATTGCGTAACTTTGCATTTTATTTTCACTATAAATAAGAATAGGGGATAATGGAAGAAAAAAGGATCAGGCTTACTTTCCCTGACATGTTTAATGAGACATTAAGAAAGTTCGGTAAGCATTATGCTTATTCTTTTGTAGGGGAGGAACCGAGGAGTTATGAAACAGTCAACAAACAGATTCTGGCGTTAATCTCTTTCCTTGAGAATAAAGGGATTTGCCCCGGCGATAAAGTGGCGATTTTGAGCTCAAATATGCCAAATTGGGGAGTATGCTACTTTGCAGTTACTTTCATGAAAGCCGTTATTGTTCCTATTCTGCCCGATTTCTCAGGTACCGAAGTTGCAAATATTCTGGAACATTCGGAAGCTAAAGCGATTTTTATATCATCAGGACTTATGGCGAGAATCGATGGATTCAAATCGGAATATCTTAAAACGGCAATCCTGATAGAAGATTTTTCACTGGTCTACTCTGAAAATGATACTTCTGAATATGACCCTTATGCTCTTCCTTCACGAAAATATGAAGTTGAAGAAGAAGATCTTGCTTCAATTATATATACTTCGGGAACTACGGGCCGTTCAAAAGGTGTTATGCTGACACACAAAAACATTACTTTCAATGCAATAAAATCCGGTGTTATACAACCAATTAACGAGAATGATCGTTTTTTGTCAGTTCTTCCTTTATCGCACACTTATGAGAATACACTTGGCTTAATTCTGCCCATGCTCTACGGGGCATGTGTTTATTATCTCAGGAAGCCCCCTACACCATCTGTTCTTATACCCGCTATGGCAGAAGTTAAGCCCACATTGATGCTGACGGTTCCGCTCATAATGGAAAAAATATATTATAATAAAATTCTGCCCACTTTCAGGGATAACCTTATTCTCAAACTCCTTTATAAGGTCCCTCCTGTCCGGAAAATTCTTAATAAAACTGCCGGTAAGAAACTTAAAATAACATTTGGCGGTGAACTGAAGTTTTTTGGTATCGGAGGAGCCAAACTGAATAAGGCAGTTGAGAAATTTCTTCTTGAAGCAAAGTTTCCTTATGCTATTGGCTACGGTCTTACTGAAGCAGCACCTCTTCTTGCAGGTGCTAATCCAAAGAATACTATTTTTGATTCAACAGGCCCGAAAATTGAAGGAATTGAACTTATTATAAATAATCCTGACCGGAAGACCGGAGAAGGTGAAATATGGGCAAAAGGACCAAACATCATGAAAGGCTATTATAAAGAACCTGAAATGACAAAAGAGGTCCTTACACCTGACGGTTGGTTCAAGACCGGAGATCTTGGGAAATTGGATGCGAACAACAACCTTTACATAAAGGGAAGATTAAAGAATATGATCCTCGGCGCAAGCGGTGAGAATATTTATCCCGAGGAAATTGAATCAATTATCAACAATTTCCGTTGCGTGGCAGAATCGCTTGTCATTCAGCAAAAAGGGAAGCTTGTTGCCCTTGTCAACATCAATATGGATGAACTGGAAAAGAAATACCAGAATCTCAAGCAGGATATGAGCAGGCAGTTTGATGACAAAGTTGATGAGCTTCTTAATGAATTACAGGAGTATGTAAATTCGCAGGTTAATAAATTCAGCCAGATACATAAAGTTGTACTTCAACCTGTTCCGTTTCAGAAAACTGCGACACTTAAGATAAAAAGATTTCTTTATACATAAGATACCTGCTACTTAGTAAAGAGAGGCTTTATTTTGTAATAGAGCCTCTCTTTATTCCAATACCATTCACACAAATGCCCTCTCTGAAATCCTCCTCACTCTAAATCCCTCTCCCAAGGGAGAGGAACTTATATTCCTGTTTATCTGATTTTTACTGCCTCTTCATATCTCTTATTTACCTCTTCCCACTTCACTACATTCCAGAATGCATCGATGTAATCGGCTCTTCTGTTCTGATATTTCAGATAATAAGCATGTTCCCATACATCAAGAGTAAGGAGTGGAATTCCCTTTACCAATGAAATATCCATGAGAGGATTATCCTGGTTTGGAGTACTGCCTACAGCCAGATTTTTCTCCGCATTAAGACATAACCACGCCCAGCCGCTTCCAAACCTTGTTTTTGCTGCAGTGTTAAATGCTTCCCTGAATTTATCAAAAGAACCAAATGCCTTTGTAATTGCTTCGGATAACCCGGCCGAAGGACCGGCAGATCCTGCCCCAAGGTTTTTCCAGAAGAAGAGATGATTATAATAACCTCCTCCATTATTTCTAATAACATCGGTCTGCTTTGAGATCGAAGCAAAAAGGTCTGTCATAGATACTGCCTCAAGAGGGGTACCTTTAATTGCATTAATGAAGTTAGTATAATATGCCCTGTGATGTTTATCATAGTGAACTTCCATTGTTCTGGCATCAATATAGGGTTCTAAAGCATTATATGCAAAAGGCAGAGGAGAGAACTCAGATGCCGGAACACCTTCAATCCCATAAGATTTGACAATTTGGTCATTACCAAATACTTTTGGGCCGATATATGCAGCAGCGGTCACCAGCCCAACGGATTTAACAAATTTTCTTCTTTCCATGAATCTGTGTTTTGTTATCAGGAACAAACAAAGAAGCTATTTGTTCAAATACCTGATAATTGAGTCCGCTCAGAAAAGTCAAAAAAATGTAATTGCCACCAAGACCCGACAATTATAAAAGCAACAAACAACCAGTTTCTATTAATCTTTTTACATTTGTCTTTATATATTTGCATCCGGGACACTAATTAAAACAATCAGCCGTTTATTATTTCTGGAGTATCCGGACACGTGCATATAAATTCATTGACTTTACCGGGTACTTGTTCAATTTATGTGAAATTAAATGTTTAACTAAATAATAATTAATGGATATTTCTATGAAAAAAGTTTATTTACTCTCTCTGGTCTTTATTCTTGCAACCGGATTTTTTATGAGCTGTAAAAAGGATAAGGGAGATCCTCCTGTTTTGCCTCCGGAAGGATCTATGACAATTGATTTCAGTAATTTCGTTGCATCTTCCAAATCTGCTGCTGCTTTTTCTGATATTAAAGGGATTAATCAAATCAACTGGGAGTTTTCTGCCACAGTTGCAGGGATATGGAATACTCTTTTGACTACAACCCTTATTGTCCCGGTTGCTGCTTTCAAAGTAGCGACAGACCAGGAACCTGTTTATCTTTCTGATAAAACATGGCAATGGAGCTATGATGTCCCAGTAGCTCTTACAACATATAAGGCCAGACTTACAGGGCAAATAAGGGCAAGCGATGTTCTGTGGCAAATGCACATAACGAAAGAAGGGACCGGTGGTTACAATGAATTTCTATGGTTTGAAGGGACCTCAAAACTCGATGGAACAAGCGGGCAATGGATCCTTAACCAGAGCGCCCAGGTGCCTGAAGCTTGCCTTCAGATCGACTGGACAAAAACCAGTGCCTCAATTGCAACTATTAAATATACTTACGTAAAAACATCCCAACCTTCTACAGGCAGTTACATAGAATATGGGTTGCAGGTATCAGGTGATTATGACGCATATTATTCAATTTACTATAATAATGGCAACGGATTTTCCACTGTCGATGTTAAATGGAACCGGACGACTCATAACGGAAGAGTTAAATGCCCGGAATTTTTTTCAGATAGCAACTGGTATTGCTGGGACAGTAATCTGACTAATGTCATATGTAACTAAATATCTTAAACAAAATATATAAACCCGGTTAAAAGCCGGGCTTTTTTATTTTATATAAGTATCAGGAATCATGCACATAAATTAATAGATTTTGAATTATTTGAGCGCTGGTTCACTCCGATTCTTCATTTGCCCGATCCAAAGTGAAACCGTCGTAATTTAAATAATCATACAAGTATGATTATATTAGACTCGTTGAAGCTATAATATTTTTCGCTGACTGGCTCTGAAAGAGCCATATATGAATAACCTCCGGTGAAACCGGAGGTAAGCAACGGAAAGAAACTATCAGCTCTGAAGGAGCGCAACATAGTTAAGCCCCTTCAGGGCTTTGATTCTATACTATCTTCATACCACCGGTTGCACCGGTGGTTAATCGGGTAGGAAGCGGCTCACGCCGCTGTCCCCCCACACCACCGGGCATACGATGTCGTACCACGGCGGTTTCTACTAACTTTTAAACCGTCATTCTCAGATACAAAGATTGTAACCCCTGTTGGGAGAACCAATT
>JAJFVL010000021.1 GCA_021371855.1 Bacteroidales bacterium | reverse complement strand
TTACAAATGGAACAGGTAATGGAACGATAACTGCGACCTGTACGGCGAACACATTGACTGCAACAAGAGTCGGTACAATTACCATATCAGGTACAGGAGTAAGCTCTCAGCAGGCTACAGTTACACAGAGTGGCTTAATCTTGTTGTCTGTAACACCGTCCAACCGGGATGTGGGAGCTGAAGCAGGAAGCACAACATTTACTATCAGCTCAAACACCAGCTGGGTCATAGCTGATGATGCAGACTGGTTATCGGTAAGTGCTGCAAACGGAAGTGGCAACGGAACGATTACTGCGACCTGTACGGCGAATACCTTGATTGCAACAAGAGTCGGTACAATTACAATTTCAGGTACAGGGGTAAGTTCTCAACAGGTTACTGTTACACAAACTGGCATAATCTATTTGTCTGTAACACCATCCAACCGCGATGTTGGAACTAAAGCAGGAAGTACAACCTTCACTATCAATTCAAACACCAGCTGGACAATCGCCGAGGATGCAGACTGGTTAACAATAAGTGCTGTCAGTAGCGGAGATGGAAATGGAACGATAACTGCAACACATTTAACGAACACATCGGCTAAAGCCAGAGTTGGCATTATTACAGTATCAGGTACAGGGGTAAGTTCGCAACAGGTTACTGTTAAACAGAGGGCTAACCTAAAGTGGGACTTAAGACAAAATTATCCTAATCCGTTTACTCATGTAACTACTTTTGACTTTTTTGTTCCTGAACCATCACAGGTTGAAATAAACATCTTCAATATAAATGGCATAATATTATGTATTCTGCTCAATGAAAAGCTTGAGTATGGATGGTATTCAATAGACTGGATCCCACCAAAATCTTTGAAAAGTGGTATTTATTTTTATCAGCTCCGTACAGATAGCCCTAAGGCAACAAAAAAGATGTTGTATATAAAACAATAAGAATAACTTAAATTCATTTTGCTAAATCTTATAACATAATCCGGAAGTGGTTATGGGAGGATTATTTTTCTAAAATTATCGAAATGTACCCTGAGTACAATGAGCTGGTCTGTTATTCCTGGCAGGTGGTTAAACCTGAACCGGATTTGTAGTAGAGATCAAAGATTTAAGGCAATCTTACATTAACAAACGTATTGTTTGATGATTGTAAGTCCATTTTTGACAAAACTCTATAAATTAAATAAGAACAAGCCATAATTTTATTTATCTTTTCGGTGATATTATGATTAGAATATATTTGTTCCCGAAAAAAACCATAATGAATGATTTAATAATAGAACAGACACCAAAAACTCCACAAATTGATTTGAATCAATTTTCAGGTGATCTTATATTCTCCGGGAAATCAATTCCTGAAAATGCTGCCAAAGTATATGAACCTGCATTGAATTGGGTGACAGAATATATTCTAAATGCAAGACCCACTACAAATTTAAGGCTTAACCTTGAATACTACAATACTTCGTCATCAATATGGTTGACAAAAATACTTAAAGTACTTATCAGGATTGACAAACCTGATTTTGCTCTAATAGTACATTTGTATTTACCTGTTGAGGAGTATGATGAGATGGATGATTTTGATGATATTAAAGATGCTTTTCTTCCCATATCAAATATTGCTCCCAGTGCTATACCCAGTATTGGAATAAAACTATACGGTACAAACGACAAAGGTGAAATAATTAAAAATACCCTTGTATTTATAGAGCAGGAACAATTCACAAACTAAAATACCCATAGGATATACTTCACAGTTATTCCCTATTCCCCACACTTTTTTCAGATATTTTTCTTTAGAAGAATTTTTACCAAATCAATTAAAACGACAAGGTTTTGTTTCAAATCTGACATTGATCAGGACTCTGATAATTGTGCCCCTTTCTCCAAAATGAGAAGAACGAAAACGCTTACAATCCAAGGTATTAAGCGAAAGGATAAAGCTTTTTTTAAATGTTGAGATAAAGATGAAAGGATTAATATGCTGGAAGAAGGATATTATCTGCCTAACATGTTTAGGTTGTTCAATAATGGATCCCTGAATGATTTGCCTATGGTTAAATTTTTAAGTTCATCACCAACTTTCAGATCCAGAGAATTTTCTTTGATAGCCTGGATCATACTCTTGTTGACTATATATGACCGGTGCACTCTGATAAAAATTCCTGGAGGCAATTGATTTTCAATTGCCTTCATTGTAAAATGAATTGTAAACCTTTCGTCATTGGTATTAAGAGTAACATAATTCTCCAGAGCTTCAATATATATTATATCTTTAAGTTTCAGTTTGACTAATGATGATCCTTTTTTAATAAATATCTCATTATCACCACTATTTCTGTCTTCCTTATGTAAATAATACTTTATTGCTTTATCAATGGCTTTGAAGAATCTTGAATAAGTGAGAGGCTTAAGCAAATAGTCAACAACATTGTGTTCAAATGCTTTTAAAGCATTTACATCACTTGATGATACTATTATAATATTTGGCTGATAATCGAGGCTATTGAGAAAATCAAAGAAGTCCATTTCGAGAATATCTGTATCAAGAAAGGCGATGTCAATATCCTGCCTGCCTGATAACTGGTTCCTGACAGAATCTATATCGCTGAATGATCCAACAAGATTAAGAGAAGAAGATTTCCCCACAAATTCTTCAAGAAGGTTGCAACTTTTTTTATCGGCACCTATTATGCAATTCATAAAGCAAATTTAGTCAATAATTGTAAACTAATACTTAAGCAGACCAAAAATGAAAAAGTTTTAAAACAATCTCAAATTAAAAAATCTTAATGAGATCCGGTAGTCAATCCTTGCAAATGAACGAATTTGCAGAGGTCTTAGCAGGCAGTTTAATAATATGGAAACAACTCTTCAAGATTCTGTTGAATTGACAAATAAACTAAACCTTATTGACCAACGAAAGTGGGAGTCAACCGCTTGCTGTTTAGTTATGTATGTTAATTGTAATCTGAAAAGTATTGTTGTATATTTACACATTGATTTATAATCCTAAATGACGTACTTTGGTTTTAAGACATAAAGTTTTTAATTAGAAATTTTTTAAATTTTGACTATATATAGCCGTCGTAGTTTTCTTAAGGTTTCTGCTATGGGGGGAATAGCAGCCACTTGTTTTGACCCTCTTGGTTCCATAACTTCTTTAGGAACCCAGGAACCTGTTTCAGTAAAAGTAGTGCTTACTTCCGGTGACAATCGGGCAGATCTCGCATTTCGCGCACTGCAACCTTTTTCAAAACAGATCAGGCAGGCCATTGGTAACCGTCGTGTGGTTCTTAAACCTAATAATGTACTTATTGATGTTCCTTTGACTTCCACACATGTGGATACTCTTGAAGGTGTTTTAGAATTTCTCAAATCAATCAATAAATTGGGGAATGTCATTATTGCTGAATCAGCAGCTAACGGACCTACATTAGAAGGATTTGATAATTACGGATATTACCGTTTGGTATCTAAATATCATGTCAGACTAGTCGATCTCGATCAGGAACCTTTTGAGATATTATACGTTTTTGATGAAAAAGATTTCAGACCTCATGCCATTCGCATGTCACACATACTGCTTGACAGCAATTCATACATAGTTTCGGTTGCACGTATGAAGACCCATGACCGTGTTGTAGCTACATTATCTCTCAAGAACATTGTGGTTGGTGCTCCCATAAAAGATATTGGATTTACCTGGACTTCAAAACGTAAACCGGGCGCAAAAAGCGACAAGTCAATTACACATGGCAGCGGTTTTCGCGGGATCAATTATAATCTTTATTCTTTGTCACGTCAATTGCACCCCCACCTTTCTCTAATTGACGGCTTTGAAGGAATGGAAGGGAACGGTCCTAACAGCGGGACACCGGTTGACCACAGGATTTGTGTGGTCAGCCCTGACTGGCTGGCTGCCGACCGTGTGGGTATTGAACTTATGGGTATCGATTTTTGCAAAGTTGGCTACCTTAATTTCTGTGCCCAAACCGGATTAGGCATTGCCGATTTAAACAAAATTGAAATTATTGGTGAGAATCTTTCTGATCACATAAAATCTTATAAACTCAACGATAACATTAATTCCCAGCTTGTTTGGATGAATCCGGTGTAATTGTAATAATGAAATTTACAGGTAACGACCCTGTTTGAACTTTCTCACATTAATTGTTATTTTGAAGTGTGATAAACAATTTAAATTATAAAGACATGAAAGATTTTGAATTCTATAATCCCGTAAAAATATTCTTCGGGAAAGACCAGGTACCACAGATTGCATCCCAGATCCCTGCAGGTAATAAGGTAATGCTCATTTACGGAGGAGGGAGTATTTATAAGAACGGTGTCTATGATAAGGTAAAAGAGGCTCTTAAAGAATTCAATGTCACTGATTTTGGTGGAATTGAGCCCAATCCGAAATATGAGACAGCAATGAAAGCCGTTGAGATAGTTAAAGAAAAGAAGATTGATTTTCTTCTGGCAGTCGGCGGCGGATCAGTTATTGATGCAACAAAATTTATTGCTGCAGCTGCATGTTTTGAGAATGGCGATCCCTGGAAAATACTGAAGGATAGTGAGGTTGTGAAATCAGCACTGCCGCTTGGTGCGGTACTTACACTACCGGCAACGGGATCGGAAATGAACAAGAACTCTGTTATCAGCCGTAAATCAACATCGGAAAAATTTTCTTTTGCGTCACCATATTCTTTCCCCAGGTTTTCGGTTCTACTGCCGGATGCTGCCGGTTCTCTTCCACCCAACCAGGTAGCTAACGGTGTGGTTGATGCATTTGTTCATGTAATTGAGCAATACCTTACTTATCCGGTAGACGCCCCCATTCAGGATCGCTTTGCCGAAGCAATCCTGATAACCCTTATTGAGGAAGGTCCTAAAGTCTATTCCAATCCTTCCGATTACAATTCAATGGCTAACCTTATGTGGAGTGCAACCATGGCTCTTAACGGACTTATTCAGGCCGGAGTGCCGGGAGACTGGTCGATACATTCTATCGGCCATGAGCTGACTGCGCTTCATGGCATTGATCATGCAAGAACACTTGCAGTAACATTGCCCGGTTTATGGAAGGTTCTCAGGGAAGAGAAAAAACTGAAGTTGCTTCAATATGGGCAAAGAGTATGGAATATAACTACTGGTACAGAAGATGAACGTGTTGATGCTGCTATTAACAAAACAACAGAGTTTTTTGAATCGCTTGGCATTAAAACACATCTTTCTGATTATGGTGTCAAACAGGATACCATAGATAAAATTGTATCCAGGTTTAAAGAGAGGAACTGGCTTGAATTAGGTGACAGAGGACTAACTACACCGGAAGTAACAAAAAAAGCACTGGAATACCAGTTGTAAGACTGTACCTTTTTGCCGGAGTGCCATTGCGCCATTGCGCCGCATTATACCAGCTTTTTGTACTTTATCCTGACCGGAGTTGTATCGGTTACTCTTCTTTTATAATTCTCTTCATATTCGGAGTAATTCCCTTCGAACCAGAGGACTTTTGAATTTCCTTCGAAGGCGAGCATATGCGTTGTAACCCTGTCGAGGAACCATCTGTCGTGTGATATTATAACTGCACATCCTGCAAAATTTTCAAGCCCTTCTTCAAGTGCTCTGAGAGTATTTACATCAATATCGTTAGTTGGTTCATCAAGGAGTAAAACATTTGCCCCCGATTTAAGTGTCAGAGCCAGATGCAGACGGTTTCTCTCCCCTCCTGACAGTACACCACATTTCTTTTCCTGATCGGCACCTGTGAAGTTAAAACGAGCCACGTAGGCTCTTGCGTTCACTAGCCTGTTCCCTACCATTACATCGTTCTGACCTCCTGAAATTACTTCATAGACGGTCTTTTCGGGGTCAATTGCCGCGTGCGACTGATCAATATACCCGAGGACAACAGTTTCCCCAATTGCAAATTCCCCTGTTGTAGCTTTCTCCTGTCCCATGATCATTCTGAAAAGAGTTGTCTTTCCGGCACCGTTCGCACCAATGACTCCAACTATACCATTTGGAGGAAGACTGAAATCGAGATTTTCAAAAAGCAGTTTATCACCGTATGATTTTGTAACCCCTTTGGCTTCTATTACTTTATCACCTAGTCTGGGTCCATTAGGTATAAAGATCTCCAGTTTTTCTTCTTTCTGTTTAACGTCCTGATTAAGAAGATTTTCATAGGCACCCAACCTGGCTTTCGACTTTGCATGACGAGCTTTGGGGGACATTTTTACCCATTCCAGTTCACGTTCAAGTATTTTTCTTCTCTTTACATTTCCTTTCTCTTCAACCTCAAGTCGTTTTGCTTTCTGCCCGAGCCACGAAGAGTAGTTCCCTTTCCATGGGATCCCTTCTCCCCGGTCAAGTTCCAGTATCCATCCGGCTAAATTATCCAGAAAGTACCTGTCATGAGTAATACATATAACTGTACCGCTATATTGCCGGAGTGTGGTTTCGAGCCATTGAACCGACTCGGCATCGAGATGATTTGTAGGCTCATCGAGCAGAAGAACATCCGGTTGCTGTAAAAGTAACCGGCATAAGGCAACACGTCTGCGTTCTCCTCCAGACAAAACATTTACCCTTGCATTACCGTCGGGGCATCTCAGAGCATCCATTGCTCTCTCAAGTTTGTGTTCAATGTTCCAGCCATCATGATAATCGATTTTTTCCTGAAGTACAGCCTGCCGGTCCATTAACTGCTGCATCCTTTCAGGATTTTCGTAGATTTCCGGTTCACCAAAACTGTTGTTTATTTTTTCATATTCCTTTATTGTCTCAATTGTATCTTTTACCCCTTCTTCAACAATCTCCCTTACCGTGCGGGTTTCATCAAGCAACGGATCCTGAGAAAGATGCCCCACGGAATATCCCGGAAGAAAAGTAACTTCTCCCTGATACTCTTTTTCAATTCCTGCAATAATCTTAAGAAGAGTTGATTTTCCTGCTCCGTTCAAGCCAATTATTCCAATCTTTGCCCCGAGAAAGAAGGAAAGTGATATATCCTTAAGAACCTGCCGGTGAGGAGGAAACGACTTCCCTACCTTATACATTGAAAAAATAATCTTATTATCGTCAGCCATATTATTTATCTGTTTGTTCCTGACAAAAATAAATCAATTTGCGATTTCTTCCATTTAGAAATTACTTTTAAATGAGGTAAAAACGGTAAAATAAAAGGGGTTGAATTATAAGATCCAACCCCTCTTTGTGATTTATCATTTTTCATTTCTTTTCGAATAATTTAATAGAATCATCCTGCAGAAGCACCCAGAGGGAATAGACTCCTTTAAGTGTCCCTATAGGGATGTTCAGGCAGCCAACTGCAGCAACAACAATTACAAGGTATCTAGCCCACGGCTGAAAGGATAAAAGGCCTATTCCACCAATAATATCCAATGTTGCTATTAATCCTATAAGCAAAGGAAGACAGAGGGCTAAAAATCTCAGCACCATATTGGGCACTTCTTCATTTGAGACAAATCCTCTTGCAAAATTCAGAGCAAAGAAAACAACAACTGCTCCGATAATTCCAATAATCCCGAAGCCGATATGAATCGCTCCAACCACGGTAACATGTTTTTTCATTTTTGTATCTTCCATGATGATTTTATTATATGTCATTTAAAAATACTTATATTCTTGTTAGAATGACATCAATTTTTAGGAAATGATGCATATTTTCAATAATATTTCACTTAAGCACCCGTTTCGCATTAAATATGTTTTTCTGAAAAGAGTTTTGTAAATTTGAACCGAGAATTAAAGTATGAAAAGAAACATTTTTTTTGGAGCATCATTTCTGTTCATTGCATGGGCAGCTACATCCTGCGTAGACCTTGGAGACTGCAAAGTCTGCAAACAGGTTTTCTACCTTAATAACAAAGTAGATCATGAAGGATCAGAAACAGAGTATTGTGGTGATGAACTTGCGGGAATTGAATTAAAAGGGCCTGTCAATGTCGGGAGTTATGTGGCAAAATGGGAGTGCAGGTAACCAATATCTTGCACCAATTATTTTCACGTCGCCTGCCTGGAGGACCTTCACCTCACCGCCTTTCAAGTATTTTGTTCAATCTCACTCCTTGCGGAATCACAGGTTTGCTTTACATAAAACCACGATTGTTGATAAAATGTTAATAACTGGCTAAATCAGAAAGCTCCTGATCTTTTTCTTATCGTAATTTTATTGTGTCTTACAAGTCGTACAAATGGCTATCAATATCAGCAACTTAACTCTTACAAACAAAAATATAGTTATTGTTGAAGATGATCTCTCCTCGATAAGGTATTATGAAACCCTTTTGGATAGTACCGGGGCCAATGTCCTGGTTTTCCATACAGGTAAAGATTTTATTGATTTCATTAAGAAGGGGAAAGGCAATATTGATTTTGTCTTTATGGATTTTCTTATTCCACTCATTAATGGAATCGATTGTATCAGAATATTTCGTAAAGAAAATAAATACATACCTGTTGTCATGGTCACTGCTTATTCTTCGGAGCAGGCAAAAACAGATTCGTATATTGCAGGGTGCAACGAGTATGTACTTAAACCAGTATACCCCGAAAAGGTATTTTCCCTTTTAGAAAAATACCTTAATTCAGAGGTTCCTTTTACTATAACCAGATAAAATCTGGGTCCTTTACCTGGCGGGCGACTTCATAACACTTAGATAATTCCCGTAATATTTTTCGAGTTTATTATTTATTTCTTCTGCTATATCTTTTTTCCCGTATTCAGCACAAGCGTTAGCAACACGTGAAGTATATTGTATTGCCGACTGAATTTCAAATTCTGCGGAATTTACGATATTTATATTCTGTTTAAGGTAATAATCAAGCCGTTCATAATAATAATTACAGAAATCTTTAGTCATTTCCAAAGCCTTTTCAGTACTTCCGGCAGCAAAATACGATTCAATTATGTCAGACATATAAGGATCGTACGGGATTTTTTCAAGAGGCAAAGCTTCCATGCAGTAGTTTAGAACTTCCAATGCCTTTTCATTCTTACCTTCTTCAGCCAATGCCTTTGCAAGCCTTGCATAATTCAACCTGGCTTTGACAACTATGATAGTACGCTTATGATTATAATCAATATTTACATCTTTATCATTAGCCCCGCCCCATAAGAATTTTTTAATCATATTATCATACAGGACATTTGTATCAATCCTGCCATATTCAAGCCAGCTTTTATTTTGTGATTTTATCGGAACAAGACGATATGCAAGTCCCTCCAGTTGAAAATATTCTTCCAGACCTAAAGCATCGTTGTGGTATCCTGTAACAAAATAGACCGGGCGCTTCCAGTCATTATGGGCCAGAATGTCAAGTACAATGAGCTGACTTTTAAGAATCGAGCTCCCTTTAAGTTTAATATCTATATAAGGCACAATCTTGTCAGCATCTTCGGGTTTAACTGTTCCTGATGCAATTACCTTTGCAGCATCAACCGGGATCCTAATGGTCCTTGTTGGTATTATATCGAGTATTTCTGAAGAAGAGACCTGTACTTTAGTTCCCTTGTTATCGCTGATTACCCAATCAATTACAGTGGAAATGTCAACAGGGTCCTTGGTTTTCTCAATTATAAAAACCTGATTGTTGATTCCATCATAATACTTAGTCACAGGCAATTTAATTGGAAGAGGGTCAGACTGATAAACCTTGCTCTTCATCTGGTTTATGTACCAGTCGGTGTTTAGAAGCATCAGGTTGCAAACTCTGATGTCGGTTCTCTTTCCTTCAACTTCCTGGGCATACCATAAGGGGAAGGTGTCATTATCTCCATTAGTAAAAAGTATTGCATCTTCAGCACATGAATTGAGGTAATTAAATGCCACATCACGTGCCAGATAACGGCCCGATCTGTCATGATCATCCCAGTTTTCCGATCCCATAACTACAGGCACAGCAAGAAAACATAATAAACCGGCAACAGGAGCTGCAATTTTCTCTCCTGTTATTTTAGAAAATCCTTCGAACAGAGCCAGTACTCCGAGCCCTATCCATACCGAGAAAAAGTAAAATGACCCTGTATATGCATAATCTCGTTCCCTTGGTTGATTTGGATACTGGTTCAGATAGAATACAATGGCTATTCCTGTCATAATGAAAAGGAGTAAAATAATGCCCCAATTCCTGTTATCGCGATTAAGATGATAAAACAACCCCAACATACCCAGGAGAAATGGCAATAAGAAATACCTGTTTCTTGAGGTATCTTTTTTCATATCACCAGGCAGATCTGAAGTTCCGACTCTTGGTTCATCGAGGAACTTTATGCCTGAAATCCAATTCCCGTTTAATGCGCCTCCTGATCCCTGCGTGTCGTTTTGCTTGCCGGCGAAATTCCACATGAAATATCTTGCATACATATAACCGAACTGATATGAGAACATGAACCTAAGGTTTTCAACAAATGTCGGTTTTTTAATTATTTCCTTCTCCCCCGAAGGGTTGGTAACCTGTACAGGTGTGCCTTTTATTCTTCCCCATTGTTTGTAGAGCTCCTGATGATCGGTCTGCTCGCTCCACATCCTTGGAAAAAGAGTAATAAATCTTTCATCATAAACACGTTTAAGATCATGACCGGTAATCACATACTTATTATTCTCAAGAGCATATTTGGGTTTCCCGTCTTTATAATCTATTACCGGAGCATTAAAATATGCACCCCTGAATAATGGTCTTTCTCCATATTGTTCACGATTCAGAAAATAGAGAAGGTTAAATGGATTTGATGGATTATTTTCATTTAAAGGAGTATTGGCTGAAGACCTTATCACAATAATTGCATTTGAAGAATAACCTATCATAATAACCATTATGGCAGTAAGCAAGGTATTAAGAGTAGCCCTGCTTTTTGAAGAAAGATACCAGACAATACCTGATATTATAAAGAGTAACAGTATGTTAATGAATGCTGATGATGAAATCACCCAGATTCCGGTCAGGAAAAGGGCGGCTATTGAAAAAGCCGTATTTTTAGTAGTATTTGCTGATGTAAATGAGAATCTGACAGCAAAAATAAATGCAACTACTAGAAGTACAAAATGGAAGATCATCCCGCTGTTTGAAGGAAGGCCTAGCGTATTTACAAAAAACCAGTCGAATTTTGATGAAATCGTTACCACACCAGGCATTATTCCATACATCAGCAAAGCCAGTAATGTTATTGAAATGCCTAATGAGATAAAGAATCCTTTCCATGAAAATTCAAATCTTTTAAAATAGTATACCAGCACAATTGCCGGCAGCGCCAAAAGATTAAGGAGATGCACACCTATGGAAAGTCCCATCAGAAAGGCTATCAGAATCAGCCACCGGTCGGCGAATCTTTCCTCAGCAACATTTTCCCATTTAAGGATTGCCCAGAAAACAACAGCTGTAAACAGTGACGATGATGCGTATACTTCACCTTCAACTGCAGAAAACCAGAATGAATCAGAAAAAGTGTAAGCAAGAGCACCAACCACACCCGCAGCCATAACTGCAGTGATCTTTCCGGAGTTATCCTGGCTCTCATCATTGAGAAGAATTTTTTTTGCCAGATGGGTAATAGTCCAGAAAAGGAAAAGGATTGTAAATGCACTTGCCAGTGCTGACATTGCATTGACCATTGCAGATACTTTTGATACATCTCCTCCTGCAAACAGAGTGAAAAAACGTGCCATAACCATAAACACCGGATTTCCTGGAGGATGACCTACTTCAAGCTTAAATGCAGAAGCGATGAACTCTCCGCAATCCCATAGGCTTGCAGTAGGCTCAATTGTCATCAGGTAAGTAAAAGCAGCAACAATAAAAACTGCCCAACCCGTAATGTTGTTAATCAGTTTGTAATTTTTCATCCTTTGTCACAAATTTCGAAAAAAGTTCTTTCTAGATCAGATGACGAAAATACTGTTTTTTTTCATAATACCGTTATCAGGGTGATCCTCACTTATTTTACTATTTTTGAGTAATAAATCCTGATATGAAATACAGGGTAATCTTTTTATATACAGTTTTATTAATATCCGGGCAATTAGCTTTCGGACAATACTATGAAACCGGGCAGGATCCCTCTTCTATTAAATGGAAGCAGATAAAAACCGCGCGGTTCAGAGTAATTTACCCCGAAAGGTATGACTCGGGAGGAATTTCTTTTGCAAAATCGCTTGATGAGGCTTATTCAAAGATTGTTTCCATTTATCCCGGGAAAAGGTTTAAGATACCTGTGATTATCCATAACTACACAGTCAGATCAAACGGTTATGTAGCCTGGGCTCCCCGGCGAATTGAACTTTATCCCACCCCTGAACAGAATGCAATTCCTCTTGATCCGGAAAAACAACTCGCCATACATGAACTTACTCATGTATTTCAGATGGAATCATTAAATAAAAAATTTTCCGGGGCAATGGAGATGATCTTCGGGGAACAATTCCCCGGAGTTATTGCTTCACTTCTGCCTCTGTGGTTTTTTGAGGGCGATGCAGTATTTGCCGAATCGGTGCTGACAGAATCAGGCAGAGGACGAACCCCTTCGTTCCAGAAACAACTGAAAGCAATTTCAGTTGAAAATGGAAGCATGTATAATTACGACAAGATAGTAAACGGATCGTACAAGGATTTTGTCCCCGACCATTATGAAACGGGTTATCAGATGGTAACGTGGGCAAGAGCTAAATATGATCCCCAGATATGGAATAAAGTGCTCAAGTACACTTCTGAACAACCATTTACGATTAACCCGGTTAATATAAGCCTTTCAAGAAACACCGGATTAAGGAAGAAAACGCTTTTCAAGGAGACTTTCGACTCCCTTAAGACAATATGGATAAATGACATTTCATCAAATAATGCCCTGAGTTACGAAGAAGTTAATCCTGAAAAGAATGGCAATTATATTAATTACTATTCTCCGGTCTTCGCAGGTACCGACAGTATTATTGCCATAAAAACATCATTAAAATATCCTCCTGAATTTGTTCTGATTAATCCCACCGAAAAATCGGAAAAGAGAATACACGTCCCCGGGCTGATTTCGCCTTATGTTATCTCTGGTGCCAGGAACAAAATAGTTTGGGTAGAAACTGAACCTGATCCCCGATGGGAAAACAGAAATTATTCTGTCATAAAAATTATGGACATTAAGAGCAAAAGAATAAACAGGCTCTCACGAAAATCAAGGTATCTTTCGGCATCTCTTTCCCCCGACGGAAGAACCATAGCCGCAACATGTAATACCATCAATAACGTTAATAACCTTGTGTTTATTGACGCTGAAAACGGAACTGTCATTAAATCTGAACCAGCTCCGGGGAATGTCTACCTTCAACGTCCCCTGTGGGCAGATGACGGAAAAAAAATTACTTTTGTTTTCCTGGCAAAAGCCGGCGAAGGGATTATATCTTACTCACTTGCAGGTAATGAGTGGAATACACTTGTCGAAACCGGTGATGAAGATCTTAAGATATCTTATCTGAGAAATGATTCCCTCTTTTTCATAAGTTCCATGTCGGGAACCGACAATATATACCTGAGGACTCCCGACAAAAAAATACTGGGTTTAACAAGGTCCAGGTTTGGAGTAAATGATCTCTCAGTTAGCGGGAATAATGTTTACTTCAGTGATTACAGTTCAGCAGGGAACTGTATCAGCAGTACAAAAATTCAAGATATAGAACTTGCCGGAGACGTCAGCCAATACAGAGATTCTGCCTCATTCCTGATAAACCGTTTTAATATCAGTCCTGTATTACCCAAAAAAACCGGCAAAACGGAATATACACCTGAACCCTACAGGAAATGGCTGCATCTGTTCAGATTACACAGCTGGATGCCATTTTATGCTGACATTGAGGAAATAAAGGAGGATCCGGCAAATATCAGACCTGGTATTTCTCTGATGAGCCAGAATCATTTAAGCACGCTTATATCTTCAATAGGTTATGAATATTCATCTGAAAAACATCACGTGTTTCATTCCCGCATTATATGGAATGGCTGGTATCCTGTTTTAGAATCAAACCTCGACTATGGCACCAGACCAATAATATACAAAACGGGATCAAATACCACCGATCCTGCTGAAATTCAGCAGAGAGTCGTATTATCAAATATCGTTTCTCTTCCTCTCAGTTTTTCCTTCGGGAGATTCTCCCAATATCTTCGACCTTCATTTACATGGGCTTACCGGAACGATTATGTTTATATCAAAGAAGAAAACATATATGATCATGGCCAGTCAATGCTATCAGGCAGGGTATTTTTTTCAAATCATTATAAATATGCGTTACGCGATATATATCCAAGATGGGGACAGGTAATCGATCTGAATTATTCTTTTGCACCTTTTGATAAAAAGATTTATGGATCAGAAATATCTATGATGACTTCTTTTTATTTTCCGGGATTTTTGCCAAATAATGGAATAAAAATCAGTTACGAAAAAGAAAAACAGGATCCTGTAAAATTCTGGCAGGAGAACAAGATTTCGTTGCCCCGCGGTTATAAGAATATACTTTCAGAGGATATTGATCTCTTTTCAGTTGATTATGTTCTTCCTCTTGCATATCCCGATTTTAATATAGCAAGTCTCCTTTACCTTAAGAGGATCCGGGGAGGAGTGTTTTATGATTATGCTTCGGGAACCGGCAATTTGTATTTAAAAGATACAGGCAACACTTATCACGATTATGAAGAGACTTTTGAGTCATTTGGGGGCAGGCTTATGGCCGATTTTCACATTTTCAGAATGCCCTTTCTGATTTCCGGTGGGGTACAATCTGCCTGGAGGAAAATCGGGAATGCACCTTCTCTCGAGTTTCTGTTCAATATTGATTTGTTCGGTATGACTATTGGCAGGAGCCCGATGTAGCCTCCGCCTTAATTATATATTTCGGGCAGTTTGTTTAATAAGATCCCAGGCTCTGTTAACATGGTCAAATGTTACGTTTGTCTGGGCAGTAACCATTCTGAGGGTATACTTCCCGTTTATAGCTGTATGGCTGAGATATATTTTGCCTGAATCATTCAATTGGTTGTTCAGTTTTTGATTTAATATATTTATCTGATCTTCACTAAAACCGGCAGGCTTGTAACGGAAACAAACAACACAGATAATAACAGGTGCAAGTATTTCAAAATCTGTCTCTTTTGATATCATTTCAGAAAGACGGGAGGCGATTTGTATATGATCGCGGACCTTTTTACGAAGACCTTCTGTTCCGTAGGATCTTATTACGCTCCAGAGTTTCAAGGCCCTGAATCTTCTCCCGAGAGGAACACCCCAATCGCGATAGTCATTTACCTGTCCCCTTGTTCTCGTTTTCAGATATTCAGGAAGTATTTCAAATGTACTTATAAGTGATTCCGCATGCTTTGTAAAGAAAGCAGAGCAGTCAAAATTTGTAAACATCCATTTATGGGGATTGAAGACAAGACTGTCGATATATTCCCGCCCATCAATCATCCATTGAAATTCAGGCAAAATAAGCGCTGTTCCGCCCATTGCGGCATCAACATGAAGCCATATGCCGTTTCTGCTGCAAACTTCTCCTATGCCTCTTATCGGGTCAACGGCAGTAGTGCCGGTGGTACATATTGTTGCTATTACACAGCAGGGGATAAATCCTCTCTTTTTATCCTCTGTTATTGCATACTCAAGTTTATCAGGATCCATTGAAAAGTCCTCTTTTACCGGAACTTTTACCAGGTTTTTTTCGCCTATTCCTGAAATTTTAACTGCCTTATCAACAGAAGAATGGGTTTGCTCTGAACAATAGATTCGCAGTGTACCGGCAGATCCTGTTCCTTCTTCATTGACCTTGAAATTTGTTACTTTTTCTCTTGCAGTAAGTATAGCTGCAAGTGTTGAAGATGAAGCAGAATCCTGAATGACCCCTTCAAAATTATCCGGAAGTCCGATCATTTCCCTCAACCAGATCATCATTTTTTCTTCAAGTTCTGCTGCAGCCGGAGATGTTTCCCAAATCATGCATTGCGCTCCCATAGTAGCAGTAATCATTTCAGCCAGAACAGAAGCCGGACTTGAATTTGAGGGGAAATAAGCAAAAAAATTCGGACTTTGCCAATGGGTAATTCCTGGCATTATTATCTTATCCAGATCGCTCATAAAAGCATCAAACGGTTCCGGATCGGTTGGTGGTGTTTCAGGTAATTTTTTTAAAATATCACCTGGTTTAACATTTGATTTAACCGGGTAACTTTCCACCCTCTCCATATACCCAGCCATCCATTCGACCAGTTCATGGGCATGTTTACGGAACTCATCTGTTGTCATCAGGAATAAATTAGTTCACGGAATCGGCAAGAAGAATTATTTTGTTCGCCTTAACTTCAATCACCCCCCCATTAATCTCATATACGATCTCTCTGCCATCCATATCAACCATAATAACTGGTCCGTTTTCAAGAGTTGAGATAATAGGAGCATGATCTTTCAATACCTGGAATGATCCCTTTTTGCCGGGAACCCTTACAGATTTTATATCCCCCTCAAATACTTTTATATCAGGTGTTATAATCTCTATTCTCATTCCGTAATGTTATTTTGACTGAGCAAGTATTTTTTCGCCCTTTTCAATTGCATCTTCAATTGTGCCAACAAGCATAAATGCAGATTCGGGGTACTGGTCAACTTCCCCATCCATAATCATGTTAAATCCCTTGATTGTATCTTCGATGGAAACAAGAGCACCCGGAGTACCAGTGAACTGTTCAGCAACATGGAAAGGCTGAGAAAGGAATCTTTGAACCCTTCTGGCACGGTTAACAACCAGCTTATCATCTTCTGACAACTCATCCATACCAAGAATTGCAATAATATCCTGTAATTCATTATATCTCTGGAGAATCTCCTTAACCCTTTGTGCACATTTATAATGGGCTTCTCCGACTATATCAGCAGTAAGAATTCTGGAAGTTGATTCAAGAGGATCAACCGCGGGGTAAATACCTAGTTCAGAAATTTTTCTGCTTAACACGGTTGTAGCATCAAGGTGTGCAAAAGTTGTTGCAGGTGCAGGGTCAGTAAGGTCATCAGCCGGTACATAAACAGCCTGCACTGATGTTATTGATCCATTTTTTGTTGATGTAATTCGTTCCTGCATAATACCCATCTCAGTAGCGAGTGTAGGTTGATACCCTACTGCAGAAGGCATTCGTCCCAGGAGTGCCGAAACTTCAGAACCTGCCTGGGTAAATCTGAAAATATTATCCATAAACAGGAGGATATCTCTTCCTCCGCTTTTTCCATCGCCATCCCTGAAGTGTTCTGCAACAGAAAGGCCTGAAAGGGCAACTCTTGCTCTTGCTCCCGGAGGTTCGTTCATCTGACCGAACACAAGTGCTAATTTTGATTCTTTAAGTGCATTCTTATCAACAGTTGTAAGATCCCACCCTCCGGATTTCATATTTTCAAGAAAAGCATCGCCATAATTTATAACACCAGCTTCGAGCATCTCACGAAGAAGGTCATTACCTTCCCTTGTTCTTTCTCCTACTCCTGCGAAAACTGACAAGCCCGAATAAGCCTTGGCAATATTATTTATCAATTCAAGGATAACAACTGTCTTTCCTACACCGGCACCTCCGAACAGTCCGATTTTTCCACCTTTAGAATATGGTTCAATAAGGTCGATTACTTTAATTCCTGTATACAGTACTTCTTTCTCCGTTGAAAGTTCCTCATACTTCGGCGGTTTTCTGTGGATAGGGTATCCACCCGTTTTATCAAGAGAACCTATGCCGTCAACCGCTTCTCCCGTAACATTCATAAGACGGCCTTTAATCTGTTCTCCGATTGGCATTGTAATAGGGAAACCGGTTGCTGTAACATCCATCCCACGGCGAAGACCATCAGTGGAATCCATTGCAATAGTGCGGACAGTCTTTTCACCTATATGTTGCTGACATTCCACGACCAGCGTTGAACCGTCATCCCTTTTTATCTCGAGGGCATCATAAATATCAGGCATTTCTAAGCCCTCCTTTTCAAATGCAACGTCAACCACCGGTCCAATGATCTGGCTGATTTTCCCTATATTCTTCGACATATATTACTTGTTTAAGAAAGTTTAATAAAAGATACAAATTTAATAATTTTTGTGTTTTATCCAGATTTCTGATAACTTTATAAAAACAGTTTTGTTAAAAAGTCCTTTTTATCTCATTTTCTGGTTTTTATCTTCAATTCCTAAAACGATAATTTAATAACATTTATATAATAAAAACAATTAAAATCAATCTTACGAAAAACTACCTTGCACATTCCTCCAGATACTAAGTAAATATGACCTGTTCATGATCAATGCGGAAACACTTTAAATCTAAAACCGGATTGCAATAAAGGAAATTAAGGTTACTGATTCAATGATTTCTTCCAATCAGAGAGTTGGCAATTTGGGCCAGCTCCATTTTTCTTTCCCTGGAAACTCCAATCTTTTCAAGAAGATCAAAGGCAGTGTTTATATAACCATTGGCGACGTTTTCTGTCGTAGATTTAATATTAAGCTGATCATATAGTTCAGTTACCTTTTTAATTTTTGTTTCCGGATCAAATTCCTTTTGTGATATCTGCTCCTGAAGTAATTTAAACTGTTCCACAGATGCGATTTCGAGGGCTTTTACCAGAAGAAATGTCTTTTTGTTGGTAACAATATCCCCGCCCTGAACTTTACCAAATACCTTAGTGTCACCATAAACATCAAGAATATCATCCTGCATCTGAAAAGCCAGACCAAGGTTTCTGCCAAAATCATAAAGAAGTTCAGAATCCTTATCGTCGGCTCCTCCAATTATTGCACCAATTTTAGCTGATGCTGCCATAAGTGCTCCTGTTTTTAGCTCAATCATCCTCAGATATTCATCTTTCGATACAATAGTCGCTTTTTCAAAATCAATGTCGAGTTGTTGCCCCACACAAACTTCAATTGCAGCTTTATTGAATACTCTGAATACCTTCGAGAGGCATCTTGATGGTGTTTGCAGAATACAATCATTGGCAATAAATGCCATAACATCACCCGAAAGAATTGCCTGGTTAACATTCCATTTGGCATGGACAGTGGGAAAATTCCTTCTCACCAAAGCCTGATCAATAATATCATCATGTACCAGGGTAAAGTTGTGAAATATCTCTAATCCTGCTGCTGGTAAAACTGCCTCATCAACTTTATCGTTAAAGAGGTTACAGGCAATAAGAGCCAAGACCGGTCTTAACCTTTTCCCCCCTATTGAAAGAATATATTTCACCGGATCAATAAGCTTTCCGGCTTCTGAATTATACGACAGGTTTATTATAGCCCTTTCGACTAAATCTTTAAGTTCAGGGGGATTATACATTATTTTGTTTTAGTAACCTAATAATATCATTTAAGTGCTTCTGCCCCACTCACTACCTCAAGTATCTGGTTTGTAATGGCAGCTTGCCGTGCTTTGTTGTACTGAAGTGTCAGGTCTCTGATCATGCCGGTGGCATTATCTGTCGCTTTATGCATTGAGGTCATTCTTGCACCATGCTCAGCCACAAATGAATCGAGAACTGCTTTATAAAACTGAATCTTTAATGATTTAGGAATAAGTTCTTTTACAATATGTTCCTGATCAGGTTCATAAATATAATCAACAACATAAGCTTTTCCCTTTCCTTCAGCAGAAGCAGCTTTAACCGGAAGGAATACTTCATTTGTAAGATTCTGAACAGCCGCATTTTTAAACTGATTATAAATCAGTTCCACTCTGTCAAATTCTCCTGAAGTAAAACTCTTCATAACCTCCTCAGCCACTTTGGCAACATTATTGAATGATACATCAAAAAACAGCCTGTTCTTATCCGGAAGCATTTTTACCGGTGTTTTTCTGAAATAATCATATCCCTTTTTTCCGATTGCAAGTATCTTCAGGTTCCCCTTGCTATACTGATCAAAGTATTTTTCAGAAATAACCCTTCTTGTTTCTTTGATAACATTGGAGTTAAATGCCCCGCAGAGTCCACTGTTAGATGTGATAACAACAAGAAGTATTTTATCAGGAGAAGATTCCCGTCCATAGATATTTTCAACTTCAGAATCAGAAAGGCTCTGTGAAAGACCAACCAGAATTTCGTACAATTTATTTGCATAGGGCCTCAACCTCACTATTTTATCCTGAGCTCTACGCAATTTAGCAGCAGATACCATTTTCATTGCTGAGGTTATCTGTTTGGTTGACTTCACAGAAGCTATTCTTATTCTTAATGCTTTTAAATTCGCCATTTCGAATTCATTAATTCAAGTTATCCTTAATTATTGCGGACGATATTTTGCAGCCAACTCAGCAGCAACTTTTTCAAGAATCGTTGTGATATCATTATTAAGTATTCCCTTGCGAAGGTTATCAAGAACGTCCCTGTGTTTAAGATCAAGATATTCAAGATATTCGCTTTCAAAATTTTTCACCTTGCTGGTCGGAACATCCTTTAAGAGTCCTGTTGTGCCACAGAAGATTATCGCAATCTGCTTCTCCACAGGCATCGGTGAATATTGTCCCTGCTTAAGTATCTCAACGTTTTTGGCACCTTTGTTAAGAGTAGCCATTGTTGTTGCATCAAGGTCGGATCCGAATTTTGAGAAAGCTTCCAATTCACGATACTGTGCCTGATCAACTTTCAGAGTGCCTGCAATTTTCTTCATTGCTTTAATCTGGGCATTTCCTCCTACTCTCGACACTGATATTCCCACATTAATTGCAGGACGGATACCTGCATTGAACAAGTTTCCTTCCAGGAAAATCTGTCCGTCGGTAATAGAAATAACATTTGTCGGAATATATGCTGATACGTCACCGGCCTGAGTTTCAATAATTGGCAATGCCGTAAGTGATCCGCCACCTTTCACCAGGGGTTTCAGAACTTCAGGAAGATCGTTCATATGTTTTGCAACTTCATCTGATTCTATGATCTTTGCTGCTCTTTCAAGAAGCCTTGAGTGAAGGTAGAAAACATCACCAGGATAAGCTTCACGTCCAGGTGGCCGGCGTAGAAGCAGTGACACTTCTCTGTAAGAGACGGCCTGTTTCGACAGGTCATCATAAATGATCAGGGCATCACGGCCCGTATCGCGGAAATATTCTCCGATTGCAGCACCTGCAAAAGGAGCATAGAACTGAGCTGCGGCCGGATCAGAAGCAGTAGCAAGTACAATAACTGTATACTGGAGTGCTCCGTGTTCTTCGAGTATTGATGCAATATTTGCAACCGTTGAACCTTTTTGTCCGACTGCAACATAAATACAATAAACCGGTTTGCCCTGTTCAAAATTACTGCGCTGGTTTATTATTGTATCGATAGCAATAGCTGTCTTACCGGTTTGTCTGTCGCCTATTATCAGTTCTCTTTGTCCGCGTCCTATTGGTATCATTGCGTCAATAGCTTTGATACCTGTTTGAAGTGGTTGTTTTACAGGTTGTCTGAAAATAACTCCCGGAGCCTTCCGTTCAAGAGGGAGATTGAACAATTCGCCTTCTATCGGGCCTTTTCCATCGAGAGGCTGGCCTGTCATAGAGATTACCCTTCCCAATAATCCTTCACCAACTCCGATAGAAGCAATACGTCCGGTTCTTTTTACAATATCACCTTCATTTATCTCTTCAGTTGGTCCAAGAAGTACTGCTCCGATATTATCTTCCTCGAGGTTCAGTACAATTGCCTCCATCCCGTTTTCAAATTCGATCAGCTCGTTCGATTCTACATTTGAAAGTCCATAGATACGGGCAATTCCGTCACCAACCTCAAGCACGGTTCCTACTTCTTCCAGATCAACACCTGTTTGAATTCCTTCCAGTTGTTGTTTAAGAATTTTTGAAACTTCTGCTGGTTTAATATTTGCCATATTATACTAATCTTAAAATTCCTTATTTAATTTCTGCTATTCAGAAGTTAATGCACTTCCTTTGAGCTCTTTTTTTATCTTTCTCAGTTTATTCCGTACGCTGGCATCAATGTATTGGTCATCAACACGCAATATAAAACCACCAATTATTTCTTTGTCGATGGTTTCTTCAAGTTCAACTTTTGTCTTGAAAACTTTCGAAATAAGATCCGATATTTGTTTTTTGATTTTGTCATCTACTTTAACAGCTGTTGTAAGGAATGATTCCGTGATCCCTCTGTATTCCATCGTCTCGTGGATAAAGACCCTTGCTATTGCCGGTATATGACTTTCCCTCCCATTCTTTACTGTCAGGTCGATCAGTGAAAGAGTTATTTTTTCAACATTATTACCAAGAATTTTGTGAAAAATCTCTGTCTTTTTTGAAGGATTAATGATAGGGCTTTTCAGGAGTTCTTTTGTTTCCGGAATTTTACAAATTTCTGAAATATAAATCATGTCCTGATTAACCTTATCAAGTATCTTCTTTTCCAGTGCAGACTGAAATAAAGCTCTAGAATACCTTACTGATATTTTGCTATTGTTCATTACAGATGTTACTCCCTAATTCTTATTGAAATCAATCTCTTTGAGGTAATTATCAATCAGTTTCTCCTGTTCGCCAGTTTTCTTCAGGTGTTCACCCAAAAGTTTTGAGGCTATATCAACCGACAGGTTGGCAACCTGATCGTGAATTTCCGAAAGAGCTTTCCTCTTCTCACTTTCAATCCCTGCTCTGGCTTTCTCAATAAGTTTCCCGGCTTCTTCTGTTGCTTTATCCTTGGCTTCAGAAATAAGCTTATCACGGACTTCTCTTGCTTCTTTAAGTATAACTTCACGTTCTTCTCGTGCTTTGCGAAGTACAGCTTCATTGTCCTTCTGCAATTTTAGCATTTCCTGTTTTGCTTTTTCAGCTGACTGAAGAGATCCTTTTATCATCTCATCTCTGGCTTTCACAGCTGAAAGAATAGGCTTCCATGCAAATCTGGAAAGAATGAAAAGGAACAGAAGAAAGATCAGAACAGTCCAGAATATTGTTCCTATTGCCGGGGAAGTAAGACTATTTGCTAATAGTATCATGTTTTAAGAATTAAATCAATTTTAATTGAAATGAAGCCATGCAACCAACCGTTGCAGGCTTCATTCATTTTAAATTAAGCGATAAGAGCAACAACAACTGCGAACAATGCTACTCCTTCAACAAGAGCTGCGGCAATAATCATTGCTGTCTGTATCTTCGAATAAGCTTCCGGCTGACGTGCAATAGCGTCCATTGCCGATCCACCGATTCTACCAATACCAATGCCTGCACCTATAACTGCAAAACCTGCTCCAACTGCTGCCAATGTACCTGTCATAATTCTAATTTTAAATTAAACAATTCTATTGATGATGTTCTTCCGGTATTGCCAGACTGATAAACAAGGCTGACAATAGAGTAAAAATATATGCTTGAAGGAATGCCACCAGAAGTTCGAGGCAATCCATAAATATAACAAAGAAGATTGATACCGGAGCTATTGCCAGGGAATCAAAAATAAAGATCAGGCAAACCAGGCTTAACACAATTATATGCCCTGCAGTAATGTTTGCAAATAATCGGATCATAAGAGCGAACGGTTTTGAAAACATTCCGATTATTTCGACAGGGATCATAATTGGCAAGAGCCAGACAGGAACCCCTGGTGCAGCAAAAATATCTCTCCAGTATGCTTTATTTCCGCTGAACTGAGTAATAAAGAAGGTGCACAATGCAAGAACCAGTGTCACTGCAATATTTCCTGTTACATTAGCTCCGAAAGGTGGAGGTGATGGGATAAGCCCCATAAGGTTATTGATAATGATAAAAAAGAAAGCCGTCAGCAGATAGGGCATGAATCTGGCATAATTCTTCTCCCCGAGATTAGGTATGGCAATATCATCCCGGATAAACAGGATGACCGGTTCAAGGAAACTCTGAATACCCTGAGGATAGCTGATGCCTGTCTTTCTATATGACCTTGCAAGTGACAGAAACAATAGCAAGCCTATTATTGCAGCTGACATCATTCCAAAAACAGTTTTTGTTATTGAAAAGTCAAGAGGAAGTTTTTCCTCATCAACAATCCCGGCTTCATTAACAGTAACTATTTTCCCTTTAAGTTCACCTTCCTCTTCAAGCCTGTATCCTTTATATTCATTACCATGAGCCAGCTTTTTAGAAGAAAAAACATCAAGACCTTTTTCTTTGCTATAAAGAATTACAGGAAGGTAAAGTGCAACACTTTCTCCGTTCTTCTTTGTCAGAATATGCCATTCGTGGGAATCGGCAATATGTTCAAGAATAAAAGTACTTGCATTAAATTTTTCTTCAGACCCCTCTTTTTTATCAACTTCCTGTCCAAAAGTAGAAATTGTCATCCCCGTAAGGAGAAGGAATACGAAAAAACCTATGAAATTTCTTGTTTTCAAATCAATACTTATTTTACAAAAACCTGGTTTTCAGTGTTTTCAGTATAACACCTGTCAAAAACAAAGTGAGCGATAAATATAAAACAAAAAATATTATTACAGATGCTAATGATGTTTTTTTAGCAACAAGGAACCAAATTAAAGCTAATCCCAATTCAAGCAGGAACTTAAGACTTACTGACACTATGCTGTGCATTGTCTCAACAGCCGGATCCCTGGTTTGACCCCTGAAGAAAATTATCAGAGCTATGAGTACTATTACTGAAAAGGCCAGTGACAAAATGGCAATATCACTGAATGACGAATTAATTATCTCTGCTGATACCAAAAAATATCCTGTTCCAAGCAATAGTATGTTCAGTAATAACAATAAAAAAAAATATTTATACAGATGTTTCAGAATATCCATCATTTTAAAAAATCTCTCACGGCAGTATAGATTGCGGCAAAAACGCCAAGAAGCGAAAGGATTATTAGAAAAACATGATGTTCAAATCCAGCCAGTTTATCCAGCTCCTTTCCACCCCAGGTTGTAATAAGGATAATTGCAACCATCTGGAATGCTATGTTGGAGTATCTGCCAAAATCTCTAAGCCCTTTACTTCCCTGTTTTTTCAGGTTCTTTTTCTTTTGGATTTGCTGTTCCTCCATCTGACTCAATATCACTCATTTTGCAATTTCCGGAAAAAACTGCGCCCGGTTCAATAGAAAGTTTTGAGGTAAATATATCACCTTGAATTTTTGAAGATGCCTTTAGATTAAGTAACTGATTAACTGTAATTTTACCTTCAATAACACCTGATACTTCTGAGCTTTTACATAGTACTTCCCCATTAATTCTTCCGGTAGGTCCAATAACTACTTTTCCTTTTGTACTAAGATTTCCTTTAAGAGATCCATCGATCCGGATATCACCATTAGATTTGATATCTCCTACTATATCAGTCCCATTGCTAACAAGATTAATTGTAGTGTTATCAGTTTCGTTATATTTTGCCATAATATTTAATAATATTTAAAAGTTTAGAGACACTAACTTAATAACTCACAAATATAAAAACTATTGTACATAAAAATAAAAATAGAATCTCATTTAATATCTTTTAATAAATGAGAAAAATCCTTTAGTCCAGATTTTAAATGGTATCTCCCATAAAGTGGAGAAAAATCTATGGATTTATCTGGATTACAGTAATATAACGAAGTTTCCTCGCTCTTTACTGGAATTAATGGTTATAGAGAAGTATATCTCGCACTATTTGGGATCGTACGCCCACTTAAGATATATTGAGCCCCAGGTAAAACCGCCGCCAAAAGCTGCAAGTATCAGAATATCCCCTTTCTTAAGTTTTGATTCATATTCCCAGATACACAAAGGAATGGTTGCTGTAGTTGTATTCCCGTAATTCTGAATGTTGATCATTACCTTTTCCGGAGAAAGCCCCATTCTTCTCCCTGTAGCATCTATAATACGAAGGTTTGCCTGATGAGGAACAAGCCAGTCAATGTCTTCAGATTTCAGATTATTCCTTTCCATGATCTCTGCAGCCACATCGGCCATATTTGAGACGGCAAATTTAAAAACGCTCTGCCCTTCCTGGTACAGGTAATGTTCTTTTGCATCAATTGTTTCATGAGAAGCCGGCTTGACAGATCCACCTGCTTTAAGGTGAAGGTATTTCTGACCTGATCCGTCCGTACGAAAAATATGATCTATTATCCCATATTCTTCCGTTGTAGGTTCAAGCATGACAGCCCCAGCTCCATCACCGAACAGGGTACATGTTGTGCGGTCAGTGTAATCGGTTATTGACGACATCTTGTCGGTGCCGACAATAACAACCTTTTTATATCGGCCTGTTTCTACAAAAGCTGCTCCAGTCTGTAAAGCAAAAAGAAATCCTGAGCAGGCAGCATTGAGATCATAACTGAATGCATTCTTAATTCCACATTTTTCAGATATGATGTTAGCTGTTGCCGGGAATTGCATGTCGGGTGTAACAGTAGCACAGATCAAAAGATCAACATCTTCCGGTGCAGTATTGGTTTTTAACAATAAGCCCTGCACTGCCTTATCGCCCATATCTGAGCTTCCAAGTCCTTCACCTTTCAGAATCCGTCTCTCTTTTATTCCAACTCTCTGCATTATCCATTCGTCGGAGGTGTCAACCATCTCTGAAAGTTCCTGATTTGTTAATCTGTATTCCGGTACCCAGGCATTTATGCCAGTTATGGCAGCACGTATTTTCATATCAGATTGCTTCTTTAATCTTTTGTGCCAGGTTTGCATGGACAACTGCCCTGGTTTTAAGAACCATGTTCATAATGGCTTTTCTTTTTGAAATTCCATGTCCGATTACAACGTTTGCATTAATCCCCACAATAGGAGTTCCCCCAATGGATTCAAAGTCAATCCGGTCAAAAAACGGGTCATTAATATTCCTTGATTTGCAAATATAATGAAAGGCTTCAGTTTGTTTAAGGACAATGTTCCCGACAAAACCATCACAAACAATCACGTCTGGCATAGATTCGCGAAAAAGATTATTCCCTTCAACATTTCCCACAAAATCTATAATTGGATCTTCTTTCATCAGCTCATATGCTGACTTAACCGAAGGAGTTCCTTTTGTGTCTTCAGCGCCTATATTCAATAATCCGACTGTAGGCTTTTCAACCTCCAGGACATATTTTGCATACAAGCTGCCCAATAATCCGTACTGAAGAAGAACATCCGGTTTACAATCGGGATTCAGTCCAACATCAAGAATAACCGAATCGCGACCGTCAATGCAGGGAATAATTGTAGCAAGGGCTGGTCTGAAGACTCCAGGTATGACATTTACTGTATAACTGGCACCAACCAGCATGGCTCCGGTACTACCGGCGCTGCAAAAACCGTCAAGAAGATTTTTCTTAAGCATATCATACCCAACGGCAATGCTTGAATTTCTTTTTTGCGAGAAAGCTTTAGCCGGGTGATCGCCCATTTCAATAACCTGTGTTGTTGGAATAATGTCAAAATTCGAGGGTTTGACATTCATTTCGTTAAGTTTCCTGTATATGGAATTTTCATCACCTATCAGGACTAACTTTTCATTGAAAGAGAAATGTGGCAAAACATCAACTGCACCTTCAATGATTGCATCAGGTGCAAAATCACCACCCATGACATCAAGGCCAATTCTCATTTTACATAATTTAAATTAGACGAAGTCAGGCTGAAGCCTTCTTCTCAACTGCAAGTTTACCTCTGTAAAATCCACATTCAGGGCATACCCTGTGATACTGAACTGCAGATCCGCAATTTGAGCAGCTGGCTACTGTCGGAGCAGTTGCTTTGTAATGTGTTCTGCGTTTATCTCTTCTGGTCTTGGAATGTTTATGTTTCGGATGTGCCATTTTAAAAGTATTTAATTGTCGTTCATTAATTTTTTTAATTCATCCCACCGGGGGTCTTCTTCTTTTTCATCTTCAATAGTCAGCTCTTCCAGCTTTTTCAACATCACAGGATCGCAGGTACTTTTACCGTCTTTCCCATCCGGGTGCACTCTTTTTATCGGCAGAGCCAGATTAATAAAATCATAAAGGTGCTGTTGCAAATCCAATTCGTGAACGTCGGAAGATACCGAAATAATGTCCGGATCAAGATCCTCGCTGCTTTTGCTAAATGTAACAACAAGCCTGTTTTCACAATTTACCGGATATAAAAACATCTTCAGGCATCTATCACAGCAAATTGTGACGCTCCCGGAAATCCTTATTACAAGATCTGCATGAGTTGATCCCTTATCCATTTCAACAGTTGCAATAAGGCTTCCTTCCTTAACTTCCGACTCTTCAAACTGTTCAAAAAACGCCTCCCCAATTTTAAAATCAAAAAGGTGCCGTCCCTCTTTCAATCCGCTTAACGGTATGTAATATGCTCCGGACATCTCTATAAATTTTGGACTGCAAAAATATGAATCCTTCTTCAATTAAAAAAATTATCAACAAAAAAGTAACATTTAAAAGCATAAAAGGCTAAATACCGATAGAAAACCACCATTTGCCGAAATCCTGTTACACACTGTTATAATGTTAGTTACTTTTGACATAAATTAAATAATTGCAAAAATGATACACACACATCATCACTTAAGGGAAAGAGAACATCACCCCCGGGTAAGTATCGGAATATTCTTTATAGTCCTGGGGATTGCACTCCTGGTTGCTACAAACGATCTGCTCCACCTCGGTAGCGTCAGCATGTATTTTACATGGCAGACTGCAATGATATTCATCGGGGTATTGCTCCTGCTTAACTTACATTTCACCGGGGGATTTTTACTTATTGCCGGAGGATTGTGGTTCCTGCAGGACGAACTATGTTTCTTCACCCCTGAAATATTTAAATCTTTCTTCTGGCCTGCAGTTATTGTTATTATAGGTCTGTCGTTTATATTATCTTCATTTATTAAAAGAAGAAACTAAAGAAATTAAATCAGAAACAAATAAATTTACAACTATGGAAACAAATGGAAATTACAGAGGTGATCAGCCTCTGCACAGGCACGAACAACATCATCTTACTAATAATCGCGCAGTTATCGGTGTAATACTTGTTCTGGTAGGACTATTCCTGGTTATGAGAAATACCGGGATTTTCCCGGATTTTATTGACCATGTTATATTCAGCTGGCCTATGCTTCTTGTCACAATTGGCCTGATTATAACTATAGGTTCTTCCGGAGGGAAAACCTCAGGAATCATTGTTATGGCCATCGGTGCATTTTTTCTTATCCCTCAGATTTTCAGAGAGACATTTGAGGTGAATATGTTTTGGCCTTCAGTCTTTATAATAATCGGGGCTATATTCATTTTTACAAAAAAGAGAGGATGGAATTCCGCTTCAGCAACATCTCAGACAGGGGATGATTATATTGATTATATTAATGTATTAAGTGGTGGAGAACGACAGGTTGTATCTGATAATTTCAGAGGAGGAAAAGTCACTGCAGTATTCGGTGGCACCGAAATTGACCTGACAAAATCAAAACTTGCTCCCGGGATAGTTGAACTGGAAGTTGCATGTGTTTTTGGAGGAGCAACAATAATTGTTCCCGATTATTGGAACGTAAAAATTGATGTCGTACCCGTATTAGGAGGTTTCGGTGATTCACGCAAACTGAATCCTGTAAGAACAATAGATACCACCAGGCAACTTGTTATCAAAGGAGCTGTTGTATTCGGTGGCGGAGAGGTAAAGAGTTATTAATGTATAATAAATGAAACACCCTGTACTTCAAAACAGAGTACGTCTCATTGTATGGTGGTTGATTTGGCTCTTCCTTGCGACGGGCCAATCACTTCTGTATTATTATGCTTATGGAAGTTTAAGTAATTTCGGTATAGCCGACAGCATAGTGTCAATGTTGATATATTCAGGTATTGCCCTTTCATTATGGTACCCTTTTCAGTTTATTAACAGAGGAGATAACCGGCCAACCGTTCTGATCTCAAATATTGTTGCGGGCGGAGCTGTTTCTATCACAATATTGATCCTTCTCACAAAATTAATTATGACAACGGTATTACCTGAACAAAACGATTATCAGGCATACTGGGAAGCGACATTTCCTTACAGGGTGGGAATCGGAGTCTTTATTTACGGACTTATTATTCTGACATATTATCTGTTTTTAAGTCTTACCAACCTTTCAGAAAAGAAAGCCAAAGCTGCACAACTTGAAAGCCTTGTAAAGGAGACAGAGCTTAAAATGCTGCGGTCTCAGATTAATCCTCATTTTCTTTTCAATAGCCTGAATTCCATTAGTTCACTAACAGTAACCGATCCTGAAAAAGCAAGGATCATGGTTGTCAAGCTGTCGGATTTTATGCGATATGCCCTGTCAAAAAAGGATGAAAAGCTGGTTTCATTCCAGAGTGAAATTGAAAACCTTCGACTATATCTTGATATTGAAAAAGTGAGATTCGGAGACAGACTTTCGACAGAAGAGAAAATAGAAAAAGAGGCACTTGATGCCAGGATACCCGTAATGTTCCTGCAGCCTCTTTATGAAAATGCCGTTAAGCATGGTGTATATGAAAGCATAGGAAATGTCAGAATATCAACTTCTGCAAAGATCATAAATGGTTATCTCGAAATAACCATATGCAACAATTATGAACAGGGACAAACATCAGCCATGGGAACAGGAACCGGGTTACGAAATGTGATCAGACGACTTGAACTGACCTATGGGAACAACGGATATCTGAAAACAACGGGTGAAAATGGCATTTTTACCGTTAATCTTTTCATACCAGCCAATTATTCCTGAATCTATTCTAAATCACTTTATGGAAAAGCTGAAAACAATCATCATTGAAGATGAAGCCCCGGCACGCGAACTACTGAAACATTATCTGAAAGATTATGAACAGATAGAGGTCGTTGCCGAATGTCCCGATGGTTTCACCGGCCTGAAATCAATTTCTGAGATTAAACCCGATCTGGTTTTTCTCGATATTCAAATGCCAAAACTTACCGGATTTGAAATGCTGGAAGTGCTTGAGGAACGGCCTGAAATAATATTTACTACAGCATACGATCAATACGCCATAAAGGCATTCGAGCTCAATGCTGTTGACTATCTATTAAAACCCTATCATAAAGAGCGGCTTAAAGAAGCCATTGGCAAGGTTATTGAAAAAATCTGTTCATTAAACACCGCTCAGAAACCAGCGAATCAGATATTATCAAAAAGGCCTGAGTTATCATCTGCTTTAAGCAGAATAGTTGTCAGAAAGGGCAATTCAATCAATTTCATACCTGTTGAGCAGGTCAGATATTTTGAGGCACAGGACGATTATGTAATGATATACCATTCCACAGGAAAAGCCCTGAAACAACAGACCATGAAATTTTATGAAGATAATCTCCCGAAAATAAATTTTGTAAGGATCCATCGGTCATATATTGTAAAAGTTGAAGAGATCAAACGGATTGAACCTTATGGGAAGGATAACCATATAGCAATCCTTAATTCAGGCGACAAGCTCCCTGTAAGCAGGGCAGGTTACAAGCATCTCAAAGAAGAACTGAATTTTTAATTTTATTTTTTATAAGTTTAATGGTTGAGTCCACTCCGATAAATGCTTTTTTTGCCACAAAGGCACCAAGGCACCAGGTTCCACAAAGCGTACACAATTAAAAATAAGTACCTGGTGAACCTTTGTGTCTTTGAGTCTTGATGGCAATTACATTTTTTTGACTTTTCAGAGTGGACTTAATGGTTGAAGGGTATCTTGCAGTCTAAACTTTCAGCCGGTTTTCTTTTCTCCATTTACAGAATAAGTTAGCTAAAGGCCGATAACGGCGGAAGATAAAGAGTGGGACCGGATCATATCCATGAGTTCCTCCGGGTCTGCATCTTAATATCCGCCCTAATCCCAGTGACAAACCCCGGAATGGACCGTGTATCTTCAAGGCATCAAGCATATACTGTGAACATGTAGGGACATGCCTGCATGACGGACGTAATAGCGGCGAAATGGAATATCTGTAAAAATAGACAGGAAGGGATAAGAGAAATGACAATATCGCTTTTATTGACTTTATCATGGTGCAAAGATAATAATTGACCCCATAAAGCTGTTTTATCTGAATAATAAACATATTTGTGAAAAGAGTATATTTGCATTTTCTGACAAAATGACCAGGAAATACTGTCATTTAAATTTGGCAAAGGTTTTGCAGTTAATTAAAAAGTAATTTAATAATAAATAAAGGTTATGATTATCTGGATAGTTTTTATAGGATTTATGATCCTGAGCTGGATCATAAGCATGGTATTAAAATCCAAGTTTAAAAAATTCTCTAAAATACCTGTTGATAACGGAATGTCAGGGCGTGACGTTGCTGAAAGAATGTTGCGTGATCACGGAATATATGATGTAAGGGTTGAAAGTGTACAAGGGCAACTTACTGATCATTATAATCCACAAAATAAAACAATTAATCTCAGCCCTGATGTATATAATGGAAGAAGTGTAGCTTCTGCTGCTGTTGCCGCACACGAATGCGGACACGCTGTTCAGCATGCGACTGCATATGCCTGGCTTGGTTTCAGATCTAAAATGGTACCTGCCGTCAGCTTTTCATCTAAATGGGTACAATGGATTCTTCTTGCCGGAATTTTCACGGTACATACTTTCCCGGCTCTTCTATTGGTGGGGATTGTCCTGTTCGCCCTGACAACTATTTTCAGTTTTGTAACACTACCTGTTGAAATAAATGCCAGCCAGAGAGCTCTTGCCTGGCTTTCAAGTGCCGGAATAACATCATATCAGAATCACGACAAAGCACAGGATGCCTTAAAATGGGCAGCATACACCTATGTTGTTGCCGCTCTCGGTTCCCTTGCAACATTGTTATATTACATAATGATTTATATGGGAGGAAGCAGAGACTAAGCACTCTATTTATACCATTTATATTTCCAACCGCAGGATTCCAAAAGGATTTTGCGGTTTTTTTATCGTCCCTTAACCACCAGCCATCTGGTCCTTTTATGAATCGTTCTTATCACAAACCAGATCACAACCGCTGAAGCAGACAGATAAAGCCACATGGGAGTGATATATATCCGTCGTGACAGAAAATAATTTCTGAAAAGATCCAGTAAAGTGAAAATCACAAAAATATTTACAAAGCTATTATACTCTCTAATCAATACATTTTTAAAAGAAAATGTAAGTTTCGATGGAATATAATGACTGAATTCAGGAAAAACCGGACTTACCATTTCTGACCATTTGTCATAAGCCTCACCAAACTTTCTCCTTAAGAATTGTTCTTCTGCAAACATTATCCTTTCATAGTACAACCAGTAAATGAGCACAAATACTATTGCAAACCATACTGACCGAAAGAATAAAGTCGCCCCCATCCACATAAAAAAATTGCCAACGTAAAGCGGATGGCGGACCAGAGAGTAGATCCCGGTGGTGTTAAGTTCATCTGCAATCTGCCCGTTTACTGTATTCCTGCCGGAGGTATTCTTCGGAGCAAAACCCACCGTGAAAATTCTAATGATCTCTCCAAAAAAACTTACTCCAAGAAAGATAAGCTCATCTCTCATATCAAAGAGGATTGCCTGCCTGTTGCCAATGTACATAACAAACACTCCGAAAATTATAAGGAACACAGGTAACCAGCTTCTTCTTTTAAACAACCAATTCCCGCTATTTTCAAATTCATGTAAAAGAGCCATATGTGGATTTTTAATTTGGGATAAAAGTAGAAAAAAATCAGAAACTATATTTTACCCTGAGAAATACTATGTTTATTTTTATCCGGCTATAGTCATCTTTACTATCGAAATGCTGCCAAAAGAGAGAAAAATCTATGTTTTCTGCAAGAGAATAATCTACTGAAGGGCCTGCAAAATATCCTTTCAGGTCAGGAAACCACATTACAGAAAGGCTGGCATTGAAAAGAGGAGTAACCGGATAAGAGAACTGTCCAAAAGAAGTAAATCTTGAAAAAGCCAGATCTTTTGTCGACATAGTACCGGAATATAATGAGCTTAAACTGCCCAGATCCGGGGGATTATTACAGTACATCACCTGTATCTGAGCCATTGAATTATTTTTAAAAATCTTATCGAATCCAACTGTAAAAAGACCTGTTCCGCTGGTATCAAAAGAATTCTCAGCGGGCTGGAACCATGATGCTTCTCCCCTGAAAGAGACTGAACCAAATGCACCGGACCAGCCCGCTCCCGCCACAAAGTCTTCACTGTTAACATAACCTGCCAGAAACTGAAGGTCATAACCCCATTTATTGAACCGGTAAAGAGCTGCAGCGGTTACATCATTCTCATAATCTGCTTTTACTGCCATTTCGATAGCCGAAGAGGAAGCAGGATAATACTGAAGTCTTATTGCATCACTACCCGGGCGTTCCACATAATCAAAATCAAAGAAGGAATATGCATTGAAAATGTCATTCGGGTTCCAAACAAGAGTCTGACCCCAGTTGATTCTCTGCCGGCCAATTCTGGCCTGAATTTTCCCATAGTTAAAATCGAACCAGAAACGGTCAATGGTCGTATTCAGAAGAAATGATGGCTCATTAAGAATATTCCACGAAAGATTGACATAACCCAGATCACTGGAGATCATTTCTGAATAAGATCCGCCGTTCCCCTCCAGATCACCGGTTAAAAGACGGTTCCTGAATTCGGTTGCACAGGTAATGTGATCATTTACATATCCTTTCAGGTTAAGCCTGTTATGAATAAGATTCTCCATAACGAACTTTCCAGAAAGTGAATCGAACATAGCACTTTGCATAGTTGAAAGATAGCCGTTAAGTGTCAGAACCTTCTGCTTTTCCTGGCCTGTAACAAGTCCTTCCGTAACCAGAATCATAAAAAAGATCAGTATCAGATTTCTTTTCATGCTGTTATCAGAAGGATTATTCTCTTACTTCATCCGAAACCACTTTGCCGTCTTCAAGTGTAATTACCCTGTGAGCCATTTTCACAACTCTGGCATCGTGAGTGGAAAAGATGAACGTTATTTTTTCTTCATGATTCAGTTTCTCCATTATCTCCAGAAGTTTTGAAGCGGATTTTGAATCTAGGTTGGCTGTAGGCTCATCTGCAAGAACAAATTTCGGCCTCGATGCAAGAGCCCTTGCCACGGCAACCCTCTGTTGTTGCCCTCCTGACATCTTAGCGGGCCTGCTGTTAATCCTGTCCTCAAGTCCCACAGCTTTCAGCAGTTCAAATGTTCTATCGTCCCTCTCTTTACGCGGCCATTTTTGTAATGTCATAATAAACTCAACATTCTCTTTTGCAGAAAGCACAGGAATAAGGTTATATGACTGAAAAACAAATCCTATATTATGTAATCTGAAATCAATCAATTCTGAAGATTTCAGAGTTCTTAGGTTAGTACCGGCAATTGTAATTTCACCCAATGTAGGAATGTCAAGGCCACCGATAAGGTTGAGTAATGTGGTTTTTCCTGAGCCTGATGGTCCGACAATTGCTGCAAACTCTGCTTCATCAAAGTTAAGCGTAACGCCGTCTACAGCTCTGACAGCTACTTCGGTCTCGTCATATATTTTATGAACATCCCTGATCTCAATTACTTTCATGGCTTAGTACTTTATGTAAATTATTCTGTTCTAAGTATTTCTATCGGATTGAGTTTAAGGGCTTTTCTGGCCGGCCATATTGAGGCAATAATCGCGGTGACAATTACCATAACTGTAATAAGAAGAAAGAAATCGGCGGTTATGACCGGATAAACAACAGCAGCAAAGCCCCACTCTTCAAATCCTTCTCCCCAGGTTGAAAAATGTATTCCTGTTTTACCCAGCAACTCAATAATCGACCACCCCAGCAGCATGCCGGCTACAGCCCCGACAAGAGTGAGAAAAACCGTTTCGAGCATGATCATGCTGAAGACTTTTCTGCGGTTCATTCCTATGGCCATCAGCATCCCCAGTTCTCTTGTTCTTTCAAGTATTGTCATCAACATTGTGTTTATTATGCCAAAAGCAAGTGCAAGCATTATTATCCCAATAAAAACGACATAATACATCACCATGTAATCGTTCATCAATGCTGCATCGGGTGCAAGTTCTTTCCATGTACTTACCTCATTTTCAGGTGACATATCTGCCAGTTTATCCTTCACCAGGTCAGCACTTTCAATATCGTTAAGCAGGATTGCGATCTCATGGGTAAGAACGCCTTTCCCGTCATACAGTTCAGCGAATTCCTCTGCATTCACGAAAGCTGAAGCCTGGTCGAAACTTGTATTGGTTGTTTTATAAATACCGCACACCCTGAAAGTGCCTTGCACAGGATTCCCGGTCTCATCGGAAACAGTGATCTGTACTTTATTCCTGATCCTGTAATCAAGTGCCTTATCAATAATCATCTTCCCGTAATTGTCCAGCTCTTTCATTTTCAGCTCTCCCTTAAGTGCTTCCCTGAAATCTTTAAGGGATCTGAACCGTACATCTTTCAGTGTGTCAAGTTTTGACAAAATAAGATCCGGTACTTTTTCAGATCTGAGTGAACTTAATACCTTCTCTGTAATGATGTACTGCTTTAGCTTTAGGGTCTCTGCTGTTTTGTCACTGATCAAAATATTTCCCGGTTTCGACTCATCAAGATATTCTCCTGCACCCGGGATTACTCTTTTCCATATCTCAGTTACCTGTTTTTCTTTTTCAGGGTCGACACCATAAATGTTGACACCTGTATTGCCCCATGATGTGTTTACCATAGCAATCATCTTCGTTCTCTTCACCCAGCCTTTCACTTCGGGAAAAGATCCGATGATTCCTGTTAATTCATCAGCATTTTTAACGGTAAGGTTTAATTCATTATTTTTCAGATACTCCTTATTATGTACCTGTACGTGAGATACTTCATTATAAATAGCATCGTGCAGGCGTTGTTCCACCCACCCTTTCATTATACCAATGAGCAATACTCCGCAAATAATACCTAATGTTACGGCAACAATGACAACCAGGCTCCGGCTTTTATTGCGCCAAATGTTTTTCCAAGAAATCGACCTTATCATTTCGTTCAGATTTAATCAGCTCCTGAGCGCCTCTATTACCTTTAATTTACCGATTTTTCTCAGTGGATATATTGTTGCGATTAATATCATCAGACCAATAATAATGGCCTGCCAGTAAAAATATGGCCCGAACCATGCCGTCGGCATCATTGGGTCAACACCATAGTCTTCCATCATCTTTGCCAGATCTCCTTTAAGTATGATAGGATAATAATAGAAGTACAGAATAATCGGAGTGCCAGCCAGCAGACCGCATACAAGGCCTATTGAGCCAAGGAGCAGCATTTCGATGGAAATAATCTTTTTCAGTTTCCTTTTTTGCATACCTATTGAAATAAGAACACCAAATTCCCGGGTTCTTTCGGCAACCATCATGAGAACTGTTCCATATATTCCAAAGAAAATTATAAAATATAACAATGCCAGCATGGCCATCCCGCTCTGGCTATCACCCTGAATCTGTTGTACAAGAACCGGATTCAGCTCTTCCCATGTCTTTGCAGTTGTTATTCCGTCTATCAGAAGAAGATTAATCTTGTTTTTTGCCTCATTCAGTGTCCGGTGCGATTTGCCGGTAAGATTTACTGAAAGTGATGTGATCATCCCTTCTGAATCCAAAAATTTCTGTGCTGCCTGGATTGTCATTATTATAAGTCGGTTGTCGATATCCGGTACCGGCATTTTGATAATTCCTCTCACGGGGAAAACGCCAGCTGCCGAAGCACCGTGATAACCTTGCCCCAATAAGATTATAGTGTCGCCGATGGTTGTTTTCAGATATCCTGCGAGCCTGTCGGATACTAAAACTCCTTCATCATAATTGGTCAGAAATCCATTTGATACTTCACATGCTTTAAGAATTTCCGGAATGTATAATTCATTATCGTCCGCTGAAAGACCTAATTCAAGCTCAAGTCTTGCACGGGAAGAGTAAGAATTTCCTATGTTCTTTTCTATCTCATCAAGAACATTGGCATGGATATTACCCGATCCTTTTAGCCGATCTATTGCTTCCCGGGTTATCCTGTATTTTACCAGCTTGTTTTCAGGATTTGAAAACTTTCTTTCTTTTTCCGGATCAATTGCGAGGACAACTGTTCCCTTGGTCTGTGTTCCACTTGAGACCAGGGCAAATGATTCAATATGAGGAGCCACCGAAACTACTTTATCAACCCTTGAGATTCTGGCAGCCAAAGAATCAGTATAACTAAAGGAATTATCAATCAGCGGATCATCCTGGAATTTGATATGTTGCACCTGTAAATAACCGGAGTATGATTCTATGAAGCTGGATATCATATGATCATATGAGCCAAGCTGGTACGATCGCATTATCACTGCAAAAAAGACTGCAAAAAAAACAGATGCAGATGTAATAATGGTCCTACGCCTGTTTCTCCAGAGATTCCGCCATGCTATTTTAAAGTTTTCCTTCATGCTGCTCAATTTTCAGAATACAACCGGCATGCTATATGAAATTCCTCATTTATATGCGACTATCGTATCATTTTCATGTTTTGTTGTGAAAAATAGTCTTCGTTGATTGAAATATTGAACCTTATCTCCTTTATTTCCACAATCGTTTTGTTGCCCTTTTCTTCAGCCGGAAGAAGCTCGAGCCTGCAGGGAATTAACCTCCCATCCATTTCTTTAATATCCGAACCTGTTTCGGTCCGTACCAGGTATCCGTCTTCATCATAAAGCTCAGCTTTCAGAAATAATAAATCCTTTTTATCGACCCACCGGATCTGATGTCCCCACACAATAGCCGCATCTTCTTTTGCCAACATCTTTATCTTGTAACACAACCGGTCCCCGATGTTTTCCTCACCTATTATCTCATGAGTGTAATCTTCCACTATGGAAGATTCCTTAAGAATATCATCGTTGGTATAGTCAGAACCCATCCAGCCCTGCGACATCATCGAAGGAGGAAGTTTTATTAGCCTGCTTATTGCGGGATTCCAGCTCCACATTTCCTGATTCCTTTTCAGGAATGATTGTCCAACATCTTTTGCAGGAGCAGTTATAAGAGCCAACGCATATCCGCTGCCAAATGTCCAGCTCTTAAACTCAACCGTCCTTTTCCACGATGGTCTGATGATAGTCATTGACATTACCGAAAAGCTTGACTTTTCCCCTTTGAATTTCTCATCTGCTTTCCTGATTATTTCAGTCGCAGAAACAGGTTGGGCAGAAATGTTCAGTGTGTCCGCAAATAAAACTGAAATCATTGCCGTGATAAAAATTAAGTGCTTCATAACCTTAACTATTGCAGTATCTAAATTAATCTATTTTTAATTGTAAAACCGTCAGAATTCTATAAAACAAATATTTGAATATTCGGGATCAATTATTATGGAAAGATTTTTTATCTTTAACCAGTTGTATTTAATCCGATTTTGAAATGACAAGCCTCAAGCTTTTACTGGGATTGATCCCATCAACTTCTAAAATTGAGCAGTCTGAAAAGGCGTTGATTAATGAATATGAAAAGCTGAAAGTCTTTTCGGAATCTGATCTGTTGGCAAGATATATTGAGCTTAACAAGCTAATAAATTCTTCTGATTTTATTCAAAAAAGAAAAGAGATCGAATCCCTTCAATACAAGAACTCTGAGGAGTATATAAAAGAAAAAGAGTTTCTGTCTCTGCAAAAAGCAAAAGATATCGTTCTGTATTTTAAAACTGCTTCCGGAAAAGACCTGAAAAAGTTCAGAGAAATGGTAGGCTCAGATAAAATCAGAGAATTTGAAGAGCTTGAAAAATTCATCCGTTCTTCCGAATTCATCGAAAAGAAAAAAATGAAACCAATTACTTTTAAGGACACTGATGAATTCAAAAAGCTTGCTGAATACAAATCTCTTAAAAGAGATCCTGAAATAAAGGCATTCCTGAAATCCAACGGAAAAGAAAACACACATAAATCTAAAACCATATTAAGATATGAAGAGCTTCATGCACTGATTAAATCTTCAGAATTCCTTGCAAAAAAGAACATGAAGCCAATAACCTTTAAGGATTCTAAAGAATACAAAAAGCTTCTTGAATATAACAGGCTTAAAGGAGATCCTGAAATAAAGGATTTTTATAAGTTCAAATCCTCCGGGGAATATGCAAATTTTCTCAAAACATCTGGTTCAGCAAGACTGGTGAGATATAATGAACTCAGAGATTATGTATCCACAGCAGAGTTCAAAGAAAAGAAAGCTTATCTTCTCGATATGAAGAGATTTGAGAAGACTGAAATGTTTAAACAGGCACAGGAATATGATAAGCTGAAGAAAAGTGATGATATTATCTGGTATCTCAAGGTAAAAGACTCAGATAAATTCGATATTCTTAAAAACAGGGAACTGACTTTCTGTGATGAATTTGACGGGGAGAAGCTTGATGCTAAAAAATGGATCTCAAACTATTACTGGGGAGAAAAATTACTGAAAGACAGATACTCCATTGAATCAGATCTCCAGGCATACATGGAAAAAGAGAATTTTGAATTTCATGACAGTATCCTTAAGATCAAGACAAAACCTCAGAAAATATCAGGTAAAGTCTGGTCAGCAGATAAAGGGTTCTCTACAAAAGAGTTCAACTATACTTCAGGAATTATTTCTTCCGGTAACAGCTTCAGGCAAAAATATGGCGTTTTTACAGCAAAAATAAAACTTGGGGACCCCAACGCAAAATCCGCATTCTGGATGCTTGCTGAAAAGATAACCCCTCATATTGATATTTGCCGGACATCAAAGGGGAAAGTATGGTTTGACCTGTTTTCTGATAATGGTACAAAAGCAAAAACCTCTGTTGGCTCACGATATTCAAACGATTTCTTTATATATACACTTGAATGGAGCTGCGACAAACTCATCTGGAAGATTAACAACACAGAAGTCTTCAGGCAAACATCAGATATTCCGCAGGAGCCTATGTATGTGACCATTGCTGGTGGCCTGGATAAGCCTATAAATGGAATGACCTCGATGGAAATCGACTGGGTGAGGGTTTATCAGGCAAAAAATAACCACTAAAGTCACAATCCCGATTAATCGGGATTACGCAAAGATCGCAAAGAGTTAAAATATGGGTTTTAACTTTGTGTCCTTTGCAATTACCTGGCGTTCTTTGCGGTTAAAAAAAGTCCTGACGTCTGACGATTAGTGCGGTAGAAGATCCCATTTTTTAACCAAAGGGTTCAATGTGCTGTTCATAATTTCATTAGATGAAGATTACCGTCACTTGACTCGCTTCAGCTCCTGCGGATTTCCTTCACTTCACTCTTTTCAAACCAGAGGGATTCCTTTCACTAAACTCGTTTCAAACTAAGGGGATTACCTTCGGTGAACTCGTTCCGCCTTGCGGGACTCGGTTCCTCATTCCGCTGCATTACTAATGAAAACATTTGATATCTTTTATATTATCAGATACTTGTAAATTTGGTAACAGAATCTTACGTTATCTTTTTAAGCCACAAGGTGGCTAAACATGAATAACCCCCGGTGCAACCGCATAGCCGTCAGGCTTATATTTATAACATACAGATAATGTGTTTTATACAGGGTTGTTGTTTACAAAATATTTTTAGTTTAAATAAGAAGGGAGTAACCTTTCGCAATTTTCTCGTGAATTTAGTCAAGCTATACACGGGATGTTTTCAGACAAAGACTTGCAAAAAGTAGCAGGCGAATGTGGCTTTTATAAGAAGAAGTCTGACTTTATGCCAACAATGTTCTTTGATATGTTACTATACTGTGCCTCGCAAACAGAAGCCTGTAGTTTAGAACAAGCATCATGCATGGTCTCCGATAAGTTTCGGCTAAAGATATCCAAGCAAGCCATAGATGAACGCTTTAATAATCATTCTGTGGTTTTCGTTAAAGAAATACTTAAGAAAGCTTTAGAAAAGCAATTGAGTAAGGTTTTTGCTCCTCTCTTTTTACCTGAATTTAATCGGATCAGGATTAAGGATGCTACGCGCTTCAATGTATCGGACAGACTTAGTAATAACTATCCAGGCAGTGGCGGAAGCAAAGGGGCCTCAAATGCAACAGTATGTATTCAATTCGAATATGATGCTAAAAGCGGAAAGATTCTTTCATTAGATATAACAGGTGGCAGAAGAAATGACCAGACCGATGCTAAAGAAACGGTAACAAGAGTTGATCTGGGTGATTTAATTATACGGGATCTTGGCTATTACTCATTACCGACATTGACATCGTTTGATAAATCAGGAGCCTTTTTCATAAGCAGGTTTGGTTCAAAAACAAATGCATATGAAATTCAAACAGAAGAAGAAATATCCTTTAAGAAGTTATATTCCACCATGATTAAGGGACATATTTCGCGAATGGAGAAAACTATTTATGCTGGCAAAGCGGAGCGTGCCCCTTAAGGTTGATAATTGAAACCGTGCCAGTTGAGGTTTATGAGAAGCGCATTAGGAAGATCGAAAAAGATAATAAACGCTTTGGCTTTGCCACCTCAGATGATTACAAAGCCCGATGTCACCTCAATCTCTTTATTACAAATGTAGAGTCAGAAGATCTTTCAATAGATCAAGTGCTAAAACTTTACAGACTTCGTTGGCAAATTGAACTTATGTTTAAAAACTGGAAATCAATCTCCAAGTTAGATGAAATCCAGCCAATGAAATATGAAAGGTATACATGCCTGTTAAATGCAAAACTAATTCTGATTGTTATTAACCTTCAAATCATCTGGAATCTAAAAAAATACTATTATGCAAGTACAGGGAAAATTTTAAGCATGTTCAAATGCTTTATGACCTTGCAGAGGAATTTTGGCACATTGCATGAAATTTTGAGAAAGAAACAGAAGAAATCAGAAAAATGTTTGTTCAGGATATCAAAATTATTATCAGCAAATCATTGGAAAGAAAAACGGAAAAATAGATATAACTACGAAGATTTGTTAGATTTATTTCTTTGTAAATCAAATATATAATGCTATTTTTAAGTATAAATAAACGGGGTGACATACCCACATGCCACCCCGAAGTATTAAACAAAAAAAACGTACTTTGATATGATGAAAATTACAAAATCAAACCCTATTTCCAAAAGAGATGGGGTAAAAAACGAATTATGTCTATAATCAGCTGAAATATAAATATTTACAGACATAGACCTGACGGCTATGCGGTTGCACCGGGGGTTAATCGGGTAGGAAGCGGCTCACGCCGCTGTCCCCCCACACCACCGGGCATACGATGTCGTACCACGGCGGTTTCTACTAACTTTTAAACCGTCATTCTCAGATACAAAGATTGTAACCCCTGTTGGGAGAACCAATT
>JAJFVL010000011.1 GCA_021371855.1 Bacteroidales bacterium | reverse complement strand
GGTTGTACTACCACAACCCAAAATAACACAAGTGGAATGGGGCAGAATAAAAGTCCAACTACCGCAGGGTATAGTATAGGACAAATAGTTAACATTGAATCTGGAAATAGTGAAATTGTAAGCATTGCATCTGAAACAGTGCAAATGAAGGATCCATAGAAAGAATCCAGAGATCTAGAAATTAGCATATATCCAAATAACCTCAAAATTTCTTTCTTTTTAATTTAAACTAGTTCATAAATTTTTAAAAACGTATGTAGACCATTACAGATAATGTAATGGCCCCTTTTTTACAATATTCAAAATCAACAGAAATCCAAAACCTTAAATCTATTGATCTGCCTTTATTCACCCATTATTTTTAATGATATTACCATCCCTCATTTCAATGATTTCATCTGCAAATTCAGCTGATTCCTTATTGTGGGTTACAACAACAATGGTAACACCCTCTTTTCGGTTCAGATCCTGGAGTATCTGCATTATTGCATTTGCGTTTTTGGTGTCCAGTTCTCCTGTGGGTTCATCTGCAAAAACAATTGATGGATTGTTTATGAGAGCTCTGGCTATCACAACACGCTGTTGTTCACCACCTGAAAGCTGTCCTGGACGTTTATCATATTTACCTTCCAAACCCATTTTATCCATTAATTTTTTTGCCTTCTCTGAATCTTCATCTATCATTGGCAGCATTACGTTCTCCAGGGCTGTAAGCTGCGCCATGAGGTTGAACCTCTGGAATACAAAGCCTATTTCATTTCTTCGAAGATGTGCCTGTTCTTTTGAGGATAGTCTGTTTGTATCCTTTCCTTTTATCCTGAAAATGCCCTCTGTAGGCATGTCCAGTATCCCAGCAACATGCAGGAAGGTTGATTTCCCAGATCCCGACGGACCCATCACTGCCGTGAAAGAACCCTGTTTTAAAGTCAGATTCAAGCCTGCAAGGGCATTTACTTCACCATCTCCTATTTTATAGGTCTTCCAAACATCGTTGAATTCTATTAAACTACTCATCTCTCAAAGCCTCCACAACGTTCAATTTTGAAGCATGTCTTGCAGGGTACACTCCTGCCAGGATGCTTAAAAGTGTTGATCCAATAATTACACTTGCAATAAGCCATAACGGCATCATTTCAGATATATAATCCATAAAACCAAGAGCGTTGGCAGCTGCAATAATACCAATTATACCAATAATGACCCCTATTATCGCACCTAAAAATCCTAAAATACTTGCTTCAAAGAGCGTGCTTCCCATTATTTCTCCATTGGTAAATCCAATAGCTTTTAATACACCTAACTCTTTTGTTCTTTCCATGACGCTTATGAGCATCGTGTTTATAACACTTATTATTCCCACAAGAAGTCCGACACTTGCAATCAGGCTTGCAAAGAGCATTGATTTATCAACCATGTCCTGAACTTCAGAAACCTTTTCAGATTTGGTTTGGGATGAAATTCCAGTTATACTATTTTGAACTTCTTCACCCACTGTTTTTGGGTCTCCATTTGTTTTAGCCGTAAT
>JAJFVL010000040.1 GCA_021371855.1 Bacteroidales bacterium | reverse complement strand
TACAAAATATGTTTACCCGCTTGCTCGCTTGTGAATGCTTATGTTGAATTTTATAGGTAAGCCGTATGCGGGAAAACTGCACGTACGGTTTGATGAGGGGGCAGGGAAGGTGATTTATCCTTCCCGCTCTACTCTACTGGTTTAAAAAAAGAATAGTTTATATAAAGAGCCACAGAGCACCGCAGAGGAAATCTGAAGTCTGACATCTTCTCCTCCTTCAAAAAAATTCCCCGGAAGAATTATCTTCTCCCGGGGAATGCGGTTTGTGGTCAGAATGACCACATGTTCATAAAGAACACATACACAAGCACGAAATGCAGCGAGAGCTACCCAAAAGTCATTTTGTTCCTGATATACATAAATCCTTGAATCTTGACCTGTAATAATTAGTTAACATTCTGATATTACTTAAATTAAAACCCACTCCCGATAAAATTGCAACGACTATTTTATGCAATTTTAAAAAGAGCCAGGGACAGAAAAATGGATTATCGCTAATTTTTTTAAAATTATTGATAATATTTTTCTGTCACATACGATCTGCAAGATTGGCTATACCTGATCTCTATCCCTTCATCACGGATCTCCTTTACCATCCTCTTCACACTCCGTTCACTTATCTCAAACCTTAAAGCCAAATCTGCAGGTGCTCCTGTACTTTTTAGTGTTGCAAGTTTTAAAAGCCGGGCTTTTAAAGTCTCTTTTTGAAACCTGTTCATTATTGCCAGAATTATACTGTTAAACATGACTTATACTATAAAATTAAGCAAAAGATCAGGTACTTACAAAATATATTTCAAATATTTTGAGGTAACTATTGAAAATATCTCAACTTTAATGGATTGTTTATGACAAAATGAGTGTCAGGAATGATTAATAAAGATGAATTCAGGGCTAAAGCCCAATTCATGAGACAGTTAATTAACCACGGCATTAATACCGTGGTTAATAATAATGAGATGTTTATGGACTTTAGTCCAAAATTTGTATTTTAATAAATAATTTGTGGTTTTATTAATCTAAGCCGATACTCATAGATGACAAAGTAAATATGATTTAAGCAGGGGGATTTTTTTTAGATCATTTCAGGCCCTCTAAACACAATCGCCTATCGTAAATAGTACCTAATACATTTCCCGGTTCATTTATTAAACCGGCTGCTCTGTTTTGTATACATTGTGAAGTATATTCCGCCACTTCTCATAAGTTCATCATGCGTGCCTGTTTCAGCAATCGCCCCGTCATTGAGAACAATTATTCTGTCGGCCAGGCTGACATTTGTAAAACGATGACTTATAAGAATTGATGTCCGGCCTCTGACTATCTCTCTGAAACGTGTGAAGATATCATATTCTGTTTCAGCATCCATAGCGCTTGATGGTTCATCAAGAATCAGTATAGAGGAATACCTGAACAGGGCTCTTGCCAGGGCAATCTTCTGCCATTCCCCCCAACTGAGTTCACGGCTGTCGTCAAACAGGTTTCCGATGGCTGTTTCATAGCCTTTTGGAAGATTGTTTATCATCTCGTGAACACCTGTTGCTATAGCTGATGATTTAATTTTTGCATCAGCATTTTCTTCATAAATATTGCCAATCCTGATATTTTCTCCTGCTGTAAGATTGTATAGCATGAAATCCTGAAAAACAACTGAAAATAACTTTCTGTATTCTTCAGGATCAATATTTCTGATATCGTTTCCATCGTATTTCACTACTCCGGAATCGGGATCGTAAAGCCGGCATAATAGTCTTACAAGAGTACTTTTACCTGCTCCGTTCGGCCCGACAAGAGCGATGATTTCACCCTTGTTTATTTCAAAAGAGACGTTATCAATAGTTTTTAAGCTATTCCCCGGATATGTGAAGGTAAGATTTTCGACAACAATTTTTTCTTTTAGAGGCGAAGGAGTAATAACCGGTTCTCCTGCAGTGATATTTTCTTTCAGATTCAGAAACTCAAATGTATCCCCGATAAAAAGACTGTCTTCATAAAGCCCTGCCAATGAACTTAGAAGATCTTTTATATATGTCATTCCCTGCCTGAAAGCCAGCAGGAACATAGCCATTTGTCCAAGGGAGAGAGCTCCACCTATTGTTTGGCGTGCGATAAACAGCAAAGTAATAAGAAAAGCTGATGCTTTAAAAAGGGTAGAGATTAATTCGATCAGGGTTCTTTTTCTTATAATATTTATTTCTTCCTCTTTTTGCTTAAGAAATGATTTTTTAAAGAGTCCGGTGAAGTAATTTCCAAGTCCGAACAGCCTGAGTTCCCTTGAAGGTCTGTCACCTGTAAGCAACCAGTTGAAATACGCTGATCTCCTTGCTTCCGGTGTCTGTTTTCGCTGAAAATTATAGAGGATACCGGCATAGTGAAGCCGCAGCCATATTCCGGGGATATTTGCCGCAATCAGAAGTAAAGCCAGTGTCCAGTTAAGAGTGGTGATCAACCCGGCCATCAGAAGTAATGAGAGAAGACCTCTGAACAAAGAAACAAGGTTGTTCAGAATGCTGTTGGGGCGCCAGGGAGCCTCCCTCGATGCACGTGACAGGCAATCGAAATATTCCGGATGTTCGAAATTGATAAGATCGAGCCTGATCGACTTGGCATGCAAAAGACCATACATATAAACCTCAAGCTTAAGGGATTGTTTTTTTCGTATATAGTTACTGAAATCTGACGTTGCTTCATCGAGAAAATAAACAACTACAACCGCAATGATCATCCACATTACTTTATTGAAAGGAAATCCTGAAGAAGTTGTTGATGCCAGGGTAATGTCATCTATAAGGATCTTTATAAGCCAGATAAGGGCCAGAGGGATGAAGCTGCTTACAACAGAAATAAAAATATTTGCTGTAGCCCATCCGGGAGCACTCTCCCAGACCAGTTTCAATGATTCCCTGAATAGATTTATTTTCTCTTTCATTAAAGGCAGACATTTCATTATCCAATAATCGCAAAGTACACATAGAAAATAACATACGTTTTTATGTTGTGACCTTTGCTATAACTTTGCGGTCTTTGCGGTTAATTGGATTTTCTTTTTTATAAGTAAAATTATCACTCTTATTCTGTTATAAAAATAGCCTGGCCTTGCATTTATCCTGATATCTGCAGGAACCGGATTTTCTCCGGTAGTGGCTGCCCCTGTTATTCTGCCTATAATCTGATCGATATTTACAGGCTTATCAGCATATGCATTACTATCGCCTCTTGCTATGTAACTGGAAAGTCCCTTATTTGTAATTATTTTAGCAAGACGATGGACCACGAGTCCGCTTTCTCTCCGTATCGCTATTATCTCTCCTGCAACAGGAGGTCCCTTCAGATTTATTGGTTCTATGAGGATCAGCGAGCCAGGTTTAATACAAGGATACATACTGTACCCATGAGCTTTGATCCTGATGCTTTTCCCTTCGGAGAGAAGCGTCAACCCTATATTTTTTATTATATCACGATTGCTCATGGAATTATTCATATTCAAGAATATGATCAATTACATTTCTGTCGGGTCTGAAGAAAAGTTTCATAGTGGGAACCGTATCGCACATGATTGATAATGATCCCAGGAGGCGGGCAATAATTTCGGAATCCCAGTTATGCTGGATGCAGTTCGCCAATATAAGGCTGACAGCAGTTCCCCCATGTACGGGTATAAGTTTATTTTCAGAGCCATGTTCAATAATGAAAATTTTATTTAGTGGTGATTCCCTTGGCTCGTCATTGTTATAGACAGGGGTATTGTACATCGTGTACCCTGTTACAGTTTTTCTGATAATAAGCCTGTCATCATGAATAACTTTTGCACCGGCATTGCCCCAAAGCTTAGCCAGTGTTGATTTGCCTTTCCCTGATATACCGCTGAAAAGATAACCGCGTCCTGCATTGTTTACTCCCGATGCGTGTATCATTATATCACCATAAATGACTGTCAGATAGTAGAGTATCAGCCCGTCGAGGGGATACTCAAACGGGTCAGTCGTCTTTTCAGAACTGCTAATCCAAAGATCCCATTCTCCTGATGTAAGAGAAAATTTCAATACTGCATTCTTATCCGAAGCCGAAAGAGGAAATATTGTCAATATAAAGAGATTGGAATGGGATTTCCATATACTCCAGAAGTTTGTCTTTTGCATTACCTGTATTCCGTTAATTTCTTCGACATAAGGAGCATGAAAAACCCTTTCTGCTTTTTCGGGAAGACCTGATTTCCCTGAATGGACTCTGATCAGTATGTCCGACCTGTTATCGTTAGTGGTGTTTCTGAGGAATCTTTCTGAAGGAACAAGCTCTGGTCCGTCGTTTGATGATTCAAATCCAATATTGTACCCTGCAATATTTAAATTATAATTCCTCATAAATTTTGATGCGTATTTTTAAAGCTCTTGTTGCCACCAAGACACCAAGGCACTAAGTAATCACCAAGAACTAAATCACCATCCTTTTAATTCCATTTTTAATTAAAGGGACATTAAAATTTATCAGGTATCCAAGACGCTTCTTAACCCTTCCTCGAATACCATTCCTTCAAATACAATTGGAATATCAAGTTGTCTTTTTATTTCAAATCCTTTCTGTGCTAATACATGACAAAAGCAAATTTCATATACTATTTCTAATAATCCAGGACCAAGTTCCTTGTGAACATGAAAAGCTGCATTGACAATTTCTCTGCCAATCCTATCTTCTTCCTGTGATACTTCTTTAAACATTCTGGTGTATCCTGGTGCCTTGGTGGCATTTTTTTAAATATATTAGATCATTCGTTGATAATCAAATATTTGCTCATATCCTCAATTAAAGATAAAACATCTGCCTCTGCGGTTTTATTATCAATATCATACTCCTCTGTAAGTGCATCAATGATCTCTCTTACACATCTTTTGCCATTAATTTGTTCCCAGACAAACGCACCGGTCTCATTCAGAGTATAGACGCTGTTCATATCTGCTATGTTATTTGTAACAGGAACAAGAACATATTCATTTCCAGTTTTTCTGGTAACTATTGATGGTGAATGGGAAAGGATCGATTTCAAGTCAGCCATTATATTCCATATTATATACCAAATGTATTAAAATTTATGGTTCTTTTGTTAACTTCGCAAAAACTGAATTATGAGTAGAAAGGGAAGAGGTAAACCAGTTTCCGGCATTTCAAAGGAAACACTAACCCAACAAATACTTGCCACTCTGGCTAAAAATCCCGAACTGGGATTGAACTATAAGCAGATAGCAAAACGTCTTAATATTACTGATACCCCTGCCAGACAGATGATATCAGATATTTTAAGGGAATTATCCAAACATGGCGGAGTACAGGAGACATTTCGTGGGAAGTACATAGTTAAAGTCAGCAGTGGCTATATCACGGGCACTGTTGATATGACGAGGATGGGTTATGGCTTTGTCTCGACAGAAGAGCTTGATGAGGATGTGTTCATTGCTGCAAAAAACCTGAATACTGCTCTCCACGGAGATAAGGTGAAGGTAAAACTTTATGCAAAGAGAAAAGGAGCACGTCCTGAGGGTGAGGTAGTTGAGATCATTGAAAGATGGCGGACATCATTTGTAGGAACGGTTGAGGTGATGCCCAATTTTGCATTTCTTATCCCCGATAATAAAAATATGCCCTTCGACCTGTTTGTCCCGATAGCAAAGCTTAACGGGGCAAAACAAGGACAGAAAGCTGTGGCCAGGGTGGTCGACTGGAATCCGAAATCGAAAAATCCGGTAGCGGAGATAATTGATGTTCTTGGGTACCCGGGGGAGAATGAAACAGAGATGCATGCAATTCTTGCCGAGTTTGAGCTTCCTTACAGTTTTACTGAAGAGGTTGAACATGATGCCAGTAAGATCCCTGCAGAGATCTCAGGAAACGATATAAAGAGTCGTCGCGACTTCAGACAGGCCCCAACGTTTACGATCGATCCGGCCGACGCCAATGACTTTGATGATGCCATATCGATCAGCCAGCTCGAAAATGGCAACTGGGAAGTGGGGGTTCATATTGCAGATGTTACTCATTATGTTAAAAATGGTTCCCTGGTGGATGAAGAAGCAAAACAGAGAGCCACATCAATATACCTGGTTGACAGGGTAGTACCTATGCTTCCGGAAATACTCTCAAACCACATCTGCTCACTTAATCCTTCGGAAGATAAGCTTACTTACTCTGCTGTTTTTGAGATGAATGAAAAATCGGAAGTGATCAATGAATGGTTTGGAAGAACCATCATCAATTCCGATAAAAGATTCTCATATAGTGAAGCACAGCTGGTAATTGATACTGAAACAGGGGATATGAAAGAGCAGGTGCTTGTGCTTCACAAGCTGGCGCAGAAACTCAGGGCAAAAAGATTTGCAATTGGCGGTTTTAATTTTGAAAAGACAGAAGTGAAGTTTGACCTTGATGAAGCAGGTAAACCACTTGGAATTAAATTCCGGGAGATGGGAACAGCTAATCAGCTTGTTGAGGAGTTTATGCTTCTGGCAAATAAACGTGTTGCAGAATATGTCGGGAAAATAGTGAAAGGAAAGACTTTTGTTTATCGTATTCATGATAAACCTGATCCTGAAAAGATAAGCAACTTCAGCCATTTCATCACCCGTTTCGGTTATAATCTGATCGAAGATGATAAAACATCTCTCCCAAAAGCCATGAACAGGTTGCTGACTTCAGTAGCCGGCAAGAAGGAACAGAACATTATTGAAACACTTGCTTTACGGTCGATGGCCAAAGCAATCTATTCAACAGACAATATCGGACATTATGGCCTGTCATTTAAATATTATACTCACTTTACTTCCCCAATACGCCGATATCCTGATATGATGGTTCACAGGCTGCTTTCTTCATATCTTTCTGAAGAGAATCCCGGACCCAGGGATAAGTACGAGAAGTTATGTGATCACTCATCAAAGATGGAAAAACTTGCAACCGAGGCTGAAAGGGCGTCTGTAAAATATAAACAGGTTGAGTACATGAGCGACAAAACAGGTAAAGTGTTTGAAGGTGTTATATCAGGTGTTACCGAATGGGGAATTTATGTGGAGATTGTTGAAAATCAGTGCGAGGGAATGATCCATATCAGGGAACTCGCAGATGATTTCTATGAATATGATGAAGAAAACTACTGTATAAAAGGACGCGCGACGGGTAAAACCTATACCCTTGGAGACAAAGTTAATATAGAGGTAGTGAAGGCTGATCTTCAGAAAAAACAGCTTGATTATAAGCTGGTGAATAATAATTAAAACCTCATCCCCCAACCCCTTCTCCCAGGGGAAAAGGGGAGCAAGAAAAAGAAAATCAGTATTTTAAGTCCCTCTCCCCCGGGAGAGGGATTTAGGGTGAGGTGGATTGAAAAAGGGGAGTGCTTGCCTTTGGTGAGCCCTCCTGACAAACCGGGATCGGTTCAGGGAGAAGAGAAAACATTAAAGTATTTTGGATTGGTTTTTTTCTGACCGATCCCTCTCAATAACCTTTAGCAGCTCTTCAGGCGCATCTTTTTCAGGTACATTTTTAAGGACAGGGACTGTACCTCTGTAAATATGTACTTTGCCATTGCCTGCTCCCACGTAACCGTAATCGGCTCCTGCCATTTCACCCGGACCATTTACAATACATCCCATGACAGCTATTTTCAGGCCTTTCAGATGACTGGTCACCTCTTTAACTTTTCTTACTGCTTCCTGAAGATCGAACTTTGTCCGTCCGCATGTCGGGCATGAGAGATACAATGTCCTGGTAATCCTTGCCCCGGTGCATTGCAATATTGAAAAAGCAAGCGAAGTTAATTCACTGAAACCAACTCTACCCGTATTGGTAATTGAAATACCTGAAACTCTTTCATCGGTTACATACCTTCCAAGAAGCGCAGAAGCTTTTATCCGAAGATCCTCAATATCAAATTCGTGAAAGATAGGATTAAGTATAATATTGAAATTAAGGGAATTCTCTTCAAGCTGATTCAGAAAAAGATCAGGAGAGTATCTTTCTTTTTCAGCATCAAAAATGAAAATCAGAAGAGTTGTTGAGGGATCGGCTTTTCTCAGATGCTCAATATTTAAATGTGAATCAGTAAGTAAAATATTGAGTATACCGGATCTGAAAGTGCTTGTGTAAAATGCCTCCGGAGAAAACAGAGGGATCAGTCTTTCATCCTCTCTATTTTTAAACCATAATTTATATGGCAGCACCAATAAAACATCATCAGGAATTTTTTCAGGGCATTCTGAAAATATGATCAGATCAGAAGAGCTGTCGGTTCTTTTTACCTCATTGGTGTCCAGATTTACACTAAACCCGGCGTCTTTATATACAGTGCTGTTTATATTACGGTATGACGTCATATTTGAGATAACCAGAGGGCCATTTATTTTCCTGAGAATTTCAGGATTTGAAGATGGCGATTTATAGCCAAGAGGCTTATCTGGTTTTGTTGTGGAGATGTCTCTTGAATAAAATGCAGCAAGTTTCCTTGCCACAGGTATCTCATTTTCGGGATCTTCAGATAATGAGACCCTTATGGTATCACCTATACCTTCAGAAAGCAGAGCCCCTATCCCGGCAGCAGATCTTACTCTTCCGTCTTCGCCTTCCCCGGCTTCAGTAACACCAAGGTGTAGAGGATATGAAATCCCTTCGGTTTGCATCATACCGACAAGCATACGGGTAGCTTCGATCATTACGGCTGTGTCGGAGGATTTCATTGAGAGTACAAGATCTTTGAAGTTTTCCGCCCGGAAGATCCTTATGAATTCCATTGCAGAACATACCATGCCCGAAGGCGTGTTACCGTAACGGGTCATAATACGGTCAGAAAGGGAACCATGGTTAATACCAAGACGGATAACAGTTTTATTTTCCCTGCAGATATTTATAAGGGGCAGCAGGCGTGTGTGTATCCTCTCAAGTTCTTCATTATATTCTTTTTCAGTGAATTCTTGTTCTTCGAATGATGCTCTTTTATCAGCATAATTGCCAGGATTAATCCTGACCTTTTCGACAAGCCGGGCAGCTGTTTCTGCTGCTGACGGATTAAAATGTATATCAGCAATAAGAGGAGTATTAAAGCCGGCTTTTTGTAACTCCTTTTTTATGTTTGCCAGGTTCTCTGCCTCCTTAATCCCCTGTGCTGTGAGCCTTACATAATCAGCGCCCGCTTCGATGATCCTTATGCACTGGGCAACAGATGCTTTTGTGTCGAGGGTATCTGTGTTTGTCATCGACTGAATACGTATAGGATTATCACCACCAAGGGGTGTGGAGCCTATTGAAACTAATGAGGAGATATATGGGGTTACATAATGAGCAGAAAACATCCTTTTATCCTTTTATCTTTTTACTTTTGTCTTTTGTCTTATTCTAAACCCACCCCAAACCCCTTCAGGAATGGGATCTTCTCAGGGCAACTCCTTCTTTTTGCCGTCATACCGTTGCGCCTTTACGCCATTGTACCGTTTCGCCGTTTCGCCATTGCGCCATTGCGCCGTTTCGCCGTTGTGCCGTTGTGCCGTTGCGCCTTTAAATCACTCCCTTTCCCACTCAGCCCCGTCTTTCAGATCCTTTAAAATGATCCCGGCATTTTTGAGGTCATTCCGGATCTTATCTGATACTGTCCAGTCTTTATTGTTTTTGGCGGCTTGTCTTATATCAATAATAATCTTCATCAATTCTCCGGTCAGTTTTTCATCACTCTGACCTGTTGTTTCATCCTTTAACCCGAGTATCTCAAACACGAAAGTGCTGAAAAGTTCCTTCAGAGTCTCAAGTCCTTTTGAGTCGATTTTTTCGCTTCCATCAGCTATGGAGTTAATAAACTTCACTCCTTCAAACAGATGCGACAGCAGGATAGGGCTATTTAAATCGTCATCAAGTGCCTGGTAGCATTTCTGCTTCAGCTCATTGACATCAATTGTTGAAGTAGCAGAAGGTTTAAGCTTGTTAAGAGTTTCCACTGCTTTCATCAGTTTCTGAAGGCCTTTTTCAGCGCCCTGAAGAGCTTCGTTTGAAAAATCGACAGTACTCCTGTAGTGTGCCTGCAGGATGAAGAATCTGATTGTCATCGGGCTGAAAGGCTGGGAGAGGAGAGGATGATTACCGCTGAAAAGCTGATCGAGGGTAATAAAATTACCGAGTGAACGTGCCATTTTCTGCCCGTTGATGGTGATCATGTTATTATGAATCCAGTAATGCACCGATTCTTTTCCAAGGGCAGCTGTAGATTGGGCTATCTCACATTCATGATGAGGAAATTGAAGATCCATTCCTCCACCGTGAATATCAAACTGTTCCCCTAGATATTTTATACTCATTGCCGAACATTCGAGGTGCCATCCGGGGAAGCCAATACTCCAGGGAGATGGCCATTTCATAAGATGTTCGGGATTAGCTTTCTTCCACAGGGCAAAGTCAAAGGAGTTATGCTTCTCTTCTGCCCCTTCCGTCTCGCGGGTATTGCTTATAAGTTCATCCAGAACTCTGCCCGATAGTTTTCCATAGTGGTATTTCTGATTGTATTTCAATATATCGAAATAGACAGAACCATTTGACTCGTAAGCGTAACCACTGTTAATAAGTATCTTAACCAGTTCAATCTGCTCAATAATGTGCCCGGTCGCCCTGGGCTCAATAGAAGGAGACAGAGTATTAAGCTGCTCCATGTTCTTATGGAATGTATTCATGTACTTCTGAACAACTTCCATGGGCTCGAGATGTTCGAAACGGGCTTTTTTCTGAATTTTATCTTCACCTTCATCGGCATCGTTCTCAAGATGTCCCACATCAGTAATATTTCTGACATACCTTACTTCATATCCCAGATGTTGAAGATATCTGAAAAGAAGATCGAAAGTTATTGCAGGACGGGCATGCCCAAGGTGAGCATCGCTGTATACTGTAGGGCCGCAGACATACATTCCGACAAACGGCGGATGAAGTGGTTTAAAGAGTTCTTTCTTCTTTGACAGGCTGTTATAGATGAATAGGTTATTCTGCATTATTTGATTTTTTGGCATTACAAAAGTAAGGTAAATATTTATTTTTTCATGCCAGGGTCCTTTTTGAATACTCTTATTTTTTTGCATATTAAAAAATCATTTTTACCTTTGACCCCACAAATCAAATATTCCTTTCATTTAAGGGTGTTTGATTTTTATTAAGAAGGGCGAAGAGATTAGGCTCCGTGAAACCCTGGCAACCAATCTGAAGTTATCGGAGAACGGTGCCAAAACCTAATCCCGGAAAACCGGGAGATGATAAAAATTTAACACAGAAACAATGAATTCGATTCATCTTACACACAACAACTTCATCATGCCGCTTATGCCTATGCGCATGTGCCGGTAAAAGTTTTGATTTCCTATCACACATTAATGAGTTAACAACCGGAAATCGTAAAGATATAGTTATATCCGTGTGTCCGGTAATTTGTAAAATCTTAAAGAAACATTATAATGAAAAACAGAAAAGCAAAATTTGAAACATTACAGGTACATGCAGGACAACATCCCGATAAAGAAACATTCTCAAGAGCCGTACCTCTTTACCAAACCACGTCATACGTCTTTCAAAATGCAAAACATGCCGCTGATCTTTTTAATCTGGCTGTCAGTGGTAATATATATACTCGAATTAATAATCCCACAACTGAGATTTTCGAAAGCAGAGTTGCAGCCCTCGAAGGAGGAGTTGGATCTCTTGCCGTTTCATCGGGGCATGCAGCTCAGTTCATTGCTCTGACAACCATAATGAGGAATGGAGATAACCTTGTAAGTTCCCCGTTTCTCTACGGTGGAACCTTCAACCAGTTTAAGGTCACATTTGCAGGCTTTGGTATTGAAGCGAGGTTTGCAAAAGATCTTAATCCGGCTTCATTTGAAAAACTCATTGACGACAAAACCAAAGCTATTTATGTGGAGTCAATAGGAAACCCGGGTTTCGATATACCTGATTTTGACAGACTCTCTGCATTAGCTGTAAAACATGGGATACCTTTTATCGTCGACAATACTTTTGGTGCATGCGGTTATCTGTGCCGTCCTATTGAGCATGGTGCGAATATTGTTGTGGAATCTGCAACAAAATGGATCGGTGGCCACGGCACAAGTTTAGGCGGAGTAATAACCGATGCCGGTAATTTTGACTGGAACAATGGAAAATTTCCTGTCTTTTCCGAGCCATCTGAAGGGTATCACGGTTTTATCTTCGGTGAGAAATTTTCCAGGGATTCACCGACAGGAAATATTGCTTTCATCATGAAAGCGCGTGTCGAAGCTCTGAGGGATCAGGGTCCTGCAATAAGTCCTTTCAACTCATTCCTCCTGATTCAGGGGCTTGAAACCCTCTCATTGAGAATGGACAGACATGTTGAAAATACTCTCGCTCTGGCAAAATGGCTTGAAGCTAATCCGGCTGTGGAGGAGGTTATTTATCCGGGGCTTCCCGGAAATCCTTATCATGAACTGGCAAAAAAATATCTGCCAAAAGGAGCGGGAGGTGTACTGAGCTTTGTCCTTAAGGCAGAAAAGTCAAAAGCAGTGAAACTGGTCGAACATTTAGAGCTGGTCAGCCATCTGGCAAACGTGGGAGATACCAAAACTCTTATAATAGAACCTGCTTCAACAACTCATGCACAGCTTTCAGAAAAAGAACAGCTTGCAGCAGGCGTCAGACCGGGTCTCTTCAGGGTATCGGTGGGGATTGAGCATATTGATGATATTATTTACGATTTTGACCAGGCATTCAGGAAAGTTCTATAAATGAAAATGGAATGACACGAGAAAAATTAAGAATAGGATTATTCGGTTTTGGTTGCGTTGGGCAGGGACTTCTTGATGTGCTGAACAGCAGCAAGGGATTTAAAGCCGATATTGTAAAGATCTGCGTGAAGGATCGTACAAAAAAAAGAAGCATACCTATGTCGAATTTTACCTTCGATAAATACGATATCCTGAATGATCCTTCGATCAATCTGGTTGTCGAGCTGATTGACGATGCAGAGGAAGCATTCTCTATTGTGACAACAGCGATGAAAGGCGGCAAAAATGTCGTAACTGCTAATAAGATGATGATTGCAAAACATTTTAAGGAGCTTGTAGAGATGCAGGAAGAATATAAGGTCTCTCTTCTTTATGAAGCTTCAGCCGGGGCGAGTATCCCTATAATCAGGAATCTGGAGGAATATTATGATAATGAATTGCTCTACTCTTTACGGGGTATCCTGAATGGTACAACTAATTATATCCTTACGAAAATGTACAATGAGGGGATTGCTTATCAGGAAGCTTTGAAAGAGGCTCAGGAAAAGGGTTTTGCAGAATCAGATCCGACTCTTGATGTTGAAGGCTGGGACGCAAAATATAAGCTGTGTATCATTTCAGGCCATGCTTATGGCCTTTTCCTTGATCCAGGGGAGGTTTTTCATTATGGTATCAAGACAATATCAAAATTTGATATCCAATATGCTAAAGAAAAAGGATTCAAGATCAAGCTTGTACCTTATGTAGGTAAAACAAATGAAAGTACAATAACCAGCTTTGTCCTTCCAAGGTTCATCTCACATGATAAATATTTATATAATGTTGATAACGAATATAATGGTGTGATAACTGAAGCTGCATTTGCTGATAAGCAATTTTTCTGCGGCAAGGGAGCAGGAGGACATGCGACCGGAAGTGCAGTGCTCTCGGACATCTCTGCAAATTCATACGGATACAGGTATGAATATAAAAAGTATCAGCAGGGGACAGTTTTGAACTACACCCGCAATTACAAGCTGGAGGTATATTTAAGATATCAGAATGAAAAGGATAGAGAATTATTTGGATTTGAGGAAGTGTCGGAATACTTTAGCGGGAAATTTCATAAATATGTAATTGGAGTTGTGAATCTTGAAAATCTTTATGCTTTGAGAGACAAGCTTTCTGATATGGATGTTTTTATTGTGAACACAGGGAGAAAATTTTAATCCCAAAAACCCTCCTCGACGCTTCGGTTGAGCGACCCTGAAGGCGGGCTGATAAACGGGATGGAATTCAAACCCCCTTTAGGCGGAAGAGGGTGAAAAACCAGGAGGCAAGAATGCAGGGAGTGAAAGACAGGGAGTGAAAAAGAAGGAAAATAATATAACACAAATTACTGTATATTAAATATATAGCAAATTGAAGCAATCCTTAGAAAATATTATTCAGCAAAGAATCCTCATTCTCGATGGTGCAATGGGGACTATGATCCAGAAGCATAAGCTTCAGGAAAGTGATTATCGTGGAGACAAGTTTAAGGATCATCCCAATCTTCAGAAGGGGAATAATGACCTGTTATCTATCACTAAACCTGAAATAATAAAAGGCATTCACAGGTCGTATCTTGAAGCCGGGGCAGATATTATTACTGCAAACACCTTCAACTCAAACAAGATATCAATGTCGGATTATGGTATGGAGAGTCTTGTCTATGACATGAATCTTCATTCAGTAAAGCTGGCTGCTGAAGCAATCACGGAATTTGAGAATTCTCAGGAACCTGAAGAACACTTTATTGCAGGAACTCTCGGTCCCACTAACCGCACCGCCTCTATGTCGTCGGATGTAAATGATCCCGGAGCACGTGCAGTTACATTTGATCAGCTTGCCGAAGCCTATTCTGAGCAAGTCAGGGGATTGATTGATGGAGGAGTTCACATCCTTCTGATAGAAACAATATTCGATGTCCTTAACTGCAAAGCCGCTCTTTTTGCAATTGATTCGATTTTTGAAGAAAAGGGGATCAGACTGCCTGTGATGGTTTCAGCAACAATAACTGATGCCAGCGGAAGAACCCTTACCGGCCAGACCCTTGAAGCATTCATTGTATCCGTCTCTCATTTCCCTCTTTTCAGCATCGGTCTTAACTGTGCCCTTGGTGCGGAACAACTCCGGCCATATGTCGAAGAACTGTCATCTAAAACGGGGTTCTATGTATCGGTTCATCCTAATGCGGGATTGCCGAATGAGTTTGGTGAATATGATCAGTCAGCTTCTTTTATGGCATCTGTTGCAGAAGATTTTATGAAAAAGGGATGGGTGAATATAATAGGAGGTTGCTGTGGAACAACACCATTTCACATACAGAAAATCGCTGAAGCATCAAAACAATATAAACCAAGGATCAGGCCTGAGATCAGGAAATATACAAGGCTAAGCGGGCTTGAGGTTCTGACAATAACGCCCGAAACTAATTTTGTAAATATAGGTGAACGTACCAACGTATCGGGATCTCTGAAGTTTGCAAGATTGATAAGGGAAGAAAAATATGATGAGGCGCTTGCTATTGCACGTAATCAGGTTGAGGGAGGTGCACAGATAATTGATATCTGTATGGATGAAGCAATGCTTGATTCGGAAAAGGCCATGGTACGGTTTGTTAATCTTGTTATGGCTGAACCCGATATCGCAAAGCTTCCTTTAATGATTGATTCATCACGATGGGCTGTAATTGAATCGGCTCTTAAATGTATACAGGGCAAGTCAGTGGTGAATTCGATAAGCCTTAAGGAAGGAGATGAGATATTCCTCCAACGTGCCCGTATCATAAGAAAATATGGAGCTGCTGCTGTTGTAATGCTGTTTGATGAAAAAGGTCAGGCCGATACATTCGAAAGAAAGATCGGCGTGGCTGAAAGGTCTTACCAGTTACTGGTTGACAAATTGAAATTTCCGCCTGAAGATATAATATTCGATCCCAATGTTCTGGCAGTTGCTACCGGGATAGAGGAACATAATAACTATGCCGTTAACTTTATAAAGGCAACTGAATGGATCAAACATAACCTCCCGTATTCGAAGGTGAGCGGAGGAATAAGCAATCTGTCATTTTCATTCCGGGGTACTGACAAGGTCAGGGAGGCAATGCATTCTGTATTCCTTTTCCATGCAATAAAAGCCGGGCTTGATATGGCTATTGTCAATCCTGGCATGTTGCAGGTTTATAGTGAAATACAACCCAATCTTCTTCAGCTTACGGAAGATGTGATACTTAACCGCAGGAAAGATTCAACAGAACGACTTGTAAAATTCGCGGAAGGCATAAAGAGTGAAGGGAAAAAAGAGGAAAAAGAAGATAAGTGGCGTCAGCTTCCGGTCATCGATCGTATTAAGCATTCGCTGATAAGAGGTCTCGATGAATTTATTGAACAGGATATAGAAGAAGCCCGGCCTCTTTTTAACAGATCGATAGAATTGATTGAAGGACCTCTTATGGGGGGTATGAATGAGGTTGGAAATCTCTTTGGATCAGGGAAGATGTTCCTTCCACAGGTTGTCAAGAGCGCAAGGGTGATGAAAAAGGCTGTCTCGGTACTTGCTCCGTTTATTGAAAAAGAGAGTGAGGGTACAGAGAAAAAAACAGCAGGAAAGATCCTTCTTGCAACGGTAAAAGGCGATGTGCATGATATCGGAAAGAATATTGTCAGTGTTGTATTGTCGTGTAATAATTATGAGATAATTGATCTCGGAGTAATGGTCCCTGCTGAAAAGATCATCGATGCTGCAATAAAAGAAAAAGTCGATTTTATTGGGCTAAGCGGATTAATTACACCTTCGCTTGAAGAGATGGTTCATGTTGCTTCTGAGATGGAGCGGAGGAATATCAATATCCCCCTGCTCGTAGGTGGAGCAACTACCTCAGAGATACATGTTGCAGTTAAGATTTCCCCTGTTTATTCGAGCACTGTGGTCCATGTAAAGGATGCATCAAAAACAGCAGGGATACTCTCTTCGCTGAGCCAGAAAGATAACAGCGGTTTTGTATCAGCAATAAAGGATAAATATGTAAAGATGCGGGAAGATCATGATGCCCGTCAGGCAGGCAGGAATCTTCTTTCTTTAAGTGAAGCCAGAAAGAACAGATATATTACCGACTGGAAAAAATCCGGGCTCTGTGAGCCTGCTAAACCCGGTATTCATGTTCTGCTCGAAATAGATCTTGCTGAGCTTACTGAATATATCGATTGGACTTACTTCTTCTTTGCATGGAAGTTATCAGGAAAATTCCCGGCAATCTTAACTGATCCGGTGAAGGGAGCTGAGGCAAAGAAGTTGTATGATGATGCACAAAAATATCTGAAGGAAGTTACTGACAAAAAGCTTATGACAGCGAGAGCTGTTTTCGGGTTATTCCCTGCTGTTTCGGATGGGGACAATGTAAAGGTCTTTTCTGATAGAAGCAAAAAGGAATTAAAATCGGTTTTCAGGTTTTTACGGAACCAGGAGGTGAAAGAGAAAGGAGTTCCAAATCTTTCCCTGTCCGATTATATTGCTCCGGAATCTACAGGGCTGGTCGATACCATAGGAGCCTTTGTTGTGGCTGTAGATCTTGATGATGATCCTCTGGGTATGTACAAAGCAGATGATTATGCAACAATTATGATCAGGCTTCTGGGTGACCGGCTGGCCGAAGCTGCTACTGAATGGCTTCATGAAATGATAAGAAAGGAATACTGGGGCTATGCAGCACAGGAGAATCTTACAGTTGATGAGATATTAAAAATGAAATATACGGGAATAAGACCGGCGCCGGGCTATCCAGCCTGCCCTGATCATTCAGAAAAAAGGGTTCTTCTTGATCTTCTTGGAGCAGAGGATGAAATAGGAGTCAGTCTTACTGAAAATTTTGCAATGGTGCCGCCTTCGTCAGTATGTGGCTACATTTTCGCACATCCCGGATCAACCTATTTCAATGTTGGAAAGATAGACTCCGATCAGTTGAAAGATTATGCTTTAAGGAAAAATTTAACTATTGAAGAGGCGGCCAGATGGTTGTCTCATAACTTATGATTTTAATAAAATGAGCGTTATAGACAAAATTAAAGATGCCAAAGGGCCGATGTTCACTTTTGAACTGCTTCCCCCGCTTAAAGGGCATAGTATTGAAAAGACATACGCTGCAATCGACCGGTTGGTTGAATTTAATCCGGCATATATAAATTTTACCTCGCATCGGAATGAAACAACATACTTTGAGAGGCCCGATGGTCTTCTCGAAAAAAGAATAGTCCGTTTACGGCCCGGAACGATTGCCCTTGCTGCAGCAGTAAAATATAAATATAATATTACTGTAGTCCCGCATTTGGTATGTGGCGGATTTACAAGGGAAGAAACTGAAAATGCACTTATTGAGATGAATTTTCTTGGGATAGATGATGTTCTGGTACTACGCGGGGATGCTCAAAAAGGGGTAAAACGGTTCATCCCCGAGAAGGATGGTCATGCGCATGCCTTTGAACTGGTAGAGCAGATAACCCATATGAATAACGGGAAGTACCTTGAAGAGGCGCTTGAAAATGTCACTCCAACAAATTTTTGCATTGGAGTGGCAGGTTACCCCGAAAAGCATTTTGAAGCTCCAAACATGGAGGCAGATATTGAAAACCTTAAGATCAAGGTTGATGCCGGGGCAAGCTATATTGTCACTCAGATGTTTTTTGACAACAGGAAATATTTCAGATTCAGGGATGCATGCATCGAGGCTGGAATAACAGTTCCGATTGTTGCGGGTATAAAAGCGATATCTGCAATAAACGACATCAGATTTTTGCCTCAGTCTTTTCACATTGATCTGCCAAATGATTTAGTGAATGCAGTCAGGAAATGCAAGACAGACAAGGAAGCAAGGGAAGTTGGTGTTGAATGGGCAACCATGCAATCGAAAGAACTGATAAAAGAAGGAGTTCCCGGTGTACATTATTACACCTATGGTATTTCCGATAATGTTGCCAAGATCGTGAAGGCTTCTTTCTAAAGTTTTACGTCCAGCTCCTTAAGGGGGGGGTAAAAAAAAGGAGGACATTGTCCCCCTTTTCTGATTAATAAGTACTTATAGCTTAAATGCTTTCTTTATCTTATCAACATAATCCAGTTTTTCCCAGGTAAAAAATTCAACTTTCTTGGTATAAGCTTTTTTACCGTTGCCGTTAATAATCCTTGGATTACTGCCGGGAACTTCGTAATATACTTCAACGTCTCCCACAAAAGGCTCACGTCCAAAATGGCCATATGAGGCTGTTGGCAGGAATACCGGATTTTTCAGGCCAAAACGGTTAACGATGGAATAGGGGCGCATATCAAACAGATTATTTACAGTTGATGCAATTTCTCCGTCGGATAATAACCTGCCTTTACCATCTTTTACTTTTGCTGTTTCGTATGTATTGACATATAAACCAACTGGTTGGGCAACTCCGATAGCGTAAGCAACCTGGATCAGAGCCTGATCACAAACACCGGCAGCTACGAGATTCTTTGCAATATGACGGGCAGCATAAGCAGCTGACCTGTCTACTTTTGAAGAGTCTTTGCCTGAAAATGCACCTCCTCCGTGAGCTCCGTGTCCACCGTATGTGTCAACGATAATTTTTCTTCCGGTCAGACCAGTATCACCGTGAGGACCTCCGATAACAAACTTCCCTGTGGGATTGACAAGAAGTTTGAAGTCATTTTTAAACAGCTTTTGAATTTTTGCAGGAAGCGTCTTCTTTACCCTTGGGATGAGAATTTTCTGAATATCGTCACTAATCCTTTCTTGCATAGCTATTTCTGCTTCATGCTGAGCTTTTTTAGATTTTTCTGCAGGCAGAACAAATTCATCATGCTGAGTACTGATAACGATAGTGTCGATGCGGACAGGATTATGATTGTCATCATATTCAACAGTGACCTGTGATTTGGCATCGGGTCTCAGATATTTCATCTTCTTACCTTCGCGGCGTATTGATGCCAGTTCACGAAGAAGACGATGAGCCAATTCAATAGTCAGCGGCATATAATTATCCATTTCACGGCATGCATAGCCAAACATCATCCCCTGGTCGCCCGCGCCCTGTTCTTCGGCTATTTCACGAACCACGCCTTGCCTGATATCACTTGATTGTTCATGTATTGTTGATATTACACCACAAGAATCGCAGTCAAACCGGTATTCAGGTTTTGTGTAACCGATTCCCCCAACTACTTTTCGGGCAGTTTCCTGAACATCAACCCAGCCTTCGGTGCGAACTTCTCCTCCGCAGACTACAAGCCCGGTTGTTACAAAAGTCTCACATGCAACTTTTGATTCAGGATCCCAACGAAGGAACTCATCAAGTAAAGCATCTGAAATCTGGTCGGCTACCTTGTCGGGGTGACCTTCTGAAACTGATTCGGAAGTAAATAAATATCCCATATATATTAATAATTAAATTGTTTAACAATAACAGGGAAGTTTGGTTGATTGGAAAAAGTAATGTGTCCGCGGTTTAGCATTTTTTTCCTGTGGTTGCAATCAGCACAAATCTTTCCACATATTTATCAGGGCACAAAGGAAATAAAAATATTCCGGCAAAACAAATATTAACCGTTTGTTAATTCTCGGAAAATCTCTTCAAGTTTATTCTGCTGCTGCTGGAGTGAAAGAACGGTAAGACTATTATTTACCGCGTAATTGAAGAGAGAGGGACGGATATCTTCATCTCCGTCAGATTCTATGAGCCATATATTGTTTTTAATCTGGCTGACAGCTCTGACGTTGCCAATCTCTGCCAGCGATGACTCACTGACTTCCTTGTCAAATTCAACCTGGATGATCTGTTTAGGGCGTTTGATTATTGAATAAATATTGTTTTTTTCTTCATTAGCTACAATTACACCTTTATCGATGATTATTACCCTGTCGCAAATTGCTTCAACTTCCTGCATAATATGAGTTGAAAGCATCACGGTTTTTTCCTTTCCTGCTTCTTTAATAAGATTCCGTATTTCAACTATCTGGTTTGGATCGAGACCTGTAGTTGCCTCATCGAGTATAAGGACATCGGGGTTGTGAATAAGTGCCTGGGCAAGTCCGACCCTTTGTCTGTATCCTTTTGAAAGAGAGCCAATCTTTTTTTTCTGTTCGGGAGCCAGCCCTGTTACTTCGATTATACTATTGATCTGGTTTTTCTTAGGAATTCCTGTTTTATATATTGAAGCCACAAATCCAAGGTATTCCCTTACGTACATTTCGGGGTAAAGAGGATTGTTTTCAGGGAGATAGCCTATCCGTTTCCTGACCTCAAGATTATCAGTACCCACCTCAAGACCATTTATATGAACCTCTCCCGATGAGGCAGGGATGAAGCCTGTGATGATCTTCATCATGGTTGATTTTCCGGCGCCATTTGGACCAAGAAATCCGACAATCTCACCTGTCTTTACTTCAAAGGAAACATTATCAAGCGCTTTCTGCTCACCATAAAGTTTTGTAACACCCTGAACTACAATTGACATAAGGATACTGTGATTTTCATATTGCCTTATTCTGACCAGCCTCCCATAAATTGAGAAGCGCTGGCAAAGGATGATTTGGGATTCACACAGCAAACCGGTATCTTCGAACTGTTGGCAATAATTTGTTGTTCTGATGCTCCCACTATATAATCGGCAAAAGTGATGTTCTTGGTTGTCACAATAAGTATCAGGTCAGCATTTATTTTCTGTGCAAAATCGATAGTCTGTTCGGCAAGTTTGCCTTTTGGTATATTATGGATTTCGTATTCTATATTGTTTTGTATCAGATATTTAATTGCGAAATTTAAATTAGTATTTGTCTTTTTCAAAATCCATTTATCAGTGCTGGGTGAAACAATAATATGAATCTTTGAGTCAAAATATTTACCCATGAAAATTGCCATTTTCATCTTCTCCTTATTTTCACCTCTGAAGTCAACAGGAAATACAATATTGTGATACCTCTCCTGGTCAGGAGGTGGATCCTGGACAACAATAAACGGGATTTTAGATTTTACGATAACTTTTAGCGCCCAGCTGCCGGTAAGTTTTTGCATGCCTTTCATTCCATGCGTGCCCATAACCACAAGGTTTGCATCATTTTCATTTACAAATTCAGCTATGGAGGAGAATATACTTCCTTTAGAAATATAATAAGATATGGGTATATTATATTTTTTACTGTTTTCGTCAACAATATGTTGCAAGCGGGCCTTCTTTTCTGCTATCATTTTCGCATCGGTGCCGGAACTGACTATATGCAGAAGGCAAATATCGTTGTTCACCATAAGACCTATTTTGGCTGCATGTGCCAGTGCGTTGTCAGCTACATTAGTGAAATCCCAGGGTACAACTATAAGTTTTTTCTTTTCTTCCATAACTCTTAACAGTTTTCAATATAATATTCAAAGTTATTCAGTTTTTGTTAATTTTCAAATCCATATCTTTTCAGACTGTTTATAAAGATAATAACTGAAAGGTAAACAAATTAGTATTAAAAATGATCAAATAATCTGAAAAAGAAGCGACTAACTTACAAAAACAGTGCCAGGAAGGATTAAATCCCGACCTTTTAAGATATCTAAAAGAGTATCTGCATCTTTATAAAACAAAATATTGGTAGTTACTTCTACTTTGGCGGCTAACATTTTATTATTTTTGTGCTGCTATTTTTTTGAATATAATTGATCAAGATGAAACCTCCATGTTTCGCAGGCACAACCGGGCCAGCTATGAGAGAAAGTTCAGAGTCGCGGAACAAGCATCAAAATGATTATTCAAAGCATGGAGTTTTTATCCGATCTTAAAAAATTATTTACGAATGAAAAGAACTAAAGTAAAAGAATTATTATCCTCCCCGAAGGTTGGATCAGATGTGTTGGTGAAGGGTTGGGTAAGAACAAAAAGAGGAAATAAAAATATTGTTTTCATAGCTTTAAATGACGGTTCGACAATCAATAACATACAACTTGTCGTTGATGTGGCATCTTTTGATGAAAAGCTTCTCAAAGAAATATCCACCGGAGCCTGTATTGCTGTTTCCGGAAAACTGGTTGAGTCACAGGGCCAGGGTCAGAGTATTGAAATAAACGCTACTGCCATTGAATTGTATGGAAAGAGCGATGCCGAAGCTTATCCTCTTCAGAAAAAAGGGCATTCAATGGAATTCCTCAGGGAAAATGCACATCTCCGCTTCAGGACAAATACGTTTGGTGCTGTCTTCAGAATAAGGCACGCTATGGCTTTTGCTATTCATAAGTATTTCAATGATAAAGGATTCGTATATCTTCATACACCCATTATTACAGGAAGCGACGCTGAAGGAGCCGGTGAGATGTTCCATGTTACCACACTTGATCTGAAAAATCCGCCTCGCAATGACGATGGCTCTGTAAATTTCGGGAGTGATTTCTTTGGAAAGGAGACAAACCTTACAGTTTCAGGCCAGCTCGAAGGAGAGCTTGGAGCTCTTTCATTGGGGGAAATATATACTTTCGGACCGACATTCAGGGCGGAAAATTCAAATACTCCCCGTCATCTTGCCGAGTTCTGGATGATAGAACCTGAAATGGCATTTTATGATATTACCGATAATATGGATCTGGCAGAAGATTTTGTAAAATATCTTATCAGGTATGCTCTTGATAATTGCCATGAAGACCTTGGGTTTTTAAATAAGATGATTGATAATAATCTTCTTGAAAGGCTCAGATTTGTTGTTGAAAATGAATTTGTAAGATTAGGATATACTGAAGCTATTTCAATTCTGACAGCTGCAGACAAAAAATGGGATTATCCTGTTGGCTGGGGTAGTGACCTTCAGGCTGAGCACGAAAGGTATCTTGTTGAACAACATTTCAAACGGCCTGTTATCCTTACTGATTACCCGAAAGCGATAAAAGCTTTTTATATGAAGCAGAATGATGATGGCAAAACTGTGAAAGCCATGGATGTTCTGTTCCCGGGGATAGGTGAAATAATCGGAGGATCGCAACGGGAGGAAAGTTATGATAAATTGATTGCCCGTATTAATGAACTGAAAATACCTTTAAAAGATATGTGGTGGTATCTCGATACAAGAAGATTCGGATCTGCCCCACATAGCGGATTCGGTCTGGGTTTTGAAAGGTTGATATTATTTGTTACCGGGATGTCAAATATCAGGGACGTTATCCCATTTCCAAGGACTCCCAAGAATGCTGAATTTTAGTAAAGTTCATTCAGGGCAATACTTTTGTTGAAAATAGAAGAATGTTAAAGCAAAGATTACAGCAGAAGTTACTTCAAAAGCTTTCCCCACAGCAGATCCAGATGATCAAGCTGCTGGAGGTTCCTACGTTGCAGATTGAGCAGAGGATAAAAAAAGAACTCGAGGAAAATCCCGCTTTGGAAGAGGGCCCGGAAGAAGAAGATATTCCTTCAGAACAGGAGGAAGATCAATTTGAAGATAAAGACAAAGACCAGGAAGAATTCACTCTTGATGATTATATTGAAGAAGACGATATACCTGAATATCGTCTTCAGTCAAAAAACTACAGTAAAGACGAGGATAAAAGAGCTGAGATCCCCTTCTCGGTAGGATTTTCTTTCCAGGAACATCTCGAATCACAACTGGGACTCAGGGATCTTACGGAAAAACAGCTTATCCTCGGGAAATATATTATAGGGAATATCGATGAGGACGGATATCTGAGAAGAGAACTGGTTAACATTGTTGACGATCTTGCTTTCCTTCAAAATGTTGAAACCACAGAAAGCGAGCTTGAGGAAGTGCTGAAAATAATTCAGGATCTCGAACCTGCAGGAGTAGGTGCAAGATCTCTCAGGGAGTGTCTCCTGCTTCAGATTGAAAAACGTGACGATTCCCAGTCATCGATGGATCTTGCCCGAAAAATTCTCGAATCATATTTTGAAGAATTTACCAAAAGGCATTATGATAAAATTATTTCCAGGTTAGGAATATCTGAAAATGACCTTAAAACTGCAATAGAAGAGATACTGAAACTAAATCCCAAACCCGGAGGAGACTACAGCGATCCTTTCAGTAAAACATCTCAACCGATTATTCCGGATTTTATTCTGGAACTTACCGAGGATGGTTTTGACCTTCACCTTAATTCACGGAATCTCCCGGAACTCAGGCTGAGCTCTGCATATAACGAGATGCTTGATGCTTACAGCAAAGATAAGAGCCAGAAAAAAGAGATGAAAGATGCTGTTCTCTTTGTAAAGCAGAAAATCGATTCGGCAAAATGGTTCATCGATGCAATTAAGCAGCGGCAGAACACACTGCTACTGACCATGAATGCAATCTTGAAATATCAGGAGGAGTATTTCATCGACGGTGATGAAACAAAGCTGAAACCTATGATTCTTAAAGATGTCTCTGAAATGACAGGTCTTGATATCTCAACCGTTTCGAGGGTGGCAAACAGTAAATTCATTCAGACACACTTTGGTATATTCCCCCTGAAATTCTTCTTTTCAGAAGGGCTTCAGACCGATAGCGGGGAAGAAGTATCGACCAGAGAGATTAAAAAGATTCTGCGCGACTGTATTGACAATGAACCTAAACGGAAACCAATAACCGACGAGAGGCTTACGGAGATCCTCCAGGAAAAAGGATACCAGATAGCACGCCGTACCGTTGCAAAATACCGCGAACAACTTAATATTCCGGTCGCAAGACTGAGGAAGGAGATTTGATGGGCACTGACGAAGAAAAAGATTTTTTAGATAAATCGGCCAAAACGATTTCGGTTATTTTTCATCCATTGTTGATGCCATTGTACGGTATGATAATAATCTTTTCAGGACCTACACTTTTGGGATATCTCCCTTTTAATTTTAAAAAGTTATTGTTTCTTATCGTGTTGATAAACAATGTTTTATTACCACTATCGATAATACCGTTTTTTATATATAAAAATATAATAAGTTCATGGACTATTGAGAACAGGCAAGAAAGGATTATACCTCTTTTACTGACGACACTCCTTTATGCATCCACATCATTTATCATATTCAGGTTCCCGATACCTCTGTTCCTGAAATCATTTCTTCTTGCTGCTTTCTTTATTTCGCTGGCAGTTACAGTTATAAATTTCTGGTGGAAAATATCAATTCATTCAGTGGGAGCCGGGGCACTTACAGCTCTGGTATTAATACTTTCCTTTAAGCTTGATTCGTCTCTTGTGTGGTACCTGATTTCAGTTATTATGATATCAGGACTGGTGCTGTCGTCAAGGTTACGACTGAACGCCCATAATCCCAGCCAGGTTTGGTCCGGATACCTGATAGGATGTCTTGGCCTTGGACTCTTTAGCTGGTTCTTCTAATAGCTCCTTTAATGCCTCCGTTAAAAGCATCAGGCTTTGTTCAATTATTTCATCCGGCAGGTTGATCTGATTTGATATGAGAGAAATACCCTCTTTTAATTTACATTGTGGGATTGTTGAAAACCATCCTTTTTCAGAGAGGTACCCGGCAAGGTATTCCTGCTCTGTCTGACCTGGTGTCGGAATCAGCAATGCACTGCAATTCAGGCTTATAAGATCCATTATTGTTGTGTATCCCGATCGTGCAACAATGCTTTCACTCCCTGTAATTATTTCTTTCATCCCGGCAGCAGGAAGATGGTTAAAGTATAAAATATTATCCGAACTGTTGACCTTTCTGTGTTTATCCGGATTACCTTCAAATACTATAGTTTTGGGATAGTGATCTTTCAAAAGTGCTGAAAGCTTCCTTTTAAGAATCCCCCTTTGTGGTTCAGGTCCGGAAAGGATCACAGTATTGTGCCGGAATTTTACAGGATTCTCCTGCAGGGGCGATCCTGATATATTAAACCTCGACAGTATTCCAATATATCTTACATTGTCAGGAATCTTAACACAGTGCGATAATCTTCCTGATAAATTTACCTTTCCTGGCAGATCAGGTACAAAACAAAGCGAATATTTCTTAATGATAAACCTGTGCAGAAAGACACCAATGAATTCCAGTGATCTCAGAGGTTTAGGCATGGGGATCAGAAGCATATGAGTAATATATACCGTTTTGACCTTACTGTTCCATAGCCCGAAACGGTTATCGCTGATTACAATATCAATAGCATGCTCGCGAATGATCTTTTTAAGTCTGAAATGCTCAAGGACAATATGGTATATAAGCAGTGGAGTCTCCAGCAGAAGGACAAAATACTGGGGAAGGAACCGGGAGTAGCCTGGTTTAAATCCATGAAATTTTATATATGATAATCCGGGTAATTCATCACGGAACAATGATAAATGCTCTTCGCCTGAAGCAATAAAGACATTGTTATTCATCTCCTGAAGTTTCCTTGCAAGAGGGATCATACGGGTGGCATGACCTAGTCCCCACTCAAGCGGACAGATGAGTATATTATAGCTTTTATTCAAATCTAACCCGAAACCTGTGTCTTAATACCCAGTTTCCCGACAAGTTCGGCTATTCCTTTTAACTCCTTAACAGGAACTTTATTCAATTGTGCACCCTCAGGAGTATCCCTCGATATCGTATATATCATTACTTCCGAAGGTTTTATTCTTTCAACAGCTTTAAGCCATGCATTGATCTCGGCCGGAGTTGTATTGTCAATAACAGAACCGTTATATGTTCCACGTAAGAAAAGGGTCTGAATTATTAGTTTTCCGCCGAATCCGGCCAGCTTATCAATAAGTTCTTCAGCATTAATATTAACCCTTGGCTGATTATGCAATTTAATGGTTGAGTCGAATGCCGAGTCGAGTTTAAGAATGTTCATGTCGACTTTCAGCAAAGCAGATTTGATAAGCGGATTGTCAATAGTAGTGGCATTGGATAGAACTGCAATTTTTGCTTTTGGGAAGAATTTGTTTCTTAAAAAGATGCTGTCGTCAATTATTCCCGGGAAATCGGGGTGAAGAGTTGGCTCTCCGTTACCTGCATATGTAATTACATCAGGGGCCTGGTTCTTTTCTTTCATCGCTGAAAGTTTATGATCGAGTGCCTCATAGACCTCTTGGCGGCCGGGAAGCTGGCTGACTGCTTTGTCAAGATTTTGTGTCCATCCGCATTCACAATAAATGCAATTGAAATTACAGATCTTTTTTTTGGTGGGTAATAAATTGATACCCAGCGAAACTCCCAATCTCCTGCTTTTCACAGGCCCGAATATTATTTTATCAAATAGAAATGTGGCCATTTTTTATCCTTTTACCGGGTCCAAAATTAATATAAATTACATAATACTTTGGGTCCCGTCTGCATAAACCTTGAAGGCAAATATGGGAAAGCCGACAGTTTCTAAACCAGTCTTGTAACGAAACTATCTGGTAACAGCTTCATGTTAATGAGGTCAACATTCTGAAGAAGAAGTAATCCCGGCATTTTTCCGGGTTCAATCCTGCCGTACCGGTTTTCTTTTCCCAAGGCTTTAGCCCCGTTGAAAGTAGCCCATCGGACAAGTTCTTCAATTGATAAAGAAGGGAATTTAAACTGCAGAGTCTTAAGTTCTTCAATGATACTGAGCCTGCTGTTCGAAGCAAGGCTGTCTGTCCCAATCACGATTTCACAACCTTCTTCAATAAGCAGATCAAGCGGAGGGATTTTATTTTCGATGTAGATATTTGAATTTGGGCATATACACCAGAACAGATTTTCTCTTTTCCTGAGACTTCTTATTGTTCCCTTGTCAATAAAAGTGTTATGGACAAGTATGAGGTTCCCGTTAAGAGTAATTTCATTCAGGACAGCATCAATATGATTTTTAACTGTTTCAAGCCTCACCGGAACCAATCCTGAGTGCTGGTATGAGGTCATAAGCGGGCCTGAATGATTCTCTAAGAATTGTTTTTCCCCTTCTGTTTCCATAAAGTGAATAGAGGTAACAGTGTTGTTCTCGTTCTTTGCCCTCAGAAGTCTGAAAAGAGGTAGCGACAATGAATAAACAGAGTGGGGAACAAACGAGAAAGGGAGATCCATCTCTTTAGCAGTTTCTGCAACTTTAATAATTTCATCCATACGGTGGCCGGCCCTTTCAGGGTCAATTCCGAATACCTCGAGAAGGCTAAAATAGCTGATCCTGCTCTCTTTTTTTGTCTTGAAAGAGGAAGAAGTGTTACAGATGTCGGCACATAATATTACTCCTTCTTTTAACATTTCATTATCGGCCGCAGATATTGCATTATCGATGTTTTCAATGTTATTATCCCTGTTTGTCCGGACCTTTTCGATAAAGCCGCCCAGGCTGCTTTTCTGAGCAATCGAGCCTTTCATGTGCGACAGCTCCGTATGGCAATGGCAATTCACAAATCCAGGGATCAGAATACCATTATAGAATTCAAGAGAATGGGTTTCTTCCAGATTGCCTTTTGTATCTTCTATATTAACGATAGTACCATTATCATCAGCAGTAATCACAGCTCTTTTAAGGGGGGGGCCTGAGTTAGTGATGACGTATTGGGCTGAAAAGCGTTTCATCTCAATTCTGCAGAAGAGTAAAGTGAAATGTTCTCAATTACAGCATGTCTCCAGAAATCATCAGGATTGTTCTCAAAATCATACAGACAACCTCTGAAATGGAGGGCAGCACTCTCCGGGTTATTTAATTTGATGCTAAATGTATGAGGATAGCCATCTTTTATGTAGTCTAATGTTTCAATGTACCTTCGTTTTCCTGTATCAACACTATCGGGGTGGCACGAATAGATATTTATCCGGGGATTAGCTGACTGATCATCGGGGAATACAGTGGCAGTCAATGAGAGATAATAAATTGTTGGTCCGGTAAGAGTTACATCAAAACTTGTCGATTCACTCCCCGAGGAAGCCGGAAATGAATAAAACTCTTTCCCGGTCCATAGTTCAGCAGCTCGTTTTTCAGGTTTTGCCTGCTTATCTTCAATAAGAAGAGCCTCCATCTTACTTAAATCTCCAAGGACCTTATCGTAAATTGCAATAAGTTTCTTAGGCTTTTTAACGAAATAGAATTTCATTGTCTTATCCATTGCATCTTTTGTGTAACCATGTTTTTCAATGATTTTTGAATAAGATGTAATAGAATCAGGAGAAGCAAGCCAGGGATTTATATTCGGAAGAGAAACAAGACCATCGGCTATTTGAACGTCAGTCAGGATAGAAACCAGTTGCTTTTCAGGAATCAGGCCATTCCGGTCCAGTTTGCTTTTTCTGCTGGAACAAGAAGCCGCTATTATCAAAAGCGGAATAAATATTAGAAGAATACCCCGGGTCATAAAACTTAATTATTAAGCATTTTTCTCATTTTTTTGCATCTGTCGTGTTAATCCAGTTATTAAAAGTTGAAACATCCGCAGGCTGCTATCCCTCATTTTTCAGAAATTTCTTTGTAAGATAACGGACTGGATACCATGCTGCCCAATATCCAATCAGCAGGACAGTTGCCGGAACAATAATAAAATCTTTAATCTTCATAACAACCGGATAAGCGTCCATAATAAGAGATTCGCTATGTAGTTTTACGAGTCCAAACCTTTGTTGTAACCAGCATATAATAAAGCCAAGAATGATACCTGCGAAAGCTCCGATTATGGAGATAAGCCATCCCTCAAATATAAAAATCTTTCGGATAAGGTCTTTATCAGCACCCAGGCTCTTCAATATATCTATATCACGTTTTTTTTCAATTATCAACATAGTAAGCGAACCTATTATATTGAATGAAGCAATTATAAGGATAAGAGTGAGAATGAAGAATATGGCAAGCCTTTCGGAGCGCATCACTTTGTAAAAAAGCTCCTGTTGTTCATATCTGTTCTGAACGACGAATCCTTTATTAAAAATCTTCACAATACTTTTTTGAACCGCCCGTGGATCGGCTTGTTCTGCAAATTTTACCTCAACAGAGCTTACACCTTCTTTCAGATCAATCAGTTCCCGTGCAAATTCAATAGGGACATAAACATATTTTGAATCGTATTCTTTTTCAACTTCAAAGATCCCCGAAGGAAAGATAAACTTCCTGTTAAACGCATCTTCAGCAGTCAATTTAATGTCGCCTGATCTTTTTGGAACATAAAGGTTTAATGGAGTAATAAAATTAACCCTGATCCCAAGATATTGAGCAACACCGATTCCTGGAATCGCGAATGGCCGGCCATTATCTGACCTGAGTGTGAAACTTCCGTCCCACATTGAGCTGTCGATATTCGTCACCATGGCATAGTTATCATCAACACCTTTAATGGTTGCAATAAATTGCCGGTCACCATATCTGAGAAGTGCATTTTCTTCAATGGTAAGAGAGTAGCAGGAAAGACCATCAACATTAGCCAGAAGTTTCAGGCGCGATGTATCGGCAACAAAGGTTTTGCCTGCTGCTGCTGTAATCTTAATATCAGGATCAAACGTGTTGAAAATAGCATTCACCATTGTTTCAAGTCCGTTAAAGACGGAAAGAACAATTATAAGGGCCATGGTACCGACAGCAACACCAGCTACCGACACGGCTGATATAATGTTTATGGCATTTCGCGATTTTTTAGCGAACAGGTACCTTTTGGCTATATATAAAGAGATTTTCACTTCTGTTATTTTCTTGCAGTAACAAGTAATCCGGTACCGGTTTTATGGGTTAAACACAGATCGAAATAGTTAAGTATCAATGAGAACGGGAAAATAGCCAAATAGTAAATCGGGAGGATGATAAAAAACAGATAGGAAAGATTAAGCATCTTAATGGGATATTTCATAGATAATCGCCATGAGATTTTACCTGGGTTTCCATAAGTAAATTTTACATTAACAGATCTGAAACCTGCCAGGGATAATTTTTCGGTAATATCATTTACACTGTAACCGCCTCTCACATGTTCATCAATAAATGATTCATCTTTACCGCTATGTACATCCGAACCACCTTTATCAGAAGGAGTTGATATCAGCAGGATGCCATTGTTTCTCAATGACTTGTGGAAATTTTGCAGTACCAGGACATCTTTTTCAATATGTTCCATCACATCAACTGAAATAATGATGTTATAGCTATCGGGTTCAGCCAGAGTGGTCAGATCGCAAGTCTGGAAAGTTACCCGGTCAGATAGCCCAGTTTTTTTAAAAAACTTTGTGCAATCTTCGATCTGTTCACGATCGATATCAATACCCTTTATCTTCCACCTGCGATTCATTCTGCTCATACGCCAGGTATACTGACCAAATCCGGATCCCGCATCCAGCACTGATGCATCTCCCTGAAACTGGTCGGAGATATCACGTAATGCCTTTTTTACATGCCATGTACGCAGAAGGAGAATGTCAAGAAGAAAATAAAGGGTTTTTCTTAAAAAGAGCGACTTAGTAAAGATCCTGCCCAACGATCTTTTTATAGGTTCGTATTGCATAGATATATCAGGATTTCAGTAACTTGTCTATTTTATCAATATAGTCAAGACTATCATCAATGTGAAATGCAATCTCCGGAACGATACGGAGCTGGGATCTTACTTTTTGCCCCAGATCAAATCTGATCTTTGAAGAATGATCCTGAATTGATTTAAGAATATCCTCCTGATTTGTTGCCGGGAAGATACTTATATAAACTTTTGCAAAAGAGAGATCGGGACTGACTCTTACTCTTGTAATTGATACTAATTTCCCGTGGACAAATTCATTACCTCTTTTAAGGAAAATGTCGGCCAGCTCTTTCTGGATTAAGCGCGATACTTTTTTCTGTCTTGTCGATTCCATGGCCAATTTATTTTAATCTGGCAAAGGTACTATTTTCCTGTGATTTCTTTTCATCGGTTAATTCCGTATCCGCTTTCCTGTTTTTTTGATGGCGTTTTCTAAATAAGCTTCTTTTGAATTCCTCCATCTCCTGAAAGAGAATTGGTGTAATGTATAGATAATTAACGATATAGCTCAACACCTTTAAGAGAGGGGTTGGGTTGGGGTGGATCGAAAACGGGAGAGGCAGACATAGAGAGACAAATAGGGATATAAGTATCAAAGCAGCTGGAATGATGAAAAATGACAAAAAGATAGAAGCACTGCAAGAAAGGTAATTTTATAGTGGCGATATTCTCTATATAATTTGTACATTTAATAACAAGTATTTGGATTAAAGTTTGTTGTATAAATTTCTAAGAATATGAAACGTGAAACTTCAACAAATCTGGCCTTTATTCAAAAAAGCAATGTGGTAAATGTTACAAGGAGAAATTTTATTTCATCATGTTCCGTATGTGCTGCATGTATGGCATTGGCTCCATTGAGTTTAGTCAATACCTCTTGTTCTTCCGCGGGTCGTAATAAAAAATTAAGGATCCGTCTTGTTTATTCATTGCATGCCCCGGTGCAGGCAAAGCCTGACTGGCCAAATATAGGGTTTGATTTTAATCCTGTAATGGAGAAGATAAACACAGCCCTGACAAAAAATTTCCCCGATTTTGAATTTCTTCCAGGACTTGCAACCGGACCTGAGGATGCAGAGAAAATAGCCGGGAAAGATATTCCCGATTTGATCGATGGATATATTGTTTATCAGATGAACTGCTGGAACAAGGTAGTCCAAACCATAGCCAAAACCGGAAAGCCTGTTCTTTATGCTGATTTTCAATTTGGAGGCAGCGGAGGATTCCTGGTTTACACTTCATCATTCATCCGGGAGAACACTCCGAATGTTGGATTCGTAGCTTCGTCGCGCATGGAAGATCTGCTGGCTGCAGTAAGTTGTTTTAAAATAATAGGGAAGGGTGGAACTGCTGCTGATTTTGCTGCAGCAACAAAAAGCGCACGTATTAATGCTACAAGGCCAAAGGGAAATTATATACCGACAGCCAATAATATTCAATCATTATCCCCTGAAGAGTGCATCAGGCGGCTTAAAAGTTCAAAGATACTGGCTGTTAAAGACCAGGACCCCAAAATAGCTGAACCGATAATGAATATTCCGCTTGAGTATATTTCGTTTGCAGAAGTTAATGCTGCATGGAGCGCGGCAGATAAAGATGAGGCGGAGGGAATTGTTGAACACTGGAATAAGTCAGCTCTTGAAATAATAAATGTACCTCATGATACCCTGGTTACTTCAGCTGCCATGTATATTGGCATGAAATCGGTTCTGAAAAAACATGAAGCTAATGCGATAACCATTAATTGTCTTGGAGGTTTCTACGGAGGGCATATTCATGCATATCCATGTCTTGGTTTTTATGAATTATGTAATGAAGGTCTGATCGGTGCCTGTGAATGTGATATCCGGTCTGCTGCAACCATGCTTGCTTTTTCTACAATGACAAACGGCAGACCTGGATTCATATCAGACCCTGTAATTGACACTTCAAAAAACCAGATCATTTATGCTCACTGTGTCGCTTCCAATAAAGTGTTTGGCCCTAAGGGAGGAACCAATCCATTCAGGATAATGACTCATTCAGAAGACAGGAGCGGAGCTTCGGTACAATCAATACTTCCCGTAAATTATCTGACTACAACACTTGAAATCAGGAAAGAAGAGAAAGAAATACTTTTTCACCAGGCTGTCGCAGTTGATAATGATCCTGACGACAGGGCATGCAGAACAAAATTGTGTGCTGAACCAGTCGGGGATATTGAAAAGCTTTTCACCATGTGGGACAAATGGGGTTGGCACAGGGTTACATTTTACGGAGACCTGAACGAACAGGTTCATTCACTGGCCGATGCAATGGGCTGGAAGGTTATTGAAGAGGCTTAACTTAAGGTGAATCATATCTTTATTGACAGATTTTAATACAATCTTAAGGTCATGGCTCTTTACGGGTTTTATCTTTTAATTGTTAATTTTGAGATATAATATTCATTAATGATCTGAGGTGGGAAAAAGAGTCACAGTCATTTTTCTGGTGTTTCTTGTTTTAGGTCTTGCCGTTATGGGTTACTTCCTTCAGCAAGGAAGAAAAAACCTGCTTACAGATCCATATAAAGCGATATCTCCGGGAGCCTGTATTGTTATCGAGACTGTTGATCTCCGAAGCTTTCTGAATTCTCTGACAACAGGGAAAGGACTATTTGGTGAAACAGGGAAGATTAAAGAGTTTGATGAATTCTACCGTAAATTGAAATATCTTGATGATCAGCTTAATAAGCCGGCATTCAAGGAGTTATTAAGCAATGGTTCTTCAGTTATATCATTTCACCCGTCAAAGGAAGGGAAACTTGAACCACTTCTTTCGATGGCTGTATCAGGGGAAACTAACCGGCATCTAAAAGGAGTACTGCAATCTTCAGGTATTAAATATGTGACCGGAAGCAAAACAGGCAAAAATTCAATTCTTAAAATTCCTTTTATAGTTAATAGCCGGAAAGACACTGCATATATCTCCATAATGTCGGGACTAATAGTATGCAGCAGTTCGGAAGATCTTATTAAGAAAGCTTTTATACAGATCGGCAAAGAGGTTGATATAAGAAATCTGACTGGTTTTTCAAAAGTGTTCCAGGCTTCAGGGAAAAATGAAGATAAAATATTTTTGGTTTTCTCCAATCTCAATGAGTTTTCCAAAACATTTTTTAGAAGTGATGCCCGAAGTATTGCAGATAAAATTGTTAAAATGGCCGGAACTTCAGAAGGAGATATATTTATTAATGAAAATGGCCTTGTTTTGAGCGGATACACCGAGTGCACCGATACAACGGAAATACTTTACAATTATCAGTTTCTTCCGCCGCATGAATTTCATACCTATAAAATTCTTCCTTCATCAACGGTACTTTTTGAAACACAAGGTATCCCGAAGGGAAGTCTGACAAATAAACAAGACACTTCTGCTTATCACGAAATCAATAAACTTGCAGCCAGACTGTCGGAATATGCGGGAGAAGAAATTACGAGAGCCTATCTTAATATGAAAGAGAAGTCTGCTAATGATAATGCATTGATTATATATGAATTAACCAACAGACCTCAGGCTGAACAAATATTTCTTGAAGAGCTGGGGGCAGAGAAGGAGGTAAGTTATTATGAAGATGATGCAAATACCAGAATTCCGGTTTACAAGACTCGCTTTAAAGGTTTTGCAGAGGTAATGGTGCCTGGATTTGCCCCGGGATTTGATGATTCGTATTTCTCTTTTTATGATAATTTCATGATTACGGGAAGCTCGTATGCCACCATTTCAGAGTTATTTTACAATAATATTCTCAATAAGACACTTACCAATGACGTGACATATCGTGATTTTGAAAGTACTCTTCCCAGCCGTGCAGGTTATTTCTTCTATTGCGTCCCGTCGAAGATTATTGATTATCTCGGGGGATTTCTGAACGATGATATAGTTAAGTGCCTTAAATTGAATAATAATTCAATTTATAAAATTAAAGCAATTGGATGTCAGCTTGCCTCCAGTAATAATATGATCTATAATAGTCTATCGATAAAATTCAGTGAAAGTGCAAGATCTGAATCAACTATTGAGTGGACGACATTACTCGACACGTGTTCAGGAACAAAGCCATTCTTTTTTGCAAATCATTATACCGGGGCAAAGGAAATTTTTATTCAGGACCTCAAAAACAATGCTTACCTGATAAATGATGCCGGACGTGTGATATGGAAAGTACCTTTAATGGAGAAAATAACAGGTAATATTTATATGATTGATTATTTCCGGAACGGGAAATATCAATTGCTGTTCTCAGGCAGGAATTATTTGCATCTTCTCGACCGGAATGGTAATTATGTCGGAAAATATCCGGTAAAATTAAAATCGCCGGCAACTAATCCCCTTGTACTTGTTGACTATGATAATAACCTGAATTACAGGCTATATGTCGCCGGGGATGATAAGAAAATTTATTCATATGATAAAACGGGAAGTGCAGTAAAAGGATGGAAACCGTTCAGGACTTCAGGACTGGTAAAGTCAGAAATAAATTATTTCAAAGTTTCAGGCAAAGATTATCTGGTTGCTTCTGATGAAACGTCAGTTTATTTCCTCGACCGAACCGGGAATAAAAGGATAGACCTGAAAGAGCCTGTTGCACGGGCCAATGGATCGGCAATGAGGTTGAATGCCGGTTCAGATCCTTATGTAGTATGCTCATCACCTGATGGGACAGTACAACAAATTTATTTTGATGGCAGTGTCAAAAAAATCAGCCTGAGGAAACTCCCGGATGACCATATGTTTGATTTTTTTGACATAGACGGGGATAGTTTTGGTGAGTATATTTTTATTGAAAAAGGGATATTGTATCTTTATGATAACGATAAAGCGGAGATCTTTACAAAAAGATTTAATTCAGAAAATCTTTCAGGTCTTGTAAATTTTATTTTTTCAAGTCCGGATCGAAAAATAGGGTTATTTGACGCTAATGAAAATATGATCTATATGATTGATGAAACCGGAGAAATAATGAATGGATTTCCTTTAAAAGGGGCATCTGTGTTCTCAATCGGGAAATTGTCTGATAAAAGCGGCTGGCGTCTTATTACCGGCAGCTCAGACAAATTTCTGTACAGTTATAAAATAGATATTGATATCAAATGAGAAAGATTATGTTAAGAAGAATATTCCTGTTTATTTCAATAGTCATGATCCTTTTTACCATAAGCTGTATAAAAGAGACCTACGATATGAACAAGCTTTCAGAAGAAGCTCATCTGGCACCAACGTTTGCTATATCAGCAGTCAAGGGGAATATTTTATTCAGCGACATTGTTGAACAGAGCGACACTGTGGTTTTCGATGAGGATAATTTCATTAAGCTTATTTTCCATGAAGATTCGGTATTTTATTTGAAGGGGTCGGATTTTCACACTTCGTTGAAAGCAGGGAAGCTTAATGAAAGTTATTTTGATAAGCTTGGCCTCAACTATCTGAGTCCTGATAATTATTCAAAAGGGGTAGCTTTAAAGTATGTTGCAGATTTCAAACCGGAGACTTTTGATTCTGATATTGAAGATATACTAAGCCACATTGAGGGGACCATCCTTATTTCAGATCCTTCAATCAGGTTAAATTATAAAAACTCCTTTACCGACTCTATTGAAATGACATTTAATGCAAGAGGTAAGAGAGATAACAATACAGTTGATCTTAATCTGGCCCCCTTTCAGATAACTTCACCCGGTTCCGGAAAGAAAGACACTGCAGATGTATTCATCATTAACAAGTTGAACTCCTCTTTGCCCGAAATTGCTTCCATGCTTCCTGAAAAAATTGATTTTTCCGGTACTGCAACCGTTACTACCTCTTTGGTTAACAGTCAGTTCCTGCAAAGCCGTATTTATGGTTCAGTTGAAATTGAAATCCCTCTGGAATTCAGGATGCAAAACCTTCAGTTTGCAGATACAGTAGATAACTTTCTGGATGAAGATGGAGATGATGCTGTTTCGTCTCAGGACTTTGAAAGTTTATCCGTTATCATCAATGCAAAGAATGAATTTCCTCTTGCGGTTTCTGTCGAAATGAGTCTGTTCGATTCAAAGGAAGATTCGGTTATAAGCACGGTTGCCGCAAATGATATTATTCATTCTGCTCCTGTAGACAGCAATGGCAAAACCAGGATTAATGAGGTAACTGAAACAACAACAAAAATTGAATTCACAGAAGAGTTTTTCAACTCGATTGAAAAAGCTGATAAAATCATTTTTACGTTCACTTTTAACACTACAGGTAATACTTCACAGAATGTTAAGATTTACTCTGACTATAAGATTGATTTTACGGCAGCTATGGTTCTGAAAGCTAATATTAACCTAAAGTGACCCTAAAAAATATAAAGACAATATGAAAGGGGAAAGAAAATATATTCTGAGTTTATTGTTGGTATTAATGGTTACCAGAGTGTCTGCTCAAAACAGTCAGATATTGTACTACATGAATCTGCCTCAGAATCATCTGGTCAATCCTGCCCTGAGATCCTCCAATTCATTATACATTGGATTGCCGGTATTATCTGGAATTAATATGAATATCAACAATAATTTTGTTAATTTCTCGGATGTTTTTATGAAAGCAGAATCTTCGGATTCGATCATCACTTTCCTACATCCCGATTATGATGTTGATGATTTTATTGATAAAATCTATGATAAAAACTCATTGGAACCGGAGATCGCAGTTCAACTGTTCGGACTTGGATTTTCTGTAGGTAAAAGCAGCTATGTTTTTCTTGATATTACCGAGCGTGTGGACGGTAATACTGTAATCCCAGGTAACCTTTTAAAGCTTGTACTGAAGGGGAATGAACAATTTATCGGTGACAAAATAGATCTTTCTTCACTCAGGGGAGATTTAAAATATTACCGCGAGATAGGGCTGGGCTTTTCAAAAGATTTTTCTGACAAGTTGAGAATAGGAATAAAAGGAAAACTTTTGTTTGGGATAGCAGGAGCTTCAATTGATAACAGATTGCTGGGAATAACTGTAAACGAAGATTATTCTCATACCTTTGATGCTGACCTTGCTGTAAATATAAGCGGTCCTGTTAAAGTTATTATGGATGAGAATCAGGATATCAAAAGTATTGATATTGATGATGAAAGGTTTAACACAGGAAGCGGAATAGAAGATTTTCTACTGAGTAATAAAAATATGGGACTTGGTTTCGATATAGGGGCTACTTATAATATCTCAGAAAAATTAATGGTTTCGGCAGCAATAACTGACATAGGATATATCAGGTGGAAAAAGGAAATTACAAACCTAAAGTCTAAAAATCAATTTGAATTCAGCGGGTTAAATATGGTTGATGTGGTTAACAGAACAAAAACATTTGATGAAGTGGCAGATGATATGCTCGATTCACTTAAGAATGCTTTTAAAGTATCCAGGACAAGCAAACCTTTCACTACCTGGCTTCCTTACGGTATTACTTTAGGTGGAAGTTATAACCTTACAGATAAATTTTCAGTAGGACTATTGTCATATAGCAGAATAATAGGCCGGCAGATACGTGAATCACTTACATTGTCGGCAAATGTGAATCTTGGAAATTCCTTATCCACAAGTCTGGGTTATACTTTTGCCAATCACCGGGTTGACAATATTGGTGCAGGGCTTGCTTTCAGAGCAGGTTTTTTTCAATTTTATATGCTTGCAGACAGAATACCAATAATGTGGAACAAAGTTATAATTGATGATAGCACGATTCCTCTTCCTTCATGCTGGAATACTGTGAATTTACGATTAGGGATGAATATTGTTTTTGGTAATAAGGTCAGGGAAAAGAATGACAAACCGATGATATTGGTTGAATAATTATTTTAATAATGATGGTTTTAATACGTTTTATACTAATTAATTTATTGATCTATCTGATTATCAGATCTATAATCAGGTCTTTCAGATCAGGAGATGCTGATGAACCTTCTTCACAAAGGGAGGAGCAGAAGAAAAAGTGGACATTCAGGGAAAAAGGTGTTTCTAAGGAGGTGGGAGAATATATTGATTATGAAGAAATTGATAAAATGAAAAAATAAGATTATTTCTTTGTTTGCCTGAGTTTTTTGGCAAGGGAATTTGCGAATATAAAATCATTCAATGATTCACAATCTGAATTAAGGACATCATTTTTACTTCCTTCCCAGCATTTTTCTCCATCGCTGATAAATACAATTTTTTCTCCGATCTCCATAACGGAGTTCATGTCGTGAGTGTTGACAATTGTAGTCATTGAATATTCCTCTGTAAGCTCTTTAATGAGAGCATCAATCATTATGGCGGTTATCGGGTCGAGACCAGAATTGGGCTCATCACAGAAAAGATATTTTGGATTTAATGATATTGCCCTGGCTATTGCAACCCTTTTTTTCATACCACCCGATAATTCAGAGGGGTATAAATTATTGGAATTCACAATATCGACTCTTTTGAGGCAGAAATTAACCCTTTCGTTTTTTTCTTCGATACTTATATCAGAGAACATATCAAGAGGGAAACGGACATTCTGTTCCACCGTCAGGGAATCAAAGAGTGCACTTCCCTGGAACAACATTCCCATTTCACTGCGGATCTTTTTTTTATCTGTAAACTCAAGTTTGTTAAACAGAGTATTTTCGTACCAGATCTCTCCCTCATCTATTTCATGAAGGCCAACAATCGATTTTAGCAGAACTGTTTTACCAGATCCGCTTCTGCCGATTATAAGGTTGGTTTTTCCTGTTTCGAATGTAACCGAGATATCATTAAGAACGCACTTCCCATTGAACGATTTATATAAGTTTTTAATATTAATCATGACAAAAGGAGCTGAGTGAGTATTACATTGAACAGCAATATCAGTACACTGCTGTAAACAACTGCTTTTGTACTTGCCCTCCCTACTTCGAGGGATCCGCCTTCGACATAATATCCCTCAAATGCAGAAACACTGGTTATTATGAATGCAAAGAAGACAGTTTTTATCAGTGCATATACTACATAATATGGTATAAATGCGTATTGAATTCCATAAATAAAATCCTCAGAGGGTACAACACCTGTCACTGAACCGGCGATCCAACCTCCCACTATACCTATTACTATGCTTATCAATGTAAGTATCGGGTTAAAGAACAAAGTCGCAATTAATTTTGGAAGTATGAGATAAGAAGCAGAATTCACTCCCATGATCTCAAGAGCATCTATTTGTTCGGTAATCCTCATTGTTCCGATTTCGGATGAGATGCTCGAACCAACTTTCCCGGCAAGTATGAGTGCAGCAATAGTGGAAGAAAACTCGAGGAGTATCGAATCACGACAGCCCAGGCCGACAAGATATTTAGGGTATATTGGATTTTCCGTATTATAAGCTGTCTGAAGGGTAATTACTGCTCCCATGAAGAAGGAAATAACGGTAATGATCCCGACTGAAGTCAGGCCAAGATTTACAAACTCCTTCAGGGTTTGTTTATAATAGATAGAAGCTTTTTCAGGTTTGGAAAAAACCTTTTTAAGCATTAAAAAATATTGTCCGAACAGCGTCAGAAACTTAATCATCTTCTTATTATAAGAAGCATCAAAATTACAAATTTTTGTGGTATTTCTATTACCGGAGTTTTTGAAACCAATTAATTATATATTTGTGTAACTTGTTGAATTAATTGAATTTTTTTATGGATAACAGATATGTGATAATAATGGCGGGAGGGGTGGGTAGCCGTTTCTGGCCGCTGAGCCGCCGTGAAAAGCCAAAACAGTTTCTTGATATTCTCGGAACGGGAGAAACACTTATCCAACAAACCTTCAGACGGTTTAGTTCAATATGCCCCACTGAAAATATTTTTGTTGTAACAAATGCAGATCATAAAGATCTTGTTGTGGAGCAGCTGGGGATCGATCCTTCCCGTGTGCTTGGAGAACCTTTACGCCGTAATACAGCACCTTGTATTGCCTGTGGTACCTTCAGAATATTAAGGGAAAATCCTGATGCCGTAATTGCAGTTACACCATCGGATCACCTGATTGTCAAAGAGGATAAATTCTGTGAAGAGTTACTTAACTGTTTTGACTTTGCAAAGGGGCATGATGCTCTGGTTACTCTTGGGATAAAACCCGACAGACCTGAAACCGGATACGGTTATATACAGGCTGATCAGAAAAAACCAGTAAAAGGTTATGGGAAACTTCTTAAGGTCAAGACATTTACAGAAAAGCCTGGTATCGATCTTGCAAAGGTATTTCTGGAAAGCGGTGATTTTTACTGGAACTCGGGAATCTTTATCTGGAATATTAATGCCATTCTTTCAGCATTTGAAAAATATCTGCCTGATATTTATTCTGTGTTTGATGAAGGAAGAAATATTTTTGGAACAAAGCAGGAAAAAAGCTTTATCGGGAAGACGTACACTGAATGCCCAAGTATCTCCATTGATTATGGAATAATGGAAAAGGCAGATAATGTATATGTTATGTGTACAGATATAGGTTGGTCGGATCTTGGTACCTGGAGTTCGCTATATAAACATTCCAAAAGTGACAAAAAAGGTAATTCCATTGTAAAAGGTAACGTTTTTTCGTACGACAATAAAGGGAATATATTTCATCTTTCGCCTAATAAAATAGCTGTTATTCAGGGGCTTAATGATTTTATTGTTGTTGAATCAGAAGATGTTCTTCTGATTGTAAAAAAGGAAGAAGAGCAAAATATCAAGAATTATCTTGAGGATGTTAAAAAGGAGACAAAAGAAAAATACCTATAAGAAGATTCTAACTGAACTTAAAGGTATAAAGATAATAATACCGCAAAACAATTAAGACAAAAAAAAGAGGTTGTGAAACACACAACCTCTTTTTTAAAGACTTTAGACTAATATTCCCAAAGATCGTGTTCAAAATTGAAGAGTTCAGTTTTGATGCGTTCTGCTTCAAAAAGAGTGGACTTCCCAAGTTCATAATCTGAAATCATTCTGTCGTTATAAACATTTGATTCCCCGTAGATGATACTTCCAAATCTTCTCTGCATGAAGAGGTCATCAAATGAGATCCTCTGAGCATCATTATTGTTGGTAAATGCTTCCTGCTTTGCCAGGGCATTTCTGACCTCATCATATTTAATCCAGAATAACGGTTTTTTCAGGACTCTTCCAGCCTGATTATCATAAGCCATGTAGATAGGCTGGATACCTATTATTCTTACATCGAGCTTTGAAAGTTTTTTATCAAAGTACCATTCTTCATAAATCAACAATTGTTTTACCTCTTCAGGTTTGGCATCTTGTTTAATTGTTGTGTCTTTAGTTGCTCCTGCAGCATTTAATGTTATTGTTTCAACTTTGCTGGTAGCTCCCATTTTGCTTTCAATATCTGAATATGTGGTATTTGTGGTAGGCTCCAGAGGATCGTATGCAGTCAGCCTGTTTGCCTTGATCTCGTCGAGCAGTACATTAATGAAGTTTTTTCTGCCGTCGAGAGTTGCTGTTGTCGGATAATACAAAGGCTGATTGATCTTTTCCCGAAGATCGATAAGCCGGTAATAATACCTGGACCAGATTACATCAGCCTCTCGCAAAAATGGGTAATCAATTTTTTTTGTATCGGGAATAGATTTTTGGTAAATATCACCGAAACTCTGAGCGTTAATGATCCCTGAAAGTGAAAAGGCAATAATTCCAAAAAGAATTTTCTTATTCATGGCAGATAGTATATTTTGATATTAGATAATCTTTAAAATTACGGGCGGCAGATCTTTTGTCTTACCATCAGGGCCAAGAGCTTTTATGTCTTTTATAATCAAGTTTTTACCTCTTGTCAGTCTTCCAATAAGGTCTTTCTGCTTTGAGGTAAGATTACTGCTTGAACTTTGTTCTTCAAAATCTCCCCTGTTATCAGAATAAAGGACTGTGAAGGCTGTCACGGTATAGTTAAGATCAAAGTCGAAATCGGGTAGTATAGCAAATACACCCTGCTGGGCAGCAGCAGTAGCCCTTGGTATTTCTCCTGAACTCTTTCCTCCAAATACAGCAGTTGGAACCGGAAGCGGTTTTACCCTGAATTCATAAGGAGGGTATTGCATAGGTTTTCCGTTCATATCAGCCGTTACGATGACCTGAACATTTTGTCCCACGGCATTGGGTTTAACAGCCCAGCTGCCCTTAAAATTCTCACCTCTGGAATTTTTTACTCTCTCAGTAGTAGATGTGCCATTTACAACTCTGACCTTTATTTTATCGGGGCTTACACCTGGAACAGAAACATCTATCGGATTAAAGATACCAGTATACATTACGTTCATGGCTGTGGGAGAGACAATGACATTCGGCTCGCCGACAGTATATTCAGATGAGAACGGGTAACTTATTATTGTACCGTCAGGAGCTTTAAGAGCTATTATGCCACCCCACTTTTTAGGACCTACCGAAGATGCCCGTACTCTGTACATGCCTTTACCTGCTTCATCAACAGGCAGGTCGGAACCGCCTACCGTAATGGTGGGAGATTGAGTTGTATCCGTTGCTGAAATAAATACCTGTGCCTGATAATCGCTTCCAAGGGTCACGTAGTTTGAATTAGGAATTACGATCGGAGAGAGCCTGTTAAATTTGAATGAGGAAGCATCAATCTGAGTATAAAGGTAATTCAGAACTTCAGTTTCGGCGTTTCTGACGCTGACCTGATATTCCGACAGGATACAGATAACAGCAACCAGAGGCAATGTCTGGAAGGTAAGGTTCTCCCAGCGTTCGGTTTCTCCATCTTCATTTTTAGAATCATCAGTGTTCAGACTTTTTCTAAGAGCTTCTTCAGCTGAAGGATTCTTACCGTCGAGAGTAGTTATCAGGAACTCGCGGTAATCGTTAAGAACGGCTTTCAGATCGTTAGCTTTGCCGTTTTCATTAGCTCCGATAAGGATTTCAGATGGAACGTTGGTGTCATCTATACGTTTAACTTCCTCAATTATGACTTCATTCCCTTTAACAGCCGGAGTTTCAGGATCTTTTTCAGCTTTTTTGATTATTTCTATTTTAAGTCCCTGAATAAAATTGAAAGCCTCGTCAGCACGCTCTTTAACCTGATATGCGGCAGTTTTGTATTTGCCCGCTTTGGCTGGATTTTCAGCAGCTGCCCTGTCGAATTCGCTATATATGAGATTATTTTTAAGTGCGTAATTTGCCACGGTCAAAGTAAGACCTTTATCAACTTTCTTAAATGCTTCAACGGCTTCTTTTGATACGTTAAGTGCTAGCATGGCAGTAAGCACCAGATACATCATACCGATCATCTTTTGCCGTGGAGAAAGCTTTTCTTGAGACATTTTGAAGTTAGTTTAGTTAAGTAAGGAAAATGCCACGTTATTTTACATTCATAGCTGAAAGCATATTTCCATATACATTGTTTAATGACGAAAGGCTGTCGTTGAGTTTTGTTATTTGTTCGCGGTACTTTTTAGTATCACCGGCAGAATCTGAGAGGTCTTTCATTAATCCCTGGATTCCTTTGTAAAGTATTTCAGATTCCTTTATATGATCGTCTGCCCCTTTACGCTGCAGTTCGTAAACAGCATTGAGAGCGGAAAGATTTTTATTAAGCGATTCAAGTTGCTGCTGATATGATTTTCCTCCTACTTCAATAACGGAAAAAGAGTCAGCCATATTACGATATGTAGAGCTTGTTTCATTTATTAATCTGGTTGTGGACTGGTATGAATCGGACAATTTACCGAGAGAGTCATTTGCCATATTAATTGTATTCATATATTTTGAGGAAGCAACAGAAACATCACCCATAGCGTTCATGTTTGCAGTAGCTTCGCTGAGTTTCTTCATTCCAACACCCAGATTCTGAAATAGTTCGGGAGTGATCTCTGATTTCTCGAGCATTTCATCGAATTTTGAAAGAGCAACAGATCCGGCTCCTCCACCGGCAAAACCTCCGCCAGCAAAACCTCCGCCTGAACGACCTCCTCCTCCGGCATAACCACCACCAGCATAACCACCACCGGAAGAACCAATACCGGCATAACCTCCGGCACCTGCAGCCCCGGCAGCTACACCAGTACCATGGAATTGTGAACCTGAGGCAGATAATCCCAGTTCTTCTTCATCAGGAATTCCTGCGAGTTCAGGATATACCAGAGACCAGTCAACCTCTTCATGAAGAGGTTCAAAGGCAGAAAAGAAGAAGATGATTGATTCGGTAAGAAGACCAATAGTAAGCATGGTTCCTGCCATTGGCCAGTGCTGTATTTTAAATAACGCGCCGACAATAACGACGGAAGCACCTAAACCATAAAGTTTAGCGATGAAATTTTTCCACCCGCTACTTTGTACTAATTCTGCTAGGCTCATATATCTGATTTTATAAGATTGTTTAAATGATTTTAATTTACTCCAATATAAGACCTTACATTACGGAATCCAACAAATGGTTTTGTCGAATCCTGATATTCATAGTCTCTTGTACTTGTCTGAAGAAAATAAGCTATGTCCTTCCATGAACCGCCGCGAATTACCTTCCTTTTCATTACAGGAGGATCTTGCGGTGTTGCATTATATTCATAGTTTGGCTGAAGATCGTGCTGGAAAATATAAGCTGAAGGATGATAAGCACAACGGGTCCATTCAGCAACGTTCCCTGACATATCGTATAAACCATATTCATTGGGTTCATATGACCCTACTTTGCCGGCATATACGTTACCATCGTCAATATAGTTGCCCCGAAGAGGTTTGAAATTTGCAAGGAAACATCCTTTGTAGTTACGGGTATAAGGTCCGCCCCATGGATACATTGAAAGGTCAAGACCACCTCTGGCTGCATATTCCCATTCTGTTTCGAGTGGTAACCTGTATTCCTGTACATCGGGGATATCATTCTTTCTGAGTGCAGAATTCATGAAATCGGTTCTCCAGATACTGAAAGCTGTTGCCTGAACCCAGGAAACACCTACAACAGGATAATCATCATATGATGGATGCCAGAAATAGAGGGATGCCTGGGGATCGTTGAAAGAATATGTGAAATCCCTTATCCAGCATAAAGTATCGGGATAAACATTGATGACATTGTGTTTGATGAAAGAAGAGCGGTCTTTTACATCGGTACGTGTACCATCGAGATTTGTAACCTTACCCTCATATTTCCCGGTATTATTTGCATAATCATATTTATAGGTTGCTTTGGCAGCCTGCTGATAATCAACCCAGAAGTACGAATAATTAAGTTTTCTGACATCAGTCTGTTTTTTACCGTTAAAACTTTCTTCAGGAGAATATAGCATCTCTTCTAATGTTGCCTTTGTAGTTTCATCATCAGGATCAATTTTTTCTTCCCAGTTAATGACATTAGGTTCGATGACGTTTCCTTCCTTATCAACCTTGAAATATTCCCGGCCTTCTATGCCTGCATTGCCAAGTTTTGTCCTGAGGATAGAATCGCGGACATAGTATACAAACTGACGATATTTATTATTGGTAATCTCTGTCTGGTCCATCCAGAAGGCTTCAACAGTAACTGATTTGGAAAGACTGTTCATTGCAAATACAGCATCCTGATCACTTGGCCCCATCATAAAATTTCCGGCAGGGATGAATGCCATTTCAAAGGGTTCCGGTTCAAAGAATTTTTTCCGCCCCTGAACACCTGTAAGTTCTCCATTATTTGAGGATCCACAGCCAGTCAATATTAACAATAATATTAGAGCAGATAAGGTTACCTTTTTCATAATATTTAAGATATTTTGTATTGCAAGTAAGTTAAATTTTTTAAATAATCATAAAAATCGGATACTTTTATATTTCATCGGGCTTTTACCTAAATTCAAGTCAAAACAATAGTTAACCATCAATTCATGCGATCCACTGCTCGATTTATTTATATCAGAGATTGTGAAATCATACGCATAACCAAAACGGATTCCGTTTAGCAGTTCAAAGCCAATCATTCCTATTAAAGCATCACTTGCCCTGTAAGAAACGCCTCCCCAGACTTTTTTATTGTATCTCAACAAAGAAGTTAATGTAATTTGTGACGTAGTCCCATCACTGAAGGCAAAAACGGAGGGGAGTAATTCAAGTGACGGATTTGGCAGCTGCAATGTGTAACCGGCTGTAAGATAGTAATGTCTGCTGACATAGGAAAGTGCTTTGGAAAACCTGATTGATGGTTGGTTTATATGAGTGACCGAAATTGCAGTGTAATATTTATCTGTTTTGTAATAGAGACCCAATCCTGCGTCCAATGTAACACAGCTTTCTTCACTTTCCGGAATCAGAGGATCTCCGGAAGCCGGAGTAAATGCATCACCAGTTGGAATTTTCCAGGTTGGATCGATCTTTTTATTCAGCATACCCATACTTATTCCGATGCCTAGTTTCCCCTGTCCCAGGTCCATGTGATAAGAATATGCTGCAGAGAGAACGATGTCTTTATTGAATCCTATGTTATCGCTTTCAATTATTAATCCTACTCCACTTTTGATCTTAAAGGGAGCAACAGGAGCATTGATATTAAAAACTGTTGTTGTGGGGGCTCCTTCAAAACCCACCCATTGTTGCCTGTTAAGAGCACTGGCGCAAATCCTCCCTGAAATACCGGCAATTCCCGGATTATAAGTCATTGTGTTAAACATATATTGACTCGACAACGGATCTTGCTGAGGATAAACTGACTGTAAAGTCAAAACTAATAAAAGAAATGTGAATCCTGTTTTTTTCATTTCTTTATTTGTAGATACGATGCGCTTTAGTTGAACCAGTAAAATAAATAAAAATCTAAATCGAATACAAATTTACTTGTATTTATTTAGATACGGAAACCTCATTTTAGGCTTATGCGATAATTGATTCCGGGATCAGACCTGAGAAGGTTTATGGTTCAATGGTTATAAGCTCAGGGTTTTATTCTGTCTATTGCCCGTAACCACCTGTCAGGGACTTCGTTCCGGCTGGCTTTAAGATAATCTTCATGAGAGCAGGAAACATAATGGAATTGATCTTTTTCACCATGGAACTCTATCCACCATCGATCGGTAAGATTACTTTTTATAAATATCATATCGTCGTCAAGGTCAGAAACTCTGATATGGTACTTTACAAAACGTCCTGAATTACTGATGCTTAAAACTGGCGTTTCATATTGCTTCTGAGAAAATCCTTCCAGAAAAAACCAGATGATCTGGGCAGCAAGACCAGATGTCTGGAAACGTATGTCACATTCGGGGTTGACATCAAATAATCCGAAAATTTTAAGGTTGTCGGATATCCCGGAATACCTGGAAAGAAGGCATATCTCTTCGCCATAGAAACCATTTGGTGACGGGCAGGCTGTTCCAGGGGCATCCGATTGCCTCACCGCCGAAATATCAAATATCACCACATCAGAATCTCTGAACAGAGGTTCTGTAAGGTAAATTGCCTGACGCACATCTCCGACCCTTACTAGTTCCGACTTCCGTTTCAGGAACCGGTTTATTACCTGCTGGTCGTTAAGATATGTCTGGTATCCTATGTTGATGTAATGATCAAGTGTGCTTTTATGATTATTGAGAATAGTATTAAGATAATTAAATGAGTCTGGTACCTTCCTCTCATTGCTGAAATCGATTCTGGGATCAACAGCAGTGAATGTGTATCTTATCTTCTGTTGTGAAATGGCCCTGTCAATTGCAGGGATTAATGCACTGCTGCCTCCGATAATTACAGGGAACAGACCTTCCTGGATCAGTGTTGAAAGAATATCAGTGAGCCCTGCAATGGTATCACTGAAAGTAACGCCCTGTTTCATGTTGCCAAGATCAATTATTTTAGATCTTCCCGGGATTTTTGCAAGGCAGTACAATTGTCCCCTGATAATGTCAGGGCTCTTAAATGAAGCAGCATTAGGGGAATTCCGGCCCTCAGGTACACCTAATATTGCAATCTTGTACTTACCGATGTTCTTTATAGGGCTATTATCAGTATGAATGGATATATTATGAGGGAATCCAGCCTGCGTCGGAAGATGCTCAAAAGCAGGAGCTTCAATACTTACAGGATCAAAATAATCATTCAGGTCTAACATGGTATTTTTTTAGGAATTCTTTCTTGATTTATTACTGCTTTCTATAATCTTGATGCAATCTTCTTTCGTGAGCTTTTCTGCATCTGTACCTTTTGGCAGCCTGTAGTTTTGTTTATCCCTGGTAATGTAAGGTCCATATCTCCCATTCAGCAACATGATACCGTCAAAGTCCTTAATGATCTTCTTTTTATCATTCTCGTTTTTTTCAAGAATGATTGCTATAGCCCTTTCTGCATCAATAGTATAAGGGTCGTCCACCCCTTTTTTCAAAGAGAAGAATTTGCTTTTATACCTTATGTAGGGTCCGAACTTTCCTATACCGACTATCATTTCCCCCTCTTCATAGTTGCCTAAGGTCCGGGGCAGGCGGAAAAGGTTCAATGCCTCCTCAAGAGTTATTGTTTCGAGTAACTGGTTTTTGGAAAGACTGGCAAAACGTGGTTTTTTATCGTTCTCTGAATCACCTATTTGAGCAACAGGTCCGTATCTGCCCATCCTGACAGTCACAGGTTCTCCTGTTTCAGGATGATTGCCAAGTACTCTTACGCCCGTTTTTCTCTCTTTCTTTTCTAAGGTGCTGGTGACTGTTTTATGAAAAGGTGCGTAGAATTTCCCCAGCATCCGGGTCCACTGAAGTTTCCCGAGTGCAATCTTATCAAACTGCTCTTCGATTTCCGCAGTGAAATTATAATCAACGATTTCAGAAAAGTTTTCCATCAGAAAATCATTGACTATCATTCCTATGTCCTGGGGGAAGAGTTTGGATTTTTCTTTTCCTGTTATTTCTGCTTTTGTTTCCGATGAACATTTCCCTTTGGAGAGAGTGATAATCTTGACCTGCCGTTTTACGCCCGGCCTGTCTTCACGTAAAACATATCCCCGGTTCTGAATGGTAGAGATGGTCGGAGCGTATGTTGACGGACGCCCGATTCCAAGCTCTTCAAGCTTTTTAACCAGGCTGGCTTCAGTATATCTTGGTGGTGGTGTTGTAAATCTCTGTGTGGCAGTTATATTGTCGTACAGAAGGGGCATTCCTTTACTTACCGGGGGGATCACATACCTGTCTTCATCAACGTTTTCCTGGTCGGTCGATTCTGCATATACCTTCAGGAACCCGTCAAACTTGACAACTTCTCCATTAGCCTGGAATGTAACCGGAGAGTTATTCATATCGATTGTAATGGAGGTTTTCTCAACCTCTGCATCTGACATCTGAGAGGCAACTGTTCTCTTCCAGATCAGTTCATAAAGTTTCTTTTCATTCTGGCTTCCGGTAGCGGTCGGATTGTCAAGATATGCAGGACGGATAGCCTCATGTGCTTCCTGTGCGCCTTTTGCTTTGGTCTTAAATTGCCGGGTTTTGGAATATTTCTCACCAAACTCCGAAATAATCATTTCGCGCGACTTGGCAAGAGCCAGCTTTGAAAGATTTGTTGAGTCGGTTCTCATATAGGTTATCTTCCCGGCTTCATAAAGCTTCTGTGCCACGGCCATTGTCTGAGCAACGGAAAATCCCAGTTTCCGGTAAGCTTCCTGTTGCAGGGTTGATGTGGTAAAAGGAGGTGCCGGCGAGCGGGTACCTGGTTTAATGGAGATATTGGCGATTGAATATTTTGAATCGTTGCATAATTCAAGAAATTTCATCGCATCTTTCTCATCGGGAAATCGTTTTGAGGCCTCTGCTCTCAGAACAGCATTCTCCCCTGAAGATGAATTGATACGGAATATTGCAGTTACCCTGAAAGATGATTCAGAATTAAATGCGATAATTTCTCTTTCTCTTTCGACCAAAAGGCGGACTGCTACTGACTGAACCCTTCCGGCGGACAAAGAAGGCTGTACTTTTTTCCATAATACAGGGGAGATTTCAAAGCCAACCAGCCTGTCGAGAATACGACGGGCCTGCTGGGAATTAACAAGGTTCATATCAACCTGCCGTGGAGTTTCAATGGCATTCGAGATGGCCTCCTTGGTAATTTCATGAAAGACAATTCTTTTAGTCGTTGAGAGATCGAGTTTCAAAACACATGCCAGATGCCATGCAATTGCCTCTCCTTCACGGTCCTCATCAGAAGCGATCCATATATTATTTGAATCAGCAGCGGCTTTCTTCAGTTCGCTTACCACTTTCGCTTTTTCTTTCGGGATTTCATAATCAGGAGTGAAATTGTTTTCAATATCTATCCCCAGATTCTTTTTTTTGGAAAGGTCCCTGATGTGCCCGAAGCTTGATACTACATGAAAATCTTTCCCCAGGAATTTCTCGATAGTTTTTGCTTTAGCAGGTGACTCAACAATTACAAGATTTTCGATCATTACAGAATTAGATTTGTTCTTTTATCAGGGAGCAAAGTAAATCAATTAGGTGCCAAACTTCAAAATAAACCATTAAGATTCTTTATTATTTACTATTTTTGAGCAAAATTTTTTAAGTAAATGAAAGGAAATTCTAACGACAGAAAGTACCTGATTTGGTTCTGGTTATTACTCATTTTCCCTTTTGCTTTCATTATAACTTTATTCGTCCTTATATCAGAGGAGAAGCTTGGACCTATGCCTTCTTTTGCAGAGCTTGAAAATCCTGAATATTATCTGGCCGCAGAGGTTTATTCTGACGATGGGGTTCTTCTTGGGAAGATAAGTGTTGAAAACCGTACATGGACAGAGTACAAAGATTTATCACCATGGCTTGTGGATGCACTTATAGCGACAGAAGATATACGGTATTACAGGCACTCCGGTATTGACATCCGTGGTCTTGGCCGGGCAGCAATCCGTACAATTCTTTTGGGCCAGAGTACAGGCGGAGGGAGTACTATTACACAGCAATTGGCAAAGCAGCTTTACCCGAGAGACACAACAAGAAATTCTGCAATCACACGGAAAATCAAACTGGGGCTTTCCAAATTCAAGGAATGGCAGACATCCGTGAAGCTTGAACGTAGCTATACAAAGGAGGAAATATTAACCATGTACCTTAATAAGTTTGATTTTAATTATAATGCAATTGGAATAAAATCAGCTGCCAAGGTATATTTCAATACAACACCCGACTCGCTGAATCTTGAACAATCAGCGGTTCTGATAGGCATGCTTAAAGCTTCCACCAGATATAATCCCGTAAGGAATTATGACCTTATGCTTAGCCGGCGGAACGTCGTTATTTCACAGATGGAAAAATATGGATATATCTCACCTTCTTTTGCAGATTCGGTCATGAAACTTCCTATTACACTTGATTTCAATGTTGAGAACCACAATACCGGACTTGCAACTTATCTCAGGGAATATATCAGGAATACAATGAGAAAACCCGAACCCGATAAAAGCAAATATAAAAATGAATCATCATACGAAGATGCTTTATGGGAATGGAACAACAATCAGCTTTATGGCTGGTGCAAAAAGAATAAGAAACCTGACGGTTCAAATTATGATATATACAGAGACGGATTAAAAATATATACGACAATTGATTCGCGCATGCAGAAATATGCTGAGGAGGCGTTGACCGAGCACCTGTCAAAAAATGAACAGCCTACTTTCTATAAACGCGCAAAAAGTTTCAGAAATCCTCCTTATTCAAATGACCTGACGAAGGAAGAGGTTGATGAAATTATGATGTCTTCTGTTAAAAGTTCCGACAGATATTATTCAATGAGATCAGCCGGAATCTCCGAAGATTCGATAATGCTTGCTTTTAACACCCCGGTAAAAATGACAGTTTTTTCCTGGAAAGGCGACAGGGACACTACTATGTCACCGCTCGATTCAATAAGATATTACAAGTATTTTATCAGATCGTCCTTTCTTGTAGAAGATCCTCACAACGGGCATGTTAAGGCTTATGTAGGAGGCCCTGATTTCAGATACTTTAAATATGATGCGGTAACACAGCAGAAGAAACAGGTTGGCAGTACAATAAAACCATTTCTTTATACAATTGCCATGCAAAACGGCTATTCTCCCTGTTATGAGGTGGAGAATATCCCCAGATCTTTTGATGTCGGTGATTCTATCCCATGGGCTCCAAGAAGTTCAGGGCCAGATGAATACCATGGAAAAATGGTTACCCTTGCATGGGGACTGGCCCAATCGGAAAACTGGATTTCGGCATGGTTAATGCAGCAATTTAAACCTTCTGCGGTAACCGACCTTATGCATAAAATGGGGATCAGAAGTTTTATCGATCCTGTGCCATCAATCTTTTTGGGGACTTCCGATATTAAACTCGAGGAGATGGTGGGTGCTTACGGGACATTTGCCAACAAAGGGGTATATACCAGACCCATGTATGTAACCCGTATAGAGGACAAGAACGGCAATGTCATTTCGAGATTCACACTAAAAATTGAAGAGGTGTTAAGTGAAGAGCAGGCTTTTCTTATGCTTAATCTTCTGCAGGGAGTTGTAAATACAGGAACAGGGCTGAGGTTGAGAAGTGAACCTTACTACTTCAAGAATCAGATGGGAGGTAAAACAGGAACAACACAAAACAATTCAAATGGTTGGTTCCTGGGAGTCACACCCAATCTTGTCGGTGGCGTATGGACCGGATGGGAGGACCAGTCGATCCATTTTGAGTCACTTCGTGAAGGGCAGGGGTCACACATGGCACTTCCTGTTTTTGCAATATTCCTTAAAAAAGTATTTTCCGATCCTCAGTTCGCATCAATGGCAAATGATGAATTTGAGCGTCCGGCCGATTTTAACCTGGATATTGATTGCGATAAGGTTAAAAAAGCAAAATCCCGCAGGGACAGCTTCCGGAGGGAAAGATATTAAAGGCTCAAAGCCAAAATAGCAACCTTAATAAAAGCTTTAGAGGCTTTAGAGGCTATAGAGGCTATAGAGGCTATAGAGGCTTTAAAGGCTTTTTACTGTTACAGCCTCTGCAGCCTCCATAGCTTTTAAAGCTCTATCAAATGATTAGCGCTTAATTACTCTGATCCACCAGTTCTGTTCTTCTTTAACTAAAAAGAGATCTGACCAGATTCTCGATCTTCCCGACAGGGATCACCTCAATATTTAATCCTTTTATTGATATATTCCTGTGATATTTGGAAATATAAATTTTACTGAACCCCATTTTAGATGCTTCTCTTATACGTTGTTCGATACGTGAAACAGGTCTTATTTCACCCGACAGACCGGTCTCACCTGAAAAACAGATCTCTCTTTCTATTGGTATATCAAGGTTGGAAGATAAAACAGCACTTAAAATGGCCAGATCGATTGCCGGATCATTTACTTTTATTCCTCCTGCAATATTCAGAAAAACATCTTTTGCTCCCAGCCGGAAACCTGCTCTTTTTTCAAGAACTGCAAGCAGCATATTAAGACGTCTAGCATCGAAACCGGTGGAACTCCTCTGAGGTGTCCCATATACAGCGCTGCTTACAAGTGCCTGGGTTTCAATAAGAAATGGTCTCAGGCCATCAACAGTGGCTGCTACTGAGATCCCACTTATAGCTTCATCATGTTGATTAATAAACATTTCAGAAGGATTATGTATCTCCTTTAAGCCTGTTTCGACCATTTCGAAGATACCTATTTCAGATGTCGAGCCAAATCTGTTTTTAACAGAACGCAGAATTCTGTAAACATAATTATTGTCGCCTTCAAAATAGAGAACCACATCCACAATATGTTCCAGTACTTTTGGGCCGGCAATTGTTCCGTCTTTTGTGATATGGCCAATAAGAACGATTGGAGTCCGGGTTATCTTGGAATATTTCAGGAGTTGCGCAGCACATTCTCTCACCTGTGAAACAGAACCGGCGGATGACTCAAGCATGCTGTTGTTTATCGTCTGGATGGAGTCAATTATTATAAGTCCCGGTTTAATGTTTTCAGCGTGTGTCAGGATGTTTTCAAGGTCAGTTTCACTAAGAATATAACATTGAGGATTTGAGTCTTTCATCCTTTTGGACCTGAGGCTGATCTGTTCTTCGCTCTCCTCACCTGAGACGTAAAGAATGGATTGCCCTTTAAGTGCTATAGCAAGCTGAAGTGCAAGAGTAGATTTTCCTACACCTGGTTCACCTCCGAGAAGGATAAGTGAACCGCCGACGATACCTCCTCCCAATATTCTGTCGAGTTCAGAAATTCCTGTCTTCTGGCGGTCATGCTCATCAGCATGTATACTATCGAGGAGTTCGGGTTTCCGTTTTTCCAGGTTCTGAACAAATGTAGTCTCACGCGAAGAAGGAGGAGCAACAATCTCCTCATGGTATGTATTCCACTCTTTGCAGGAAGGACATCTTCCGATCCATTTTGCCGATTCGACGCCACAGTTCTGACATACAAATATTGTTTTACTTTTTGCCATTTTTCCCCCCGGTTTTTCCCCCCATCCCCCCAATAAAGGGAGGCTGATTATGATGTACAATTATTTTTGTTTTTCCTGATAAAATATCGGTATTAAAATTAATGAAATTTACTTAATAAAATCATAATTACAGAAACCCGGAGAGATTGTACCGGAACAAATAAATAGTTGCAGGGAGAAAAAATGTAATAATATGATAATCAAAATACTATAAAGCAAATTAGTCCCACTTTAGGGGGATATAGAGGGTAAACCAAATGGGAAGAAGGCAGCTAAGAAATGTAAGACAATTATGGAGTTGGAGCTGATTTATCCTTCCTGAAAATAAGGAGGAATGATATTGCTCCCAGAATGGCAGTGAATATCAGTTGCGATTCGTGGGTAAGCAATGCATAAACAAGTCCGTCTTCAAGAGGGATCCCAAATATAATCAGTAACCCCTGTGAAATAATGTAATGAAATGCTCCAAGTCCATTTTGAACTGGCGCTGACATAGCCAGCCCGCCGATAACCAGAAGGAAAATGCCATCGCCAAAATTTAAATGAGAAGTACTCTCGAGGGAGAATACAACAACCCATGTCATAAGTGCATAGTTGATCCAGATGAATATTGTGTGGAAGATAAACTCCCATTTTCTTTTCAGGTTGGTAATTGTTTTAAGACCGTTTATGATTCCCCTGGCCAGATCAAACATCTTTGCGAAAAAGCGTATTTTCCGGAGTCTTTTTCTATAGCGGATTAAACCGAACAGTATAAATATTCCGGTAAAAAGAAGTATTACCCAAAGAATCCATGTAACACCAAAAACGGAATATATTTTCTGCTGAATGGGCACCAGTATACTTTCTTTAAGGAACTGCACTATCTGATTGCCGCTTATGAAGATCAGAATGACCATTATGGAAAGAAGAGATAAGAAATCGATAGTTCGTTCGATCACTACAGTTCCGATAAGTTGGTCGACAGGTATTTTTTCCTTTTTACCCAAAGCCACACAACGTGTTATTTCACCAATCCTTGGCAAAGCAAAGTTTGCCAGGTAGCCTGTCATCAATGCATTAAAAGTGTTTTTTAAAGAGGGGTGGTGCTTGAGAGGATAAATGAGAAGAACCCATCTCCGGGCACGGCTGATATATGCTAATAGTCCAAAGAGAATTGACAAAATCAACCATGAATAATCAGCTTCTTTCAGATCGGCAGACAACCTGGTAAAGTCAACATTTCGGAATGCGAACCATAGCAATAAAATTCCGACGGCAAGAAAGGCGATAAACTTAAGTGTCTGTATAATCCCTTTTCTCAACTTCAGAGCAGTTTATTGGTTTTTGTATCGGGCAAGATAATTGTAGGTTTGAACGATTTAGCCTCCTGGAAATCGAGCATTGCGTACGACATTATTATGACCACATCACCAACTATCACTTTTCTGGCAGCAGCTCCGTTGAGGCAAATATCGCCTGATCCTCTTTTCCCTTTAATAATATATGTTACAAGACGTTCTCCATTGTTTAAATTCAGAACATGGACTTTTTCATTTTCTATCAGATTAGCTGCATCCATAAGATCCTCATCAATTGTGATGCTGCCTACATAATTCAGATTTGCCTCTGTAACGGAAGCCAGATGGATTTTCGATTTTAATACTTCAATTAACATAACTGACGATCTTGTTAATACAAATTAGAGTGCAAAGGTAATCAACCTTTTGATTCAGACCAATCCTATTTCAATATTATCTATCAGTCTGATTTTACCTGCATGTACTGCAATGCATCCAAAGTATCGTTTACCTTTCTTTATCGCATCTCTTGTCTGCACAGGGAACAGCTCAGTGTCATCAACTATTTCGAAGTACTCAACGTTGAAGCCGTCAATGCTATTGATACTATTTTGAACGAATGATTTGATTTCAGGAATGTCGTGTTCTGAAATCATTGAGGAGGCAGAAGAAATGGTCTTAAATATTATCGGGGCTTGTTTTCTGATTTTTGGATCAAGAAGCCTGTTGCGGCTGCTCATTGCCAGTCCATCCTTTTCGCGGATGATTGGATTTGCAACAATTTTTATTTTGCTGCCGGTCTGCCGCACAAGTTCTTTAACTACAGCAACCTGTTGAAAGTCCTTTTGTCCAAAAAAGGCAAAATCGGGATTAATTATTTCAAAGAATTTACTTACAATCTGAGCTACACCATTAAAGTGGCCTGGGCGGAGAGGAGCCTCCATTACATTTTCAAGGTTACCGAAATGGAATTCTCTTTTGTCTTCTTCAGGGTACATTTCTTTTTCATCAGGAGCAAAAACAATGTCTGATTCCCTGAGTACTTCCACCAGGAGCTTCAGGTCATCGTCCAGTGTCCTGGGATAATTCTTCAGATCATTCTTGTCGTTGAACTGTGTCGGATTTACAAATATACTGATAACAACCAGGGGACATTGTTTAACGGCGGATGTGACCAGTGACAGATGCCCTGCATGAAGAGCTCCCATGGTAGCTACATATCCTACTGGGGATAGCTGAGCTTTTTTGATCTGTTGTTGTAGCTCAACAACAGTACTTATTACTTTCATTGTTCTTTTTTTTTCTGCAAACCTAAAGGAAATTATTGTATTATAATAATAACATTTGTTATTGGTTAAAAAGTTTCCTTTATGGTCGGATCTATCGATTTATTTGCCTTTATCTGGAGCGAAGGTCTTCAATCTGTGTTGGCAATATGAAAACCGCCTTTTTTATTATGTCATTTATTTTTACTATCTTTGCACATTAAATCGCAATGGTATATCCAGGTACAAAACATGGAAAGTAGAAAGGTATTATTCATTTCTCAAGAGATTACTCCATACTTAGGTGAGACGAAGTTATCGAAGATAGGAAGATTTCTCCCTCAGGGCATTCAGGAAAGAGGGAAAGAGATACGTACTTTTATGCCCAGATATGGTTGTATTAACGAGCGAAGGAACCAGCTTCATGAAGTTATCAGGCTTTCGGGGATGAACCTGATTATCGATGATACCGACCATCCACTCATAATTAAAGTCGCCTCAATACAATCGGCCCGTATGCAGGTCTATTTTATTGATAATGATGATTATTTCCAGCGAAAGAATATTGTATCCGACTCTACCGGGAAGGAGTTTGAAGATAATGATGAACGAGCATTATTCTTTGCACGGGGTGTTATTGAGACAGTCAAGAAACTCAGATGGGCTCCCGATATCGTCCATTGCCATGGATGGATGGCAGCACTTGTCCCTGTATATCTGAGAAATCTTTACACGGATGATCCCCTTTTTCATAATTTTAAAATTATCTATTCCATTTATGACAATGATTTCAAAACGCCATTCAGATCGACATTTGCCGACAAGCTGCGTTATGACGGAATAGACGGGGAAAACCTTAAAATGGTTAAGAAACCCGATTTTGTCAATGTATCAAAACTGGCTATAAAATATTCCGATGGCATTATTATCGGTAGTGAAGCTATAAACGACGAGTTGACAAAATACCTTAATACTGTTAATAAGCCGATCCTTCCTTACCAGGATGAAACAAAATATATTGATGCCTATAATGATTTCTATGATAAAATGTTATTGTAGTATCAGACTTTCATGCATCTTCTGAAAACAACAAAGGAGTTATCTTCCTGAATACATACGATCGTAGTACTTGCTATAATCACCCGACAATATTCCATCGAGCCATTTTTCATTGGTCAGATACCACTCAACGGTTTTTTCAAGACCGTCGGCAAATTCTGGTATAGGTGACCATCCAAACTCTTTTTGCAACTTCGAAGAATCAATAGCATATCGCAGATCATGTCCGGGCCTGTCTTTTACAAAAGTGATCAGTTTTTCAGAAGCCCCTGGTGTGCGGTTCAGTTTCCTGTCCATTATACTGCAGAGCAACCTTATAAGATCAATATTCTTCCATTCATTATTGCCCCCTATATTATATGTCTCACCTGTTTTCCCGTTATGAAAAATTAGATCGATGGCCGAAGCATGATCTTCAACATACAGCCAGTCCCGGATATTCTCGCCCTTACCGTACACCGGGATAGGTTTGTTGGTCTTGATATTGTTTATTACAAGCGGAATGAGTTTTTCAGGGAACTGGTTAGGTCCGTAATTATTGGAACAGTTTGAAACGACTGCCGGTATCCCGAAGGTATGGTTATAAGCTCTAACCATATGGTCAGAGCTTGCCTTGGATGCCGAATAGGGACTTTTGGGGTCATAAGGAGTATGTTCAGTGAAGTATCCCTCTTTCCCGAGCGATCCGAATACTTCATCGGTCGAAATATGATAGAACAATTTTCCCTGACAGGAGTTATTCCAGCTTACCCGCGCAGAATTAAGAAGATTGACAGTACCTACAATATTTGTAAATACGAATTCATCCGGGCTGGTTATGGAACGGTCAACATGCGATTCGGCTGCAAGGTGTATTACTCCGTCAAAAGGGTACTTCCTGAAGAGTCGCATTACAGATTCTTTGTCGACAATATCAATCTTTTCGAAAATGTAATTCTTTTTTCCTTCAATGTCAGCAAGATTTTCAAGGTTGCCGGCATAGGTAAGTTTATCAGCATTAACAATAAGGTAATCGGGGTATTTGTTCACAAATCTTCTTACCACATGCGAGCCTATGAAACCTGCTCCCCCGGTTATGAGAATTGTCTTCTTCATGATTATTCTTTTTTTTCCCTTATTTTCTTTTCCCAGTCCCATGCAGTTTTCATTGCTTCATCGAGAGTGCTTATTGTTTTCCATCCAAGCTCTTTATTTGCATAAGAAGGATCGGCCCATATCTTTTCAATATCTCCGGGTCTTCTTCCTACTATTTTGTATTTCAGCTTAACTCCCGATACTCTTTCAAACGATTTTATTGCTTCAAGAACCGAGACCCCATTTCCCGTTCCAAGATTAAAGACCTCATAATTTGTCTTGTTCTTATTTTCAGTCAGCCTTTTTACAGCAACAACATGTGCCCTGGCCAGATCGACAACATGAAGATAATCTCTAATACACGAACCATCGGGAGTGTTGTAATCATCCCCGAATACTTTTAATTCATCTCTCACCCCGTACCCGGTTTGTGTAATAAACGGCACAAGATTTTCAGGGACACCTCTTGGAAGTTCTCCGATAAGAGCCGAGGGATGAGCTCCGATGGGATTGAAATATCTTAATGCAATTGCTTTGAGGTTTTTGTCAGAAAATGTAGTATCCCTTATAATTTCTTCGCCCATCTGTTTGGTGTTTCCGTAAGGAGAAGTGGCAGGTTGCAGAGGTGACTTCTCAGTGACCGGCAATTTTTCAGGTTGTCCGTAAACGGTGCAGGAGGAAGAAAAAACAAGCCCGGGAACACCAAAACGTTTCATTGAATTCAATATGTTTATCAATGAAACAAGATTGTTTCTATAATATTCCAGAGGTTTATTAACAGATTCTGATACAGCCTTATAAGCGGCAAAGTGAATAACAGCCGAACTCTCTTTATGTTTATTAAAGAATTGATCGAGCTTCTCCCTGTCGCATACGTCAAGGACTTCCAGCACAGGTTTAACTCCCGTTATTTGCTGAATTCTGTCAACAACTTCAGCTTCGGAGTTGTACAGGTTGTCAATAATTACAACATCGAATCCCTCTTTAATAAGTTCAACAGTCGTATGTGAACCGATATATCCGGTTCCTCCGGTAACAATAATTTTCTTTTTCATTTAAAGACTCCAGTAAGTTAGGTTTTTAATTTTCCCGCGAAGAATGCCTTTTACATCAACTACAATTCCTCCTTTGTTTAATAACGCAGCAAAAAATGATTCGTCTAATTTTAAATATTCCTTGTGGCTGACAGCCAGTATTACAGCGTCGTATTTTCCCGAAGGATGTTCTTTCAGATCAATTCCGTATTCTTTTTTTACTTCTTGTTTTGATGCTCCGGGATCTATTACCTCGACCTTTATTCCAAAATCATCCAGTTCGCGGATAACATCCATGACTTTTGAATTACGTATATCGGTAACATCTTCTTTAAAAGTCATTCCCATTATCAGAACGTGTGCATCCTTGAAATTTTTACCGGCAGCTACAAGTTTCTTGGCAGTCTGTTTTCCTATATACCGGCCCATACTGTCGTTGATGAACCTCCCGGAATCAATCATCTGAGGATGATACCCCATTGATTTTGCCTTGTATGAGAGATAGTACGGGTCAACACCTATGCAATGTCCTCCAACCAACCCGGGGTAAAATTTAAGAAAGTTCCATTTTGTCCCGGCTGCCTCAAGTACTTCAAAAGTATTTACTCCAAGCCTGTTAAAAATGATCGATAATTCATTCATGAAGGCGATGTTGATGTCGCGCTGTGTGTTTTCAATAATCTTTGCCGACTCTGCCACTTTTATGGAGCTTGCCCTGTAGATCCCTGCCTTGATGATCAACTCGTATGTTTTTGCTATGTTTTCAGCCGATTCTGAGTCACAGCCGCTTGTTATTTTAATAATTTTTGTCAGGTTATGATTGGGATCACCGGGGTTTATTCTTTCGGGAGAGAAACCAACTTTAAAGTCGGTCCCGCACTTTAGTTCAGAATATCTTTCCAGCACGGGGACACAATCATCTTCGGTGCATCCCGGATAAACAGTCGATTCATAAACTACATAATCGCCTTTTTTTAAAATTCTCCCAACGGTTTCGGATGCTTTAAGAACAGGTGTGAGATCAGGTAAATTATTAATGTTGGTAGGAGTGGGTACTGCTATAATATGAAATGAAGCTTCTTTAAGCCTGGCAGGATCGCTTGTAAGAATAATATCGGAATCCTTAAAAGCTTCTGAAGTGAGCTCATGACTTGGATCAATCCCATTTTTCATAAGCTCAACTCTATCGGGTTTAATATCAAAGCCAATGACACTTATTTTCTTTGCGAACTCAAGTGCGATTGGAAGGCCAACATAACCAAGGCCGATAACAGAAAGCTTTGTCTCCTTATTAACAAGTTTGTCGTAAATCATATTATCTGTTTCAACATTGGATGATAATCTCCCTGGAGACCAACAGGTTTGGTATTCCTTATTGTGTATGCAATCTCAACTGATTGACGGGCATCATTGAGTCCGAATCCTCTGCCGGCAAGTATTTCCTTATAAGTTTCAGTGTGTAGTTCAGTAAATCCCTCGCTGAATTCAATTTCCTCCCCGTTGACGGTAATTGATCTGTATGTTCTCTTTCCGGTTTCCTTAACAGAAGAGGGGATATCATTATAATCGATACTGAGAAGCCATCTGATCCTTGCATTTTCGAGCTCGAGATATCCGGAAGCTTTATTGGGTTCACTGAGATTAACAATATTCTTTTTTACATCTCCGAATATCCAGCTCAGCATATCGAAAAAATGAATGCCGATATTTGTTGCAATCCCGCCTGATTTTTGGATATCTCCTTTCCATGATATTGCATACCAGTTTCCGCGGCTTGTGATATAAGTCATGTCAATATCATATATTTTATCTTTCGGTCCGTTGTGGATTTTTTCCCGCAGTTCCTTTATTTTTGGATGAAGACGAAGCTGGAGTACGGTATTTATTTTACGGCCAGTTTCATTCTCGATCTCCTGTAATGCATCAATATTCCAGGGATTGAGAACAATAGGTTTTTCGCAGATTGCTTCAGCCTGATGGCGAAGAGCGAACCGGATATGAGAATCGTGAAGATAATTCGGAGAACAAATGCTTACATAATCAATTTTGGTTCCGTTTCGTTTCAGCTTGTCAAAATGTCTGTCGAAGCGCTCAAATTCAACAAAAAAATCACTTTCCGGGAAATAACTGTCTATTCTTCCAACGCTATCAAACTTATCAAGGCTTGCCAGAAGGTTATTACCTGTTTCCTTGATTGCTTTAAGATGTCTGACAGCTATATATCCGGCAACACCTATTATTCCAAAGTTTTTTGGAGTTACAGTCATGTTGAAATTCTTTAGAAGTCTGTAAAAATACTAAATAATTTTAGAAACCTTGCCGTCTTCCAGCCTGTATTTCTCCCCGCTTTCGGGACAGGAGGCTATTCCTTTCTCATCAAAAATCAGCTTGTGACCATATTCGCTCATCCAGCCGGTTTGCCTGGCCGGATTTCCTACTACAAGTGAATAGGGCTTTACATCTTTAGTAACAACCGCACCGGCTCCGATAAATGAATAGGTTCCAATTTTATTACCACAGACAATAGTGGAATTCGCACCTATTGAAGCTCCCTTTTCAACTACGGTAGTAAGGTATTTGTCTTTCCGGGCAATTGCGCTTCTGGGATTGATGACGTTGGTAAAGACCATCGATGGCCCAAGAAAAACATCATCTTCGCAAATGACACCTGTATAAATTGAGACGTTGTTCTGAACTTTTACATTTCTTCCGAGTTTTACCCTGGGTGAGATGACAACATTCTGACCAATATTGCAGTTCTCCCCTATTTCAGATCCTTCCATAACATGGCTGAAGTGCCATATTTTTGTGCCTTTCCCGATTTTACAGCCATCGTCAATGACAGCTGTTTCGTGGGCAAAATAGTCTTTTTCCATAGCAATTATTTTTCAAAGAATTCTAATACGTTAAGTATAATATAATCAAGCTGATCCTGTTCCATGTCAGGATGCATGGGCAAGGACAGGACCTCTTTGCACAATGCAGCGGTAACAGGAAAATCATTCTCTTTATATCCCAGGTAACCATATGCTTCCTGCAAATGAAGTGGTCCGGGATAATAAATCATTGCCGGAATGCTCTTTGATTCAAGGAATTTTTTAAGATCATCTCTTTTACTGTTTTTCACCCTGATGGTGTACTGATGAAATATATGAGACGAGTAGGTTACTCTTTCAGGAACGCAGATTGACGGGCATCCGGCAAACGCTTTGTCGTATTTGTCGGCAACTGCTCTCCGGGCTGCGTTGAATTCAGACAGATGCTTAAGCTTTACCCTAAGGATTGCCGCCTGAATAGTATCGAGCCTTGAATTGACTCCAATATCATCATAATGATATCTAACTTTCATACCGTGGTTGGCTATGCTTCTCAGTTTTTTTTCATAAGTGTCATTATTGGTATATAGCGCTCCTCCGTCACCATAACAGCCCAGGTTTTTTGAAGGGAAGAAGGAAGTTGTTCCGAGATGTCCTATGGTTCCGGCTTTTTTTGTGGTGCCGTCACGAAAGATGTAATCTGCACCTGTTGCCTGGGCAGCATCCTCAATTACGTAAAGATTGTATTTTTCAGCAAGTTCCATTATGCTCTCCATGTCGGCACACTGGCCAAACAGATGAACAGGTACAATTGCCTTTGTCTTTTTTGTTATGGCTTTCTTGATCTCTTCTACAGAAATGTTAAAGCTTCCCGGGTCGGGTTCAACAATGACCGGTCTCAGTCCCAACCGGGCAACAACCTCAACTGTTGCAATAAAAGTGAAATTTGTAGTAATAACTTCATCTCCTGGTTTTAATCCGAGAACCATCATTGCAAGATAAAGAGCTTCTGTGCCATTTGCGCATGATACAACATGCTTTACTCCCATATACTTACTCAACTCTTCTTCGAAAAGTTTAACATCAGGGCCCTTAATAAAAGTTGTTGATTCCAGGACCGATCTGATAGCTGCATCAATGTCTGGCTTAAGCTTTTCATATTGACCCCTCAGGTCAACCATTTGGATTGCTTTCATATTTTTAAATTTGGAAATACGAAGATAATATTTTTCTGTAATGACTATTTTCTTATTTTTGTATTGAATACAATAAAATACAAGGTGGATATTACAGCTTTTATAAGGGAATTATTATTCGGGCACGATTGCGTTATCGTTCCTGGATTTGGCGGGTTTATAGGTAACTATAACCCTGCTCATCTTGATAAGAATTCGGGAACATTTTATCCTCCGGTGAAGCAGATATCGTTCAACAGGAACCTTAATCATAATGATGGTCTACTGGTAGGCAAGATTTCAGAGTCGACGAAAATAAATTATGGAGATGCCAGGAATCTTGTTGAGGAGTTTGTTACAGAGCTTCGCCGAAAACTTGAAAAAGGTGAAAATGTCGTTTTTGATAATATCGGGAGTTTTGTAAATAATCAAGAAGGCAATATCCAGTTTGAGCCTGACAGAAGTGCTAACTATCATCTGGATTCTTATGGACTTGAATCATTCCAGTGTTTACCTCTTGATGGTTATGATGTAAGAAAACAAATCATACGGCATATAGACAAAGATCCTGTAAGGCATGCTGCCATGAGAAAAATTTTATGGAGAGCTGCTGTAATTATTCCTCTTCTTGCCGTCGCTGTTGCAATCCCTTTGAAGACAGACCTCTTCAAAGCCAGGATAGAAACAACGACCATGAATCCTTTGGTAACTGCTGAATTTGAAAATAACAAAAAAGCTGTTGAAGAGGATCTGAAAAAAGAAGAACCTGCAAAGGTTGAGGAGAGCATAATACCGGTTTCTGAAAAACCAGTAGTGCCGGAAGCTGTTATTCCTGTCCCTGCGAAGGAGGATGCTTATTCTCTTATTACAGGGAGCTTCAAATCGGAAGAAAATGCAATGATACAGGTGAATATGCTCAAAGAGGAAGGCTTTACACCTGAGATTGTTGCTGCTCCAAACGGATTTTACCGTGTTTGTGCTATGGTTTGCAGCGATCTGAATATTGCTTTGACTAAAAAAGACAGCATATCGAAAAAATTCCCGGGAGCCTGGGTCTCAAAAAGAAAATAATCTTTATTTTATCATACTCCCGTTGCTCACCTTGCCCGAAGGAGAAACCATAACAAGTTTACCATCTTTATCCTCAGCCATAAGTATCATTCCTTTTGATTCGATGCCTTTTATCTTTCTCGGTTCCAGATTGGCAACAATGGAAATCTGTTTCCCGATTATTGCTTTGGGTTCATAATACTCTGCAATACCTGACACAATAGTGCGGATATCAAGTCCGGTATCAATCTTTAGCTTGAGTAATTTGGTCGTTTTCGGGACTTTCTCGGCTTCGAGGATGGTTGCTGTTCTGATGTCTATCTTGCTGAAATCATCAAAGTTTACGGGTTCTTTCCCCGGGACGGTTTTTGTGCTTGCAGATTCATTGGCTTTTTTTGTCGCAAGGAGCTTATCTATTTGTCTGGTGATTTCCTCATCCTCGATCTTGTCAAAGAGCAATCCGGGTTTATTGATTGAATGGCCTGTTTCTAAAAGATCAGATTTGCCGGCATTGCTCCATTTAAGGTCATTGAAATTGAGCCATCCGCGCAATTTATCCATTGAGAATGGAAGAAATGGTTCACAAACAATTGTAAGGTTTGCAGTTATCTGCAGGGCGATATTCATTATTGTTTTGACCCTTTCAGGATCAGTTTTAATAACTTTCCAGGGTTCTGCGTCGGCCAGATATTTATTCCCAAGTCTTGCAAGGTTCATTGCCTCTTTAAGTGCTTCACGGAACCTGTATGCTTCAATACTGCTTTCAACATTTTCTTTGATCCTGCCTATCTCATTTAAAGCAGCATCATCATTTGAATCTGTTTTTCCTCTTGCCGGAACTTCCCCGTTATAATAATTATTAGTCAGTACAAGTGTCCGGTTGACAAAGTTTCCGAGGATTGCAACAAGCTCATTGTTATTCCGTGCCTGAAAATCTTTCCAGGTAAAATCATTGTCTTTTGTTTCCGGGGCATTGGCACAAAGGGAATATCTCAGAACATCCTGTTTGCCGGGAAAATCTTCAAGGTATTCGTGCAACCATACGGCCCAGTTTCTGGATGTTGATATTTTATCGTTTTCGAGATTCAGAAATTCATTGGCAGGAACATTTTCGGGGAGGATAAAACTTCCTTCGGCATTAAGCATAGCAGGGAAAATGATACAATGGAATACAATGTTGTCCTTCCCTATGAAGTGGACCAATTTGGTATCTTTATCCTTCCAGTATTTCTCCCAGTCGGGAGTAAGCTCTTTTGTCGCAGATATATAACCTATCGGAGCATCGAACCAGACATACAGGACCTTCCCTTTTGCTCCTTCAACAGGAACAGGTACTCCCCAGTCGAGGTCGCGGCTGACGGCTCTGGGCTGCAGGCCCTGATCGAGCCACGATTTGCATTGGCCATATACATTGGTTTTCCAGTCTTTATGATCTTCCAGGATCCATTTTTTGAGCCATGGTTCGTATTTGTCGAGCGGAAGGTACCAATGCAGGGTTTCGCGCAAAACAGGTTTACTTCCGCTGACTGTTGAGTGCGGATTGATGAGCTCATTGGGACTCAGGGAAGTTCCGCATTTCTCACACTGGTCACCATAGGCATTTTCATTACCGCAATGAGGGCATGTACCAACGATATATCTGTCGGCAAGAAAACAGCCGGCCTCTTCATCATAATATTGCTCCGAGGATTTTTCAATGAATTCACCTTTATTATAAAGTGTCCTGAAAAAATCGGAAGCAGTTTCGAAGTGTATTTTATTTGAAGTGCGTGAATAGATATCAAAAGCAATTCCGAAATCCTCAAATGCTTTTTTGTTTAATGAATGATACCTGTCAACGATCTCCTGGGGATTCACACCTTCTTTGCGTGCTTTAAGAGTGATAGGAACGCCATGTTCGTCGGATCCGCATATGGATATCACGTCCACACCCTTCATCCTCAGATATCTGGTATAAATATCCGAGGGTATATAAACACCTGCAAGGTGTCCAATATGTATTGGCCCGTTGGCATACGGAAGAGCGGATGTAATGAGATATCTTTTATAATTCTTCATGATTCTGATAATGAATAAAAATCAAATTTGAAGGCACAAAGATAATAATTTGTATTAAATCAGTGACCAGAGTTTGGAGTGCCTGGAATGACAAAAGTTGTAAGATTAATTCTAACTTTAGGCACTTCAAACTTTAGCTCACTTAAAGTACTGTTTATTTATATGTCTGCAGAAAAGTTACAACCTGAATATCTGAAACCCGGAGATGAAGTGGCAATAATATCTCCGTCATTTTGTATCGAAGAGAAGAAAGTGGCTTTTGCTATAAATTTTCTTGAGGATTGGGGGCTGAAAGTAAGGGTAGGTAAAAATGCCATGAAAAGTGACGGTCCTTTTGCAGGGAGTGACGAAGAGCGCCTGTCTGATCTTCAGGAAATGACAAATGATCCTGAAATTAAAGCTGTTTTTTGTTCCAGGGGTGGTTACGGTATTTCAAAAATTATTGACAAGATCGATTTTTCGGCACTGAGAAACAATCCGAAATGGTATGTCGGGTTCAGCGATATTACAGTTTTGCATATGTGGTTAAATGAAGTATGCGGAATAATATCTGTTCATGGCGATATGCCACTTAACTTTAGTAATCCTGAAAAGTGTGAATCAACGTTCAGTTCATTACATCAGGCATTATTCGGCGGCCTTCAGCCATGTGAATGGGAAGGCTCATTTTTCAGAAGTAAAAATGTAGCCGGGGAGATAACAGGAGGGAACCTTTCTCTTATCTATAACCTTATAGGTACACGGGCAGAGCCGGTAACAAAAGGGAAGATCTTGTTTATTGAGGATGTCGGGGAACAATATTATCATATCGACAGGATGATGACTTCACTTAAGCTTGCCGGTAAGCTTGAAAGGTTAAAAGCACTTGTTATCGGCGGAATGAATAAGATTGAAGATACAAAGATCCCATGGGGTAAGAGCATTGAAGAAACCATTTTTGGGATTGTACGAGAATATAATTATCCTCTCTTTTTCGGATTCCCTGCAGGGCATGTTTCCGATAACAGAGCTTTCTATATTGGTAAAAAGGCAAAAATCAGAATAAAAGAGAAGAAGGCGACACTTATATTCGTATGATCATCAGAAGGCGGATATAAGAAGATCGAGGTCTTTTGAGATAATCCCGAACTTTTGTCCCAGCGTTTCATTTGTCAGCATACCATTATATAAATAGGCTCCGTTGCGTACGCCACGATCATTCTTTAGCAACCGGGTTATTCCGCCAGCGTCGGCCATACTCTGAAGTAACGGAGTGAAAATATTGCTGAGGCCTATTGAGGCGGTACGTGCAACAACCGAAGGGAGGTTCCATGCTGAGAAGTGTATCACGCCATGTTTCTCATAAACCGGATCCTGTAATGCCCGGCATTCAGTTGTTTCGATGCATCCGCCACGGTCGATACTCAAGTCAATAATAACTGATCCTTTTTTCATAGTGCGAACCATATCCTCTGTTATATAATACCAGGGTTTAAGATCTTCGAGCTCTATTGCACCAATGAGAACATCGGCCGACCTGAGAGCTTTTTTCAGGACCTGCGGATGGAAAACAGAAGTCTGCAACCGCTGTCCCAGCAGATTTTGAAAATTTCTTAATCTGGGGAGCGAATTGTCGAATATCTTAACTGTTGACCCAAGTCCAATTGCAGCTCTTGCAGCACATTCTCCGGCAGTGTTTGCTCCAAGGATGATGACTTCTGTAGGAGTAACCCCTGTAATACCGCCAAGCATCACTCCTTTTCCGCCATGCGTATTGCTGAGATATTCTGATGCAACAAGAATAGATGATATACCACATATTTCACTCATCAATTCCACCACTGGCATTTCCCCTTTACTGTCGCGGACCTTTTCAAAAGCAATTGCAGTGACTTTTTTCCTTATGAGTTTACCGAGAGTGTCTTCATTAAGCATAAGGATATTGAGATATGACATAATAACCTGATTACCTTTAAGATAATCGGTTTCTTTCTCTGAAAAAGGAGCAACTTTAATTACTGCATCCGCACTGTAAACCCTTGCCGGGGAATCGCTTATAATAGCACCGTTTTCGCTGTAGTCCTTATCGGTATAATTAGCCCCAAGACCTGCCCCTTTCTGAATAATGACTTCATTATCGTTTTCGACAAGCATGTTGACTGCCTCAGGGGTCAGGGGCACTCTTTTTTCATCATTTTTATTATCGTTTGGGATCCCGATCGAAATCCTGCGATTTTTAACAGCTGTCTCCAGATGTTCTTCTTTTGGCATAAAAGCTGTACTGCCAAAACTAACTTTTCCGCTTTTACCTTTGTCGTTCATCATGAGGAGGATGTTATTTTTTCAAAGTTAAAAAATTTGCAGAATAGTGCAAAACAAGATGTTGTCATGATATTGAGAGGATACGCTGTTCTTTTTCATCAACAGTAATCCTGATACAAACAGTTCCGGGAGGAAGAATTTCCTCAACAAGTTCGGGCCACTCCAGAAAGCAATATGAATTGCCTGAAAGGTACTCCTCAATACCAAAATCAAACACCTCTTCCTGCTTCTTTATTCTGTAGAAATCAATATGGTATAAAGAATTTCCTTCTGAAGTTCTGTATTCATTTACAAGGGTGAACGTCGGGCTGCTGACAATATCCAAAGCTCCCAGGACTTCGCAGACAGCTTTAATAATTGTTGTTTTGCCAGCACCCATTGATCCGTAAAAAGCTATGATTTTATTATTGCCACAATACTCAAGAATCTTTCTTGCGGCAGAATGCAAATGTTTTTTATCCTTTATCACTATTTCCATTGAAGACGAAGCTATTTATTGAACCGGTTCAAGACAGGCGACAGGTAACATTATCTCCTGCATTGAAATGCCTCCATGCTGAAAAGTGTCTTTATAATAGCCGGCATAATAGTTATAGTTATTCTGGTAAACTAAATAATCTTTATTGAGGGCAAAGATATACCTTGAACTGATATTTGTTTTGGGTAACATTGCTTTTTCAGGGAATTTTAACTCAAATACTTTTTTGGGATCGTAATCGAGGTTCCTGCCCATTTTGTACCTGAGATTGGCAGATGTTTTTCTGTCACCTATGATTTTTACGGGATTCTGGACCCTTATTGTTCCATGATCGGTACTAAATATAACTTTAACAGGATATGATGCAAGTGTTTTCAGAAGTTCAAACAATGGGGAATTTACAAACCACGAACGTGTCAGGCTTCTGTAAGCACGTTCATCGTTGGCAAGGTCACGGATGACTCCTATTTCTGTTCTGGCATGTGAAAGCATGTCAACAAAGTTATAGACAAGAATATTAATGTCGTTTTGAAGCATCGACCTGAATGTGTCGTTTACCTTCTTTCCCTCCTGGCTGGTACATATTTTATTATATGACCACTTGTATTTCAATCCTTTACGGCTAAGCTGATTTGCGAATAATTCTTCTTCAAAATTGTTTTTCCCCTCATCCTCATCATCATTTATCCAGAGCTCGGGAAAAATCTCATTAATCTCCGATGGCATCAATCCTGCAAAGATGGAGTTCCGGCTGAACTGTGTTGAAGTTGGTAAAATACTGAAATATATATCCTCTTCAATAACTCTGAAGAGTCCTGAAAGCTCACTTGAAATTGTTTTCCACTGGTCGTACCGCATGTTATCTATCAGGATGAAAAACAAAGATTTGCCTTCTTTAACCTGTGGAAAGATTTTTTTTGAAAAGAGATCAGGAGAGAGCAATGGTTTATTCAAGTTGTTCCGGTTGAGCCAGCCGAGATAATTGGTTATCATAAATTTTGAAAAAGAATTGTTGGCTTCGTTTTCCTGCATTTTAAGAATTTCAGCCATACCGGGATCAGTTGACTTTTCCAGTTCTGATTCCCAGTATGCAATCTTTTTATAAAGATCAATCCAATCAGAAGAGTTTGAAGCAGATGATATCCTGTTACTTATCCGGCTGAATTCCTGTCTGTAATCTGTTGTGGTTTTTTCTGTTATCAGCCGCCGCTGGTCGAGTATTTTTTTTATTGCCAGAAGTACCTGCTTTGGTTTTACCGGCTTTATCAGATAGTCAGTAATTTCGGATCCTATGGCAGCCTCCATTATCTCTTCCTCATCACTTTTGGTTATCATCACAACCGGGATATCGGTGCTTATTTCTTTAATATGTCTAAGTGTTTCAATTCCGCTTAATCCAGGCATATTTTCATCAAGAAAAATAAGATCATACCGGTTCTGTCTGACGAGGTCAATAGTATCGTTCCCGTTTGAGCAGGTATCGATCTCATAACCTTTCTCTTTAAGGAAAAAGATATGAGGCTTGAGCGCTTCAACTTCATCATCGGTCCATAATATTCTTATTCTTCTCATTTTAAATAATTTTCCATAAAGAATATCTGATAACGTTCAGGATTCTTATCCTGATTAAGAGTCTTAAGATTATCATTGCTTATGATGAATGTCATCATTTTTGCACCCGGAGCATTTCTGACTGACCTGTCAGTTTTAAAAGCATCAAAATAATCAAATGCCTGCTGATAATCGGCAAAGCCAGAGACTGTTATTATTATATATTTATTGCCAACGAGTTCCCCTGTTGTTTTAAGGTTTTTATTAGTATAATTATCAATATTGTAACTGATGACATCAAAAGTTGCCTGATTGATATTGAATGAAGGATCGGCAATGATCAATGCAAAAACATGATTAACGGTTTTATCTGCGACGAATAATTCAGCGGCTATAACTTTATCTTCTTCAACTTTAAGTTCAGGGATCTTCTGATTGAGGAAAGCAATTATCTCTTCTGCCTTTCTGCTCTCAGGTGTTCCGGGCCATGTTTTAATCAGCATGGTCAACTCTTCCTTGAGTTTTCTTTCATCACTTATTCTGGCAACTGAATAGGCACGGAGAAGCTGGAATTTTGGAGCCAGGAGATTCTGCGGATATTTTTTCAGAGCATCATCGCATATCGAGATTGCATCATTGAATTTTTCGCTGTTGTATGTATTGTATGCTTCTTCGTACATCGTTTCAGTTAATTTCTGATCGGCTATCTTTTTTTCGTAATAAGCGGGGTCGGACAGTATCTTTGAAAATTCGCTGTCGGGGTATTTCTGCAGCAGCCGTTGCCTGTAAGCCTCAGCTTTAGGGCCATTCACTTCTTTATTGACTTTATAAAGATTATATAATGCTTCCGAAACAAGTTCGTTGGAAGGGAAACGATTGATAAGAGATTCAAATGTTTCGGTCGCTTTTACCGGATCAGATATGCTTTCATCGTATGCTTTACCTGCATTCAGAAGGGCGTTGGCTATTTTTTCGTTCGAAATATTGATCAGGGAATCTGTTAAAGGAAGGTTCTTCAGATAAAATTCCGGTTTTTTATAATCGCGTAATGCTGCAGAGGTGTCTTTATCAGTCTGGGCAGTTTCTTCAGAATTGGCCGTAAGCTGTGATGGATTTACTCTTGTTTTGTTTGATCTTCTCCAGTTGTCTTCAAGTTTCCTGTCTCCCCAGCGTCTGCGGAATTCTGTCCGGCCAAAAGTGAGAGCTGACTGGTTATAGAAATACCATTTACCCTCCTGCTGAATGGTGTTCTGAGAACGTCTCTCATTCTCGTAAAATTGTCCAATATTATATCTGTCAGCATATTCCGAAACTTTCCCTTCACTTTCGTCTTTGACTATTTTTGCAATTATTGAAGAAATCAGCGCATTCCTCTCCGGTTCAGTCATCGATGCTACTTTCTGCAGACTGTCTTCAGTCTGGATAATTGTCAATTGCGAGACAAGAGTATTAAGGTTTTGTGATTTGGATTTTAAAGTATTATAATCGGGATAATTCTCATCAATGAAATAGACAGCGCTGTCGTAGTATCTGCCAGCCTTCATATAATCGGGTTTATCATAATAATGTGTGGCAAGAGCAAGATATGATTTCCCTTTCTGATTCTGATTCCCCGATGTGGCGTTTGCTGATTTTCTGAAAAAATCCACTGCATCAGTTTCATTTCCCTCTTTCATCGACAGGTTCCCCAGGGCAAAATAAATCTGGTCCTGATAGTCCTTATTCTTTGTGTCTCTCAGCATTTTTTCAAGTTCTCTTCTTATTTCTCCGGGATTTCCGGAATTTACATCAAAAACGCCGGCGACGTTTATCCTTGCATTAAATTCAACATCGTAAGGCGGGTTCATTTTAATAACTTCCTGAAAAAGAGATGTTGCCCTGGCACCATTTCCAGTCTGTTCATATAACTGAGCCAGCAGGTAGGTAAGCCTGTATCTGGATCTTTTACCGGAAACCAGACCAATTGATTTCCCGAGTGGTTCTATCGCTTCAGAATATTTTTTTTGTTTGATAAACAGATCTGCAAGTGTCGAATAATACATTGATTGCAGTGACTTCGTAAAATCTGTTGTAATGTCAATCTCATTGATTAACCTTAATGATTCGCCATAGTTGCCTTTCTCATTATTAATTCTTGCCAGCCAGATAGCGGCTTCCTTCTTTATTTCCGGATCATTTGCTTCTGCAATACAATAATTGAACACAGAGGTTGCCTCATTGAACTCATGCTTATAGAAACGGGCCTTTGCTATAAGTAAATAACTATCGTCAACCCAATTGTTATACTCTTTTCTATCAAGCAGGGCTTTGTCTTTTTCAGTAGGAAGCCGTTTATCTTTAATTTCAGGTTTAGCTGTAATCGATTTGAGAGAAATTAATTTTGAAGCCTTCTGCATTGCCCTTTCCATATCGGAGGCGCAGACAGATGCAGTAGAAGGATCGCTGAATTCAAAAACCTTCAGCATTTCAGCATAGTCATCCTCGTAATTCCTGTTTATCTTGGCAAGCCCTGCTTTAAAGCTCTCATAACCATTAAAATAGATATTATATCTGGCAGTCATGTTATGATAAAACCTTGTTGAGTCCGTGTTTTTTTCAACCGAACAGGTTACCAGGATCAGTGAAAACCCCAGTAGCACCAGATATTTATATGATGTTTTTTTTGGAGCCAAAAAATGACTTTTAATACTATAACAGATTAAACTAATGTATAGTATTTCAAAGTTAATTTAATTTGAGGCCGAGAATCTTTTCAGGCAGAAATAACTCTCTTTATTTCCGGAACTTCATTAATTATTGCCTGTTCAACTCCGGCTTTTAAAGTCTGCAAACTGTATGGGCAGCCATGGCATGCCCCTGTGAGTTTTACCTTTACTGTCATATCATCAGTTACTTCTATAAGATCTATATCTCCTCCATCAGACTGAAGATAAGGTCTTACTCTCTCAAGAGCTTTTATAACGCGGTCTTTAACACTTTTTACTTCTGTCATATTAATAATGATTTATTTATTTATCTGTAGTTTAACAGTTGGAATATGTTCTTTGTTTCTTTTGTTTACACTTTCAATAAGGTTCCCGGCCAGCTCCATGAATGCGTTTCCGGTAACTGAATCGTTCAGGGCTACAGGCTGACCGTTGTCACTCCCTTCACAGATACTCTGAACGAGAGGAATCTGACCAAGCAATGGAACTCCCATTTTTTCGGCAAGATTTTTCCCTCCATCTCTGCCGAAAATATAGTATTTATTGGCAGGAAGCTCAGCAGGAGTAAACCATGACATATTTTCTACAAGACCAAGCACCGGGACATTAATTTTATCGCTCCTGAACATGGCAATTCCTTTAATTGCATCAGCAAGAGCCACAGATTGGGGTGTGGTTACGACAACTGCGCCCGTAACAGGAACTTCCTGAACAAGTGTAAGATGGATATCACTGGTCCCGGGGGGAAGGTCAACCAGGAGGTAATCAAGAGCTCCCCAGCCGCCCTGTACTATAAGTTGTTTAAGAAAACTTGAAGCCATCGGGCCTCTCCAGATAACTGCGTCTGAGGGATCGACAAAAAATCCGGTTGAGAGAATTTTAACTCCATACTTTATCAATGGGACAATTTGGTCCTTGTTATTTTCTCTTATTACTTCAGGTCTGAATTTTTCTGCATCAAACATTTTTGGAACAGAAGGTCCGAATACATCGGCATCAAGAAGCCCGACTTTATTTCCCAACCGGGCAAGTGCTATGGCCAGATTTACTGCAATAGTTGACTTTCCCACACCTCCTTTTCCCGAAGAGATGGCAATAATGTTTGTAACTTCGGGCAAAATTTCCCGTTGTTCTTCTTTTTGTTTACCAACAATTACCTTTGGCTGGACCTTTATTTCATTGATAACAGTATCGGGACCGAGAGTTTCTTTGATCGATTTTACAATTGTACTCCTGATTGATGAAATAAACGGATCATTTGATCTCTCCGGTATTATGGTAAGTGAGATCCCTTTTTCGCCTGATTCAATTTCGGATACCATCCCCAGCGAAACTATATCTTTCCCCTTTTCGGGATGGATGATTTTTGAAAGAGCTTTTAATATCTGTTCTTTTGAAGACATTACAATAATATATTATTTTTATTTAATTTAAATATAAACAAGGTGCAATTTTACCGATTTTTTAGCAGACTACAAAATATTTACTTCAATTCTGTCAGAGGGTCCCAGAATTTTTCATTGAAGTTCAATATCTTATCATCCTCAATGACAAGACCTTCATTTCCGAGAAGCTGTTCCATGGTGGTCGAATTTCCGAAATGATGCTTTCCGGTAAGTAACCCTTTCCGGTTAACAACTCTGTGGGCAGGAATAAAACCGGGATTGTTGTGGCACACATTCAGAGCCCATCCTACCATTCGGGCTGATCTGCCTGACCCAAGAAAACGGGCAATAGCACCGTATGAGGTTATCCTTCCGTAAGGAATGAGTTTCGTAACTTCATAAACCCTTTCGAAAAAATCATTATTCTCTTTTTGCTTTAAGGAAGGCATCTTCAATAATTTTTTCTTTTTCCAGTCTGAAAGAGATGTAGTTAATTTTCAGTCCTTCATCCAGAAAGATATTTTCATAATGGGTTCTTATTGAAAGAATGTCATCCGAAAGATCTTCTGAATAGAGGTCGCTTGTGGCAATTACAGTTTCAAGTTGATTATTGTTTACAACCTTTTGGGTATATTTAAAGAGTTCGCTGTTGTCTGTTTTGAGATGGACTAATCCCTTGTCTTTCAGAAACAAACGGTAACTGTTTAAAAACCGGGGGGATGTAAGTCTTTTATTCGCGTTTCTGCCTCCGGGGTGGGGGTCAGGGAAGGTTACCCAGATCTCATCTACCTCATCGGATGAAAAGAACCTGTTAATAAATTCAATTCTTGTACGGAGAAATGCGACATTGGATAGCTTGTACTCATTTGATGTTTTGGCTCCGCGCCACATACGGGCTCCTTTTATATCGATACCGATATAATTCTTACCAGGGAACCTGGTTGCCAGCCCGACTGTATATTCTCCTTTTCCGCATCCCAGCTCAAGAACAACAGGATTTTCATTTTTAAAGATCTCTCTGTTCCATCTGCCTTTTATCGGATGATCATTACTGACAACATCTCCGATAAGAGGCTGGATAACATTATCGAACGATCCCAACTCTGTCCATCTGGCAAGTTTATTCTTTCCCACTTCAGAAAATTTATTTGCTGATCTTTGCCACTCTTAATCCGAAATCATAAACGCCATTAAGATCTTCAATGCGCATACCATGCTGAATTTTAAATTGATATGTACCTTTTAAAGGGAAATAGACGTTTGACTTATATGGGAGATTAAGTTCGTGGATATCCCCGAATCCTTTTCCGTACCATTCCCCCTTTTCGTCGGCAAGATTATACTGCAGTGTATCAGTAATGTTTTTTCCGTCGGGAGAGGAGGTAGTTACGAAAAGATAAATATTACGGTAGGGATAAGATGAGCCTGTTCTTATTGTAAAGATGATATTATTGCTACAGATGGTATCAGTTACCGGAACTTCAAAAACAGGAACATTCATCAGTTCCCATTTATTTCCCGGTATTACAACAGAATTGGTATATACAACATCACTGTTGCATGAATAAAGAAGTAATAAGCATGAGAATATCAAAATGGGTAAATATTTATTTCTTCTTTTTATCATTAAATCTTCTGTTTTTTCTCTTGTAATGTTTTTTGTTTTGGGGATTTTTATTTTCAGGCGGATCGAACCGGGTAAGACTGTTATTCTTCAGAAGATCCTGGGAGACTGGGGCTGGATTCCATGTTTCATCAATAACCTGGAGCCGGTCGACCTTTTTCCCTTTCCTGTTCATGGCCTGTATTTCACGAACCCGTTGAACCGGAAGTGCGATAAGGTTCGTAGAAGAATGAGGATCAGTCGAATACCAGTAAATTCCTTTATGGATTTCCACTTTCTGAAAATAACCTGTGCAATCAAGTGCTTCAAGGGGAATATCTTTGGGAGGGAATGATTTTTGCGCATCAACGTAACAATCGAGTTCAAAATTGAGACAACATTTCAGTTTTCCGCACTGTCCGGCAAGTTTCTGGGGGTTCAGCGACAACTCCTGGTATTTTGCATATGTTGTTGTAACAGACACAAAATTAGTAATATAAGTAGCGCAGCACAATTCTCTTCCGCACGAGCCAATACCTCCGATTCTGCCTGCTTCCTGGCGGGCGCCTATCTGACGCATCTCTATCCTTACCTTGAATTCATCGGCAAGGACTTTAATTAACTGGCGAAAATCGACTCTCTCATCTGCAATATAATAAAAAATAGCTTTTGTTTTATCTCCCTGATACTCAACATCCCCTATTTTCATATTAAGATTAAGCTCTTCGGTTATTTTTCTTGAGCGAAGCATGGTTGGGATCTCAAGCTTCTTTGCTTCTTCCCATTTCTGAATATCGGCGGCTTTTGCTTTACGGTACACTTTTTTAAGGTCATCCAGTGATGGGAGTGTTTTAAGTTCTCTCATTTGTTCATGTATCAAAGGTCCAACCATCGAAACTCTGCCAATATCGTGTCCGGGGGAGGCTTCTACTGCAACGACATCGCCAATCTCAAGCCTGAGGCTGTTAATATTCCTGAAAAATCCTTTACGGGTATTTTTGAACCGTATTTCTACAACTTCATTTTCATTTGGATTCTCCGGCAAATCTTTCAGCCAGTTGAAAGAATCAAGTTTATTACATCCTGGTTTATATGTTATATCGGGCATTTGGATATCTTCGCCAATCTGCCCTTGAATATCATCATTATCTGTCATATGATTTCAATAACTCCTAAATTACCCCGCAAAAGTAGTGAAAAATTGCATCAATTTCAACATTCAGTTTAATGATCAGCGGATTAGCTTTGTAACCTTAAGTGCAAGGTCAAGGAAGATAATTTTTGCATTGCCGTTTGATTCAATATGCGAATAGGCAAGGTTAAATTCGTCCGTTAAAGGATAGATATTATTCTGCGTGATAAAAGGATGAAACTTTCCGGAGAAACTCGCCTCTTCTCCTGTCAGAAACACCAGCCTGTTTTTTAACTGATCGAGTGACATCATCAGGTTCTCGCGGAATAATCTGAGGGAAAATAAGATGAAGTTCTTTTGTGCTTCCCTTCCTGTTGTAGAAATCTCTTCCGACCAGCTTATTATTGAAATAACATCATGTTTCCAGGCAAATCGCATAAGACTCTTAAAACGTTCAAGATTGGCTAGAGAGGAGTCTTCATTTTCACATAATTCGACAGCGCGGATAATGTTCCCATTTGAAACATGTGATATATCTGCAGCTTTATCGGTTGTTATATTAAATCGCTGCAAAAGATATTTTTCAATATCATGGTTGCCGAAAGAAGGAATTTTTACCAGCTGGCATCTTGATAGTATAGTAGGAATAATCTTATCAGGCTCTTCAGAAACAAGTAAAAACAGAGTTTTTTCAGGCGGTTCCTCAATCATTTTAAGGAGTTTATTAGAGGTTGCCTGATGCATTTTTTCAGGAAGCCAGATGATCATGATTTTATAATCTGATTCAAAAGTTTTAAGGCTAAGCTTTTTTATTATCTCTGATGCTTCCGAAGCAAATATCATTCCCTGTGCATTGCCCACCTCTATTGAATCAAACCAGTCATTAATCGTAAAATAGGGTGACTTTTTTACAAATTCTCTCCATTCCTCAATATAGTTATCACTTACCGGATCAGTGGCTTTCTTCCCTTTAATAACAGGAAAGACAAAATGAAGATCGGGGTGGATCAGTTTCTCATACTTGACACACGATTTACATATGCCACATGAATCATGCTCTGTAGGGTTTTCACAACTAATATACTTTGCATAGGCTAAGGCCAAAGCCATGCTGCCGCATCCTGCCGGACCGGCAAACAGTTGAGCATGACTAACCCTTTGTTCCTGAGCTGAACGGATCAGCTTTCCGATAATCTCTTTTTGACCGGGTATCTGCGAAAAATTCATTGTTAAATTATTCTTTTCTGAAAACAGTAAACTAATCGTTCAATGCGTCACAAAGCGGCAAGAGCTGCATTATAGTCAGGTTCTTCAGCGATCTCCGGGACAAGTTGTGTATATACAATGTTCCCTTTTTCGTCAATGACAACTATACTGCGTGCATAAAGGCCTGCAAACGGTCCGTCGATAATTTCGACACCGTATGATCTTCCAAAAGCGGAATCACGAAATCCAGAAAGGGGAACAACATTCGTAATCCCTTCAGTAGTGCAGAAACGGTCATGAGCAAATGGAAGGTCCTTTGTAATAGCCAACACCATTGTATTTGTTTTTCCTGCAGCAAGCTGGTTGAATTTGCGGACTGAGGTTGCACAAACCGAAGTATCAAGACTCGGGGATATGCTAAGGATAAGTTTTTTCCCCTTAAGGTCTGATAATGACAGATTACCAAGGTCAGATTTTACAAGGTTAAAATCAGGAGCTTTGCTTCCTTCTAACGGTAGGGTACCCGATGTATTTACCGTATTTCCTTTTAATGTAATTTTTGCCATATCTTTTTCTTCAAATTTAAATAATCTTTTAAGAAAGGGAACATTTGAAAGCAATGTTATGTTCATCACATAAAGAGCAAAAGATATTATCTCTACTCTTATTCTTATAATAAGTTGATTTCCGGCAAATGAATATTTCCAAAAAAGGTGTAGGTTTGTAATTAGAAATTTCATAAGTAAAATAAAAATATTGATCTATGAAAATGATTCAGGATTTTAACTTCAAAGGGAAGAAAACAATTGTCAGGGTTGACTTTAATGTTCCTCTCGACAAGAAAACTTTTACTGTAACCGATGATACCCGGATAAGGGGAGCTTTGCCGACAATTAAAAAGATTCTTAGCGACGGTGGTTCGGTAATTCTTATGTCCCATCTTGGAAGACCGGAGGGACGGATGGAAAAGTACTCACTTAAACCGGTTCTTCCGGTTCTTGAAAATTATCTTGGGAAAAAAGTAATGTTTGCCGATGATTGCCTTGGAGAAGCTACAGCAAAGTTGGCTGCAAACATGAAGGCAGGTGAAGTTCTGCTTCTTGAGAATGTCCGTTTTTATCCTGAAGAAGAAGGAAAACCAATTCTTCCTGAGACAGCAACAGACGAGGAGAAGAAAGCTGCAAAAGCAGAGCTGAAGGTCAGACAGAAAGAGATGGCAAAGAAGCTTTCAGGATATGCTGAAATATATGTAAATGATGCATTTGGCACCGCTCACCGTGCTCATGCAACCACGGCAGTGATTGCTGATTATTTCCCGGAAGACAAAAGAATGTTCGGATACCTGATTAACAGTGAACTTGCAGCCATGGATAAGGTTCTTAAAGATCCGCAGCGGCCATTTACCGCCATCATGGGTGGAGCAAAGGTATCAGATAAGATCATGCTGATTGAAAATCTTCTAAACAGAGTTGATAACCTGATTATCGGAGGAGGAATGACATATACTTTTATTAAAGCAATGGGAGGAAAAATCGGGAAATCGCTTTGTGAAGAGGATAAGCTTGATCTCGCTTTGAAACTTATCGAGAAGGCAAAAGAGAAGAAAGTGAATCTTTATCTTCCTGTCGACAGCCTTAATGCCGATAAGTTCGATAATGAAGCCCAGACAAAAGTTTCAGCTGTTAATTCTGTCGAAGATGGCTGGATGGGTCTGGATATAGCAGAAAAAACCATCAGGCAGTTTTCTGAAGTTATTGAAAATTCAAAGACAATCCTCTGGAACGGACCGATGGGCGTATTTGAGATGGAAAAATTCTCAAAGGGGACGACTGCTGTTGCAAAAGCAATAGCTGCTGCCACATCAAAAGGCGCCTACAGTCTTATCGGTGGTGGCGATTCTGTGGCTGCGATCAACAAAAACAAGCTCGCTGATAAAGTGAGCTATGTTTCTACCGGTGGTGGTGCCATGCTCGAATATATGGAAGGGAAAAAACTTCCCGGGATCACTGCTATCAGAGGAGAATAGAAGAGTGGGAGAAGAGGAGAAGAGGAGAATGGGGGAGTAAGAGAACCCCAATACTATATAAAATAAAGAGAGGCTGTGCAGATAAGTGCAGCCTCTCTTTTATGTATGGATTTCTCAATAGTATAAAGTAATCCTGACTGCCTTGTAGGCAGAGGAAATCCGCAGCCACTTCATTTTAGAAGATTCTACATCTCCCGGAATTAGATTATCTTTGTAGTCTCTTATAAAACTTCGATGTTTTACCAAATACGAGCACTGATGAAAAGGTATCTAATAATATTATTTGCAACTTGTTTACTTACAGGTTGCAGCAAAGAAGATAATATATCTGTTGTAACCTTGGATAATGAAATAAAATTTAACCAGGAATTCCAGACTTATTATGTCTACGGTTTTTTATTCTCAAAAGCAAAAAAAGTGTCAACACTCGATACTCCGCCTCCGGATATTACTTTAGATGACAATGGTACCCAGAATAATATAATGCTTCAGACAAATAATAATCTTAATTCTTTTTATAAAGTCGGTGAGTTTAAGAATGCCGCATCTGCTCAACAGGAATTTGATAAACTGACTTCTTTCACTGTTCCGCAATGGGTTGTTTGGGCTGATTCATTAAAAGCGAACCAGATCTGGTTGTTCAGGACGAATAGTGAAACATATGCAAAAATAAGAATTGTTGACACCAAATTTGGAAACGAGTATTCCGAATGTACTTTCGAATGGGCTTACCAGCCGGATGGGACATTAACCTTTCCGGGTAAATGAAAGCTGATTTTCGAAATAGAATATTTGGGATTAATAGTCTGACCGGATTTCGGGAAATAGCTTTGGAAATATTTAATTATCAGCTTGATAAAAATATCGTTTATCATGAATTTATAACCAATCTCGGTAGGAACCGGAAAGCAGTTAAAACCATTTCAGATATCCCTTTCCTCCCGGTAGAATTCTTCAGAAATAAAAAAATTGTAACCGGGGATCTTCCTGTCGAAATGATCTTTGAAAGCAGCGGTACTGCCGGAGTTGTTCCCGGTAAGCACTTTGTCAACAACCTGGGCTTATACGAAGAAAGTTTTACAAAAGCATTCCGGATGTTCTACGGTGATCCGGGAGAGTACCTGATTGCCGCTTTATTGCCATCCTATACTGAAAGGAAAGGCTCATCGCTTGTATATATGGCAGATAAACTTATTAAGCAAAGTAACCATCCGCTGAGCGGATTTTATAAAGAGGATATTGAAAGCCTTATTCAGACTCTTAAAAACGCTAAAGATGGAAACCGGAAGGTTTTGCTGCTCGGTGTTAGTTTTGCCCTTATTGATCTGGCCGAAAAATTCTCGCCTGATCTTTCAGGGATCATTGTAATGGAGACCGGGGGTATGAAAGGGAGACGAAAAGAATTGACACGCGCCGAGCTCCATTCTATTCTTAAAAGCAAGCTAAATGTACCTTCAATTCATTCGGAATATGGTATGGCAGAACTGATGAGCCAGGCATATTCGAAAGGTGACGGTGTTTTTTATTGTCCTCCATGGATGAGAGTGTTGATAAGAGACCCGCATGACCCATTATCTCTGATCTCAGAACCGGGGCGTGTTGGAGGAATTAATATTATTGATCTGGCAAATATTAATTCCTGTTCATTCATAGCTACCGGCGATCAGGGAAAGCTTCATGAAGATGGTGGTTTTGAAGTACTTGGGCGATTTGATAATAGCGACATCCGTGGCTGCAATCTTTTAGTACAATAATATTATTCTCGTTACACCGTGAGACACAAAGGAGGCACAGAGTGCCACAGAGAAGAATATGTAACAATTAAATAATCAAAATATTAATAAAGTTTAGTGAATGTTTATATACCAAGTTTTGTTTTAATTGCCGGGGGTATTGCATTTTTATTTACCATTATGAAAAGGGTTTTGGCCCTCACATAGCTCTCTGACATATTAAGGTAACCTCCGAAAGGATTTCTGTCGGTTCCCCATGAATTTTTGGTCTTATAGTATTTGGTGCCGTTCTGGTCTTTTACTATTCCTGTCAGATGCATAAGATGATCATCGGTGGTTGAGAAGTTTTCGTATCCAACCTGACGCATTTCCTGGGTGATTTTTACCTCCGGTCCCGGTTTAGATAAATAATCAGTTTCATCCTGGGATGAGGATGGCCCCTTCTTTTCAAGTCTTGTCCTGTCGGTTGGAGAAGCATTGGGGCCTGAAGTTTCGGGAACTATTGCAATTCCTTTCTGATGTGAAAACCATTTTTCGCTTACATCTCCGTCCCAGTTCACTGTATAACCATTGTTAAATGAATAATCCATGATCTCAATAAGTTCGTCAAGGGGCACATTGTAGAATCTTGCCATTGTCCAGTTATCGGGTATTTCAAGAATTCCCTCGGTGTAGAAAGGGAAATGTGTGACAGATGTAATTTCAACATAGTCCTCGGGAACAATGCCAAGACTTTCAGCAAATGACTTTGGTGTATAGGTCGACCCTTTATAGGTGAAAGATTCAGGTACCTTCCCAAGATATGCATCAAGTACTGCATCAACGATCTTATGGTACTGAGGACTTTCGTTCTTACGCTCTACGGGAACAGCTGCAACAGCATCAATAAAACTCTGAAGTTCATTATGATTATGTGAGGGAGATCCGTAATTAAGACCAGAATAAACTTCATCAGGAACAACTCCATATTTTGTGAATACTCTCATCCAGTCATGCGATAAACTTCCGGGGCCGAGGTTTCCCTTACCCTGTCGGAGGTAATTATCTTTCAACCTGTCCACATAGTTTTCTCTGATTATATACATTTCTGACAGATCATATTCGCCTTTCCCCATCCGGAGGAGTTCAGATTCAATAAATGAAGTTGTTGCAAAGCACCAGCATGTTCCGGTGCGGGATTGATTTTTTACAGATGTGGCTTTAAGGTCCACTATGTTTGTGAATATGTAGCCTTCCTGTTCTGTTTTTGAAACGGGAGACTGGTTTTTTTTCTTTTGTGCATAAGATGGGGCAATAATCACTGAAAGAATTACTGCCATAAGGATACGAGTCTTCATATTAAAAATTAATTTTTTAGAGTGCTAAGCTATTAAAAAATAGAAGAGAAAGGATCGGTTTATTAAACTACTGATTATTTTATCTGATATGGGTAACCAGGTTGTAAGAATGATCAATCCAGGAAAAAACTTCTTTATCGGGTATGGATCCATCAAGCAGTATCGTGTTCCAATGTTTTTTAATAATATGATTTTACTTTATACTATTAACTATATGATATTTAAATAGTTAATATTGAATTTTTTATGTTTTATTTTTAGAAATATTTTAAAAAGTGATTAACATTCTTTTAATTGATATATTAATACATGAATGATTATGGGTATTAACATAGTGTTTATTTTTACTCTACAATGCACCAGAAAGGCCCAGACAAGGCCTTTTTTGTTTTTAAATAGATTATCCATAAATAAAACTGGGATGTTCTCAAGTTAAGAAAACATCCCAGAAAAAAAGTTATTATGAAAATTGCTATGAACAACCATAATATATATCTCTTCATCTTGCATTAAGTGGCTTTTTTGTGATTTGGGACATAGATATATAAAATAAAAAACTATGAAAACACATGAAACCAATCCCAGACCACGCACATTGCCTCCAAATCCGTTAAAATCATGGGTGTCAACTATGTTTCCTGAACAAGAAGAGGACATTATCGATATTCTTGATGATTTAGCATGGGCACTTACTTGCGCAACAAAACAAAATGTTGTTATTGATATTGTAGATGGAGAACTTGACATCATTTTTGAAACTCCGAACAAAAACAACATTTCAAAAAAAGAAATTCATGAGGTTCCTAATAAAGAATGCTCTTTTAGGAATAACAGAAATAAAATAAACATTTAAGCTATGATAACGGCAGCAGTAGTATTTACAGCATTAATGCTCGGTATAGTATACCGATGCTACACATATGAAAAACTATATAAAGAATATAAAGAAGCATATGAAAAGCTTATAGATGCTCTAGAAGCTTCTGATAAGGAAAAGACTTATAAAGAATATAAAGAAGCTTGTGATCAACTTGTTGAATACAGGTTATTAAGAAAAGAATAAGGTTTGCTCATAAACAAAAGAACCTTGAAATTTGTTTGTACGGCAGTTTCAAGGTTCGCTATTTTATAATAAAAAAGGGAGGACATTTAGACCTCCCTTTTGTTCAGAACAAGACTTTTATCTTGTCAGTAATTTCTACTATTCTATCCAATGATGTTAAAATCAAAATGAATATTTCACTTTTTAGAAGATGCAATAACTTCTTTTTAAATTTTTTATTCAATGCCAATTTTTATTATATTAATAATAAAATATTAGAGCATTAACACAAATATATTTAAATATGTCTATATTTGTCTATATTTGTATACAATCGTATAACCATACACCTTTGCTCTTAGAAGGTTATCTGGTGAAAAATAAAGATGCAGACCTGTCAAGTTGTGCATCTTTATTTTTTTTATATAATAAATGTGTGAAAGAACTTCTTAAAGATAATAATCAAAAATCTAGCTACAAACAAAAAATTATTCACTTAAAAATATTCGTTTTTATATTCTTTTTCTTTACTCAACCTAGCTTAACAAAGATATAAAGACAATATAAAGTATGTGTTAACATTTCTAACTAGTTACGCACATATTTATGTTTATAACTTGTCAGTATGTCCGATTTTAGCAAATTAAAAATTCTTTAGATTTTTAATATTATACATAAAGATACGAAATATTTTTGACATGCTTGCGTGTCCATAAAATGGACATTTGAGAAAAAAAGCAAGATGCGATAAGTGGCAAAAACCCAAATTTTTCCGTAGATATATAATAAAACCACGATAAAATAAGAAGATATTTTTTATCAAATATTAAAGGACTTAAAGGTTTCGTCGTGGTTGCCATAAGTCCTTTATATTTGATATATTTAAAATAAACCACGATCTATATGCAAACATTATCATTCACACTAAATTATCTGAATACTTTAGACAATCTTTTAAGTAATGAATATGATAGTATTACAACAAAAGAAGATTTTATTGTCCTGTTATATCATATTGAAAATCTTATGAGAAAAGCTGAGTTTAAAGACAAAGCTTGGTTTGCAAATAATCAATTAAGACTTGTTTTTGGTCGGAAATCAATTAACGGCAAACTCACTTGGAAACTTGATATTATGCTTGCAAAGCTTCAAAAAAGTGGCATTCTAACATCAACGCCATATGATAAGAATAATCATAAAACAAGATACTACTCTTATTCTCCACTCTTTTCGTATGAACTTCAGAGTAATGAAATAAAGATTATTAAGGAAAATGTTTCAGAGAAATATTATAAATTTTTAATAAACAATAACAAGTTGATTGATGATAAAGCAAAACCGCAATTCAATTTGTTAAAAAGTGACCGTTTTCATATTGATTCTGAAAAAGCTCTTAAATGGATTGACCAGCAATATTATATTGAAAGATCAATCAACTTTGACCAAAAACGATGTTATATAAGAATGATTCTTGACCTTGAAGACAAGAAAATTATTGCAGTTGAAGGAGAAAAAGGTGGTAGAATATTTACAAATTTTAATCTTATAAAAAGAGAACTAAGAGAATTCTGCACTATTGATGGGGAAAAGCTATCAAGTATTGATCTTAAATGTTCACAACCATTCTTATTAGCTTCATTCTTATATAATCTTTATCCAGACAAAGCAAAAGCTTTTTATGATATAGTTATAAATGATGATGTTTATTTATGGTTCTTAAAAAAATGGCAAGATACTGGCAATAAATTCTACTCTTGTTTTGATTATTCAGCTGGTCATAAAATTCAAAAAACTATTTCCAACCGAGATGATGCTAAGACTGAATTTTTAAAAATGCTTTTCAAATCAACCGGAACCAAACCTCAATTTGAAATAATATTTGAAAAGGAATTTAATGAGCTTTATAAACTATATAAACCAATTCAATCTGACTTAGCAGCTACTTTACAAAGATTAGAGTCAAGTATCTTTATCAGCGCCTGCAATGAACATGTAAATGAAGGTTGTTTATCAGTGCATGACAGTTTGTATTTTAAGGTAGAAATCAGGGCGAAAGTGTTAAGTAGTTTGGATAAAGCTTTCAGCGAAAACAAAATAATTAATTATGTATTTCATTAGGCTTGGGTATATATCCTTATTAGTAGTACACTTTTGCCCCAATTAATTACTGGTTAAAAAGATAGGGACTTTTAAATGATATAACAAATGATCTATTATTCTAAACTCTAGTATTATTACTTTTATGTAGTACAATGTTTAACCAGTTAATAAGTTAGGGAAAGTCAGCGCTTGACAAGATAATTAATTAATTATGTATTTCATTAGGCTTGGGTATATATCCTTATTAGTGGTACACTTTGGACTTAACATATTAAAATAAAATACGTTATATGAAAATCAATTACATTTACAAAATTAAGTATGAGCCAAGAACCGATTATGAATTTAAAGCACATAATAAACTCGTTAACACGACAACGTATGAAGCTATTATTGATAAGCAAATCCCGCTTGTTATTGAGTCTTTAAATAAAAATAAAGGGTCGAGACAAGGCGTAATCGTTGTTAATAATGGTATATCACATAACAGTTGTCTCATTAACCTGCAATATCAGGTATATTCGAGCACCCTTTATGTAAGTGCTAACTTCCGTAGTCAATCACAAGTATATGGAAGACCGAGCGACACTATTTTAATTTGTCATGTTACAAATCAAATAATAGATAAACTTAAGTATGAGATTAAAGATGTTGATATCAATGTATGTGTAGCAAACTACCATCATTGTGATCCTGAAGATTTTGTATAACTTATTTTGATATCAGAAAAGGTTAAGAAAAATAATTATTAAAGTCTTTCATATTAAAAGGTTTCCATATGGGAGCCTTTTTTTGATTTGTAATCTTTGTATGACAGGACTTACATAGTGATACGAGTTTTGATATATCAGTAGCATTCTCAAATGTAGGCAACACTTCTAAATCAATCATATGATGTATGTCTACAGTAGGAGATAATTTCCCTTGCTTTAAACAATGCTCACATAATGGATTTAAAGCTTTCTTGTATCTTTTAATCTTGTTCCAAATGGTGGACTGATAGAAGCTTTGTCTCCCTTCATATGTTGTAAAGTCAAATGTCATGGATAAAGTCAAGTTTTCTTTATTTATTCTTAAAAAATATAGGGGTATCTGTAAAATGATAAGAAAATATTTTTTATCCAAATCCGGCCACAAGCTTCATTTCTTATACAGAGTTTTGACGAAACAGTCCTGAAGCCCAGGTGCTTCCATCCAGTCAACACTTTAGCTTTTTATTCCAACTTTCATCACTTTAATGTGAATATATATAGAAAACAACATTAAAATGAATTTAAAAGAAAAGATTATAGATGCATTAGGGGATGAATACAAGCCGTCTGATGACATAACTATTGAGAGATTAATAATCTATTATGACATTTTTAAAGAGGCCGCCAAGGATGTAAAAGCAGAAGGTTACAGAAGAAGAGTTTCTGCCAATGCCGTTCCTGGAGTCAGAGAAGCAACAGCACGCTATTTTATGAACATAGCATTTATGGCAATGAATGATGCAGCGAAACATATTAGAGCAGACATTGAGTTACTAGGGCTTTCTAAAAAAGGTAAAAAGATTGAGCTTACTACAAAACTTGAAAATACAATGTCATTGCTGGACAAAATAAATAATATTCCTGATGAATAATGAAGCAGAGAATATTAAGGAATATGTTGATAAATGTTGGCATAAAGTTGAAGAATATATTTATGGAGTAAGGGATGGATCAATAATAGTAAACCAATATATGAAAAATGTTGTAGAATGGTTTGCACATCCAGGTGATGAATATGAAATTAAAGTTAAAAAAGTAGATCGGGTATTTAGATTTTTATACCTAGTTAACATAGCATATGGTGGTGAAGGTTACAAGCGCCTAGAGTTATTGCCTTGGCAAGCTTTACTTATTGCCATGATTTTTGGGATATATCATAAAGGGACTAATAGAAGAAGATTTAGCGAGTCATTTACTTATATGGGTAGAGGTAACGGCAAAACAACTTTAGGTGTTGCTCTTGCTTTGTATTTTCTTTTAGGATATAAACAAATAAGCCCACAAGCTATAATTATTTCAACGGTACTAAGCAGAGAAAATGTTATATCAAATTTAACAAACACAATTATGCATTCACCTGAATTATACCAATATATTCATTTTAATAAAGACACTATAATGCTTAATACTGATGGTTCTAGCATCAGAAGAGGCAAAAACAATAGAACAATAAAAACAATAAATGATACAGGATCAATTAAGGTGGTGCCTAATGATAGTGCGAAGATTGATGGACCAGAATTAGCGTTAGCTTTTATAGATGAAATTCATTTATTGAAAGATGAAAAAGTATATCGTAGCGCTCAAAAAAGCGCGGATAAAAGGCCAGGCAGTTTAGTGATGCTAATAAGTACAGCAGGTTATTCAACAATGGGCTTTTGTGTTGATTTGGTAGATAGAGCAAAAAAAATAGCAATGGGTGAAATTAAAGAAGATGGGTTTCTTCCATTCCTGTATTGCCTTGACAAAGATGATGATGTAGAAGACATAAGCAATAAAAAACTTTGGTATAAATGTAATCCTTCTTTAGGGCATAATAAAACGTTATATAATATGGAAAAAAATTATGGTAAAGCTCTTTTTTCTCCATCAGCAAAAGCAGATTTTAAAACTAAAGACCTTAATATATTTATTAATTACAATGAATATGAAGTATTAAGTGATGCCGATAAAGAAAGAGCTTTTAAGCCGGTAGACCTTGAAAAATGGTACGGTAAAGATTGCTATTTAGGTTTAGATTTAAGTAAGACTAATGACTTGAGTTCACTTGTATGTTTATTCCATGATGACGAAAATGACAAATGGGAAGCATACCCTTATTATTGGATAGCAAATGACAGTAAATTATTTATAAGAAAGACTGGTGAAAATATACTAGACTGGGTAAACCAAGGATACATTACAAGATGTAGTGGTAAGTATATAGATAATGGTTTAATCGCTCAAAGGATTGATATATTATCAAAGCAATTTAATGTTATAGGCATTGGATATGATCCTTATGGATGGGCTGAGTTACAGAAATTTCTTATAGATGTTGAGTGTGGTGAACAATATCCTGTAAAGCAATGGCCAGCTTACATGTCAGAACCATTGTCAAAAATTCTAACGTCTATATATTCAGATAAGCTTATATATAGTGATAATCCTGTTATGATATGGAACTGGAGAAATATTAGAATAAGGTATGCCGACAGTAATGGTAATTTGAAAATATTTAAGAATGAAAGTAAGGAGTCTGTAGATGGAGCCGTAGCATTAAATGATGCAATGGCTTTATACTATCATAGAAACTATGATAAATTATCTGATGTTCCAATTTGGTAGAATGAATGAATATATATACTATAAAATAATTCAACACAATGCTTGAAAACTTCTTAAAGAAACTTAAGATTGATAAAAATACTAGAAATATTACTACAACAGGTGATTGGATTGGTTCAACGAATTCTGTTGTTATAAATGGAACATCTATTCCTAATTATTATGATGATTCTATGTTCAATAATATATCTACCGTTTATATATGTGCCAAGATATTAGCAAATACTTTATCAAGATTACCTATAAATGTTTATAAGAGTGAAAATAGATTTAAATCAATAGACATAGAAGATCCAAGACATTTTTTACTTCATCACCAGCCCAATGACATCCTTGATTCATTCCATTTTTGGAACTACTTAGAATTACAAAGATGTCTTACAGGCAATTCATTTGCATATATACATCGTCAATTTGGTGGTATGCCAACATCATTAGAAATAATTCCTAATTCTTGGGTTACTGGTTACAAAAAGATATATAATAATGTTTTTTATAATATCAATTATAACTATACACGGGAAATAACAGTTGAAGCTAAAGACCTACTTCATTTTAGAGATATAACTAAAGATACCATTTGGGGCATTTCACCGGTTCAAATTTTAAAAATGAATGCAAGTGTATCTTATAAGGCGTTGTCAACTGTTAATAATGTATATGACAATGATGCTAGAAGCACTAAAATATTAAAGCCAAGTGTGATAAACAAAAGTATAGGTGATAAGGCTAAATATGAAGAACTAATTAAGAAAGTTACCGAAACTGTAAGTGGTTATGATAAGGCTGGAGGCTGGATTACTCTTCCAAGTAATATGGATTTACAAGAAGTTCAAATGAATGTTAATGATGCATTATTTCTGGCTACAGTTAAGTTTTCTGCTGGTCAAATTGCTTCATTTTATGGAATCCCGCCAAATCTTGTAGGATTATTTGAACAATCCAAATTCAATAATGTAGAGCAAATGCAATTAAATTTTACGTCAGAAACGTTTGCTGCTATTGCAAAAATGTATAGAAGAGAATTAGAAAAGAAACTCTTATATAAAGATGAAATACTTGGCGGCAAATCCATTGAGTTTAATCTTAGAGCAATGGTTGAGACAGATCATAAAACAAGAACTGATATTTTACTTAATGAAGTAAAAGGTGGTGTAAGAACTATTAATGAATATAGAAGAGAAGAAGACTTACCTTCTGTTGAAGGCGGTGATGTACTTCTTACATTCAATCAAAATACACCAATTAATCAAATTAAGGAATTAGCTCTTGATGTTGAAAAATTGAAAGCTTATATCAAAAATAATAACTTCAAAAGCAATGAATAATATATATAAAAATAAGGATGACAACAGTAAAAAACTTAACAAGAAACTCATTGAGTATAAGTTAAAGTTTGAAAAAATGCCATCATTAAAGCAAATAATTGATGACAAGATTAAATCCAACAAAAATAATGTAATAGAGAAATGATAATCAAAGAATTAGAAAATAAAACATTTATTGATACTAAAGATAAAATTAAATGGTTAGTAGAAAATAAAGAAAAAATGATAAGTGCTTCAAAAGGCACCATAAAACACTCTGATTGCATTTCTGTATTGATGCAAAAATCTGCCAATCATGATGACATTATAAAAACAAATAAGGACGTTAACAAAGATGAACTTTTTGCTACTCTTATTATTAATACCACTAATATTTTGGATTCTCATGGAGATGTTCATATAGAAGGCATTTGGGATAAATGTTTAGCTGAAAAACCAAACTTAATGCATATCCAGGAACATCAGAAACAATTTGATAAGATTATTGCCGATGGTGAAGATTTGAATGTATATGTAAAAACATATAATTGGGTAGACTTAGGATATGACCATCCAGGCACTACTCAAGCTTTGGTGTTTGAATCAAATATAAAGAAAGCGAGAAATGAATTTATGTTTGGCCAATACCAAAAAGGTTATGTAAAAAACCATAGTGTAAGTATGCAATATGTTAACATTGAACTTGCTGTAAATGACAATGAATATAAAGATGAATATGCTGTTTGGTTAAAATATATTGACAACATTGTCAATAAAAAATATGCTGAATCTGTAGGATATTTCTGGGCTGTTACTGAGGCAAATGTATTTGAAGGTAGTGCGGTTCCAGTTGGCTCAAATCCTGTTACTCCAACGTTGAATATTAAACAGGCAAATAAAGAAATTGTAGTACATGAAGATGAATACTACAATGTATTACATAAACTACGCGCTAATAAGATTAGCATTCTCAAAAATGTGTAGATATATATTAAAATAAAATAATTTAAAAACAAATGAATCAAATATTTGAAATTGAAAGAAAAATCTCGGTTCTTGCTGATACAATGACCGGTCTTAATGATAAAGCTCTTACTGAAACAAGAGACTTTACTGCTGATGAAGATAAAGTTTACAAGGCTTATGAATCAGAAATGACAACTTTAAAAGGGTTGCTTAAAAAAGCTAAAGATTCTGAAGAACTTGCAAAAATGAAAGTCACTGGAAACATGAATTCAGTTACTGAAACTGGAAGTGATTTAGTAAGTGCACTTAAATCATATTTAAAAACAGGTCTTATTCATAAAGATTTTGAAGGGCCAAATGGTGGTTTTGCATTAAAAACTAATCCATTATTAAATACTACTGCTTCTGGTATTATACAAACCAACATTCATCCTACTTCTTTACTTGTTACAGAAGGCTTGGATTTTGGTAGAAAACTTGGTATGAACGTTCAAACTGGTGTGGTAGGAACACAAGAATTACCTAATATTGGTCAATTGGATGCTTCTGTAACTGCTGAAGGTGTTGCTGGTGGTGCATCAAATCCAGTTATTTCTGTAACTGCTGTTGATGCTTCTAATTTCTCCTCTTCATTACAATTTAGTAAACAATTCTTAATGAATGCGTCTCCTGATACAATTAACAAAATTATCGGAGATATGTTAGCTGCTAATGAAAGAAAACTTATGGCAAAAGCATTCACTCTTGCTGGTGCTAATACTGATGGCTCTGTAGCTTCTACCGCTGCTGGATTAACATACAAAGACATTACAAAAGAAAAGAAAAACACATTCATCAATCTTGGTGCAACTGCTTTCGTTACAACTTCTGATGTAAGAGCATACCTTGAAAACTTAAATGCTGGAGGTGCTAACATTAAATTTGCTTGGACGGATAACGATACACTTGCTGGACAACCAGCTTATGTTGCCGATTCTGCTCCTGCAAATAAATTACTTTGGGGTGACTGGTCAAATATGTTTGTAGGTGTTTGGGGAACTCCTGAACTTATCTATGACAACCTTAAATTTAAGGAATTTGGTAAAGTTGAAATTACTGCTATTACCTTTGCTAATGCGGCAATTCAAAATCCAAGGGGTATTAAATATATGGATGTATCTGCTAACTAATTCTGACATTAATTGTATACTAAAAGAGAGACCAAACATCTCTCTTTTTTTATAAGATATATAGATAAAATAACTTCATTATATGTTTATTGCAAAGTCAAAAATATCATATCCAATTACGTTAGCAAGTGATGAGACTTTTATAAAAAGGTCATTATCAATATTTCCAACTGAAAATGATGATAATGATTATATTGATAGCTTATTAGAATCTGCTACTGATCAAACAGAAGGTTATATAAATCAGGACATTGCTTATACGAGTAACGAAATTACACTTGATAAATTTTCAGGTAATGAATTAGTTATCAAACAAGGCAATCTTAATGCTATAACAAGCATCATTAATAATGACTCTAGCACATTGATAACTTCTTTTGATGTCAGAAAAAGTTACTTCGATTTTACTATATCATTTAATCCTGCAATAAACTGTGAGTCATTAACAGTAAAATTTACTACAGGGTATGATGTTGCAAATGATATTCCTAAAGGACTTAGACAGGGCATACTTTGTAAAACACTGGGTCTATATGACAAAACTGATACTTATGAAGCAGCATGGAAAAGCCTCTGTGATCAGTATAAATTATTGTAAGAAAAATGAAATACCCATTAAATAAACTAATAACTATTGAAAAAGGTGTGTCTGGAGATAATCTTGCAGGTTCTTCTATAACTACATATTCAGAATATATAACCACTTATGCTAATGTTTATGTAAGGTCTGGCAATGTCAGGTTTAACGAGAGTGAAGAATTAATTTATACAACAGAATTTACAATTAGATATAATACTCTTACAAGAGAAATAGACAATGAATACAGAATAAAATATAACAATAAGTATTATTCAATTATAGAAATCATTGAAATTGAACCAAGAAGCTTTATTAAAATAATAGGGCAACATTATGCAAAAAGATAGGATAACATTATGATGACTAAACAAGAATTTACATTAGATGGTATAGATGAAGTTATTAATGCAATGGATGCTTTATCTCCAGAACAACTATTAAAAGTAGTTATAGCAATTGAACGAAAAGCATTAAATACAACAATAGTTCAGCCTCTTAGAAGTGCAATCCCTAATGTAAGTTTAACATCTGGAATAGGTATAACAAAAGAAAAAGGATCTAATAGAACTGCATATAGAGCTGGTATTAAAATTAGTAAAAGAAAAGATCTTAATATACTTCCAGAAGGCGTAATTCTTTTATTGCTTGAAGCCGGAACCGAATTAAGAACAACAAAAAAAGGTGCAAATAGGGGACAAATTAATGGAAGAAGCATAATGGCTCCTATAATTGAATCAAATGCTGAAGATGTAATAACAAAATTTAAGGAAATGTTTGCTGAAGAAGCTGATAAAATTATAGCAAGAAAATTAAAAAGATTAAATAAGCAATGAGTTTTACTAGTGATATAAAACATTTAATGACAACTGATGCATCATTAAATTCAATGTGTGAAGGAAGAATTAAATATGAGCTTCTTCCTGTAAATTATGATTATACAAAAGATTGGATAGTATATTCTTTTAATAAACTATCTCAAATTTCTAGTTTAGATAACAGTGTCGTAATGACACAATACGGTATAACAATAAGCTTACGATCAATGGATTCAAACCGCATTGAAGAAATGAACGATTATGTAGTTTCTTATTTAAATGGTAATTCATATAATAATATTAGAGACATAACATTTGAAAGTGATAACCACACAGTAGACTCAGAGAAGGATGTATATACTAATACACTACAATTTAATTCTCTTTATTCATAGAGATATATATTAAAATAAAATTAACTAAACGATATGGAACAAACACCATTATTTTCAAAACAAATGAGTATATATGTAGACGGCTCGGCACTTGGGTGTGCAACAGATTTTAGTCTATCAGCAAAACAAGATACTATAGAATTTGATTATTTAACAACATCAAGGGCAAAACGAGTACTAGGTGATAAATATAGTTGGTCTGCATCTTTTTCAGGCATGGTAATGACTACTTCATCTCATGTAGGAGTAGGTTATGAAGACCTTATGGACAAAATTATCGCTCCGAGTACTACTGATGTAAGTATTTATTTCCTACCTAACGTGTCAACTAATAGTTATTATGTAGGAAATGGTCTTCTTACATCTGTAGAAATGTCTGGAGCAAATGGATCAATTGTTACATATTCAGGCGAAGTTACTGGTGATGGTGATCTTGTTAAAGTAACTACAGCATAAATAAAATAAAATAAAAAAAGAAATATGATTGAATACATTACGTATCAGGGCAAAAAATACCCGATAAGAGTTTCTTACTATGTAATAATGATGGCACAAAAAGAATCAGGTCTTAAACTTGAACAAATTGACACCAACCTTGAAAGTCAACAAACTATAATATGGTATGCATTAATTGCAGGGCATAAAATGGCCAAAAAAGAACTTACATTAACTAGAGAAGAATGTGTGTGGATTCTCGATGAATGTTATATTGAATTTCAAAAGGCAATATTTCAATTTGGCCAATCATTGGTTGATATGCAGGAAGAGTGTCTAAATGGGGGAAAAGAAGGAAAAGACAAAAAAAAATTGAGTCAGTAGAAGATATTTTTGTTATTGCCGCATCACGAATTAGTTTAACACCAGAGCAGTTTTTAGAGTATACACCTCAAGAACTATCTGGTGTTTTATTTTATTGTAATAAGACAAAGGATGCTGAATTTCAATCAAACTGGGAACGAACCAGAGTGCAGACATACTTCCTGATAAGTATTCAACTAGATAAAAAGAACAAATTATCATATAAAAAATTTAAAGATGAAATATGGCCATTCTTTTGGGAGCAAGAGACCAAAAAAGTGTCAAGTACTGATGGAATTATGACTGTTCAACAATGGCAAGAACTAATTAATAAACCTATTGTAAGTATTAAACCTGCTTAACAGTGAATATATACTAAAATACAAGTAAAATAATATGATTAGATGGCAATAGCTGATATATTTCTAAGGTTAAGAGCAAATTCTGCCGAGCTTACAAAAGGCCTTGAACAATCAAAAAGTGCAATGCGAAAAACTGGAGATGTCTCTAAAGAACTTGGAAAACAAATGAATGGTGTATTTCAAGAAGCATCAAAAGCAATTGATAATGTAATTCCGGGGTTTTCAAGATTTACTAGCGGAATAGGTAAAGCTTTGTCATCAGTTACATCATTTTCAAAAGGACTGAATGTTCTTAAGATTGCATTGATCGGAACCGGGATTGGTGCAATTGTTGTTGCACTGGGGACTCTTGTTTCTTATTTTACTTCAGCTGATAGAGGAGCAGACAAATTCTCTGAAAAACTTGCAGGTGTAAAAGCAATAATTACGACACTCATAACAAGAATAAACCTGTTTGCAGAAGGAATAATTGCTTTTGTAAACCTTGATTTTAAAGGTGGTATTGAAAAAATGAAACAAGCTTTTTCAAATTTGGGAGAAAGCATAAGTAAATCATATACTGAAGGAGAAAAGTTAAAAAAATCATTTCATGACCTTGAAGATGTAGAAGCAGAATTTATTGTTACTGAATCTGAACTTAGTAATAAATTGAAATTAGCAAGGGAAATAATGAGTGATCCTGATGCTTCAATAGAACAAAAACAAAAGGCAATTACTGATGCGACCAAAGCAGAAACCGAATTATATCAAAAACAAAGTGCAATTCTATATGAAAAATACAGAATTGAAGTAAATACTAATAATCTTGGAGAAGAAAGTGAAGAAACATTAGCTCGTGAAAACACCATATTAGCCCAGATTAATAATCTTGAAGGTGATAGAGCTTTGGCAATGTCTCGTTTAAATAAAATGCAAAAAACACTTAATAATGCTAAAGAAGAAGAATTAAAGAAACAACTTGAAATACAAAAAGCATCTAATGTGTCTTCTATTTCCAATATTGCAAAGATGGCTTCCAGTAATGTGAAAAATCTAACAATGCCAACATTTGCACCTGAAACGGACACAACAACACTTGCAAAATCTAATATATCATTTATTCCCAATGATTTGCCTGCTTGGAAATCATATTGGGATGCAATAAAAGCAATGGCAGAAGAATCAAGTCAACAGAGACTTCAAATTGCGACAGATGCAGCAACTAATACATTATCCTTATTAGATTCTATTGCAAGCTTTCAAGAAGCTGCAATGAATAATGAAATTTCAGCAGCTGGTGATAATGAAGCTAAGAAGGATGAGATAAGAAGAAAATATGCTAAAAAAGCAAAATCCATAGCTATAATGCAGGCCATAATAAATGGTGCTATTGCAATAACTAAAGGATTTGCAGATCTTGGTCCTATAGGTGGATTTATTTCCGCTGGTTTGATTGCAATTGCAACAGCCGCTCAAGTCTCAGTAATAAAATCACAAGCATTTGCAAATGGCGGTTTAGCATATGGACCAACACTTGGTTTAGTTGGTGAATATGCAAATGCAAGATCAAATCCTGAAGTTATTGCCCCCTTGAATAAACTTCAATCAATATTAGGTAATTCATTTATGAACGGTGAAGTTAAATTTAGAATTGAAGGAAACACACTTGTAGGCATTTTAAATAAACAAACTAAACTAATGAACGCATAATGTATAATGAACGATATAATATTCCTTGGGCTTCAACAACAAATGCAGGAAGCATTTATATTGATCAAATAGATGGCACTTTAGGTACTGAAGAACTTATTTTAGCTAAGGATGGATTAACAATAAATACTACTTATTCTGATTGGAATGAACCCATATTTAGCCAAACGGCTCAAATAACTATATTAAATTATAAGGATAATTTCTTTGAACTAATGCCTTTATTAACAAGTGAAGAACGAGAATTTAAAATTAGAGTGGTTCAAACAATACCTTCATCAAAAAAATTATTTGAAGGGTTCTTAAATACAGACATTGTTGAACAAACTTATCTTAAAAACCAGTCAATAAGACTTGTTGCTAGTAGTTACATAAAAAAACTTGACAATGGTTATCCTACATCAATAAATACTATTCAAATGAAGTCATTTATTGATTTAATATCTGAATCATTGTGTATGAATGGTATGGATGCAAGCATATATGTTAATATGGATGTTTATCCTACAGGAACAACTTTAGGAACAACAAACACTGCCCTTAATTTAGCAGGAGTTTCAGCTGAAACATTTTGGAAAAATAATGCTGAAAAGGAATCTGGTTTAGAAATAATTGAAAGGATACTTAAAACATTTGACTCATATATTTATTGGTATAACGGTAATTGGTATATAGAAAGGTATGAAGACCTTACAGATTATCCTAAACATTATGTAGGATATAATATGAATGCTTCTTATGGTTATAACTCTACAGGCACAAGTATAAATGTTAGTGAAGTTAGCGGTAATATATTTAATGATAGGCATTTAAATAAATCTCAATTATTATCTATTATCCCTGGACTAAATAAAATTGAAATAAAATTAAATTCAGACATAGTAAGTAATTTTACTGCAAGCACAATGACAAATGCTAAGGCTGTTGGTTATGTTCCTACAGTTATGTATCCTGCAATTAAAGAAATAAACTATTACAAATCATCAACACATAACTTTACCTGTCACTCTGGACTTATGTTTAATGTGTCATACGGTTATGACATTCGTGAGCCTTACTCAGTTATTAATTCAAGCTTAATAAGATATGGATGGCCTTACATTGGTTCAACTATGTATTATGATTATGCCTCAATTGCAACAAAGTTTAAAATAACCATTGATCCAAGTAGTGATAAACAAGACCTTGTAATTACTTGGAATTATATGCCAATTATAGCTGATGGCACGTCAATTTTAAATAATGACTATCAAATGAGATGGTATTTAAGACATCCTGTAGGAAATAATTTTATAATATATGATAAAGATTCAGAACATTGGTATGAAAAAAATACTACTGATGCCGAAGTATATGTACAAACAACAGAAATAACTGGAGATTCATTGGATGCAGGAACTTATTTAGGCTCGGCAAAAGCAACAATTAAAATCAATGACCCAAGTTTACACTATTCAGGAGATGAAGAATTTATTTTCGGAATAATGATAGAAAAAATGAAACCTACTGCTTCATCAGAATATACCAGTACCAGCCATCCTTTAATGGCTGCTTATGGTGACCTGAAAATTACAACGGCTGGATTAAATACTCAGTCTAATTATATTGAAACAATAGTTAGTAACAAATTTTTAAACAAAAAAACAATAACATTAGATATTTATGATGTAAACAGTCTTGATTATACAAATGGAATATATACTGGAGATAAATATGGAACCAGAACACTAACTTGGAATGATGGAACTACAGACAAATCATTAATTGATAGATTAATAACAAATAAGTTTCAGTTGTATAATCGTTCAAGACAAAAAATATCATCAACAATTAGTTCGAGTGATTACTTAAAACCTTTATCTCTTTGGTATGATATCTATCAGCCTGCAAAGAAGTTTATTTTAACAGGGTATTCATATCATCCTACTGAAAATCAATATGATTGTGACTGGAGTGAATTTGACAATTCAGAAACAATAAACATAAATAATGCAACCTAATGGCAATAGATGTAAGTAAATATTCATATTATATTAATCCTAACGATGAAAAAGGAGCAAAAAGTAATACTTATTATACATATGTAAGTGGAGGTGGCTCAACATCGGATGTAACTAAAGCTTATGTCGATGGTTCGCTATCTAAAAGGGATGTTTCTATCGCTTGGCTCAATGCTAATAAAGCATCATTTACATATGTCGATGGTTCTTTATCTAAAAGGGATGTTTCTATCGCTTGGCTCAATGCTAATAAAACATCATTTACTTATGTTGATGGTTCGCTATCTAAAAGAGATGTTTCTATCGCTTGGCTTAATGCTAATAAAGTAAATAAGGCTGGAGATACAATGACAGGCACATTAAGTGTGCCGGGCATGTAGTAGATTGAATGGGTGAGAAGGAGCAATCCTTCAAGTCCCTAAAGAGCCGTAATGACCGGAATCTTATAGCCGAAAGCAAGGGTGTCCTGGGGGACCGGGAATCTGAAGGAAGCCGTAGGTGAAAGTTTGTTATGACGCACAGAAACCTGATATAAGGCCTGTTTCTCTGGGTAACTGGGCTTTGGACCAGGGTGCCCGAAAGTCATTCGGAAAGAGAGAGGGGTAAATT
>JAJFVL010000025.1 GCA_021371855.1 Bacteroidales bacterium | reverse complement strand
ATTTCTTGTAAATTTGCAATCTTATTGCATAATATCAGCATGTGGATAAAAAGAGAGATAGAATCATACCTACATACCATGCAGAATAAATTTCCGGTCATCTTGGTGACAGGACCAAGACAAGCTGGGAAAACCAGTCTGCTCCGGCATTTATATCCAAAAATGCAGTATATTACGTTTGATGACCCCAATAAAGTGATGCAGGCAGAAAACTCTCCCAATCAATTTTTACAAGATTTAGATTACCCGGTGATATTGGATGAAGTACAATACGTGAAGGACTTATTTCGATTCATTAAAATAACGGTCGATTCGATGCCCTATAAAACCCATTTCTACCTGACAGGCTCCCAGCAGTTCTCGATGATGCAGAATGTATCAGAATCTCTTTCTGGAAGGATTTTAATCCTGAATCTGAATACGCTAACCTATCAGGAAGTTAGCAAGCCCGTCAGCCAAACTAACTTAACAGATTTTCTGCTGAAGGGAGGATATCCTTCCCTGTATAGTCATCGTCTTGATCCTCTGGAATGGTTTCCCTCCTATATATCCTCTTACCTGGAACGAGACGTGAGAAATATACTTAGAATCGCTGACTTGCGTGATTTCTCTTCCTTTATCAAACTCCTTGCCACCCGCAGCGGACAATTGTTAAATTTATCCAGCTTGGCAAGAGATGTTGCGAAAGCACCAAATACAATCAAATCCTGGATATCAGTGTTAGTGAACTCAGGGATTATACGGTTATTAGAGCCATATTACCATAATCTTGGCAAGAGGATGATTAAATCCCCGAAAATCTATTTTATGGATACCGGTTTGTTATCGTATTTACTCGGTATTCATTCACCAGTTGCATTAGATAGTTCACCATTTCGCGGAGCGATCTGGGAAACCTATTGCTTTGTTACCCTCTATACGAAATTTTGTAATCAGGGAATCACCGATCCACCCGTATGGTTTTGGAGAGATCCCTCCAATCGGGAGGTTGATTTTATCATCGAGCAGGATAATCAATTCCACTTGATCGAATCAAAGTGGAAGGAAAGAGTTCAAATTCAGGATGCTGAGAATCTTCTTTATTGGAAAGAGCATTTTTCCTTTAGTGACAGCTCCTCTGTTAAAATGCAAATTATGGCACCGGTAAAAGAGCCCTACCCTATATCACCCGATATCATTGTCAGCTCCTTTTTAGATTAACGGCGGGAATTGCGGGATAAGGTTCGAACCGCTTTAAGGAAGTTTGATAAGTCGAAATTGTGCTGTCCAGAAAATAGGACGGTTAATTCTCTCTAAACTTTACGATAAACTGCTCAAGTGTGTAATATTTTCCTGCCATACTCACGCAAATTCATAAATATGGATTACACAATTTTAGTGTTTGGTTGCGAAAATGGGGGCAAGACCATAATAGTAAGCAGTATTTATTTCCTTTTCTGGGAGAAACTTTAGTATATTATTTTCCTTCATAGAGGGAGATATTATACAGCTTACAAATTTGAAAGATAGCGCCAGGCAGAGATAACCTGGATGAAGACTCCCTCCATGGAAAACTCTTCCTCATGATCCATACAAAGAATAGTTCCCCGGTCCAGATGATATCTTTTACAGGTATTTATCAAACCTTTGATTTCACGATTCCTTGTCTGCTGATCCTCCAAATGAACAGCAACCTGAATGGCTTCAATGATTTGGCTTTTTTCTTTCACCACAAAATCACACTCAGTCTGATCTTGAATAGAGTAAGCCATGTCTTTTCCATGTTTTATCAATTCAAGACATACCGTGTTTTCCAATAGCCTTCCCAGGTCCTGAGCAAATTTGAAATCCATTGCAGTCCCCAGGCCTTGATCGATAACATAGGTTTTCTTTCGAGAAAATTCTGCCTTTATAAACGATTCATCAAATTTATCAAGTAAACGGTTGAGGTAAATGGATTCAGTATAGGATTGAAATTCATAAAGCGTATTTTTGCTAACTTTATAACCTTGAGATTTTAGCTCAAGGAATACTTTGTGAACACTAAAATCACAAGCACTTGAAGAAATAAGCCTTTTACAAAAGTATTTTAAAGCAGCAGTTTGGGGTATTTGATATCGTTCTATCAAATCTCTGAGAATCATCACATTGAAATACTCTTGAAGAATTTTGATGCGAAGGTCTTCGTTCTGTTTAATGATTTCAGGAAAACCCCCATGATGAATATAGCTTTGGAATAAGGCTTGTATTTTCCCTTGATCTGCACTCGTCACTTGATTGATAGAAGGATAACAAATGTTGAGCAGCTCCCGAAATGATAAAGGGTAAACTTCATAGTTCAGAGTTCTTCCTCGTAATGATGAAGCAATTTCCCTGGACAATAAAGTAGAATTGGATCCAGTGACATAAATATGCTTACTCAGCGACTCATATATTCTAGCGACAAATTTCTCCCATAATGGGGCTTCCTGTATTTCATCAAAGAAAAAATAACACTCAGATAAATCAATCGAAGGATGCAATTCTCTATAGGATTGAAGGATAAGATCCAATTCATCAGATCGAAAAGGGATTCTTTCATCTTCAAAGTTAACATATACGATTTGTTGTCTGGGGATACCTTGATGAAGTAGCTTGTTCATTTGATGATATAATAGATAAGTCTTACCACTTCGCCTGGCTCCAGTAAGGGAAACAATTTTATCCACCGAAGCGGGTATGTCTAATGACCTCTTCCATATCAATGGAAGGGCACGAGCCTGGTTATCAGCTATAATCGTTTTGACAAGATCTTTCCTTATCATAAGGATATTATATCACATGACTTTCCTTAATAAAGGGAAATATTGCCACACGGGGGGGACGGTTCTTTTGTGTGGTATATCTGATTTGAACTGCGACCAAAAAGTTGGACACTTTACTCCAGTTCCGGATAAATAAATAAAGAATGGTGAAATCTTATCACTTTTGTTGAGATAGGATTCTGTATAACGCTAGGGGTACACTTGAAGGAAATTACTCACCAAACAACTTACCCCGGGGAATGTGGGACGATGTTAGAACCTGTTTCAAGGAGTACATATTAACATAAAATACCTTATCAGTCGTTATTAAAAATAATCACTGCTGAAACACAAGATTGAATCAGAAAAAAGCTCTTTTTCACCTTTCTTATTGTTTATCAAGTTTTCCTGATTGACTTGAATTGATCCGAATAAAAGGCAGAATAATTAAAAACAACCCTGCGAATAAATTTAAGATTATTGGCATGTAATCAATAACAAATAAGCTTGATTGGAAAAATTCATGATAATATGTAAAATAAACAATTACTATTATAATCATTATGATACCACAGATTGAATGAACAACTTTACTGACAAAAACAAAACTGCATACCAATATAATAGAATTCAAAATGAGCAAAAATAAAGCAATGATGCCAAGGCTTTGATATCGAGTGCTAAATGCAACAACCAATAATACCCATGGTATAAATGCAATTCCCATTAAAACAATCGGCACCCAAAGCCATTTTTGAAACACAAGCTTATATTCCTTTTTTTTATTCATTTTAATCTCCCTCATGATTGGCTAAATTCTTAACCAGAACAGGATTGCAATATACTATTTTTTTTTCAACTAGATCTAAATTACTTGTTTTATAAAATTCAATCTCCACTCTCACATAATCATAATGGCATAACTTATGGTTTGGTACTACAAGATCAATAAATTCTTCCTCATTCATTATTGTTCGTTTATCTTCAATTGTAAAATCTTTCCGGCATACTTCTAAAGGAGCATAGTCGGAGTTTTCATCAAAGTTAGACCAATCTACTAAACCTGGTAATTTACCGAACCAACCAGGAGCTCCAATAACTCCATTACAGGTGTAAACCCTAATCTGTTTGATCGGATTTACGGTATAATTTGTATTACTAAGGTAAGGTGATAATGCGGAAACTCTTATTGCTAAATTATCTAACTTTTCTTCGCCATTTTCCAGGTGTTTATCAATTTCAATTCTACCACCGGAATTTATCCATGTTGTGGAATTTGTTTTTCTAACAGCAAAAGTGCCCCAGCCTCCACCCAACGAAGCACTGACACCCTTATTATCCTTACCGCAAGAACGCATGTATTTTAAAAATTTTCTTTGATTGGATCCAGGATTACTCTGATTAGCAGGATTTTCACCAGAATAAACAAAAGTACTTGCTGATATAAATGGAATGTAACCCTTTTTTGCCTTAATATAAGTGCCATCATCATATCCTGGAATTTTTCTTAATGTATAAGATTCAATAGGAATATAATTTTTGTTACATTGCATCGCAGTGATATCTTCTTGATATTGCCAATAACAGTTATGATCATCTGAGTTTATCATGCCCACGACAAAATTATTTCCCGTGGAGATACTGGATGTTCCACCAGAATTTGGATCATAATCAGGGTACACATGAGGATTATAATTCATTGTAGGTGAATCATGATCTAGATTAAATTTACCTTCCTCAATAATTCCCTGTTGCGTATCTGCAAACAAATACTGATCCCACGAAAGGGTGTTTCTAAATAATAATCCTGCTAAATTATCAGCTAATTCAATACCAAAAACACCTTTTCCATTATTCGAGGAGATTGAGTCTAAATAACTTCTTGCTACACTTGGACATTGATGCTTTTGTGGACTTACAAAAAGACCAAATCCATTCATAACCCAATCGACTTTAGAATTGTATGGATCATTTTTAAAACACCGCCATTTATAAAATGAGCTATTTGGGTGTGCAATAACAGTCCATCCATAAGTTCCTGGGGGTTGGTTGCATAATCTGTATTTTTTTGCATTCTCACAACCGCACATGTTATCAATTTCTTCTCGTACTAACTCAGTTCCACCCCACACATTATCCGCGATTCTTCCATATTGTTTTGTGTAATTTTCAGGAGGTCCATTCAATAAATTATAATTAAGCATATGCCCCCCAGAGCCTGAATTTTGCTTGGTGCAATCACTTGGTGATTCTCTACAATTTTTATTAACAGCAACTTCTTCCATTGGTATGACAGCGATTCCAAGATATTTCTCGGCAGTTCGGCATTCGTATCGATAATTCTCAAACCATTCTCTATCACCAGTATGAATGCCAACATCAACATTTGCACATGGATATACTTTTCCGTCTGATAGTTGCTCTCCTTGTGGTTGTTTTGGATCAAAAAGGTTATTAGCATGGTCAGTCATAATTATCCAATCCATCTTGCCTCGGTTTTTTGCCTGATATGCAATAGTATATTTCTCTAATACTGGTCTTGGACATTCTACCCACTGCCCTTGTTGGTTAAAACAATAGCCCATAACAGCATGTTTTCTTGGATATACAAAATTTGGATCTTCACCCGATCCTGTTGGTTTGCAGCCATATGGAGGATCAGGATCTGGTTTACAACAATAATTATAAATCCAAGAATGACCATCACTATAATTTGAATGCAAATGCCCATCACCTTTATACCAATTTGTTATACTAGGTATTGCAGTAGTGATTTCGGATGTCTTCCAGCTTAATGGGGATTGATAATATATGGTAACCGGTCTTTCTAGATGTATTTCGTTTAGTTGCTCCTCGTATGTGAATACTCCATCGAAAAGAAGCATATATTCGTTACCATAAGCCATATTCGGAAAGATAGGATCCAGATCTAATTGGATATGGCTCCCCGTATTCTGATTGTCAATAGGCATCGAAAAAAAACACTTATTGAGAATCGGAATATTATATTCACCAACTTCATTCGAAGGCCACACACCTTGGGCATACCCTATCGCTTCTTTTAGAGTCTTATCGTAAGACAAATAATAGTCTTGCGTGATTTCGTCTTGTACCGGATATGGTTCTGCATATTTTATCTGCTTGATTTCACCTGTGTAACTCATGTATTCATCATTATAGGAATTTGGAATGGTGGTCTGAACCGGTTTTGAAACCATGAAAGTTTTCGATCCATCAGACTCAAGACGGTACACATCCACACGCAAAAATTTTGCATAAGTGTACATTTCAGAAACAAAACCAGCCAAATACTCAACACCTAAATCTTTAAAACCTTGCAATTCGATGGCGTTTTGAGGTTCAAACACTACATCATAACAATCAGTTCCTGCTTTGCAATTATATTGAATGCTTGCATAAAAAGCAATTGGTTCTCTCCTTTTTTTAAATTTTTGTCACAAAGTAATTTATACGAGGAGAGAACCTCTTTTTCCACTCTTCTTTTTTCCTTCATTTTTTTCTTGGAAATTTACATAAGAAATATTATAGTACCTGTTATTTAAAATGTCAAACTTTTTTACTAGCTTTTT
>JAJFVL010000007.1 GCA_021371855.1 Bacteroidales bacterium | reverse complement strand
ATAAGAATATAAGGCAGGATAACCCGGGAAGCAAGCATGTCAAGCTCCAGATTTTTTTGCTCAATCGTCATGGTTTTTATCTTCTGAACGATTTCATCAGCACCTTTCAGTGTTATAAATCCAAGAATTGCAGGTGCCAGTACACCGGCAACGCCGTTGCATATTCCCATTATGCTGATTCGTTTTGCAGCGCTCTCTATGGGGCCGATGATGGTAACATAAGGATTGGAAGCAGTCTGAAGTAACGCCATGCCTGCTCCCTGGATGAATAATCCTGTCAGAAAAAGCCCATAGGTCCTGGTCAGAGCTGCAGGCACAAAGATGATAGAGCCAACAGCCATTATTACCAAACCTGCAGTCATCCCTTTCTTGTAACCGGTGTATTCCAGAAACCACCCTGAGGGAACCGACATGAAGAAGTAAGCTATATAAAACGAGAAGGCTACCAGATATGATTGAAAATTATTTAATTCACATGCTATTTTAAGATAGGGAACCAATACGGCACTCAGCCATGTGATGAAACCGAATACGAAAAACAGTGCTCCGATAATAATAATAGGGCTGGAGACATCTTTGTAAACCTTTTTTAATCTTTCCATTTAGAATAAATTAATATAATCCGGAACATATGTGAGTTGCGGTGCTAAAAATAGTAAGAAAGTATTAACGATTCAGTGATTTTATTCTGTTAAGGATGATGTCATCAACATTCCGTGGAAATACATTTGGCATCCCATACCAGAAAAATGAGTCCAGACCCTCATATGTTTGTGCATCAATGTGCATGTGTGTCGGCAGGTAACTTGACACATCGTTTGTATAGCCCGCAACTGATACCAGCTTATCCGGCCAGAGATTTTTAACCCCTAAACCATATCCTGTTGTTGTTTCTCTTGAAAATCCGACAAGTTTCCAGTTCCCTATATTAAGAGTATTAACATATACCGGCATTGATGAAGGCATTGTGCCGTCGCTATAGTATTTTGACATCAGATCGCACCACTTGACATTTTTTTCAGCATAAATATCTCCGGGTTTGGCAAGGTTTTGTGCTTTATATGTTGCGATTTCCTCTTTGGTCCATGGTGTGACAGGAATATTTATTGTATCAAGATAAAATGATATCGGTCCTTCAATTTTATACATAGGTCTGCCCAGAACTGCTATCACTTCGTTCGCCAGTTTTTCACCGGTGATGTACTCCCCATTATCTTTTGGGTTGACATCTCCGGCGGTACCTTGTAAAAATAATGAATTTAATGTTCCGGTTCTTTCTTCCACAAGTTTACGTGCTACACCAGGATAATTAGCACTTATTGTATAATGAAGTTTGCCGGCAGTACTGAAAACAGGGTGACAGGCTGTTAAAAACAGATAGCTTTCAGAATTATCACGATACTTAACCTTAAGAACATCAACAGAATTGTCATATAATTCCTGATGATCCTTCAGACTTCTGTTATAACCAATATCAGTGATACCTTTTCCAAAATACAATTCTGCAGGAGCCATCATCTTCAGAGCATTGTCAACCGAGTTTAGAATCGCGTTCCTTACTGTTGAATAGAGATAAATGCTATCAGGACGCTGATTAGGTTCCTGCCAGGTAAGCCAATTCTGCGAAACAGGTGCAAAATGGGTATGTGCAGAATTGATAAAAACTGCAGATGCAGGGATATGATTGTTCTGATAAATCTCCTGTTTTACCAACCCAGTAAAAGTGTCATTAAGCCCGCATACATCAACATTGACAATGATAACCGTTTTTTCACCGTTTTTTATTGCAATAGCTCTGGCCGTAAGATTTCCCTCACTCCGATGTTCCCCTAAATAAAGGAAGTTGTCATTGCTTATGCCATATAATCTGTTATTAACCACAGCAATCTGTCTTATATCCTCTTTAATAGTTATTCCGTTCCTGTAAGATATCTTTAGCCACTTCTGATCTTTTCTTCCTGTCTGATACTGATAAATAAGGCCGTCATTTGTAAGAGCATAAAGTTTTCCGTTATTGCCTGCCAGACTAACTATATTATTTACAGTTTCAGATTTAATCCATTCAATGCTTTTCTGCGAAAGATCAGCTGCCCACAGTGAACCATTCCCATCAGCCGCAAATAATTTATTGTCCGTAGTAGCCAATACAGATGCAGAGCGATCAACCGACCCTATTTTTTTCCATTTCGTTTTTGCCTGTGCTTTTGTTTCAAATAATTCTCCCTGATTGTTAATTGCATAAAGTTTCCCGTTTGAACCGGCTATTGATTTGATATCCTTAGATTTCCCAGCTTTTATCCATTGGGATTTACTTTCTGAAGGATTCATAAAGAGTATATTGTTATTGCTGACAATGTATAAAACACCAGTCAATCCGCCCATTGAAGTAACTTCAGGAACATTTCCTTTTTTTATCCATTGGAGAGTAAATCGTCCGTCTCTGGGGGCCCCATACCCCCCAAGATGTAGGGATATCAATGACTGATCAGGTTCAATTCCTGCCTGTGATGTTCCAACCTGATAAGAAGATTGAGAATAGATATGACAGGGGATTAAAACAACAAAAAACAGTAGTAAATCTCTGAATAGTCTCATTTCAAAAAAGATTAAAATGTAACATAAAGTAGTATATTCTGTTTTGATCTGAAAAAATAATTCCTGTTTCAGGCAGAAATTGTTCCAAACGTAATAACAATGATAATATTAAGTTTGTTTTGATTGGTTCAAAATTAAGGTTTTTTTTAATCCTGAAAAGTTTTATGGTTTTATCTATTTTAAAGAAACCATTGTCTTTAATTCCGGATAACTTTTAACACAGCTTAAAATATTTTAAAGGAGATTCCAGGTGAATTTCTTTTTTCGTTACAAACTCATTATTCATAATGGCAATGCTGAAAGTCTGAATATTAAAGCACTGCAATCGGAATATGAAAAAATGTATGGTAATAAGTAATTCAAAAACTTCACTATCCAAATTCAGGACCACATATCAGATATTGATTCTTTAAGATCCCTTTGTATGAATTGCTTTTAAGAAACATCCGTGTAAAATGACGTTGTTTCACAAAACCTGTTGACTCAAGCCATCTGATTAAATCTTCCTTATCCTCCATGATATCGAGCGCAACAGGTTTATTCTTCAACGATAATAATGCCATTTCAATAAGCATTTTGGCTGAGTCAGATGAGTAGGCAGAAACGGGTCCAATATAGTTAAACCTTTCCCCATCTCTCCCAAAAATAAAACCGTCAGGCTTGAGATCCCGGTTTAAGAGAAATGCCTTCTTTGGGTAATTTTGGAGTAAAGTCTGTAAAAGATAAGTTCTGTCTGTCCCAAAAATGCGACTGTCAAGTTTTATGACTTCAGGCAAACATTCCCGGTCAATATGTCCTGGTTCAATAAGAGGTTTTTTATTAAGACAATTATTAAGGGAAGTATTTGTCATCCTGAAAATCTTATGCTCTTCAGTAAATCCAAGCTTATGATATAAAGGTTGTCCTTCAGGAGTAGCATCAAGTTTTATTGAATCAATATGTTTGAGTGATTCAATAATATTAGTAAGAAGCATTTTACCAGCTCCTTTTCCCCGTAAGTTTTTATCGACCAATACCATACCAATCCATGCAACTTTATCCGAATAACAAAAAGCAGTTGCAGTTCCCGCCACTTTGTGATTAAATTCCGCAACAAGGCAGGTATTCAGAGGATTGCCCATAAATAATTTCCAGTCATCCTCAGTCTGATTCCATCCTTCGGCTTTTGAAAGACCCATAGCCTGATCCAGATCATCAGGCACAATGGGTCGTATCTTAAAAGAAGGATTGTCGGTCATAATTAAATGCTCAGAAAATTACGAGAGCCACCTGTCGAGATTTTCTGCTATGAAGGCATCATCGTTAAGCTCAGGATATGCGGCATACACCCTGTCAATTTCTTCTTTCTGCCCGGCTGCAAGAATCTCTGATTTGTTGAGTGTCCAGATACCTTCAAGTAATCCCTGCCGGCGCAATACTTCGTGCAATCCGACGATGCAGCCGGCAAAATTGTTTGCTGCATCGAATAATGCGGCATTGCAATCAGTGATTTTATTTGCGAGGGCCAATGTCCTTTGGATGTCGTCATTAAATTCGCCATTATGAACAGATTGAAGAAGCTTAACTGCCGAATGTGTCCATACAGCCCAATGTCCTAACAAGCCTCCCACAATTCGTTTACTTATGATATCACTCCCATTCGATATCCTGTATTCGGTAAGCAGGTCAACCAGGATGTTATCGTCATTTCCTGTATATAATGAAATTTCTTCTGATCTGCCCGATTCGATGACACCCCTTACAACATCAAGTGTCTGATAACGGTTAAACGGCGCCATTTTGATGGCTATGACATTTTCTATTTTGGCAAATTCGCGCCAGAAATTGATATCAAGTTTTCTTCCTCCGACGGCAGGTTGCAAATAGAAGCCGATAACTGGAATTATTTCTGCAACTGCCCTGCAGTGTTTAATGATTTCGCTGTTAGGAGAATCATGGAATGCAGCTACACTTAATAAAGCAGCATGAAATCCTTTTTCTGAGGCCAAACGTGCTTCCTTTATTGCCTGAGGAGTTTTCCCTATAACTCCGGCAATACGAATTACTGGCTTTTTAGTATTCAAAGTGAACTTGTCGAATTCTTCTCTGGCAATATCCAGAAGAGGTGTGTAAAGATTAATTTCAGGCAACCGTATTTCAAATTGGGTAGTGTGAACAGCTACTGCAATTCCGCCTGCTCCTGAATCGAGATAATAACGGATAATAGCACGCTGACGGCGTTCATCCAGTTTGCGGTTACTGTTTAGTGCAAGAGGAAGTGCAGGAATAGCAACTCCTTTTTTGAATGCAGTAATGACATCTGTTGGAATTCTGTTATTCATAACATTGTGATATTTAACATATTGTGAGCATTAATATATACCGTCTCTTACTTCAAAATGGGTGGGTTTCCCAAGCAATTTTTTGTCTTCTTGCAGCCATTCTGCAATCCATTTGATTACCTGACTTACAGGCATTTTGGGTTTGCCAAATAATTCAAATGCTTTTTCAGAATTGCTTAGCAATGCTGTTTCAGCTTCATTATTTGTGAGTGTGGGCTCTATACCTAACAGTTTACCAAATTCAAGTGCAACTTCCCGCACCGAAAGAATTTCAGGGCCTGTAATATTAAGGATCATTGCAGGGCTCCTGGTATATTCAAGTGAACGAAGGACAAAATCATTCATGTCTCCCTGCCAGATAACATTGAAGTAACCCATTGTCAGATCGACAGGCAAATTGTTTTTAACTTTTGTTGCAATATCAACCAGTACTCCATAACGCATTTCAACAGAGTAGTTAAGTCGTATCAATACTATTTCTGTTTTGTTTCTGTTACTTCCATACTCGAACATTCTTTCTCTTCCGAGACAAGATTGAGCATATTCACCAATTGCTATCGGCATATCAGTTTCTACTGATCCCCCGCTTTTGACCGGGACAAGAGGATAGACGCATCCCGTTGAGAATGCAACAATCCTTGAGTCTTTAAAATGATCAGCGACAAGAGCTGGCAAATAAGAGTTTATTGCCCATGTTACAGGAAGGTTGTCGACTGATCCGAATTTCATTCCTGCAAGGAAAAAAATATTTTTTACAGCAGGTAAACTTCTTATGAAGTTGATATCCAGCAGATCACCATGTCTGGTTTCAATTCCCATTTTTTTAAACCGGTGTTCCTGTTCTTCACTTCCGTGACGTGAAACACCAATTACACGCTTTTTAACTCCGGCCTTATCACAGGCTCTTTTTGCCATTTGTGCAAGGGAAGGACCTATTTTACCCGTTATGCCTAAAAACATTATGTCACCATCAAGACGTGAGAACATTTCAACAACCTCATCACCTGGCCTCGATAAGAGTTCTTCCAGTTGTTCTTCATTATTTATTTTTTCAGGATAGTCAGCCATCTTTTTACCTCCGTTTTAAAATTATGTTTTTATATATATTTACCGATTGTTCAAGAGTACGAATATAGCAAAATTCATCTGTCTGGTGAGCCATTTCAGGTTGACCCGGACCAAGAATTACAGTAGGAGCATTATTGTACAATTTCTGAAGCACAGCTCCATCAGTTAAATAGGGAAGAGCCATTGGAAATTTTTTGCCAGATCCTTCAACTTCGCATATATCATATACAAGTTGTACGAACGGATCTTTTTCAGATGTATAAACAGGCTGAAGATTCACCATGGTCTCAAGGACTGTTTCATTTCCAAGTTCTTCACAAAGCCTGTCAAGAATTTTCTCCTGATCTATTTTGGTGGTTGTCCGGATATCAATGGTGAATTCTGCATGATCAGGGACTGAATTGAGATTCATTCCACCGCTTATCTTGCCAACATTTATTGTCGGATAACCAAGAAGAGGATCTTTCTCTGCTTCGAATTTAAAGTCAATTATTTTCATAATTGATCTTGCAGCTTTATAAATAGCATTAATTCCTAACTCAGGCATTGAGGAATGAGCCGTCAGTCCAGACGTTACAGCATTTAAATATATTGCCCCTTTATGACCCGTTGCGGGCAGATTGGCTGTTGGTTCGCCAATAATCAAGGCGCTTGCTGTGCCTTTGCCATCAATCAAACGGGCAAGTTGCTTTGCCCCATGGCAACCCAGTTCTTCTCCGGCGGTAAAGATAAGTCTTATCCCGCCTTCAGGCGTTGTTTCATTGAAGGCCTCAATTGAAGCCATAATAATTGCAGCCAGTCCGCCTTTCATATCACTCGATCCGCGACCCCATATCTTCCCGTTATTAATCTCTCCTGCGAAAGGATCGACGCTCCATTTATTGTTTCCTAAAGGCACAGTATCGAAATGACCAGAGAAGACAACAGGAGACTTATCCGGCGACAATCCCCGTTCTGCAATAAGGTGCAGACGACCAGACTCAAAGACATAAAACTCAGTATTAAAGCCATATTCAGAAAGCAGGCTCCCGGTAAATCTTGCAATTTCTTCTTCGTTCCCCGGAGGATTTATGCTGTTGAATGAAAGCAGCTTTTTAGTTAATGAAATAACATCCATAATTATCAATTAATTATTATTTAAAGACGTTTAATGGAGAAATTACCTCCATATCAAGCGAGAATATTTTAAATCTGATATATTTGTAATACATTGAAAAAATCAGAGTCCAAATTATAACATATGATGATATAAAACCACTTAATAACATATAAATAAAATGAAAAAGAAAATATTGTTACGTCTGTTGTTATTATTTCTTATTCTTATAAGTGGAAATGCAAAAAATATTTTACTTGCTGAAGGTCCGGGACCTGGCTCAATCACTGTTAAAAAATGTCAGGATTTTAAAATTACCGGTAATGGGAGTTCTGCTACATGGAATACCACAGAATGGATAAGTATTGTTCCCCAGGCTTCAGGCACATCTCCCTATAAGACAAAAGCAAAAGTTCTCTATTCCGAAAAAGGAATATACTTCTTATTCAATTGTGAAGACAAGAAAATTACCGCGACGCTGAAAGCTGATTATCTTGATCTGTACAATGAGGATGTTGTTGAAGTGTTCTTATGGCCCGATGAGAATTATACATTATATTTTGAATATGAGGTTTCGCCTCTCAATTATGAATTACCTATCATAATTCCTAATCTTGATGGAAAATTTCTGGGATGGTTACCCTGGAAATACGAGGGTGACAAGAAAACTCAACATGCCACAAGCGCTTTGGGAGGAAAAATGGAAAGCGGAAGTTCCGTATCAGGCTGGATGGCTGAATTCTTTATACCTTATAAGTTACTTGCTCCGTTGAAAAATGTGCCTCCTGTTTCGGGAACTAAATGGAGAGCAAATATGTATCGTATTGATTATGATAATGGAACAGCGCTTTTTGCCTGGCAGAAAATCATTAAAGGCTTCCATGAATACAATAATTTCGGAACATTTGTGTTTGAATAAAAAAATGTATAAGACATTCCGATGCTTATTAAAATTCTGTAGTTGATGAATATACGATTTTTCCGCCCAGTATAGTCATAAAAGACTCAATGTCTTTGATCTTATCGGCCGGACAACTGAGAAAATCGTCAGTAAGAATTATCATATCAGCCAGTTTTCCTGGTTCAATAGATCCTTTTACAGATTCTTCAAAAGATGCAAAAGCATTATTTATTGTGTAGATTTTCAGTGCCTGTTGTCTGGTTATTGCTTCAGATGGGCAAATGACAATGCCATGTTCAGTATATCGGGTAACCATTGTCCACATTGCCAGAAACGGATTGTACGGATTAATGGAGGTGTTAGCATCCCATTTGACCATGTGGTCGGATCCTCCGTTGATTATTACACCTGCATCAACCATAGATTTGTTTGGATGAAAAGTTTTTATCTTTTCTTTTCCAAGAATATATTCCATTGCATCAGCATCTTTGTAAAACCATGCCGGTTGCATATTCGCATAAACTCCAAGTTCATTCATCCGTTTAATTGCCTCTTTGCTGAAAAAATTCCCATGAATAATCGAAAATCTGCTATTCTTAATACTTTTTGAACGATTGACTTCATTGAAAACATCAAGTAAAAGGCTGACAGATCCGTCTCCTGTGGCATGAGCTGTAAAACTCCAATTGAACTCATTGGCTACAGATACAATTGCTAATAATTCTTCACGTGAATAATTGATGATGCCATGGTATGAAGGGTCTTCGATCTCAAAGATTTCATTTGCTTTCTTTCCCCATGGTTCTTGCAAATAAGATGTCCCTGTGAGAATTCCTCCATCCAAAAGGACTTTCAATGAACCTATCCTTACCCATTCATCACCAAATCCTGTTTTATGTTCGTATTTCTTTAACTTTTTTGCAACAGATGCTCTTGTTATTTTCTCCTCAATATTTAGAAGTATGTTCTGACAGATCCTGGCAGTAAGGATCTTCTTATCCGCCATATTACGGTACAACTTTACAGATTCAAAATCACCCATACCTGAAAACAAACTTGTTATGCCATACCGGTTGTAACATTTCAGCATCTCTTTAAGAGCATCCTCTTTTTCCTGATATGAATGTTCTTTTTGTTGAGGAACTTTTAAAAGGTGAAATGCAGATGCTCTGATAAGTCCCGTCGGCAATCCACTCTTTTTGTCTTTTATAATTCCGGTATGGTCAGTTTTATTTGTAATTCCTGAAATCAGCATAGACGATGAATTTATCATTCCTCCAAATGATCCATTCAAGAATACCGGATGATCGGGAGCCACGCTGTCAAGTTCGGAAAGTGTCGGATTCCTCATCTCAATCAGCCTTGTGGAAAAAGACTTTGGGAATATTATCCAGTTACCTTTCTCTTTTACAAGAGTCTGTTCCTTTATCCATGTGAGAAGCTGATCTATGTTATGAACATCGGGTATCTTTTCATCGAGCTCACTAAGAGATGCCATTTCGGGATGAAGATGGGAATCGATCAATCCGGGGATTACGGTTTTTCCGCGTAGATCAATAATTTGTGTCTTTCTCCCCGAGAGTCTCCTGACTTGACTGTTTGAGCCGACAGAAATTATCTTATTTTCAGATATTGCTACCGCACCGGCTATTGTAAAATTATTATCAACTGTAATAATTTTCCCGTTTAAAAGAATAAGATCAGCGTAAGTCATTGGTTTGCATACAAGATGAATTATTAAAAAAATGTTACAACAAATAATATCAAAATATTTTACTTCATTCTTGTTTTCAAACAGTTTTTTTGTTACGTACTTTTTAAAATCAAAATAGTAAGGAAAGATATGAAGAATAATATTTACGCCTTGATAATAATTTGAAATGATTCATGTAAATTTATATTTTATTAAATAATATTCATCATGATCCAATTTATCTTAAGTTCTGATAATATGAAACAAGGTGTTTTTTACCCGGTTTTTAAAAAATTACTTCAAAATTGTTTGATTTCCTGTACACTTCTTATTTCATTCACAAACTGTTTTGCACAAGACAGACCTTCATTGTTTTTCAGGGAAGACTGGAAGGAAATCCCGGCAGCTACACCAGTCACACAGCAACATGTCTCAAATAAAGATTTGGTACTTGGTTTGTACGGTCCCGGGTGCGATAGTATAAAGAAAAGTCATCATGATCCCGTTATTGGTGATCCTTATTATATATGGTCCGGTCCATGCCAGGGGAATTGGGCAGTAACACTGAAAAATAAGAAGGCGTATGTCGATCTGAGCGGATACGCAAAAATAATCTGGAGATCCAAGCAAAGTGGATTTCGATGCCTTCACCTTATTATAAAGCTTGCTGATGGAACATGGCTGGTAAGCAAGCAAAGTGATGACCTTTCAAAAGATTGGAGAATTCATGAAATAAATATCATGGATATCGATTGGTACAACTTGAATATCAGTTCTGTTATTGAAGAAAGGCCTGTAAACAATGTGAATCTTTCAAAAGTGGACGAAATAGGCTTTACTGATCTGATGACAGGAGGTGCGAGTGCGGCTTGTTCCCGGCTTGATTGGATTGAAGTATATGGTAAACCTGTAGCCCGGTGACCCGATAGTCAGAGTATTCCTTATAATATTGAAGTTTATCCCTTTAAAAAATGAACAATTTGGAAGCAATATTGTTATTGATTCAGATTCGATTTATTATATGAGTTAAACTACACTGAGAAGAAGTATCTGAGTGAGATACCAACTTAACCCGGAAGTAATGAATTATCGTACAGAAAAAGATACCATGGGTGACGTAAAGATACCTTCTGACAGGTATTGGGGGGCACAAACCCAGCGTTCGTTGGTTAACTTCAAAATCGGACCGGCAGGTTCCATGCCAGTTGAAATTATTCATGCATTCGGCTACCTGAAAAAGGCCGCTGCAATTACAAACAATAAGTTCGGATTATTATCTGCTGATAAAATGGAACTTATTTCACAGGTATGTGATGAGATTATAGAGGGCAAGCTTGACGACCATTTTCCACTGGTTATCTGGCAAACAGGTTCAGGTACTCATACTAATATGAATTGCAATGAAGTAATTGCAAATCGTGCTCATGTCTTAATTGGCAAAAAACCAGGTGAAGGAATCCGGCTTTTACACCCAAATGATGATGTAAACATGTCACAGTCGTCGAACGACACTTTTCCTTCAGCTATGCATATAGCTGGATATCGGAAAATCGTTGAAAATACTATCCCTGAAATAGAAATCCTTATAAACACTTTGTCAGATAAATCAAAGGAAATGGCAGGGATCATCAAAATAGGCCGTACTCATTTGATGGATGCGACGCCTGTTTCACTGGGACAGGAATTCTCCGCCTATGTGTCGCAATTAAGACATGGAATAAAAGCATTAAAAAATACTTTGCCACATCTTTCAGAGCTGGCCATGGGAGGAAGTGCAGTTGGAACAGGATTGAACACACCTGAAGGTTATGCAACCGATGTTGCAGCTTGCATAGCTCAGTTGACGGAATTGCCTTTTATTTCTGCTGAAAACAAATTTGAATCCCTGGCATCAAATGATGCCATTGTAGAGACTCATGGTGCTGTTAAGCAGTTGGCTGTCAGTTTAATGAAAATAGCAAATGATATCAGAATGCTGGCATCAGGGCCACGATCAGGAATAGGGGAGATTATTATCCCGTCGAATGAACCTGGTTCATCTATTATGCCAGGTAAAGTAAATCCTGCACAAACTGAGGCAATGACAATGGTTTGTGCACAGATTTTAGGCAACGATACAACCATTTCGGTTGCCGGCTCAAATGGTCATTTTGAGCTTAATGTTTTTAAACCAGTCATGATAAGTGCCTTTTTGCAATCTGCAGGTCTGATTGCCGATGCCTGCAAATCGTTTAATGATCTTTGTGTTGCCGGGATTAAACCAAATATGGAACGGATTGAAGAGAATCTCAATAAGTCATTAATGCTGGTAACTGCTTTAAGCCCCCATATTGGATACGAAAATGCAGCCAGGATTGCCAATAAAGCTTATGCAGAAAATTCGACTTTAAAAAAAGCTGCATTGGAGTCAGGTCTTTTAACAGAACAGCAATTTGATGAATGGGTTGTCCCTGGAAATATGATATACCCTGCTAAATAGCATAATCTTGTACAAAAGCCGATTAATATAGAACTTATATTTGTTAATTAGGAATCTGGCAGGTCAACTTTAATACACGAAAATAATTCAAATTGTAAAATAATTCACTAAAAACAAAAATCATGGCAATTAAGAAAGTTTGGATAGAAGAAGGTTGCATCGCTTGTGGTCTGAGCGAACAGATTTGTCCTGAAGTTTTTAAAGTAAATGACGTGGCAACTGTAATAGAAGGTGTAGACTATTCTGCTTATGAGGCACAAATAAAGGAAGCAGCCGAAAGCTGCCCCGTTGAAGTTATTAAATATTCTGAGTAAGCACATAACATCCGGTTATTTAACATCTGGGAACCTATTATCGCTCGGGCAGTAATTGTAATATTGCTGCTGTTTGCTGGTTGCATGCAGCAGCAATTGACTGATTTCTCTCACCCATTCGTTCCAGCATGCCTTTTCTTTTAAAATGCCTCTCGGCCAAAACCTGTCGATAAGTACTTTGTACTGTTCTCCTGTATATAATGATTTTTCGCTCTATCGAGTCTAAGAAAACAATTTATTAAATTCTTTGTTTTAACTATTGCAGATTACAGGAATAACAATTTTAAGAAACGCAAAATATTTTGTCACAATGATATTTAAAGATTTTGATCCGAAAGAAGATAAAATATTCAGGATTATCGACAATGAAGGTGTTGTGATAAATAATGAATTAATGCCCGATATTGATGATGAAACTGTTGTTAAAGCTTATAAGGCAATGCTTTACGCAAGGACAGCCGATGAAATGGCTGTTTCATACCAGCGTCAGGGAAGGATGTACACATACCCTCCAAATATCGGACAGGAGGCAATTTCTGTTGCTGCCGGAATGATAATAAGAGAGAAAGACTGGCTGGTCCCTGCGTTTCGCGAATTGGGCGCATGGCTGGCAAAAGGTGTCAGCTTAAAAGAGATCTTCCTTTACTATATGGGTAATGAGGAAGGAAGCAACTTTAAAAACGCCAATCACATGCTTCCTTTTTCAGTTCCTATCGGAACTCACTTGCTGCATGCCGCAGGTATTGGATACTCAATTAATTACCATAAAAAAGATGAGGTGGTATTCACTTTTACCGGTGACGGTGGCACGTCGGAGGGTGACTTCGCTGAAGCACTCAACTTTGCTGCCGTATGGAAGGCCCCTGTTATTTTTACAGTCCAGAATAACCAGTATGCTATCTCGGTTCCTGTCAGGAACCAGACCAAATCAATTAACCTGGCAATCAAATCTTATGCCTATGGCATTCCGGGAATTAAAGCGGACGGTAATGATTTCTTTGCAATGTGTGCTGCATATAAACAAGCGGCCGGATATGCAAAAGCAGGTAACGGACCAGTATTGATAGAAGCTTTTACATACAGAAAGGGGGCACATACGACTTCCGACGATCCTTCAAAATACAGATCAAAAGATGAGGAAATAGAAGGTGAAAAAACTGATCCTTTGAAAAGAATGAAAAAATTTATTGATAATAAAGGTATCTGGAAGGAAGATGAAGAAAAACTCCTGGAGGAGTTCAGAATTGAAATTGATCAACAATTTTCTGAAGCAGAAAACTTCACTCCTTACAGGCTTGAAGATGTTTTTCAATATACTTATGTTGATCTACCTGATGACCTGAAGAAGCAAAAATCTGAATATGAACAATTTCTTAAATGGAAGGAGAGTAGAAAATGAGCGTAATGACCATAGTGCAGGCTATTAATAATGCTCTTGACATTAAGCTTGCTGAGGATAAAAACATAGTGATTTATGGTGAGGATACAGGTTTTGAAGGTGGCGTTTTCCGGGTTACAGAGGGACTTCAGAAAAAATATGGTGCAGACAGAGTTTTTGACTCACCACTTGCAGAATCTGCTATTGTCGGAACTGGTCTTGGTATGGCCCTGTCGGGATTAAGACCGGTTGTTGAGCTGCAATTCGATGGTTTTACTTACCCTGCTTTTGACCAGATAATTTCGCATGTTTCGCGTATGCACAACCGGACAAGAGGCAAATACAAAGTACCAATGGTAATACGGTTCCCATACGGTGGAGGAATAAATGCCCTTGAACATCACTCAGAAAGTCCTGAAGCTTTTTATGCGCACATCCCGGGAATTAAAGTTGTGATTCCATCAACTCCACACGATGCCAAAGGATTAATGATATCTGCGATTGAAAGCGATGATCCGATTATATTCATGGAGCCAAAACGAATCTACAGGGCAATAAAACAGGAAGTTGCAGATGATAAGTTCTCTATTCCTATTGGAAAGGCAAAAGTGCTTGCAGAAGGGACTGATGTTACAGTTGTCGCTTTTGGTGCAATGATCCGCGAGTGTCAGAAAGCCCTTGTGATGGCAAAAGAAGCAGGAATCTCAGTTGAGCTTATTGACCTTCGTACAATTTATCCTATCGATAAAGAAACAATAACAAGGTCGGTTGAGAAAACAGGAAGAATCGTGATTGTTGCAGAAGCACCAACCGGTTTCAGTGTTGGAGCTGAACTTATTGCCATTGCAAATGAGGAAGCATTCCTGCATCTCGAAGCCCCACCGAAAAGAGTTATGGGCTTTGACACTATCGTTCCTCTTGCCAGGGGTGAACATTTCTTTATGCAAACGCCCGAAAAGATTTTCTACGAAATTGAAAGAACCGTTAAATTCTAAAATCAGTGTAGATGAGATATATTTTCAATTTTCCGGATATTGGCGAGGGCCTCGACGAAGGAACCATAATAAAATGGTACGTTGACAAAGGTCAGGAAATAAAGGCTGGACAGTCTCTTGTTGAAATGGAAACAGATAAAGTGGTTGCCGATATTCCCTCACCTAAAGCAGGAATTATTGTCACAAGATTTGGAAACGAAGGTGAAACTATTCACGTGGGGACACCGCTTGTTGAAATTGAGATTGAAGGTGTATATGGGGAAGATGCGATAACCGAAGCAAAGGAGATAGTTAAAATAGTGCCACAGGAAGAAGGATCTACTGGAGTAGTAGGCACAATGGAAGTGGCAGGGAACAATGCTTTCCTCCCATCAAGCGAGGAAGGCTTTTCAGTTCCGGAAGTTATATCGGAGCCTGTTGCCAAAGTTCCGGCTACTCCAGTTGCAAGGGCACTGGCAAAAGAACTGGGCATTGATATAAACAAGGTTACAGGGACCGGTCCGCGTGGAAGAGCAACCAAAACAGACATACAAAATTTTCATCTTAAAAACATTCCTTATAATAAACCTGATTATCAACCACAAACATCTCAGGGCGAAGCATTTACTTATGAACCACTTACACAGATAAGAAAGACGATAGCAAAGAATATGATTAATTCCAAGCTAAATGCAGCTCACATGACGGTTTTTGAAGAAGTGGAAATATCGGACCTTATCTGGATCAGAGAAAAATACAAAAATGCCTATGCAGAAAGGAATGTTAAACTTACTTATCTGTCTTTTATACTCAAAGCAGCAGTAAATGCACTCAGACAACACCGGCAGCTTAATTCACAAATGGATATGGACAACAACAGGATGATCTATAAGAACTTTTATAATATAGGGATAGCTGTTGATACCAACGAAGGGCTTGTTGTGCCTGTTATTAAAAATGCAGATAAACTTTCGATTTTTCAGATTGCACAGAAAATAGCCGAGCTGTCTGAAAAAGCAAAGGAAAGAAGACTTACACTTGAAGAAATGCGGGATGGAACATTTACACTTACAAACTATGGCTCTATTGGCGGTATCTTCGGCGTTCCTGTTATCAACTATCCACAGGCAGGAATACTTGGAATCGGTAGAATTCTGAAAATCCCTGTTGTAAAAGATGATCAGATAATTATTGGCAATGTCCTGCCTTTATCACTTACTGTTGATCACAGGATTGTTGACGGGGGAGAAGCTGCGAGGTTTGTAATCCGTATAATGGACTATCTGGCTGACCCGTTTTCACTTATGATGGAATAATTTGATTATTGTAACATCCTAATTGCAAGGAGGATAACTATGAAATATGATGTTTTGATTATTGGTGCCGGTCCGGCCGGATATGTGGCTGGCATTAGGGCTGGGCAGGTAGGTTTAAAAACTGCTGTTATTGAAAAAATGTATGTCGGCGGGATGTGCATGAATTGGGGTTGTATACCTACAAAAACATTGCTGGAAAGCGCAAAGATTTTCGATAAGATAAAACGTTCTTCCGAGTTTGGTATTGATGGTATCGATATACAGAAGCTCTCATTTAACTGGGGAAAAGTAAAATCCCGTTCAGGTAGCATAACTAAAAGACTTACTGACGGAGTTAGTTACCTTCTGAAGAAAAATGGTGTAGAGCTAATTATCGGCACTGCCAGACTTGTTTCAGGTAATGCCGTAATTATAAACGATAAAAAAATAGAGGCCACCAATATAATTATTGCCACAGGTTCGAAACCAATTGCAATGGATAAGTCAATTGCAAATGCTCCTGTTATTGAAATGGAAAAACTGTTCTCACTTGAAGAAATACCTGACAATATTGTGGTTACAGGTAACCATGTTCCTGCTATCGAAATGGCTCAGTTTTTTAAGCTTATCGGTAAAAAAACAACTCTTGTTACGAATAGCAACCGTTTTATGCTGGGATTCGATGATCACCTTATTTCATTTATCATGGAAAAACTTCAGTCAGAAAAAATAATCGTTTTTTTGAATGCCTTTGCTGAAAAATATGAAAACGGAGAATTGACCATTGGCGGGAAAAAAATAAAATGCGACCTTCTTGTTAACTGTAATTCACGTAAGGCAACTATTCCTGAAAGTGAAATCCCGTTTGAGCTGACAGAACGGGAATTTATTAAGACATCTGATGATTTTGAAACAAATTTAAAAGGTGTTTATGCTATTGGCGACGTCAGCGGTAAAAGTTTTGTCGCTCATGTCGCTTCTGCACAGGGAATTCACGTTATAAATACCATAAAAGGGATAAAGACGAATTTTAATACCCGGGCATATCCTGTAAATATGTACACTATTCCTGAGATTGCCCAAATCGGCATGACCGAACAGCAAATAAAAGAAAAAGGTATAGATTTCAAGATCAGCGAATTTCCTTTATCAACAAATGGGAAGGCAATGATTGAAGGTAATACTGAAGGATTTATTCGAATGCTTTCCGATAAGAAGTACGGGCAGGTTCTGGGAGTTCAGATAGTAGCTTCCAACGCAACCGACATGATTGCAGAAGCAGGCGCTTTTATGGAGATAGATGGTACAGTATACGATGTTGCCAGAACCATACATGCCCATCCTACTGTTTCCGAAATATTTATGGAAGCAGGCTTTGATGTTGTTGACAAAGCAATATATAAGTGAAACTAATGGTTGAGATTATAGATTAGCGTTTATCAATTATCAATATATAAAAGCTTTTACTACTAAACGGATAATTCGTGAAATTAACATGAGATTCTTCGCTTCACTTCGTTTCGCTCAGAATGACAGGTAATTGTGTTTTTGAGAAGGAGGTGGTTGGCGGTACCCGCCGCCAACCACCTCCTTCTCCCCACAACCTTCTAAGTAATTGTCATTCTGAGCGAAGCGAAGAATCTCATATTTTTAGTCGGACACTAGTGAAAATCTTTAATATTTAAAAATAAAAGAGATAAAAAAGTTAATGACATTTACAATCACAGCCGTACTGGTTTTATCATTTGCATTTAAAATAATGGAACCTTCAATATGGTCAATTGATAAAAACCATGCAAAATAAAATATCCTTCCAGAATCTTGGAAAATGGGTTCTGGGGTTGTTATTTCTATAATATGAAGATATCTTATGGATGAAGAAAAATTAAAGAAATGACTTTGGCTAATGTTTCAAAACAGATACCAGATCAGCGACAATACATGAGGCAGATTTTATTAAATCAGGAGGTGCAATTTTTAATTGTAATCCTCTCATTCCGGCGCTGACAAATATAAAATCATGAAGCAAACAGCTTTCATCGATGTAGGTTGGATATTTTTTTTTCATTCCCAGCGGAGAACATCCCCCGCGGATATATCCGGTTAGTCCCAGTATTTCTTTGACAGGAACCATTGCTACGTTTTTATTACCCGATAAATGTGCCGCTTTTTTTAAGTCTAACTCTTCTCCACCTGGTATTATACATACACAAATACCGGTTTTATCACCCCGCAGCACTAGTGTTTTGAAAATCTGATCAATATTCTGTCCAAGCTTTGATGAAACGGAAATGGCACTCAGATCAGATTCATCGACCTCATATTCCACAAGTTCATATTTCATTCCTTGCTTATCAAGAATTCGTGCAGCATTTGTTTTACTCATATTTTCGTTTTCCCAAATTTATCAATAGTATCTCAGACAATACAAATACTTGTAAGGTTTATAAACAGTTCCCCCGTTTTGTTTAAGAATACCGTGGAAATTAGAGATATAAAAAAAGGTAACTAGCTGACATTTAACTAAATTACCTTTAGTGTTGTGAACCTGAAGGGACTCGAACCCCCAACCTTCTGGTCCGTAGCCAGATGCTCTATCCAATTAAGCTACAGGTCCTGTTACTACTTCTGATCCGTAGCCATCCCGATAGATCGGGACAATCAAGCTACAGGTCCGATTATTTAAATCGGACGCAAATATACTAATATTTTTATTTTGAGTAATATTAATTACTTTTATTTATTGGAAGTATGAATTAAAAAAAATTGTATATTATTGTTAATCAATCATATAAAATATTTATTATGAAAAAGATAACTGGCTTGATCGTGAAAATATTTCTTGGAATTATTCTGTTAATTCTTGTCTTGCTTTTTACTGTTCCTGTAGTCTTTAAAGAAAAAATAAAAATTAAAGTTGAGCAAGTTATAGCAGAGTCGGTAAATGCCACCGTAAAATTTGAAGATTATAAGCTGGGATTTTTCCGGGATTTCCCAAATTTTTCTTTTTCCCTTAATAATGTTTCAGTTGTTGGAGTTAATAAATTTCAGAGCGATACTCTGGCCGGATTCAAATCTTTGAATCTTGTTTTTAATCTTTCAAGTTTATTTAAAAAATCAGGTTATGAAGTAAACTCGGTTCTCATTGACAGAGCAGTCGTTAATGCTATTGTTCTGAAAGATGGTTCAGCAAACTGGGATATAATGAAAGATACCACCGAAGCAGTACCTGCTGAAGAAGAAACTTCCTCTTCCGGGATGAAAATCCTTCTTAAGAAAGTTGAGCTTCTGAACAGTTCAATATCTTATGTCGACGATGAATCTGCAATGAAGGCTTATATCAAAGGACTCAATTTTAATCTGAAAGGAGACATGACGGCTAATGAAACAGATTTACAGATGTCATTCAATGCTGCTGAATTTACTTTCATTATGGATGAAATGAAGTACCTGAATAAGGCTGTTGCTGATGCCAAGATCGATATGCTGGCAAATCTGGATAGTATGAAGTTTACATTCCGTGAAAACTATTTGACAATTAATGATCTTAAGCTTAATTTTTCAGGAATGGTTGCAATGCCTGGAGATGATATTGAAACAGATTTGAAATTTTCAACAGCAAAGACATCCTTTAAGACACTTTTGTCTCTTATTCCTTCTGTTTATATGACTGATTATAAGGACTTAAAAACAAGCGGGGAATTTGCTTTATCAGGATCAGCCAAAGGAATTTACAGCGACGCTGATAGTACATTGCCAGATATAACAATAGCCATGTCAGTTAATAACGGACTGGTAAGCTATCCATCTTTGCCGGAACAGATTAAAAATATCAATATAAAAGCTAATGCATTTGTTGACGGGAAAGATATGGACAAAACAATCGCCAATGTAGATCTTTTCCACATGGAATTGGCAGGAAGTCCCTTCGACATGACTTTTTCATTAAAAACTCCGATGAGTGATCCGGATTTTAAAGGATCTATGGTGGGACGGATCGACCTTACCGCCCTTTCAAAAGCCGTACCTATGGATAGTATCAACCTGTCTGGGATTATAGATATGTCAGTTCAGATGGCAGGGCGCATGTCGATGATTGAAAAGGAACAATATGAAAGTTTCAAAGCCATCGGAAAAATGAATATAAAAAATATGCTTGTTGCAATGACAGGTTATCCGGAAGTTAAAATCAATACAGCGGACTTTGAATTTACCCCGGCTTATGCTGCTCTGAATAATACTAACCTTAATGTGGGAGGGAAAAGCGATTTTACACTAAACGGACGTATTGAAAATTATATCCCATATGTTTTCAGCGATAAGACTATAAAAGGAAATCTTTCACTTCATTCAAAACTGATCGATGCTTCCGAAATCATTTCTAAAATGGCATCAGATACTGCTTCAGTTGAAGATACTGCATCACTTGCAGTGATACAAGTACCACGAAACATTGATTTTGATTTTAATGCATTGATCGATGAATTCAGTTATGATAACATCAAAGCCAGGAATGTTAAAGGTCATATCATTGTTAAAGATGGGATTCTGAGTCTCAGGGAGACAGTACTGAACATCCTCAACGGAACTATATCGATGAATGCTGATTATGATACACGCGATTCTCTTAAACCTGTCATGAAAGCTGACCTCGATTTGCGGAGTATAGCAGTGAAAGATGCCTTTAATACTTTCAATACAGTTCAGAAACTGACTCCTGCTGCAAAAAGTATAGCTGGAAATATTAATGCAAAACTGAACTATGAGAGTTTACTGGGAAGCGATATGATGCCTGTTATTAGCTCTATCAGCGGCGGAGGAAAGCTTCAGTCAGATGAAATCACTCTTTTGAAATCTGAAACTTTTGACAAAATGAAAGATCTGCTTAAACTGGGTGATAAGTATACAAATACATTCAAAAATATAAACGCCAGTTTTAAAATAGCTGACGGAAGAATTTACGTCAGCCCGTTTGATGTAAAAACCGGTAATCTGAAAATGAATATAAGCGGAGATCAGGGTATCGACCAGACATTGAATTATATTGTCAAAACTGAAATACCGAGATCTGATCTCGGCAGTTCAGTTAATTCATTGATTGACAATCTTGCTTCACAAGCTTCTGCTTTTGGTATTGCCTTCAAACCGTCAGAAGTAATTAAGGTTAACTTAAAAGTGACTGGCACATACAGCAAGCCTGTAGTCGCTCCGTTTTTCGGAAATACTGCAAGCGAAAGTGCGGGAGGAGTGAAGAGCACTGCAAAAGAGACAGTTAAACAAACCATTGATAATACAATAGATAAAGAAAAGACAAAGGCAAGGGAAGAAGCAGAAAGTCAGGCTGCCAGGCTGGTTAAGGAAGCGGAAGCTAAAGGGCAGAAATTAAGGGATGAAGCAGCAATTGCTGCCGAAAAGATCCGTAAAGAAGCAGAAGTTCAGAGCCAGAAACTGATTGATGAATCCGCATCAAAGGGGACCCTTGCTAAAATGGCTGCACAGAAGAGTGCTGAATCGATTAAGAAGGCTGCTGATAAAAAAGCAAACCAGATTGTTCAGGAAGCAGATAACCAGGCTAAAAAGCTGGTGGATGAGGCCAGGGTCAAGAGTGACGAACTGGTGAAGAAGATCTGATTATTGTCATTCATTAATGGCACGGATTTCCCAATCCGTGCCAAAATATAAAAGCACGGATCGCAGATCTGCGACAGAAATAACATTTCACATAAATTAAAAGACATAAAAAAAGCTGCCCGGAGACAGCTTTTTTTATTTTTATATTAGAATTTCTTTTCGCGTATACGTGCTTTTTTACCGGTGAGATCACGAATGTAAAAGATCCTTGCCCTTCTGACTTTACCGTGTTTATTCAATTCGACTTTATCTATAAAAGGTGAAGAAACGGGGAAGATCCTTTCAACGCCGATATTACCTGACATTTTCCTTACAGTAAATGTTTCGGTATGCAGACTTCCGCTTCTCTGAATAACAACACCACGGAACTGCTGGATTCTCTCTTTGTTACCTTCTTTAATCTTATAATGGACAGTAACAGTGTCACCGGCTACGAATTTCGGAAATTCATTTTTTACCGCAAATTCTTTATCAACTACATTCATTAAATTCATCTCGCAAAATATTTTGTGTTCTCAGTTTGTTTTCAAAAATTCCGGTCGCAAACTTACAAATAAAATATTAATAATCCGAATACTTCATTGAAAAGTTTTATATTACATTCGATGTTTAATTGTTTCAGGTTTCAGGTTGTAAAATATCAAAATTTTAGCATTTATCTTTCTTTGAACTTTAAACTTTGAACTTTGAACTTGAAATATCTGATATTATTTTTCTTTGAATCTGTCCCCTGTGCTGTTAATTATTGCACGGTACCATTCTTCGGGATAGCCAGGCTGACTCACTTTAGGATTCATCATTTTATATCCATCAGGAATCGCCTGTTTTTCCTTCACATTGCCATCAACATATTTTGTGAAGAGAAATTTATAAAGTTCTTTCCATTGAGCTACAGTATTATTGCCTGATTTTACCGAATAATCGGTAAGGTATTTAACTGCCTTTGCAGGGTTTTTCTTATAAAGAGCTGAAGCCGCTTTATCGATATTTTCTGTTTCACTCATATAACCATTTTCGAGATCCTTCTGTTTTTGCTGAAGATCACCTATGAGAAGGCTGGTACGTGTATATGCAAAGTTTGAAACCTGATTAAAGACCCAAAAGGCTGAATTGTCACTGAAAGTCATCATATCGCCATTTCCCACGGCCATAGTCTCTGGAACACGTGTTATACCGCAGTACATCGGAGAATATACAGTGTAGTAGGTATCGTCAACGCCAAACCAGAAAATACCACCTACAGGATCAGGAAGCCATGCCCGGCTTTGTGCAACAAACGAAAATCCTGTCTGTTGTGTTGAAATGGCTCTTTCAAATATATATCCCACACCATCAACTTTCCATTCCATTGGTCTCCATCTGACAGTGCTTTTGTATGGTCCGGCACCAATATCTTTTGTCATATCCATAGGTGTTCCCTGATAATAATTACGCATTATTCCAATTACCTCCTGAACTCCTAATTTATTGTCAGGTTTAACCCAAAGCGGCATCCGGTTCTTAAGATTTTCACCCATGGCATAGTCGAGATATTGCCCCATCTGACTGTTTACCATGTTAAAACCTGACCATACTCTTGCCTCACAGAATCTTGCACCGCTGAAATCAAGTGGTGCATAAGCATCACTGAAGCTGAAATCTTTGTCTGCTCCGTTGAACCAGCCATAATTACGTGCTACATCAATTACATCATATGCATATACAGTTTCAACTTCAGGATTATATATTTTATCAAGTTCTTTTGAGGTTATTGATTTGACTCCGTCTGAAAGCGGAAAAGTGGTAATCCTGGGATGATTGGCGTGGCCGCAAATATAACCATCCGGAATACGACGTGCCACCCATACGGCGCCTTTTTTACCTTGCCCTTTTCCGATAAGCTCCAGGATCCAGGCTTCATTTGCATCTGCAATTGAGAAAGATTCTCCTTCGCTTGCATAACCATAATCGGAAACAAGTTGGGAAAAAGTATAAATGGCTTCCCTGGCATTTTTAGCCCTTTGAAGAGTAAAATAAATAAGTGTACCGTAATCAATTATTGCGGTTGAGTCCATAAGTTCCAGTCTGCCGCCATAAGTTGTTTCACCGATAGAAAGCTGATGCTCGTTCATATTGCCAATAACAGAATATGTGTGTGCAACCTGCGGAATCTTTCCCATGAATTTTCCGGTGTCCCATTCATAAACATCAACCATTGTTCGTGCAGGCCAGTTATTGGCCGGACGGTAATATAGTTCGCCATAAAGCACATGTGAATCTGCAGAATAAGTTATCATCACCGAACCGTCTTTTGAAGCCCCTTTTGTTATAAGAAAGTTTGTACAGGCTCTTGTCATCTGCCCGGCAAACATGCCTGTTAATAGAATTGCCAATATTGTTGCAAAAAGTTTTTTCATTAGCATACTGTTTATTTGTTAAAAGTCATGAAGAAGAGTTTTCAAAGATATCAGGTTTCTGTTAAACTCCAAAATCCTTCCTGGTTGATAAAATATAGATTTTGAATAGATTATTATTAATGATATTTCTTTAATCCATTGAAAAATAATGGATTCAAAATATTTCTATTTTGACAGAATTAGGAAGTTATTTTTTTTCAGCCTTTTTTACCCTGGCCTTTTTTACCCAGGTCTAAAAAGTGAAAAGCTGAAAAATCAACATGTTCCCTTTAGAGATTAAGGGTAAAAACATGTTGATTTTTCGATTTCTCAAAGCAGAATTATTTATACTCAAATAAGAAATCAAATCATAGAATCAGATTCCCCGCAGAATGTTTATAATATTTTTGATTTTTTCAGGATCTGCAATTTTTCTGGAGAATTCCATCGAATCAGGGCCATTTCCCATTGAAATTCCCTGTTTTCTGAAAATCATTTCACCGTCCACAACCGTTCTGCATGTGGAATGAAATTCTTTAGCCCCGGTGTTCCTTGCAATCCACTCAATATTCGATTCGGTTATTCCTCCTCCGGGCATTATTATTATTTTGTCATTTGCCTGAACAATAAGATCCCTGATCAATTCAGCGCCCTCCCTGGCATTCTCTTTCTGCCCTGATGTAAGAAGTCTGTCTGCGCCTGAGTAAATTACATCCTTCAGCCCCAGTACCGGATCGGAGCACATATCAAAAGCCCTGTGAAAAGTGACAGACATTGGACGGGCTGATTCAATAAGTTTTGCTGTGCGATCAACATCAACCGAGCCTTCCGACAGTAATATTCCAAGTACTATGCCATTAATACCACATTCTCCACAAATATCTATCTCTCTTCTCATTATGTCATATTCGAGATCGGAGTAAATAAAATCTCCGCTCCTTGGCCTGATTATTACGTTTATATCAATAGTAAGTTTATCTCTCACTGATGCAATTGTTCCATAGCTTGGTGTAGTTCCTCCTTCAACAAGATTGCTGCATAGTTCAATACGGTCAGCTCCGGCATTCTGTGCATTTAATGCTGATTCAATATTTTCAACACATATTTCGACTTTCATGTCCATCATTTACAAAGATTTCTACATTAATTTCATGTGCTCCCGCCTTGATGTTCTCCTTATCTTTATAAGCAGGTAATTGGTGGAAAGGGATCATTAAATTTAAGCTTGTAATAATAAAAGTAATATTTTTTCTGTATAATTGTATCACGTAAAACTATAAGACTTTAATATTATGAAACCAACTTTATTAGTTTTGGCTGCCGGAATGGGGACCAGGTATGGAGGCAATAAACAACTTGATCAGGTGGGACCTTCGGGCGAAACAATAATTGATTACTCTATATATGATGCAATCCGCGCAGGATTTGGAAAAATTGTCTTTGTGATCCGCCGTGATATTGAAGAACAGGTTCGGGAGCGTTTTGATAAAAGACTAAAAGGGAGAGTGGACGTTGATTATGTTTTTCAGGAGATTAATAATCTTCCTGAGGGAGTAAAGGTCACATCTGATAGAAAAAAACCATGGGGTACAAGTCATGCGGTGCTTGTTGCCAGCCAAATGATAAAAGAACCATTCGGAGTGATTAATGCCGATGATTATTATGGAGTGGAATCATTTAAGATACTTCACGATTTCCTGGTAAATGATAAAGATCCTAATTGCTATTGCATTGTCGGATATAAAATGAAAAACACATTATCAGAACATGGAAATGTGAACAGAGGTGTTTGTAGCACCGGGAGTGATGGTCTGTTGAAGGGTATTGTTGAAACAATTCAGATTGAAAAGACTCCCGATGGAGCAAAAGCACCTGATACAGATGGGAAAATGCAAAAATTCACAGGAGAGGAGATCGTTTCAATGAACCTCTGGGGTTTTAAACAATCCTGTTTCAAATTTCTTGAAGAAGAATTCAGGAACTTTATCAATAAATCAGGAATGGACCCAAAGTCAGAACTGTATATTCCAACATCGTTAGACAGGTTCGTTAGAAGCGGTCAGATAACCATCAAGATTCTTATGACCAATGAAAAATGGTTTGGTGTTACATACAGAGAAGATAAGCCTTCTGTTGTGGAGAACATAAAGGATATGGTCAGTAGGGGTGTTTACCCGGATAAGATTTATTAAGATTTTATCTCAATTATATGAACAACTTTGGTTAATTAAACCAAAGTTGTTTTTTTTGGCGTTATAAGGGCTCTGCGTTGTTCGTCCAACCTTGTCTGATAACGCCTTTTTGCTTCTTCAGGATCAGCTCCAACCGGAATATATATTTTGGTTCGGTTGTTGATTACTACTTCCTGCAATTTGGTTATGTCAGGTGTTTTTTGAATTGTCTGTTTTTTTTCCAGCATTTTATCTCTCCGTTCAGTTTAATTAGTTAAAATTTTTATGATAATCGATATCGAAATTGATAATCCGTATATTAAAAACATTACTTGTCTTAAATAGCCAGGTAAACTCCTTCGTCCGAACTTTAACAGCGAACTCTATATAATATATGATCAGATTTTAGTTGTTCCTTAAAGCGGGGCAGGAAAAATGAGAATCAATTAAATAGAATTACAAGGAATGTTTTCCATGTACTGCAAAGATAGAAAAATTTATTGATTTTATGCTTTTTTTATTTTATCACCATGTAAAATCACAATTATAAAAATTGATATTGTCTTTATTGTCAGTTACTTTAAGTGAAAGGTTGTGTTTTATACCTCTGGTGATCCTTTTCTCATCGAATTGGTAAACCAGAAGGTTGTTCTTCTGGTCATATTCAAAAAGAGCCCATTTCCCATCAATGGAAGGTTCATATGATTTTATTCCTGAAAGATCATCTGTGATTTTTATCTTTATCTCCTTCTTAGCTGTAAGGTTTGCCCCCTGGACAAGTCCATTTGGTGAAATTACAGGAGCTGTATTATCAATTCCGACATAAAATTTTCCAAATGATAATACATTAGCTGTGAGATAGCCATCAGACCATGTGCTGTTAACGGGATTCTTCTTCTGATCATCACCAAGCTGAATAATAAGCATTTTCGATTCTTTCCCGGTTGGAATAATCCTTGGTTTTATTGACAATTTATACGCTTTATGTACCGGAGTGAACCTGTTATGTACATAATGTAAATCCGATAACATTTCTATTGTACCGGAAATTTTTTTATATGAAAAGCTTAGAGTGTCGTATAGAGCACCTGAAGGGATACTGATCGAGATATCTTTTGTTTCGAAATGATTGCTTCTGTTGTATGGCATTACTCTAAAACTATTATTTAAACCTGCTGTAGTATTATGTGATCGGGGTGTTTGTGCCTTTACCCTGAATGATAAGACTGATTTGTTATTGTTAATATCTTTTACAATAATTTCAATATGATGTGATTTATTGTCATTAAAATTGAATATTCCTCTGTTCTCTACATCTTGATAAACACTAAGTTTATCATTAGGGAGAACAAATACCCGTTCAATATATGTTTTTTCTTTCTGAAACATTTCATAATCAATATGGCTGTTGACAAATCGTGATTCATTGAACGAAAATCCATCCATGATATATTTAAATAAAGCTATGCTGTCGATTTTTAGCTCGATTGAATATACTGCACATCTGTTGTTACTATTGCCCATAAGATCAAATGATTTTATTCCAAATCCTGTAAGACCGCTTATTCTTATCTCATTCTCAGATGAGATAAAATAATTACCATTTTTCCCTGAAACATCCAGCTTTTTTATTGTGTTCTGATCATTTATAAACGAATGGTGATTAATAGGGTATATTACCAGTTTTTCAATGACAGGTTTGATATTGTCCACATTGCCAAATTCGAACAGAAGAGGATTAACCGGTGTTTCGTTTTCAGATTTACGTATTTCATAATGAAGATGTGGACCGCCGGAACTTCCTGAATTGCCTGAATATGCTATAATTTCCCCCTGATTAACAGGAAATTTGTCCTTTGAGGGAAACAAAGTGATGAGGAAACTTTTTTCTTCATATTGTCTGTTTTTAACATACTCTTCAATCCTGGGAGAGAATCTTTCAAGATGACCATATACAGTAGAATATCCTGAAGTATGTCTTATGTAAAGAGCTTTGCCGAAACCACCGGGAGAAACACTGATACGATATATATATCCCGATGCTGCAGCGACAACTTCTTTTCCGGTAACACCCTGTGTTTTGAGGTCAAGTCCAGAGTGAAAGTGGTCGATTCTTAGTTCTCCAAAATTAGAAGAGAGTAAAACAGGAATTTTTAATGGAGAAATGAAAATTGTTTTATCTTTTTGATTATTACTTAATACATTGAAAACAAATAAACTGATAATGAAAAATCTAAAAAAAAACATTATGACTGAAATTTTACATTTAAAGAAGTGCAAAGCTATACTTCTGGTTCTTTCAGTCAAACTATTTCTGTCAGTTTTTTGAAAATATAATTAAAAAATGTTAATTTTGTAGACAAGATTTTCTTATTATGTCCGGTCAGGGTTATGAAGAATTAATTGTTTTAAAGAGGAAACTGGATGAATTGTTTCACAGATATAACGACCTGAAGTCTGAAGTAACAGACCTGAAAAACGGGAATGAAGATTTAAAAAACAGACTTCAGGAACGAGAGGACAGAATAAAAGATTTGGAAATTAAATATGAAAGAGTTAAATTAACAGGAGCATTGTTGGGAGAGGGCGAAAACGCCACGGAAGCGAAGAAAAAGATTACTGAATTAGTGCGGGAAATTGACAGATGTGTTGCTCTTTTAAATAGATAATATATAAAAATGGATGATAAGCTTTCGATCAGAGTTAATGTTGCAGACAGGTATTATCCATTAAAGGTTGAACGGGAAAGTGAGGAGAGGATAAGGAAAGCAGCCAGAATGATTAATGAGAAAGTGCTGCAGTACAAGCAGAAGTACACCGATAAGGATGTACAGGATTTTTTGGCAATGGCTTCCCTGCAGTATGTGATTAAACTTACGGAGGAAGAGGAAAAACTGGAAAAAGATTATCTCCCTGATGCCTTAAAAGAACTGATACAAAAAATTGATACGGTTCTTGAAGAAAAAGAGTAACAGCGTTCTTTAAAATATAATTGAATTGCCCGCATCGTTTCTTTATTCATTTTTGAAACTCAACAGTTAAAACTTTGGAGCGACTCTTAGTTTAGCCAGAACAGGCCTCATCCCGATTCGTCGGGATCCCGATTTGTCGGGACATTGGAAGTTCAAACTGAATTAGAAGCTCCAGCCATTCAGAAGTGGGGTTTTATAAAAGCTGAAGGAACTTTGCGGGTTTTTTTTATTAATATATATACTAAAAATACGATAAATGATGACTTTAATAATAGGAACAATAAGTACCGGACTGGTATCTGTTTTTTGTATATCAGCCCTTATTTTAGGCTTTGGTGCATCTTATTTTATATGGCAGATTGCACTAAGAAACAAAAGCAAGAAAATAATTAGTGAAGCAGAAGCAGAAGCAGAAGTAACAAGAAAAGAAAAAATATTGCAGGCTAAAGAAAGATTCCTGCAGTTAAAAACAGAACACGAGAAGGTAATAAACGAAAAGAACAATTGGATAGCACAGGCAGAAAACAGGATAAAGCAAAAAGAGCTGACTTTGTCCCAGAAAATTGAGGAAACTCAGCGTAAAAAGAATGAAGCTGATGCAATACGCGAAAATTTGACATCCCAACTTGAACTCGTTGATAAAAAATCTGAAGAACTTGAAAAACTTCACAGGCAGCAGGTTGAGCAGCTTGAATCTATCTCTGGCTTTTCAGCTGAAGAGGCAAAAAATCATCTCGTGGATTCGTTGAAAGAGGAGGCAAAAACAGATGCTATGTCTTATATCAATGAAATCCTCGATGAGGCTAAGATGACCGCGAATAAAGAGGCTAAAAGGATTGTGATTCAGACAATACAGAGAGTTGCTGCAGAAAATGCAATTGAAAATGCAGTTACAGTTTTTCATATTGAGTCTGATGAAATGAAAGGACGCATAATTGGAAGAGAAGGCCGTAATATACGTGCTCTTGAAGCAGCTACCGGTGTTGAGATAATTGTTGATGATACTCCTGAAGCTATTGTTCTTTCAGCATTCGATCCTGTACGAAGGGAGGTTGCAAGGCTTTCCCTCCATCAACTTGTTACTGACGGAAGAATACATCCGGCAAGGATTGAAGAAATGGTTGAAAAGACCAGAAAACAGGTGGAAGAAGAGATCCTTGAAGTAGGAAAAAGGACTACTATTGATCTTGGCATCCATGGATTGCATCCTGAACTTATCAGATTGATAGGCAAGATGAAATACAGATCATCATATGGGCAGAACCTTCTGATGCACTCCCGCGAGGTGGCTAACCTCTGTTCCATTATGGCAGCAGAACTTGGCCTGAATCCAAAACTGGCAAAAAGAGCAGGACTACTTCACGATATTGGGAAAGTCCCGGATGATGAACCTGAATTGCCACATGCAATTTTAGGAATGAAAATGGCTGAGAAATATAAGGAGAAACCGGAGATTTGCAATGCTATTGGCGCACACCATGACGAAACTGAGATGACGACACTGATAGCTCCAATAGTCCAGGTTTGTGATGCTATTTCGGGCGCACGCCCGGGCGCACGTCGCGAGGTGGTGGAATCGTATATTAAGCGGTTGAAAGAGCTGGAATCGCTGGCTCTTCAGTATCCCGGAGTAATGAAGACTTATGCAATTCAGGCAGGAAGAGAACTTCGTGTTATAGTAGGAGCTGAGAAAGTAACTGATAAAGAAGCAGAAAACCTTTCATTTGAAATTGCCCGGAAAATTCAAAACGAAATGACTTATCCCGGACAAATAAAAATTACAGTGATCAGGGAAACACGAGCGGTTAACTATGCAAAATAAAGTTTATTTATTTTTTTTAAAATGGCATCTTCACAACAAGATGCCATTTCTGTTTAAATCTTTGTACGAATTATTCATTATTCATGATAATTTTATTCTATTTTTAGGACCTGATAAAATGTAGAATTTTAATGTCGCAGATCAGATTAATAAATATTGTGGGTGCACGCCCACAAATTATAAAAGCTTCAGCCATAAGCAGAGCTATAAGTAAGTATTTCTCGAAAGATATTATAGAAATTCTTGTCCATACCGGTCAGCATTACGACAGGGAATTGTCAGAGGTCTTCTTTGAAGAGCTTGAAATTCATAAACCCGATTACCACCTTGGAGTTGGTTCTGCAACACATGGGCATCAGACAGCGATGATGATTACAGGTATCGAAGATATACTGATAAAAGAAAAGCCTGATTGCGTCGTGTTGTACGGTGATACAAATTCCACACTGGCTGGAGCATTGGCTGCTTCAAAACTTCATTTTCCGGTTATACATATAGAAGCTGGTTTGCGTTCATTTAATAAAATAATGCCAGAAGAATTGAACAGGATAATGAGCGACCATGCTTCGACATTACTCTTTGCACCTACGAATTCGGCATTTAAAAATCTCATGAATGAGGGATTCAGACCGGAAAATTGTCCCCCTTACAATATCGATAATCCTAAGATCTATCTTGCCGGAGATATAATGTATGATAATACTTTATTCTTTGCAGAACTTGCAGAAAAAAAGAAAGCAAATATATTTGAGCATCTGTCTTTGGAAAGGGATAACTTTATACTTGTCACTATTCACAGGGATACAAATACGGATAATGTTGACCGGCTTAAAGAAATACTGGTAACACTTAAAAAAATAGCTGAGCAGAAAGCAATTACCTTTGTGATGCCTTTACATCCAAGAACTGTTAACTCCTTAAAAATCAATTTGGAAAGCCTTTACAATGAGCTTAATGAATGCAGATATATTAAAATTATTCCTCCTGTATCATTTCTCGAGATGATTCTGCTTGAGAAAAACTGCAGGATGGTCATAACTGATTCGGGAGGAGTACAGAAAGAATCTCATTTTTTCAAAAAACCATGCATTGTTCTTCGAAAGGAGACTGAATGGGTTGAACTTGTGAAGAACGGCACTGCAATGCTTGTCGATGCTGATGCAGATCGGATACAGGAAGCGTTTGGAAAGTTCTCGGAATCACATAATACTCTGGAATATCCTGGCTTTTACGGCAACGGCAAAACTGCTGAATTTATTCTCAGTGAGATATTACTGCTGTTCGAAAAATCATGAAATCGATTGTAAAAAATTGATTTAAATTGGCCAAATTTAAGTTTTGAACAAGTAATGGAGAAAATATTGAGGAATAGCAATGTATTGGTAACGGGAGGAGCTGGGTTTATTGGCTCAAATCTTATCGAATCATTGCTTAATGCAGGTAATCATGTCGTTTGTCTTGATAATTTTTCAACAGGAAAAAGAGAAAATCTGAAAGACTTTGTTAACAATCAGAATTTTAATCTTATTGAAGGAGACATAAGAAACTATGCTGATTGTGAAAAATCAGTCAGAAATATTGATATAATATTTCATGAAGCAGCGTTAGGATCGGTTCCAAGGTCAATAAAAGATCCGGTTACTTCGACAGATGTTAACATAGGAGGTTTTGTTAAAATGCTTTTTGCGGCGAAAGAGGCCGATGTTAAAAGATTTATATATGCAGCCAGTTCTTCAACCTATGGTGACCATCCTGATCTGCCAAAAGTTGAAGATAAGATCGGGGCCCCGTTGTCACCTTATGCCATTACAAAATATGTTGATGAACTGTATGCTTCGAATTTTGCAAAATCTTATGGGATCGATACTATAGGATTACGGTATTTTAATGTTTTTGGAAAGCGCCAGGATCCTGATGGAGCTTATGCTGCCGTGATTCCGAAATTTGTAAAATTGCTGATGAAGCATGAGGCTCCCGTCATAAATGGTGATGGATCCGTTTCACGCGATTTTACATATATCGACAATGTTGTTCAGGCTAACCATTTAGCTGCTGTTGTTAGTGACAGTACTTCGATTAACCAGGTGTATAATGTTGCACATGGAGAAAGAACAACACTGAATCAACTTTTCTCTTATATCAGGGAAATGGCCGGTAAATTTGATGATCAGATTTTAAAAATTAAACCTGTATATGGTCCAACAAGGGCAGGAGATATACCTCATTCACTGGCTTCAATTGAAAAAGCCAAAAAACTGCTTGGTTATTCACCAAAGCAAAATGTAGTTGAAGGACTTGAGGAGGCTGTGACATGGTTTTGGAATAATTTGTAACATTTGTTACAAATATATATGTTAATTAACACAATATCAGTCATTTAGAAATATTCTAAATGTGACTGACGTGGCGAAAGCATGTAAAAGCAAAAGATAAAAGATTAAAGGCAAAAGGCAAAAGTATAAAGACGAATAACAAAAGTGACTCATAAAAATCCTCTCTCATGAGATGAATTAGGATGGTTTCAAATTAAAAAAATTAATTAACTTTGAATAATGTTCCTGTTTCGATATGGTAAAAACTCTTAAACACAGAACAATACAAATCTTTAAAAATCACTCTTTACCCCGGTGGTTAGTTCTTGTGATCGATATTACTGCAGTTTTCTTTACTTTCCTGATTGCATATCTGCTGAGATACAACTTCGAATCATATTCATTCAGTATACCAGAGGCAATAGAACAAGCCTTATTGGTTTGTCTGGTTTATCTGATATTCATGTTTCTGTTAAAATCTTATTCCGGACTAATCCGTCAGACGACAGTAAAGGACACATTTATAATTGGGATTACTAATACAGCAGCCCTTGCAATATTGGTTTTGGTTACAATTTCCAGCAGGAAATTTGAATTAAGTCAATTGTTTAATATCCCGATATCTATTTTGCTTATCCATTATGTAACTGTCACAGTATCGCTGATTTTCTTCAGGATATTTATAAAAATGTTTTATGTATTTCTATCGGAATCAACAAGTAACAAAAAAAATGTTCTGATATATGGTTCAGGAGAGGCTGGAATTATTGTAAAAAGGGTAGTTGAAAGCGATACCAGAAGTGGATATCATCTTAAAGGCTTTATTGATGACAACATTTTGCTGCAGGGTAAAAAAGTCGATGGATATCCGGTATATTCTCAGAGTGTTCTTACAAAGGATTTTATTGATGAAGAGGAAATACAGGTATTCATTTTTGCTATAAAAAGTATTTCGCCGGGAAAGAAAAAAGAAGTTTTGGAATATGTTGTCAATCTTGGACTTGAAGTACTTGATACACCCGCCTTTGATCAATGGTTGAACGGAAACCTGCAGATTAAACAACTAAGAAAGGTCCAGGTTGAGGACTTGCTCGGAAGGGAACCAATTACACTTGATCTGAAGCGGATCGAGGAGGGGCTTAAGCAAAAGACTATACTGGTTACCGGGGCTGCCGGATCAATCGGATCCGAAATTGTGCGACAGCTTACAAAATATCAATATAAACAGCTGGTCCTCGTTGATCAGGCTGAAACGCCGTCTTTCTATTTAAATAATGAATTAAAGGATAAGTTTCCTGGTTGCCGGTATGAATTAATTATAGGAGACGTTACCAATGAACAGAAGATGGACCACATTTTCAATAAGTTCCGTCCCGAAATAGTTTTCCATGCTGCTGCTTATAAGCATGTCCCACTAATGGAGGCCAATCCTCATGAGGCATTCAGAGTTAATGTCGGCGGGACAAAGATTATTTCAGAGCTGGCAATAAAATATCATGCAGAAAAATTTGTAATGATTTCCTCTGACAAAGCAGTGAATCCTACAAATGTAATGGGGGCCAGCAAGAAGGTTTGTGAATTACTGGTTCAGGCCCAGGCAAGAAGAACTGGAACGACAACGAAGTTTGTGACAACCCGTTTTGGGAATGTATTGGGATCAAACGGATCAGTTATCCCATTATTCAAAAAACAGATAGCAGAGGGAGGTCCTGTAACCATCACTGATCCTGAGATAACCCGTTTCTTCATGACAATACCTGAAGCCTGCCAGCTGGTTCTGGAAGCCGGATTTATGGGTAATGGGGGAGAAATATTTATTTTTGATATGGGAGAACCCGTTAAGATACTTGATATAGCTACAAAGTTGATCCGTCTGTCAGGACTTAAACCTTATGAAGATATAGAAATCAAATTTGTCGGACTCAGGCCGGGTGAAAAATTATATGAAGAACTCTTTTCATGCAATGAAAACATGTTGCCAACTTATAATCCCAAAATCAGTATTGCAAGGGTTGCTGATGCAGATTATGAAACCATACTTCCAAAGATAAATGATGTTCTGATCAGTATTTACAAAAAGTCAGGACCAGAAGTTGTTAAAACAATGATGGAGATTGTTCCGGGATATGTAAGCAAGTATGCATCAATTAACTGATTCAAACGAACGGAAACAGAAATAAAGCAAGGCTTTTAAATTTTCTTTTTACTTCTTAAAGTGAATAAAAATTCAAAAATTTATGTTGCAGGTCACAAAGGACTTGTGGGATCTGCAATTTGGAAGAAACTTATTGAATCAGGTTATACTAACCTTATTGGGAAAAAATCGTCGGAACTGGATCTTCGAGATCAAAAAGCTGTACGGATGTTTTTTGAAGAGGTGAAACCAGAATATGTGATTCTTGCAGCTGCCAAAGTAGGAGGGATAGTTGCTAATAATAAGTACAGGGCTGATTTCATAAATGATAACCTTCAGATAGAACTTAATATCATTAATGAATCATACAGAAATAGTGTTAAAAAGCTTCTGTTTTTGGGAAGTACCTGTATATATCCACGTGATGCTGTTCAGCCTATGACTGAAAATGTGTTATTGACGTCTCCCCTGGAATATACAAATGAACCTTATGCTATTGCGAAAATAGCCGGCATAAAGCTTTGCGAGAGTTTTAATCTGCAATATGGCACTGATTATATTTCAGTTATGCCAACAAACATTTATGGTCCAAACGATAACTTTAACCTCGAAACCTCTCATGTTCTGCCGGCATTGCTCAGGAAAATTTATCTTGGGAAATGTCTGGAAAATAAAAATACAGGAGCTTTACGAAAAGATTTATCCAGGAGGCCTGTTGAAGGTGTTGACGGGAATTCTGATCTGAAAATGATTTTAAAAGTTCTGTCAAAATATGGGATTACGACGGGTTGCAGTAATGAAGACGAAATTGAGATTTTAAAATCCGGTTCAGTTCAGAATATGGATGTTAATATCGAAATCTGGGGAACAGGCACCCCCCGCCGCGAATTCTTGTGGTCAGAAGATCTGGCTGACGCCTGTATATTTGTAATGAATAACGTTTCCTTTAAAGATATTGCAGGAAATTCAACCCAGGTAAGAAACACTCATCTTAATATTGGTACCGGCAAGGATTTAACTATAAGTGAACTGGCTGATAACATAAAGAATGCAATTGGATTTAAAGGTAATTTTGTTTTTAATTCTGAAAAGCCCGATGGTACAATGAAAAAGCTTATTTCAGTAGACAAAATCGGGAAATTGGGTTGGAAATACAGCATGGAACTAAATTCAGGAATTGAAAAACTCTATAACTGGTACTTGAAAGATCAATCGGCTCTGTGATAAAAAAACTTGTAAATATCCCTGTTGCTGCTGAAAAAGCTTCATGTCAGATCCTCAATGATGACAGCGGATGGTTTTTTACATCCGATCCTGTGGAATATAAAATCGGTTCAGGGGGAGGAGTTGCAAACCTCTTAGCTAAATGCTACATAAATGAAGCAAACAAGGAACTATTTGATAAATGGCTTGAAAAGAATAAATTCCTGATTATTAATTCAGGAGGTAACAGCCGGCGTCTTCCTTCTTACTCACATACAGGCAAGGTTAATATTCCTGTTCCGGTTTTCCGATGGTCGGTAGGGCAGGATATAGATCAGACCTTACTCGATTTTCAGCACAGATTATATAACAACATACTCATTAATGCTCCCGATAAATTAAACTTCCTTGTAGGGAGCGGCGATGTTCTGATAATAAGCGAAGACAGGTTTAATGATATTCCCGAAGCAGATATTGTGTGTTTTGGTATCTGGTGCGAAGAAGAAGTTTTAAGCAAACATGGCGTTTTCTTCTGCAAGCGAAATGAGGATTCCGACCTCTCCTTTATGCTGCAAAAACCAGACAAGAAAACAATGTCTGATCTTCTGGTTGACTATTATTATATGATGGATTCCGGTATATGGCTTTTTAGTAAAAAAGCAATTGACATTCTACTGCGGAAATCAGGGATCGACAGCCGGCTGGTGAAGGATAAACCGCCCATTATCAAATTCTATGACATGTATTCTGAATTTGGGAAATCGTTGGGAGAGTCTCCTTTCTGTCATGATGATGAAATAAGCAGGCTGAAGGTTAAAATATATCCGATGTCAAAAGGAGAATTTTACCATTTTGGATCTTCAACAGATCTTATTACTTCCTGCTTAAAAATTCAAAACAGAATTAATGACCAGCGCGAAATAGTTCATTTTGGCTCCAAACCTCATCCTTCAATTTTTGTTTTGAATTCTGAAGTGAATATTAAGCTGAACGAGAATAATCAGAACATATGGATAGAAAACTCTTATGTAAATGAAAACTGGAAGATAAGAAGGAACAGTTTTATTACAGGAGTACCCGGGAATAATTGGAACATCGATTTACCCGAAGGAATATGTATAGATGTAATTCCTTCAGGTAAAAATAAATATATCATCAGGCCTTACGGATTCAATGATAAATTTAATTGTTCCCTGAAGGATGGTGTTATCTGGATGGGTGTTAAACTTACAGATTGGCTTAAAGAAAGAAATATTGATGATTCATGCCTGGGTGTCAATTCTGATTCAGATATTCTGGATTATAATCTGTTCCCCGAAATTGAATCTTCTGATAAGATTGATCCGCTTATCGGATGGATGTCAGGGAAGAATCCGGATGATAAGATTTCAAAAGATTTTTGGCTTAAAACAAGGAGGGTGTCATTCAACTATATCTGTTCTGAATGCAATATTGACCGGCTTTCTGAACAAAGAAATGATCTGAAAAATAAATCGCTCATCAAATTAGCTGCAAACCACGATCGAAGCATATTTTACCAGCTCGATCTTAAGAAAACTGCCCGACTCTTTACAAAATATGGTCTTGATCTTCCTGAAGAATTAAATTCACGTACCCCTTTGCAAAAATTGATTTACGATCAGATGTTCAGGGCCCTGGCATCAGAATATAAGGGAAAGGGGAGTAAATCGTACGAAGACAGGGCGTTTGGTCTTTTGAGAGAAGCAATTCTTGATCAAAGTAAAAACGAAAAAGTCAAACCGCAACGAAATATTCTTGACGATCAGATTGTATGGGGCAGAAGCCCTGCACGGCTCGATATTGCCGGAGGGTGGACAGATACCCCGCCTTATTGTATTTTTTATGGTGGTTCTGTAATAAATATTGCAGTCAATTTAAACGGACAACCTCCTTTGCAGGTTTTTATTAGGCCGCTAAAAGAATACAAAATTATTTTGAGGTCAATAGATATTGGTTCGCGTGAAGATATTGAAACTTATGATCAGTTAAATGGAACTGATTCAGTCGGTTCGCCATTCTCTATTCCAAAGGCTGCATTAACATTATCAGGATTCAATAAAGAATATTCATATAAGGAATATAATACCCTCAAAGATCAGCTTGAAGACGTTGGTTGCGGATTGGAGATGTCAATATTATCTGCGATCCCAAAAGGTTCTGGTCTTGGCACCAGCTCAATAATTGCAGCAACTGTTCTTGGAACTCTGTCGGAAGCGCTGAAACTGAACTGGGATAAAAACACTATTTGTAACAGAACTCTTGCGCTTGAACAGATATTAACCACGGGTGGCGGTTGGCAGGACCAGTATGGTGGTGTTTTTCATGGATTGAAACAGATAAGTTCAATTCCGGGGATCAACCAAAAACCATCTGTTAAATGGTTGCCAAATGATCTTTTCGTATCGGATGAATTTCGCGGATTGATTTTGTTATATTATACAGGTGTTACAAGGGTTGCAAAAACGATTCTTGCTGAAATTGTAAAAGGAATGTTTGTAAATTCAAGGGAACATCTTGAAATTCTCAGCGATATGAAATACCATGTTGAAGACACTTTTGATGCTATTCAAAAAAACGATCTTGAAGGATTCGCAAAGAAGGTGTTAAGAAGCTGGGAACTGAATAAAAAGCTTGATAGCGGGACAAATCCCGCAGTAATTCAGAAAATCATAGATCTGATTGATGATTATGCACTGGGATATAAGCTTTTGGGAGCTGGTGGCGGAGGCTTTTTGTTGATTATTTCAAAAGACATGAATGCAGCCGGAAAAATACGTGGCCTGCTTGAAAAGAACAGACCGAATGAGCGGGCAAGATTTGTTGATATAAGCCTTTCATCTACAGGTTTCAGGGTTTCAAAATCATAAAGATTTAAATAGGTTCATAAAATAAAGAAAATATGGGGAAGGTCGCTTTGATATCAGGAATTACCGGTCAGGATGGCTCATATCTGACTGAACTTCTGCTTGACAAAGGATATGAAGTGCACGGTATAATCAGGAGATCAAGTTCATTTAATACTTTCAGGATAGATCATATCTATAATAATCCTGAATTCCTGAATAAAAGGTTTTTTCTGCATTACGGTGACTTAACCGACTCAAGTAATCTTAACAGATTAGTCGAAAAGATTCAGCCCAATGAAATATATAATCTTGGAGCGCAATCGCATGTTCAGGTTTCATTTGAGGTTCCTGAATATACTGCCGAGGTCGACGGAGTCGGAACACTCCGCTTTCTTGATGCAATAAAGGAAACGGGTCTGAACACACGCTTTTACCAGGCTTCAACATCAGAATTGTATGGTAAAGTTCAGGAGATTCCACAAACCGAGAAAACACCTTTCTATCCCAGAAGTCCTTATGCTGCAGCTAAATTGTATGCTTACTGGATTGTAATAAATTACAGGGAAGCTTATAACGTATTTGCCAGCAATGGAATTCTTTTTAATCATGAAAGCGAAAGGAGAGGAAAAACTTTTGTCACCCGTAAAATAACCGTTGCTGCTTCAAAAATCATTCTCGGGCAGCAGGAAAAACTATTACTGGGAAATCTTGATTCAAAACGGGACTGGGGATATGCGCCTGAGTATGTGGAAGGAATGTGGCGCATTCTGCAGGCTGATAAACCTGATGATTTTGTTCTGGCAACTAACGAAACGCACACTATCCGTGAATTTGTTGAAGAAACATTCAAAGTGTTGGGTGAAGAAATTATATGGGAAGGGACAGGGCATAATGAAGTTGGAATATTGAAATCAAATGGAAAAGAAGTTGTGGGTATTGATCCACGGTATTTCAGGCCGACAGAAGTGGAACTTCTTATCGGGAATCCGGCAAAAGCAAAAGAAAAGCTTGGGTGGCAGCCAAAAACAACATTTAAAGAGTTGATTAAGATAATGGTTGCTTCAGATTTTGATAAAGCCAAAAGGCGTTGTGAATAACAGCAGTCCTTAATTTTAAACCTGAATCCCGGAACCTGGAACTTTGGAAAAAATCATATCTTCAAGGCTTCTTCTTATAACACCTGTTTTTTATGGTGTTGAAAAAAAAATTAAGTCGGTTCTTGAAGAATCAGGATATGAAGTTGTCTGGATTGAAAATAAAACTCTGACTTTCGATTATCATGGTGCTAATTCAAAATTCAGATTTCTCAGAAGGTTATACTTTCTGCTCTTCTTCCCCCATGAAAGGTATATAAAGAAAGAGCTCAAAAAAGTCGGTAACTTAAGATTTGACATCCTTTTTTCGATCAACGGTAATATTATATGTCCATATCTTTTTAAAAAACTAAAAAACAAAAATCCGGGATTATTTTCAGTGCTTTACTTATGGGATGCATTCTCAATGTACAACTGGGCAAAGGAGTTTAAATACTTTAATAAGGTAAGTACATTCGATTCTGCAGATGCTGAAAAATATCAGATTAAATATCAGCCTAATTTCTTTATCAGGAGCTCCCAGAACAGAAATCAGGAAAAAGAATATGATTTGTTTTTTGCCGGGAAGTTTAATTCATTCAGATTTTCAGCGGTTGAGAAAATATTAAATCATGCAAAAAGTTCCGGTTTAAAATATTACATAAAACTCTGGCCGGCGTATAAAATATTACTTCATAATTATTTTATCTATTACATTCTGAAAACGACCAAAATTAACAGCAATTGGGTGCTTGACTATATTCTTAATTATGAGGCTATTGAAGGATTGCTGAAAAAAGAATATATTATGTTTGTATCGCAGAGATTTGAGGAGATACAAAACATTTTTCAAAACTCCAATGTCATCCTTGATCTCCCGTTTCAGGGTCAGACCGGATATTCTCACCGATTGATCGATGCTCTGGCCAACGGCAAAAAAGTGATTTCGACTAATTCAAATATTAAAAAAGAAGTTTTTTTCAATTCAGAGCAGATTCATTTGTTAAATGGACAAAATCCGGAAATTGATAGCAAATGGATCAAAGAAAAATTTATATTTCCTGTCGATAAATATTTTGCGGAACTTGAATTATCAAATTGGTTAAAATCGGTAATTGATGCTGAAACTGTTTAAAAACAAATTTAACCTGGCATTTATTGTAAATCCGTTTTTTCTGTATTGTTTTGCATTTTCATTTGCGGTATTCCTTTATTTATGGGGCTGGAGTGATCTTTTTCCGGCATTATCTGCAGAGCTTATTATTTATTTTGTATCATCGTTTTTACTGTTCATATTGGCCGGTTACTTTTTGCAAAAGAAAGTTAATATATTTTTAAGGTACAACTCTTCTTATTCCTTCTTTATAAATGATATTATTTTTTGGCTGATAATTATTTTGGGTTTCCTGGATGTTATTCTGATGGGATATTTACCAATACTTGACCGCTCAAATGATTACAGACAATTTGGAATACCTGTTATTGATGTACTTTTCAATACTCTTAGTATTTTTTTCTCCGTGTGGTTTTTTCAATCTTTTCTGGAGAACAGGAAAAGAAGATACCTGATCTATTTTTTAATAATTTTAGTAATTCAGATTCCTCTTTTCAGGCGATCAACAATTGTATGGATACTTGTTTCTTCATCTTTTCTTTTTTTGATATATAATCGCAAAATAATATTGCTCATCATATTAGCAGGTATTATCTGTATCCCCTTACTTTCATACTGTTTCGGCTTATATGGAAACACAAGAAGCAATCTTATTAAATCCTTTGTTTTGAATGATCTGGGAGCAAGTGAAACTTTTAAAAATTTAGGCATAAGTCATAACCATTATATGACATATTTATATATAGCTTCCCCTTTAGCTAATCTTCAGAAAAATATCGACAATGGTGATGGCTTCTTCAATAAGAGAGAGTATGAAAATTTTTTCTTTTACAGCCTTTTACCGGAAAGTTTTACGATGAGACTCGAAAAACCGCTTCACTTATCACCACCGGTTTGTTCACTGATAACACCAGAATTAATTGCAGGAAGTTTTTTAATGGTTAGTTTCCATACGATTGGATGGGGTGGAATGATTTCTATGGTAGTTTTCCTGTTTGCATTTATTCTTTTATGTCTTGCCATAATCAGAAGATGGACCATATTTAGTGTAACAACATTTTGTATTTTATCAACAGCTGTTTCTTTGTTGATCTTTGCTAACTTTTTAAATCGCTTAGATGTTATTCTGATGCTCTTTATTTATCCGGTATTATTTCATTTAATTTATACCGGAAGTAACAGAGTTCCGAGTTCCGTGTTAAAGAAGAGTGAGGATTGACCTTCTCGAAAGTACTGACAAAATAAGCCGAAAAATATCAAGTCTTAGCAGCACTTAAAAACTTCTCAGTTAAAAGGTTCAAAATACATCTAAATTGAACGCAAAACGCAGAACGTAATATGAGAGTTGCAATAATAATTCCCCGGCTCGAAGAACTTGGACCTGTAAAGGTTATTCAGACGCTGATTAACTATCTTTGCAAAACAGAAGAACTTCAGATAAAGATATTTTATCTTGACAAAACCATTGATGATCAGATAAAAATGATGGTGCCGGTTGAGCGACTGGATAGAAAGCATTTTTGTTTTGAAGATTATGATATCATACATACAAATGGAATTCGTCCTGACTTATTTGCATTTATTAACAGAAAAAAGATAAGATATCATATTTCGACCATTCATAATTTTGTTTTTGAAGATCTGTCATTTACTTACAACAAGCTTATTTCGTGGATGTTTGGAAATCTTTGGTTAGTCTTATGGAGACGGGCTGATAAGTTAGTGTGTGTCTCAAATGTAATGAAAGATTATTATTCAAAATGGTTTCCTGTATCAAAGTTGGAAGTAATTCATAATGGAATTACAGGGACAGAAAACCTTTCGATGTACGAATCTGACATTATTAATGAAATTGAGAACTTTCATCTGAAAGGCTTTAAGGTGATTGGAGCTGCCGGAATCCTGACAAAAAGGAAAGGGATAGATCATGTTTTGAATTTTTTGGCGAAAGAGAAAGAATTTGCGTTGCTGATTTTTGGCACCGGGAAAGAACTTGATACTCTTCAGCGTCTCGCAAAAAGATTGGATATTTCAGACCGATGTATGTTTTGTGGTTTCAAAAGCAATGCTGTAAAATATTTCAAATATTTCGATTTTATTATTGTGCCTTCCAGGTCTGAAGGCTTTTGTCTTACTCTGGTTGAAGCTGTTCAGCAGAAAGTTCCTGTTATCTGCTCTGACATCGATGTGTTTAGAGAATTGTTTAATTCTGATGAAGTTACATTTTACAGGGTAAATGACACCAACTCTTTGTCTGAGGCGATGAAGGTTTCAATGGAAAGGGGGAATGATAAAATTGAATTGGCATATACCAGATATCTGAATAATTATACCGATCAGCTTATGGCTAAAAAGTATTATGAATTATACATGTCTGCTTGAACCCTGAACCTCTTACTCTTCTCATCTCAGGATTGTGAAAATTCTTAAATTCAGACTAATAAAAATTCTTAACTTGCAATATAAAAATTGAGTAATGAGGTTAGATCCTGAAATGGCAAATTATCTGAAACAGTTAATTCAGGAAAAAATTCCGGGATCCACTATCTATTTATTCGGTTCCAGGGTTGATGACAACGCTCGTGGAGGCGATATTGATCTGATGATACTCACAAAAGAACTTGCTGAAAAAAGCAAATTCAGGAAGATTAGGATGGAGTTTATAAAAAAATACGGATGGAGAAAGATTGATATGGTGAACTTTACATATTCAGACGAATCATCTTTCCGGAAGTTGATTGACCTAAGCAGCATTCAACTATGATAACCGATAGAGATCATACAATCATTGACCTTCTTCGTTCGGAATGGGCATTGTTGGAATCAGCAACTGAAACCCTTCATCTTTCGATCATTAAATGCCAATTGATTGGAACAAAAGAGAGTTATACATTTGAAGAGATGGAGTCATTCGATTCATTAACTTCAAAGTTTAACCGTACATCGGATATTTTCACACAAAAAGTTATTCGTACTGTGTTGATACTATTGCATGAGCCCTTTGCTCCCTTCATTGACATGATGAATAGATGCGAGAAAATGCTGATAATTCGATCTGCTGATCAAATGATTGAAATTCGTGATCTGAGAAACCAAATTGCACATGAATATATTCCTGAGGCTATTCGTGACCTTGTCCCTGATATCTTTAAGTTGACATCTCAGTTAGATGAGAATGTTGAAGATTGCCGGCATTTTATTATGAACAGAGGTTGGATTGAAACTCATAATCGTGACAAAATAACAAGTCAGTAGTAAGTAGCATTTCAAAGCCAAAGAGTCTCTTTTCTTATACTTTTTCCTTTTATCTTTTATCTTTTTTTTTCTTTTGTCTTTATCCTTTTTTCTTTTTTCTTTTGTCTTTTGTCTTTTGTCTTTTGTCTTTTGTCTTGACTTATGACTGATCTGGCTGTAATAATGTCTGTATATCAGAATGACAAACTGAAGTTCTTAAAAGAATCTGTTCAAAGCATTCTAAATCAGACATTTTCACAGTTTCATTATTACATTGCTTTTGACGGACCTGTTTCTCAGGATATTGATGCCTACATTTCTTCACTGAATGATTACAGGATCCGACTTTTCAGATTGGAAAAGAATGGTGGATTGGCAAATGCACTTAATTATCTTTTAAAAGTTGTGCTGAAAAACCCGGAATATAAACTTATTGCAAGAATGGATGCTGATGATATTTCATCACCTGAACGATTTGAAAAACAAAGGAATTCTTTATTGAATAATACTGATATTTCATGTGTGGGATGCTGGTATCAGGAGATTGATGTATCCGGGAAACATCTTTCTGACCGCAAATTGCCGGTTAAGCATGAGGCTCTGAGAAAATTATATTATACAAGAACTCCATTTGCACATCCGTCGGTAATGTATCGTAGAAATCTGATTGAAACAGCTGGTTTATACCCGACCGATACGATTTTAATGGAGGATAATGTATTATGGGGGAGAGCATTAAAGAAAGGTTTTAAATTTGCAAATATTCCTGAATATCTTCTGAAATTCAGAAAAGATGAAAGTTTCTATAAAAGGAGGTCAGGAATAAATTATGGTTGGAATTTTATTATAACCCGATTTAAAATAAATAGGTCATTAAGTTTTCCTAAATATTCCTATCTGCTGTTATTTATGGTCGGAATAATTAAAATGATGCCATCATTTGTACTTCGGTATATTTATGTTGTAGCAAGGAAACTTTGAAAGAAAGCTCTATATTCAAAGTTCCATGTTGAAGGTTCCGGGTTCCGGGTTTAACGACAGATATATATGAAGATTAAAAGATTTTGAGTTTTGAAAATTTGACAGGACCTCGAACCTTGAACTTTGAACATTGAACATTGAACCTCAAACTTTTATCTTTTATCTTAACTTTTGATTTTTGAACTCATTTGATTAATGTGAGGTATTTTCTGATTCTGATATTGTTTTGTTCCGGTCTCAGTTTGAATGCTCAAAAGTTATTTGTTGATAATTCTCATCTTTTTTATCAAATAGCTCCAATATATGAATTTAAAAAAGGCATTGTCAGTTTAACATTTGATGATGGATATATTACTCAATTTACGGTAGGTCTTCCTCTTATGAAAGAAAGGAAAATACCTGCAACATTCTATATAATAAATAATAATGTTGATAGCCTAACCAGAAGTTTAATCTTAAACAATATTTCGAAGGACTATGAAATCGGATCACACACGGTCTCTCACCCTGATTTAGTTAAAATCGGAAATGCAGAAGCAAATCAGGAATTGTTAAATTCAAAATTATTCTTACAAAAATATTTTGGCATGAACTCCGGTTTAACAATGGCTTATCCCTGGGGAATATATGATAGTTCTGTAAGACATATTGTTGAAAAAATATACTTAGCAGCGCGGACAACATGTCCCGGATTCAATTCCCTACAGGCATTGGAAAGATATGATCTTAAGATGCAGGGTTTTGGTGAACAAGTGAACTCTCACACCGCAAATTCATGGGTCGATTATGCAATTAAGAATAAGTTATGGTTAGTGGAAATGATTCATGGGATAAACGATGTTGGATATTCTCCAATAGATTCAGAAGTATTTTCGGAACATCTTGATTACATTAACACAGTTGATGATAAAATATGGTGTAGTTCCGTAAGTAATGTTATTAAATACATTGATGAGTCAAAAAACGCGAAGATTGAATGTGAATTATGCAGCGATACAGTTTTTAAAATACGGATTAATGATTTTATGGATGACTCCATTTACAACCAATCTTTATCTATAAGAATTAAAGTGCCAGACAATTGGGATAGTATTTCGATCTCGAATAGTGCAAAGATTAAAACAGAATACTATAACAAAAGTAAATTCATACTATTCAATGCCTTACCAGATAATCAGGAATTAACTGTCAAACCAAAATTAATATCTACTCCCGAAAACGAATCAGGTATGCGGCTGGTTTATTTGAGCGCAAATCCATTTTTTGACAATATAAAACTAACTTTAGAAGTATTTGGTCAAAGAAATATTGATGTTGTTCTTTGTGATATAAATGGAAGATTATTAATTCATCAGGAAGAGAAAGCTGCAAATGGGGTAATTAATTTGTATCTTGATACTTCAGCAATAAATCCAGGGGTATATTTTTTGAGAGTAAGCAGTTATAGAGGTGATTATATTATTAAGAAGTTGGTGAAAATTTAATAAATATAGCCAATTACTTCTGATATAATAACTTGAAACACCGGGTACAATAATGTTTCTTTTTGAAATCTAACTGACGTTTAAAAATTCTATATTTAAAATTAGTCGTGTATCGAACAATTTATAAGCTTATTAAATATGCTATTCGTTTAATTATTATTTAAAAATTCGTTGAAATGTCTGAGAGAAAAATTTTAAATTTCGGATTGATTGGTGCCGCAGGATACATTGCTTTACGACATCTGAAAGCAATTAAAGAGACTGGGAATAATTTAGTAGCAGCACTTGATAAGTTCGATAGTGTTGGGATTATGGATAGTTTCTTTCCAAAATCCGATTTTTTTGTTGAATTTGAAAGGTTCGACCGCCATTTTGATAAATTAAAAAGGCAGGGAACAAAGATAGATTACGTTAGCATTTGCACTCCAAATTATCTTCACGACTCACATATAAGGTTTGCATTAAGACATGGCGCTGATGCTATTTGCGAGAAACCATTGGTCTTAAATCCATGGAATATTGATGCATTATCAGAAATTGAACAGGAAACGGGGAAACGGATATTCAATATACTACAATTAAGGCTTCACCCTGTGATTAAAAAATTAAAGGAAGAAATTGACAATGGGCCTAAGGATAAGGTATATGATATCGATCTATCTTATATCACAAGCCGGGGAAACTGGTATGATATCTCCTGGAAAGGAAATATCCAAAAATCAGGAGGTGTTGCAACAAATATTGGTGTACATTTTTTTGATATGCTTACCTGGATATTTGGTGACGTGAAAGAAAACATTGTTCATGTTTCTGAGCCCCATAAGGCAGCAGGATATCTGGGACTGGATAAAGCTCGTGTTCGTTGGTTTTTAAGTATTGATGCAAATGATTTACCACAAAACATTAAAGAAAAAGGTCAAAGAACATATAGGTCAATTAAATTAAACAATAAAGAATTGGAATTTAGCGAAGGATTTACGGAATTACACAATAAGAGTTATGAAGAAATCCTTGGCAGAAATGGCTTTGGACTCCATGAGGCACGAAAATCGATAGAGACTGTTTATACAATAAGGAACTTGGCACCCATTGGACTAAAAGGTGATTATCATCCTTTGTGCAAAATGAATGCTTTGTAAAGAGGTGTCTGTAAAAGTAAAATTTAATGATAAACAATATAAAGGCCAACATACTTCAGTACCGGTTATTACTCGAAAACTTTTCATTTTTAAGTGTTCTTCAGGTATCAAATTTGCTGATATTCCTCGTAATTACTCCATATCTATTCAGGGTCCTCGGGAAAGAAAATTATGGGCTTGTTGTTTTTGGTCAAACAATAGCCACCTATTTTTCAATACTTGTCAATTTCGGTTTTACAGTTACTGCTACCAGAGATATCTCATTGAACAGGGACAACAAAGAGCAGACGTCAAAAATAATCTCGACAGTATTAACACTCAAAGGTCTGTTTTTTTTATTGTCATTAACAATTTTGTCAGCATTGATCTGGCTCATTCCTCTACTCAGCCAGCACCCCCGGGTTTTCTTCTTCTCAATGTTCTTTTGTTTGAGTGAGACTCTGTTCCCTATCTGGTATTTTCAGGGAATTGAGAAGATGAAATATATAGCTATAATAAATATTGTGACACGTGTTTTATCATCATCACTAATACTGATTTTTGTTCTTAAATCAGCTGATTATTATAAAGTTCCGGTGGTTCTTGGGGCAGGAACAGTTTTAGGTTCTGTGATAGGGCTATTTGTTGTTTTCAGGCGACATCATCATCGTTTTGAATTACAGTCCAAAAAACATCTGTTAAGCACTTTAAAAGACAATGTGCCTCTGTTTATTTCAAATGTATCAACACAAATTTATGTAAATGCAAACAAGTTGATTGTTGGTTCATTCCTTGGGATGCAGGATGTTGCAATATATGATATCGCCGATAAAATTGTAAATCTGTTTAAGGTTCCGGTAGCTCTTATCGGACAGACTTTATTTCCACGAATCTCACGAGATAAGGATGTCAGTTTTGTAAAAAAATCCATGCTTTTTGTTTTTGTATTTTTTTCGGTTGTTTATACTGGTGTTTACCTATTCGCTAATCAGCTTATATTTTTGTTCAGCGGATCTGTTAATCCTGAGGCAGCTAAATTGCTAAGGTTACTGGCGCTTTCATTGTTACCGATTTGTCTGAGTTTGTTTTTTGCGGAGTTACTTCTTATTCCGTTTGGAAAGCTTCGTGAATATGCAAGAATGAGAACTATTTCTATGTTCATTTACCTGATATCAGTTGGTATGTTGATAGAGTTTAATGTGATAGGATTGTTCACGTTGGCCCTGACAATAGTTGGAGTTGAAAGCTTCGTGTTTTTATATTCCTACTACTTATGTAAAAAGAATATACTCTACTGACGCCTGATTGTAAGCTATTAAAGTATGCTAGTCCTCGCTATTGTATTCTTAATATTTGCTAATGTTGTCAATCATTCAAAGGGCATTAGTACAAATGTCAAAACTGCTTGTCTGTTTTTAGCCTATCTATGGTTAATTCTGATTTTCAGTTTTCGCGGTCCGGAAGTGCCCGACACCCTGGCTTATATGAAAATATATTATGGAAATTTTGCTGCATCCTACTTTGAATATCTTTATTCCATATTATGCAGATTGGCCAGATCCGTTGGCCTTGGATTTAACGGTTTTTTATTTTTATATCAGATTATTCTATTCATTTTATGGTTTACTGCTACCAGAAAAATATTAACTGACATTCACCTTGCCTTCATGGTATTTTTGCCATTTATGGGTGTTTATAATTTTGGAATAATTATCAGAGCCGGGATGGGCTTAAGTGTATGCTACATTGCTCTTACATATCTAATTCAGAACAGGTCGCTCAAAGGCTATATCATATACTACACTATAGTAACTGCAGCAGTATTTTTTCACCAGTCCATGATAGTCTTCTATATTTTACCTCTATATGTTTTCAAAGATATAAAGACTCTATTCCTTTTTATTATAATTATTATTTCAGTCTTAATACCTCTTTTTAATATTCAGCACATTATAGCAAATTTTCTGGAAGCCTATATCAAGTTTTTTTCTTTTAATAAGTTTTTGTCGTATACACAGATCCATGCTAACTTCAGTCTTCATGCGATCTATAGTCTGACTATGATTAAATACACTATCATGGCTATCATTTTTCTTTGGTTGCGACCAAAAATTACTTCAAAGAAGGAGCTTTACAATTTTTTCCTTAATATCTACATTACTGGCGTACTCATGATTTCCATGACATTTTTTATCGCTGCTGGCAACAGATTAGCCTATATGTTTTTCTTTTTTGAATTTGCCCTGGTTGGCTTGGTTTATGAATATTCGGAATTGCCAAAGAAACTTGTTTTTCTGAGTGCCATTCTGCTTGCTTTGCTAAACTACGCAAACCTGGTAAGTGCAATTCCTGTAATGCTTACATATTAAATATGTTAGAGAATAGAAAAGTACTTTTCCTGACTCCTGAGTTTTATAATTATCCGGGTTTGATAAAACAAACGCTGGAAAAGATGGGAGCATTGGTTGACCTTTTATATAACAGACCAACAGACAGGATCAGTAAACTTATCCAAACATTCTTCGCTGGCGCCTATGAAAATACAAAACAAAGATATTTTAATAAGCTTGCCAGAAGGTTAGGGGCAGAATATGATTTTATACTAATAATTCGGGCTGATCTGATTCCCATGACTTTTTTGCAATATCTCAAGTTGAGTTATCCGGGGGCTCGTTTTATTCAGTATGTGTGGGATGATATAAACCTATTTCCCAGACTTCTTGACACTTTTAAGTATTTTGATAAAATTTTAAGTTATAATTTTGATGATTGCCAAAAATTCGGTTTGTATTTCAGACCATTTTTTTTTATCGAAAGGAAAAATGCCAATGAAAATAATTTACCTGTAAATAAAGAGGTTTTCTTTATCGGGGCCTATCATACAGATCGCCTGAAAATTATTGAAAATATCATAAGACTGAATCCTTATATTAATCTGCATTCACATTTTTATATAAATCCTATTACAGCTATCCTGGCCAGGATACCTGTTAGAAAGCTGCATTTTTTCAAATTCCGGAAGATGAAATATTCTGAAATGCTGGACGTCATCGAAAAATCAGCGGCAGTTATTGACATTCAGAATATATCCCAGCATGGTCTGACAACCAGGGTGTTTGAGGCATTGGGTGCCGGAATAAAAATAATTACTGTCAATGAGAATATAATTAAATATGACTTTTACGAGAAGGAGAATATATTGCTTATTAATCGCGATAATCCGGTAATAGAAGAATCATGGCTTGATCTACCCTACAAGCACTATGATGAGTCGACAATTCAGAACTATCACATTGAAAACTGGGCAGCTGACGTATTCGAATTCAGAAACAAAAATGAAAACAAAATTTAATATGGTCAGAATATGAAAAAAATATTATTGTTAGGTGGATTTGGATTTATCGGTACAAATATTTTAAAATATATAGATGCATTTTATATTAACGAGTTTTCTGTCATCGTATTTGACAGGTCACTTACTCATCCTAAAGGTATCTCATTTAAATGCGTTAAAAAAGTTTATGAAGGCGATTTTGCTGATAAATCAGTGTTGAGATTAGTTTTTAGCCAACATAAATTTGATTATGTCATTCATGCTGTTAACACCACAGTTCCATCGACATCAGTTAATGCCAGATTTGATGTGGAATCCAATCTGTTGCCTACAATTGACTTAATGGACTTACTTGTTGAGTTTAAAACATCGAATATAATTTTTCTCTCTTCAGGAGGGGCTATTTATGGTGAGATGATTGATAGTATACCTCATAAGGAGACTGATTTCGAATATCCGAAGAGTTCATATGGAATTGTAAAGCTGGCAATAGAAAAATATTTGTTCCAGTATAAGGAATTATTTAAAATCCATCCTCTTGTTTTAAGGGTCTCTAATCCATACGGAGCTTATCATTATTCGATGAAGCAGGGAATTATTAATTTATGCCTGGTATCTGCAACAAAACATAAAGAGTTTATTGTATGGGGAAATGGAGAGGCCCGGAAAGACTATATTTACATTGATGATTTCTGTTCTATATTATTTAGAATGATAAAGCTGGGCATCACTGACGGTATTTACAATGTAGGAAGCAATGAAATATTAAGCATAAATTATATTTTGAGTCAGGTAAAACATCATTTCCCCACTTTCTCATGGTCAAACACTGAGAACCGGAAAAATGATATTTTGCATTTTCAGCTTGACACTACAAAACTTATTAATACGATTGGCGAGGTGAAATTTACTCCTTTTTCTGAAGGTTTGTTAAAGACAATTAAATGGTTAAGGACTCAAGAATTTTGAATTTGAAAAATTTGTTGCTATTTAATATATGAAGAAAGTATTCCTTTTTACCCACTCATTCCCATTCACTGAAGTTGGGGAGTCATTTATTGAGGTTGAACTCAAGATAGTATCGTTACTAAATGTTGATCTTTCGATTATACCTCTGTACTCTCTTTCTACGCCAAAAGCAATTCCTGAAAAAATAAAAATTATACCTGATCTTTTCAATACTTCTTTCTTCCGGAAAATTGTAATTTTTTTCAGTGTGTTTATAAACCCAATGTTTTATGGATTATTTATTTACAAAAAAAGTATCTATAAAAAACCCGGAAATTGGTATAATGCCATAAAGTATCTTTATGGCGGATTACTTGTAAAAGATTTTCTGGTCAGAAACAAAACCCTCTTCCCTCCGGATTCAATATTTTTAAGCTTTTGGTTTAATTATACGGCTCTTGGTTTTGCATTGGCAAAAGAGGTCATACATTTTAAAAGTTGTAAATTCTACTCTAGGGCGCACAGGTATGATTTGTATGGAGAGGAAGCAGGGATATTTATACCCTACCGTGAGAGAATGTTGTCAGCACTTGATATGATTTATCCGGGATCCGATGACGGTGTGAGATTTTTAACAAAAAACTATCCTGCATATTCATCTAAAATTGAATTAGCCAGACTGGGCGTTATGCCAATAAGCATGAATGGGAGAATAAGAAAAAAATCAGATATATCACTTATTTCATGTTCAAATATTGTCCCGGTAAAAAGGGTGGACCTTATCTTCACCTCAATAAATAAGTTTTGCGAAAACAATTCTGAGTTTAACGTCAGCTGGCTGCATATTGGCAATGGTGTTGAAATGAAAAATCTCGGCGAACAGGTAACTAAAGAGAAAGTATCAAACCTGACTGTTTCCTTACCTGGCTATAAGCATATTTCTGAAATAGAAGACATTTTGGGCAAGAATGAATTTGACGCATTTCTTAATTTCAGTAGCTCTGAAGGACTTCCCGTAACACTCATGATGGCCATAAGCGCTGGCATTCCAGTAATCGCTACGGATGCAGGCGGGAACAAAGAAATAGTTAAAAAAGAGACAGGTCGCTTATTATCATTATCAATTAGTCAGGCTGAATTTTCTGACGCTGTTTTATTCTGCAGGGATAATTATAAATTACGTGAATCTGCTTTATTGTATTATCACAACAACTTTTCTGCAATTAATAATTATACTAATTTTTATGAAAAATTGTAGATGGAAAAACTTAAATGCAGTTCAGTTCTTCTTCAAAAAGAAAATGATCACAAGTTTTACACGATGAATTTAGTAAACCTGGCATTGAAGAGGCTTTAAATGAGAATAACTAAGAAGAGAGTGTTTAATTATCGTATTGAAAATGAGATGAATGAAAATTAAATTTAAAAAAATATATAGTACTTCAGTCAAAAGAATGCTTGATCTGCTTGTTTCTCTGATCGCATTACCTTTTGTTGGAATAATAATCATTTTAGTGGGTCTGATCATTTACCTTTTAGACAGGGGGTCGGTTTTTTATAATGCAAAACGACTTGGGAGAAATGGTATTCCGTTTACAATGTATAAGTTCCGGACTATGACTGAGAATGCACCCGATATCAGATTGCCGGACGGATCTACCTATAATGCAGAAGACGATCCGCGCGTTACCAGAACAGGCAGATTTCTCAGAAGTACAAGCATTGATGAAATTCCACAAATCATTAATGTTTTTCTTGGAGATATGAGCTTCATAGGTCCAAGACCCGATCCAATTGACTGGCTGGATAAATATGTGCCTGATGAAAAAATATTTTTATCGGTCCGTCCTGGTATAACAGGTTATAACCAGGCATTTTTCAGGAACTGTGCAGATGGAAAAACTAAAATTGAAAATGATGTCTATTATGCAATAAATATTTCCTTTTTTCTTGATCTGAAAATTGTTTTGAGGACTTTCAGAACTCTTATTTTCCGGGAAAATATCTATGTAGATGACAGTAGAAAGAGTGGAAAATAATTTATACAAATTAAATATGTTGACTGATGAGAGAATTTGGGAGTGAGCACCCTTTCATTGAACCGGTAAAGAAATTTTACAGATTCGATAACTTCTTCAAAACTGAAATATATTTTCGTGCTGGAAGAGATGCTCTGGGTGCTGCAGCTGAGTGTATTTCTTCCTCGGGTGCTGTAATCCTGCTACCAGCCTATTGTTGTGAATCAATGGTTCTGCCATTCATTAACCGGAAATGGAGTGTAAAATATTATTCTCTGAACAGTGACTTCTCGGTTAACGAAAAAGAACTGATAGGGATGTGTGAAAAGCATAAAGTAAAAGCTGTATTGCTGATGAATTTTTTTGGAATTTCACCTGTTGCAGATATAGCATCATCTATTAAGGAGTATTCGAAAGAAATCATTATAATTGAGGATTTTACACATACTTTATTTTCAGACCATAATCTATCAGACAAAAACATCAACTTTAAAATTTCAAGTATCCGGAAATGGATTGGGATTCCAGATGGTGCTGTATTGCTTACCAATTCAGATTGCAGTCCTTCTGTCGGGCGAAATGACGAAAATTTCCTTTCCCTTAGAATAAAAGGCATGGCTTTAAAATTCAAATATAACCTTGAAAAAGACCCTGATTTAAAAAAGAAATATCTCCAGACTCTAAGGGACGCGGAAACGTGCCTTAACGATTATTCTGCCTGCTATGCTATTTCAAATGTAAGTATTAACGTTCTGTCTTCACTTGATATTGAAGAGATACGGCAGTGCAGATTTGCCAATTTTAATCACCTTTTAAGTCTTATTATTGATGTTCCCGGAGTGGATTTGGTTTTGAAAACAGCTCCTTCCTCCGTGCCATTTTCATTACCTATACTGGTAAGAGACAGGGATTTGGTTCAGAGAAAATTTGCAGAACGTGGATTATATGCACCTGTTTTATGGCCTCTGAATAATCAATGCAGGAACACCTGCAACTTTTCCTCAGGAATTTCTGATACTATGTTGTCACTGCCGGTCGATCAGCGATATGACTATGAGGATATTGAGGAAATTGGAAGAATAGTCAGATCGGTTTTAGTGGAATCATAGAAATAGTATGAAAAGATTGTTGATTATAGGTGCAAGCGTATTGCAACTGCCTGCTATTCTGAAGGCCAGGGAGCTGGGACTCTATGTGGGAGTCATTGATATGAATCCTGATGCCGCCGGAATAAAGTTTGCCGATAAGTTTTATGAAGTCAGTACTATCGATATACCTGGAGTTATTGCCGCCGCTATTGATTTTGTGCCAGATGGCGTTATGACATTGGCTACTGATATGCCTATGCGTTCGGTGGCAGCTGTTGCTGAATACTTCGGATTACACGGAATATCACCCTCAGTTGCATTAAATGCCACTGATAAAGTCGCAATGATTGAATGTTTTAAAAATAGCAATGTTCCGGCGCCATGGTTTTATACAATTTCTTCAAGATCCGGTTTCATTGATTTATTAAAACATGTTGCACCGCCATTTGTTTTGAAACCAAATGATTCATCAGGCAGTCGGGGTGTTGTTCTTGTTGAAACACCCGAGATGGCTTTAAGCAGTTTCGATTATAGCAGGTCCAAATCCAGATCCGGAATTGTGTTAGTCGAAGAGTATCTGCAAGGGCCAGAGGTAAGCGTGGAGATTATAACCTTTGAGGGGATATCGGATGTACTTGCTGTTACCGATAAACAAACTACAGGTGCACCATATTTTGTTGAGATGGGGCATTCGCAGCCTTCTATGCTGCCATATCAGGTTATTGAAAAAATAAAGGAAATTTCAGTTAAAGCTGTTGAGTCAGTGGGTATAAACAACTGCTCATCCCATGTGGAAATTATTGTGACACCAACCGGCCCGAAGCTTGTTGAATTAGGGGCCAGGCTTGGTGGTGATTGCATTACAACTCATCTGGTTCCCTTGTCTACAGGAATTGATATGGTAAAAGCATCAATAGATCTGGCTTTAGGACTAAAACCTGATACAGGGAAGAAATTTAAAAAAGGTGCAGCTATCCGTTATATTACTACCAGGAATGGCATTCTTAAAGAGATTAATGGGATTGATATGCTATCTAAAACTGATGGAGTGAAACTTATAGAAATAGTTAAAAAGGTTGGAGAGCAAATATTACCAATAAGAGGGAGCGGGGACAGAGTAGGTTATGTAATATGTCAGTCAGATACTCCATCTGAAGCAATTTCACAATGTGAAGATATTATTGAAAAAATAGAAATCTCAGTTATTTAATACTTATGAATTATTTATGAGGATATTATATGAATGTGATCTGGCAGGATCGAGTGTACATGGAATGGCGTATAGAATTTTTCAGTTCAGCCGTGAATTTCAAAAAAAAGGTCATGAAGTCAGCATTATTGGTGCATCATTTTCACATGTCAGACAGATAAATCCGGTGGTTAAAGATGTTATGACTGATGAAATAATTGATGGAATAAAATACCGATGGATAAAAACACCAAAATATACCGGGAATGGAATCGGAAGGGTTGTTCACATGCTTATTTATAATATCAGATTATTTTTTTACGCAGGAAAGATTGCAGAAGATTTCAGACCAGATGTAATTATATCTTCCGGAGTAAGTCCATTTGATTTTATTGGCTGTAATAGAATTGCCAGAAAAGCAAATGCAAAAATTCTGCTTGAAGTAGGTGATTTATGGCCACTTTCACCAATTGAATTAGGGGGTTACTCAAAATATCATCCATTTATTATAGCATTACAATTTGCTGAGAATTTTTCTTTTAAAAAATGCGATGCTGTAATATCAATTTTGCCTAAGACATTGAAATACATGTTGATTCACGGATTGAAACCCGGCAAGTTCCATTATATACCAAACGGTATATATACTTATAAGGTTGGGGAAGAATCTTCTTTACCTGAAGAGTATGAAATCCTGATTAATAAATTAAAATCTGAAGAAAATACACTGATTGCATACACCGGAGCTCATGGTATTGCAAATGACCTTGACAGCCTTATCGTTGTTGCTGATAAGCTGAAAGATGAGAATATAGTGTTTTTGCTGGTAGGATCTGGTCCGGAAAAGGAGAAATTGATGAACCTGGCATCTGAAATTAATCTCAGGAATATTTTCTTCTTAAACTCAATACCTAAAAAATCGATTCCGGTATTTTTAAATAAAATGGACATCTTATATCTTGGACTTCAAAAACAGCCATTATTCAGGTTTGGAATAAGTCCGAATAAGATATTTGATTATATGATGTCAGGAAAGCCAATCGTTCAGGCAATAGAAGCCGGCAATAACCTGGTAGAGGAGGCTAAATGTGGTATTTCTGCTGAACCCGAAAACATCGAAAATATTGCATCTGCCATATTACATTTAAGAAACCTTACCCCGGCAGAGCGTGATATTTTAGGAAAGAATGGTCAGGCTTTTGTCAAAGCAAACCACTCATATGATATTTTGACTGATAAGTATCTTAAGGTCTTAGAATCAGTTGTGTTAAACAAAGAATGAGTGTTTTAACTAATGGATCCTTGCTGGACTTAAAATCCACTGATTATTAATTGTTTAAGTTTTAATTCTTTGCAATTATGAATCATTTTAAAGAATAGATTAAAATTTAATGTCAACTTTTGATAATGAACTATTATTAAATCAAATTGAATGAAAATAGCATTTTCCCCTCCTTATATAGATAAGGATGTTCTTGAAGAAGTGCAGGATACCCTGCAATCTGGATGGATTACTACTGGTCCTAAAGTAAAATTACTGGAATCAGAAACTGCCAAATTAGCTTCAGTAAAATATGCATTATGTGTAAATTCAGCAACATCAGGTTTAATGCTGGCCATGCATTGGTTTGGTATTGGACCGGGTGATGAAGTAATTATACCTGCTTACACTTATGCAGCTACAGCTCTCGCGGTTATTCACCTTGGGGCGAAGCCGGTAATGGCAGATGTGAATCCTGATTTCAACATTAATGTTGATTCAGTAAAGAAAGCTATAACTAAATTTACTAAAGCTATTATTCCTGTTGATATTGCCGGTCTTCCATGCGATTACCAGGAATTACTGGATCTTATTTCATCTCCTGAGATTAAATCCTCCTTTAATCCGCAGAACGAAGAGCAGATGAAGCTGGGCAGAATCCTTTTACTCAGCGACGCAGCTCATTCTCTTGGTGCTGTTTATAAAAATAAACCATCTGCCTCTATAGCTGATTTATCGGTTTTCTCATTTCATGCAGTTAAAAATGTTACTACTGCAGAAGGGGGAGCAATATGTATATCTCTTCCAAAGTCATTTTCTGAAAGTGATGTCTATGCAAAAATGAGATTGATGACACTTAACGGCCAAACAAAAGATGCTTATTCTAAAAGTAAAGTTGGAGGATGGCGTTATGATATTGTACTTCTTGGTTTTAAAATGAATATGCCTGATGTATGTGCTGCTCTTGGTCTGGCTCAGATAAGGAAGTACAAAGATCAACTTCTTATTGAAAGGAAACGAGTCGCTATGCAATATCTTGATAGGCTCCGCCAATATTCCTGGGCAATAACACCAACTCTTAAAAATCAGGACAAAGAATCCTCATATCATGTTTTTGCACTTCGAATAGCCGGTTTTACGGAAAACCAAAGAGATAGATTAATTGAGAAAATATCAAAGAAAGATGTCTCGGTGAATGTTCATTTTATTCCCCTGCCAATGCTGAAATATTTCTCTGATTCAGGGTACAGGATTGATGATTACCCAAATGCATACAATTGCTACAAAGGAGAGATATCATTACCGATTTACCCCCAAATGACCTCTGAAATGGTCGATTTTGTTGTAAAAACTCTTGCAGATTCATATAACAATGTCAGTTGTATCTGATTATATATCAAATAAAAAGGCAAGTGTTATTGTAATTTCAGCAATTGCTTTTTGCATCATCCTGTTCCTTTATAGAGCATCAATTCCTTTTTTGAAGTTTCCATTTCTTTTGCTTTTCGGAGTTTTATGGATCTTTTTACTGATATCCAGGGGGAAAGAGATCATTCCTGCGTTTATGAGAATGGTAAAAAGCATGCCTGTTGCACTGATACTATTTGGCATCCTGATCCTTTCAGCTGTTTTTTCAGACAAAATATACCTTCTTGTAATTAAAGATATATTTAATGCATTGATTCTCTTTTCTTTGTTCCTGTTTCTGTATGTCACAATTAAAAATCAGTCCGAATTCAAACAATTCTGTTCAATATTCTACATTTTACTGATAGTTTTCGGGTTGATCGTGGCATTACAAAGAATCCAATACATTTTATATACATCATCTTATGCGGAGTATTATTATGAAACGTATGTAAATCCCGACAGGCTGGTTGTAGACAGAAACTTTGCTTTATTACCTGTTTTTTTTGGAACTATTTCCATCCTTGTTTTGTCATCAGATATAATTTCTAAAAAGAAATTTTTAGCTTTCAACCTTCTATTATATATTTTTTCAATATGCATCTTGCTGTCAGGTTCTAAAAGAGGCGCTTTTATATTCATTCTTATTTTCAGCCTGATTTTCCTTCTGCAGCTGACTTCAGTTTTCTGGAAGAACCACAAACTTCGACTTTTAGGAAAGAATTTAAGATTATATTTCCTGACATTTACTATTTCACTTATTGGCGGATACTTTTTAATTATAAGTACTTCAGTATATTTTAAAAATAATCTCCTGAAAATCATTGGAGTACAGAATGTTACTTACACCAAGAATCTTATCAGTCAAAATGTTAGCAGATATGTCAGTTTTCTGAGGAATGATCTATCAGATGATGATGTATATAATTTCTTGTGGCATCCTGTTTTTGATCCAAAAGATCCTGAAGCAATGGCAGGATCAGGAAATTATAAGGTAGTCAGAATAAATGACGGGAAAGGAGTGAACATAGTTCCAGGTGATTCTAAAGGATATTTGCTTGACAGTACCTGCTTAGGCTTTGCATCATCTCATCATTCCTACCTGTTCCTTCCGATTTTCACTCAACAGACTCATGACAGGGATTCAATTTTAAGTTCAATATATTGTTATGTTTCGCAGAATTTTAACGGAGACGGAGTCGCATTCAGAGCAATAGGTGATGTCCACGGTGAGTCGGATAAGTTCTATGAAATGAAGGACAAGGGTGTATGGAAAAAACTTGAACTGCCTCTTTCATGTAAAAACGGTACTGTTGATTTCGATCTGTACATGAATAAAGGTAATGTAAAGAATTTCTCAAATTTAAAAGGATTCGTGATTTTTGCATATCCTGAAATCAAAAGTATATCGAAGATTGCTCCGCGAGATCTAAATTTAAATTGTGATTCAAGGAAAACAATTGGCAGGATACATTCTACCACCAATGGATTTTTACGCCCTGATCAGAGGATTATTTCCAGTGCAGATTTGTCATTATCAGGGCTGGTGACATTCATGGAGATCCTTGATAAAAATCTGGATCAGGATCCGGTTAGGAATTGGATTGCAAGGCTTGTATCAGAAGATACTACTTATCATGCTTTTCGATCAGATCTTAAATATGACAAAACTGATGCATACAGAGGCGATAAACGAAATGTACTTTGGAAATTTGCTTATGAGATTTTTTTGAAGGAGTATAACTGGAAACAAAAGATTATTGGAGGAGGTTTTAACTTTCTGAACTGGTACGGTTACTGTTTTGATCAGGATAAATCAAAAAGTGATTACCCGCATAATCCTTTCCTTCATGTATTGTTGTATTCAGGATTGTTGGGATTGTTCATTTACGCTATCTTCATCTTCCAGATCTTCAGAATATACTTCAGATATCTATTAGATTATCCGATCTTCCTTTTTAGTTTTCTGATTGCCTTTATTTTTACATTTTTCAGCGGAGGTTCACCATTTGATCCTCCGCTTATGGGATTCTTTGTTATTTTACCCTTCTTTATTAACTCAATTCAAAGCAAAAACGCCATAACCAAGGTTCTATAATGTTTGCAACACCATTGGTTTCAATTATAACCGTTTCAAATAATAGCGCGAAAACTATCTTTGATACCATTAAGTCAGTTTTAAACCAGAACTATCCTCATATTGAATATATCATTATAGATAATGCCTCTTATGATGGTACAACTGAAATAGTTAGCTCTTTTGGTAAGAGTATTTCAAAATTTATTTCAGAACCGGATAACGGTACTTATGATGCAATCAACAAAGGTATAAGACTCGCATCCGGGGACATCATCGGGATATTAAATTCCGATGATTTTTTTTATGATAATAATGTTATCGAAAGAGTTGCTTTGGCATTTGAGGAAAATGAGATCGATGCTGCTTTTGGGGATGTGCAATTTGTGGATCCTGAAAAGACTTCAAAGATAGTCAGGTATTATTCATCAAAACATTTCAATCCGGCTAAATTCAAATTCGGGTTTATGCCGGCTCATCCGAGCTTTTATGTAAAAAGAGAGTTATTTGATAAACTGGGTTACTATAAAACGGATTATAAAATCGCAGCTGATTATGAACTGCTGATTCGTTTCTTATATGTTAATAAAATTAAATACAAATACCTTGAAATGCTTTTTGTATCGATGAGAACAGGTGGGGTAAGCAATAAATCAATCTGTAGTAATTTCACTCTGAATAAGGAGATTGCCAAAGCCTGTAAAGAAAATGGAATAAGAACAAATTACCTGAATATATATTCAAAATATTTTTTAAAACTGTTTGAATTTTTTGGTAATCATTCTGCTCATAAAAAGGCTGCAACTTCATAATTCCATTTTTCCATTCTTCCATAATTCCATCATTTCACAAACCAACATGGTTAAAGTCCTGATAACCGGCGCTAATAGTTTTATCGGTGCAAATTTTCGAAAGTTTTCAAAATATAAAGATGTTGATGAGATCTCTTTGCGTGAAAACTTACCTGAGAATATTGATTTTAGCAGGTATGATGTTGTTTTACATCTGGCAGCAATCGTTCATAAGTCAAATAAAACACCTGAATATGAGTATTTTAAAATCAACAGGGATCTTTGTCTGCTGGTTGCAGAGCAAGCAAAAAAAGAGGGTGTGAAACAATTTGTTTTTTTAAGCACATGTAAGGTTTATGGGGATTTTGTCTCTGGTCCGGGATTAAGGAATGAAAATTCCGGATGTTTCCCGGTTGATGCATATGGGAAGAGCAAATATGAAGCGGAAATCGGTCTCAATAAATTAGAAGATTCCAATTTTAAAGTATCAATAATTCGTACACCCCTTGTTTATGGGGAGGGAGTAAAGGCGAATATGTTGAACATTATCAGGCTTGTTGATACATTTCCTGTTTTGCCTCTCGGGAAAATTTATAATAGAAAAAATTTTACATATTCTGAAAACTTAGTTGGATTTATTGACAGAATAATTGAATTGAGGTCCACTGGAATATTTATTGCAATGGACGAAAATTCTATTTCCACAACTGAACTGGTTAAATATCTTTCAAAATATCTTGGAAAAAAAAATGTTCTGTTTAAATTACCTGGGATTTTTATCAGAATCGGCAACTTCTTTGTCCCCCGGATTTTTGACAGACTATTTGGTTCGCTTGAATTTGATAACAATAAGACAAAAGAAATATTAGATTACGAACCTCCTTTTTCAACGGAAGAGGGGATAAAAAGAATGGTTTTATCATATAAAAAATTCCGATAGTCTGCATAAAAAATTTTATTCTCCTTTGACATATCATTAATATGTTGAAGTTGATTTTATCATTATTAGTTTATTCTAAAGCTTGCTAAGCCTTTATTAATCAACAGATCAATTGAAAACTACACTATTAATCATATCCCTTGGATTTTGCTCATTCTTATTAACATACATAATAAGATATTTTGCTTTTAGAAAAAAGATTGTCAGCATTCCAAACGAAAGAAGTTTACATGTTGTTCCAACACCTCTTGGAGGTGGATTGGCAATTGTGATTACCTGGTATATCGGAATCTCAATTTTATTCTTTTCTGGCCTGATTGAAAAAGGCCTTTATTTTGCTCTTTTAAGCGGTGTATTATTGACGATTGTCAGCTTTATAGACGATCTGGTAGGATTGAAACCTTTTATCCGTCTTTGCTTTCATTTTGCTACTGCAATTTCTGCTTTTATCTTTTTGGGAGGCCTTCGTCAGATAATTACTCCAGGGATAGATTTAAATTACATCTTCCTTATATATCCTTTGGCAGTTGTCGGAATGGTCTGGTTTATCAATCTGTTTAATTTTATGGATGGAGTTGATGGATTCGCATCATTGGAAGCAGTTACTATTTGTCTGATTATGTATTTTCTTTCTGGTAGTATCATTAACATCTTGTTAGTTGCATGTATTTCAGGATTTATATTCTGGAACTGGCCAAAAGCAAAGATTTTCATGGGCGATGTGGGTAGTACACAACTTGGTTTTATCCTTGTTGTTTTAGGTATTTATTTTCATAACAATTATCAATTTTCCATTCTTAACTGGATCATGCTATCATCTCCTTTCTGGTTTGATGCCACATTTACATTATTCAGGAGATGGCGAAATGGGGAAAAACTGAGCGAGGCACACAGAAAGCATGCCTATCAAAGGATAGTTCAGGCTGGTTTTTCACATTTGCAGGTAGATCTATGCTTAATAATCATTAATGTGTTTATAGTGGTTATGATATTAATTTACCGTGAGATAAAATTTTTACAAATTCCCCTCTTTCTTATAACCCTGTTATTGCTTTATCTTATAACAAAACAAGTGGATAGGAGAGTGCCATTTGGAAAAGGGAAAGGGGATCGCGGAATAATGGAATAGTGGAGGAATGGGATAATGGAAGAATAGATTGATGGAATCATGGAATGATGGAAAGAAGAAATATCAATAGAGGGTTCAAGCAGTTAAGGGTATGGAATGACGCTGTTGATCTTTATGTTCTGACATGTAAAATCTTATCAGACTTTCCTTTTGAGTTGAAAAAACTGCAGGTAATTGTATAGATTCTTCTCATAGCATTAATCGAAATATTGCAGAGGGATATTCACGACGAAGTGTTAAGGAATATATTCATTTCCTATATATTGCATTAGGCTCCAGTAGCGAATATCATTCCTGCATTTGTAGCTTTCTTGCTGCTTCACAGATAACAAAAAAGGAGTTCGAACAATTAGATGAACTTCATTATAAAATAGAAAATGAACTAATTCAATTAATCAAATCTGTTCAAAAAAAATCCAATGAAGGTAATTGGGCGGATGTTCTGGAATAAAGAAAAGAAGGAATAGTGGAATAATGGAATAGTGGAATAGTGGAATAGAGGAATAGAGGGGTTACTGAATCCATCCCAACCTTCCAACCTTCCAATCTTCCATTTTTCCACTCTTCCATCCTTCCGACATTCCAACATTCCATTTTTCCAACCTTCCATTCTTCCATTCTTCCAACATTCCAATCTTCCATTTTTCCAATCTTCCAACATCACCTCTTTGAAGCATTCTCTCTTACATCTTCCTGACTCCGAATTAATTCGGAATACCTCAATTCTCATTTCAGGAACAGCATTGGCGCAGCTGATCCCAATTCTACTCCAACCCGTATTACGAAGATTTTTTTCTCCGGAAACGTTTGGTGCTTATTCAGTTTACCTGAGCCTGGTTGGGATATTGCTTGTAATATCGTCTTTCAGATATGAGCTGGCTATTATCCTGCCAAAGAAAAACAAAGAAGCAGCTGCTGTTTTTTTCCTTACAATACTGTTAAATCTGATACTTAATATTCTATTACTGTTGTTCATTATTTGCTGGAAATCAAAAATTGCTCAATGGTTAAACCTGTCTGAAACTTACTCGGATTATTTGTATTTTGTTCCTCTTGGTACTTTCCTGCTTGGCACTTATCAGAGTATTAACTATTGGCTTGTACGTGAAAAAAGATTTTTTGCCATTTCGCTTAACAAATTTATAAGAAGGGGTTTTGAGGGAGGCGCCCAGATAGTCTTTAAGTTTGCCAAAGTGTCCCATGGACTCCTTTATGGCGATATTATAGGACATATTGCAAACATCATTTCTGCGATTTATCAGGGGAGGAAGAGTGGACTTTCATTTCGATTGTTCAGCATTACAAAAATTAAATATGTATTAGTCAAATATTCAGAATACCCTAAATTTAACATAGTACCGGGATTTATGAGCGCTTGCAGTTACCTGTTGCCGGCAGTTATGATTAATAAATTTTATTCGGCTGAAAATACCGGATATTTTGATTTATCAAAGCTAATGTTGTCAATTCCTCTAGCATTAATCGCTTCTTCAATTTCAAACGTTTTACTTCAGCGGATTTCAGAAAAAAGCAAATCAAATCTCAGCATTCGGAAAGACTTAACTTCAATTCTTTACTTTGTTATGGTTGCCGTATTTTTCGAGATAACCATTATTTTGTTTTGGGCAGAGGATATATTTAAGATATTTTTCGGCAATGAATGGGTGATTTCCGGTACAATATCAAAAATCTTAGTTTGGGCCTTTGCTTTCAATTTTATAGTAGCCTCATTCAGCAGTATTTTTATATCCCTGAAAAAGATAAAGCTTTTAAGCGCCTGGCAACTTTTTTATTTTTTGTCAATTTTATCTTTATTCTTTTTCAATAATTTGTCTTTTGACTCTTTTCTCAGACTCTATGTAGTAATTGAGGTGATATGTTGCTCAATAATTACACTATTTATGTTCTATGTTGTAATAAATTATGAGAAAATGTTATCAGGAATGGAACTAAGAAACAATTAACAGAATGAAAATTAAGTGTGGATTTTTTACAAACATTGCTCCATTATATTCGAGACCATTATGGTATCAGCTTTCAGAATCAGATAAGGTTGACTATTTCTTTTATTCATCCCGTTATGGTTTTTCAGGTATAAAAACAATCGATATAAATGAATCAAAATCTGAAAATGAGAATGGGAAATTGAACTGGTTTTTTTTAAAGAATCTTTTTATTAAGAATCTGGTGTTTTATCAGGCAGGAATAATTTCAAAATGCCTGAAAACAAACTATGATGTATATATTCTTTATGGAGAAATGCATTGCATTTCGAATTGGATAGCAGGATTGATCTGTAAAGCGCGTAAAAAGCCGGTGTTGTTTTTAGGACATGGGATTTATGGGAACGAAAAGCACATAAAGAAAACTATCCGGTTGTTATATTACAGGATAGCTGATTATCATCTGGTTTATGGAAGCCGATCACGAAATCTTATGGTTGAATCAGGTTTTGATTTAAATAAAATATATGTTGTTTATAATTCGCTCGATTATAACCTTCACAGGAAGCTATACGAAGAAAGAGACCAGAATGAATTAGACAGACTCAGATATAAATTATTTTCAGACAATAGTAAATTACCTGTCGTTATATTTATTGGGAGATTAACTGAGGAGAAAAAAATTTCATATTTATTAGAAGCAGTCTTATTGAGCAAAAAGAAAGGGAATGATTTTAATTGTTTGATTGTTGGGGGAGGAAGTGAATCAGATAATCTCAGAAATTTATCCGGGTCGATGGGAATCAGTGATAATGTTTACTTTTATGGCCCGAGTTATGATGAAACCATTAATGCTAAACTTATTATGCTATCTGAATGTTGCGTATCGCCGGGTAATGTAGGATTAACAGCTATTCATAGTTTGTCATTAGGAACACCTGTAATAACTCACGGGAATATGTTTAATCAGGGGCCCGAAGCAGAAGCCGTTATTCAGGATAAAACAGGTTTGTTTTTTGAAGAGAACAATGTAAAAAGTCTATCAGATGCTATTGATGACATGATATTGAAGAGAAAGAAATTAACCATGGAAGCCGATTGCATTGAACAGGTTAAAGAGTTTTGGAATCCTGTAAAACAAACAGCTATTTTTGACAAAGCAGTTTTAAATTCTATAAAAGGTAAATATGCTGAATAAATTAAACAGCAATGTAAAAAAATACCTGCTTAAGGAACAATACCGGCCCTCATTCATAGGGCTCTTCTTAAATCCTTTCTATTTTGCCAGGAAAGCTATTTATAAAAACATAAAAATATATTCGAAAAATATAGCAGGTATTACTCTCGATATTGGTTGTGGCAGTAAACCATATGAAAATTTATTTGCTACAGAAAAATATGTTGGCATGGATGTTGAAGTGTCGGGTCATAAACGTACAGATATGCATATCGATGTCTTTTATGATGGCATAAAAATCCCTTTCGAAAACAATTATTTCGATTCTATTGTATGTTTTGAAGTTTTGGAGCACGTTTTTAATCCTGAGGTTTTTTTAAGTGAAGCAATCCGCGTTTTAAAACCGGGAGGAGTAGCCATTTTTACTGTACCATTTGTATGGGACGAACACGAATCACCATTCGATTATGCCCGGTATACATCATTTGGACTGAAATATTTATTTGAGAAAAGCGGTTTTAATGTCCTGGAAAATAAGAAGTATTTATGTGACCTGCGACTGTTATCTCTTTTAACGAATGCTTATATATATAAGATTATCAGGAAATTAATTCCGTCTAAAATTTCTCTTCTTTTAATCCTTCCACTTACAACACTCAATAACATTATTGGTCATATATTTTATCTTTTCCCAAAAAATATTGATTTATATTTTGGTAACATCTTTCTTTTGAAAAAAATAACAATGCCGGTTTGAAATAAATGCTGAATTATTGCACATTATTTGACTCTTTTTACTTAAGCAGGGGATTGGCTATGTATGAGTCATTAAAGGCTCATTCAAACGACTTCCATCTCTTCATATTTGCTTTTGATGATCTTTCTTTTCAAATACTGAAAAAACTAAATCTGGAAAAAGTAACTGTCATATCTTTAAGTGAATTTGAAACGCCGGTTCTTTTAGAACTAAAAAGCAAAAGAACTAAAGCGGAGTATTGTTGGACTTGCACGCCTTCTGTCATCAGTCATATTCTTAATAATTACAGCGTCTCTTCTTGTACCTATCTTGATTCTGATCTCATTTTCTATTCTGATCCTTCGGTTTTAATCCAGGAAATGATGGACCATAATAAAAATGTTCTGATAACCGAGCATGGGTTTTCTCCTTTGGCTAAGCTTTATGAGAAAAAAAGAGCAGGGAGGTTTTGTGTCCAGTTTGTAACTTTTTCAAACGAGAGTAATAGTTTAAGAGTTCTTGAAAAATGGAGGTTGCAATGTATCGAATGGTGTTATGCCAGGCACGAGAATGGTAAATTCGGCGATCAGAAGTACCTTGATGAATGGCCGGACATTTATGATAATGTACATATCCTGGAAAATCCTGGAGGCGGGATTGCTCCGTGGAATATACCAAAATACAGATTTTACCGGGATGATAGTGAAATAGCCGGGAAACGTAAGAGAAGCGGACTGAAGTTCAAAGTTGTTTTCTTCCATTTTCAATATGTTAAATTAACTGAAAATGGCAATTTTGATATTGGTTGGTATCATATATCATCAGAGGTCAAAAAGATATTCTATCAGCCATATCTTAAGAGAATACGCGATATGGAAAAAATGTTGAAAGAACTTGATGGTAATTTTAAAACAGGTTATACAAAATTTAAAGCAGATAGTATAAAAAGTTATTTTAAGATCGGATTAAAAAAAATTACCAGGTATAATATAATGAAAATTAATTGAAGAGATGGCATATATCATTGATTTAGAAACTCATACTGATAAAAGAGGAAATCTGACGGTAATCGAAGATGTTCTTCCTTTTAAAATTGAAAGAGTTTTTTATATCTATGGCGTTGACAAATCAGAAAGAGGCGGACACAGACATCATAAAACTATTCAGGCTGCAGTTTGTATCCAGGGCGAATGTAAGATCTTTAACAACGATGGAAATAACAAACAGGTCTTTCATCTTAATAAACCATCAAAGTGTCTGTTGCTTGAACCAAATGACTGGCATAAAATGTATGACTTTTCAGATAATGCAATATTGATGGTGCTTGCTTCTGAAAAATTTGATTATAATGACTATATCTTTGAAAAGTATGATTGAATACGAAAACTTATATAAATCTAACCAGCCCTATTATTCTGATTTTAAAAAAGTATTTGATGAAGTACTTGAATCAGGATGGTTCATACTTGGCCGGAACGTTGAAGAATTTGAAAAAGAATTTGCAAAATATAATAATGTTGAACATTGCGTAGGGGTGGCATCGGGGTTGGATGCGCTTATTCTGGCCCTTATGGTGCTTGAACTTGATAACAATTCAGAAATTATTGTTCCATCAAACACTTACATTGCAACAATATTATCGATCATTCGTAATGGGAACAAGCCGGTGCTTGTTGAACCTGATCTTGCGACATATAATATTGATCCAGCTCGTATTGAAGAAGCAATAACACCCGATACACGTGCGGTAATGGTAGTCCATTTATATGGAAAACCATGTGATATGGATCCCATTACAGATATATGCAGGCGCAGGAACCTGTTTTTAATAGAGGATTGTGCTCAGGCTCATGGGGCTGAATATAAAGGAAAGAAAGTTGGCACTTTTGGTGATATGGCCGCTTTTAGCTTCTATCCAACCAAAAACCTTGGATGCCTGGGGGATGGTGGTGCTCTGGTTACAAATAATGATGATTTTGCCAAAAAAGTCAGAATGTTACGTAACTATGGATCTGACAAAAAATATCATTTTGAATATAATGGTATAAATTCAAGGCTTGATGAAATGCAGGCAGCATTTTTAAGAGTTAAATTAAAGAACCTGAACAAAATAAATGAAAGGAAAAGGGAATTAGCTAAGATCTATCTTGATGGTATTAATGAAAATTTTATTCTCCCTGATGTGCATCCTGATTTTTATGATGTCTATCATGTTTTTAACATCCGCCATCATAAAAGGGATGAATTAAAGAATTATTTGCTTGAAAAAGGGATTAAGACGGATATTCATTATCCTGTGCCACCTCATTTACAAAAATCAATGTTGCCTTTTAGCTGTTTGAAATTACCGATATCAGAGGAAATACATCGTACGACACTTAGTCTTCCCATCTCATTCTTTCATACAAATGAAGATATTGGCTGTGTAGTTGATGCACTTAATAAATTTTAATTTCCTTAAAGTTTTCGTCAATGTGTTCATTTATCGATAAGATATTTTCCAAAGAATTGTTGAACCAGGGGTACTATTCATTCCTATTTGCTTTCCTTTCAGTGGTGGTTATGCCTATCCATGTTCAGTATCTGCCGCCTTTTATGATAATGTGGTGCCTATCCTGGATTGTAGAAAATCTTTTGCGGAGAAATGAAAAATGGAATTTGAAGATAACATATAAAGTTCTCTTCTTTCTTTTTATTTCTTACTATGCATGGCAGGCTGTTGGCCTATTATATACCTATGATATTAAAATGGGATTTAGTAATTTATTTGGAAGATTATCTCTGATCATGTTTCCACTTGTTCTGATTTTCCCGGGAGAGATGATAATAAATAAGGCCAGAATATTAATCAGAACTTTTGCCGTAAGTACATTTCTGTATATGTTTTTTTGCTTTGGTTATGCTTTATGTAGATCTATTGACCTGTCTAATGGTATTTTGACTTTTAACCCACATCTGATTGAGTATCCGTGGCTGAATTACTTTTACAGCGCTGAGTTGACTTTGGCACAACACCCGTCTTACATTTCCATGTATGTACTTTTATCAGTTTTTATATGTTTTGAATCGTGGTTCGACCATTCATCTAAAATCCGGCAAAGATTATTGTGGCTGATTTCCGGCACATTGCTTTTATTAATGCAGTATTTTATTTCCTCAAGAGCAGGTATATTAGCCAGCCTGATACTGGTACCATTGTATTTTTTATTCAAAGTAAAAAAATCCAGGAAAAATTGGATTACATGGTCAGTAATAATAGTTGTCTTTATCTGTGTAATTCCATTGCTTTTAAAAAACGCAAGAGTAGATTCTTTATTTGACGAAGTTTTTAACAGACAAGTCGGGCATGAAAGTCAGAAAGATCCGAGGTTTTTGATTTGGAAATCAACATTGAAAATTTCACAAGAAAATTTTCTATTTGGGGTGGGTATTGGAGATTCAAGAACCGAACTGGTAAAGGAATTTAAGCAGATCGGAGAAGAAAAAATGGCAAATGAAAGGTTTAATGCTCATAACCAATTCCTTGAAGTTCTTCTTGAAAGCGGCATCATTGGCCTCCTGATTTTTTTAGGTATTTTTGGATATATGATATCTATAGCATTCTCAGAAAAGAACCAGCTTTACGGATTGTTTATAATCATAATATTTGGATTTTTTATGTTTGAAACAATCTTATACAGGCTGGCAGGTGTTTCATTTTTCTCACTGTTTTCTTTCCTGCTTTTGCATATACCGAAGAACAACGCCGAAATAAATTGAGTCAAATTATTTGTTGAATAAAAAAGGGAACTATCGGGTTCCCTTTTTATTTTAGTATTTGTTGTAAACTTCTTTTAGTTTTTTCCTGTTCGCCAGGAGTATCAGTATGAGAAGAGTTAATCCAAAGAACAAAGGCACAATCCTCTTGGTATAGTAAAAACCTCCATTATCTCTTATTGCCGGAATTGAAAAATCGCTTAATATAGTCACAATCCCCTTATACAGATCTCGTTCGGACTCCAAGGCTTGTTTCCTGGAATACAGAGCATATATGTCACTATATACCAGCTGAGTTTTCTGCTCCTGCAGAAATATCATCTGTCCTCCATTCTGTGGCCTCATGTTCCTGGTCTCTTCAAAGTATTTAACTTTTTGCAGACTGTCGAGCTGAAGAATATCATAATCAAGACGTGCAAGCAGTTCATGATTCTGCCTGGTTCTGACTCTGTTGCGTTGTTGAAACAGACTGTCGGCATTTATGAACGATATGATTCCGTTTTGGACATTTGTAAGTTCCTGAGGTGATTTAATTCTTACTCTTATATCCAAACGATCCTGCATCCTGACATCAACCGTGTCATAAATATCATGTTTATTATTATAATCAATTATATCAGGAATCCCATCACTTCCTTTATCAATAACCCAATATGCATTAATGTCAATTATATTATTGACTTGTCCGGGTGTGACTGAAATGGCATTACCAAGAGCAACTTTGTTATTTTCTTTGCAAAACGTATGCAAACGGTTGATATATGATATCATATCTGCATTCGATACGGTATTATTCCTTAATACAAGATCTGAAGTATAAGATGATGGGGTTGTTACCTTTAATAAATATGAAGCACCAACACCTAATATAACACTCAATCCAAGTGGCAGCCACCTTTTCAGAAGAAATACTGTAACCGAAAGAAATGTTCTTCCCAAAGCCTTGGACCAACGGCTGATTGTACTTCCCATTCTCCTGAACAGATCCAAAAGATCAATTTCATCATTCCTGACATTCTTATTAGTATCGTTTCCAGACATATTGTATAGATTGACTTATTTATAATACAAATATATTTAAATCTGAACTAAATCCAAGGGGATTTTGTCCAGCTCAAAGCAGTCTGAAAACTTTTTGTGCCAGATCGGTCATCAAAGGTTTATAATCATTAACAAATTCTCCGGTTACCCGGTTGCCGATAACCAGACAAACAGTAAGGGCTTTATGTCCCAGAAGCGCTGACAAACCATAAATTGCCGAACTCTCCATTTCATAGTTGCATATTGTTCTTCCCAAATATGAAAATTCAGATAGTTTTTTGTTTATCTCATTGTCAAAAGTTTCAAGCCTGAGACTTCTACCTTGCGGAGCATAGAAACCTGGTGCCGATATGGTTATTCCTTTTCTGAATCCTTCTTTTTGAAACAATTCAACAAGTTCTTTATTCGCATTTACAGCATAAGGGTAGGAGAGTGTATCGGGCCATTCGAGATATTCAACGAGTACATCTGAAAGCCTTGTATCAAGAATCCAGTCATACCCTTCATAAAAATGTAAAAGGCCGTCAAACCCTATTGCAGTCTCGGTAAGAACACATGAACCTGCAGGTACATCTTCTCTTAAACCTCCTGATGTTCCCAGTCTGATAAATGTCAAGGAAACAGGATCTTCCTTAACGATTCCGGTATTCAGATCAATATTTACAAGAGCATCTAGCTCATTTATCAGAATATCTATATTGTCTGTCCCAATACCTGAAGAAATTATAGTTATCTCATTGGTGTCGAATGTTCCTGTAATTGTCCGGAACTCCCTGTTCTCTTTTCTGACCCTTACATCATGCAACATGGAACCAAGCATGTCGACACGTCCGGGATCACCAACTATAACGATTCTTTCAGCAATATCCCCGGGAAGAAGGTTTAAATGAAATATGCTTCCATCTTTATTCGTAATTAGTTCAGTCTTCTTTTCCATTATTAAAATTTAAAGGGTCAAATTTACAATAATCTGATAATTACTTCGAATAAAATTAATTAAATTGAGTATCGTGGATCATGGACAAAAATTCAGTCATTCTGACTTTATCGAGCCTCGCTCCGGTTCTTCGTTTGCCCCGACCCCAAGTGGCATAGGCGTAAATTTAATAATCAGACAGGTGTGATTATAATAGACTCGTTTAAGCTGTAACATTTTTCACTGACTGGCTCTGAAAGAGCCATATATGAAGTGTGCCGGGCATGTAGTAGATTGAATGGGTGAGAAGGAGCAATCCTTCAAGTCCCTAAAGAGCCGTAATGACCGGAATCTTATAGCCGAAAGCAAGGGTGTCCCGGGGGACCGGGAATCTGAAGGAAGCCGTAGGTGAAAGTTTGTTATGACGCACAGAAACCTGATATAAGGCCTGTTTCTCTGGGTAACTGGGCTTTGGACCAGGGTGCCCGAAAGTCATTCGGAAAGAGAGAGGGGTAAATT
>JAJFVL010000072.1 GCA_021371855.1 Bacteroidales bacterium | reverse complement strand
GTAAACAAGTATACAGCCCAATATGGACAACAATTTTCCCGATACCGGTGTTGAGTGGAAATTTTTCAGAGTCACCATTATCAGCTTTAAACTGATGTAAATTTACTGATTGAAAAAGGTTATTAGACAGACTGCCGTTAGCGTTCATAGATGGGTCTACTGCACAGAATCATAAAATCTTCAAATTAGAGTACAAAAAAACGATGAGATCAAATCCTCTTAAAAGCTTACTAATTCTATTCTTCTTCCTTTCCAGTTGTAAAACATATTACATTCCTGTTGAAAGTTTTAAAACTCAATTTAAAAATGTCAATCCCAAAACAATGCAGGTGACAACAACTCGTGGGCCTCTTGGTGGATTGTATGTTTATCCTGCTAATCAAATTAAATACATAGAATGTTTAGATAAAGAGGGAAATTCCTATTTATTACAAAACTCTCCATCAATTGAGATTCGATTTACAGATACGAATAATAAAAAGACGACTTTCTACTTTGATGGGTTATTTCTTTCTGACACATTAATTATTGGAGACCGTTCCAGATTCATTGGTGCTCAAAAAGCAATCTCTTTGAATAATATTAAGTTAATAGAGATTCAAGATGGACATAAAAATTTTACAGACGCAAAAGGAAAATAACTACGAAACGCTAACACGGACGGTATGCTTAATGGGCTTGTCACGGTTTTTGCTTTGCTCCTGCACCAAAGACAGATTTGTAATGCTAGTTGTACCCGGATACGCGCACTGCTTCCAAGTTAAATCCTGCACCTGGACAAATTTCTGGCTTCGGGACAGATTTCGTCGCCACCGCTGCACCAGTGCCTGTTTATCGGCTTTGTGCACCGGGACAATTACGCGGTCACTTATCAAAAGTGTACCGCGAACGCGCCTGCACCGAATAAAAATTGTACCATGACTGCAAAAACACGTGCCATAGCCTCCTTGCACCGGGATAATTTTCTGACTAAAGAACAAGGGAAGTTGCCGGATGCTGTCGTCGGCTAACGCCCACTAATCATACCGCCGGGCCGTTAGGGGGCATGCGTGGAACCATAAATTATAGCATGTAACTTCTATAAAAATCCAAGTTGGAAATAAAAGTATCAGGTACTTTATCAGGACTAACGAAAAATTGCTATCGCGCCGTTGCTTAACACTTTCCTGCTGAATCTTTACATTATCTTGTTTATCTGGAATTGGCCATCACGCAACATAAATTTTAAAAAAAGCACGCCCTCTAACATGGACAATAAAGTGCATTTGTTTGTCACACTTTTTGCGCTTTGATCCTACCCTTCAGACAATTTCAGGTTGGAGAGACTATATTGAGGTTTTTAATGAAGTTTCTGCACGGCTGCAAAAAGTGCGCCATGGTTTGCTCATTACGGCTGTGTAACAGAATAGTGAAAAAGAGATAGATTCAACCACAGCCTTCATTCACAAACCAACACAAACGACACTTTATTGCCTGAACGTTATGTGCAAGCATCAGCCACGATTCAGGGACACAACCTTTTTATGACTTTCGTAATCAATCTCTTAAATAACATCACAATGAAAAGATTAATTGCTATCATGACAGTTTTTTCTTTTGCGCTAATTTCTTGCGAAAAAGATTCACAATCTGGATTAGAAATCTATCTTTTAACAGACTTTCAAAAAAAATCCTCAAGCTTTGAAATCATTTCAGGTAGCGAAAAGCTATCAAAGAATCCAATAATCTCTTATAACGAGATCATTTTGTATGATTCAACTAATCATTACTTCCAAATTGATGCATCAAAAGCTCAAGAATTTAACCAAAAAAACTGGAGTGTTCAAGGAACCGCATTTTCGTTAACGATAAACAAATCAATAATATATTCAGGATATTTTATGCCCGGCTATTCTTCTCTTGGGATAGATTGGATAGCAATCGATCCGTTGTCGAGTAATTCAAATATTCGAGTAAGTTTAGGATATCCAGGTGATTGGGCTCAATTATCGAATCGTGACCCTAGAAATGATAACAGAATAATTAATCTGCTCCTAAAAGACAATAAGCTAAAACAATAACTGCCAGCACATAACACGGACGGTATGCTTAATGGGACTTGTCACGGTTTTTGCTTTGCTCCTGCACCAAAGACAGAATTGTTATGCTAGTTGCACCCGGATACGCGCACCGCTCCCAAATCAAATCCTGAACCTAGACAAATTTGTGGCTTCCGGACAGATTTGTGCCGCGAACGCTGCGCCAGTGCCTTTAACCAATTTTATCTATCTGGACTATTTTGTATTCATTTATAAAATTTGTACCGCGAACGCGCCTGTATCGAATTAAATTTGTACCATGACTGCAAAAACACGTGCCATACCCTCCTTGCACCGGGATAACCTTCTCGCTAAAGAACAAGGTAAGTGGCCGGATGCTGTCGTCGGGTAACGCCCACTAATCATACCGCCGGGCCGTTAGCAACAAGGTGATACACAGCTAATAAACCGACAGACTTTTGAAGGACAAAATGACCTGTTAATAATTCTGTCCGGACTACATGAAAAAGGCAAAAAACAACACTTAAATTCAGTTATCTTTGCTGTATGTACAATCAAAACAAAATAAAATTTTTTCGAAAGTCTTTACTTGAATGGTACAAGGTTAATGGTAGGATATTTCCTTGGAGAAATGAAAATACTTCCAACTATCAGATAATTATTAGCGAAATACTACTTCAAAAAACTAAGGCAGAAACTGTTGCAAAGTATTATGATATTTTCTTCAAAAAATACCCAGATTGGAATAAATTAACGAAAGCAACCATCATCGATCTTGAAGAAATTCTCAAACCTCTCGGGCTGCAGAAACACAGGGCAAAAAGACTCTTTAAAATCGCACAAGAATACAAAAATAAAAAAGGATCCCTTCCTAAGAATAAAGAAGAATTGAATGAATCAAGTTTAGCATCTCAATATATATCAGGCGCATATGAACTATTCATTTTAAATCAAAGGGCTGCTTTAATAGATGTAAATATGTCACGCCTATTGAGAAGGTTTTTTCATCCAAAGGAGTTTCAAGACGTCAGAAAGGACAAAATTGTGATTGATTTAGCTCAAAATGTTATAAACGTAAAGAGCTGTAAGGAATTAAATTGGGCAATTTTGGATTTCTCTGCGATGGTATGTAAATCTCAAAAACCTGATTGTCTGAACTGTATACTCAAATCAAGATGTGAATTCTACCAACAAAGCAACTACATCAAAGAGCAAATTGATGAAACGCAACTTGGCTTGACATATGATATATTGACTCCTGATAATCCGAATAAACCTCTAAAAGTTGTTTCGCTATTTTCCGGATGCGGTGGCATGGACATTGGATTTGAAGGTAGCTTTTTAGTCCACAAAGATTCAGTTAACGAAAATATTAATCCCAATTTCGTAGCAAACTTAAAAAATGATTTAGTAAATCTTCGATCCACAAAATTCCAAACAGTTTTTGCAAATGATATTCTTCAGGAAGCAAGAAATGCTTGGGTAAACTATTTTAACAAGAGAGGTTATTCATCAGAAATATATCATGTGGAGAGCATCGTAGATTTGGTGAAAGCCCATAAAAAAGGAGCTTCTATCTTTCCTGAATGTGTTGATGTTGTAACAGGCGGATTCCCTTGTCAAGATTTTAGTCTTGCTGGTAAAAGGAATGGATTTAATTCTCACAAAGACCACAAAGGGAATTTAATCAAAACTGATGTGGCAAGTATTGAAACTAGAGGGCAACTTTATATGTGGTTAAAAGAAGTTGTAGAGATAACAAAACCAAAGATTTTTATAGCAGAAAATGTAAAGGGGCTAGTCAACTTATCCAATGTTAAAGACATAATTCAAAAGGATTTTTCATCTGCTAATGGTAATGGGTACATAGTTATTGATCCTTTAGTTTTACATGCAGCAGATTATGGCGTTCCCCAGTCAAGGGAAAGAGTATTTTTCATTGGAATTAAAAAAGAGGCCTTAAATAAAAAAGCGCTTATTGAATTATCAAAGAAAACAATAATTGACGAATATAATCCCTTTCCTCGCCCTACTCATTCATTTACGAAAAAGGGATTGAATCTAAAACCACCAGTAATTCTTGATACAATTTTTAAAAACTTGCCTGAACCACAACAATCTCTCGATCCTTCTCAAATTTATTACTCAAAAGCAAAATTTATGGGTAAGCATTGCCAAGGACAGACTGAAATCAACCTAAATGGAATCGGACCAACAATTCGGTCTGAACATCATGGAAATATTGAGTTTAGGAGACTATCACTTGAGAATGGTGGAAAAAACAAACACGAAATTATCAATAAAAAACTTATCGAAAGGCGTTTAACACCAAGGGAATGTGCCTTGATTCAAACATTTCCCCCTGATTATGAATTAGTAATTCCTAACAGTAGTGGTAGATTTTTAATAAGCCCGTCAATAGCCTATAAACTAATTGGTAATGCTGTACCTCCATTATTAGCATATCATCTAGCTAGGCGTATTGAAGATCTTTGGGATACATATTTTAAGAAAGATAATAATGGTAGTCTCAGTAAATCCAATCCCCAAAAAAGAGCAGTTCCAGTTACTTCTTGACAATACGCTCATGGTGTTATCAGAGGAATCCAAGAAAAAAGAAAATGAATATCTTGGTTTACTAGGGAATAAGCTTGAAAATGTTGTGGCAGACATTATGAAACAAAATGCTGTCGGCACCGATTTTGAAAGTTCTATTGAGCTAATCTCTGGGCAAAAATTTCCTGATATCATTGCAAAAAAATACTACGGTGTTGAAGTAAAAACTTCCAAACAGAATCATTGGACTACAACCGGAAATTCAGTTTTGGAAAGCACACGTGTTGATGGAATTGAACGTATCTACATGTTATTTGGTAAGATGGTTAAGCCCGTGGAATTTAGGTACAAACCTTATGAGGCTTGTTTATCGGATGTTGTGGTTACACACTCCCCCAGATACCTCATAAACATGGAACTTCCTGATGGAGAAACAATATTTGATAAAATTAATATCCCTTATGATACTTTAAGAAATGAGAGTAATCCAATTAAGTGCATAACAGATTATTATCGTAAACAACTTAAACCGGGAGAAGAAGTCTGGTGGCTTGACCAAGACAATCCAAAATCGACAAGCTTAATTATCAAACTCTGGAATAATCTTCCCATTTCAATTAGAAAAGAGTTAATGATTTCTGCAATGGTCTACTTCCCTGAGATTTTTAGTAATCGTAGTGACAAATTTAATAGCCTCTCGGTTTGGCTCGTAAATGAACATGGAATTGTATGTCCAAACATTCGAGATATCTTCACAGCAGGAGGACAAGGCGTTATTGATTATAATAAAAAGACTTACATTAATATCCCTCAAATAATCATCAAATTGACAGAATCAATTGGCGAGATTAAAGAGACGATAACAAACTCAAATATAGAGGATCTAACATCTTACTGGAATATTAAAGTTACAAAGCCTCAAGAAAATTGGATTGACCTAATCATAGGTAATACAACACACCTTGACTTAAAAATAAATCTAAAACAATATCTCAAAGACAAACTTCTTCAATAATCAGGACCTTTTAACAAACCCTGTTGCTAACACGGACAATATGGGTAAGTTGTTTGTCACACTTTTTGCTTTTGCTTCTGCTCCCAAGACAAATTTGTAATGGTTGTTGTACCCGGACACGCTCACTGCACGCAATTAAAATCCTACACCGTGACAAATCTCCGGCTCCGATATACATTGTACCCCGACACTGCGCCAGTGCCCGCAACCAAATTTGTAACAGAGGATAACCTTGTGGCTCCGATCAAACTTGTACTCCGACACGCGTAATGCTCAACAAACTTTGTACCCTGACGGCAAAAAGTGCGCCATACCCTCCTTGCACCGTGACAACTTTCTGGCCCCGCTGGTGCGGGGTACATGGACCCTGCCCGGATGCTGCGTCGGGTAACACAACCTCCCCATATTGCCGGGCCGTCAGATTGTCTAAAAACCTCATTCAATTGTTAATAACTAATGTTTTACGGAATGTTAAGGAAGTTGTGAGTTTTGTACCTTAACTATATGAAATTCATACAAGGGCATAACAGAACTCAGATCAATCT
>JAJFVL010000062.1 GCA_021371855.1 Bacteroidales bacterium | reverse complement strand
GTTCCCGGCTATACGATGGAAGAGTCACAAACTATTATAGGTAATGAGATAGCCAGGGTTGTATCGTGGAATGGGAAAGAGGATTTGTCCGGGTTGGCTTCCACTCCTGTACGGCTTAAGATATACATGAAAGATGCTGATCTGTATTCTATATGGTTCAATTAAAATAATTGGATTAAATAGAACAAATAACGCAATTAACATAAGACAAATGCAACGGAAAATATATAGAAATACAATAATAATATTGTTTGTTTTTTTGGCAACAATATTTAATCTAACTGCACTTGAATCTTCATCAAAGGTGTGCTCAAACAATTCGATACCGGTTAAGAAGCAAGAATTAAAAGCAGCAGCACGGACTTTTTCTGTAACAGCAAAGATTGGACAAGAAACATCCGGACAAACTGGATCAAAGATCGGGAAAATATATGGTGATCTAAAAAGTACAATAGTATTATTGGAATATGGTGATACGAAGTTGTGTTTTTTGACATCACCCTTAGGAGTAGAGGGAGGTTTGAATTCTGCCAGCAGAGTTTTGATAGCAAAGGAGTTAGGGCTGGACAAAACTCAGGTTGTTGCTGCTTGTTCACACGACCATACAGTGCCTTCAGTTTCAGTCAGGAATCCCGAAGCATGGGGTCTTCCTGGCGATTTTCCTCCTAAAAGTGAATCGAATGAGATAAGCCGTGATTTCTTGGAGGGATTGGCTAGTGCATCGAAAGGACTGGACAAGGAACTTGTTCCTGTTACAGTTGAGTGGGGAATAACACATGAAGACAGACTTACATATAATCGGAGGGGAAAACGTGAGGATGGCACATCTTATTTTATACGTGAAGAAGACAGACTAGAGTTGGGCGAGGGTTATATCGGGAAAATTGATCCTGATGCAATGGTTGTTATTTTGCGTAGTAAGAAGGGAAATCCAGTGACGGCACTAACATTCTACACTGGTCATCCGGTATCAGGATATAATCCTGAAGAAATGGTTTCTTTTGGACAATGGCCACAAGTTGCATCTGAGAAATTATCTGCTTATCTGGGAGGTATTCCAGTAGCATTTTTCCAGGGGTGTTGTGGAGATATTAATTCAAAATACATGCTTACGGGAACTATAGAACAGTCGCGTCAACTAGGCGAATACCTTGGAGACTCTTTTATTGCAGCAGCAAAAAATCTTCACCGTTCTCAGCGTACAGATCTGAAGTGGGCACGTAAAAATGTTAATATTCCATTTGCAGAGTTACCTGATCCTTCTTCATTGAAACTTGATCTGGCTTCGATAAATGATTTTATTAGTAGAGGAAATGCGGGTGATGAGAATACAATGAAGTGCGTTGGGATGAATTTTCCGAAAGCGCTCACGCCACCTTATCGGGCCAGACTTGTTGCAATGGTACGGCCGTGGTATGAATGGGCAATAGAGCAGTATAGGACAGGAAAAGCAGCTGAAGTTCCAAAATATTTTCCTATTGAAATTGTAGTGGCACAATTTGGAGATGTAGGATTTGTTGGTATGCCCTTTGAGGCATTCGTACGTACCGGATTAAAAATTAAGGAAGAAGCACCGTTGCCATGTGTGTTTACCAGTGGATATACCGATGGTGGGAATGGCTATATACCTGATGCTTCAGCGTGCAATGATCGTGAGTATATGGCTGGATTCTTTAGATATACCGGAAATCGTCCGCCATATAAGGCCCCGGGAGGTGATGCTGTAGCAGAAGTGGCAGTTCCGGTGTTAAAGGATTTTTCTAAATAAATTATAACAATTGGCAATAACAGGGAAGTGTAAATGCTCTTAAGCCCAGATCGGCACATGTAATTACAGATCAATTATTTAGTTGTAAAATTTAATGTAATAAGTATTCTATTTAACTTAACATTTGATTGTAATTAATTATTAAAAGTGAGATATTTTATTATAAACAAACTTAGTTATTGTAATGAGTGATTTTAATAAGTCGGCTCAGGTTGGTGAAGGGACAATAGTAGAACCAGGTGCGATTGTAGGATTTCGTTATCATCCTCAATCGGGGTGCGCAGTAATTGGTCGTTTTGGAATAATCAGGATAGGCACCATTATTTACGCCGATGTAAATTTTGGTGACTATCTTCAAACAGGACACTATGTAGTTATAAGAGCAAAAGTTAATGGAGGAGATTATTGCGCCATCGGAAATCAGTCAACTCTAGAAGGATATATTGAGCTTGGGACAGGGGTAAGAATCATGTCTCACGTATATATTCCAAGTCGTACAGTGATAGGAAATCATGTTTTTATAGGTCCCGGAACTAATTTTTTGAATGATAAAACACCCTGTAGATATGGTTCCCCTGATGCAACTTTACCTGTTCCCAAAGGTGCTGTTATTGAAGATGATGTAGTAATTGGTGGCGGGTGTACAATTAATCCCGGGATAAGAATAGGAAAAGGAAGTTTTATTGCATCAGGTACTCTTGTGACTAAAGATATTCCACCAGATAGTCTGGCTAAAGGTTCTCCAGTTCGATTCGAACAAATTCCTGATGCCTTGCGTGGTGAAAACAACCGTAAATTAACCATGAACAAGTTTGATATTTGGCATCCTGCCTTACATTACGACGGACCAAAGTAATATGAATGATAATTTATTGTGCATCTGGATTCTTCCAGCATATAAATTAAGCAATCCTTATCATAATAGATTGAACCTAAGCTCGATGGAGTATAAATTATTGGATATAGGAGAACGATTCCTAATATTCATAAAATTTGTAACAATTTTTAAAAAGATATAATATGAAAAAAACTTCTATAATAATTGTCTTAATTATTTTATCTGTAATAGGAAATAACTTTTTATGTTTTGGACAAAAATTACCCATCATAATCCAGGATAAAAGAGAACTTTTCATTGATGATTTTCTTATTGAGAAGCTTAATAATCTGGATATGCGTCTTGGAACACCTGTCTCTGCAGGTGTAGCCTTGAAATTCAATGAACCATGGGAAGGAAAATTCTGTACTTACATTTCAATCATTAATGATGGAAATATTTACAGAATGTATTACAGAGGAAGCTCGAAATTTGAAGTTACATGTTATGCTGAAAGTACCGATGGGATTAACTGGGTGAAACCTAAACTCAGATTGTATGAAGTGGATGGTACATTAGATAATAATGTGATTATGATAGATACTAAGAAAAAAAGGATTACTCATAATATGTCAGTATTGTACGATTCTGGCGAAGGAATACCGGCAGGGGAGAGATTTAAAGCTGTGGGGGGTGCATCTGATGAAAAGAAGCCTTATCTGGGTCTGTACAGATACATTTCTGCTGATGGGATTCACTGGAATCAATATAATGACACTACATCATTATTTCATGATTATGCATTGGATTCTCAGAATGTATTAACATGGGTGCCGGCTGAAAAATGTTATGCAATTTACCTTCGTGGATGGACTGGTGCCAAACCCGGAGAACTTTACCCAGCAGGTGGTGTCAGGACAATTTTCCGCTCAGTGTCAAAAGATTTTGTTAACTGGTCCAAACCTGAGATGATGCAATTTGGAGATACTCCTCTGGAACATTTATATACAAATGCTACTCACCCATATTTCAGAGCACAACAAATTATGATTTCTATGCCTTTCAGGTTTTCTCCTAAGGCTAGAGTACTTACAGATGTTGAGCTGACAGAGAATGGTACTGACTCGTCTCAGTGGAATGGAGTTGCAGATGGCGTTTTCATGACCTCAAGAGGTGGGAATGTTTATAATAGAAAATTTTTAGAGTCATTTATCCGTCCGGGTCTGGAACAGAAGAACTGGGGAGCCAGAAGTAATATTCCTTCTCTTGGAGTAATACCTACAGGAGCTGGTGAAATGTCGCTTTTTGTGACCAGAGCATATGGGACAAAAGATGTTTTCCTGGAACGGATGAAGCTTAGAACAGATGGCTTTACATCTTTACACGCTGGTTTTACAGAGGGTTACGCATTGACCAAACCACTCCTTCTTCGAGATAATACCCTGCTGATTAATTATTCAACTGCATCTAAAGGCTATGTGAAAGTCATTTTGATTGGAGAAGATGGGAAAGAGATTCCGGGCTTTGGGGAATCGGATGCTAAAGTAATTACCGGTGATAAAATTGACGGGAAAGTGATATGGGCAAACAATAAATCTCTTAAAGATCTTAGCAATACAAAGGTCAGAATTAAGTTCGTGATAAAAGATGCTGATTTATATTCATTTGGTGTTTTTACTTATAAGGACTAATGGAGAAATCAGTATAGATTCTTCATGTGAATTTTCGGAATCTGAAAATCAAAAAACTAATTTGTTATTTATACGCCGTTATAAAAATGGATAAAACAAATTCTGAGATAATAAATCTGAAAGACAAATATATCTGGGTTTTTGGAGGTGCTGGTCATCTTGGTAAGGCAACTGTAATTTTCCTTAAGTCTGTAGGAGCTAAAGTGCTTTGTGTTGACTTGGAAACCCGTGCCGAAGAGTTTGTGAAATCCACTGAATTAAGCCTGGATGTCATACCGGCTACATTGGACGTACGCGATGGGCAAGCAACTAAAAAATTTGTCGCAAAGCATATCAGCTCGCTTGGTGTACCACATGGTTATGTAAATCTGACATTTGCCTCCACGGCAAAGAAACTGGAGGAACTTAGCGAAGCTGATTTTGATGCTGTAAATCATGGAGGGTTAACTTCTACATTTTTGCTTTCGCGTGAGATAGGATTGGAAATGGTGAAAATGGGAAGGGGAAGCATTGTTTTATTTTCAAGTATGTACGGAATGGTCTCGCCTTACCCGGAAGTTTATAAAGCTCCAATGACCATAAATCCAATTGAGTATGGTGTTGGCAAGGCTGGTATTGTTCAGATGTCACGTTATCTGGCTGTGAGCTGGGGAAAAGAAAATGTACGTTGTAATTGTGTTTCCCCCGGTCCTTTCCCTAATTTAACAGTACAGCGTGATTACCCGGATTTCATTAAACGACTGTCTGAAAAATCTCCGATGGGCAGAATAGGACACCCAACAGAAATCGCAGGTGCTGTAGCCTTTTTATTATCAGATGCCTCTTCGTATATAACAGGACAAAACCTAGAAGTTAATGGCGGATGGACTTGTTGGTAAATTATTATGAGCTGATGCAATGTAAAATACTGACTAAAGGTTGTTTTTAGAATGTTAACTTAAGAAATGATTAAATTGGATCGTAAAATATAAGTTATGGTTGACTGGGTTAAATTATTTCTTTTTGAACCTTTGGTATTCATAAAGAGAAACTATACGATGTTACTGTTGTTAATTCCTGGTTTGCTCTCATTCTCACAGCTTGCAGACTTTAAAGTGGAAAAAATTTGGGACCAGGCACCTCATAATGCATTTACCGACCTTATTCGTTATAAGAATGCATTTTATTGTATTTTCAGGGAAGGATCCGGACATATTCCAGGCACTGACGGGAAAATCAGAATTCTTAAGTCAGCTAATGGACAGGAATGGACAAGCGTGGCATTATTGGAAAAGGAAGGATTTGATTTAAGGGATCCGAGTTGTTCAGTTACATCTGATGGTAATTTGATGGTTTTGATGGGTGGCTCTGTTTATAAACAGGGACAATTATTGGACAGAGCTTGCCATGTTTCATTAATAGAAGATAATAAGTTATCCCGTGCATATTACCGTGGAGTACGTAATGCAGGGAAAGATGGTAATAGTGATGAAACTACATGTTATGCTGAATCGGAAGATAGTATTATAAAAAAAGGTGCGTTTGATTCACAGAATGTTTCATTCCGGTCAGAAAGTGAAAAGCTCTGCGTTTGTTATTTTCGCGTTTTCAGCGCAGAAGGATTTAGGTCCGTCAGCAGAACTACTTCCATTGATTTTATTAACTGGTCTGAACCTGTTTAAATTACATTTGGAGATATTCCTCATGAGCATCTTTATTGATAGTATATGTTTTTCGAATTTAACAAGAATTCTAAAGTCATGAGTTTTGAAAAAAAGATTGGATGTTTGATATTAAGTTTTGTCTTATATGCTGGTTGTATTATCCCTTGTAGAAATGTTATTTGCCAGACTGTTCCGGATCCAAATAAAGTATTAAAAGGGAAGGTGGATACTTTGCCATATAAAATAATTTCAAAGGGTGGGGACGCAGGAGAATATCAGGCTGTTCCAGATGCATGTCATTTGAATAATGGGGATATAATAGTTGTTTTTTATGATGGTAATAATCATGTCACATTCCCGGGAGCGGACTATCCTAAGGCAGGAAGAATTTGTATGGTTCGTTCAAAAGACGAAGGACGGACATGGACCAGACCGGTTATTATTTACGATGATATTTATGATAACAGGGATCCTCATGTTAACCAATTGAGTGATGGCTCTTTGATCTGCAGTTTCTTTTCTCTGAAATTTGATCTCCCGGATTCTGTAAAATTGATAAAAAAGGAACATCTCTTTTCTAAAGAGCAGATTGCAAAATTTGGCAATAATCCTGATCTTCTCAAGGAACAACGGCCATTAAATGATAAGGAAAAAACTCGACAAACCGATCCTGCTGCCAGGAAATGGTCAGGTACAGGACCTTTTGTAATAAAATCTTTTGATAATGGCATAAACTGGGAGAAAGAGGCAAAACAAATAGCTACTTTGACTCCAAACTGGTACTGTTCTGCAAAAGTAAGAGAGATGCCTGACAGTACTGTTTTACTTCCCGTTTATCATTCGGAAACTTCCAGACCTGCTGCATGGGGGGGAGTGATCCCTTCTTACGACAAGGGAAAAACCTGGGGAACAGTAGTGCCTATCGGACAGGAGGCAAATCTTATACTGGCTGCTGAAACTGATGTTGTTTTGCTAAATGATAAAACACTTTTTGCTGCATTGAGGGGTGATGGTTCTAAGGTAAATATGCATTATGCCACAAGCAGTGACTTGGGAAAAAGCTGGACCCCCGTGAAAGATATTGGTTTTGTAGGTCATTGTCCTTCATTTACAAAACTTAAAACAGGGGAAATCCTGTTGTCATATCGAGCTTTCTCCAATGTAAAGGGCTATTTTACGGGCATACGTATAAGTCGAGACGAAGCCAAAACTTGGGAAGGTCCATATCTTGTTGATGAGAAGGTTGGTGGTTATCCTTCTACTATTGAATTGAAAGACGGTTCTATATTAATAATTTATTATGAAGAGGGAGAAAAAAGTTCTATAAGGGCTTTGAGATTCAGGATGCCAGAGAAGACATACGGCGAGAAGTTTTATGAACCAAAACCAATTGAAAAACTTACTCTTAAATGATTTTAATAAAGATTTTTTTAAATTATTTACTCTCTGATTTTGAAGAATCTGATATAATAGGCAAAAGATATTAGTTTAATTTAATTAACTTAAACAATGAAAATAGTTAAACCTGCAGGTCATTTTATTATAATATTTCTTTTTTTTGTTTTTGGTCTAAGTTGTACTAGTGCAACTATTACAGATGATGTAATCAAGTTAGGTGGCAACAGGGAGATCTTTGTCGATCATTTCCTTTTAGACAAACTCGAAGGTACTGGCATTTTGATGCACCATCCTCATGATGAAGGGATAGTAATGCATTTTGATAAACCATGGGAAGGTAAGTTTTGTGGGTATGTAACTATAATAAAAGATGGAGATTTATTTCGCGCCTATTACCGTGGTAAACATAAAACTTCGGAGAATAAAGAATTGCAAAACACCTGTTATGCCGAATCGAAAGATGGGATTACCTGGGTAAAACCAGCCTTGGGATTAGTAGAAGTCAATGGTTCAAAAGAAAATAATATTATCCTAGCCAGGGAACCGGAGACTCATAATTTCAGTCCTTTTCTTGACAAAAATCCTGATGCAAAGGCAGATCAGAAATATAAAGCACTTGGAGGAAATGACAAGAGCGGTCTCATCCCATATGTCTCACCTGATGGGATTCATTGGAAAAGGCTGCAGGATGAAGGTGTAATTAAGAAAGGG
>JAJFVL010000056.1 GCA_021371855.1 Bacteroidales bacterium | reverse complement strand
GATCGGCTGAAGGAGTACCTGAGGGTACTTGTTTCGCTGTTTTTAATCAAAAAACACCTTCGTAAACAAGTATACAGCCCAATATGGACAACAATTTTCCCGATACCGGTGTTGAGTGGAAATTTTTCAGAGTCACCATTATCAGCTTTAAACTGATGTAAATTTACTGATTGAAAAAGGTTATTAGACAGACTGCCGTTATGCTTAAATTATTAGCTCTCTGCCACATAGATAGATTTCTAGATTTCTGCTCAATAGAAAGACTAGTAACAAGTTTAAAATAATGCTAAAATTGGAAATCACAAATTGTGATATCCAATCACAAAAATCTATCTTTGACTGGATACTCAAACAAAAATGAAAAAAGACTCTCTTCTTCCGGATGAATTAATAATCAACAAGATAATTCTGCTCCGAGACCAAAAAGTCCTAATAGACAGAGACCTCGCTGAGCTTTATGGAGTTGAAACAAGGACCCTTAATCAGGCTGTAAAAAGGAATATAAAAAGATTCCCAGACGACTTCATGTTTCAAATGACAAAAGAGGAATTTGAATTTTGGAAATCACAAATTGTGATATCCAATAGTGATCGAATGGGCTTAAGAAAACCTCCTTTTGTATTCACAGAACAGGGAGTAGCAATGCTTTCAAGTGTCCTTAATAGTGATAGTGCCATTTTAGTAAACATCCAAATAATGAGAGTATTTACTAAGATGAGGGCACTGCTTGATTCTCACAAAGAAATACTCAGAAAACTTGAATCAATCGAAAAGAAAGACATTGAGCAGGACGAGAAAATTCTCTTGATATTTGAATATCTCAAACAACTTGAACAAGCAAAACAAGAAGAGACAATTATCAAAGAAAGAAAACGTATAGGATTTAAACCGTGACTGTAAAATAAAAAAATCTAAGCCTAACACGGATGGTATGATTAAGTGCCTTCGGCAGGCCAGACAGCTTCGCAATTGGTACCAAAGTCTATGCGAATAAATTTAAATCCACTTATCAAAATTTCGGCACCACGACAGTTCCTGCTACCGAGACAAAGTCAATGGGCCTGCCGGCCGACGCTCACGTGTCAAGGTTTTTGCAGAGTAACTTATAAAGTACACCTTGACATGAAACTTCTGCGCCATCTACCGGGACTGGCAAAAACCTCGCCACTCCTTAACAGACGGCACCTAACCATACCACCGGGCCGTTATGTTTAAGCGACAGTGCAACATGACAATTAAGTGCATAGTGATAAAAAATCATCCTACATAATTGACGACTTACTCATGACAAGAAAATTTGGTGTCTTCTATTGAGACTTTGCCCGCGCACAAAAATATTCAAAATTCTTCCTCCGCTTAATTGGCCCATTTGCTTTTGCATCCCCCGCTATTCCCTCCCTCAAAAGCAAAAAGAGCTAAATCAAAACCATTTTATGGTGTAACGTAGAGTATTGTTAGACTTTTCACAAAAAGAAAATATTGCTATATTTATGTCCTCTTTTTAAAGGATTCATGAGACTAAACAAATTAAGTCAGATATATCGAAAGCTACTTGGATATTTCCTGGTAATATTCTTTTGCGGGTATCTTGGCTCCATTACATTCTTTCCTCATACTCATATAGTTGATGGTATTACTATTGTTCATTCACACCCATTTAAAAGTGATAAGAATGGGTTACCAATAGATAATCATACAACAAATGGATTTCTCCTGATTCATTTTATTTCGCATTTCATTGCTACTATTTCCATTATTTTTCTTGGACATGCAATTATTCGAAGTGAAATAAATATCCGATTGCTGATTCAGGATGAAAATTTAATACTTAAATTATTCCTTTGCTCTGCCCATCGCCCGAGGGCGCCAACTTTAGAGTTACACAATTAAGCTTTTTTGAGAATGTAAGATTTTTATTTGTATGCAGGATTTTCTTGCTTACTAATCATATTGTGTAATATTTAAAGCTAGTATTATGAAAAAAATTATTTATATACTTTTTGTTATAATTATTTATACCCCAACACTTTTATCACAGAAAAAAACAGATGCAAATATAATTGGCCATGTAGTAAGTGGCAGAAATCATATTCCTTTCGCAACCGTTAGCGTAAAAGGAACCACGATAGGTGTTAATACAGATGAAACAGGACACTATCAGCTGATTAACCTGCCGGTAGGAACATATACTATAAAAGCCCAATGTGTGGGCTATAAACCATCAGAAAAAGAGGTTACTGTCAAGACAGGTGAAACCATAGAAATAAAATTCGAACTTGAAGAAGATGTTCTCGGTCTTGAGGAGGTTGTTGTCACTGCTGACAGAAGTGAAATGAAGAGAACAGAATCAGTCACAATAGTTAATACTCTTTCTCCTAAATTGTTTTCTTCTGCCCAATCAGTTACACTAAGTGAAGGACTTTCATTTTCTCCGGGGATCAGAATTGAAAATAATTGCCAGAACTGTGGATTTTCACAGGTCAGGATGAACGGGATGGAGGGACCTTATTCACAGATACTAATAAATAGCCGTCCGATCTTTAGTGGTCTTGCAGGTGTTTATGGACTTGAGCTCATCCCAACTAATATGATAGAGCGGATTGAAGTTATTAGAGGAGGTGGGTCTGCTCTTTATGGTAGCAATGCAATTGCCGGCACAATTAATATTATTATGAAGGAGCCAGTCTCAAATTCTTATGAAGCCGGTATTAATACAGGACTAACCGGTATTGATATGAAAGAGTCGGGAGGTATTGCACCCGATTACTCTGTTAACCTAAATACATCGATTGTTTCCGATGATAGCAAGACAGGAATATCTCTTTATGGATTTTCACGTGAAAGAAAAATGTTCGATGCAAATGGTGATGACTATTCTGAAATATCACCAATGAATAATCAGACTATTGGTACAAGATTTTTTCACAGGTTCGGATTCAGAAGTAAAATAGCCATCGACTTTTTCAACATTAAAGAGGAAAGAAACGGTGGAAACAGACAAGAGTATCCATTACATGAAAGAGACGTGGCAGAAGCTATAAAACATGACCTAAAAACTGGTGCGGTAACTTATGAGCAATATTTTCGGGATTATGATCTATTATCTGTATTCTTTTCAGCACAGCATATCATGCGTAATTCGTACTATGGAGCTAACCGGTCACTTAAAGATTATGGCAGAACCGAGGACCTGACATATAATTCCGGCATACAATACAAAGCTTTCCTGGGGAACTCTTCTTTTATCGTCGGTATTGAAAATACAGGCGGTTTTCTGAAAGATGAGAAGCTGGGATACTCTGATTATGAAAATGCTGCAATTGTAAATGATTCAATAGTCAGTGTTCCCCATACTGATAACATTTTGATTTCTGACCAATCATCTGTCTCAACTGGTGCTTTTCTTCAATATGACCTGAAAATTAACAGGTTTAAAATAGGGGTGGGAGGAAGATTTGATCATTACAGTGTAATTGACCATGCAAAAAACAATGAAGTAAAAGATGGAAATGTTTTCAGTCCGCGTATAAGTCTTATGTATGAAGTTCTCAATTCACTCCAGGCCCGGGTCAGCTATTCTCAGGGTTACAGGGCCCCACAAATTTTTGATGAGGATCTTCATATCGAAACATCCGGTTCAAGACAGGTCATTAATGTAAATGATCCTGATCTTAAACAAGAGACTAGTCGAAGTATTATGGGATCTCTAGATTTCAATAAACTTATAGGTACTGTTTCAACCGGACTGCTTATTGAGGGTTTTTATACCAGACTGGAAGATCCTTTTGTTAATGAGATCGGAATCCCTGATGAGAATGGCAAAGTTTTATACACCAGGATGAATGCAGAAGACGGGGCTGTGGTTAAAGGCATTAACGTGGAACTGAAGTTGAAGCCTTTACAGGATTTTTCTTTAACATCTGGATTTACCGTACAATCCAGCATGTATGATGCAGAACAACAATTTAATAAGAAAGATTTCTTCAGAACTCCATCCGATTATGGTTATTTTAACATTGACTGGGATTTCGTAAAAAATATATGCATATCTGCCACAGGAACCTATACCGGCAAAATGTTGGTCCCATATTTCGGCCCTTTAACGGACCCGGATATCGGAGAATTAAGAAAATCTGATCCTTTTTTCGATCTGGGAAGCAAAATTCACTACAATATTAAACTTAATGGCGCTACTCTTCAGCTCTTTGCGGGAATAAAGAATATATTCAATTCTTTCCAGTCGGATTTTGATTCAGGTATTGACCGGGACCCTGCATATATTTATGGTCCGGTCTCTCCCAGAACGATTTATTTCGGAATTAAAATAGGAAATAAAATCAATTAAGAATAGGTATATAAAAAATAAACATTTTAAACCCTCAGACTAAACTACGAATCTTTTAAAACTGGATTTAAGATTAAAGTCAGGGGTCATATCTTAATTTTTCTGGTGTAAGCACATTTGCAATTCGTACATACCGATACACAATCCTAAAATTGCAAAAGAGCTTACACCTTGAAATCCCAATTAAATTTTAAAATTTTCCTGTCTCCCGCCGACGTAAGAAAAATATCTTTTACAAAACAATAACAAATAAAAATTCAAATATAAAGCATATGCCTAGACAATTTTCTGTTAACAAGACAAATAAATAAGGCCTGGCCCATAACACGGACAATAAAGGTAAGTTGTTTGTCATGCTTTTTGCATGACTCTGAGCCACTTACCAGGATCAGTACTTAACCAGGCACCCGGATTCGCACAGCTGCCCACAAGAAAAATTCTGCACCATGACAATTTTCTGGTTCCGAGACAAATTACACCGCGACACTGCGCCAGTGCCTTTTCTGAGCTTCATTTACCGGGACTATTTCCCGGCCGTTTATAAAACTTGTATCGCGATCGCGCCTGCACCCAATAAAATTTGTACCTGGACGGCAAAAAGCACGCCAAACCAGTCTTGCCACCGGGACAGTTATCTGCCTAAAGTACCAGGACAGGTGGCCGGATGGCTGCGCCAGGTAACACAACCTCCCTTTATTGCCGGGCCGTCAGATTGTCTAAAAACCTCATTCAATTGTTAATAACTAATGTTTTACGGAATGTTAAGGAAGTTGTGAGTTTTGTACCTTAACTATATGAAATTCATACAAGGGCATAACAGAACTCAGATCAATCT
>JAJFVL010000055.1 GCA_021371855.1 Bacteroidales bacterium | reverse complement strand
CTTTCTAGATCTCTAACAATCTTCTTTTTAATATCATTACTAAAGTAACGATTTTGTCTCGATCTTAATTCTTCTGTAAAAATGCTATTTGTTCCCATAATTATACGTTAATTTTGGTCAACGTATTTCAGGCACCGACAGGTTTAAAGTTCAAAATTAAAATTCCGGGGTTAGTCTCTGACAATGTTCATTTTTTTATACCACCTCTGATAATCGTCCAGTTTAAATGGGGCTTCTCCGTTCAGGTAATGGTTTGAATATTTTTCTCTACCGATTGAATAATTAATAATCCACATCGATTGTTTCCCGCTTGCAGGAATATAGCCGACGACGGTTTTGCCATTTGCCGGAATAGTAAATGAGGAAGAGAATAAAGTCTCACCGGTATCAGAGTCTTTAACAGTTACTGTCCCTGCTTTTTCCTCTCTTGTATCATTCACTGCAACAACAGGATGTTTCCCGTTTTCTGATTCACCTATCATAACACAGGAGTTGTGCTGGACCTGTCGGATATAATAATACGCCAGCTTCTTACTGTTGTAATAATCAACAACTGCATCCGAAATGATTGGCCATCCGTCGCGCAGGTTCCACCATATTATCCCTGTCTTTTGAAATTTGCTCATACGCCAGAATTCAATGAAGAATTTCATGGCTTCAGCCTGAATTGTCTGGGAAGCAAAAATGAACCGGTCCAAATCTTTTGGGCATTCTCCAAACAGCGCTTTAACCTGGTTTATCATTAAATCGTTTCTTCCAAAAGTCAGAGTGGAATTTGGAAGTGAACGAACTGATTTAGTCTCCCATTCATCGTTCCATTTAAACTCAGTTGTCCAGGGGTAGACATATTCCGTATCGAACATCTTTTCAAGGCTATTCCGGTTTGGGCATCCGTGATATCCGATTTCACTCACGAAATGTGCATTAACATTGGTGTAAAAAGGTGCTTTGTAATAACCTCGCGGTCCCCAGAGATGTACTTCCGGTAATATACTGGCATCATTTCCATTTCTGAAATATTCTTCACTGCAATAAGGAGAACTTGGTAAATATGTTCTTAATGGATCATATTCCCAGATAGCTCTTGGCAAGACCTCCCTGCTGATAATATCAAGACCAGGATCAACCGGTTTTTTAAAATTCCAAGAGAGGGACTGATCAATTTCATTGTTTCCGCTCCACAAAACCAGTGAGGGATGCTGTCTTAGCTTGAGGATAACATTAATTGCTTCTTTTCTGATTTTTTCTGCAAACTCAAAATCCTGAGGATATTGTGTTCCGGCTAATGAGAAATCCTGCCAAACCATAACTCCGTTTGCATCACATAAATCAAAGAAATCATGATCTTCGTAAATATTTCCGCCCCAGCAGCGTATCATATTGCAATTCAAGTCATTAATCATTTTGAAAGCATCCTGAAGATGATCATTATCCCGGCTGTGCAAAGCATCGAGAGGCACCCAGTTTGTCCCTCTCACAAAGATCTTTTCCCCGTTGATCTTAAACACAAATTCTCCAGGATTTTCTTTGGTAGTAACATCCGTATAGATCAGATCGGCTGTCCTTATGCCAATTTTTTGTTTCTTTTCATCAAGAATATTCTTTTTGTCGTCAATTATCCGTAAAACAGCATCGTACAGGACCGGATCACCATAACCTTTTGGCCACCAAAAATCTACATTATCAAGTGATATTCTTTGCCTGCTGCTATGATCATTAAGCTGGTATGAGTTTTTAAAGATTGTTTTGGAATCCTTAAGTAGTGACACCTCCATTGTCAGACCATCGATAGTCAGGTAGTCAGTTGAAAATTGCCATTCGAGCAGCATGTTTGCTTTTCTTTCAGGAACATTTACCTCATCGGTCATCCAGTAAACCTGTTCAAGTCTGGTCGTTTTTTTAACATCCAGCCGGACTCCCCGCCATAGTCCTGCGCTTATTAACCGTGGCATAATATCCCAACCATACATATGCGGTGCTTTACGTATATGTTCCTGTTCCACACGAAAAAATTTATGCGAGCCAATTGTTCCATTTGTGTATTTTTGAGCTTCAGCAACAGCCGGGTCAATGCGTATATAAATACTATTCTCCCCAGAAGGGTTTAAAAGATCAGTAATATCAAAACGATGGCTAATAAACATATTGTCAGTTTTCCCGACAAGTTTATTGTTTAGCCAGATTGTGCCGAAACAATCCAGCCCTTCAAACACAATTTCAACTCTCTCCCCTTCAGAAAGCTCCGGTTTCTCAAATGTTCTGTAATACCACCACCGGTAAGCTTCGTATTTTCGTAAGTCATAAATATTATTTCCAATCTCAGGATTCTTTATTATTCCGGAAGTCAACAAATCAAGTTCAACATTGCCCGGAACAATCGCCGGTATCGCCGGCCAGTTCTTCTTCAGCAATTCATCCGGAGTTTCAGGAGCATTCTTGTCACAGATACCATAATATAATTTCCACGCGCCATTTAATGATTTGTCAGTGCTGTTCTGACTATAAAGCCAATTTCCTAAAAACATAGTCAAAAACAACAATAATATTCTTCTCATAATCTTACGTTTACAAATATATGAAGTGTCTGTTTTCAGTTTTATTATATTTTGTCTGCTGCCACTGACAGTGAGGCTATGTCGCCGATTTGTTCCTCAAGTTCTGCCGGCACAATGCGGCAAACTTTCCGGGCCAGGGGTAAAGATTCAATATTAAGAGTTTTCTCAAGAGAAGAGATCAAAAGGTGGCTAGACCGGATATATATACTTCCGATGACAATACACTCAGGATTAAGGATATCGATCAGGACTGCGAGACCTTTTCCCATGTATGTTCCGCATGTCTCATAGACACTCAGGGCCAAAGGATCGCCATTGTTGGCTGCTTCTGCTACATCCTGTGCAGTAACCGACATTAATTCATCGAATTCTTTGCAATATGCTACTTTTCCTCCCATCTGGAATGTCTCTATTGCTTTCAGCCTGGCTAACTGGGCTATTCCCCCGCCACTGCAAAAACCCTCAAATGAACCTGACTTGCCATAACCTACAGGTCCAAAGTTTTCCAACCGGATATGTCCTACTTCTCCGGCATTGTCATTAGTCCCTGAGTAGAGTTTTCCATCCAGTATCAGCCCTGCTCCAAGACCGGTGCCGAAGGTCAGGAAGATCATGTTGCTGGTTCCGCGGCCGGCACCAAATTTCCATTCGGCAAGAGCACATGCATTGGCATCATTCTGAATTGCTACCGGGATAGAAAATTGATTTTCAAAATATTTGACTATGTGAACATCATCCCAGCCTGGCAGATTAGGGGGTGACATAACCACCCCTTGCTTACTGTCGAGCGGACCTCCGCAACTGATCCCTATTGCAGCAATATCTTTGACGGAGAGTTGTTGTCTTTTAAGAATTTCTGTTATTCCGTTTTGTAATTTCGGGAGCATTCTGTCAGGAGAGCGATACTCAGATGTAGGGTAAACAAGTTTATCCAGCACTTTAATATTGCCGCCATTGCTTAATTCGCCAAAAAGAACAGCACATTTGGTTCCCCCTATGTCTAATCCGATAAGGTTCATATTTTAATCTCTTATTATATTTAATTTTTTATACCAACGATGATAATCGCTCAGTTTAAAAGGAGCTTCTCCGTTCAGATAATGGTTTGTAAATTTTTCTTTTCCTATAGAATAATCAATAAGCCACATCGATTGCTTTAAATTATCCGGAATATTGCCGATAACAGTTTTCCCGTTAACCGGAATGATAAATGAAGCAGAAAGCAACGTCTCTCCGGTATCTGCGTCACGTACCGTTACCGTACCCGACTTTTCTTCCCGTGTATCATTTACAGCTACTACAGGATGTTTTCCTTCTTTTGAGTCGCCTATCATCACACAGGCATTGTGCTGAACCTGCCTGATATAGTAATAAGCCAGTTTTTTACCGTTATAATAATCGACAACCGCGTCAGAAATGATAGGCCACCCATCGCGAAGGTTCCACCAGATTATCCCTGTCTTGCGGAATTTGTCCATCCGCCATAATTCAACAAAGAACTTCATGGCTTCGGCCTGCACCGACTGAGATGCAAAAATGAATTCGTCAAGATCTTTAGGGTAATCTCCAAATAAGGCTTTGACCTGTTTTATCATTAAATCGTTGCGGAAGTCGTAAGTTTTTGATTTAGGATGGGCGCGGACTGCCTTGGTCTGCCATTCATCATTCCATTTCCCATCTGTTGTCCATGGATAAACATATTCAGGATCGAACATTCTTTCAAGGCTGTTCCTGTTGGGGCATCCGTGATATCCGATCTCACTTACAAAATGGGCATGAACGTCGGTGTAAAAGGGAGCTTTGTAATAACCTCGCGGACCCCATAGGTGTACTTCGGGTAATAAATCGGGATTCCTGCCAAGTTTGAAATATTCCTCACTGCAATAGGGAGAACTTGGCAGATATGTTCTTAAAGGATCAAATTCCCATATGATCCTGGGCAAGATATCCCTGCTGATAATATCACGTTCAGGATCAATCTGTTTGTTTAAAGTCCACTCAAGTGAAGCATCATTCTCATTATTCCCCGACCATAATACAAGCGATGGATGATTCCGTAACTTGATTACGACCTCTGTTGCTTCCTTTTTTATTTTTTCAACGAAATCATTATCCTGAGGGTATGTGGTACATCCCATGGCAAAATCCTGCCATACCATCACTCCGTTTTGATCACAAAGATCAAAGAAACTATGATCTTCATAAACATTGCCACCCCAGCATCTTATCATATTACAATTCAGATCGGCAATCATCCGTATGGCATCTTTAAGATGATTCTGATCGCGGCTGTGCAGAGCATCAAGAGGCACCCAGTTTGTTCCCCTTACGAATATCTTTTCGCCATTAATTTTAAATACAAATTCCCCGGGATTTTCTTTTGTGGTGATTGGGGTGGATATCAGTTCGGCTGTCCGGATACCTATCTTTTGTTTCTTTTCGTCAAGGACATTATTTTTATCATCTCTGATCCTTACAATGGCCTCATACAAAGAAGGATCCCCATAACCTCTTGGCCACCAGAAATCTACATTGTCGAGAGATATACGCTTACGGCCGCAATATGTAATCAGGGGAAATGACTCTTCATAGGCTGATTTGGAATTCTGCATGATGGATACTTCCATTGTCAGTCGGTCAATAGCGGAATAATCAGTGACAAATTCCCAATCGAGTAGTAATTGTGCATTTCTTTTTTGTACATCAACGGAATTGGTCATCCAGTAAATCTGCTTCAGCCTTGTGGTTTTCTTAATATCAAGATATACATCACGCCACAAACCTGCGCTGATAAGCCGGGGCATAATATCCCAGCCGTACATGTGAGGAGCTTTACGTACGTGAACGGATTCCGAAGCGAATTCCGATCGTCCGCCAATTACTCCATTTGTATATTTCTGACCTTCGACAACTGCGGGATTAATACATATATAGATACTGTTAGTTCCGTTTGGAATAAGGAGGTTTGTAATGTCAAACCGATGATTGATCAGCATATTGCTGGTTTTCCCGACAAACATGTTATTAATCCAGACACTTCCAAAACAATCTAATCCTTCAAACACAATTTCAACACTTTCATCAGAATTATGAAGTGGTGTTTCAAATGTTTTAAAATACCACCACTGGTAAGATTCATATTTTCGGAGGTCATAAATATTATTTCCCACCTCAGGATTTTTTATTTTTCCCGAGGTCAGCATATCAATCTCAACATTTCCCGGAACGGCAGCCGGTATTCCCGGCCATTTCATATCATTCAGTTCATAAGGAGTTGCAGGAGCATTCCTGTCATAAGGGCCATAATATAATTTCCACTCGCCGTTTAATGATTTATCAGAATTAGTCTGACCATAAAGCCAATAACCTGATAATATGGCTGCAAGTACTAAGATTACTTTATTCATAATTGATGGTTAGAATTTAAAGTCATTAATGTCCACTAAAAATTAAATATCGTTCTTTGAAATCTTGAATACATCGAGGTTGTAGGTTTTTTTGATAACGTGATGATTTGAAATGAAATACTCCTCAGATTTAGATTAGTATAAAATTACAGTCAATTACCGTTGGCTTTAGCCAACGGTATATCAACCTCATCCATAGGGACTTTAGTCCTTCATTTGAGGGCTAAAGCCCGTACTTTTGGTGTTTCTTGATCCGTTGGCTAAAGCCAACGGTAATTAAAACAGACTGCAGAATTCTCCAAAATTTCAATATGCCAAATATAATCAAAACACCTCTAATAGAACTACTTACAAACCAAGATTGCCAAGATGTCAAAGAACTAAATTGTATACAGTTGAAAATCAATTATATTTAAGTAGACATCAATGATTTAAAGTACTTATTTTCAGGGGACGTAAAGATATTCTTCTTTTTACATAAGATATTAATAGCCAGATGATAGTAAGGCAGGAATGTTATTTGTAGCTGATAAGTGTTCCGTTATTGTAACACATTACGCCATTATCTGTTCCTAACCAGACGATATCGTTTTTATCAACTGTTATACATAGAATATTATTGCTGTTCAGACCGTCGTTAACAGTGTAAGAGGTCCATTTTGAACCATCAAAAACAGAAACACCACCTTTGGTCCCGAACCAGAGTTTTCCATTTTTATCTATGTCGATTGCCTGAACAAAATCATTCACAAGACCATCTTTTGTGGAATAAACTGTCCAGTTTTCAAGTGTGTTATTTCCGACATGTTTTGCAACACCCGATTCGGTACCAAACCATTTTGTTCCATCAGGAGCAATTAATATGCTGTACACCTTGTCGGATGGTAAAATTATTGGTCCCCATTGTGCATAAACAGATGCCCCTGATATACCATCCACTTCATTGCGGAAAATTCTTGCTATGCCGGCTCCTTCAGTTCCGACATAGAGTGAATCGCCGGTTCTGTTAGTAGCCATGGAGGTTATCCTGAATTCCTCAAACATAAAACCCGGATACATGTCTTCATAACCAACCTGAAGCCATTTGTTATCTAAAACGGCTGAAATTCCTTTGTCTGTTCCAAACCAGCGTACAGCGCTTTTTCCAGTGGCAACACTGACAACATTATTACTTAGTATGGAAGCATTATCAGTATTGTAAGTAGTTACACCCGTCTTGTGTTTGATGGGGAGGTTGGTTACTGTTGCCCCATTCGGAGTTGCAATCAAAACTTCTTTTCCGTAAACTGAGAGATCTCTCAGATCCTTAGTCGGGATATTTTTATTTTTATTGCATAGTTTCCATTTTTTTCCATCGAAACTTACCATCCCTGCTTCGGTTAAAAACCATTTTGTGTTATTATCATCAACCGTTGCTGAATGAAAATTCTTTGCCTGAAATGCACCATTGAAAGAACGATCGTTTACAAATCCTTTTTGAGACAGGCCTTCAAATGATAAGAAAATAAGTCCTGTAATTATAAATGTAGTTAACTTTTTCATACTGATTTCTTTGAATTAGAATAACAATAAAGATAAGAATTATACGAATAAGTCCCTGAGAGGAGGGATCTAATATCATCAATGTTGTTTCAAAAAGTCTTTCCTTACAGGATTGAATGTGTCAACAAGCCGGACATGATTGCTTATATTTTTGATACAATGAGGGACATCCGGAGGAATAGTAATAACATCACCTTCCGCAAGATGGTATTCCTTTTCACCTCTATAGAAAATCAGTTCTCCTTTTGCCACAAAAGTAATCTGTTCGTGAGGATGGGAGTGAGGAGGATCAGGAACATTCATAGGTCCGTTTGTGAAATCGCATACTACAACCATAAGATTTTCAAGGTAAGCAATACTCCTTTCAAATACAGGAGATACTTTTTCGTGGATTATTGGATTCTCTTTATAAACTGTCATTATTTGAATGATTTTATTGAAAAAAAACAAATATTCAGGTACAAGTTTCCGGGAAGCAATTTAAGCAATCGGGATATTAAAAAAAAGTAATTTTTAGTATAGATATGCCCAAATTAAAGGGATAAATGTTAGATTTGGTTTTCATTTATTATTAACCTTAAAATACTTAATTTATAATGATCATGAAAAATAAATTTCTTATTTTCTTTCTTACTATCTTATTTGTTATAACATCATGTACCAGGGAGAAACCAATGAGTAAAATCATTGATGAGTCGCTCGTTTTTTCAGCTAAGCAATATAGTCTCATGACTGATGTGATGAAAGATAAATCTGATCTTCTGCCTCGAACAATTGATGCTGAAGGCAAACTGATAACTTCAAAATCGAGTTGGTGGACAAGTGGGTTCTACCCGGGATGCCTTTGGTATTTATATGAATACTCAAATGACCCGAAAATAAAAGAAGAAGCAAAAATGATAACTGCACGTGTTGAACGTGAGAAATACACTACCAATAATCACGATGTTGGTTTTATGCTCTATTGCAGTTTTGGCAACGGTCTGAGACTTACCGGAGAAGAAAGTTACAAAGAGGTATTACTTACCGGAGCAAGGTCGCTCTGCACACGTTTCAGGCCAAATGTAGGATGCATCCAGTCGTGGGGCAGCAGGAAGGGATGGCAGTGCCCTGTGATAATTGATAATATGATGAATCTAGAGCTCCTGATGTGGGCATTTAAGGAATCGGGCGATTCAACTTTTTACAGGATTGCTGTCAGTCATGCTGATACGACAATGAAAAATCATTTCCGTCCTGATTACAGCACTTTCCATGTAGTTTCGTACGATACTATAACAGGAAATATTGAAGCTAAACAGACAGCACAAGGATATTCAGACGGATCGGCATGGTCACGAGGACAGAGCTGGGGATTGTATGGCTATACGATGATGTACCGTGAAACAGGACTTGATCGTTACCTTACACAGGCACAGCATATTGCTGACTTTCTGATTAATCATCCTAATCTGCCGGAAGATAAAATACCTTACTGGGATTATAATGCTCCTGATATTCCTGATGCTAAAAGAGATGCTTCTGCAGGTGCCATCATGGCCTCTGCCCTTATTGAGCTGAGTAAATATGTGAGTCCTGAAGCCAGGCAAAGATATTTGCATGTTGCTGAAATCCAGTTACGTAGCCTGGCATCACCTGCTTATACAGCCAAACTGGGAGAAAATGGCAACTTTGTTCTTCTCCATAGTGTCGGAACATTACCCGGGAAAAGCGAGGTAGATGTCCCTCTTACCTATGCTGATTACTATTTTATTGAGGCTTTGCTGAGGTACAAAAATCTATAGATATCTGGTTCTGGTTCGTGAAACAACCAGTCATAATTTATTGTTACATATAAAAAGTCCGGATTATTGGTTTATCAATAATCCGGACTTTTTGTTTTATAAAGTTAAATTTTATTTGTTCTTCTGCTTCGCCAGCTAACCTGAAAGTTACTTAAAACGATGTAAAAGTGAGAGAAAGATATCTTAGGGATTATAATTATTTCATACTACAGATCATACTTAATCCGTTTTGAGATACCGTCAGCCACAATTTCCAATTCCATGTGTGAAGCTCCGATCTTTGGCTTCCCAATGAGCCTGATCTTCATTTTGGGTTGTGATTCTTCATACGGCGCAACAATAGTTACAAACCTGGTCCCATGTTCTTTTGTATTCTTTTGCAAACCATAACTGAAAGCCGGGCGTGGTTCTTTTTTTGTATAAAGGAAGGAAACCTGTCCCTCTTCTTCTTTAAGATCCATCCCCTTTTGTTTCATAGATTGCACAAGTACATTCCACCCTCCGGGCGTGTCGGTACGTACCGAAAAATTTTTATTATCGAAAACAGCTTTCCCCGGTCCAAGCTGAAAATGAATATCAACAGCACCAGTACCGTCACCGATGGCTTCGTCTATGATAACAAAGTATTTCTTATCCACAAACAGTACAGCGCGGCGATGCGTAAGACTTTGATAGCTCGCGTTTTCCACAACGAGAACATCTAAATCTGTTCCCGGTTTCCATAAAAGGAGTTTTGGAGAATAGGCTGAATTTTTTCCGTCCAGGGTCAATGTCTGATGGACTTTTGTTTGGCGGAACCATGCACGATTTTTCGGATCACCGCTATATATATAGCTTCCTGCATCAGGCATAAGATGGCGCCCTCCGGCATACAGTTCAAATGTACCGTTATCGGGTTGACAATGTCCGCCTCCGTCAGGTCCGCACTTCAGAACCAGGCAAATGCTATTTCTGTCCCAGCCACTTCGCATGGAATAGAACCCGCTTTTTTCAAGAGCAAAAGCAGTTACATCCGGCTTACTGCCTTCTTTACCCTGGGTGGCAACATAAAGAAAATCGTCCCTGTTGTATAATTGTGCCCAATTCCTGAGGCTTCCCCATATGTGACCGGGAGTTCCTGTCCATGAATCTCCAAATTGAGGAGTGGTCCCATCAGGGAATCCCAGCTTCAAAGGAATTTCACACACTTTTTCGACTGTTTTAAGATATGAATCGGGGAAAGCATCTTTCTGGCCGTTCATTTTTGCCAGTTCCAATGAGTGGGTAAACCATCCGATACAGCCAGTATGATATCCCATGGCCAGCTCTCGCTGATGACCATCGGAATAGACCTGATTGTTTATCTCGGTATTCAGACGCAGGATTGCTTCATCTCTCCATTTTTTTGAATCCTGAAATTCAGGAAATGTTATGGCTATGAAAGCAAGACCCTCGGCTTCCATTAATCCCCAGTTACTTCCCTTGCTGTATTTGGTCATCAGGTATGCTGCATGTTCGTGGCAGCAGTTGAGGAAAGCAACAAGAACCTCAGGAGTGAAAGAAGGAGCATCAAGAAAACGCTGAAAGAGAAAAGTCCATCCATGACCACGTATGCCTGCCTCAATTGATCTCCACGCATAACCATGTTCATTGTCTCGCGGATTTTTCTTTGTCCAGTCAACAAACTGGCAGCTCCATTCTTTGGCGTACTTCTCGTCATTGGTATGCCAGTAGGCCAGGCTCATCGATTGCCAGAATCCCATTCGGTTTAATTGCCAGACCCATTCCATGTCAGGAACCGGTCGGGTATTCCAGTTTATATCTTCCCCGCAGAAATGAGGTGGATATGCTGATTGGCCGATAAAAATGTGTTTCATCGCATTCTCAGCTTCAGAAATATCCTGCCTGCTGGCACATTTCCCTGACATGTCCTGCTTTGATCGTCTATCAACAGGATGCCTGACAAAGTCACGTGCCCGGTAATATGCTAATAATTCCTTTGCTGCCAGCACCGGATCATCAACTGATGACTTCACTTTCTCCAATCCGGGCGCATTCAGATCAAGACTTAATAGCAACTTGTTAATATCCTGACAGATAACAGTGTTTTTCTGATTCTGATTATCTTCTCCGGCATAAACAGGATGTCTCAAACCAGGTGCGAGGCACAAAATAAAAAGTGCCCCGCAGAAATATTTATTAAAAGACTCAGATACTACCATTCACTTAATGGTTTGTTAAATTTTTTAGCATCTGTATTTTTCGTATTAACCGGACGAATTTCCACAACAATCTGTTCGTTGGTTACCTTATTAAGGGAGATAGATAATTTTCTGATTCCATCATTCTTATTATTTTCTTTGGGATTAGGTGAAGATTGCAACGGAGTCGCATCCATTACTGTGAATTTTGCTTTCGCAGGGGATACTATTTCTGCAACAATTTTTTCCGAATCGATTGTAAGAGTCGCTATCTTCTTGTTACCCGAGAGATTAACCTGTGCCCTGGTATGCAGGAACCAGTATAATTGAGACGGTACATCAGCTTTTACTTCATCGCGTATAACGACTGTATTTCCTCCAACCATTGCAATCCCGCGTTGAACACTTTTGGCATTAGTTGAATATGCTGGAGTAAGGTCTGCAACAGCAGAAGCAGTTGTTCCTTTTTCTTTGAATTTGATAATTTTTGTGAAGGCCACAGGATCCTGATCGGCTGCTTTGCCGGGATTTATTACAATGGTATTATGTCCCTCTGCTCTCATCCTGTAGTAATTCCACCTGGCTCCGTTGGTTCCGGTGCTCCAGTAGCCTGGAACATTATAATTATTTGCTCCGAGATCCATCACAAATCTCTTCCCGTATGCATCAAACACAAAACTTCCGAGGTCGAGGTTGCTGTGGTTAGCTTTGTTATCGCCTGCCTTGAACCCGATGAACCATGCTTTTTCGTCATTCCAGGCACTTCGCATTGTTGCTACTTCCACAGTGCGGTAGTATACTGCCAGAGGAGGATCCGGGACTTTCTCTTTGACAAGATCAACAGGGTACCACAGCAGGTCAAATGGGCCGGCTGATTTAACCAGTTGCTTCTGATACTGGGCAGCCAAAGGCTGATTGTATTTTTTTGCAAGCCAGAAAAGCTGAGAGCCTCCTGTAGCTCCATCGCCTCCGTCAGCATAATTAAATGACCGGTTAAAAGGACCGGTTAAATACCTTGGAAACAGTACCGTTTTAGAAAAGCCTTCGATGTTGCTAAGTCCAAAGTCAGTACCAAGCGACGATTCAAGCCCGGAAAGGATAGCAATGTTGTACATTGAAGCATATCCCCAATAGCCTGGTCCTTCATTCCATGCACCATCAGGCCCGAAATGCACCATAGCGTACGGGAGATTATTAATTACATGCCGTAAAATATACTCTGATAATTTTGGTTCTTCATCAGCTATTGCCAGGGCTCCCATACCAATACCTCCGTTACATACCTGGTTCCAGTTATGCGGCACCTTTGGAAACCAGCTTTCTCCGTTAACCGCTCTGCCATCGTACGCCATCAGAGCTCTGCATAATCCTTTTTCGAGCAAAGCACTTTTAATGATTCTACGCTGGTCATAATTCCAGTATTTATAAAACCAGTCATAACCGAGAGCAAAAGCATATGTCATCTCTCCGACATCCAGGAAGTGGCTTGGATTCCAGTTAGGAAACTGAGAGGCTGCCTCCAGTTCTTTCCATGCCCTTTCAGCATATTTTGCATCTCCATCCAACTGGTAAAGAATTCCCAGAGTTGAAATACGATCAAGTACCCGGCGGCTTGTGCTTAAAAGCCTGATGCCATCAGGAATAATAAATATACTTGGTGTTTCTTCAATTATTTTATCTCCCTTTTCTACAAGCTGAGCATACCATATTTTCAGCGTTTCATCAGTAGCAATGCGTTTTTTCAAATCGGAAAAATCTGCACTGCCGGCATGAAGCCTGGGATGTTCCGGTTTCAGGGTTTGCAGAAGATTTTCGGGTAAAGTCATTTCAGGTACTTTTGCCTCCTGCGAGAGCAATACAGGCATTAATCCCCAAAAGAGGACAAGTGTCATTAGCAATGGTAATAATGATTTTTGCTTCATGGTATTTTGTTATTAATTATTTACCTGCTTTTGTAAATGTTAACGATTGTCCACCTCTTAAGGCTGGTTTGATAAATTCAAATTTGACCCTGGTAACTCCATTCGGCCAGTAGCGCCTGAGAGTACGGTCAGTGATTTCTTTGAACTCGATTTTTGGTGCGACAACCTTTGAGTTGTAAGTCATATTCAGAGTGAATCCGTCACCTTCAAATTTCAGAAGACCAGGTTTAACTTGTGTTACTTTGCAGTAGGTTATAAGATTTGAACTGGTCGTGGTATTAGGGGTAGCTTCTGCCAGCTCAAATTTATCGCTGATCATGAAGCTCTTACCCCTGTTAAGAGTATAACTTCTCACCCAGCTTTTTACTTTTGCAGATTCGGGATAAGCTTTTGCAATATCTGTTGAGAAAGTGGCTGATTTTGCATTGGAAGTGAAGGAGGAATTTGTTGCCTTGTATTTTCCGCCGTCTTTCTGCTCAACACCATTGATAACGGGTATGTTGTGATATCCCGATTGCATGGTCCATATCTCATAACGTCGTGAACTGAAAGTTTTGGCAACATACTCTTCGCGGCCTACATCGATAAGGCAAGGTTTGCCATCAAAATACATCAGGCATGACCCAATATCATTATGGTTATGGCTTTCGGCGTTGAAACCGCCTTTTGCACCAAAAAAGAATCCTTTAAAACTACCTTCTTTATCGCGGGCACCGGCAACTTCAGTATCAGGAAACCAGAAATCAGGAACAAGCGCTTCTTTTGCTTCTGCTCCGCGGATTTCATTTATAAGACCAAGATTTTTAATCTGATCTCCGATTTTTCCTCCCATAGCTTTATCACCCCAATTGCTTAGTTTTCCGAGATAAGCTCCAAATTGCTGCATCTGTTGATCCTTGATAGCCTTACCATATCTGTAAACTATAGATGGGCTTCCTCCGGTTGTTGCATCGGCATCAGCAAAATTGATAAAATACGGCGCATGGATATTGACTTTATAAAAGTATTTTCCAATATTCTGGACAAGAGGATCATCAAATACATCAAATTTTCCGTTTGTGACATTTTTAAGTATTTCAAGGTTCTCATATAGTAGTGCTCCTGCGGCGCCCCAGTATGAAGGTCCCTCATCACAACCGCCATCATCTGAGTAACCATTGAGAAATTTATCGAGAGAATTGATGATTTTTTGTACTTCTGCAGTCTTTTTGACGGGATCAGTCTCAAGAAGGAGGTAGCTTATAAGCATGTTTGAGTTAATCCAGGGGTTCCAGTTATTAGGACGCCCCCCCTTGAAACCCATATATCCGAAATCGTCACGTACAAAATAGGGGGTAAGCGATTTGTTATTGATCTCCTGGAATAATCTTTTTGAAATCAGTGGATGGATCTTGTCAAACTCATCTTTAAAAAGGAAATATGTCCATGACAGGTTTGAAGTTACCTCACCAACACCAAGGTCAACGACCGGTTCGTTTACATCCGGAAGGCCTGCTTTAGCTTTCTGAGCGCCAAGATGTGCCGACCATCCCCACCATGTCTGTTCACTGTAGTACCATACTGCATTGACTATCTGATCAATAAAACGTCCTTTTCCTTCTACAAGTTCTCCCATTACAAGTGTTATCAGTGCATTGCTGCAAGCTGAGTATACACCCTGACGGCGATCACCTGAACGGATAAATTCAAGATAATCAGTTGCTTTCACAACGGGCCAGTTATAATCGAGATAACCTTCAGCTCTGGTTATATATTCTTGTCTTATGTTCTCAGGCAAACCCTGCCAGAATTGTCTGTCTTTATATCCGGGCAGCTTATTCCATGAATTATCGGTTATCATCACTTTAGCCAGATCGATGGCTTTTGCTTCGTTAGCAAGTATATTCCTCTCTCTTGGTTTCAACTCAGCATTAGCTGTGCCTGATCCAAATATTAGAAGAAATGACAGACCGGCAATAAATACTGTTTTCAGTCTTTTTGTTTGTGCTTTCATATACGAATTAGTGTTAAGGTTAGATTTTTTTCAACTTCGAACTTATGTGATTTCAGAATTACTCGGGAGAACTCAGCCGCACTTTGATCAGACCTTTGCCATCTTCGAAAAGATATGCAGGAATTCTTATCTCAACTCTCTTCAGATTTGTAATCTTTTTGTCGAGCTTCATTGGAGTCGGATCAAGGACTATTGTTGAAACATTTAAATTTTCTGGTGAAAAAATACTAAGATTCAGCTCTTTGCCATCCTGCTTAAGAATAGCACCATTGGACGTTGGAATAACTTCAGCTGTGGTCATTATTGCCCATGTTATATTCTTTGTTGAATCTTCTGTGATAATCTGATCTTCTATTGTTATGGAGTGATCAGTATCTTTAATGAATTTTCTTGTTGCGCTTTTAAGGTGTCCTTTGAAAACAGGGCTCATATCTATAGTGGCTTCTGGTATCTGACCATCTTTGAAATCAATTATTGATGCTTTGGCTTTTACAATGAATCTGGCATCATCTACTGTCAGGGTGCCGTGTCCATGATTCCCCTTTGTAAGGAGTGTCCATCTCTGGCAATCCTGACACTGGTTCCAAAGGTCAAAACCAGCCTGTTCAAGAGAATTATAATCCTGGGAACCCGGATCGATAACCCATCTGACTCCATTCAGTTCAAAAACAAAAGTTCCTGCATCAAGGTTTCCATGGCTGAGATTTCCCTGTCCGCCTTTCCCGGCAAAATAGTAATTTTTTGGATCAGCTGCACCTCCTCTGAAAATAACAATCGGATTAGGTCCATCACCAAACCAGGCAAGCGGTAATGTTGATGTTTCTTTCTCTTCAAACTGGGATAACCAGATAAGACCCAATCCTGCAAGTCTGGAAAGCCCGTGGTAGTGTTCATTTGGTTTAAGAAACTTATCCTTTTCAAGGTATAATGGATTACCGGTTTTCATTGCAAACCAGGCAAGTATTATATCACCATTACTTCCGGCTTTGTCACCACAGTCAGCATAATTAAAGAAGTAACCGGAAGGAGCTGTACACAGTATCCTGAAATTTGCACTTTCCATGAATGAAGGATAATCAGCCAGACCAAAATCTGACCCAAATGCACTCATAAGCATTGACGACGTTGTAACAGAGAAGCTTGTACCGTAATCCCAATAGGTAGCACCCTCAGGATAAACTCCGCTGGGGGCGTATTGTTTAAGTGCACCGGGTATACCATCAAGAGACCTGCTGATTGTCTTTGCAGCCAGTTCAGGATCTTTTTCTGCAATGGCTATCGAAGCTGCTATCATGCCCCCGTTACATACCTGGTTCCAATTGTTACCGCCATTTACCCAGCCATAGTTACCTTTAATATAACTTGGCTTAATACCCTTTTCGATCAATGCGTTCTTTGCCAGCTCAAGAGTTTTTTTAGGAAGATAACTGCCAACCCAATCGACTGCAATAGCCACTGCAAGGGACATTTCAGCAACATCAAGATAATGAGACGGATGCCAGTCCTGGAAATTGCACACGGCTTTTAATTCATCATCTATTTTTTTCAATACTGCCGGTTCTTTATCAATTCTGTAAACTATTGAAAGTACCGACATCCTTGAAAGCATTTCGCGTGATGTACTTAATAAACGACGCCCTATAACATTGTATGTAAGCACAGGTTGTTTCTGTATTTCCCTGGCGCTTAACTTCATGGATTCATAATAATTCTTAACTACAGGATCGGTTTTGATCTTCATTTTCAGCGTTTTTTCAATCGCAGGAGTAAGAACAAGCCTTGGAGTAGTTTTATTTAGAGTGGACTTCAGATATTGAACCGTAAACGGGTTCTCAAGCTTTTTAGATCCGTCGGCCTGCGGTGAGTCATTAAAGCAGGTGTTTGCTTCTACACCTGATGGAATTACCAAACCCAGAGACAAAACAATAAAAAAGCAGATTGATTTATAATTCATATAGTCGGTTTTAAAGGTTATTAGGTTGATATATAAATATTTAATGGTTTAATTCAAAGTAATTTCCCTGTTTGATTCAGCACTTTCAGAAGAGAGAACTATAAACCATTCAATAAAAAATCAGCATATTGCCTCATTAACTCTCATTAAATCAAAGAAATAATGTCGGGACAATATGCTGATTTTTAAAATTTAATCTTCAAGACTATTTAGCAAAAATGGCAGGGCTGTAGGTTTCGAGTACAACACCTCTGTCCCTGATAACCAGTGTATCTGTAGCAGTAATGGAATTTGTGCCATTTGTTGCAGTAAAGTTCAGGTAGATGGCATTTCTTTTCTTATTGCCCCAGCTGTCGCCATTTTCAACAAATTTTCCGGAACCAGATACAGCGTATTTGGAACCAGCATCTGAAACTGTGCATGTACCATCTGATGCAAAGTCAAGTTTCATACTAAGTGTGCCGGAAAGCGTTGAAGAACGCAATGTCCCTGTATAAGTAACCTGATTTTTACCTGATGTTTTGAACCTCCATACTTCATCATCAGTAATGTATGTCTGATGCTGAGTCTGTGTTTCGACAACTGTATTTGTTGCCACTTCTTTTGTAACAGTGACTCCTCTGTGCAGGTAGTGCCCCTCATAAGGATTAATGAATTTGACAGCGAACATGGTGAAATTTTTTGGAGTAACATCCCAATCGCCGGAAGCACGAGGATCGGGTGAGGCTTTTGTTGTTGATCCTGAAAGAATTGAATCGCCCTCTGCAGATCCGGTAATACGTACCGGGATAACATAATTTAATTTAATTGCGTCGGGATCGTCAAAAAATGCTTCAGCAAGTTGTACTTCAACACCTCCGTTATACTTACCTGCAGGAATTACCAGTTCATTTGAACTGATTGTATAATACGACGATGGCATTAAACGGATGGTATCAGCACCTGCTCCGAACAGAACATTTTTGCAAAGAGATTCATCAACCTCTATGCTTAGATTACGGTCTGATTTATTTTCATAGACACCACCAATAGCCGCTGATATCAGGAACTTATGGTTGTTGTCATTTGTGTTGTCATAAATATCATCGCCCAACACAAGGGTCCGAACCGGATATTGATAAGGAAAATAGACGGATGCAAACTTATAATCCGCAAATTCGTTATCAAAATTTTCACAGGCTGCAAGACCTGCAAAAAGTACCAGTATTATTAATATTTTCTTCATGTTTATTTTATTTCCAGTTATTATTTGAAATACTTCGCAAATTAATACCTACCATCCTTTATTCTGGATTAAAGCATTGAATTTCAGAACTTCATTTTGTGGAAGCGGTCCGTAATGCATATATTCATTATTATAATCACGGGTTTCAACTTCTACATAATTGAAAGTATCGCCTGCTTTATTGATGTTAACACCTTTTGCAGTTTCTGTCAGATCGGCATTCCATCTGCGAAGATCCCAGAAGCGGAAGTCTTCAAAACAGAGTTCAATCCTTCTTTCATTACGGATTAATTCCCGCATAGCCTCCTTGGTAGTTATTGTAGCAAGATAGACATCAGGTTGCTTTATCCCTGCACGTTTACGGATAGCAGAAATCACATCGCGGGCTTTGAAAGAACTAACAGTACCTGTTCCGTCAGGTCCCCATGCCTCATTGGCTGCTTCTGCATAGATCAGGAACAGCTCCGTATAACGCATGTGTATTTCATAATGGTTCTTGGTTGTTGTTGCCTTGGGGTCCATATTAACATCCTCACGTAATAGTTTTCGCAGGTAATAGCCTGTACGGGTTGAAGTAGCTATAGAATCTTTCGCATTTACCCCGCCACCTATACCGGTATTTATTTTCTGACCTTTCATTGTACATCCATTATAAGCAATATAAAGGGCGAAGCGTGGATCCCTGTTGGCATAAGGGGTAACCGGATTATAAGTGCTTGAGGCATCGGTTATAGGATATCCATTTGCCATAGGAAAGGCGTCAACCAGGTTCTGTGTTGGATTAACATTCCCACTGCCAAACAATGACGGAGGAAAGTTTGCACTTTCGCGTGAATTTGAAACTCCTCTTGGCCGTCTCCATAATATTTCCTTCTGATCTGCACCACCGGATGTAATCTTAATAGCATCCACATAGGTCGAAAGATACCATTTTTGTCCTACCGGATCAAGTCCGCTTATTCCACCAATACTGTTAAGAGAAGCCCCTGCATAATTTGCAGCATCCTCCCATAAAGTTAAATCATTTGTCAGATTAAATGCAGGACTGGCAGCCAACAGGGCAACACGGGCTTTAAAAGCTTTTACAATGCGTCCGCTGATCCTCTGTATAGCTACATTGCCGAATACAGTGTTATAGCTTGAATAATCCTTAACCCACGAAAAACCGGCAGGAATAGCTGCAAGGTTGCTGATATCTTTGTAATCATCAACAGTCAGGAAAGTAAGGGCTTTATCAAGATCAGCATATATCGAAGCAATTGATTCTTCAAAAGAGGATCTGGGAGTATTAAACTCTGCTTCTGTTTCAATGAATTTATCGTAAATAGGAATTCCTAACAATTCTCCATTTTCACCTACACCACCTGTAGTAACCAGAAGATAGTATTTTAAAATAGCTCTTAAAGCATAAGCTTCTCCGGTAAAACGCTGTGTCATCAATTTTGAGATTTCAGCATTTGACCATTTCCAGGTAACAGTATCAACTATTGAAAGAAAATGGTTACAGTACAGAATTCCCGAATTGCAATTATCCCATTGATTAACAGGGTTTGAAAGAGCTGACCACTGGCCGGTAGCCATACGACGATATGAATTCAGCTTGACGTTTGAGACAGCATCATCAGTGGCTACTTCATTATATGAAAGGCCGTTGGTCGGAAGTTTGGTATAAGCTGTAATTAACAGACCTTCAGCAAAATCAGCATCCCTGAGGACTCTTTCAAAAGTAGCATGATTATCATCCCTGGGTTCCATTAATTCTTCACACGAACTCAATGCGAATGACAATATCAATAGTAAAGAATATATCTTATTTAATCTCATGATTAATTATATTTAGTTATTAAAATGTTGTTTTAATACCAAGAGAAAATGACCTGTACTGAGGCTCACTTCCAACATTTAAGTCTTTAACTTCTCTGTATTTGGAGAACATATATACATTTGAAGCATCAACATAACAGCTGAGGCGTTTCATGTAAAACATTCCTGCAACTGATTCAGGGAGTTCATAGGTCAGCTGAATTCTCTGGAGATCGAAATAGTCGTCCCTGAAAAGCCAGTATGTTGAGTTCTGGAAGTTATTGGAATTCGAAATGGAGCTTAACCTTGGGTAAGTAGCAGTTTCCTTGGTGTAAGGAGTCCAGCGGTTAAGAACAGTTTCAGAATACTTATCATCTCCGTCTACCCAGTAGTAAGCATTGCTCATATAAGTGTCGGCACCAAATCGTCCGTATCCCTGTGCAAATAAAGTCAGGCTTTTATAATTTAACCTTAAATTCAGTCCGAATGAATATGGAGACTGAGAGCGGCCTACGATTACCTGGTCGTCAGAATTTACAATACCATCATTGTTCTGGTCTACGTATTTTATGTCACCGGGTTTTACTGTTCCGAATGTCTGATAAGCATGTGCAGCTATCTCCTCATCATTCTCAAAAAGTCCGTCAGCAACCAGGGCAAACCTTGCATCCGTAGGATGGCCGGTCCTGTACTGGTAATCATTTGCATATACTTCATCTCTTTTTATAACTTCTGAGTTTGCATAAAGAGCGTTTACACCTACGGCTACATTTACAGCACCAATTTTCTTGTTAAATGTTAATCCTAGTTCTGCTCCCCGGTAAGCATTGTTGTCAAAGTTTGCGTAAGGGAGGAAATTGGAATAAAAACTCGGATAGATCGTTGAAGGTCTTGTTATCTGATCGTAGTACTGGCTTGTAAAGACATTTGCGTCAATTCCTATCATTTTATTAAAGAACAGACCTTCAAATCCGAAGTTAAACTCTTTACGCCTTTCATAAGAAAGAGACATGTTTCCGCCATAGTTTGATATTACTCCGGAATTTGAATAAGTTCCTTCATACCATGAGTAACTTGAGGATGTTCCGTATCTGTTATCGTAATAGAAGAAACCTCCGATTCCGGCATCGCTGTTTATAATGCCACCTGTTGCCCTGAGCTTCAGATAATCAATGAAATTCAATGATGACATGAAATCTTCAGAACTTATGACCCATGCCAGACCTAATGAAGGAGATAATGCCATCTTTTCGCTTTTAGGCAGATATACCGAATTAAGATAGGCCCCGCTGAAGTTGACCAGATACTTTTTATTGAAAGCATAAGTCAGGTCGAGGCCAAAGTTAAAGTCCTTCTGACCTTGTTCATCACCCTGTGCTTTAAACCTGTTTCCGTATCCTACCAGTGATCCGAAAACATGGTGAACATCATTAAAAGTTCTGTCATAGTTGAAGCCTCCGTAAAAACTGAATCTTCTCTCAAAATATGAACCACCTACAGCCTGAGAGCCTGAGCGGGTATCAGTACCATATTGTGTTAAACTGACAATTGAATCCACATCGGCATCCCACACCGGATCATATACGGAATAAGAATTATCAACAGTCTGGTCATATTTTGTGTACAGATCAAATCCGAAATTGGTATGAAAAGTCAATCCCTGAACAAGATCGTTAAGATCGGCATCAATTCTGTTGTTAAATGAAAATGTACGTCTTATGGTCTGAAGCTGACCGCCGGCATAACCTTCAGCTATTCCGTTTGTTGTGTAACTTGATGTTCCGCCGAGAAGATACATCCCGTTGACATCAGTTTTACGGGAAGAAACGAGATCATTACCCGGAACTACAAGGTCAATCGGAATTAACGGTGAAAAAAGGTTGGGCCTGTAGGTGGATGCATTACTCCAGAAATTTCCAGTCTGTGAATTGAGATTGTCGAAAATAGCAACGGCATCAATAGAACTTTTCACATACTTATTGATATTAAGGTCGACATTACCACGTACATTGAATACATTCTCAGCGCCCTTTGCACCCTGTCCGAAATTTAACAGGCTTCCGGTCTGTGACCATCCTATATTTGAGTAATAAGTGGCAACTTCATTACCTCCTGACAATTCAGTGGTTGCTTTGAAGTAAGGCCTGTATGATTTAAGATATTCTGATGAATAATAATCAACATCAGGGTATCTGTATTTGTTCCCTGTTCTGTACTTTTCGATAGTTGCCAGATCATATGGGGCTGAGAGTCCGTCATTTACACGGGCTTCATTGTATAGTTCCATGTAATCGGCTGACGAGAGATACTTTGGAAGTTCAACCGGTAACGAAACTCCATAGTAGCCATTTACTTTAACACTCTGTTTATAGGCTTCTCCCCGTTTGGTTGTTATAAGTACAATCCCATTGACCCCCTTGCTGCCGTACATAATAGAAGAGTTAACATCTTTAAGAACAGTTATCTGCTCTACTTCAGCCATGGTAAGTGATGAAGCATCACGGGGTAATCCGTCAATTACAAATAATGCATTGCCAATACCGCGGATATTTGATGAGCCTAACATTCCCGGAATACGTCCGGCAAGAGCTGAAGTAACCGATTGATTATTATCGTACTCGCTGATTTCATCAGGTTCTATTACAGTTATGGCTCCAACAAGATCGCCTCGTTTAACTTTACGAAAGGCAACATTAACATCATCTTTTTCGCCATACATAAACTCAGAAGTTGGAAGCTGGAATGCTTTCAGATTGTTTATTTCGCCCTGTTTGAAAAACCTCGATTCATGTCCGGCAGATTCAATGAAAATATCTGTCTGAGGCGGAATGAGAATCGAAAATTTGCCTGAAGCATCAGTTTTTGCAACAATTGATCCTTCGTTACCGTAAACGGTGGCTCCCTGAATGGGATTTCCCGTTTCATCTGTAACGACTGATTCAACTTTCACATAATTATCTTTCTGATCTTTTTGAGCAAAGGTATTTACCGGGAAAAGCAAAAGTGCCAGACTCAGAACGATCAATATATTTATATATCTTTTCTTCATTTCTTAAGATTTTTATATTATAACTCTTTGACCTACCAGCCAGGATTTTGTTGGAATCCCTCATATTGTTTGGTAAATTTAACCTGGAAAGGCAGCCAGTTATGCTTTTTCTCAGCAACCCTGGTAATAACCACTCTCTCGGTGATATTTATAGGTTTTTTGGTAACCGGATCACGGTCAAATTCAACTGCGGTCTTTTCCCTGTACTTTAATTCAGTGTTCAGGTTCCAGCGGCGCAGGTCCTGAAAACGTTCTCCTTCATAAGCAAGTTCAACAGCCCGTTCGCGGATGATTTCACCCATAAATGCATCTTTAGAGCCAGTGTAAGTAGCGGAGATATTAGGTAATTTGGCACGGTTTCTGACAACATTAATGGCGCCTTCTGCGGTAAGCGAATAACCAGGAGCAGTGGCTGAAGCGGAACCATAACCCTGAAGAACAGCTTCGGAATACATCAGGTATATGTCAGCAAGTCTCAGGAATGGGACATAGGCCTGAAAAGCATCCCATTTTTTATCCCATTGGTTGCATCCAAAAGGAGAATATCTTTTATAATAAAATCCGGTCACACTGCCATTGGTGGCGCTGCGGTGACGTCCCCCGGTATAGAGCTGGGCATATTGATCAACCCCTGCACCACTGCTGGCAGTCATCTTATCACCATCTATGATTATATCACTGTAAAACCGGGGTTCCCTGTTCGTCCACGGATTTGCGGGATTATAACCTGAAGCAGGATCGTCAATTGGCAGACCGTTGGCCATAGCATAGTTCTTAATGTAATTGGCCGTTGGTACCTCAACTTTGCTGGCGTTTCCACCAAACTGGGTAGGACAGGTGAAGCCGACTGTTGACCATCTTACCCTTCCTTTATCATATACTGTACAATTCATGATCACTTCTGTTCCTCCTGACATAATATTATTACTTGGTGACCATACCCAGAAATTATCTGTCCATGTGGCCCAGGTCTGCATCTTGTATGTTTGTGTCTGGTCGTTCAATGACAGAAGTTCAGCAAATGCTGAAGCAGCCTGTTTGCAAAGATCAGCATCGAAAGTTGCACTGCCGGTCGATTCTTCGTTCATCATCGGACTTGCAGCATATAACAGGTCCCTGCCAAGATATCCGAGGGCAAAAAATTTATTAATACGTGGGCCATTATTACCCAGTGTAGCCTGTCCGGCCACCGTTTTGTCCCAATGTTCCGGCAAAAGGTCGGCGGCAGCCCTGAAATCGGCAGCTGCTCTTAAAGCTGTCTCCCTGTAATTAAGACGGGGAATCTTCATGTCGGCTGTCGGTGCCAATACTGTATCAATATATGGTAATCCTCCATACCATTTCATAAGCTCAAAATAGAACCAGCCCCTGAAGAATAAGGCTTGTCCCTTAATGAGATCTTTTTCTTCCTGTGTACCTTCCAACAGAGGGAGTTTAGACAATGCAAGATTGGCTTTTCTGATTCCGTACCATGCAAGCGGCCATACTCTCTTGGTACGGCTGTTGAGATCTGTAGTGGCTACACTGGTACCATACAGATAACCGCTCTGACTCCAGTAATTACCCTGGTCAAATGCATAGATGTCGTTATAAAGTGTTTCATCTGCAAAGAGATACTGATTCCATGCTCCGGCTTTGTTAGGGTCAGTGATGCAACTGTACAGCTCTTCAACAGCTCCCTGAAAACTTATAAAGTTCCCGTATGCATCTTTTTCTGTAATAGTGGCTTCCGGAGCTTTGTCGAGGTAGCTTTCGCATGAGCTCAAACCCAGTAATAGAATTAAAGAACCGGTAAAAATATTTAATTTATATTTCATTTTTATGCTTTTCATAATTACGAATCTTTAAAAGGTTAAATCAACACCTAAGGTAATACGCTTAACCGAAGGATATGTTCCACTGCTTGCGCTACCTCCCGACCATGCTACTTCCCTGTCATCGGGAAGATTTGACCAGAAGAAAAGGTTATTTCCGTTCAGGAACACCCTCATAGATGACAAACTGGCTTTTTTAACCCAGTTACTGTCAAATGTATATGCAATCTCTGCTGTTTTGAGCCTCAGGTAAGAGCCGTCATAAACATAATAATTTCCGATATTCTCCCCCGACGTTTTCCATCTTGGAAGGAAAGAGGTCGCATCCTGATTATCTTCTGACCAGTAATCATATACATGGGAGAAAACAACATCCTGACTGCTTGGGAAGTTGTCCTGCGAAAAGGTACGGGTAACATTATTCACACCATAGAGCTGGATTGTCACACTAAATCCTTTATAATCGCCTCCAAGAGTTAAATTGTAGGTATTCTGAGGTATTTCAGAATAACCATATGGCACTGCATCCTCAGATGATTTATAAACACCATCAGCATTGTAATCGAGATAATTATAATAGCCGGGAAGTTTGTAACCGTCGCCTGTTTCAGTGGGGACGCTGGCATAAATTTCATCCCAGTTGTTATAGAAGCCTGTGCTCACTGAAGTTTTTGTCTGTCCAATGGAATAACCTGCAGCTTTCAGATGAGGATCGAGCAAGGCCGGATCATCTTTAAATATAATTTCATTCTCAGTATGGGCAATTGACAATGCGGACCAGAAATGCCATCCTGTGTTCCAGCTTTTATTGAACTTAATTTCAAGCTCATGCCCGTTAGACTTAACTTCTCCAACATTGGCGCTTGGCGGTGTTGTTCCAAAGAATGCAGGGACACTTCTTGAACCTCCTGCCAGCAAAACATCGGTTCTGTCTTCTGTAAAGTAATCATAGGTAATTGAAAACATATCTTTTAATATGCCCATTTCAACACCAATATTATTTTTAAGAGCTTTTTCCCAGTGAATATCAGGGTTGCCTACAACACTTTCTCTATAGAATCTGTATGGACTGGTGGCATCGGTTCTCTCACCAATACGGGAATAGCCTCCATATGATAACTGGGAAGCATACAACCACCTTCCGCCTGAAACGTTGTCATCACCGACCATTCCGATACTGTAACGGAGTTTAAGTCTGTTTATCTGGTCAATCTTCCAGAATTTTTCATTTGTAACATTCCATCCCAGAGCAAGTGAGGGGAAGAAATCAAACCTGTAACCAGGTCCGAATTGTTCTGACCCATTGTATGCTCCGTTCATTTCGAAAAAATATGTCGAATTATAATCATATGTTCCACGGAATACCCAGTCTTCACGGAAATTCTTGAACATGCTTCCCTTTGCATACTCTTCACGTTTCATCAGACCCATGGCTGATACATTATGTTTTCCGAATTTCCTTGCATAATTAAGCTGGAACTGATACATCATCCTGCGTGTGATCGGAATTGTACTGTCCCATAAAGCAGAACCAATAACTTCAGAGTTTATGTACCATGGTTGTAATACCCAGTCAAACTGGTTTTGACCGGCAAATGGCCATAGTGTAGTATACTCACCTGGATCCTGATCGGGTCCGGTGTATAATGATGCATCAATGGTTTTTTCAGGGGTGTTACAATCTGATCCACGGACAGCGTTGGCAACATCATAGATACCGCCCTGGGATTTAATTTGATTATCGTAGAACAAAGATCCTGTTGCGCTCAATCCTTTTGTAATAAAATCGAGCTTTTGTTCGATGTGATAATCAGAGTTAAGTTCAGTAGTACGCGTCTGCCTGATACCCAGATTATAAACAGCAGCCACAGGATTTGGTTTTGCTGCAACATCTGACCAGCCAAAACGGCCATCAGAGTATTGTGGAAGATAAAGGTCAGGAGGCATTGAATAGGCTGCAGCCCACATCCACTGATCAGCGGAACCGGTACTTCCTTCATTATTGTAGTTGGTGTTCTTCAGACTGTAATATCCTGAAAGATTTACCTTTAAAGTAGTTGTCCTTGTGAGTTTGAAATCGAGGTTACTTCTGAAGTTAAAACGGTCAAAGTTGTAATTTGGTTTGTATCCTTTATAATTCTCATATTCTTTGAACATATCACCTTCGTGAAGGTAGGCCAATGATCCGAAATAACTGACTTTTTTTGTTCCTCCCTGGATATCCAGTGCAGCCCTGTGCGACATGCCAACTTTCTTGAACAAAGCATCCTGCCAGTTAACATTAGGGTATATTTCGGAATTTTCCGCTGTTTGTGGCTTTCTATATCTTTCAGCTATTGTCGTAGGAATATAATCGCCCCATGATGGTTCATTGAGAACAACCTCACGTTCAATTGCTTCATCCCTTGTAAGAATAGCGTCGTACGAATCCATTGTTTTCGGCAGTTTCGAAAGCATCTTGCCAACCGCATTGTAAGTGAAGGAGAGTTTCGGCTTTCCGGTGGCACCCCTTTTAGTGGTGATGAGAATAACACCGTTTGCACCTTTAACACCGAAAACTGCTGTTGCTGAAGCATCTTTTAATATTGAAATATTTTCTACTTCATTTACATCGATGTTATCCATACCCCTTTCTGCTCCGTCGACCAGGATCAGAGGCTGACCACCGTTCCAGGTATTCATACCACGGATAAAGATATTGGTTGCACTGGTTCCTCTGCCGGTACCACCCGGTTCACCGGAGGCTGTTAATGTGACCAACCCGGGCATCTGTCCGGTCAGAGCCTGCTTAAAGTCGGTAACAGTGCCTGAACGCTGTAATTCCTCGCTGGTTGCATGGGAAATGGCACCTACGACACTCTCTTTTTTCTGTACTCCATATCCGATAACTACAACCTCATCCAAAGCTAATGTTGCTTCTTTAAGAGTAACATCAAGCCTGGACTTACCTTCCAATGCGATTTCCTGTGATGCCATACCTATATAAGAAATGGATAAAGTGGCATTTGACGGAACATTAGGTAAGGTGTATTTACCTGATATATCTGTAAGGACTCCAATAGTTGTCCCTTTTACCATAACAGTTGCACCAATAATTGGCTCTCCTTTTGAGTCAACCACAGTACCGGTAATTGTACCCTGCTGCTGCAAATCTGATGTACCTGATTCCGGTTCAGAAGTTGCATCAGCAGATTTTGAATGATTCTTAGCTGATACAGAAGCAACTGTGATCAGCATAAAAAAGATAATTAAATTTATTCTCTTGAAGATGACAGGTAAACATCTTCGACAGAATAAAACAATAGAACTTTTTTGCATAAGAGTAAAGGTTTAGGGTTAAAAAAATAAATAACAATCAAATCTTAACTTGTTAAAATAATAGGATTTAGGTTTTTGCATATTTGAATTATTTTAGTTTATGATATTTATTAATTGATTTCTTTTTAGCCAGATAGAACAGGGGAGAAAAATTATTCAAATACTGTAATTCATTCTCTTTCACTGATACTAATAATGTTAACGTTAACGGGATAGCAGACATGAAAATGCTTAAAACTATATTATACTTAGTGAATAATGTTAACGTTAACGGGTGGATATACATAAAAAACAACAAAATTTCATATTCCTTGCATCGGGAATACAGAGCAATTAAAAATAAAACTACTATGAAAATTAATATCTTCATCACTTAGGTTAGGGTATGTGGCTGTATCTATGTTATTTACAGATGTCTGATCAGGAGCATCCAAGGGTCGAACTAAATAACAAAGAACGGTTGAAACAAAACTAAAGAAGATAAATATTAATTACAAGCAATTTTTATTTTTTTAACACAATAATTATTGAAAAATTTTGTCAGAATGTTTTAATTGATTGAAAATCAATAAATAAAGATTTATAATTCTGAATTTCAGGTATTCATATTGATTTTTACCAGGCTTCAATAATTTCTAAAATGAATATTGATTTTGATTTCAGATAAGAATCAAAAATATATCATAGCCTTCATCACTCCGTCGTGATAACCGGCTACCAGGTCGAAAGCCTCTTTGGTGCGGTCGAACGGGAATCTGTGTGTAATCATATTATCAACGTTTATTATTCCGCTTTTCATCATCTCAAGAGAATCTTCCACGCAGCCCACCTGCCGTCTGATAAACTGGAGAGATATTTCTTTACGACGAGTATCGTCCACCGCCATCGACCATCGGTTGAATTCGGGAATCCCTACCACAACCAGTTTGCCACCAGGTTTAAGAACTTCGATAGCCTGGTCGAAAGCTTCCTGCTGGCCGCAACATTCAAATACAATATCAAGTCCTAGATTCTCTTGCTGCTTGATCTTTTCTGAAATATTTTCTTTCAGCGTATTGAATGTACCGGCTGCTTTTTCTTTTGATGCAATAGCAAGACGTGGATCAATCTTATCTGTAACATATATATTTGCTGCTTTCTGTGCTTTTGCAGCAAGCATTACACTCATTCCGATAGGTCCAAAACCGAATATGCCAATGTTCAGCCCTTTTATATCACCTGATTTTCTAACTGCATATACCCCGATGGCTAGAGGTTCGGAAATTGAACCATGATCGGCTGTCAATTTTCCGGCAAGGGGGTAACAGCTTTCTTCAGGCATGACAATATATTCCATCAGGCATCCTTCAGCTTGTCCCGGGCAACCCAGAAATCTGAGATTGCGGCATGTGTGATGTCTTCCAACTCTGCACTGATCGCATTTCCAGCATGGCATAGCAGGATCAACCGCAATAACATCGCCTGGTTTAACCCTGGTTACTTTTGGTCCCGTTTCAACAACAACACCTGCTCCTTCGTGCCCTACAGCAAATGGATATTTAACTTTCTGGGAGCCGATCTGTCCCGAAGTGTAATAATGGATATCCGATCCACAGATCCCAAGGACAGACATTTTTATTTTTACATCATTGGATTTTATCACTTTGGGTTCTGGAATATCTTTCATCTCCATTTGACTGATCCCTGTAAGCATCATTGCTTTCATAATTTTCGTATTTAATTTGAAAGCAAATATAAAAATATCTGAATGTATAACTAGTGCTTCTTATCCTTTATCAAAAGTGATGTCTGCCGGTATCATGCTGAAGCATATATTTAAAAAAAATTGTAAATTCACCCCATGACTATTTAAAATCTTATTTCAGATGAGAAAAATTTACGGATTAGGCGAAACGGTACTTGATATTATTTTCAAAGATGGTCAGCCCCAGGCTGCAAAAGCAGGCGGATCGGTTCTGAACAGCGCTGTTTCAATCGGGCGTATGGGATTACCGGTATCTTTTATAAGCGAATACGGCTCTGACGATGTCGGGAAACTGATCGATAATTTTTTAAAAGAAAATGGCGTTGACTCTTCTCATGTATATCACTTTCCTGATGGGAACACCTCACTTGCACTGGCGTTTCTTGATAAGAAAAACGATGCCCATTACACTTTTTATAAGGATTTCCCTGGAAAGCGTCTCGATATAGATTTTCCTGTTGTCAATAAAGACGATATAATTCAGTGCGGGTCGTTTTTTGCAATCTGGCCGGAGATCAGGGATAAGTTTAAGAAGTTTATAAATAGCGCAAAAGAAAACGGCGCAATGATAATTTATGATCCTAATTTCCGTAAAACACATCTGTCAGAGCTGAACGTGCTTAAACCACTGATAGTTGAGAATATTCAGATGGCAGGTCTGCTCAGAGGATCGGATGAAGATTTCAGTAATATTTTTGGTGCAAAAAATATGGATGAAGCATGGGATGCTGTAAAAGAATATTGCAGGTGCCTGGTATATACTGCAAATACCGAAGGAGTTTATGTAAGGACGGCCTCTTTTTCAGGAAAGTTTCCCGTTCGGAAGATAACTCCTGTCAGTACAATAGGGGCCGGCGATAACTTTAACGCAGGGATGATCACTTCAATATATCTTAATAATATACGTAAAGAACAGCTGGAAAAAATGACTGGGGAGGAATGGGAAAAAGTCATTACCACAGCTGTCGATTTTGCAACACATGTCTGCTTAAGCTACGAAAACTATATATCTCCGGAATTCGCCAAAGAGCAAAAAAATAAGTAAAAAGATATATTGAAATCAGATCGGTTTGGCGTTTGTCAGAAGGTATTTTTCAGCTTCAAGGGACCATATAAAATCGTTTTTTGTAACAATCTCATATAGCCCTGCATAGAAAGGATCATTTTTACCCAACTCGCCAAGATCCCTAAGTGCAACAAGAGGCATGGAGATATTTGTGTAAATGAGTTTTTTTCCTCCCGGGATATGAGGAAGGTTTAACGTAGTGTCAACCACGGCATCAAGTCCCCCGACATGGGTTATCATAACTGCCGGATTTATTTTTCCTTCTGACATGAGTTTTAACGATTCGCGCATATCGTCTGTGTTGCCGCCTGATGTGCCAACAATATGGGTGAATGCATAGTGTACATTATAGAAGTTGAATTCAGCCTTGAATTCAGTATCTGTAGGACCTGCAAAAAAATTAAGGCACCCTTCGAATCCGAGGATTGCATCTCCCTGCTCAACAACGGATTTTACCGGAGCAAACACTATAACATCGTCATATCCCGTTCCGTCAGACAGATCGCGTAAATGTTTAACAGGATCATTTACTTTTGCCGTATTGACATATATCAGTTTTATCCCTTCGTTTTCAGCTTTTTCGGGGGTGAAAATAGAAGAGGCTCTGGCAAGGCGATTATCATCAATATCAGTAACAACAAGAAATGAAGGTTTCCTTTCCTGGTGTAATGCATAATCGATAGCTCCCAGCCCCATTGGCCCGACACCTGCAAGAATTGCCATTTTTCCTCCCTTTCGTATACCCATTTCATGTTTATATGTTCCGGGAGTAGTATGGTAGATGGCATGGAATGTCCCTACAATGCATGACATCGGTTCAGAAAGTGATGCAGGGAAGAATGCTTCCCCGTCATAGGGAAGAAGGCAATCGGCTTCCATTACGATGGATGGGATTACGACATAAGTTGCATCTCCCCCAATATAGCGGAATGAATATCCGGGAGCATCAAGAGTTCCGGTCTGGCTCATTGCAGGTTGTATCGAAAATTTCTGACCGGCTTTGAATTTATGCTGCCATTTTTTCCCCACCTCCATTATTATACCTGAAAATTCGTGTCCGATGATAGTCGGGTTTATATCGACATCATTGGGAACCCGCTTATGATCAGAGCCCTGTAATGATGCTTTATATGACGACATACAAATACTGTCAGAAATAACATGTGCCAGGATCTCATCATCCTTTAATTCAGGAAGTTCAAATTCTTCAAGCCGGAGATCTTTCTTCCCATGTATTCTTACTGCTTTTGTTTTCATTTCTGTTTTTCTTTTAATATTATCTGATTTTCTTCTCTGTGCCTCTCCGTGGCATCTCCGGATTTCCTCTGTGTAAGTTCTTTTTTCTTTTTTTACACGAGGTAACACTGAGTTATTCATTTAGTGACATGGAGTCTTTCGTTTCCGGACTCCTGTTTCCACTCTTCCTTTTTCCCTTTTTCCTTTCGCCTATCCCAGCATCACCTGTCCACCCGTAACCGGAACAGCCTGTCCGGTTTCGTACTCCTGGTCAACAATATAAAGGAGTGCCTTGATAACATCTTCCAGCTTACAACCTCTTTTCAAAGGGACCTGGTTCTCATAATATTGTCTTACATCAGAGATAGTTTTTGCTCCTGGAACTTTACCAGCTTTTAGGTATTGGACAAACAGTCCGTTTTTCGGGTCGGACCATAATGGTCCATCTAAAAAATTTCCGGGGCAGATAGAGTTCACCTTTATCCTGAACGGGGCAAGTTCAAGAGCAAATGACTGAGTAAGCCCTATCCCTCCGAATTTTGATCCGGCATAAGCAAAATTGCGGTTACTTCCCCTGATACCCGATTTTGAATTGATCTGGATTATATCGGTAAAATATTCAGGATTTTCATTGTTCTGAAGTTTCATTACTTCTGAAGCGTATTTTGCACAATGGAAATAACCGTTGTAGTTTACATTAGTGGTTCTCGAAAATACTTCAGGGTCCATTTCATCAAGTCCGCCGGCTCTCAATACACCGGCATTGCTTATCATCAGATCAAGACCTCCAAACTCTTTTACAGTTGAGATTATAAGATCTTTTACCGAGGCCGGATCAGCAACATTTGTTTTAATAAAGATTGCTTTGGAGGATGTTCTTTTGGATGTTAACCTGGAAACGAAAGAATTGCCTGTTTCCTCGTTCATATCAGCGATCACAATATTAATGTTTAGCGAAAAAAGCGCCTCTGCAATTCCTGCTCCGAAACCCTGGGCTCCTCCGGTGACTATTGCAATTTTATTATTCAGCTTATTACCAGAACCGGTTGACTGTGAAACTTTCCTTCTGTAGTTTTCAACTTCCCAGTGATCAATGAAGGATATCTGTTCCCGGGTAAGGAATTTGATGCCTCCGCAGCCGGAAGCATAGAAACTGATCCTGGCAAGATCCTCATAAACATCAAGAATTGCTTCGGCTGATCCGCAGCTTTCGGAAATTGCGAACACGCCCATATCCTTTATTAAAATGACTTTTGGCAAAAAGCCATATTCATTTACAAAACGAGGCAACTGATAACGGAAAGAATCGAGAATCTTTTCGGCTGTTGATGATTGTTCGATATACATATACCTTGTTTTGCAATAAACAATCATATCGGGTGTTAGCGGCAGGGAGATTTTTTGAAACTCCCGCTCATTCTGATAGAATCCGGCAATAAGGGAATTGTTACGAAACCTTATCACACCGGGTTGTTCTCCGGATAAAAGCATACGCAGACGGGGAAGAACCTTGTTTAACAATGGGTTATATGGAAGTTGCGTAACTTCAGGGATCGAGGGTAGCTGAGCTCCGATCTTCTGAATAATGTCGCTGTAAATATTCTTTATCTCTTCTGTAGTATCAGCCCCAATGAAAGAACCATGGTTTTCAAGGAATATTATCTTAGGGTCGTGCGAGAACTTCTCACGGTATAATTTTATTTCTGAATCCAGTTTTTTAAAGAGTGTATAACCCGGATCGGTATATGGTACAAACAGGACACTCTCACCAAACAACTTAAAAGTTAAATTCTTTGCATTCCTGCTGCATAATAGGCCGTTAATCAGGGTGGGGTGAAGGTGAACGACATATTTATACCGGATGACCTCATGCAGCGATGTCTCTACCGACGGACGCCTGTTTTTTTCGGGATCGAGAATGCTGTTGAACATATCAGTCTTAACCTGATCTTCCCTTTCGGTTGGGTTGTCGGAATATATTTTCAACCCAATTTCATGGAGTTTTTCCCTGTTTAAAGCAACAAGACCCTCTTCCGTAAGTTCAGCCAGCGATTGTCCGCTTGCTTTGATCCAGATGGTCTCTTCATCTTTGAATGAGGTGTTCCCTCCCCCTGCAATAACATATTCCTTATTGCTTCCGTAGTACTTTGATATTTCGATTAGTTCTTTAATTTCCGGTTTCATGCTGGCGTTTGTTTAAAAAGTATTCAATGACTAATTGTCCAAGGTTTTTCAGATCGTTCTTTTGTTCTACACAATGGGTTCCATCGGGTAAAACATAACCTTGTCTGCCATCCGCTCTCAGATACTGATGAGCGGCAATAATACAGGCACCTTCCCAGGCTATCGTTTTTAACGAATCATCAAGAGGCTTCGAGCCTCTTGCCGAAACCGTCAACGGTATCATCTGGGGAGCATTGTGTTCAGTTCCAAAAGTTATTATAAATCCTTTATTATGAAAGAATTCAACAAAACCCTTCAGAATATTAAAATCATTTCTTCCCGGGATCAGCTCAATGCACTCTATTCCTAATTTTGTCAATGATGTATAAAGCTTTTCAGGATCAGTTTCAAATTCGGTGCATTTACCTGAAGGATCATCAAGCAGAACCGGGTAACAAGGTATTCCACCTGCTTTAATTATGATTTTAATGATCTTCTTCAGCTCGAGGAAAGAGCTTGCATCTTCTTCGACAAACGCTGCTCCTCCGCTTTTGAGAAGGTTTGAACGTATTTCGTTTTCAAGAGCCGATGTGTCGGACATACCGTTTTTTGATTTTTTACCACCATACAGCGTCTCAATAAAATGAAGCTGTTCTTCCGGTGTTGAAAAATTCTCAACAGCAAGGACCCTCAATGCTTTGGCTATATGGCGCTCACGCACCAGATCGTGAGCAAATCTTTTTTTAATTGTTTCGTAAGAAAGTGAAAGAGATGGATTTTCAGGTTCGGTCAGTTTATTGAGTTTACTGATCATAGCCTTTATCTGAACCTGACTCTCTTTTATTACACTTTTCAGCTGCATTTTCTGTATTAATCCTGTATGAAAAGGATAATCAAGACCTTTACCGCTGAAATATACCCTGCCAGGATTATTAGGATCATTTATTCTGATACCTTTTTTTTGTTCCTCCTTAAGAAGACCTATAAACTCGATATTGAAAAGAGGAAATACATTATTCTTCAGACAACCTTCGCAGAATGCATCATAGCCATCCGTAACAAAGAAATCGTTTATCCCAAGTGCTGCAATTTTCTCATCGGAAGCCATTTTAAAAATGGTATCCATATCAGAAAATGCGCTGAAGGAATAGGGGGTATGAATGTGCCCGTTTGCTTCGCGATACTTCGGGAAAGAGAATCCCTGCATTTCTTTTATCAGTGATCCATAAGAGGGAAACTCTGAAAGATAATTCTTCATTTATTAAGTTTAATTGTTTCTTTAAAATACCATTAATGCAGGCACCACATGCAGGTTCGGAAACTTTTATGTCTGATTGTAGTGATGTCCTGTATTTAATATTGTCACATTTAGAGTGTTACCAATTCAAAACTTCATCCGGGGCATTAAGCAGCGAATCACAGATCCAGTCTGCTTCGGAAAGGAATGATGAGTCAAAAGAAGATGTTATAGCGAGGCATTTGCATCCGGCTGATTTACCGGCTTTTATGCCATTTACAGCATCTTCCACAACAAGACATTCATGTGGTTTCAACCCAATGCTTCCGGCAGCTTTTATATAAATATCCGGAAAAGGCTTCTTTTTCTCAACATCCAGCCCTGTAATAATTGAATTAAAAGTTTCGGGAGGAAGTCCGATTTCCATAAGGTTTATCTCCATTTTTACCTTATCGGCACTGGTAGCAAGAGCCATCTTAAGGCCTTTATTACGGCATTTCGCGATAAACTCATGAGACCCAGGGAGCGCAGATAATTTCTTTCTGACAATCGACCTGTATATCTCATATGTTCTTGCTTTAGCGACATCAATATTTATTTTAGCACCATATTTTTCAGCAACTCCACCTATATACCTGTTTTCTCCCGTTCCTATGAAAGGTTTAAAATCATCAGGCTGCACCATGAACCCGAGTTCGCTGAACATCATTATTGCAGCCTGGCATATAAAAGCTTCAGAATCAACCAGCACACCATCCATATCGAAAAGCACACCGTTTATCATCGGAATAACTTTTTAATTTGGAGTACTCTTGATTTACTGAGCGGGCTTATCTTATTTAACATTTCAGTTATGACAGTCATCTTAGCGGCACTTTCAAGTACTTCAACCTTATCGAAGGCCTGCAGAAGGCTGGAGCCTGCAGCCAGAATACCATGGTTCTCAAGAAGAAGTATGTCAGAAATCATAATGTTCTCAGCAGCAAGATTGGCAAGTTCTGTCGTTCCCATAAGTGCATAGGGTACCACAACGGGATCGCCAAGTATTGCACATGCTTCAGATGTAAGACAGGTATTGATTTTGCATTTCATAGCCGTGAAGGAAGAAGCATAAACAGGGTGAGCGTGAATAATAGCCATAACATCTTTCTTCTTTTTATAAATTGAAAGGTGCATGTTAAGTTCGATCGATGGTTTTAGATCAGGAGTGAGATTTTCCCCGAAAATCGTGCTGATGCCAATCTCTTTCCATTTCATTCTGCCCTTGTCGGTTGCAGATGGTGTGATCAGGATTATCTGGTTTGTAATACGTAAACTGATATTCCCTCCGGATATGGTAGTGAGTTCACGGTCATAAAGTCGCCTCATAAATGTGGCAACTTCTTTGCGCTCGTATTTATATATATTTTTTGAAGGATCCATTAATTAAATTAACTGACCAGATCAATAATACCATTAAGAATATATTGGGGACGATATGGAAACTGGTCAATTCCTTCACGACTTGTAATGCCGCTTAAAACCAGCAGAGTGTCAATTTCTGCTTCCAGACCACATCTCACGTCTGTATCCATCCGGTCGCCTATAACTATGGTGTCTACTCTTTGTACGCCAAGTTTTTTAAGAGCAATACGCATCATAAGAGGATTTGGCTTTCCGACATAATATGCTTTTTTCCCCGAGACAATTTCGATAGGTGCAATAAGAGCCTTTGTTGCCGGGGTTATCCCTGTTTCAATTGGGCCGCTTATGTCGGAATTAGTGCCAATAAGTTTTGCTCCATTCAGGACAAGATTTACAGCCAGTTCAATTTTTTCAAAGCTATAGCTATGCGTATCACCGACAATAACATAGTCGGGATTTACATTGTTGATTGTATAACCAACACTGTATAAGGCATGTATGAGTCCGGTTTCACCAATAACATAAGCGCTTCCATTTGGTTTTTGACTCGAAAGGAAACTTGCGGTGGCAAGAGCGCTTGTATAGAAATGATCCTCACCTACACTAATACCGAGTCTCTTCAGCTTTTCCTGGAGCTCTTTTGTGGTTCTTTCGCTGGAGTTGGTAAGGAAAAGGTATTTTTTACCGGATTCTTCAAGCCAGGCCAGGAAATCAATAACACCCGGAAGGAGTTTATTGCCATGGTAAATTACTCCATCCATATCGATGATAAAGCCTGCTTTCGATTTGATGTTTTCTAACACTTCTTCCATATGAATTATATTTTAAGTGTAAAGATATCAAAAACGTATCAAACTCCTTCTTTGTTCAGCTTTATTGATTTTTCAACGGAGAAATCAATTTTGCTCTGATGGCCTTTCAATGGAACTATACGCTCATGTATGGCGTCAATAATCCAGTCAGGTTGCGGGAAGAAAGATTTCTCTATTTCATGAGCGGGTATGATCCAGTTACGTGAACCAACAACTACAGGTGGCGCATCGAGATAATCAAATGCAAGCTCTGTTATTGTCTGTGCCATCTCCTTCAGGAATGAGCCACGTGACGAAGCATCGCTTGTCAGAATTATCCTTCCGGTTTTTTTAACCGATTGAATAACCTGTTCGTAATTGAATGGGACGAGTGTCCTTGCATCAATAACTTCTGCACTCATTCCGTATTTCTCCTTAAGGATATCTGCAGCTTTTATTGCCTGATATAATGATGCTCCGATTGACAGAATGGTTATATCGTCTCCTGATCTCTTAATGTCCGGTTCGCCAAGAGGAATTTCGTAATATCCTTCGGGAACACCGGCGGTGTGAAACATTTCACCAATATCATAGATTCTCTGGCTTTCAAAGAATATAACGGGATCGGTTCCCTGCAAAGCTGAGTTCATGAGACCTTTTGCATCGTAAGGAGTGGCAGGGAAAACAACCTTTAATCCCGGAATATGTGCCGTAAGCGATGACCAGTCCTGTGAATGTTGTGCTCCGTATTTAGATCCGACAGAAACCCTGATGACTACAGGCATCTTTAGAACGTTACCACTCATAGCCTGCCATTTAGGCAACTGGTTAAATACTTCATCACCGGAACGGCCGAGAAAATCACAATACATGATCTCGGCAATAACACGTCCGCCGCACATTCCATAGCCAATGGCAGTGCCGACAATGGCACCCTCCGAAATTGGTGAGTTGAAAAGACGGTGATAAGGAAGGGCCTCTGTAAGTCCGCGGTAGACAGCGAAGGCACCTCCCCAGTCGCGGTTTTCTTCACCCCATGCTGCAAGAGTGGGATCTTTGTAAAAACGATCAATGATAGCTTCGAAAATACCATCACGGAACTGATATACTTTTGCTTTGGAAACAGGTTTGCCTTCCTTGTCGAGATAAAACCTTTCCTTGTTTTTGATCGATTTAACTCTTGGATTTTCTTCAAGTGAAAGAAGAACTTCAGGTTTGCCTTCTTCCATCCGGTCAACAGAACCGTTTGAAAACATCATTTTGCCAATACAATCAGGATCTTTCTCCATATTGATCCTTGGAGAGATCTCTTCGTCGATGCTCAGCTTCATTATTTGTGTCAGCAATTCTTTTGTCTCGCTATCTATTTTATCAAGCTCATCCTTTTTTGCAATACCTGCAATAACAAGGGAATTACCATATACAATTATTGAATCCTCCTTCTGCCATGCTTCTACCTCTTCTTTTGTTCTGTATGAAGAGGCATCAGACGGAGAGTGTCCGCTTGTTCTGTAAGTCAGAGTGTCGAGCAGAACCGGTCCTTTCTTTTCTTTTAATATCTTTTTCTTGCGTTTGAAAGCGTCAATAACAGCAAGAGGATTGTACCCATCAACGCGTTCTGCATACATCGATTCCGGATTTACACCGGCTCCGACTCTTGCAAGAATATTATAGCCCATGGTTTCACCCATTGTCTGTCCACCCATACCGTATGAATTGTTCATAAAGTTGAATATCAACGGCAAACCACCCCTGTAGTCTCCATCCCAGAGTGTTTTGTACTGATCCATAGTGGCAAAGCAAATGCCTTCCCAAACAGGGCCGCAACCCAGCGAAGCGTCGCCAATGTTACATACAACGATACCGGATTTCCGATTTATTTTTTTATAGAGAGCTGCACCAACTGATATATCACCTGATCCTCCGACAATCGCATTATTCGGATAGATACCGAAAGGAGTGAAGAAGGCATGCATAGACCCTCCCAATCCTTTGTTGAATCCGTTTTCGCGTGCAAAAATTTCAGCTAACGCTCCATAGAGCAAAAAGTGGATAGCCAGATCTTTGATATTACCCTTGAACCCTTTTTCAACAACGTTCAACGTTGAGCCTCCCAGGTGGTTTTTCATTATAGGGTAAAGAGCACCTTCGTCGAGATGATGTATTGCTGATAATCCTTTGGCAAGGATCTCACCGTGACTGCGGTGCGATCCGAAGATAAAGTCATCAACATCGAGGGTATATGCCATTCCTACAGCTGAGGCTTCCTGACCGATCGAAAGGTGCGCCGGCCCAGGATGATTATAATGAATTCCATTGTACTCATTTGTTGTCTTGATCAGATTGATCATGGTTTCAAATTCCCTGATTACGACCATATCGTGATAGATCCTTATGAAATCTTCCTTGCTGAATAATTTCTTTTCTTCTTCAATAGTTTTGTTATACTGATTAACAGGAATTTTTCCAAATTCAATAAATTGTGGTTTTCGGATAACCTTCGGATTTATATTCTGACTTTTAGGCATATTCTTTGTTTTTATTATTTTTTACTTTTATAATTTTTTTCCTCCTGAGAAAACGGATTTTAGTAGGTGAAAGCTTCTATCTGGTCCCGTATTTCCTTAAGAAACATTGTTGCCGGACCACCATCAACAGCCCTGTGATCATATGTGAGTGAAAGTCCGATATATGGGACAAAAGCAAAAGTGTTATTACCAAGGTTGGCAGGTCTGTTAATTATGGTACAGACCCCTAGTATTGCAGTCTGTGGAAGGTTAATGACAGGTGTAAACATTTCCACACCATAATTTCCCAGGTTAGAGACAGTAAAGGTTGCAGCTGTGCTTTGTATCAGTTCAGGATTGATATTTCCTTTCCGGCAGGCATCTGCAGCTGATTTAAGTTCCACTGATAACTGACGCAAATGAAATCCGTCAGCATTTTTTACTGAGGGGACCATAAGCCCCCGGGGAGTGTCAACCGCTATACCAAGGTGTACTTTATTGAATGTTCTGACAGAATCACCCATAAAATGACTGTTGACCTCAGGGAATTTCTCCAGAGCTCTTACTACGCACCAGCAGATCATGTCGTTCAGGGTAATATCCTGTTGATTTTTACCGGAAGCGATATCCTTTTTGATCTTTTGCCTTGCCTCAAGCAGACGGCGGACATCAGCACTCATGTGATGTGTAAGCTGAGCGGAGTTCTGTAATGAAGCCTGCATTGCCTTTGCAATAAGTTTTCTGACATTGCTCAGGGGTTGTTCAGTGTAATCAGATCCTGCGTGATAAACAGTTTTTGCAGTCGTGCTAAATTCTGCTTTTGTATTGATTAAAGTTTCGGTCCTTGCACTGGCAGCTGCTCCGGATATTATTTTCTCAATATCGCTCACAATAATCCTGCCGTTGGGCCCCGATCCTTGTAAGCTGCTGTAATCTACACCTTTGTCTTCAGCCATGCATTTTGCTCTTGGGGATATCCTGATTTTGCCTTCAGGCTCCTTTGTTGCACTTACAGCCTCTGAAGCCTTTTTCGCTTCTACAACCTCTGCAGCTTTAGAGGCATCAGATACTGCAGAGGGTTTAGTTTCAGATGAGGAGGGATTAAATGAATCAAAGACTTCTCCGCTTTTCCCAATCACTGCAACGTTTACCAGAACAGGTACCTCGGCTCCATCACCAAAGAACGTTTCCAGAAGTATTCCTTCGGCAGGTGATTCCAGATCGAAAGCAGCTTTGTCGGTTTCATAAGAGAAAAGTATATCACCTACAGAAACATTTTCTCCTTTTTTCTTAAACCATTTGGTGATTATACAGGTTTCAACTGACTGACCCTGTTTTGGCATTAATACCGGTATTGCCATTTTTTATAGATATAAAGTTTATAGTTATTTAGTTATGTATTTATGCAATTGTAAATTTATATGGCCGTAATATTTCAAAATAGCTTCCGTTTTTATTTCTGATTCTTAACTTGTTATAATAAGTTGATAAAAAACTCCAGAATATTATTTAGAAATTATTATATATCAGCCAATACAAAAATAATTCATTTGACTTGTATTAACAAGTAAAAAACAATATATTTACATGAATTTTGTATTTTAACTATGATAAGTCCTAGAACTATTCCTCAGCATAGGAAACTTTATGAGATTCTTAGAAAACATATTTTAGATGGTGTCTATAGAGAAGGTGATCTGTTACCATCTGAGAATGAACTATGCCAGTTATATGGGATGACACGCCCGACTGTGAGGCAGTCGCTAAGTACTTTGGCTAATGACGGATATATAAGGAAACATCAGGGAAAAGGCAGTATTGTTCACCAGCTTCCAAGGGAAATTGGTATTCTTTCTGTTTCGGGAACTACATCAGCTCTTGGTGACCGTAATCTGAAAACAAAAATTATAGTGAAACCTGTACTGATGCCATGGCCTGACGATTTTATGTTTAAATTGTCGGAACTGGAAATAGAATCAGGCTGTATTCATATTGAAAGACTAAGACTTCTGGATGACGTTCCTGTTTTTTATGATATCAACAATATAGCAAACATAAATCTTCCCCGGATCACCGCCAGACAGTTCGAGAACAGATCTCTCATTGAAATGCTGAGGGATAATTACCATATTGAAATAAAAGGAGGAGAGCAAAGGATCAAAGCTATCACGGCTTCCCTAACGATTGGCAGGTTCCTTAATCTGAAAAAAGGACAACCGGTTCTTCATCTTGAAAGAAAGATGGAAACAAATAATCCCGGGCTGTTTCTCTATTCGGAAATTTTTTGCAATACAGAAAAATATTCTATTTTCGGAGAGTTCTGATAGCAGATGGCAGAATATTCAATTGCTTTCCGATGATATTGCACTAAAGAATTTTGAAACTTGGCGTTAAAAACGTGCCAGCGTTAGAATAAAAAACTTATTTTTATACTTTCTGAATACATAAATACATGAAGCTAAATTCATTTTAACCATTAATAAAAATTTATAACAATGAGTGATCAAAAAGCAAAATGGTCGAGGCGACAATTCTTAGGGTCTACTGCTGCCGGTCTGGCTGGCATCATGTTTCTCCCGGGTATTGCCGGATGCAAATCAGGTAAAGGTTCCGGCGACATAAGGCTGGGTTTTATTGGTATGGGACAGCAATCGATGTTCCTGCTGAAAGGATTTATCCAGATACCTGGGGTTCAGGTTATAGCAGGTTGCGATGTTTATGGAATTAAACGGAAACGTTTTGAAAAACGCGTAAAAGAATTTTATCAAAAAGCAGGAAAAGAAGTTAAGGTTGAAACTTATGAAAAATTTGAGGATATCCTGAGCAGAAAAGATATCGATGCTGTGGTTATAGCTGTCCCTGATCACTCACATGCAAGGATAGCAATAGCTGCCTGTAAAGCCGGGAAAGATGTCTATCTTGAAAAACCAATGACATTTACCATTAAAGAAGGGCAGGAATTAAGGAAAACCGTCAGGGAAACCGGCCGCATACTTGCTGTCGGAAGTCAGCAACGTTCTGATCCTAATTTCCAGCACGCTGTTAATCTGGTACAAACCGGAGCACTTGGAAAAATCACCCTGGTAAACGCTCATGTGGGAGCTCCTCCAAAACCTTACGATCTTCCGGAAGAACCGTTGCCAGCTGATCTGAACTGGGATTTGTGGCTTGGTTCGCTGCCTACACCTATTCATTTTAATAATCAGTTGGATCCTCCAATAACTCTTGATCCTGAGAAAAATGAACAATTCTGGGGTGCATGGCGCTGGTACAAAGAGATGGGCGGCGGTTTTACTACCGATTGGGGAGCACATATGTTCGATATTGCACAGTGGGGGCTGGGAATGGACAAAAACGGTCCGGTTGAGATAGCACCAATTGGCGACGGAACAGAATATATGACATTCAAATATGCTTCAGGTACTGTTATGACATCGGAACCTTTCAATGAGGAAAAGACTAAAGGTGTGAAATTCTGGGGTGAGAATGGATGGATTGAAGTTGCACGTGGATTTTTCAAAGCATCTGATCCGAAATTTATTGCTCCTGAAACTGCAAAAGTTGAAGGACCATATGAAACAAAAATTCCTCACCAGGTTAATTTCATCGAATCAGTACGATCAAGGAAAGATCCGGTTGTACCGGTTGAGATCGGACATAGCAGCTGCACCGTATGCACTCTTGGGAATATTGCCTGTGAACTGAAACGAACCATCAAATGGAATCCTGCAACGGAAACATTTGTTGACGACACTGATGGTGCAGCATCAAAACTGTTACATTATCAGTATCGTGAAGGTTATAAATTAGTTTAAATCGGTCTGTATTAATTCATTCATATTGTCAGGCATGGTATTTAAGCTATGCCTGACTTTTTTTTCCACTTGATCTCAGATCGTTTCTGCAATCCGCCTTGCCCCAGGTTGTTAATGCGGAAGGAAGCATCGATTGTAAGATTTTCTTAATAAAAAAGATTGTAACATAAGTGATTCAATATGATAAAATATTCTGATATACGATTGTCACGTAATGTATTACGAGGCATAATTGTTAGCACCATTGCAATGTTTGCGGGATGTTCATCGACTGACTTTACCAGTTATGTTGATCCTAATATCGGAAGTGTGGCAACTTTACTGACAACTAAAAATCCCACCGTTCACAGGCCACACAGCATGGTCAGGGTTTTCCCGGTTACACGTCCTGGTCTGAATGACAGATACCTGTCGGATAAAATATTTGGCTTCGCATTTAATATGCCGGCTTACAGGATGGGAGCAGTTACCGAGCTTATGCCTTCTCAGGGGAAGATAAGTTTTGACAGGAATACAAATGCGGCCGTTTACGATCATGATCTTGAAGAGGTGCATCCATGGTTTCATCAGGTTTTACTTGAGGACCACGAGATCACAGCCATGTGGACGACTACCGAAAGAGCAGTATGGTATCGGTTTAAGTTCAATAAAAAGGATTCCTGTAATATAATTCTGCGCTCATCAGGGAAGGCGTCATTTAAAATCCTGGATGATAATAAGGTGGCAGGCTGGGAAGAATTCAAAGATACAAAGCAATATTTCTATGTAGAATTCAGCCAGCCATTTGCCGGAAGTGGTACATTTTTACAGGATAAAACGATTACAACTTCAAAGGAACAGACAGGTGTCAGTGTTGGTGCCTGGATGGATTTTAATATGGAGAAAGATCCATTGGCAGTTAAAATCGGAATTTCATATATCAGCGAAGATCAGGCTAAAGAAAATCTGTATAAAGAAACTGAAGGAAAAAGCTTCGAACAGATTAAGGCGGATAGCTATAAAATATGGGCAGCTGCAATAAACAAAATTAAAGTGGAAGGTGGTACCGAACGGCAAAAGCGGATTTTTTATACATGTCTCTACCGTACCTGTGAGAGAATGGTCGATATTTCTGAAAGTGGGAAATATTACAGCGGGTACGATCATAAAATCCACGAAACCAATGGACGACCTTTTTACGTTGATGACTGGCTGTGGGATACTTTCCGTTCACTTCACCCGCTGGGCCTTTTACTTGATCCGGAACAACAGGCCGATATGGTTCAATCATATGTCGACATGTACCAACAAAGTGGCTGGATGCCGGGCTTTCCGCAATTTTATGGTGACTTTCCTGCAATGACAGGATTCCATTCAGCTGCATTGATCTGGGACACATATAATAAAGGTGTACGTAATTTTGATGTGGAGAAAGCGTATGAAGGCCTTAAGAAGAATGCTACTCAGGCAACTATGTTGCCATGGAGGGTTGGACCTATGTGCGCTCTGGATACTTTCTATCTGGAAAATGGCTGGTATCCGGCTCTTCGCGAAGGAGATACCGAAACAGTATCAATGGTTGACGGATTTGAAAAGCGGCAAGCCGTAGCATTATCTATGGAGCATAGTTTTGATGACTGGTGCCTGGCTCAGTTAGCTAAGTCGCTTAATAAACAGGATGACTATGCCTATTTCTTAAATCGTTCCGAAAATTATAGGAAAGTATACAATCCGGCTACCGGATTTATGTCGCCCAGGCTGGCTGACGGAAACTGGGTTGAGCCTTTTGATCCCCAGCTTTCAGGCGGTGTCGGAAGCCGCATGTATTATACTGAAAATAATTCGTTTATATGGACTTTCAACGTAATGCATGATATACCCGGATTAATCAGCCTGATGGGTGGAAATGATAAATTTGTCAATCGTCTGGATGAGTTGTTCAATCAACCTACAAAAATTTCAAAATGGCAATTCATGGGGCAATTTCCTGATGCAACGGGACTGAATGGAATGTTCCCGGCAGGGAATGAACCATCATTCCATGTACCTTATTTGTACAATTATGCCGGGATGCCATGGAAAACCCAGAGGCGGATAAGGGAAATAATGGATATGTGGTTTGATGATGCTCCTCTTGGTTTGGCAGGTGATGAAGATGGTGGCGCTTTATGTGCATGGTATGTCTTTTCTGCTATGGGTTTTTATCCGGTTACACCAGGTTCAGATTTATATGCTATCGGAAGCCCCTTCTTTAGTAAAATATCTATTGGATTGCCTGGAGGAAAGGCTTTCACGATAAAGGCACAGAATTGTTCCAAACGCAATAAATATATTCAGTCGGCGCAATTAAACGGAGTTAAGATAAACCGGGTATGGCTAAGGCATTCTGAAATAGTAAATGGCGGAGAACTTGATCTTGTCATGGCAGAACACCCGAATAAACAATGGGGAATTGATCTTGCGTGGTATAAGAAAGTTATTGAAGCTGAATGATTGCTATATTAAATTATAAAAAAATGAGGCTGTACTTTACGGATACAGCCTCATGTTTTGTAAATGTGATTAAGATTAATCTACTTTTCTAACTTTAACAGCCACAGGTCCTTTTTCTCTCTGCTCAATTTCAAACTCAACTGCCTGACCTGCCTCAAGTTCGGTGTGGGGAACCTCTAAACCAGAACGGTGGATAAAGATATCCTTTTCATCTTCTGTCTGAAGGAATCCGTAGCCTTTTACTCTGTCATACCATTTAACAGTACCTTTCATAGTTTTAGATTTTTTTGTTCCTACCTGTAGTTATCTCTTCTGTTTCCACCGCCACCACCTCTGCGGTCGTTATCTCCACCCCTGAAATTACTTCTTCTGTCAGTTCTTTCAATAGATTCATTAACAATAATGTTTCTACCAGAAACTTCAGCTCCATTTAATTCCTCAATGGCTTTTTTTGCTTCAGCTTCATTCGGCATCTCAACGAAACCAAATCCTTTGCTTTTCCCAGAGTATTTATCAATAATGATTTTTGCGGATGTTACTTCGCCATACTCTTCAAAGATTTCTTTTAATTCTGCTTCACTCATTTTAAAATGAAGACTTCCTACGTAAATGTTCATAATTCAAATATTAAAGTATTTATAACAGAAACAAAGGTCATATTTTTTTTTGGAAACAAAAAATAAAAAGCCATAATATATTGTATTTAAATAGCTTTTTAATGTTCTTACCGGTATATTAACCTTGAAGAAATACGGGCTTTATTGTCTTTGATTTGCCCCCTGGGGTCTGTCGTGATGCTTACGCCATTTCCCAGCCTTCTCTTACCGGTTCCCTGATAATAGAGTCTGCCTCTGGTAATCCAACAGCTTTCATATTTGCGGCGTCCCAGTAGATTTTCTTACCACCGAGCCTGAGGGAAAGGACACCCAGCAGTACGATCTCTGTAAGACGGGCTCCATATTCAAAGTTTGAAAATGCTGCAGGTCCGCCTTTAATGGCATCAATCCATTCACGATGATGACCTCTGGAACGGGGGATGGATTGGGCAGGTGGAGCAAATGATTCTTTCAGACTGTCAGGGAAGATTTGTGGAGCACTGCTGATGCCTCCATTATTGAGTATGATACCTTTATCTCCGACAAACATTGCCCCTCTGTTACTTAATATTAAATCTCTTGGCAACAGTTCCGGAAGGTCAGGATGCAAACCTCCGGAATACCAGGTCAGCTTAATTGGAGGTTGTTCTCCGTTTGCGGCAAATTTGTAATAGCCAATCTCCCCGTATGGGGCAATATCGGAATTACCTTTGCCTGCAGGGAGTACTTCTACACTTTCCGGAATATGCAGGTCAAAGGCCCATGTTGCGGAATTCATGTCGTGGCATCCAAAATCGCCAAGTGCCCCACAACCAAAAGCCCAGAAATCGCGCCATTTCACAGGTGTGTATACTTTGTTGTAAGGATGCCAGGATGTCGGACCAAGCCAGAGATCCCAGTTAAATCCATCAGGGATAGGGGTCGACTCCCTGGGAAATCCATTGAGTGCAGGCAGCCATCTGGTGGCTGATACCCATGAATGTGCCTCCCTGACGGTACCAATTGCACCGGCGCGAAGGTATTCAACAGTCAGACGGAGATTGTCCTGACTGGTACCCTGGTTACCCATTTGGGTTGCAAGACCGGTCTCCCGTGCTACCTCACGCACTTTACGGGCTTCCCAGATATTATGTGTCAAAGGTTTTTCGCAGTAAACATGCTTCCCTTTCCGCATAGCGAAAATAGACACATATGCATGTGTATTGTCAGGGGTCGCGCACACTATCGCATCAAGTGACCTTTCTTTTTCAAGCATCACCCGGAAATCCTCATATTCTGACATTTTATAGTTTGGAGCTTTACGGGAATAGTTAGCCTCAATAAACTTTTTTGTCGGTCCACGACCGGTATCAAAACTATATAAAATGTCGTTCGTCCAATGATTCGATGGATCTGCTATCGACGTAAGCTGGACATCTTCAAGTTTGAGAAGTTCCCCGATACTATACATTGATTGTCCTCCGGCTCCAACTATACCGATATTGACCTTATCGCTTGGCGGAATATATCCTCTGCCACCCAAAACATGTCGTGGAACTATTATAAATGCAGCTGCAGAAGCTGCTGACTTTTTAATAAAGTCACGTCGTGAATTCTTTTCTTCTGATCTCATTTTTATTTATAATTGTTTTAATGGTACATCGCAATCCAATTTCTGCAATCATAACAACTTTATGAGTATCATTAGCATTTGGTTGCTTCGTCGACTCACATAATAAGTCTTGGAAGTACCGGATGCTATATTGCAGATAAAGCCTTAATGGTCTACTTTCTGTTTCTAATATAAATATGCTTTATATTATTCTGTCCTGATTCTCTCTCATCAATTTCAAAATCGAGAGATTTGATAAGAGGAGTCAGTTTTGGAAATCCGAAATTTCTTGGATCAAAGTCAGGTTTTTTCTTAAGGATCAGATTCCCGACATCACCCAGATAAGCCCATCCATTTTCATCAGCCAGGTCGGATATTGAGGAAGAGATAAGACGGTTTATTATCCGTGTATGTGACAGGTTATCTGTTTCTTCCGTTTTTGTCTTCTTCTTTTTTACAATAGGTTTTCCTCTTTTTTTGATTTCAGTAACAGGTTCAGGAGGTTCAGGTGCCACAACCGATGATGCTATAATTTCGAGATAAATGAATTTGTCGCAAGCAACAATAAACGGATAGGGCGTTTTTCTTTCCCCGATGCCGAATACTTTCATCCCTGCTTCCCTGAGTCTTGTAGCAAGGCGGGTGAAATCGCTGTCGCTTGAAACAATACAAAAGCCATCTATCTTCCCTGAGTAAAGTATGTCCATTGCATCAATAATCAATGCAGAATCACTGGAATTTTTACCTTTGGTATAACTGTATTGCTGAACTGGGGTGATGGCGTTTTCAAGAAGAACTGTTTTCCATCCTGACAGTGTGGGTCTTGTCCAGTCTCCATAGATCCTTTTAAAAGTGGGGGTCCCGTACTTTGCTATTTCTTCCAGCATCCCTTTTACATTACTGTACGGGATATTGTCGGCATCTATAAGGACCGCCAGTCTTAGATCGTTTAATGTTTGCATGATATGCTTTAATAAGATTATGCAATTTACTCTTTTTAACCGGAACAATCATACCTGATACCCGATGATTGACTAGGTCAGTAAATATTTGACTTATCTGAAAATTATCTGATCTAATGCGGCCATATTCTCACCATAACAACTCCGTGTTGGGGAACTTTTACAGAGAATTCGTCATTGAATCTGCCGAGGTTTTTCTGCCTCCACAGATCCCGTACCCTTTGTTTCCCTGCCAGACCAAGATCACTCCACCGGGCGGTTACATTCAGACTGTTTTCTCCCCTGTTGAAGAGACCTACAGCACAAGATCCATCTTCAAGATGTCTTATCCATACTTCAGTATCACCCGATTTGGTAACTCTGTAACCTGGTTTGCCCATTGGATCCTGATCTACCTCAATAATTTCATCATTTGTAAGAAGGCTGAGGGTAAAATCATCCATCCGGGTAATGTCTCCGCTGAATATCAATGGTGCAGCAACCAAACTCCAGAGTGATACCTGGGTGTACTGTTCATTTGGTGTAAGAGGTGTTGGGACCGTTTCTCCTTTCCAGTTACTGAGATAGCCAATAAGAAGGTAATCAGGATCATTCCAGCCACCCGGCCCGGCGTAGAGGTGAAGACTGTTCCGGCTGTATACATCAAAACCATCCCTGAAGAGTGCCGTCGCTATACCTTCAAACGAGCCACCCAGATCACCTGCTGTACGCCAGCTCTGACCTCCGACTTCTTTGCCCCACTTCCAGACATCACCCATTCCGTACTGACAAAGATTGAGTACAATATCACGTTTCTGATTACGAATGATATTGCTGATAAGTATGTATGGTTTCTGGAGATCGGGGAGAGTGTCTTTTCTTCCGATTTTGCCATATGAACACCAGTCATATTTAAGAAAATCATATCCCCATTCGGCAAATCTGGCAATATCCTGTTCTTCTTTGCCATAAGCCCCGATATGACCTGCACATGTAAACGGGCCGGGAGAGGTATAAATACCTGCCTTCAGTCCTTTTGAATGGATATAATCAGTAAGACCTTTCATGTCAGGAAATCTTTTGTTGGAATTGACCATTCCTCTTATGTCGCGAGGTTCTCCCAGAAGTGTTGAATCAGTTGATCCTGGTTTGATCGCCCAGCAATCGTCAATGTTGACATACATATAGCCATGGTCGATCATTCCCGAGCTTACCATTGCGTCTGCTGCATCGCGCATGATCTTGTCAGTCACATGATTTTCCCATACATACCAGCTGTTCCATCCCATATGAGGAGTCAGAGCCAGCTTGTCACCGCAGACAATCTTAAATTCCCTCTGCGCAGACCCGAGTTTATTTGTAACACGGAAAGTTGTAAGGTATTCCCCGGGCTCTTCAATCACTCCTGTTATCTGTCCGGTCTTAGGATCACAACTTAGTCCGGCAGGAATGTTCAGAACCTCGTAATTAATAGGTTTGCTGCCTGTAGCCGGTATTGTGAAGATAAAAGGGGAGCCTGGTCTGACACCAAATATTTTAGCTCCATTAATCCGTGGAACAGGAGACGGCTTGGGAGTAAGTATTTCAAAGGTATTGGGATTCCTGTTACCCTTATCTGAACAACCTGAAATGCCTAATAACAAAATAGAGTAAAAAGCTACAAAAAGGAAATTTCTTCTTTTTTTCATACTTCAGGGTATTATTGTTTAAAAAAATATCAGGCCTGAGTTTTACAGATTTATTAAAGCTATTTATTGATTAAATATAATCATTTTCTTTTACCTGTCATCTCTTCTATATCAAGTCTGAGCAGAGTTGTTCTTTCTACCATTTTTTGGTCGTAAACGGGATGTGTCAATTCTGAATATTGAGACATTATGCAGTTAAGAGCTAAAATTTTCGAACCAGTTTCTCTGATCACTGAAATTCTGCCATAACCAACTACACTACTGTAATTCATTCCCCAGTCACACCCTTTTTTTCCATTGATCAGCACATGATCTGTGTCCATCTCAAAGCAGACCCGATTATTTTTTTGAATCATATCGAGTTTTCTGCCATCAGGAGCACAATGAAAGTAAAGACAGGGATGTGTTCCACCGGAGTATCCGAAATTGAGAGTAACAATGTAAGGAATATCACCATTAGCCATAGCGATCCTGCAAACGTCCGCCTTTCTTATTATTTTTTCAATCGATTCTGTTTCAGTTATTTCTCTGTCTTTCCTTCTCATTTTTTTTGATTTTAATTATTTTATCATATACAGGACACTCAGGGCTATGAGCCCCGGGGAGATGCCCGATGCTAATTAAAAACTCATTTACTATTTCGCCGCCGGTGAACCTGAATGTCTTTTTAAATAATTTTGTCCATTCAGAAAGAGTGTTTATTTGTCTGGAATGAATATCAAGCCATTTTCTGAATGAACCAAATTCCACTTTGATTTTGAGGATGATCTTCGCGTTCTCAATGGCGGCATTTATTTTCAATTTGTTCCTTATTATTCCAGGATCATTCATTAGCCTCTGGAAATCATCTTCTCCATATCCTGCAACAGTTTCAATATTGAAATTGTCAAAGGCTCTGCGGAAGTTCTGTTGTTTTTTCAGAATAAGTATCCAGTTCAATCCTGCCTGGTTAATCTCGAACATAAGCCTCTCAAATAACTCGTTATCATCTTCTATTGGGAAACCGTAATGATTATCATGGTATTCTTTATGAAGCGAGAGTTTCTCACCCGAGATAGTATTAATGTAATCGCAATAGGTCATAAATTTTGGATTTTATTATTATGTATAGTAATCTTTCTGAATCTTACCAAAAGCATGAATATTAACCTCTTTTGTTTCTTCATAACCAGATGGACTTTCTCTCCTTAAAAAATACCTGTCATCACATTATTGAATTAGGGCAGGAATAATTCATAATAAAAGTAAAGAATTTTGTTAACTTTGCTTCTCCCTTTAAAAGGATCTGTAATTTTTAATCAAAATCAAACTATTATGGGAAAAGGTGATAAAAAATCAAGAAGAGGCAAAATCATACTTGGTTCTTATGGTGTACGCCGTCCGCGGAAAATAGATGTTAAACCTGAAATCAAACCTGTAAAAGTGATCCAGGAAAGGAAATCTGTAAAAGAGGTGACGCCTGTTCCTGAGGTTAAAGAAGACAAAGTTGTAAAAGAAAAAACTGAGACTAAAACTCCCAAGGCTGAAAAAGAGAAAAAAGCTGTGAAAGAAAAGAAAGTGAAAGAAACCACGGAAGAGGTGAAAGAATCAAAGCCTAAGAAAGAGAAGAAGAGTTAAAATATTAAATGGAAATATTTTTTGAGGGAATAACTCTCAGACCATGGTCTATTAGTGATGCGGCTCAGCTTGCTTTAATTGCTAATAATAAAAAAAAATGCCGACAACCTGCGTGAGGGAATTCCTTGTTATCGTTTGACGATTAGCCATTTATAGTCCTCAGGATCAACAATTGCATTAATAATAACGGGCTCGTTTATGGAAAGGGCTCTTATGATGGCTTTCCTCAAGGTTTCATGTGAATCGGCTGTCAATACTTTGACCCCGAGGAATGTGTCAGTCCCAAAAAGATTGCCCTGATAAAGAATTGTTCCATACGGAGGGATGTTTTTCCATGACTGCTTTGTTTTGATAAGGTTTAATTCTCCATCTGAGAAGACAACAATAATCACAGGTAAATTGTATCTTTTTGCGGTAATAATTTCTCCAGCCATCATAAGGAAGCCACCGTCGCCGGTTAAACAGACGACAGTTGCGGCAGGATTATTGATTTGGGCAGCCAGTGCAGCCGGGATACCAAAACCCATTCCCGACCATCCGTTCGACATGATCATTTTACTTCTTCCATGGGTTTGCCAGAATTGTCCTGCCAGGTGAAGATGGGAACCAACATCAGCAGTAAGAGTTACATCGTCGGGCAATTCTTCCTGAAGGATATTTAATGCTGCTGCAGGTCCGAAATGGTTTGTAAAACCATTGAATACCGAAAGCATCTCATCGCGGATTCCTTTAATAACCGTTTGTTCAAAGATCAGGGAGCTTCTGTTAATGTTCTTAAGGACATCGAACCACTCCTCGGGAGGGCCGCTATATTGGACTATGGTTCCTGTTGAAGGCATATCGGTTTCCTTAACATCAAAATGAACAAGGGGTACATCCGGCATCCACGATTCGTAATTATATTCAACTGGGTCGTATCCGATCCCGATAACCAGATCTGTTTTATTATAAATATCTTCAAGATAATCGCTCAATGAATGAAACAATACTCCCGTATAGCATGGATGGTTCTCAGGGATCAGTCCTTTTGCCATGGGGGTTATTACTACGGGCATTTTCCAATAATCGAGATATTTCAGCAGTTCGTTCCCGATCCCTAGTCTTGCTGCCGTCAGCCCTATTGCCATCAGGGGCCGGCGTGATTTTTCAATCAGAGATATTATTTTTTCAACATCATTATGCCGATATCTGAATTTATTTTCAACAGTAACATTAGCAGGGGTGTATACTTCAATATCAGAAATGTCAGACGGAAGTCCTATATGAACGGGACCGGGGTAGGGGTCTTTACACAATCTGAAAGCCGCTTTAATAACTTCTGTAACATTATTGGCACTCATCCGGAATGTGGCTTTTGTCAACGTTTCAAAAAGCTTCTGATGGTTGATATTCATCTGAGTTGTCCGGTTAATCATCGCATCATCCATTTCGCTTGTGAAAACGATAACGGATGACCGGTCAAGCAATGCCCCTCCAATACCCGTTGATATGTTTGTTGCTCCCGGCCCGAAAGTAGCGTGGCAAATGCCAGGGGTCCCAGTCAGCCTTGCAGTTACATCGGCCATGATACCGGCTGAGGCTTCATTTGAAGTAAGAATGAACTCAATACCTGCAGACCTGAAAGCTTCCAGATATGGGATTGATGCACCTCCGGGGATGCCGAATACATATTTTACCCCGTGACTATGTAATTGACTCGCAATAAATTCCGCAATTGTCATAAATAAAATGTTGAATGGCAAACAAAACTATGAATTATTATAACGTATTTATATAAAAACAGAATTCAAATTTTGCAGTGTTAATCCGAATGATTTTTTTCTGATATTTGCCTTCAAATTTTTTTCGTTGAATATTAAGGGAAACACTATCTTACTGGCAATTGTAGCTTGCCTGTTATGGTCAACTGCTTATGCAGGGATAAAGATCGGGTTACAATATGATACGCCATTCCATTTCGCAGGTTCCAGGTTTCTTATCTCGGGTCTGATGATCTTTCCTTTCACTGTGAAACCAGCGGTCTATGTTAAGATGATCAGGGAGCACTGGCGGTTGGTTGCATGGGTTACGGTACTTCAGACATTTCTTAATTACACCTTGTTTTATCAAGGCATGAACATGGTCCCGGGTGCACTTGGTGCCGTTATCGTTGGCTCTCAACCTCTTATTACTGCACTGATTGCGGCAATAATGATTAAAAATGACAAACTGACAAAACAAAAAATTTTTACAATAATTCTGGGTATCTCAGGCGTAATCCTTATCAGTGCTGGTCGACAGGCATTTAAATTGGGGACTGCAATAGAGCTTTTAGGTGTACTGCTTATACTCCTTGCCAATGTTGCCAGTTCTACCAATAATGTACTGATATCAATGAAGAGCAATGGAGTTGATCCGCTTGTTCTCAGTTCAGCTTCACTCTTTGCAGGAGGAGGTTTAATTTACCTTCTTTCATTACCTGTTGAGGGCTTACAACACACCAGTTTCCCTTTGGAGTACTGGTTGGTTTTATTATGGTTAAGTTTTATGGCAGCAGCAGCTTTTTCTTTATGGTATAAATTGTTGCAGCGGCCTGGAGTTAAAGTCTCAGAGCTTAACCTGTGGAAATTCATTATTCCTGTTGCAGGCGCTATTTTAAGCTGGCTGCTTGTGCCAGGTGAAAAACCTGAATGGATTACAGTAACAGGTATGATTATTATAACTGTTTCATTATTATTGTTTTTCAGGAGTACAAAAGGAAGGTTCCGGATTAGAAAATCAGTTTAAGGTATGAAGAAAAGACTTATCGCACTTTGTTATTATGCACTATTCTGGCTGGTGTTTTTTATTATTGCCAGAATGTTCTTTATTTCTGTGCAACACCAGAATGCTTTCCAAAACAGTTTTGGCGAACTCATGGCCATCTTTTCCCATGGTATAAAACTTGATATTTCTGCCACCGGGTATTATTTACTTATTCCGGTTTTATTTATCATTCCGGGTATTTGGATTAACGGAAACTGGCACAGGATTTTCATGAGATGGTATTCATATATTCTCATCGTATTCTCTTCAATAATTGTTGTATCAGATGCCAGTCTTTATTCTTACTGGGGTTTCCGTATGGATTCAACTCCCCTGCTGTACCTGAAAACTCCGGGAGAAGCAGTAGCATCTGTAAGTACATTTAAGTTAATCCTTCTCATTGGCATTATTATTCTATTATGTGCTTTCTTTATTTTAATTTACAATAAGCTTATAGATAGCTTATTCGGACATCTTGAAAAGGCTCATTACCGGGTGCCGGAAAGTTTTTTTTTCATGATTCTCTGTGGATCACTTATTATACCAATCAGAGGAGGATTCGGAGTCGCTCCCATAAATTCAGGTGCAGTCTATTTCAGCCAGAAAATGTTTCTGAATCATGCGGCAGTAAATGTGATCTGGAATTTTGGAAGATCGGCTGTTACGCAAGAGTCATTAAAGAATCCGTATGAGTTTTCTGATCTTAATTCTGCAACTTCTTTAGTTGAGACTCTGGATGTAAAAAAAGGTACTTCTGAAAAGGTATTGAACTCCACCCGTCCAAATATTATGATTGTTGTGCTTGAAGGATTCAGCGGGTATATTATTGGTCCTCTTGGAGGTGATTCATTGGTAACTCCTTGCTTTAACAGATATACAAAGGAGGGAATATTTTTTTCTGAATTTTATGCATCCGGGACAAGAACTGACAAAGCAATACCTGCAATTCTGAGTGGTTACCCTGCTCAACCGGCACAATCAATAATTAAAACTCCCAGGAAGAGCCAGTCTCTTCCAAGTCTTGTCAGGATCCTTAATGAAAATGGTTACAACAGTTCTTTCTGGTATGGCGGTGAGATCAATTTTGCCAATTTTAATTCTTATGTCATTGGCTCTGGCTTTCGTAATATTATAACCCAAAATAATTTTAATCCTGAGGATTTCAATTCCAAGTGGGGAGTTCATGATCATATACTTTTTAATGCATTGGAAGACTCGATGAAAACAGTTAAAGAACCTTTCTTTAATGTGGTTCTTACATTATCGAGTCATGAACCTTTCGATGTTCCGATGGATCCTGTTTTCCCCGGGAATGATAATATGACTAAATATAAGAACTCCGTTTATTATACTGACCGGGCACTGGGCTCATACCTCGACTGGGCAAAAGGAACGGACTGGTGGAAAAACACTCTGGTTATACTGGTAGCTGATCATGGTTGCAGGATTACTTCCGATATGCTTAATTATTCGCAGGAGATATTTAAGATACCGATGCTCTGGATTGGCGGAGCATTATCCCGGAAAGGCATCAATATTGATAAACTCGGCAGCCAGGTCGATATCCCCGTTACTTTATTAAACCAGATTGAGATCAGCGGAAGTTTTCCATTTGCAAAGGATCTTTTATCAGATGAGACAAATTCATTTGCATTTTATACATATAATGAAGGTTTTGGATTTATTACCGATAGCTCAACTGTTGTATATGATCAGAAGCTTAAAAAACCGCTGGTTAAAGAGGGTAAAGATCCTGATTTTGCTGAGAAAAACGGGAAAGCCTATCTTCAGGTTTTATTTAATGATTATTTAAAGAGATAATTATTCACAGAATATTTTCTGACATAAAAATAAAAGAGCCTTTGAAAGGCTCTTAATATACTGTAAATATTTCAATCCGGTCCTCTGTGAAACTAAATGAACCTTTCACAAGCAGGCACGAGGGATTATTACCTGCTGTACTTTTTCTTTTCCTTCTTATTGTTTTTTTTATCCTTTTTGAAATCTCTGTTGTAGCTTTCATGTTTGTCGGATCTTCTTCTTTCAGGTCTTCTGTCAGCCCATTTGGCATGTCTTTTACCAGAATAGTCATCCTTCGGCTTATCGGTTTTTGCCTGTGCAATCTCTACGGCAACTCTTCTATCCATGAATGTTTTATCATTCAGAACTTTAATCAGATCATCAGCATAACTTGCTTCAACTTCAAAAAAGGAAAAAGTCTTTAATAAGTCGATCTTTCCGATAGGTACTTTTTTACCCCTGGTATTTGAGTTCACAAGTTCAATAAGCTGTTCGGGAAAGAATCCGTCCGACTTTCCAAGGTTTATAAAGAGTCTTGTGTAGTTACCTTCATATTGCTCACGGGACCCTCTTCTTCCTGAATGGCCGAAACTGCCTTCTTTTTCATTAACGGGTTCTATCAGGTCATCACCATTACGGTAATCGTCAAGGAACTTGTCAAATACGAGCGAAATAACTCTTTTAATAAACTCATCCCTGTCAAGTCCTGCAAGTTTTTCCTTAATAGACGGCAGAAATTTTTCAATTTCCTGGTGATCAGTGGAAACGTTTTCAAGCTTGTTTACCCAGTTTGACAATTGTTTTCCGCAGATCTCGCTCGCGGTAGGAATCTGAATTAGTCTGATAGGTTTCTTGAGTTTCCTTTCGATCTGCTGAAGAATATGCCTTTCCCTAAGGTGGACGAGTGAAATTGATATTCCTGTTTTTCCTGCTCTGCCGGTACGACCGCTTCTGTGAGTGTATACTTCAGTATCATCAGGCAGACTGAAATTAATAATATGAGTCAGATCGTCAACATCAAGGCCCCTTGCAGCAACGTCTGTTGCAACCAGTAATTGGAGGTTCCTCATCCTGAATTTCTGCATTACGGCATCACGCTGTGACTGTGAAAGATCGCCATGGAGTGCATCGGCGTTATAGCCATCGTTGATCAATTTTGATGCAACCTCCTGGGTTTCTTTACGGGTACGGCAGAATACTATTCCGTAAATATCCGGTTCAGAATCAGCAATACGTTTAAGTACCTTATACTTATCTTTTGCATGAACAAGGTAATATCCATGGCTGACATTTTCTGCCGAGGAATTTTTTGTACCAATAGTAATTTCAACAGGATTGTCCATATATTTTCTGGCAATCGATGCAATTTCTGATGACATGGTTGCTGAAAACAACAGGGTCCTTCTCCCATCGGGGACTTCTTCCAGAATTTCATTTATACTGTCAAGGAAACCCATATTAAGCATCTCATCAGCTTCGTCAAGTATTACGGTTGTCACAGCAGATAATCTGGCGGCTCTTCTTCCTATCAGATCAATAAGCCGGCCTGGTGTGGCAACAATTATGTGAACACCTTTCTTCAGACCTCTTATCTGGTTGTCAATACTAGCTCCTCCATATACAGCGAGTATTTTTAGTTTTCCTGTATGCCTTGCATAGTCGGTCAGATCATTTGTGATCTGCATACATAGTTCACGCGTTGGGCAGAGTATGAGCGCCTGGGTGTCATTTATTTCTGTATCTGTCGCCTGGACAAGCGGCAGACCGAAGGCTGCTGTTTTACCGGTTCCTGTCTGGGCAAGGGCGATAATATCGCACGCGTCTCCGAGCATTAAAGGAATTACTTTTTCCTGTACTGGCATAGGTTGATCAAATCCAAGTTCCTCAATTGCTTTCAGGACACCGGGAGTAAATCCCATTTCTTCAAAATTTGTCATTATTATTTTTTATGATGTGGTTCCGGGAGCGATTGATTTTATTAATCCCGGTCGAAATGAACTCAAATACAGACTGGGCAAATGCCTGATAACGCTTCGTAGAAAACACTTTTTGTTAATTAGCGCACAAAGGTAATCAAATTATTTTAATTAAAACAATTGTGTAATAAGTGATTAAAGTTTGTAATGCCCGAAAGTTGTTATGCTTCAATAACCTCTGCGGCCTCTGCAGCCTCTGCTGCCTTTGCAATATCTACAAATTTTACGGCCGGAAACAAATCAATAATCCATAGATTAATTTACAAAAATTAATACGTAATTGCGTAAATTTGCTGTTATGAAATCCCCTTTGGTAAAAATATTTTCATCTGATAATTCGCCTCGTCTGGAGTACGTTGCGGGAATAATCCTTGAAGATATTCTGGGATTGTCATGGGAAATAATTTACGATAAAAGGAGACTTGGAAACCATCCTGTTATTAACTATTCTTCTGATAATATTAAGAACTCGTTTAAAATATCTCCTGATTCACTCTTATTTGAAACAGAAATCAAACTAAGAGAAATAACTGTTAATCAATGGAAGGGATTGCCGGTATTTTTTCAGACTTCCTCTGATTCTGATCTTCCTTTTGATATTTTCGCTGCATCGTTTTTTCTTATCAGCCGGTATGAAGAGTATCTTGAATTCCAACCTGATGAATTTGGAAGGTTCCCGGCTTCTTCATCATTAGCATTTAAAAACGGATTCCTTGGAATCCCTGTTGTTGATCTGTGGGCAAAAGAGATGGCAAAGGCTTTTCTTAAAAGATTCCAGACTCTCGCATTTAAACGTAATAAGTATAGTGCTCTCTTAACCATAGATGTCGATCAGCCATTTGCTTACCTGGGAAAAGGACTGATAAGATCAATAGGTGGTTTGTTCCATGATATAAAAAATAATAAAAACCATACCGGCGACCGATACCGAACTTTGACCGGCAGAGAAAATGATCCGTTCAAAGTCTTCGATTATATTATTGAAAATGTACAAAAGAATAATTCTGATGTAAGATTCTTTTTCCCGGTTGGCAATTATTCAAAATATGACAAGAATCCTTCCTGGAAAAATGATGAATACAGAGAACTGATAAGGGGCATAGCCAATAAATACGACACAGGTCTGCATCCTTCGTTCTTTGCAGCAGAAAACACCTCTATGATTAATACAGAGACGGTTCGCATGAAGACAATTCTGGGAAAGGAGATAATTTCCAGCCGTTTTCATTTTGTCAGGTTATTCATGCCAAAATCGTACCGAAGTATTCATAACGCAGGGATTTTTGAGGACTATTCGATGGGTTATCCTGACGAACCTGGTTTCAGGGCAGGGATTGCCCGTCCGTATTTTTTTTATGATCTGTCTGAAGATCATCAAACCAGTCTGAAGATCATTCCTTTTCAGGTGATGGATGGCACTCTTTACAATTATAAAAGTCTGGATCCGGCTGTTTCGAAAGAAGTGATTCAAAAACTGATAAACGAAACCAGGAAAGTTGGCGGCCTATTTGTAAGTATATGGCACAATACCTCTTTGCTTGATAATCAGGAATGGCATGATTGGCGGGAAGTTTTTGAATTTATGCTCAAAAACCAGAACAATGATAATCTATCTTAAAAATAGTGAAATTGACAGGGAACAGTGGGATAATGTCGTAAAAAGTTCACCTTTTGTAAAACCATATGGCTTTTCGTGGTATCTCGACATAGTGGCCCCAGGTTGGGAAGCTCTTGTTGATGATGATTATGATTCGGTTTTCCCCATTCCGGGCTTCAGCAGGTTTGGAATACAATATGTTGCAACACCAATTTTTCTCCAGCAATTGGGAGCATTCTCCCCTGATAAACCCCAATCGAAGGCAATCCATGAATTCCTCGATTATATTCCCGATTTTTACAAGCTTATAGACCTGTGTGTGGGACAGAAAATTAACGATGACAGCTATAAAGTAACCAGAAGAGCTAATTACGAGCTTGACCTTTCAAAATCGTATGAAACTTTATGGAACAATTTTTCTTATCATTGCAAAAGGAACATTGAAGCATCGGCTAAGAATAAACCTGAACTAACTTCAGAAATTACTCCCAAAGAATTAATCGGTTTGTTTCTCAGGAATAAGGGAAAAGAAATCAAGGGAATTAAGACGCGTGATTATCAGCGTCTTAACAATTTGATGAACTTTTGTCTGGAAAACAGGAAAGGGAGAATCCTCGGTGTAAAGACAGACAATAACAGATTGATATTTGGGATTTTCATAGTTGAGATACAAGGGAGAAAGACTCTGCTTTTTGTGGTTAATACTCCTGAAAGCCGAACAAAACGAACAGGCTACTATGTTGTTAATGAATTAATAAAGGATTATTCATCAACAAAAACCATACTCGATTTTGATGGTTCTTCAATACCTTCAGTAGCTTTATTTATGGAATCGTTCGGCTGTATAAATGTACCCTTTTACAGAATTTACCGTAACAGGCTTTTCTGGCCTATAAGAATGATGAAATAATCTTCCGGCATTTCTTCAGTTGTTCCGTTGCTCCCTTTAGCCTTTGCCCCTTTCTAAATAAGTTCTATTTCTTCATCATTTCTTACTTCAAGAAGTTTACTGTTTTCACATTTAATTGTCCGTGCAGAGAATTTTTTAAGAAGTGTATAATTATGGGTAGCCATAATCACGGATCTTCCTGCTTTACTGATGTCTGTGAGGAGCTTGATGATCCCCTCTGATGTCTCGGGGTCAAGGTTGCCGGTGGGCTCATCAGCCAGAATAATATCAGGATCATTCAGTATAGCTCTTCCAATAACGACACGCTGTTGTTCGCCACCTGACAGCTGATGAGGCATCTTGTACCCTTTAAGTCCGAGACCGACTTTTTCAAGGACTTCCCCGATACGGGTATCAATGTCTGTTTTATTTTTCCACCCTGTTGCTCTTAACACAAATTCAAGATTCTCGTTTACCGACCTGTCTATAAGCAATTGAAAATCCTGGAAGACGATTCCGATCTTTCTTCGCAGGTAGGGGATCTCCCTCTTTTTTAATTTCGAAAGGTTATAACCTGCAATAAGACCAGTGCCCTCTTTAAGAGGGATCTGAGCATTGAGAGTTTTAATAAGGCTCGATTTCCCACTGCCTACTCTGCCTACAAGGTAGACAAATTCGCTCTTCCCGACACTAAGATTTACATTCGAAAGCACAAGATGATCCTGCTGCCATATTGTACAGTCTGTAAGCTGGATGATTACATCAAGTGGAAGACTTTCCTCCATATCTCTGAATATTTAATGTGCAAAATAAGGAAAGAATTGATAATTAACATTTATATGTTGATAAAATCAGTAATAAAGACCGAGAGGAGGCGTTTATTAATTGTAATTTTACCGATAATTTTAAAAAACCGAAATAGTATTATATATGGTTTACAATTAGGATATTATGCGTTCTCATGATTTTTCAGATACAAATAACACCTGATTGTCCGGAGCCTAAAAAAATAAGTTATGAACAGAAATAAATTCATCTTAATATTCAGTTTTCTTTTTATTTTCATGATTCAGGTCTCATCACAGGTAGCGTTTACAGCTAAAGAGATGGATTCTGAATTTAACAGAGGAATGGAGTTGTTCAATAAAGAGAAATATCCTGCTGCAATACGCTTCTTTGATTCATTCGTAAAGAACAATGACAACTCCGACATTACCCTGATAGACGAAGCTAAATATTTCAGTGCAATTGCGGCATTGAAGCTCTTCAATAATGATGCTGAATACCGGATGATAACATATATTTCAACCTGCCCTGAAAGCCCAAGGATAAATGAAGCCAGGTTAGCATTGGGAGACTATTTTTTTCAAAACAAGAATTACAGGAGAGCTGTAACATATTATGAATCTGTTAACAGGCAGGAACTCCAGCCTGATAAACTGGCAGAATATTTCTTCAGGCTCGGATATTCACTTTATATTAAAGGGGATAAGGAAAGGGCGCTTCTGATGTTTTCGGAGATTAAAGATATTGATACGGAATACACTCCGCCGGCTGTTTATTATTTTTCACAGATAGCTTACGAACAGAAAATGTATCAAACCGCCATGGATGGATTCACGCGTCTGAAAGATGATGAGACATTTGGAAGTATCGTGCCATTTTATATAGTCCAGATTTTGTATATGCAAAAGGATTATGACGGCATTCTTTCAATGGCTCCGGATCTTCTTAATTCAGCCGGGAAAGAAAGGTCTGTTGAATTGTACAGGTTCATCGGAGATGCTTATTATAATAAAGAAAATTACAAAGAAGCATTGTCTTATCTTGAGAAATATACAGAAAAGGCAAAAACCAGCGGAAGGGAAGATAAATATCAGCTTGGTTACTGTTATTATAAAACCGGGGAAATAGATAAAGCAATTAAGATATTTCTTGAAACAGGAGCAAAAGATGATCTTTTAAGTCAGAATATCTGGATTGTTCTTGGTGATTGTTACTTACAGAAGGGAGATAAAAAACGTTCGCAATTGGCTTTTGGGGAAGCATCAAAATTGAATTACGACAAAAAAATAAAGGAAGAATCATTGTTTAATTATGCGAAATTGACATACGAAACATCATATTCTCCTTTTGGGGAAACAATTGCTGCTTTTCAGGAATATATCGACCTCTATCCGGGTTCAGAGAAGATACAGGAGGCTTATGATTACCTGGTAGCCACATTTTTGCAGGAAAAGAACTATAAAGCAGCTCTGGCTTCACTCGATAAAATACAAAATAAAGATAGCAAACTTGAAGAAGCATACCAGAGAGTTGCTTTTTTCAGAGGTTTGGAATTATATAAAAACCTTGAGATCGAAGCTTCAATAGATATGTTTGACAAATCGCTTAAATACGAAAAGTACAACAGGTCGATCAGGGCAAGAGCTATTTACTGGCGGGGAGAAGCGTGGTACAGACTTGCACAGTATGATAAGGCAAAAAATGATTTTGAGAAATTCATGGGAATACCCGGTTCAACGCTTCTGAGTGAATACAATCTTGTAAGGTACAACCTTGGTTATACGATGTTTAATCTGGAAGATTATCCAAACGCACTTACCCATTTTAAAACATTCGAGGAGAGTGCGAAAAATGTAAAGCCAGAGGTTCTTACTGATGCGAAGAACAGAATTGCTGATTGTTATTATATCACCACAAACTATGCAACGGCAATAGAGTATTATGATAAAGTTATTGAATGGGGGAATATTGATGCTGATTATGCCATGTTTCAAAAGGGATTTTGCCTGGGACTTATGAATGATAACAGAGGAAAAGTGGGGATACTTTCATCCCTTACTGTTAAATACCCTTCATCATCATATGTTCCGAATGCAATATTTGAAAGAGGAAGAGCATATCTGATTCTGGAAGACTATAAAAAAGGAGAATCAGATTTTAATACCATAATAACAAATTATCAGAGCAGCCAGTTTGTGCCACGCGCAATGGTTCAACTTGGATTGCTTTATTATAACCTGGGAGAAAATGAAAAAGCAATTTCACAGTACAAAAAAGTGATACAAAACTATAAATCCACACCTGAAGCAAGATATGCAATGACCGGATTAAAAAATACATATGTTGATATAAATGATGTGGAGTCTTATTTTACTTATGTTAAAACTCTCGATGGCTATGGCGATGTAAATATGTCTGAAAAGGACTCTCTGCTATATACCTCAGCTGAGAATCTTTACATGAAAGGAAAATATGATCAGGCTACTGCCGTATTTAAGAATTATCTTGATGAATTTCCAGATGGAAGTTTCAGGCTTAATGTACAGTATTATCTGGCCGAGTGTATGAAATCGGCTGGTAACGCCGATGAAGCTTTGAAGTTGTACATCGAAGTGTCGGATGTGCCAAATAATCAATTTCTTGAGCAATCACTTATATCAGCCTCTGAAATATTATTCGAAAAAGAAGATTATGATAGATCGCTTGAATATTTTGAACGGCTTGAAAAAGCTGCGGGAAATGACGAAAACAGGCTTATAGCACTTAAAGGGCAGTTAAGATCGGCTTATCAGGCTGGTGATGCACAAAAGACAATTGCCGTCGCATCTAAGATCAACAGCCAGGATAATGTGCCTGAAGAATTGATAAGAGAGTCGACTTTTATAAGTGCTAAGGCTAATTACAGTCTTAATAACTTTGATAAAGCGCTCTCTGAATTCCGGAAAGTTGCCACAGAGGTTACAAGTGCTGAGGGTGCAGAGTCAAAATTCAGGGTAGCTGAACTCCTCTACAAACAAGAAAAGACAGACGAATCGGAAAAGATTATAACAGAGTTTATTGACCAGAATTCACCCCACCAGTACTGGATGGCAAGAATGTTCCTTCTTTTGGCTGACATTAGTATGAAAAAGGGTGATCTCCTTCAGGCAAGAGCGACTCTTCAGAGTCTGAAAGATTATTATTCTGTAAGTGATGACGGTATACTCGATGAAGTAAAGACAAGACTTGACTCGTTAAACGAGACAAAGGAAGCTACAGTAGAAAGCGATAAAATATAAATCAAAGAGAATTGAGAATAGTGAATCAGAAACAGATTTGACATGATAAAAAGAAGTTTAATTATACCGTCCTTGATATTATTCTGCATATTACCAGTAAATGCCCAGGTAAAAAAGCAGGAAACAGGGCTTAAGCGGGAGATTACCCTTTACAATCCGTATAAGCCATCTCTTCAGGAAGTTAAAAAAAGAAGTTTTCTCCCGGATATGAACGATACATTGAAAGTTGTTCCGGAGTTCCATTATGATGTCAGGACCAGGGCATTTATGCCTGAATATACTATTAGCCAGATTAAAGCTGCATCCCTGCTTCCTGATCCATTGCCCAAACTATATAAAAGTTATGTAAATTTTGGTCTCGGAAATTATCTTTCTCCGCTGGCTGAGATCAGCATAACAAATGAACGGTCGAAAAAAGGCTCAATAGGATTCTATGGAAGACATTACTCAACCAACGGCAACCTTAAGCTTCAGAATGGCGATAAGGTTTTTGCCGGATATATGGACAATGATGCCTCTCTCTTTGGCAGAAGGCTGTTCAAGAAAAACGTTTTGGAAAGTTCGGTTGATCTCACTCAGAAAACGAGATATGCTTATGGCTACGACACAATATTTTCCGATTACTCTCCTTCGAAGAAGGATGTAAGGCTGGGGTATTATAATATAGGTGCAAAATCTTCATTGTATTCAACAACATTGGATTCTACGGAATTCTCATACGATTTTGATGTGTTTTACAATTATTTCCACAGCACTAAAGACCTGTTTCAGCATAATGTCGGAATCACAGGGATAATGGCAAAATCATTCGAAGGGCTTTATGCCGGTTCCGGTATTGGCTATGAGTATTACAGGCTATCTGATTCCATCATGACCAGCCCTAAATATGTTGCATCTATCAGCCCTTTTATCAGTAAAGCCACAGACCAATGGTCTTTTAAACTTGGGGCTCAGGCCTTGCTGGAAAAAAATATGACTTCATCGCCGAAATTTCATTTATATCCCGATCTGAATTTCAGCTTTAATGTTGTCCCGTCATATATTAAGTTCTTTATGGGGTTATCAGGTGAACTGGAAAAGAATGAACCCCTTAGAACCATTTATGAGATTCCTTATCTGGTCAGAGATAGCCTATTCACTCTTCCAAATACTGACCATGAATTAATTCTTTCAGCTGGTCTGAAGGGCAATTCAGGAATAGGAGGGAACTACCTTGTGTCGGTTTCATATTCTTTGATCAGCGATATGCTGTTTTATTCTAATTTAGTCACTCCTGACAGTATTTTACCACATAACAGAGGCAATTACTTTTTACCTCTTGCTGATGATGTAGAACTACTCAATGTTCATGCTGAAATGAACGGGCCGATTACCAATAAGTTATCATTTAATGCTGTTGCCAATTTCTATCGCTATAGTCTTTCGTTAAATGATTATGCATGGAATAAACCTGACTGGGATGCAAAACTTACTTTTAAATATAATCTCAGGGATAAAATTATTGCAGGGATGGATCTGACAGCGCAGGGAAAATGTCAGATGATAGTAAACGGATATCATTTATATTCAGGTCAGTCTGATCTTCCTTATTTAGTTGAAAAGCCAACACATTTTAATCTGAACCTGTCAGCGGAATACAGATATTCCAAAATTCTTTCATTTTGGGCTAAAGTCAATAATATCTCATATAATCGCTATTATGAATGGGCTTATTACCCTTCTCTGAGATTCCTTTGTATGATAGGATTTACATACAGTCTGTAAATTAAAATGAATCTTTACTCCTTTATTGGTATGAGCAAGGTAAAAAGACAGCAAGACTTTCAGACAGTTTTTTAATTGTTGATTTCATGATGAAAATTGTGTATTATTTTTTGTTAAAAAATAATGAAAACCCGTTTTAAATCCCTATATTTGCCGGGATAATTAATACTCATAATATCAATAATTTGTAATAAAAAAAGTAAGGTTGGTTCTGATGGCTGACAGCAGTGAAAACACATTCGGATTTCACTCTCAATAAAACAAATTTAATGTCAGTTTCTGTGGTTAAGCATGATTATGCTTCTATTAAATTATTGACATGTTTTGATGATTATCTGGTTTAAGAAAATTTATTAAAAAAAGAATAATGAGCGAGAATGAGAAGAAATTGCAGGATAGTATTGATTACTCGGCTGATAATATCCAGGTATTGGAAGGTCTTGAAGCTGTACGTAAAAGACCTGCAATGTACATTGGAGATATTGGTATCAGAGGATTACATCATCTTGTATATGAGGTTATTGACAATTCCATTGATGAGGCGCTTGCAGGATACTGCTCCAGGATTGATGTAATTATACATGAAGATAATTCTGTAACGGTAACTGATGATGGTCGTGGTATCCCTACAGGAATAATTGAGAAGGAGCATAAATCGGCCCTTGAAGTTGTTATGACGGTGCTTCATGCCGGTGGAAAATTTGACAAAGACTCATACAAAGTGTCAGGAGGCCTTCATGGTGTAGGGGTGTCATGTGTTAATGCCCTCTCATCCCATCTGTCAATCGTTGTTATGCGGGAAGGACAAGTGTCAAAACAGGAATATGAATTTGGGAAACCGATTACTCCGGTCGAAGTAATCGGTGAGTCAGATAAGTCTGGAACTTCTGTGACTTTCAAACCCGACGGAACAATATTCCAGTCGACTGTCTATAACTTTGAGATTCTTTCAGCACGTCTTCGCGAACTGGCATTTCTTAACAAGGGGATACTCCTCACTATTAAAGATATGAGGGAACCTGTTGAGGATAGCAATGGAGGCACATCTCGTTACGAAGAGTTTCGCTCTGAGACCGGGCTGAAAGAATTTGTTGAGTATCTTGATTCAAACAGGGAAAGGATTATTGAGAAGCCCATTCATATTACATATGAGAAGACAGAAATTCCTGTTGAGATTGCCCTTCAGTACAATGACTCATTTTCAGAGAATGTGCATTCGTATGTGAATAATATAAACACTATTGAGGGTGGAACTCATTTAGCAGGATTTAAAAGAGGACTTACACGTACGCTCAAAAAATATGCTGATGATTCAGGCGCTACATCAAAGCTGAAATTTGATATAAATGGTGATGATTTCCGTGAAGGACTTACTGCTATAATCTCGGTAAAAGTTCAGGAGCCGCAGTTTGAAGGTCAGACAAAAACAAAACTGGGTAACTCAGAAGTTATAGGTGCAGTTGATCAGGCTGTTTGCACTATGCTTACCAATTACCTCGAAGAGAATCCGAAAGATGCCAGAACCATTGTTCAAAAGGTCATCCTGGCTGCAACTGCCCGTCATGCTGCCCGTAAAGCCAGGGAGCTTGTACAGAGAAAGACAGTCCTTTCAGGGTCAGGGCTTCCCGGTAAGCTGGCCGATTGTGCCGACAGAGATCCGGAAATCTGTGAGTTATTCCTTGTGGAAGGTGATTCTGCAGGTGGAACCGCAAAACAGGGTCGTGACCGTCGTTTCCAGGCTATCCTGCCTCTCCGTGGAAAAATTCTGAATGTCGAAAAGGCGATGCAGCACAGGGTCTTTGAGAGTGAAGAGATAAAAAATATCTTTACCGCTCTTGGTGTAAGTATCGGAACTGATGAAGACAGCAAGGCACTCAATACTTCAAGTTTAAGATACCATAAAATAATATGTATGACTGATGCCGACGTGGACGGGTCTCATATTGATACTCTAATCATGACATTCTTTTTCAGATATATGCAGGATCTTATCAAAGGAGGATATTTATATATTGCGATGCCGCCGTTGTATCTTGTCAAAAAAGGTAAAAACGAACAGTATTGCTGGACCGAGGAGGAACGTCTGGCAGCTATAGCAGAAATGGGACAGGGAAAAGAATCAACTGTAGGCGTTCAGAGGTATAAAGGTCTTGGAGAGATGAATGCAGAACAACTCTGGTCAACAACCATGAATCCTGAAACACGAACGGTAAAACAGGTTACAATCGATAGCGCTGCTGAAGCCGATCGCATATTTTCTATGCTTATGGGAGACGATGTTCCGCCACGCAGGGAGTTTATTGAAGCTCATGCCAGGTACGCCAAGATTGATGCCTAGACACCAAATATTTTCACTCTGATATCAATTGCATCATCAGTACAGACTTCTGCACAGCAAAAACACCTTATACATTGACTGTCAGTCAGAACTATTTTGGTCTTATTTGATGTTTGTGGCTTAATAGCCTGCATGGGACAGATATTAACGCATTTATGGCATCCTGTACAATTCTCATGAATAAAAAAAGGCCTTCTTTCAAACCTTCTTGAGTAGGGGATTCTTTTCTTTATAAATTGGAGTGAAATATTATTATTGACTGAAATCGGGATCCTTTTAAAATCTTTCTTTATAATACTGCTGATTTCCGGTCCGTCATATATAATGTCATTTTCTGACTGCAGCCATTTCTTTCTTAACAATGCTGTCTTTGATGTTGGTAGTGTAATCGGATCATATCCGGCTATTCTACTGGCAATCAGATCCATCGCAAGCGGATTTGTTGATCCGAGCAGCAGGCCAATAGCAACCGGAAAACCTTTTGGACCAGGTCCGGGTCCTTCCATCCCCATTATAGCATCCATCAGAAAATAATCGGGGGTAATTGCTTCGTTAAGATCAACAAGAAACTTCCCAAATCCGATTCTGTCGCTGAATACTGCATGCTGTTTCGCTTTGCTGAATCCGGGGAGCAGTCCGAATGTGTTTTTTATCGCTCCTGTAAAATACATGAGTTCGTGGTTTTTGAATTTAGGAAGAGAAATGATGACATCTGCCTGATCAACAATAGATGCAATTCTGACTTCCCTGTTTCCGATTTTTTTCTCAACCGGATTTACCATGAAATCGACCCATATTGCTCCCGTAGCTTCACAAACCTGGCGAATACCGCATTTTTCACCTCTGAATCTATGTGTATGGATTGCAGGCGAGTCACCAGTAAATACAGTTGCTCCCCTTGATTGAAGAAATCTTATCATGGCTTCCACTACAACTGGATGAGTGCTGACACATCTGGCAGGATTATTTTCGCTTAATATATTGGGTTTTAATAGTACTTTCTTCCCCTTTACTTCAGGACCGCCGGTTTTTGTATATATATCTGAGATAAGATCAATGATCTTGTTGAGATCATATTCTTCGCATTTTCTGACCGAGATTTTATTGTTCATGGCAAATTGTTTCAGTTTAATAAAATAACATTTTCCAATTCCTGAAAAACTTACAAATATAGTTCAACTTTGAAAGATATGTCATTCTATCCTTACCTGCCTGCCACATCATTGGTGAAAAATAAGAACTTACACAAAGGACTCAGACCAGCCGGCTGGCTGGACAGAGGAAATCCGGAGAAGAGCTGTCCGGTAACCGGTAAATCTAAATTTGTGGTCCGTATAAACTCAGTATCACTCCTTTTTCCTTCGTGGTAAATAATTGTTTATTCTATTTAGTTAAAATCATTTCTTTAAGGAATTCTTTAATAGTGACACTTACATTTGTTGAAGGACCTGTGAAATCGTTCACTAAAATGCTGAAAACCATTTTTCTGCCTGATAAGGTGGTAAAGTATCCTGCATAGCTTCTTACCCTGGTCATTGATCCGGTTTTCGCTCTGAAATTTGAATCAAAAACAGGATCCTTAAAACTGTTTTTAAGAGTGCCTGTTTTCCCGGCTTCAGGCAGTGAAGAATAATATTCAGTGAAATACCTGCCATTTTTCTTCATGTAGATCAGGAGGTTGACAAGCTCCTTTGAATTGATGGAATTCTGTGGTGACAGGCCGCTTCCGTCTTCAATAAACATTCCTTTGGTATTAATTCCGGCATTATCAAGGAAGGACCTTATAACTTCAATCCCTGCTGCTGTTGAACCGCTGTTTTTATATACTTTTCCCAACTCTTTTGTCAGATGTTCTGCATAGAGGTTAACGCTTTCATGGTTGAGTATATTAATTATACTGGCCAGGGTAGGGGAAATGGTTTCTGAAACAGGCACTATTTCCCGATGCAAACAGACCGGTTCCAGTCTTGTGGTTGTCGGCTCTTTTGATACTTTTATGCCTTCTGCTTTAAGTCTTTCATTTACCATTTTCGTTATAAGCAGGGGAGGATCAGTAATTGAGGCTTTAAGTACAAAATCTTTATTGTTGGCAGGGCCGGTTCCTTCAAGTACTACTAATGTACTGTAAGGTGCGGCAAAAATACGTGAATTATCAGTAGTTCCGGTGGCTGTCATATAATTTGAAAAATCATATTTGCATTCAGCCGGAACTACACTGGAAATATTCAATCTGGCACTGTCAGTTGTTGACTCCATGTGAATCTCATATGTGTTGTCAAAAACAGATAGCCCATATATTCCTGCACCATAAGAAACTCCGGAATCTTCCCAGAGCCATTTGGCATGAAAAGGAAGAAAATCAAAATAAGAATCATCGGTTACAACTCTTCCACTGATTGTTCTGATACCGGCTTTCTTAATGTCATCAGACCATTTGCCAATAAAATCTTTATAATGTTCTGAAAAATTTGCTGAACCCAATGCAGGATCACCACCGCCTTTAATAATTATATTTCCTGTCAGTTGGCCGGTCCTTTTATTAAGTGAACCCGTATATCCGATAATTGTTTTGAAAGTATATTCCGGACCTAACAATTCAATTGCAGCAGCTGATGTAATAAGTTTCATTACCGATGCGGGAGCAAGACTTTTTCCGGAATTATAATCCTCAAGTATCTCTCCGGTTTCAGCATCTGCAATGCAAAGAGATACAGACGCATGAATCAGGGAAGAGTCAGAAAGGAATTTTCCAATTGATTTCTCTTGAGGGAAAACACAGAGAGTGCAGAACAGTAATGAAACAGAAAAGATCGTTCTCAGCATATAAGTTCTCATTTATTTCGTTCAAGTGTTGATAATAAGCCGCATGCAGCCTGTATATCGACACCTCTGCTGGACCTTATTGTTGTTAGTATACCCTTGGCATTAAGAGCCTCTTTAAACTTTATGGTGGCTTCATTATCAGGACTAATGAATGGTGACCCTGGTACGGGATGGAACCGGATTATATTGATCCGGCATTTGATGCCGTTAAGGATTCTTGAAAGCTCTTTAATATGGCGGGGGGTATCGTTCATCCCTTTAAAGAGGATATATTCAAAAGAGACTCTTCTCTGACTGTTAAAATCAAATTTTCGGATTATATCAAGTACCTCTGTGACATTGTTTGTCTGCTGAACGGGCATAAGCTGCTTTCTCTCTTCATCAAACGGGGAGTGAAGGCTGACAGCAAGGTGGCACCGGCTTTTTTCGAGAAATTCGCTTATTCCATTTATCAGTCCTACAGTGCTGACTGTAATTCTGGTCGGGCTCCAGCCATATCCCCATTCACTTGTCAGAATATCCAGGCTTTTAAGGACTTCGGAGATATTGTCCAGAGGTTCTCCCATGCCCATATATACTATGTTTGTCAGACTTGTGAACTCCGGCAGGCTTCTGAACTGGTTAAGTATTTCGTTTGCCGTAAGATTTCCCTGGAAACCCTGTTTCCCGGTCATGCAGAAGACACAACCCATTTTACAGCCAACCTGTGATGAAACACAAATTGTCGCACGGTCATTATCGGGAATGTAAGCCGTTTCTATGTATTTGTCCTGAAGTACTCGGTAGAGGTATTTTTTTGTTCCGTCGCTGCTTGCAGATACATTGACAGGTGCTGAAAGTCCCATTTCATAATCGGCCGAAAGAAGTTCTCGTGTCTTTTTTGAAAGGTTCGTCATCTCCTCAACCGACTGGATTTCTTTTTTATACAACCAGTCAGATATCTGTTTTGCAGCAAAGCCTGGCAATCCTATTCTTCTGGTTACTGCAATCAGCTCATTCAGTGTTTTCCCGTATAATTTTTCTTTCTGCATAATATTACTATTTATCATCCTCTTCATCATCCTCTTCATCCTTTCACCATCCTTTTACACCTTCACCCCATCTCCCTTTCTTCCCCCCTCAAACCTCAAACATCAAACCTCAAACCTCACACTGACTGCCAGAATGTCCAGACAGAACTGAAACGGTGGCAGATACTTTTATGCCTTCATCATATACCTAACAGTGTTACTTTTGTCAATCATAATAAGGTAGTTGCCTGCACACTGGTATTTGTTAAATGCTATTATCAATTGTGTTAAAGTGTCGTTAAATCTTTGTAAATTGTTGAAGACCATTCTAAAAATGCATGATCTTTGTAAAACAAAAATGAAAGAAAACGGTTGTAAAGATATTAATCTTTTACCATGGTTTAAAAATTGAAAATCAAAGCGAACGCAAAAGGATAATGAAATTAAAAAGTAAAGTTATGAAAAGAAATTATTTATTAGGTTCTTTATTTATGGCTCTCTTAGGAGCATCCATAGCTTTGTTTGCCTATACAAAATTCTTTGAAAAGCCCACAGTGGCTGGCTCGAAAGATAGCTCAAAAGTTGAACTACATGATGCGCAGGCATATCTTACATCGCTGCAGATGCAGGAGGGACAGGTAGATCTTACTTATGCTGCTGAACAGACTGTTCATGCGGTGGTACATGTCCGTATAAAAACAATGGTTGGCGGGCAAGCTGACAATCCGATTCTGGAGTGGTTCTATGGCGACCGCTACTCAAAGCCAAGGGAAGTAGAGGGCTTTGGATCAGGAGTTATTATTTCATCTGATGGTTATATTATTACAAATAACCATGTCGTAGAAAATGCTGAATCAGTTGAAGTTGCGCTAAATGATAAAAGAACCTTCACAGCGCAGGTTGTCGGGCGTGATCCGAGTACGGACATCGCACTTCTGAAGATTAAGGTTGACGGTCTCCCATTTATAAAATATGGTGATTCAGATCAGTTAAAGCTGGGCGAATGGGTACTGGCTGTCGGGAATCCGTTCAATCTAACATCAACTGTAACTGCAGGTATTGTCAGTGCGAAGGGTAGAAGTCTCTCATTGAATGAGGGAGATTATAAAATTGAATCATTCATCCAGACGGATGCTGCTCTAAATATGGGAAACAGCGGAGGTGCCCTTGTTAACACAAAAGGATTGCTGGTTGGAATTACATCAGCTATAGTTTCGCCAAATGGCGGTTATGCTGGCAACTCATTTGCTATTCCTGTGACAATTGTAAAGAAAGTTGTTGACGATCTTAAAGAATTCGGAGAAGTTCAACGTGCAATAATTGGTGTGAATATTAAAGAGGTTGAGTCGGAGGATGCCAGGAAGCAGAATCTTAGCGAAATAAGGGGTGTTCTCGTTGCAGGAATTGTTGAAGATGGTTCGGCCAAAGCTGCAGGCTTAAAAGAAAATGATATTATTGTAAAATTCGACGACGTCAGTGTCAATTCTGTCCCTGAATTACAGGAGCAGGTAGGGAAACATCGTCCGGGCGATAGAGCAAATATAACATACCTAAGAAACGGGAAAGAGACTACTGTACAAATCCTTTTGAAGAACGTGGCCGGTAATACAAACATTGTTAAAGCCGGAATGGGAAAAGATACAGTATTTGGTGCAAAACTTGAACCTCTTGGTTCCTCGGAAAAAAGATCATTCGATGTGAACTATGGGGTTAAAGTGACAGATTTGAATGAAGGGAAATTTAAAGATCTCGGAATAAAACGTGGATATATCATATTGAGTATTAATGGAAAAAAAGTTAATTCTCCTTCGGATGTCAGAGATTTTACTAATAATGAAAGTACTCTGAAATCGATCGGTGGAATACAAGCTGATGGAACTGTTTTTAGCTACCAATTTGGTAACTAAATGAATATTTGCGTAAATTGTTGCAATTCAGCGGATTGAAATTAATAATCCGCTGAATACAACAATTATGATTTTTTTTTGTTATTACATAATAAAGCAATATCTTTGCGGAAATTTTTTGGGAGGCATAATGAGACAATTAAAGATTACCAAATCCATTACAAACAGGGAGAGTGCTTCACTCGATAAGTATTTACAGGAGATTGGTAAAGAAGAGTTGATATCTGTAGAGGAAGAAGTTGAATTGGCTCAGCGAATAAAGAAAGGCGATAGAGCTGCCTTGGAGAAACTTACCAAAGCAAATTTGAGATTTGTAGTATCTGTAGCAAAACAGTATCAGAATCAGGGGCTGAGTCTTCCCGATCTTATAAATGAAGGTAATCTCGGCCTTATCAAGGCTGCAGAGAAATTTGATGAGACACGTGGATTTAAGTTTATTTCTTATGCTGTATGGTGGATAAGGCAGTCAATTCTTCAGGCTCTTGCAGAACAATCAAGAATAGTACGATTACCATTAAACCAGGTTGGTTCACTTAATAAAATAAACAAGGCTTTCTCTAAATTTGAACAGGAGAATGAGCGTACTCCATCACCTGAGGAGCTTGCTGATGTTCTTGAATTGCCAAAGGAAAAAGTGACCGACACTTTAAAAGTATCTGGTCGACATGTATCAGTTGATGCTCCGTTTATTGAAGGCGAAGACAACAGCCTGCTCGATGTTCTGACAAACAATGATTCGCCTGTAGCAGATAAACAATTGATGGATGAATCTCTTTCCAGAGAAATATACAGGGCTCTGGCTACACTTACTGAAAGAGAAAGAGATATCATAAGATATTTCTTCGGCATTGGCTGCCAGGAGATGACTCTTGAGGAGATAGGAGAAAAATTTGGTCTTACCCGTGAAAGGGTACGGCAGATCAAAGAAAAAGCTATCAGAAGGTTAAGACATGCCTCAAGAAGCAGATTATTGAAAGGTTATTTAGGATAGATATCCATAATTATGGGGAAGAAAGGCGCTTTTGATGAAGCGCCTTTCTTTTTTACCGGAGACAAGCTCTTTAATAAGTATATTCTTTTTGAATCCGACAACAAGTGGATAGAGATTACAGAACAAAAAAAATGAGTAGGTTTGCAATAATACAGACCATTGAATGGATTTTAAACTTGTATCAGATTTCCAGCCGACCGGAGATCAGCCGGAAGCCATCAAACAGCTTGTTGAAGGATTAGAGAATGGTGCCCCTTTTCAGACTCTTCTTGGTGTAACCGGCTCAGGTAAAACTTTTACGATTGCCAATGTAATTGAGAAAGTGAACAGACCGGTACTAGTACTGAGTCATAATAAGACACTTGCTGCCCAACTTTATGGTGAGTTTAAACAGTTCTTCCCCGAAAACAGGGTAGAATATTTCGTTTCATATTACGATTACTATCAGCCAGAAGCATATCTTCCTGTATCAGACACCTACATAGAAAAGGATCTCTCAATTAATGAAGAGATTGAGAAATTACGTCTCAGCGCTACTTCCTCTTTACTCTCAGGCCGCAAGGATGTTATTGTTGTATCTTCAGTATCATGCATTTATGGAATAGGTAATCCTGACGATTTTCATTCAAATACCATCAGTGTACAAAAGGGGCAGACCATCGGGAGAAATCTTTTTCTGCGAAAACTTGTCGATAGCCTTTATTCGCGCAATGAACTCGAATTTAAGCACGGTACTTTCCGGGTTAGGGGTGATACTGTGGATATTTTTCCTGCTTATGCCGATATTGCTGTAAGGGTGGTCTTCTTTGGCGACCAGATTGATGAGCTGAATACTTTTGATCCTGTTGAAGGTCACAGACTTGAGTTGCTGAATGAATATATAATTTATCCGGCAAATATCTTTGTTACTACGAGGGATAGAATCAACATGGCTGTGAAAGATATACAGGACGATATGGTTCTTCAGGTTGCGCATTTCAATGAAATTGGAAAAAAGGAAGAGGCAAAAAGACTCGAGCAAAGAGTATTGTATGACCTTGAAATGATAAAAGAACTCGGTTATTGCAGTGGTATAGAAAATTACTCGAGATATTTTGACGGGAGGCAACCAGGAAGCAGACCTTTCTGCCTGCTCGACTATTTTCCTGATAATTTTATTACTGTAATTGATGAGAGCCATGTAAGTGTTCCCCAGATAAGAGCGATGTTTGGAGGTGACCATTCTCGAAAGCAGACGCTTGTCGAGTATGGATTCAGACTTCCGGCTGCACTCGATAACAGACCAATGCGGATTGAGGAGTTCGAATCACTTACCGGTCAGACTATTTTTGTCAGTGCAACTCCGGCTGATTATGAACTGGAAAAAAGTGAAGGGGTACTTGTCGACCAGGTTATAAGACCGACAGGGTTGCTCGATCCGCCGATTGAGGTAAGGCCAAGTGTTAACCAGGTAGATGACCTTATGGCCGAGATCCGTTCCCGTGTAAAAGCAGGGGAGAGGGTACTTGTTACAACAATCACTAAAAGAATGGCTGAAGAGCTTTCGGCTTACCTGATCAGGTATGGTATAAAATGCAGCTATATCCACTCCGATATTGATACTCTTGACAGGATTGATATTATGGAAAGCCTTCGGACGGGAACAATTGATGTTCTGGTTGGTGTGAACCTTCTGAGGGAGGGTCTTGATCTCCCTGAGGTATCGCTTGTAGCTATTCTTGATGCTGACAAGGAAGGATTTCTCAGATCGTCGCGATCTCTTACCCAAACCGCAGGCAGGGCGGCACGTAACCTGAACGGCAAGGTCGTAATGTATGCTGATAGGGTAACCCGTAGTATGAAGCAGACGATTGATGAGACTAACAGGCGGAGAGAAAAACAGTTAAAATACAATGAGGAGATGGGTATTACCCCAACTCAGATAATTAAGAAAACCGGTTCAGTTCTTAGCGGATTAGGCAAAAAGGGAATAACTGTAAAAGCTTATATTGAACCTGAGAAGCCTGATATTGCTGCTGATCCTGTGGTTAAGTATATGAACAGGGAAGCACTTGAAAAGGCAATCGAAAAAACAAGAAAAAATATGGAAAAGGCAGCTGCAGATCTTGATTTTATAGAGGCAGCCAGGTTCAGAGATGAGATGTCAGACCTTCAAAAATTACTTGCTGGTAAATAGGGTTAATATTCCTGGATAGGAAAATCCAAAGATTTATATTCATTGCCGAATTGCAAACCACCCTTTTTTAGAGATTCCCTTTTTAGCTGTACCCCCCATATTCGTTTTGCTGTTAACATGCCCTGTATATTCAGTACCGTCAATACTGAACGTAATATGATCACCATAAAGTCTTCCGGAATTTATTAAAGATGTTTTATTGTTTGAAGTGAAAGTTCCGTAGATCTTCTGGAATTCCTGATGGATAGTGAGCTCACCTTTCTGAAGTTTCCAAATCCCTTCAACTTTTGCCGGTACGATCCACATTAGCGCTGTGTACCAACTGTCCCAGTTCTCTTCAGTTAAGTCTTCATAATCCGGTTCCCAGTCATCCATTGAAAATGTATTCGATACAATACGTGTTCCCGGTTTGAGATCAAGGAACCTGGGCCTTAATTTAAGGTTGATCTCAGGTAGGAGGAACATTGTAATAACTGTCGCTTTTGACAGATCATAATTGAAAAGATCAGTCTGAATAAAGTCTGTCTTATCGCTTACTCCGGCTTCTTTTGCATTCCTTTTTGAAAGTTCCACCATTTCAGGGTTGTATTCAATTCCAAGCGCATGTGCTCCCAGCTTTGCTGCTGCGATTACCATTCTTCCATCTCCTGATCCGAGATCAATAAGGTAATCGTTTGACTTGATTTCGGCCATTTCAAGCATCTTATTTACCAGTTCATAAGGTGTTGGGATCCATCTGACATCCCTGCCATCCTGACCTACCAATGGCACAAACTCTTTTTTAACAATATCATTCTGGGCATACAAACCAAAAGTGCAGGCCAGCAGGATGACAAAAATAAACGATATGAAACTTGTTGAATTCATGGTAAATATCCTTTCCCGTGAAATTCCGATCTGCATTGTAAGAAATAAATTTACAATAAAATTATCGTATTAGCAATCAAGTCGTTCACATATTTTGCTATGGCGATTGAAGAGGTTAATCCCGGCGATTCCATCCCAATCAGATTAATAAATCCCGGATATCCTCTTCTTCCTTCTTCCATAATGTAAAAATCACTGGGAGGGTCACCTGGTTTCTGTATTTTAGGACGGATTCCTGCCATTTCAGGAGCTATATCGTCATATTCAAGGAAAGGCAGGAATTTTTTTGCCGATTTGTAAAACGCCTCCTGTTTGGAGGCAGTGGACCTGTAATCATAAACATTTGATTCGAGGTACTTTACATCTGGGCCAAGTTTAACTCCTCCACCCATATCAATTGTAACATGTACTCCGATCCCTTCCATATTATGATGAGGGACAGGATAAACAAGTCTGCTGACAAGTCTGTTTTTTGGAGGATTTAATCTGAAATACTCTCCTTTGCAGAATAGTATCTTCAGATTATTATCATTTATTCCGACCATCTCAGAAACTTTGTCTGAAGTAAGGCCTGCAGAATTAATAATGATCCTTGAAGTAAAACTAAAATTCTTATTATCTGTATCGTGAATTGTAATGTAATATCCGTTTTTGATCCTTTTTATGTCTGTAACTTCACTCCCGTAAACAATCTGGCCACCGTTGTTAATTGTGTTGGTCTCATACCGTTTCATTAGAGAATGAGAGTCAACTATACCTGTTGACGGAGAAAAGAGAGCTTTTAAGGCGAAAATATTCGGTTCCAGCCCGGCTATCTGTTCCGGTTCAAGTAATATCAGGTCATCAACACCGTTATTCATAGCTGTGTTCCTGATACTTTTGATAACAGGGATTTCCTCTTCGGAAGTAGCAACTATAAGCTTACCGCAGTTTTTAAATGGGACATCATACTTTTTGCAATAGTCATAAAGAAGTCTCTTCCCTTCAACACAAAGCCTTGCTTTCAGGCTGTTCTTCGTGTAATAGATTCCTGCATGAATTACTTCGCTGTTACGACTGCTTGTTTCCTGTCCGAATGTCGGATGCTTTTCTATGAGGAAAACATTTTGATAGTTACCCGTTAATGTCTCCGCGATTGCAAGGCCAATAACTCCGGCTCCGATAATCGTTATATCTGCATCCATCTTCTTACTTTATATTAAATTGCAGGAAAAATAAAAAAATACCCGGTAAAACCGGTTCCGGTTCTCCAAAATAAACAAAAAAAAGCAATCCCTGGAAATAATCTCTGAAATCTTATTAATAGTCACATTCGCATCAATATGCAACTACAAACACGGCTATTGTGATCAGCAGGAAGCTGTTGGCAGACAGGGAATAATTTACTGCATGTCCAACTACAAACATAAATCTTTATCATCCTTCATCAAAAATATTAATTAATATTATCACAGTCAATTGTTTCCGAATTAAGGAGTTTAGAAACAAACACCAGAAAAAAATACGGGTGATGTTTTTTAGTAATAAATTTTATTTTTTTTAGTATAATTGTTGACTTTACTGTATACTGTTTTTTACTCCCCGATAAAATTGATTCGTGACAGAATCTTAACTGAATAAAATCATTCAAATTATTGCGGCAGGAATAAACGTTTGATAAAAAGGAATAATATGATTCATACAGATATATCACGATCTGCATCAGATAATTCGCTAAAATATGTAGCAAGACTTACAGGTGATAAGGTACTGAATCCTGAAAAATTTGATATTCAGGGCAGTATCAACTCAGATTCACCTGTTTTAGTGATTCTGGTTGCGGGTAAAGGCACCCGGTTTGGTAAAGATCCAAAATGCATACAACAGGTGCATGGGATGCCTCTGGCCCGTCATTCCATAGATGCTTTCCATCGTTTCAGCCCGGCCCCGGCAATATGTCTGGTTGGTTATCGCTACAATGAAGTTACATCTGCTCTTGGAGAGGAAAATACATACATATTATCAGATAATCCGACAGGCGGTACCGCATTTGCTGCGTTTGAAGCTTTTTGTGTTCCTGAATTACTTGAAAAGAATCCATTGCTAATAATAACGATGGGTGATCGAATTGTGCCTTCTTCAGTATTCCGGAGGTTGTACAACAGACATTGTGAAGGTGATGGCGAAGCTGATCTGACTTTTCTTACAGCCTTATATGAACCGCCTAAGAACAGTGGAAAAGGGCGTGTCCTTAGAGATGAGAACAGTTGTGTCGTAAGGATTATTGAGGAACGGGATATTGTTGCCGAGAAAGATACCATGATGCGACAGGCCCTTCTTAATATTACTGAGGGTAACTGTCCGCTTTATATAATCAGGGCAGCTACATTATACCGTAGTCTTCGTAACATTACCAATGAAAATGCGCAGGGTCAGTACTATCTTACCGATATAATAGAGTCAATCGGTCAGGAAGGCGGAGATATACGCACCATAACTACAAAGATCAATGATCCGGAATACGATCTTCTTTGCTCAGATGTAACGCAACCGATGGATCTGGCGTTGCTTGAGGGCATATTATCATCGAAAATAGGTTTGCTTATACCCGAAGAACTGGAAGTGGAGGAAGCGGCAAAAGCAATCATGAACGGCCGGACTGCCGGACAAATAAAATCTATTACCCGTCAGCTTGGCGAACTTTTGTCAATGATTAAGAAGGAAAAGCTTGCCTTCGAACCGGGGAAACCATTGGGAATCGGTATTTCAGGTGGCCGTCTGCGTATAGCATTCATGCACCCCGATATGGTGAGGTTTTATGGTCCTGCATGGCAAATGCCAATAGGAGCTGATGATGTGACAGGAGAGGAGCAGATTGTAGTCCTTGTTCAAAGTGCTGATGATGGAAGGATTCACCTTGTGCCGATGAATCAGATGTATCGTGAAAGCATCAATTACGTACCTGCTGATTATGGAGCAATGTATCCAGGAGAAGAAGTATCAGATATAAACGCATATGAGAAGTTTGGTACACATATGAGTGAAGGATTACTTCTTTCGCTGGGTTACTTCAGTGATGAGGAACTGGAGAAGCGTCGGAAAAATAATCAACCTTTGCCTCCTCCGACACTGTGGGTATCGAGCAACATGCGTCGTCCATTTGCATTGGTCGGCAATGCGATAGCATCCATCCGGACATTACGCACGGGTAATCTTGGTACAAAAGTGCAGAAACATCTTGGAATGACTAATTTCGGGGGATTACGACTTGTATCAACAGGCAATATACCGCAAGGAGGTTTCTCAAGCTCTTCTGCAATGACAGTAGCAACAAAGAATGCAATCAACTCATTGTTTGAAATGGGAATACCTCCCGATCTCATGGTACATCTCGCTTGTCAGGCGGAATATGGAACAGGAGTGAGGGCAGGTTCTCTTGACCAGGCAACAGAACAGAAAGGGTTGGCAGGGAAAGGTACTCTTATTTCTTCTAATCCTAAGGATAATTATTGCGTCTTAGGAACATACACAATTCCTTATGACAGGTATCAGATAATTTTTCCTTATAGTGTGGAACGTGACCGCAGCGCATGGCGATGGTCGTACGGTACTTATTCTGAAACCACTGGTGAAGGACATCTTACCACCACTGAGATACGCAAAATGACTGGTAAGGCAGCAGAAATAGCAGCATTGCTTGTACGTCTCCCAATTGATACAGATTTCTTTAAACATATTGAGGCCGACCTTATATCGGACGGATTATTGAATGAGGAAAACAGAGAATGGATATGTTCCGTTCTTTTGCAATTGCCTCTTCTGATCAGCCAGGAAGACCTTCAGAAACAAGTATTTGCAAATCGCGATTGGTATATCGGACAACTTGTGGATTTGAACGGTATAGATACGATTACTGCAGGAAAGAAAGCAGATGATACCATGAAGTCGCTTTTTGATGGATGGCGCGGACCGGTAATGAAACGAACAACAGCTTCAGGTAAAATTGTGGAAGAAAAGGGTGTCCCTCTCAGGGCAATGGTAGCTTACTTATTCGGAGAAGTTGCCAAGAATTTCTACCTGATACACCATCCTGACAAATGGATTGAATGTGTCTCCTTATCGCAGCGTGGCGATTGCTGTTATGACATTAACCCTGACAGTTTACCGTCTGTCGGTGAGATGGAAAAAACTGCTGTCTGGGAAAAAGGAGTTAACGGTCCACAGTTGCTGAACCTTTGGCTGGAAAGGATTGGCGCAACTCCTTTTGATTACAACAGGGGCCTGGATAATGAAACACTCTCAAAAACACCTTATCCTGAATTCCACAGGATGGAAGGATCAAGTTTCTTCAGGGGACTTGCATTGATCGATTTGGCAGAAGCAATGCTCAAAAAGTCTTTTGGTAAAGATGCTGTAGCCGTTCGTGTTAATGCTGCAGGGCAGGGAGACTATTTTCAGGTGCATATCGATACTCAAAAAGTTGATGCCGACAAGGTTAAAAGTTTTATTAACAATGCTTTCTACCATCGCTTTGGGTTGTCACCCGATCCGAAATTCGTTGAAGTACATCCCGGAGGGGGAGCCGTGGGCATCCGGCTTAGCCGGTATGAAGCTATGTATCAGTTGTTACAACGGTTGCAGACTAAATAACAATATCAGACTTTTTCTGAGGTTGGGAGTGTTATGATTACGGCGCGAGGTTCTATGACCCGCAAATAGGAAGGTGGCATGTTGTGGATCCTCGTTGCGAAGATGGTGGACAAGAAAGCTGGTCTCCTTATCATTATGTATTAAATAACCCGGTAAAACTTACAGACCCGGATGGCAGAATTTTTGGAGTTGATAATCTTATAGGAGCAGCAGTTGGAGCCCTTGTTGAATATGGAGGTCAAGTCGCCGCAAATGCTTTAGAAGGCAGGGGATTAAGTTCTTTTACATCCAATATTGACATGGGTGATATCATGATTTCGGCAGGTGAAGGCTTTGTTACAAGTGGAGCTTCCACATTAGTTAAAGCCGTAGCAACCATTGGTACTGAAGTAGCTAGAAATGGCATAGATTGGAAAACAGCAGAAGATGGTTCTGGAAAAGTTGATTTTAATGTGAATACTGTTTCGGAAACTACTAAAAATACAGCAATTGGATTGACTTTAGGGAAAATTGGAGATGCCGCACCAGCAGCCATGAATGTTGAAGTAAGAAGTGCCAAGACGGTAAATCAAGCTGTAAAAGCAGCAAGAACCGAAGCAAAGACAGAAGGGAAAGTTGTTAGTAGAGAAATGAATAAAAAGATAACTAGTGAAGCAAAGGCAGCTCAATCTGCAGCAAAGAAAACTAATGAAACGGTTTCAAAGACAGTTCAAAATACTGCATCAAATGGGGCTTCTACATATGTTAAGGATAAAACTAATTAATGATGAAGCATAAAAAGAAGAATGAAAGTTATAATTATAAAAATAAAATATCTTTAATAGTTCTTTTATTTGTAATTACATGGTTTGCTTATACTGTAATTAAGAAAGGAAATATTAATAAACAGGTTTATCAGAATGGAGAAATTACTAATGCTATTGTTATTGACAAAAAAAAGGTAGGAGGTAAAGGTAAGATTAAATGTACTTATTCTTTTTTATACAAAAATGTAAAGTATGAAGGATGGGTATATAATGATAACTATAAAGTTGGAGATACAATTAAGGTCAAATTTCTAAAGGACAATCCAAAAGTAAATAATGATTATAAATTTTTACAAAGAGTAAATTAAAACTACTTATAGCATGGATATTACAGATTAATTGGTGCGATTTACGAAGTGCCTGCCTGCCGATTTAGGTATGTATCCGTGCTACTTATCGTGCTATTTCTAAACCAAAACTGGAAAATTACGTTGCAGTATTGCAACAAACAATGCAAGATAAACAGAACCCTGGGAGACCGGGGTTTTGTTATTACGAGGCCAGCTGTTGTACCTTCCTTTTAGTGATGAAAGCGTCAATAAGAGTTTTAACGATGTGTTTATCGTTATCTGGCATTTTTTCTATAGCCTTAAACTGGTTAAGCAACTCTTTATCACTTAAAGTGTTTTCTGCCAGTTCTTCAGTAGAACCGTTGGTCAGGAAGTCAGAAGAAACGCCAAGTACATTAGCTATTTTAGAAAGTATATCAGCAGAAGGCTGAGCTCCTTTGTTTTCATATCGCCCTATCTGGGTATAATGTATTCCTACCAAACTACCCAGCTCAGTCTGAGATAAACCTTTGTCGGTTCTTGCTTTTTTAAGTCTCTGTGCGAAGCTCATGACTAAAGATTAAAGTATTTATTAACACCACAAATATAGTCTAAATGCACTGTTTGAGCAATATATATAATGCCTATGTTCATATCTTAAGGATTGTTGATTTGTTATGTATGAAGAGTTTTGATATTATTGTGTGCGAATAAGCATTATAAAATTTTATTAACAATGGAAATCCAGGAAATCAAACAGCGTCTTTCCATAGAAACAGTCCTGAATCATTACAGCTTGCACCCTGACCGTCATCACTTCATAAAATGTCCCTTTCACAATGATGATAAGCCAAGCCTGAAGATCTACCCTGAGACAAATACCTTTAACTGCTTTGGCTGTGGAGCTACAGGCGATGTGATAGAGTTTATTGAGAGGTATGAGAAGAAAGGAAAGCATGAAGCAATCCTGAGAGCACAGAATCTTATAGTGGAGTTACCGCCAGTAACATTACAGGCCAGGGAGAAACCTGCAGAGCCGCATCAGACACCGGAAGATAGAACAGAGATCTTAACGAAGATCTTCGAGAGCTTTAAACATGGTCTTCGTCACCCGGTAAGTGTTAAGCCCAAGGAATACATGAAAAAGAGAAACCTTTCCATTGAATTACTTGAAGCCGGTTATAACTCGGGGCAGTTCCACCACCACGGTAAGCTGAGTGAAGAAGATCAGAAGGCATGTATCAGGGCAGGACTACTTATCCCATATAACTGTAGCGTACCTAATGGCATGGCAACTTATACACCCTTTGCAAAGGAGTGCGTTATCTTTCCACTGAAGGATCGAAATGATAGAATAGTAAGTCTTTACGGTCGTTCCATATTGGAAACTGTAAACGGAACAGGTAAACACTTTTATCTCAGGAACCGCACCGGGCTTTATCCTGGATATCCAAAACCGGAAACCAAGAAGCTTATTTTAACCGAGGCGATCATTGATGCAGCGAGTCTTTTTCAGATACCGGAAATAGCAACAAATTACAGTGTTCTGGCATGTTACGGCACAAATGGACTGACTGATGAACATAAGGCAGCGATAAAGGATCTGCAAAAGCTGCAGGAGATTATCTTCTTCTTTGATGGCGATAAAGCGGGCAGAGAAGGAATAAAACACGATGCAGAACCCTTATCCCAACTTTTACAAGGAGTAAAGATAAGTTATGTAGAAACACCGGAAGGGGAAGACATCAACAGCCTGTCGGTAACGTATGACAGTGATATATTTACCTCGCTTCTTAATGAAAGGAAACTTTTTCTTTTAACTGAAAATCTTTCAGATGAAAGCCTTTCAGATAAAGAAGAAAAGGAAGCACCTGAAAAGATCATAACAACAGGCAGGATAAACACCCGAAACCCTGAATATATCACTTTCACAACTGACGAGTTGCAGATCACCATCCTTGGTGGAGTGAACATGCAACAGCTCGACCGTCTTCGGATCACAATAAAGATCAACCGCAGGGATACCGGGGATCCTCTGCATTCAATCCGTCACACGCTGGACCTATACCACTCAGATTATCTTGAGAAGTTTATCAATAAAGCGAGTGATCAGCTGGAGATTGGCAGCGTGATCCTTCGCCGCACAATTGCAGAACTCACGGAGCAGGTAGAAGCTTACCGGTTAAGCCGGATAGAAAGCCTGAAGCAGCAAAAGCCTCTGGTACGCCAGCTTAGTGAAGAGCATAAAATCCGTGCCATGCGTTACCTGCAGTCGCCTAATCTGATGAAAAGGACCAATGATGATATTGGTAAAACGGGAATGATCGGCGAAGAGACAAACCGTCTGCTGATGTACCTGGTGTTTACTTCAAGGCTCCGGCAGCAACCGCTTCATATTGTAAGCCTGGGATCATCCGGAACAGGAAAGACTTACCTTCAGGAGAAAGTATCAGAGCTTATTCCGGAGCAGGAGAAACTTGAGATAACCATCTTATCGGAGAATGCATTTTATTACTTCGACCGGAAGGAGCTAAAACATAAACTGGTACTTATTGAAGATATGGACGGAGCGATGGATGTTCTTTATCCACTCAGGGAGCTACAGACCAAACGTCACATATCAAAGACAGTCCCTATTAAAGACAGTAAGGGAAACCTGAGAACAATAACCCTGCATGTTGAAGGACCAATCTGTCTTGCAGGTACCACCACAAAAGAAAAGCTTTATGAGGATAACGCTAACCGCAGTTTGCTTATTTATCTGGATAACAGTAAGGAGCATAAGGAACAGGTTATGGAATACCAGCGGAAGCTATCTGCCGGGAAGGTAAACACCAAAGAGGAAGACGATCTGAAGGAGTTCTTTAAAGATATGCAGATGGTGTTAAGACCCGTAGCGGTGAGAAATCCTTTTGCAGAATACCTGAAGCTTCCGGATTATATATTTAAGCCCCTGAGAACAAATACCCACTATCTGGCAACCATAGAGACAATCACATTTTACCACCAGTACCAGAGGGAAGTAAAGACAGATCCAAAGACCGGGGAGCAATATATTGAGACCACTCTGGAAGATATAGAGTGGGCAAACCGTCTGCTTAAGGACGTTCTTCTTGCAAAGAGTGATGAACTATCGGGCGAGTGCCGGAGCTTCTTTGAGAGACTAAAGAGGTGGATCCTCACGGAGCAGAAGGCAAGTTTTTTTACTTCCCAGGTACGGGAATCGTTCCGCATGAATCCCAGTAATCTTAAATATTACCTTTTGCAGCTTGTAAGATACGGGTATATAAAACCTGTTGGAGGCGATCGGTACAAGAGAGGCTATGAATATGAAGTAATAAATTTTGATGATTACCAGAAGCTTAACACTAACATTAGCAGCGTGTTTGATGACGTTCTGGAAAAAATAAAAAGCAAAATCAGTGGTTAGTGTGGATAACAGGTGGATAATAGCCTCAGTTATCCACTCATATAATTATCTCTCAGGAAGTTTAAGGCAGTGGATAGCACAAGATGAAAAATGCAGTATATGGCACTAAAAACCCATTGTAATGGATATAAACGTTATAATAGAAGAATCCTTCGAAAAGTGGCTTAAAACACTGGGTTACGCTGGTAGTACGGTATATCTCTCAACACATTACGTGAGAGATTTTTTCTTTTATCTGAAAACATTGAAGATAACAGAACTTGAAGCGGTCAACATCAAAACCCTGGAAGGTTATTACAAATACCTGCAGAAACGTGGTAACCGAAGGCGCACAGGCGGACTGTCGGATAATTACATGAATAGCAACTTTAATGCGCTGAGACGTTTTAGCAGGTACCTCCAGGAGACAGGCAAGCCCTTTTTTGAGGTCACAGTCAAGACAAGGCCAGATAAAGAAAACCCAAAGATCATTTTAACCGGAGAAGAGATCAAAGCCCTTTACAAAGCTTGTGGCAGTGATTATCTTGGGGTGCGTGACAGGGCAATGCTGAGTATTTACTACGGATGTGGACTGAGGCGCAGCGAAGGGACAAGCCTTGACGTGAAAGATGTTTTGTTTAAAGAAAGACTTGTTTTTGTACGATCAGGAAAAGGGAACAGGGAACGATATGTCCCCATGACCGGAGTCGTTACAGAAGATCTGGAAGCGTATATTCTTCAAGGGAGGGAACATATCCGGAGCTTTAAGGGAGGACTGAATCCGGAAGCATTATTTTTAAGCATGAGGGGGAAGCGGTTATGTGGTAACCAGGTGATATCCAGGTTGCAGAAGTTGGCGCAGGCAGCCGGTATTAATAAGCCTGTAGGCCTTCACACGTTACGGCACTCGATAGCCACACATTTACTGCAAAGTGGGCTGACACTTGAAGAAGTAGGCCGTTTTCTTGGCCATATCAGCCTGGAATCAACACAAATCTATACGCATCTTGCAAATGAATAAAAGGCCAGAATACAGTTTTAACAATGAGATCATGATCAGGTTGAAGGGTTTTAAGAGTTACCTGAAGGATCTTGGTAACGGGGAAAACACTATACGGCAGAAGAGCAACTATGCAGGGTATTATCTGAAATGGCTTGCCGAAGAAGGATTACAGGTGGAAGATGCAAGTTACAATGATCTTCTGAACTTTATTGATTACTGCAAGCTGGAAAGTGACAGCAATACTCATATAAACAGGAAGCTAAGCAGCATCAGGGATTATTACGAATATCTGAAGACGCATGACCAGCTTATCATAAATCCTGCAACCAACCTGTATTTAAAGGGATCCTGTCATAAGATAATAAGCGGGATCATAAACTTTAAAGAACTGGAAAGCCTTTACCAGGATTACCCGACAATTACATTAAGGCAAAAACGGAACAGAGTTATTTTAGGATTACTCATTTACCAGGGAGTTACAACGGACGACCTGAAACGGCTTGATACAGGAGATGTACGTTTAAAAGAAGGAAAGATACATGTCCCGGGTGACCGGAGAAGAAACAGCAGGAACCTTGAATTAAGACCATTCCAGGTGATGGAGCTGCATGATTACTTAACTGTGACACGTCCTGCTATAATCAAAGGGATCAATCAGCCTGGTCCTGCTCGTAAACCTGATCGAATCAATAAAACACGGATAGAAAGCCAGCTATTTATCAGTATCAATGGCAGTGAGAACATTAAAAACAGTCTTTGGCACCTGTTCCGGGAGATAAAGAAGATAAATCCCTGTATCATCAACGCAATTAAGATAAGACAGAGTGTCATAACATACTGGCTCAAGACAATGAACCTGCGGCAGGTTCAATATATGGCAGGTCACAAGAGGGTAAGCTCAACAGAGCGTTACCTGGGAAGTAATCTTGAGAGCCTGAAAAACAAACTGGAGAAATGTCATCCATTAAATAATAAATTGGGTATCGCAAAATGCGACACCCAATTTTAACTATTATATTTATCGTTGAAAATCAAACCTATGAATGAGGAAAATAAGTTGATGGTACCAGATGAGTTAATCATGAGTAAGATATATCTCATCAGGGGACAAAAAGTAATGATGGACAGGGATCTGGCGGAGCTTTACGGAGTTGAGACAAGACGGTTGAAAGAACAGGTAAAACGAAACAGATCTCGCTTTCCTGAAGACTTTATGTTTGAACTCACAAAAGAGGAAATGGAAGAATGGAGAAGCAATTTTGGCACTTCCAATAGGGAAATAATGGGTTTACGTATTCCTCCCTTTGCATTTACAGAACATGGAGTATTGATGTTGGCAAGTGTACTTAATAGTGAAAGAGCAGTCCAGGTAAATATACAGGTCGTGAGAATTTTTACCAAAATGAGAGAAATGCTGCTCACGCACAAAGATATACTGATAAGACTAGAACAGATTGAAAACAGTATATCGGAGCATGATGATAAGATCATGCTGATTTTTGAATATCTCAAACAGTTTGAAAAAGCAAAACAGGAAGAACTGGAATATAAGAACAGGCCCCGGATAGGATTTAAAACTTCAGAAAAAGAATAAATCCGCGGGGCAAAAAATCCCCGCCCTTCATGCTTCAGGGCTTGCACGGTCTTTTTTGCCCCTCCCCACGCCGTGCCCTGCCGGTTTATTTTTTGTCATGCTTTTTGTCCCAACACACGTGCGGCACATTGCCCACTCCTTACGTCGGGATCAAAGAGCCGCCCCGGCCCTGCAAACAAAAAGCACGGCCAAAAAATAATCCTCCCAAGCTATATTAACATAACACGGCATTATAGGCGCTGCAAAGAATAATCCCGGTCAGAAATAAGCTTTACGGTGCAGGCCTATAATAGCATTATGTTAAATAGCCCCGCAGCCTGACGCGCTCACCCAGAAGAAAACTCCTGGAACAGCCGAGCAATCCTCGGTAGTTGACTTAAACTTTGGCTTAGTCAAGATAGCTTCCACCTCCCCACAGTCAAGGTCAAGCCCTTCGGGTTCCTGACAAAAACTTTTTTCTTTCAATTGAAATTTAGCGGTAAAAAACTTTTTGCCGGAAACCTTGACACTTCCCCTCGCGCTTGCTGGGTCTGTATCTAAGCCAAAGTTAAGCCATCCTTTAAAGTTTTATTGTAACCATTACCTCAAAAGAAAAACCGGAAAAAAAGAAAGCTCTCGCCACATGCAAGCGTGGAAAAAAAGCAAGGCCGCCGATACCTTTAAAATCAATTAAACATTATCGGCGCTTGTCTTGGCCTTGCTTTTTTACAGAGGGTCGGCCAGTGTGGAGCTTGTATACCTTTGCTTTGCTTTTTTGCGGTTTTGGTTCCCGGGACCGGCGGGGAGGGAGTGCGGCTATTTGGCGGAGCCCGAAGTACATAATGCCAGTTATAGGCCAGCCGAAACACAAAAATCAATACCGCTGAAAATAGGCTGCGTATAACTTGCATTATGTAAATATAGCTTTGGGCATTTATTTTTGGCGTGTGTTTTTGTACAGGAACGGTGGAGCAGCTCTTGCCGGTTTTGTTTTTACCTCTAAAGATCCATTTACACAAAAACAAAAGCCGGCATGTGCTGCAAGAGCATAAGCTACAAAAACCATGACAAAAATAAAGGTAGAAGGGACGGCGCGCGGAGTGGCAGCTGGCAGAAGGGATATGAAAGGGCCAGCTGCCACGAGGACAGATGTCACATCAACGTATTAAAAACCGTATCTTAATACGTTGCAAATCTTAAATGTCATGACAACCAGGAAAACCGAAGAAAGAAACATCCGGAGCCTGACAAAAGCATCAGGAGGAACGAGTTATTATGTAACAATCCCAATTGAGTACATCCGGAAACTTAAATGGAAAGAAAAACAAAAGATTGATGTGAGACTTTACCAGGACAGGATCATAATACGTGACTGGAAATCTGAATAGCTTTTTCTTTTAACTGAAAATCATTAGTATAGGTCTCAATTAAAAGAAAAAATTGCTATTTTTGAGTGAGTAACGAAAGTAATGGGCTGTCTAAAACTTGCATATAGTCGTGAAAATGAACCTGTTTTGCGGTGCGTATGGAACCGTGAAAAAGAGTCAAAAAACCGCGTAAGATGGTACGATTATTGAACGAGAGCATAGACTTTCACTCCATCGAGATTGATCTTTATGGTTGAGTAACCATTTTTTGTCTCATGGATATCCACTTTTCTTGTTTCCTCTCCCAGTTCAGGGCTCTTTAATGATAACCGGGATAATGAAATTTTTTTTGAACTGAATTCATAAGTAATGTCATTATCTCTAATTTCTGATTCAATATCTTTCAATATCGGAACTCCGGAATTATCTTTTATTATGGGATGAGGTATTGCAATAAGTGCGGTATTCATAAAATGAATAACTGGTTTATATTCGTAAAATCTTATTCTTGCGGCCCATCGTGTATCACCCGACAACTGTTTTAATGCAGGACGAAACATGCCATTTTGAATAAGTGTTTCAATGGGATTGGAAGATGTTGCACTATCTATAATGACAAGATTTTTGTACCTTGATTTTAATAGTTTTTCCGAGAGGGGAACACTCCTTTTATAACCTTTTTCATCATGGGTTCCAAATGGCAAGGCAAGCCATGCTGTTCCCCCTTTTGAAAGATAGTTTTGAACTGAGCTGAATTGATTATCCGAAACACATCCCAGTCCATCTAAAATTAAAGGAGTGTTATCCTTGCACAATTCAATGGGATTGGACAGCTCCATGGAACGTACGAAGCGATAGCCAATGTTTTTCTTAACCAGACTGGCAGACCATGCTTTAACCTTATCCCATTGTTCAAATCCATCAGAGCCATGCCAGCCATTATCTCTGCAAAAACTACTGCTTACCAGCCGGACTTCAATAAAGTCTTTTCCGTTGGTATAATTAAGATCACTGTTCTTTATCTCCCAGTTATTGTAATTACCTATTATATCCTCTATTTCCATCGCGTCAGGGGGATCTTCTTCAAGCCTTTGATTGAGAGTGCTGCTCCAGTTTGCAACACCCCAGAAACGGCTCAGACACCAGCCGAGGTAACCGCCTTTATCATAAATAGTATAACTTAAAGCCATGGCAGGGGCATTCCCTCTCTTTTGTGCAATATCTTTTTGTTGCAGGGCTTCAGCATCCATTCTGACCCAATTTACGCAATTGATGTTTGTACCAACATTTTCAAGCATGAAAAAATCCAGGTAAGGAGAAAGCTTTTCCAGGTTTAGTGCAATGGAATTCAGTGTTATCGGACCTGTACTTGAGCAGCAAGACATCAGGGGTTTATTGCCAACGATACCTTTTACCATTTTTACATGATCAGCAACAGACTCAATCTTCATCCTTATCCAGTCCCTGAAGACCGGATTTTCATAATTTCCCCAGAGGAGCATGTTTTTGGTTGTGTCTCCCCAAAAATATTTTTCTCCAAAAGCTGGAATCTCATGCCCATAATCCCTTTTAAATCTCTCCCTGCAATAGTCACATCCGCATGTTGTAAGTCCGGCATAATCACACATGTCATCAACTTCAATACCATCAAATGGGACTTCTTTCATAAGCCTTTGCAGGTATTTTTTATGCATATCAAGAAATTCCGGATTATTATGGCAGAAGGCCTCCATCTGATATTGTCTGGCATACCCCCTGGTTCCGTCACGTAGATCAACTTCGCAAATATCATTAAAAAAATGCCCTTCATATTGTGCATATTGTGCCGCAACAGGATCATGAAACAATAATATATGATGTCGTTGACCTTTATGTAACTTTCTGAATTCCTCTTCTCCCCTTGGGCGTTCTACATGGTTACACGAATAGTGATCTATAAATTTTATATCATATTTATGTAATTCTTCGCATACATTTGCGTAATAACCATGTAATTGACCAAAATAATTTGAAAAATCAAAACGTATGTGAAAACCAAAATTAATTGCAGTATCAATTTTGGCATTTGCAAAAGATTCAGCCCTGCGTTTTATACTGTCAGTAACTTTCTTTTGAGGCCAAAGAAGATCTTCCAGGTCGCACCACCAACTGGCAGCCCGTTTGGGGATAAATGGCAATTTAAGATTTTGATCATTAGTGATTTCCGGCCTGCTTTCCCTTGATAAAAAAGTTGTTCCCGGAACAGGCAGATTACTTGCTAAACCAATTCCGATGGCATTAATGGCTGACGTTTTAATGAAATGTCTGCGGGTATGTGATGATTTCATAACTTAGATTATATGCTGTGTTTTGCGAAAAATGAAGTACTAACCTTTTACATTCAGCCCTTTATAACAATCATAAAAAGTAAAGGTAAAAACAAAAATTCAGTATATCATTTGATTTTACAAAGTTTTCAAGGAAATTGCAGGGACCCATATAAACAAAAAAGGCTAGATATTCTCTAACCTTTTTATGTTTCAACTGTCGGGGTGATCTGACTCGAACAGACGACCCCTTGCACCCCATGCAAGTGCGCTAGCCAACTGCGCCACACCCCGTTTTCTCCACCATAGCTTTAAAGAAGATGGATTTTATAACCTCGGCAGCTTTGATGAAGGCTTTAAAAAAAGCTCATGCAAAAATAGTCAACAATTTTGATTATGCAAAAATCGGAATCAACTTGTTCATCTTTGCATTTAAAAAGATTCTGCATATATTTTTTATATTTGTAATCATCATAACACAATATTAACATGGATTTATTTAAACCTTTGAATGTTCAGGAAGATTCTCCTGACAACGATATAAAGAATGTCGAAAAAGTAAGATGCCTGATTCTGGGTTCAGGACCAGCCGGATATACAGCAGCAATTTACACTTCAAGAGCAAATCTGGCACCTGTTTTGTACACCGGCCTTCAAATGGGAGGTCAGCTGACCTCCACCACAGAAATTGAAAATTTTCCTGGATATCCCAACGGAATAACAGGACCTGAGATGATGGATGATTTAAGAAAACAGGCGGAGAAGTTTGGAACCGATATAAGGTTTGGGATTGCAACTGCTGTGGATTTTTCAGGAAAGAAACACAGGGTTACTATCGATGATAATAAGATTATTGAAGCGGATGCAGTAATAATAGCTACTGGTGCAACTGCAAAATATCTTGGGTTGGAATCGGAGACCAAATATGCAGGCATGGGAGTTTCTGCCTGTGCAACCTGCGATGGTTTCTTTTATAAAGGCAAAGATGTTGCAGTTGTAGGCGGTGGCGATACTGCAGCTGAAGAGGCGACTTATCTTGCAGGATTATGCCGGAAGGTTTATCTTATTGTAAGAAGAAATGTCTTAAGGGCTTCTAAAACGATGCAGGAAAAAGTCCTGAGTACTAAAAATATTGAAGTATTATGGGAACATCAGACTGTTGATCTTTTCGGGGAAAACGGAGTGGAAGGGGCAACTCTGGTAAAGAGAAAGGGAACAAAAGAAGAAGAAATTGTTAAAATTAAAATTGATGGTTTTTTTCTTGCAATAGGGCATACACCAAACTCTGCTGTATTTAAGAAATATCTTGAAACAGATCAGACAGGATATATCAAAACAATTCCAGGTACAACAAAAACAAATGTTGAAGGGGTATTTGCTGCAGGAGATGTTCAGGATCCTCATTACCGGCAGGCTGTAACAGCTGCAGGATCAGGTTGTATGGCAGCTATTGATGTTGAATGTTATTTGTTGAATATGAAGTAGTATTCCCAAACATTACATAATGAAGATTTTTAAAAAGATATTCAAAATAAATGCAGAACCGGCAGACGTGTATGCAGCTCTGACAAATCCGTACACAATTGAATTATGGTCGGGCTATCCTGCACAGATGAGCACAGAACCGGGCAGTGAGTTCTCTCTCTGGGAAGACGATATTTCAGGCAAAAATCTTGAGTTTATTCAGGATAGGAAAGTGGTTCAGGAGTGGTATTTCGGCGACCAGGCTGAAAAATCGATTGTTACCATTACTATAGTTCCTGACAGGGAAAATTCACAGGTAACTGTTGAGCACACTAATATTCCTGATGAGGAGTTCAATGATATAGCAGAAGGGTGGAGGGAGTATTATTTTGGTGCAATAATAGACTTTTTCAATCCCAATTTTTAAAGACAACAGGCAGCAACGATCTTTCCTGATTCTCATCCCGGCCATTCATTCATTCATTCATTCATCCATTGTCAGGATAAGGAGTAACAAAGCTGAAGAAATTCAAAATTGATTTCTGTTGAGAAGAGCATAAATATCTTCAGTACAGGCAATAACTAGAGCTGCTATTCCTTTGAAGCATGTTGTCTCTGAATATTCCTGAACATAGTTATTCCATTCATATATCCATGAAAGGAGATGTGTTTTTATAAACCTTCGGATCTCGCTTCTCATTTCAGCCAGACAGACCTCATCGTCAAAAACAGTATATTTTTCAATGAGACGGGTCAGAAACAGAAGTTCAGTTCCAAGGTGATCATCCATTAAGTTCCCCAAATATTGAGATTCCCATCCATATGACTTGTAGAATTCGGTTACACTGAATAATTGATTTTCTGATTCTGAATATTTTTTAATCCTGAAATAAGATTCAAAAGGAGGAGCAAGGGATAACTCATCCCGGTCAAACAATCTGGTAAAATCATCACACAATTTCTTTTCACAAACTGTACTGTCTTCACACGAATCCCTAAGCAGGGAGGCTGCTTTAATAAAATTCGGATTAGAACTTGAGACCGGAAGATTTTTCAGAATACCTTCTGCCCAGAAATCTGTGATACACTCTTTTGAAGGTTTATTCATTATCATGCTCCCGGTAAAATAGAGAAGCATGTTGTAACCTTTTAAGATATTTTTATTATGGTTTTTAATGTCCATTAATATTAATATGAAAATTCTGAATGAAAATATAAGTAAACATCCAGTACCTTTCAGAAATGAATGTTGTACTGTTATTTATAACAGGTTTTCCAGTGTTTTGTTTGAAACAGCAAAAAAAAAGCTGCACCGGAAAGATACAGCTCTCATAAAAATGGGAATAAATGTTATTTTCTGAAATCAGCCAGTTCATGAGGATATTCGTTATTGTCTACCTTCCTCTTTATTTCCTTAAATGCGTTTACAGTATATTCTACATCTTCCAGTGAATGTGCGGCAGTTGGAATCAATCTTAACATTGTCACATCTCTTGGAACGACAGGATATACAACTACTGAACAAAAAATATTATAGTTTTCTCTTAAGTCGTATATCAGTTGAGTTGCTTCGCCTACACCACTTTTTATATAGACAGGTGTTACAGGTGATTCAGTTCTCCCAAGGTCAAGTCCGGCATCTCGCAAACCTTTCTGAAGAGCCCTTACATTTGTCCAGAGTTTTTCTCTGTATTCAGGGTGAGTCTGAATCATTTCAAGTCGTTTAATTGCTCCGAGAGTCATTGCCATTGGAAGAGATTTTGCATAGATCTGTGATCTCAGATTATAACGGAGATAATTTATTACATCTTTTTCACTGGCAACAAATCCGCCAAAGCCGGCCATCGCTTTGGCGAAGGTGGCGAAGTAAACATCAATCAGATCCTGAACGCCGAAATGTTCTCCGGTGCCTCTCCCGGTGGCTCCCATTGTACCAAATCCATGGGCGTCATCAACCAGAAGCCTGAAATTATATTCCTTTTTCAGAGCTGTGATCTTGTCAAGTTTACCAAGGTCTCCAGCCATGCCAAAAACGCCTTCGGTTATGACAAGGATTCCACCTCCTGACTCTTCGGTAAGTTTTGTTGCGCGCTGAAGTTGTTTTTCGCAACTTTCGATATCATTATGAGGAAAAACAAATCTTTTACCAGCATGAAGTCTTAACCCGTCCATAATGCAAGCGTGTGCTTCCGAATCATAAACTATTACATCATGTCTGTCTACAAGAGCGTCAATTATTGAGATCATTCCCTGGTATCCAAAGTTGAGAAGATAAGCAGCTTCTTTATGCTCGAACTCGGCGGCCATTTTTTCAAATTTCTCATGAACGGATGTATGTCCCGACATCATTCTGGCACCCATTGGATAGGCAAGGCCGTATTTCTCGGTATATTCGGCATCAGCTTTTCTGATTTCCTCAACATTAGCTAATCCGAGATAATTGTTATAACTCCAGGCTAATACTTTTTTACCCCTGAATGTCATTTTAGGAGCAATCTCTCCTTCAAGTTTCGGGAAAGCAAAATACCCGTCTGCCATATCCGAATATTGGCCTAAAGAACCTCTGTTTTTCTTGAGCTTTTCAAAAATATCCATTGCAATTCTTATTATTGTTTTATCCGTGACAAAAATAAGGATAAGAAGGTATTTCAGTATACCTATTTATACCTAATTTGCCGGATGCCATCGGAAAGCGAAATAAAAGTATAATAATTACGTTTTTATATCTGAAATGAAAAAAAATCCGTATTTTTGCGCAACATTTTTTTCTATGAAGTTCAGATTATATATATTACTGATAATTTTGGTGTTGGTAAGCTCTTGCGGAGAATATGAAAGGCTTCTTAAGAGCACTGATTATGAGCTAAAAAAAGAAAAGGCAAAAGAGTATTTCAATGCAGGGTTGTATGTTAAATCATCTGAATTGTTAGCCCAGATACTTCCGCAATACAGGGCCACAAAAGAGGCTGAAGATCTTAATTGGATGAATGCACAGAGTTTCTATGGGATGAAGGATTATGTAATGGCAGGAAGTTATTTTAAATCTTTTATCGATCAGTTCCCTTTCGGAATACATGCTGAGGAGGCTCATTACCTTGCTGCAATGTCAGATTATAAAATGTCACCCCGTCCGGAACTTGATCAGGAAAATACAAAAAGTGCTATTGAAGGATTTAATATTTTTATTAACAAGTTTCCTTCCAGTCCCAAAGTCGAAGAAAGCAAAAAGATTATTAAGGAATTGGAGGACAGGCTTGCTGAAAAAGCATATCTGAGTGCAAAACTCTATTTTGATATGAAACAATATAAGGCTGCAATTACAGCCCTTAACAATACACTTAAAGAATATTCCGGAACAAAATACAGGGAAGAGATGATGTATATAAAACTACATTCACTATTTCTGTATGCTGAAAATAGCGCTGAAAATAAACAAAGAGAGAGATATCAGACTACTCTTGATGACTATTATTCTTTCATGGAAGAATTCCCTCAAAGCCTGTATTCAAAAGAGGTCAAGGGGATTTTCCAGAAAACGGACAAATATCTTAAAAAAGAAATTACTGATAGTGGAGTAAATAATTAATAAATTATGGATTACAGAAAATCTGCAGCACCAACAACAACAAATACACGTAATCTGGACCTTCTGACTAAGGGAACGGGAAATATTTATGAGACAGTGATAATTGTTTCAAGAAGATCCAATCAGATTGCGGTTGAGATGAAACAGGAACTTAATAAAAAGCTTGAAGAGTTTGCCTCGTACAGTGACAATCTGGAAGAGGTATTTGAAAATCGTGAACAGATTGAAATCTCTAAATTTTACGAAAAACTTCCAAAACCGACCCTTATTGCTTTACAGGAACTTGAGGAAGGTAAAATTTTTTACAGAAACCCTGATACTACTGCCAAACAGAAGTAAATTAGCCTGCCAATGTTGAAAGGCAAACGCATACTTGTAGGTGTAACCGGAGGTATTGCAGCTTATAAAACTGCAAATATCATCCGGTTGCTTGTTAAGAATGGGGCTGAAGTGAAGGTGCTCATGACAGATCATGCAAAAGAATTTGTCACACCTCTTACCTTCGCAACATTGTCAAAAAATCCTGTACTTACCGGATTTTTTAATCCGGAAAACGGTGACTGGAATAGTCATGTGGATCTTGGAATGTGGGCCGATCTTTACCTTATAGCTCCCGCGACAGCAAATTCCATCGCTAAAATGGCTAACGGAATTGCTGACAACCTGCTCCTTACAACTTATTTATCAGCACGTTGTCCGGTTTTTATTGCCCCTTCAATGGATGTTGATATGCTGAAACATGCGGCAACAACAATAAATATTGAAACTCTCAGAGCTTTCGGAAATTTTATACTGGAACCATCAACCGGCGAACTGGCAAGCGGACTCACGGGTAAAGGAAGAATGGCCGAACCTGAAGAAATTGTGAAGGAGATCGAAAGCTTCTTCTCAAAAAAAAAAAGTTATAAGCCTCTGAATGGCAAGCGTCTTCTTATTAATGCCGGACCCACACGAGAGCCTATTGACCCGGTTCGTTTTATAAGTAACTACTCGTCAGGAAAAATGGGAATCGCACTTGCCGATAAAGCAGCAGAATATGGTGCTTCGGTGGAGCTTGTACTAGGTCCCGTAACACTGGCTCCAAAGAACAATCTGGTTAATGTAATTAATGTTTCAACTGCGGAATCGATGGCTGAGGAATGTATTTCCAGATTTCCCGGCTGTGACATTGCAATATTGGCTGCTGCGGTGGCTGATTTTACCCCAGGACAGATAAAAACAGAAAAAATAAAAAAAGGAGGGAATGATCTTGTGTTAAAACTAATACCTACTGTCGATATTGCCATGACTCTGGGTAAAACGAAGACACCGTCACAGATCCTTGCAGGTTTTGCTCTTGAAACAACCAATGAATTGGAAAATGCAAGAGAAAAACTTACAAGAAAAAATTTGGATATAATTGTTCTGAACTCATTGAGAGAGGATGGCGCAGGTTTTAGTCATGATACAAACAAGATCACGATAATTGACCGGTACAATAATATTGATAAATTTGAGTTAAAATCAAAAGAAGAGGCTGCAATAGATATTCTTAATAAAATTGTTTCAATTATTCGATAAGTTGTCATAATGACATTATTGCGTTTTTTAAAATATTATCTTCTTACCCCCCTGGTATTGTTCCCGACAATAATCTATTCTCAGGAATTAAACTGTAATGTTCAGGTCTCTGCCCAAAGTATTCAGGGATCAAACCGTGAAGTATATGAATCGATGCAACGCGATATTTATGAGTTTTTAAACAACACTATCTGGACAAAACATGTTTTTAGCTATGCTGAGAGGATCGATTGCAATATACTGATCAACCTTACAAGCCAGCTTTCTGCCGGCGAATTCAAAGGTACAATTCAGGTTCAGCTTCGCCGTCCGGTTTTCAATACTACTTATAATTCCACCATTCTGAATTTTATTGATAATAATTTTCAATTCGAATATGTGGAGTTTCAGCCTTTGGAATTTGATCCTTCAACCCACAGGTCAAACCTTGTGTCGGTATTGGCATACTATACATATTTAATTCTTGGATTTGATTATGATTCATTTTCCCTGATGGGAGGCACTGAATTCTTCCAGATGGCTGAGAAAATTGTCTCAAATGCGCAAAATGCACCAGAGGCTGGCTGGAAACCATATGATGGTTCCCGGAACAGGAACAGATACTGGCTGGTAAAGAACCTTCTCGATAAGGAATATGAAGGAGTGAGGCAGTTTATTTATGATTATAATATAAACGGGCTCGATAAGATGGAATCAAAAATATCAGAAGCCCGGCTTAGCATTGTTGAAAGCCTTAAGCTCCTTCAGGAAGTCTACAGAAAAAAGCCTGATCCATATATGTACCTCATGCAAGTTGTACTCGAATCAAAATCAGACGAACTTGTAAATATCTTTACACCGGCATTTCCTGAAGAGAAAAGTCGTGTTATTCAAATTCTTACAGAGATTGATCCTTCAAATAAATCAAAGTATGCAGGGATAAATAATCCGGGGACTCAATAATAATAGGCCATGCTCGCAAAACTTCTCGTTCAAAATTATGCCCTTATTAAGGAACTTGACATTGAATTTGAAAACGGTCTTACTATAATAACCGGCGAAACCGGTGCAGGTAAATCTATTCTCCTTGGAGCTCTCTCCCTTATTCTTGGCTCCAGAGCGGACACAACAGTTCTTCTTAATAAAAATGAAAAATGTATTGTTGAAGGTTCCTTCAAAATTGAGGAATATGATTTCAATGGTTTCTTTGTTTCCAATGAGCTTGATTATGAGCCTGTCACAATCCTTAGAAGAGAAATAAATCCTGCAGGTAAATCACGCGCTTTTATTAACGATACACCCGTAACCGTAAACGTATTAAAGGAGCTTGGTGAAAAGCTGATAGATATACATTCACAGCATCAGACTCTTATGCTGAATGATAACTCATTCCAGCTGAATATAATAGACTCATTTGCAGGGGCTGCCAGGCTAAAAGGTGAATACAGGGCAACTTATTCCAGTTTCCGGAAATTAAAGAAAGAATACGATGAAGTTAAGGAAAAGACCGACCGGAATAAAGCAGATCTTGAATATTATCAATATCAGCTTGATCAGCTCCAGGAAGCCAAACTGAAAAAAGGGGAACAGGAAGAGCTGGAGACAGAACAGGAACTCCTGGGACATGCAGAAGAGATTAAACTGGCATTAACCGGATCATCAAATCTCTTTTCTGCAGAAGGGATATCCATATTATCGATGCTCAGAGAGGTTAAAATAAATATTGGAAAAATAAGAGCATTTTTGCCTGATGGAGCTTGCCTTCTTTCAAGAACCGAATCATCGCTCATCGAACTCGATGACCTGGCCGCTGAGATCGAGAAACTATGCGCTTCTATTGAAGCAGATCCTGAACGTCTGGAACATGTAAACAGCAGACTTGATAATCTCTACTCACTGATGCAAAAGCACCGGGTGAATAATCTTGATGAACTCATAATTAAGAAAGAAGAGATATGTGAATTTATTAAATCGATCGTTTCAAACGATGAGCGGCTTTCTGAACTCGAAGTACTTCTCAACAATGCATCTGCCTCATTGAAAATCATTTCTGAAGAGATGTCGGATAAGAGAGCGAATGCTGTGCCTGAGATTGAATTGAAAATCATAGAACTGCTGAAACAGTTGGGGATGCCTAATGCAAAGTTCAGAATATCACTTAGCCGGTTAAAGGAATTTAATGCATCCGGAATTGACCAGGCAGATTTTCTGTTTTCTGCAAACAAACAGATTGCTCCGGAGAACCTCGCCAAAATTGCATCGGGAGGTGAATTATCGAGGGTCATGCTTAGCCTTAAATCGTTGCTTACAAAGAATAATAACCTGCCTACCATAATATTCGATGAAATTGATTCCGGCGTATCCGGAGAAGTTGCTGACAGAGTAGGACAAATACTTGCAGGAATGGGTGAGTATATGCAGGTAATAAACATAACTCATCTGCCACAGGTTGCATCGCGTGGAAACATGCATTATCATGTTTACAAAGATGAAATGGACGACTCAACATTTACCAGGATTAAATTGTTATCTCCTGAAGAAAGAGTACTGGAGGTTGCCAGATTACTAAGCGGCAGTGAGGTAACTGAAACATCAATAAAAAATGCCAGAGAACTTTTTAAAGCCTCGGTTAATTAATTGAACAATATTAAAGTATAATCCAATGAGAGAAGGTCTTTTGCAAGGGAAAAAAGGGATCATTTTCGGAGCGCTTAATGAAAAATCTATTGCATGGCAGGTTGCTCTGAAAACCTGGCAGCAGGGGGCTGAACTGGTTCTTACCAACTCACCGGTAGCTGTCAGAATGGGAACTATTAATGATCTGGCTAAGCTTACCGGCAGTAAGGTAATCACTGCAGATGCCACTAAAATGGATGAAATTGATAATCTGCTCTCAGAAAGCATGACAGTTTTTGGCGGAAAGTTTGATTTTATCCTTCATGCTATTGGAATGTCACCAAACGTAAGGAAGGATATCCCTTATGAACAGACCAGCTACGATAATATGCTGAAGACACTTGACATTTCTGCTCTTAGTTTTCACCGGATCCTGCAAACCGCATATAAGCTTGATGCTTTGAAGGAATGGGGATCAGTTGTCGCATTGTCGTACGTTGCAGCACAAAGAACTCTTACAGGTTATAATGATATGGGGGATGCCAAGGCGCTCCTTGAATCAATAGCCCGGAGTTTTGGTTACATCTATGGACGCGACAAAAAAGTAAGAATTAATACCGTATCTCAATCTCCTACAGCTACTACAGCCGGAAGCGGGATTCATGGTTTTGACTCTTTAATTGATTTTGCCGAACGGATGTCTCCTCTGGGTAATGCCAGTGCTGAAGAATGTGCAGATTATTGTGTTGCACTTTTTTCTGATCTTACACGCAAGGTTACAATGCAAAACTTATTTCACGACGGCGGCTTCTCCAGCATGGGTATGAGCCTTAGGGCGATTGAGCAGTACAAAAAGAGTTTCGATGAGTGCGATTGTGATGAAAAGTAAATAAGTATTAAAACCTATTTTTAAGGTGACTTGCTTTAAGGTAAGTCACTTTTTTTATATTTGAGAAACCCTTTACTCTATAACATGATTAAAATTGTACTCCTTGTCATCTTTTACTTTACATTCCCTTTGCTTATCATCTACATGTGTAAAAAATGGTCAGTCCTGCAGAAACTCGGAACAATTGTTCTTGCTTATGTTTTTGGACTCATATTAGGAAGTTCCGGAATTTTTCCTGAGGGGAGCGATCAATATAAACTTGCACTTCAGGGTAGGACAGCACTTCCTGGTTCTGAGCTTGAAAAACTTATAAATGATGGCGTTATCCCGGCTGAAGACAAATTTGTGAATCAGATTGCAACTGTTCAGGATCTGATCCCGACGGTAGTTGTACCCCTGGCATTCCCGCTTTTGCTTTTCTCATTAAATATTAAGCGGTGGCTGAAGTATGCAAGAAAGGGCTTTGTTTCAGTGGCACTGGCACTTATCGCTGGATTAGTAATGGTAACTGCAGGTTTCTTTATATGGAAGGATTCAATTCCGGATAGCTGGAAACTCGCCGGGATGTTTGAAGGCATATATACAGGCGGAACCCCTAATTTCGTGGCAATAAAAATGGCGCTGAATGTCGATCCTAATCTCTTTGTAATTGTAAGTACCTATGATATGATTATAGGTGCAGTACTCGTTTTATTCTTTATTACCGTTGCCCCAAAGATATTCAGAACTTTTCTTCCCAAATTCGCAGAAGAAAAAGAACTTTCTGCGGAAGGTGATCTTATCGCAAAAGAAACAGAAACTCTGGAAGATTTCTCCGGTATGCTGAATAAAAAGACTTTATTCCCTCTTTTAAAAGCGCTGGGGGTCTCTGTAATTATTTTTGCTCTTGCAGGAGGAATAAGTCTGGTTTTACCTATGTTTCCTCAAATGGTGGTGGTCATTCTCTCCATAACAACTCTGGCAATTCTTGCATCGCTACTTAAACCTTTGAACAAAATTGAAAAGACATTTCAACTTGGGATGTACCTGATTCTTGTCTTTTCTCTTACAGTAGCTTCAATGGCCGACCTTAAATCGATGTTCAGCATAGGGATGCTTGATCTGATCCTTTTTATTTCATGGTGCTATTTCGGATCTCTCATTCTTCATCTTATTCTGGCGAAAATTTTTAAAGTTGACGCTGATAATTTCCTGATTACTGCCACCGCATTTATATTCTCTCCTCCATTTGTTCCACTGGTAGCAAATGCTCTTAAAAACAAGGATTTAATCGTTACGGGAATAACCGGAGGCATAATAGGATATGTTCTGGGTAATTATTTCGGTGTTGCCCTCGCTTATTTCCTGAAAGGATTCTGATAATATGTGTCTTTAGAACAGATAATTCAACCCGATTGCAAATCCTATGTTCCCATCTTGTTTATTAAAGGCTTTTCCCATATCAACAGCTATTACAAAGTTCTGGTTCATGGCAGCCATTAAACTGACACCAGCGCTCTGATGGAGCTTTTCTGTTCCTGGTTTAAAATAATCAGCAGGAGAATCTTCCTTGTAAATGTTCTTAATTGCATCTGAATTATAGAATGCATCGATGAGATTGTCAGGAAGTTCTATATTCTTTGTCACTTGTCCAAAATCATAGAATCCGTCTAGCCCAAGATAACAATCCTGTTTTAAAAATGTAAAGTAGAGTGGTTTCCACCGTAATTCAATATTTCCGAAAAAGAAAGCATCACCAAGAACCCTGTTCTTCAAAACTCCTCTTAAGGTACTGGCTCCTCCTAATCCTTCAGATGTGGCTCCTGTAAGCATGGAAGTGATCACCTGTGACTGGTAATAGAAAGGGACATTACCTGAAATAGTTGACTGATAGCCTAAACGGTATACAAGCGAAAGATCCTTTTCTATTAACGTAAAATACTGACGATGCGTGATATATAATTTTGAGAAATTATTGTCGTTCCCCATAAACGAGGGAGCTGCCTCAACTCCTATCTCTGTCCATATTCCCTTCATTGGATTGGGCCTGTTGTCGCGACTATCGTAAACCAGGCCTGCTTTGATTGTGTTAACCCAGCCTCCGCTGATCTCGTCGTTCGGGATAAGACCCATTTCATTGTACAATTCAAAAAGACCGGGCTGATCAGCTACCGCCGGCAGTTTAACATTCTTTCCTTTGTTAAGTTTGTCAATATCGACCGAGTTGATCTTAAAATTCTGGAAAGCAAATCCAGCACTCCATTTAAGATGTTCACCAGATAGTTTTCCCTGGAAGTCGTTCTTAAACCTGAACTGGTTCCGTTGGAAACGGTAAAACATTCTTGTACGATATCCGGCACCTGATAGTTCATCATCCATCCAGTCTTTATGAAAAACTGATTCGTAACCATTAAATCCATAAAAGTGACTTGCCTGATCAGGAAGATAACTGAGGTCGGTTGTCATATGGACACCCTTGATCAGATGATTCGATTCATACATGAACCTGAATATGCCGCTTCCTTTTGTGTAATGCGATACTTCAGTGTAGGTGTGGTCGAAGTAATCAGGGTATGTGCTGCCATCGCCATAGTTGAAAAACTCTACCAGAGCACCGTACTGAAATCCGAGGTCGGAATCAAATGAGATAGCGGGCAGGGCTCCTCCGAATTTCCAGCCGGTCTTTACTTTATTATCCTGGGCAGATATGGAAAGCGCAGAGGTCATCATCAACAGAAAAAAAAATGTCTTTTTCATGAGTTAAAGGTTTGTTTTATCCTTAGATAATTTTTAGTTTAAGGTTGTATGGAACCTCTATATTTTGAAAAATTATTTTCACTATTGTTTAGCATCGTTGACCTCTCCCGACAAGTCGCGATCAGTCTTGTTTTGGAATACATAGAGGTTTCATAGTGTTAAAGATAAAGAAAACCTTAAATTTTCATCTCATTTTTCAATATTTGCTACCTTAGAACTTTAATTATACGACTAAATGCTTACAGGCTTACTGATTAAAAACATAAAGTGTCTGGTTCAGGTCGAAGATACCCTGAGATTAAAAGTGTGTGGCGATGACATGTCTGAACTGGGCACAATAAATGATGCATTCCTGCTTCTCATAGATGGTCTTATCAGTAATTTCGGAAAAATGGAAGACCTTGATTTTGAAAATATTTTTAAAGATAATCCAAACATTGAAATCATTGATGCTGCCGGCAAGATGGTCTTTCCCTCTTTCTGCGATTCACACACGCATATTGTTTATGCAGGCAGCCGGGAGATTGAATATTCTGAAAAAATGCAGGGATTGTCCTATGAGGAAATTGCAAAAAATGGCGGTGGAATATTGAATTCGGCAAAGCTGCTTCACAATACAACAGAAGAGGAGTTGTTCTTACAATCAATGAAACGCATAAACGAAATAATAAGCTTTGGCACCGGAGCAGTTGAAATAAAAAGCGGGTATGGACTTAACCTTAATGATGAAGTAAAAATGCTTAAGGTAATAAGGAGAATCAAAGATACCTGTCCGGTTGAAGTTAAGTCTACATTTCTGGGCGCTCATTCAGTCCCTGAACCTTACATAAGCAACAGGGAAAAGTATGTGGACCTTATTATTAATGAGATGATACCAGTAATTGCTTCCTTTGAGCTGGCCGACTATATCGATGTTTTTTGTGATCGTGGTTTCTTTTCTGTTGAAGATACCGAAAGAATATTGATGGCAGGTATGAAATATGGTATGAGGGCAAAACTTCATGCAAACGAACTGGATTTTTCCGGAGGGGTGCAAACAGGGGTGAAATATAATGCTCTTTCTGTTGATCATCTTGAATGTACAGGCGATGAAGAAATAAATTTACTTCTGGGATCTGAAACTATGCCCACGATCCTTCCCGGATCTTCATTTTTCCTTGGCATGGAGGATGCGCCGGCAAGAAAGATGATTGGAGCAGGTCTTCCGGTAGCACTGGCTTCGGATTATAATCCTGGTTCCTCCCCATCGGGGAATATGAAGCTGATCATGTCGTTGGGTTGCATCAGATTAAAAATGCTGCCCTCAGAAGTTATTAATGCTGTTACGATCAATTCAGCTTATGCAATGGGATTATCAGAAACGCACGGATCTATAGCAAAAGGAAAAGTGGCAAATGTATTCATTACAAAAGAGATTCCGTCTTTTGAATTTATGCCATATGCTTATGGCAGCAACCTGATTGAAACAGTTATTCTTAAAGGGAAAATCATTAAATGAATCAATACGAAATAGTTTATAAAACTCAGTAGTTCTCTGTGACTTATCTGTGTCTCCCGTGTGACGGAAGAATAAGAACTTACACACAGAATTCGCAGAGGATTCACAGAGGGAATTCAAGGTTATAATATTTATATGGAGAAGAAAATAATAGAATGTGTTCCGAATTTCAGCGAAGGCAGAGACATGGGAATCATAAAACAGATCACCGATGTTATTGAATCTGTAAGAGGAGTGAAACTGCTTGATGTTGATCCGGGCAAAGACACTAACCGGACAGTGGTCACCTTTGTAGGAAATCCCGAGGCAGTTGAAGAGGCTGCATTTCAAGCGGTAAAAAAAGCTTCTGAAATTATTGATATGTCGAAACATCATGGCGCACATCCGCGTATGGGCGCTACCGACGTTTGCCCCTTTGTCCCTGTCTCAGGTGTTACAATGGAAGAGACAGTAATTTATGCGCGTAAGGTGGCAGAACGGATAGGTAAAGAATTAGAGATCCCTGTATATTGTTACGAGAATGCTGCTTTTAAAGAGAAACGCAGAGATCTGGCCAACTGCAGAGCCGGAGAATATGAGGGGCTTAAGATGAAGCTGGCTGACAGTGAATGGAAGCCCGATTTCGGTCCGGATCGGGTCAACATTAAAGCAGGAGCTACAGCAGTTGGAGCACGCGATTTCCTGGTGGCATATAATGTCAACCTGAATACAACATCTACCCGAAGGGCCAATGCTATTGCTTTTGATGTCAGGGAAAAAGGCAGGACTGTGAAGGGTGAGAACGGGGAGAGAACCTATGTCCCCGGTTCTCTGAAGTGTGTAAAGGCAATAGGTTGGTATATTGAAGAATATGGTATTGCCCAGATATCAATGAACCTTACCAACATTTCAGTGACTCCTGTTCATATAGCTTTTGATGAAGTCTGCCATAAAGCTGAAGCAAGAGGTGTAAGGGTTACCGGATCGGAACTGATTGGTCTTATTCCACTGAAAGCAATTCTGGATGCAGGACGTTACTTCCTTGAAAAGCAGCAAAGATCAACAGGTGTCTCCGATGGTGAACTGATTAAAATAGCTGTTAAATCGATGGGACTTAATGATATCCATTCCTTTAAACCCGAAGAGAAGATAATTGAATTTGTCATGGAAGAACAAGGGAGAAAAAAACTGACTGACATGAGCCTCAGAGCTTTCCTGAATGAAACAGCTTCAGAATCACCTGCTCCAGGGGGAGGTTCAATATCTGCATATATGGGATCTCTTGGCGCTGCTCTTGGAACAATGGTTGCAAATTTATCGAGTCATAAACGGGGTTGGGATGAAAGATGGAAAGAATTCTCCGATTTGGCCGAAAAGGGAAAAGCTATTCAGAATACCCTGTTAGGTCTGGTTGATGAAGATACAGCTGCTTTCAATAAAATACTGGAAGCATTCAGACTTCCTAAAAAAACTGAAGAGGAAAAAATCATCAGAAAAAAAGCTGTTCAGGATGCAACAAAGAATGCAATCATGGTTCCTTTAAATGTTATGGAGACCGCCTTTTCGGGGTTTGAACTCATAAAAGAAATGGTAGAAAAAGGAAATCCAAATTCAGTGACTGATGCAGGGGTAGGAGCATTGGCTCTACGCTCGTGCATAAAGGGAGCTTTTCTTAATGTTAAGATCAACGCTTCAGGCCTTGAGGATAAATCTTTTGTGAAGGAGATTCTCATGAAAGGAGGCGCAATTGAGAATATGGCAATGATTCAGGAAGAAATGATACTGAGACAGGTTGAAATAAAAATGTCGAAACTTTGAAGAGTGGTTGTCTTGCAGTCGGAAGGTCTTAAGTCTTATTGTCAAAAATTGAGTGGACAATCATATAATTCTTTTTATTGTTCTCAGATGATGTGAATAACTGCCTGTTTCCTGTTTGAAAATACCCTGATGATCAATCGGATCGATTCTCACTCTGCCAGATGAATGTATGACCAAACCCCTGGCGAAGATCATTCCTACATGTATTATTTTTCCATATTCGTTATCGAAAAAAACCAGGTCGCCAGGTTTGCTTTCATCAATGAAATTAATTGCTTCTCCAATTTCCGCCTGTTTACTGCTATCGCGTGGAATTGCAATGCCATGGATCTTATAAACAAGTTGTGTCAGACCTGAACAATCAATTCCTGACGGAATACGTCCTCCCCATATATATGGACTGTTTATAAACTTCATTGCCGTGTCAGCAATTGAATCATTTGCAGAAATGAATTTGTGGCTGAATTCGTCGCTGGTGGTATAAATGGTTTTTCCCAGAATGAATAATTTTTCTTCAAAGTCAGGATTGAAGATTTCGCATCCGGCTTCAAGAACCAGTTTGGTCCTGTCATTCTTAAAACATAATAACGACCTGTTGAGAACATATGCGTTGGAAACATTTTCATCAGGAGATTGCTGCATATGGTTTATGTCGATCCACCCTGTGTAATTGTCGAAAATAGTCTCTATTTTAATCCAGTTACCTGATTTGTCAATAACAGTATACCTCTCACCAAAAAGAATCTGGCTAAGCATTTCTGATTTATGCGACGGGCCCGATCTTAACGGGACAAATACATTCTCACAAATATATCTTTCCATGTATTCATTTTTTTCAAAATTAGTAAATATCCTTGATTCTGTCTTGTTTTGTCTCTGCCTATGTTCTATGTGGATTATATGTTATATCTGGATTTCCTTAGCGTTCTCTGTGTCTGCCCGGAGCTTATTGTAAGTTCTTACAAAATAATCCACCTGATTATTTTTGTTGTTCACAGAATCCCGCAGAGGGAGAATTGAATATTCACATGTAAGTTCTTTTTTTAATATATTAGAAAAATTACTCTAAATTTGCCGTTGAAAATCAGGTTTATCTAATCAGCCAGGCAATGTCTGAAGTTCAGAAAATTTGGAATTCAAAAAGAAAATACATAATAAATTTGATTCTTTTTGTACTGAGTATAGTATTTATTGTGTGGATTATATCGCATGATAAGAACTATACATGGCCCGAAATGCTTGGCAGTTCGATTGCTGTAACATCGTGTTACATTGTCCTTTACCTGTTTCTCATGCAATTCCGTCCCGAGATACTGAAGGTAACACGAAAGACATTCTTTATTATTATTACAATTTTATTTTTCGTTGCAATAACAAGAATCTGTGTATCTTTTAATGATCAGAATGTACTTTATCTTATTCCTTTTGCTTTAATTCCGATAGTCATTCGTACATTTTATGATTCACGCCTGGCTTTGTATATTCTTTTGATAACCATAATGCTTGCAGGGCTAATTGTTCCAAAACCTTTTGAATTAATTTTCTTGAATTTCTTAACAGGTATGGTCGCAATATTTTCTCTTTCAAACACATACCGGAGAGGTAAATTATTTCTTTCATGTGTGTTCATAGTACTGTGCTATTCGGTTATCTTCTTTTCCATAAACATAGAAAACGTTGAAAAAATAGAAAATATAGACTGGTCAAATTTTAAATGGATTGCAGGAAACGGTGTTATGATTCTTTTAAGCTATCCTTTGATCTTCCTTTTTGAGAAGAAATTTTATTTCTTATCTGATACCACATTACTGGAACTATCCGATACCAATCAACCACTCTTACGAAAATTAGCCGAAGAAGCACCTGGCTCTTTTCAACATTCCAGACAAGTTGCCGTTTTGGCTGAAGAAGCTGCAAGAGCAGTAAATGCAAATGTTCTTTTAGTAAGGACAGGAGCACTATATCATGATATCGGGAAAATCGTCAATCCGGAATGTTTTGTTGAAAATCAGACATTGAGGGCCAGTCCTCATGATAACCTCGATCCTGTTAAAAGCTCAAAAATTATAATTAATCATGTTAATGAAGGGGTATTAATTGCCAGAAAATATAAACTTCCTGTACAGATAATTGATTTCATAAGGACACATCATGGAACAACCAAGACTTATTTCTTTTACAGGAAATACCTTGAAACGAACCAGAAAACTGAAGAAACTGAAAAGGATTTTGCCTATTCCGGACCTAAACCTTTTTCAAAAGAAATGGCAATAATAATGATGGCTGATGCTCTGGAAGCCTCTTCACGGACATTGGATAAACACACTGAAGCTTTTATAAGTGAACTGGTCGAAAGGATATTACTTATACAGGAACAGGATGATCAGTTCTCTGATGCTCCTCTTACTTTTAAAGATATCACTGAAATAAAGAGTGTTTTTAAGAAAAGTCTGTCGACAATCTATCACTCACGGGTCGTTTATCCGGAATGAGATTTTTTTACGTTCAACGCATGTCGTTGACCTCAACTCCCTTGAATTTTCCTTCCTGAAATGTAAATGTGTCCTGCATTGGATTCACCTTCAGGTTATACTCTTTTACATTGAGAGTTATCACAATTCCATCCTTCCTCTTATATTCCAGGTTCCTGAGGTTCAGCAACGTTTTCCCAATGGAAAGGCGGACCCTTACGAGTTCACTTTTTAAATCTGACGGATAGAGATCGATAATATATGAATCGGATCTTTCTTCTATTAGCCTGCATTTGTAGCCCTTTTTGTACATTGAAAAGATGGACGAGGGACGACTTTGAAATGAATTATCCTTCTTGTCAGCTTTCGTTATTGTAACCTCTTTTTCTGCACTGAGATAACTCCATGATGTCTGGCCGTCAAACCAGGTTATATTGTCATCCAGATCAAGTTTATATTTATCCTTGCAGAGGATAACGGATCCATTTAATGAATCGGTAGTGTTTTCAACATTGTCATTTGTAACAAGAAGAAATTTCATTGAAACAGATGGGGCCCCAAGAGCATTTGCAGAGAAATTATCGAGTATTTTGACAGCCTTCTGGTCACTTTGTCCCATGACGCACAGAGTCTGCATAAAGAGAATTAAGAAAACAAGATTAAAGACTTTCATTGTTTAACTTTATTCAAGACGCTTCAAAATCTGTTCCAAAACCATTATGTCTGAACAAAGAACATCTCTGGCTTTGCTCCCTTCGAATGGTCCTACAACTCCTGCAGCCTCAAGCTGGTCAATAATTCTTCCGGCGCGGTTGTATCCTATCGAAAGTTTTCGCTGGATCAGGGAAGTGGAGCCCTGCTGATGCTGCACTACAAGCCTGGCAGCTTCGTCGAACATCGGATCTCTCTTGCGCAGGTCTACTTCGGCGGAGCCAGACTCACTGTCGTCGATATATTCAGGAAGAAGCATTGCGTCGGTATAACCCTGCTGTGATCCGATAAAATCTGTAAGTTCTTCAATTTCAGGAGTGTCGATGAAAGCACATTGTACCCTTACAGGCTCTGCTCCAGATGATACAAGCATATCGCCTCTTCCGACAAGCCGGTCAGCCCCTGTTGCATCAAGTATAGTCCGTGAATCGATAGATGAAAATACACGGAACGCGATCCTGGTCGGAAAATTGGCTTTAATAAAACCAGTGATGATGTTTGTCGATGGCCTTTGGGTTGAAATTATAAGATGTATCCCAATTGCCCTGGCAAGTTGCGCAAGCCTGCCGATAGGTCCTTCCACTTCCCTTCCGGCTGTCATTATAAGATCGGCAAATTCATCTATTATCAGAACTATATATGGCAAATACTTATGACCTTTTTCAGGATTCAGTTTCCTTGAGATAAATTTCTCATTATACTCCCTGATATTACGTGACTGGGCAACTTTAAGCAGCTCAAGGCGGTTGTCCATTTCGATGCATAATGAGTTTAGTGTGTTTATAACCTTTTGAGTATCAGTTATTATGGCATCTTCTTCTCCCGGAAGCTTGGCAAGAAAGTGTCTTTCAACCTTCATATACAATGGCAACTCAACCCTTTTGGGATCGATGAGAACAAATTTAACTTCAGCAGGGTGTTTTTTATAAAGGATCGATGTGATGATTGCATTTATCCCAACAGATTTGCCCTGTCCGGTTGCTCCGGCAACAAGAAGGTGCGGCATCCTTGTAAGATCGACTATATATGGTTCGTTGGTAATAGTCCGGCCAAGGGCAAGGGGAAGCTCAAACTTAGACTCCTGGAAAGCTTTTGAAGTGATAAGTGATCGCATCGAAACAATCTCGGGTTTTTTGTTCGGCACCTCAATTCCAACGGTTCCTCTTCCAGGAATAGGAGCAATGATCCTTATCCCAAGTGCTGAAAGATTAAGAGCTATGTCATCTTCAAGCGATTTAATACGCGCCAGTCTTACCCCGCGTTCAGGTACAATCTCATATAAAGTCACTGTTGGACCAATAGTGGCGGAAATACTTTTGATTCCGATCTTATGGTCGCCAAGGGTCTTGATAATATTTTCTTTGTTTTCAAAAACTTCATTATTATCATAAACACTTTCTGCTTTATGATCTTTAAGAATTGAAACTGGAGGAAATTTATAGTGCGACAAATCGAGGCGGGGATCATAATCTTCCATTATTTTATCAACCTCATGTTCCGAAAGACTATCTCCGGTATCAGGTCGCGTAATATTTAAAGGGATCCCTTCTACACTCGGAATATTCTTATTGTCGTTATCAAATTCATGGATAATGGATCTTCCGGTCAGGGCTTCAGGAACTTCTTCATCAGAATCATCAGTATCAATGTCAAGGTTTGTATTCCTTACAATGAATTCTACCTGACCTTTTCCTTCTACTTCATCATCTTCTTCCTGGTTGTTTTCAATAATTGGTTCTTCCTCAGATTCCGAAGAATCTTGTTCTTCATTATCAATCTCTTCGGAAATATTTTCCGGTTTTTTTCCGGTTTTTTTAAACTTTGGAAATGCAGGCAATTTTATACGGAACGATTCGGGTTTAACCTTTAAGGCAAAGATAAGATATGCTATCGTTGCTGCAGTCAGAATAGCTCCGGTTCCGATCTTCCCCATGAATGCATTCATCCATTTTGTAACCAGATATCCCTGAGCACCGCCCGGGCCGCTAATAAGATAACCTTTATACTCTCCAAAGATGAATCCCAGTATAAGTGAAAGAATAATTGCAGCAAAGGCGAATTTTGCAGAAAGTCTGACAGGTTTGATCTTTGGAAAATTGAGAAGGTACAGACCAATTGATCCAAAAATAAGAGGAACAAAAAAAGCTCCATATCCAAATCCGTAACCGATTATCATTTTAGCAAGAAAATGGCCGCTTTTGCCCGACCAGTTTTTTACTTCGACATCAGAACCGGAAACTATATCGGAATCGGGAAGGCTTTGATCTGTTTTCCACCAGAAAAGGTAAGCAACACATGCCACCAGCAGATATAAGGCAAAACCTGTAATGAGTACCCCCAGAATGAATCTGATCCTCTCATCACTTAAAAAGGATTTGGATTTTTCAGACCCCTTTGCAGCTTTTGTGCTCTTCTTGCTAACATCTTCCTTCTCTTTATTCATTTCTGTCTGAAATTTCAACAAAATCGCTTTTTAAACGAAATCCAAAGGTAATAATTTTACATTTTACACAAAATCCGGATCGATGATTTTGTTTCCTGAATAAAGGGATATTGAATTATCTGTTACCTGAATAATAATAGAACTTATTGTCTTGCTGCCTGTTATCTGTATCTAAAAACTGATTGTCTTATTGATAAGTCTATTGATATCTTCCTTCGACACCCTTGAAAATTTTTCTCTTCTTTCAAATGCTTCATCAGGTATATCCTTCTTGTATACTGTCTCAGCATTAAAATGAAGCTCTGCAGGACCAAGTAAAAAGAAAAAGCTCATAAGGACTCCATCAATATCTTCGAAGGGAGTACAGGCATTTGCGTGTTGAACATCAATCTCATTTGTATACCAGATATCGTAGATCTTTTCCCGGTCTTTGGGAAAGGTTACCTGAGCATTTTTACAGTTATAACCGCAAATTACCGAAGTCTTTGATGTTTTACTGACTATTATTCCTTCCATCTGCTCAAAAACAGGAAACATTTCTCCTGGTTTTGCTTCATAAAAATACTTAAGTGTTAAAAGGCTAAAGTATGTATCAAAAATATTTTTTTCAGGATTGGAGAGGTTGATAATGCCAGAATTGCCAAACGAGGAAACCATTTCAAAAAGAAATTTATCTTTTTTAAATGAAATAACCAGGTTTTGTGGCAGGAGTTCTTTTGGAACAGCCCCTACATTACCTATATAATCTATATTATAATGGATTTCACCCTGATCAATATTTTTACCGCCTCTTTCTTTACAGGAGTAACCCGTCAATGCAAAAAATACTGCAATGGACAATACATACTTAGATCTCACCTATTACATGATATTTTGAACAACGTAAATGTAATATTTTTTTTGAGACTTCAATTCTTCCTTTTGATTATTATGAGATTAGTCAGCTGGATTCAGATAGTAAAATTTATGTTTTCATACCCTTTTTCATTGTTACAAAAGAACTGATAATCTTTTAAATTAGTTAACTTTAGTTTTAAACAGACATTTATTTAAGGTATATTACTAATCAGATTTTATGCTTTTCTAACAGTAAGTTATCCGACAGACAGAATGGGAAAGAAACTAGCGGTTGTTGCACTTGGAGGCAACGCTCTTTTACGGGGCAATCAGGTTGGCACTATAGATGAACAGGAACAAAATACAACAGAAACCCTTGAAAACCTGATCTTTTTTATTGATGAAGGATATGATCTGGTCATAACTCATGGCAATGGTCCCCAGGTTGGCAATATACTTATGCGTAATGATGCAGGTGAGCAATTATATGGTATAGCACAAATGCCAATTGATATCTGTGTTGCCGACTCTCAGGGCGGAATAGGATATATGGTAGAAAGGATGTTCAGAAATGTACTTAACAGGCACGGGATTAAGAAAAACGTGATTTGCCTTGTTACGCAGGTACTGGTCGATATTAATGATCCTGCTTTCAGTGATCCGCAGAAACGGATCGGTAAGATATATTCAAAAGAGGAGGCTGATGATCTGGCATCAAGGAAGGGATGGCTTTTTAAAGAAGAAATCAAAACCCGGGGTGGTTTCAGAAGGGTGGTTCCTTCACCGCTACCGGTCAGTGTGATGAATGTATCAATAGTACACGATCTTGCAAGAGCGGGGAATATTGTGATAGCATCAGGAGGAGGAGGAGTCCCGGTTTATCTTGATGAAAAAAACGATGTAAGACCGGCAGAGGCAGTAATTGATAAGGATATGGCCTCCTCTCTTCTTGCAACACAGATCAGAGCTGAGGAGTTTTATATTCTTACAGATGTTCCTTATATATATATAAACTATAAAAAACCAAACCAGGAGATAAAGGAATTTCTTAATTATTCCGATACGTTGAAATTCCTTAACCAGGGTCAGTTTGCCAAAGGCAGCATGGAACCTAAAATTAGAGCCTGCCTTGATTTTTTAAAAAATGGTGGTAAAAAAAGCATTATCACTGAGGCATTTAAGCTCGCTGATAAAAGATATGGCTCAAAGATCACGATGGAATATGAAGATGATCGAAGGTAGGTATCAGCAGTGAGGCATGAAGCATCAGGCCGGAAGAAAGCCAGTAACCGGCTTTGCCATTCTTAGGTTTGGTGAAGGATGATCGTTTCTTGATATTATTGCCAAATAATTATTATTTTTACGCTATAAATTTTTAAATTATTCCATTTTCAAATTTACATTTACAGCTATGCCATATAATCTTCGAAACAGGAATTTTCTTAAACTTCTCGATTTTAATCCGGAAGAGATAAAATTTCTACTTGACCTCGCTGCGGATCTGAAAAAAGCAAAATATTCAGGTACAGAACAACCTATGTTAAAAGGGAAAAATATCGCATTGATATTTGAAAAAACTTCGACCAGAACCAGATGTTCATTTGAAGTTGCCGCGTATGACCAGGGAGCACACGTAACATATCTTGGGCCGACAGGTTCTCAGATTGGACAAAAAGAGTCGATGAAGGATACTGCACGGGTATTGGGCAGGTTGTTTGATGGTATTGAATATCGTGGCTACGGTCAGGATATCGTGGAAGAACTGGCAAAATATGCAGGTGTGCCGGTATGGAATGGTCTTACAAATGAGTCACATCCGACCCAGATACTTGCCGATTTCCTTACTATGCGCGAACACTCGGAAAAACCTCTTTCTGGAATAGCTTTCTGTTACCTTGGCGATGCTCGCTACAACATGGGAAACTCCCTCATGGTTGGCGCTGCGCATATGGGTATGGATTACAGGGCTGCTGCACCAAAGGCTTATCAACCTGATAAGGAACTTGTAGCTAAATGTCTGGAGATAGCCAAAGGAACAGGTGCGAAAATTACAATTACCGAAAACGTTGATGAGGCAGTTAAAGGTGTCGATTTTCTTTATACCGATGTATGGGTTTCAATGGGCGAACCTGATTCCGTATGGGAGGAAAGAATAAGACTCTTGGGACCATACCAGGTAAATAAGCAGGTTGTTGAGAAAACCGGTAATCCCAATGTGAAATTTCTTCATTGCCTGCCTGCATATCATAACAGGGAAACCAAAGTAGGAGAGGAGATCTTCAGAAAATTTGGTATGGACGGATTGGAAGTTACCGAAGATGTATTTGAATCCAAGTATTCCATTGTATTTGACGAAGCTGAAAATCGTTTACACACCATTAAGGCAGTGATGGTAGCGACATTAGGATAGTCGAAAGTTCATAAAGTTCATAAAGGGGGAGAATAGTATTCCAATTTTTCAAGGCTTTGCCGAGCTTTTAACTTTATAAACTTTTTATTTTACAGACTAATTTATCCACTCCTTTACAAAATAGAAAGTCATTACAAAAGAAGTAGCTAGTTTTAATCCTACACCTGTCAGAAAACCTAAAAGGCTGCCGAACCCTGCCTTTAACGCATAATTAATATCATCTTTGAATATCATTTCCCCTACAAAGGCTCCGATCAACGATCCTATTATTATGCCCATCGGACCTAGGAAAATCCCTATTATCAGACCTACAGTGGCACCTCTCATCCCGTATTTTGAGCCTCCGAATTTTTTTGTTCCCCAGACAGGGACAATGTAGTCCAGGATTGAAACGGCAACAGCTATGACTCCAAGAGTAATTAAGGTTGTCTGTGAAAAATCGGCGAATCTGGTTAACTGAAGTAATATCAATCCAAGAAAACTAAAAGGCGGTCCCGGCAGTACCGGTACAAGACAACCAATTATTCCCAATATCATGAGAAGAATTCCTAAAGAGAGGAGAATATAGTCGGACATTTAGAAATGTTCTTTACTTTTTTCCAAGGTCCTCAAATTCGACATTTGTAAATACTTCTGCTGTCAAAGCATTGCTTTCTTCCAGGGGTTCATCCATTGAAAAAGGTTCGGGAGCAGCAGTTTCATCTTTGCCATTTTCAATATATACGACAGCATCTCTTAATCCATCAGTAAACTTTTCAAAATCTTCCTTGTACAGGAAAATTTTATGTTTTTCATAGAATACCTTTCCTTCTTTGCCTAATCGTTTTTTGCTTTCGGTAATAGTAAGATAATAATCATCTTTACGTGTAGCTTTAACATCAAAAAAGTAGGTTCTTTTACCGGCACGGACTACTTTGGTGAAGATTTCTTCCTTTACATTCTTATCATCATGACCGTTTATGACTTCCTTTAATTCGGCTTCTTCTTCCATTTCTCAGTCAATTAGTTTTAGGTTTTTGTTTTATATTGTCAAATGTAATAATTATTTTTTCAAATAAAAACAGGGTTGAATAATTGTCATCAATGGCATGTAATTTTGCTTAGTTGTTTTGAGGGTAAGGGAAAAAGAGTATTTTTGCAGCGAAAAAATAGACGTTCTTAATAAATGATAAGCAGAAGATTACTACGGATAAAAGCCTTAATGGCTCTTTACGCTTTTAACCGGAGGGAAGATGAGAATCTGGCCCAGGCTGAGAAGGAACTGATGTTCAGTATTGTAAAGACTTATGATCTATACCATTATCTGCTTCTGTTAGTGCTTGATGTTGCTGATGTTGCCGGTGAAAAGATCGATATGGCTCTCCAGAAGAGAATGCCCACCCCTCAGGATCTGAACCCTCAAAGGCGGTTTATTGACAATCAGGTTATAGCTCAGCTGAGGAAAAACCTGGCATTTAATAATTATATTTCATCGCAAAAACTTACCTGGGCTAACTACCAGCATATCCCACGGTTACTGTACAATAAGATGATTGTATGGGATGAATATATGAAGTATATGGAGTCAGAAAACCATAATTATATATTGGATAAGAAGTTTGTTGTCAAACTGATAACAGATCTGTTCGCTGAATCGGAAGATCTTCAGTCAAATCTTGAAGAGCAGAGTATTTATTGGAACGACGATTTGGAATACATATCTGCAATGATTGAAAAGACCCTGAAAAAATTCAAAGCTGATTCTGATGAAAATGCACCGATGATGCCTTTATATAAGAATACAGAGGACGAAGAATTTGTAAAGATTCTTTTCAGGAAGGCAATACTTCAGAATAAAAAATGTTCTGAACTTATCGATAAAAACACCACCAACTGGGAGGTTGAGAGGATTGCACTTATGGATATCCTTGTAATGCAACTTGCAATAACTGAAATACTTGAATTTCCGGAGATACCTGTAAAAGTAACTCTTAATGAGTATATTGAAATTGCAAAATACTATTGTACTTCAAAAAGCAGTACCTTTGTAAACGGAATTCTCGATAATATCGTCAAAGAAATTCGTGATGAAGGGCTGTTCAATAAATTTGGAAGAGGATTAGTCGGGGAGAAATTGACAGAAAATAATTAAGTATCAGGTATTATTTATTTTTATGAGAAATATTCTACTTACTTTTTTTGCTCTGACAGCAATTATGTTATCAAATTGTGGTAATTCCACACGGAAAGATGCTGCCAAAAATGTAACACAGCTGATTGATACCGGGAATGCTGAAATTGTTTTTAAAGAATATGAACATGATTTTGGCAAAGTTACGGAAGGTGAAAAACTGGGATTTACATTTACTTTCAAGAATAAAGGGACAGGGAGTCTTGTAATTGCTTCTGCAACAACAAGCTGTGGATGCACAGTTCCAAAATTTGATTCTAAACCTATACCTCCCGACGGACAAGGAAAACTTGAGGTTGTTTTTGATACCTCCGGAAGAAACGGAATGCAGACAAAAACAATAACCGTAAAGTCAAATGCAACAGTCCCAGTAGTACTGTTGAGAATAACAGCTGAAGTAGTATCCAATAATAATCAGTAATTAATAATTAATAATTGAAACAATGACCAATTTTGCTTTTTTGTATTTAATGGGACAGCCTGCCGGAGCTACCGGCCAGAGCAATGCCTTTGTGACGTTCCTGCCTCTGATTCTTGTCTTTGTTGTTTTTTACTTCTTCATGATCAGACCTCAGATGAAAAAACAAAAAGAGATGAATAACTACAGAAGTTCTCTTAAAAGAGGTGATAAGGTTATAACAACCGGGGGAATTTATGGCAAAATATACGAAGTTAAGGACCACTATGTTACTATGGATGTTGGCGGTGATGTTAAATTGAAAGTTGACAAAAATGCACTGCTAAAAGATCCATCAGTTGACGAATAGATTTTAACTTTTTTCATTTAACCTTTTGTGAAGGGAATACATGGAACCCGGAAAGAAAACCTTGCGAAGAAGGAGGTAAGAGGAATCAACCATGATGCGGTAATTTTTATCTTCTTTCTTCTGCTTTCATTTGTTCTATGGTATCTTAATTCCCTTCAGAAAGAAATTGAAGCGGACATTAGATATCCTGTTAAGTATATTAACGTTCCGAAAGGAAGAGCACTTGTTGAAAACAGCCAGGCTAAACTGGTCCTGTATCTTAAAGGTTCGGGTTATTCAATTTTGAAGCTCAAAGTCACAAATAAAAAACCTCAGATCGTAATTGATTTCTCAAAAGTAAATTACAAAAGAGTTCCCGAGAGTCGGAACCCCGAATATTATATCGTAACATCAGGACTGACTAAAAGCCTTGCTGTTCAGTTAATGTCGGGATGTGAAATAACATCAATTAAGCCAGATACTCTTTTTTTTACTCTTGATAAAATAACGGTAAAATCATCTCCTGGTGTACATGATAACAATATTCCGGAGAAAAGAAAAAGGTAATCTTAAGCTTAACTGAAGTATATGAAAACAGGAAAAAAACCCGGAATGAAGCTAGGTGTCACCGGTGGTATAGGCAGTGGCAAAACCTGTGTATGCAAGGTTTTCAGCATTCTGGGAATACCGGTTTTTTCAGCTGACCAGGAAGCGAAAGAAATAATGAATAACGACAAGAGCATTATCAGACGTTTAAATTCAATTACGGGAAGAAACCTGTATACAGATGGAAATCTTGACAGAAAGGAGTTGGCCGCAATTATTTTTAATGACAATACCCTTCTTCAGAAGGTTAATTCTCTTGTACACCCTATTGTTTTCGAAAATTTCAGAAGATGGGAATTGGAGCAACCTGCTCCGTATGTTATAATGGAAGCTGCCATCCTTTTTGAAAGTGGCGCTTCAAAGTTTGTCGACAGGATAGCTACCGTAGTCGCCCCGGTTGAGGAAAGAATGGAAAGAGTTATCAGCAGGAATAACCTCACAAGAGAACAGGTACTGGATAGGATGCGGAATCAGATGGATGATGAATCCAGAATAAAATTATCAGATTATGTTATTCATAATTCTGAAACAGATATGATCATCCCGGCTATCCTGAAAATTCATGAGGACATATTAACTTATATAAAAACAGGTACACGGTAATGGGGATTTTTGGAAAATGGCTGGTCGGCGGACTTGGCTGGGCATTGGGTGGCCCTATAGGAGGACTGTTGGGCTTCCTTGTAGGATCAATGATAGATAGCAATACAGAACAACCCGCTATTACATATACATCCAAAACAGTCAGAACAACTCAGGGTGATTTTGGGGTTAGTCTGATAGTCCTGCTGGCAGCAGTTATGAAAGCTGATGGCAAAGTAGTAAAATCGGAACTTGATTATGTGAAACAGTTCTTTGTCAGGCAATTTGGCAAAGAATCTGCAAAACAGGCGCTGCTGATGCTGAAGGACATTCTTAAACAGGAGATCCTTGTCAGGGATATCTGTCTGCAGATAAACCAGAACATGGATTATTCATCACGGCTTCAATTACTGCACCTGTTATTCAATGTTTCAGTCGCTGATGGCATAATTCAACCTGCTGAAATTTCACTTCTTGAGAAGATATCCGGTGCTATGGGAATTGCTTCAAGCGATTTCCTGTCAATAAAAAATATGTTTATACCCGAAACCGATTCCTCATATAAAATCCTTGAAATAGATCCATCATGTTCAAATGATGAGGTGAAGAAAGCCTACAGGAGAATGGCCATGAAGTACCATCCTGATAAGGTGAGTCATCTTGGCGAAGACATCAGGAAGACAGCTGAGGAAAAATTTAAGAAGGTCAACGAAGCTTACGAGAAGATAAAGAAAGAAAGAAACATTGTGTGATATAATAAATTTTCAAAAAAAATCAATAATAAGATCGACAATACAATACAAGGATTAATTTTGCAGAAAAATAAAAAAGATGAACTTAAAAGATATTCTGGCAATTTCAGGTGAACCGGGGCTTTTCAGATTTATTGCCCAGGGAAAAAATGCAATAATCGTTGAACACCTTGAAACAAAAAAAAGAAGTAGTGTATATGGCTCAGCAAAAGTGAGTTCGCTCGAAGATATAGCCATATTTACTTATAATGAGGATAAACCGCTGGGAAAAGTATTTGATCTGATTTATGAGAAGGAGAATGGTGGACCCTCTATCGATTCAAAACTCTCCTCTGATGAACTTAAATCCTATTTTGAAACAATACTTTCCGAGTACAATAAGGAGAAGGTTTATACTTCTGATATCAAAAAGGTTATCCTATGGTACAATACTCTTCAAAGGCTTAACCTTCTGATTAAAGACGAGCCTGAAACAACTGAGGCTGAAACTGAAGATGTAGCTGGAGCAAAAACAGAAGCCGTTGCTGCTAAAGAAAAACAGAAACTTAAAAGCTCTGCAAAAGCAAAGGATAAATAAAATGAAGTTAATTGTTTTTTTCTCATGAATTTTGGGGGTAATGAGGTGGTTTATGATTATTCTGAGTCAGAAATAATCATTGTCCCTGTTCCTTACGACGCTACAAGTACATGGATGAAAGGGGCCGATAAGGGTCCTGAAGCCATTTTGCAAGCCTCTGTTAACCTTGAATTCTACGATGTTGAAACTGAGTCGGAAGCTCATCTGAAAGGTATCAATACAATTGAACCGATCATCGAAAAAGAGACCCCTGAAAAGCTTGTCAATGCAGTATATAATAAGGTATTATCGCTTCTGTCAGAGAATAAATTTCCGGTGATCATAGGCGGAAATCATACGGTATCTATTGGAGCCTTTAAAGCGTTTTCGGAACGTTTTAATAATCTGACTGTGCTTCAGCTCGATGCTCATGCTGATCTCAGACAGGAATATGAAGGCTCTCCATTTAATCATGCCTGTGTTATGGCAAGGGCACGTGAGATGGCTCCGATTGTCCAGGTTGGTATCAGAAGTATGTCTGAAGGGGAAGTATCCGGCCTTGACAGGACCAGGATGTTTTATTCTCACGAATTGTATTATGACAAGAGCCTTTATGAAAGAGCGCTGGATACTCTTACTGAGAATGTATATATAACAATCGACCTTGATGTTTTTGACCCATCTTTAATACCGTCAACAGGAACCCCGGAACCGGGTGGACCTGAGTATTTTGAACTTCTCCATTTTATGAGAGAAGTAATCAAAAACAGGAACGTTGTCGGTTTTGATGTTGTTGAACTCTGCCCGACAGCAGCAAATAAGGCACCAGATTTCGTCGCTGCAAAAATTATCTACCAGCTTCTGAGTTACAGGTTTGCCTGATTTACTTTTTCCTGTCTTTATTTGTCAATTCTCCCAAAATCCCTCGTATAAAGCTGGTGCGGATTTAAAATCCGTGCCATTGAGGTCACAGAGTTGCAAACTGGATTAATCTTCTTTTTTAGCCTCTTCCCATATTACATTCATCTCATCGAGACTCATATTATGTAGTGAGATACCTTTTTTTAGTGTCTCCTTCTCAAGATAATTGAATCGTTTAATGAATTTTCTGTTGGTTTTTTCAAGGGCTGCTTCAGGATCGATGCCATACAAACGCGATGCATTAATAATTGAAAAAAGGACATCACCAAGTTCTGATTCAATAGCATTTTTATCCCTGTTTTCTATTTCTCTTTGAAGTTCTGTAATCTCCTCCAATACTTTGTCCCATACTTGTTCACGTTTTTCCCAGTCAAACCCGACTCCCCTTACTTTTTCCTGGATCCTGTTTGCTTTAATAATTGCAGGCAATGAAGCAGGTACCCCGGATAATACAGGTTTGTAGCCATTATCCTCTTTTATCTTGAGCTTTTCCCAGTTTTCTTCAACTTCTGAAGCCCCGGTTACAGTTACGTCACCAAATACATGCGGATGTCTGTAAGTGAGTTTTGAATTAATCCCTTTCAAAACATCGGCTATGGTGAAGGCCCCTTTCTCAGAACCTATTTTTGAATAGAAAACTATATGCATAAGGAGGTCGCCCAGCTCATTCCTTATTCCTTCATCGTCGCCTGTGAGAACTGCTTCGGCTAATTCGTATGTTTCTTCGATCGTAAGTTTACGAAGACTCTCATTTGTCTGTTTTTTATCCCATGGACACTTTTCCCTGAGCTCATCCATTATGCTGAGAAGTCTGCTAAACTCCTCAAGACTTGTGTTTTTATCATTCATGAATAACTGTTTTTAGAATAAATGGTTCGAAGATGTGCCCTTGCTGGCTAAATCGATACGCACAACAGAACCTATTGAGAGGCTTAACAGTTCGGAAATGTCGGCGCCATTAATTGAAATCTCAAGAAGGTCAAACTGGTTAAACCTGGCAAGCATCTCCCCAACAGGGACATCACTATATTTCAATGAAATCTGTCTTGTGAAATTTTTATTGCTTTGAATAAGTATTCTGTAATCGCGGTTTTCAAATACCCTGTTAAACACATCCTTAGTGACATTCGACATAGCGTTCCCGTACGAATCGATAAAAATGATGCTACCTATTATTACATCTTTGTCGATAGTTGCTCTTAGAGGAATTTTTTCACGAAGTGTATTTACTGACTTTCCAATATCCGAAAGTTTTTTACCTGATAAAATATCAGAAGTGGCTTTAGCAAAGATATCCAGCTCATCTGTAGATCCATCCTGATCAATTTTTATGATCTCATCGGGTTCTGAATTGAGTATAAGGTTGAAAATCCCATTATCGGTTCCAACGAAAAAATGATCTTTTGCCCTGACGATAAGATGATCCTGATCGCAGCCAGCTTCAGAGTGGACGCATATTATATGAACCGAACCTTTAGGATAATTTTCATATGTATTTCTTATAATGAAAGAGGCCTGCCCTATATCAAACGGATCAATATTGCCGGCATTATCAATTATGACGGCTTCCGGACACATACTGCAAAGTTTCCCTTTTATGATTCCATTATAGATATCACCGGGCTTCCATTCGGTTGTTAATGTAATTACAGGCATATGAAAAAACTTGTAACAAAGATAATCTTCTAATGAAAAATAACCTTACTTTGTACTTTTCAATATGATATTTTTTTAAACTGGTTGCTATTGTTCAAATAATATTTAGCATATGATAAATCAGTTCATAAATTCTTGTGAGTTTTAATGACAGAGATAGTAATTATTCTTGAGGATATTGATCCTGTTGTCTTTTTCGGCACAAACAATTCGTTGCTTGATAAAATCCGTAGTTTCTTTCCAAAAATTAAAATCATGGCCCGTGGTAATGAGGTTAAATGTATGGGAGAGGAATCAGAGATTACTGTTTTTGCAGAGAAATTCAATGGACTTATAGAATATTACCATAAGTATCACCGGCTGGATGAGCAGGATATAGAGAAATATTTTTTTGATGCTGAACATATGAAATCGGCATCAAAAGGGGAATTTGAGCAGACTATCGTTTTTGGAACCAGCGGAAAACCGGTAAGAGCTCGTACTGTTAACCAGTTGCTTCTGGTAAATAATTATAAAACAAATGATCTGATAATAGCTGAAGGACCGGCAGGAACAGGAAAAACATATACGTCTATTGCATTGGCAGTAAAATCATTAAAGGAAAAAGAAGTAAAAAAAATTATTCTTACGCGTCCTGCAGTTGAGGCCGGAGAACGGTTAGGTTTTCTTCCGGGAGATATGAAAGAAAAACTTGATCCGTATCTCCAACCCCTATATGATGCCCTTCATGATATGTTACCTTTCAAAAAGCTGGAGACATGGCTTGAAGACGGGACAGTTGAAATTGTACCGATTGGATTTATGAGAGGAAGAACTCTCGAAAATGCAGTCGTGATCCTTGATGAAGCTCAGAATGCAACTATGAACCAGCTGAAAATGTTCCTGACAAGGATGGGGGTAAACTCCAAGTTCATAATGACTGGCGACACAACCCAGATTGATCTTCCAAGGAAAAGCGAATCAGGTTTACTTCAGGCAATGCGTATATTGAACGATATCGAAGGTATCTCAATAATAAAATTCGATGAAAGAGATATTGTGCGTCATAAACTGGTCAAGAGGATTGTACGGGCTTATGAGAATGAAGAGAATCCTCAGAAAGGTCCGGAGAATAAACAGACAGCCACAGATTAAAGCAAATATATTTTTAATTATTAGAGAGTTATGGTCAAAACAATTTTAAGTTCGAATTACAATTTCCCTGGACAGAAGAGTATTTACAAAGGAAAAGTGAGGGATGTATACAACATTAACGACAAATATCTGCTGATGATCGTCTCAGACAGGATTTCAGCCTTTGATGTCGTGCTTCCCAAAGGAATACCTTATAAAGGACAGGTGCTTAATCAGATTGCAGCAAAATTTCTTGATGCGACCAGCGATATTGTCCCAAATTGGAAAATTGCAACACCCGATCCGACAGTGACATTTGGACACAAATGTGAACCATATCCTGTTGAAATGATTGTAAGAGCTTATCTGACAGGTAGCTCGTGGCGGGCATACAAAGCAGGTGCCAGGGAGATATGTGGGATTAAAATACCTGATGGTATGAAAGAGCATCAGCAATTTGAAAAGCCTATAATCACACCCACCACAAAAGCTGAGCAAGGAAGACATGATGAGGATATATCACGTTCTGAAATAATAAGCCGCGGACTTATTCCTGAGAAGGAATACACCATGATAGAGGAATATGCTATGGGAATTTTTATGAGGGGTTCTCAGATAGCCAAAGACCATGGCTTGATTCTTGTTGATACAAAATATGAATTTGGTAAAAAAGATGGGAAAATTTATCTTATTGATGAAATAAACACCCCTGACTCATCACGCTATTTTTATGCTGATGGATATCAGGAACGATTCGATAAGGGACTTCAGCAGAAGCAATTGTCAAAAGAATTTGTGAGAGAATGGCTCATGGCTAACGGATTCCAGGGGAAAGAGGGGCAGAAGATACCTGAAATGACCGATGCATTTGTTAATGAAGTGTCGGAAAGGTATATTGAACTTTATGAAAAGATAACCGGGGAAAAGTTTTTCAAAGCAGATATAAGTAACGTTCCCGAGAGGATTGAAAAAAACTGCAGGACGTTCCTTAAGTCACTGTAAATAATGAAGTCATTAAAATAATTAAGAATGAAAATAATTAACTTTATAAAAACTCTGCTGATACTTTCAGTTTTATTGCTGTTTCATGATATTGCATGTTCCCAGGTTGTTGTTGAGAGATCAAAAGACAAAGTAATTATTTCCGGTATTCAATATTATATTCACCAGGTTAAAAAAGGTGAGACAGCTTACTCAATTTCAAAAGCATACGGCATTACGGTTGAGGAATTAGCGAAAGAAAACCCTGCTGTGGTTAGTGGGACTAAAGAAGGGCAGGCACTCAGAATTTCTGTTGCAAAGGTCATGGAGGTAAAACCTGCTGAACCTTCTCCTGTTACAAAGCAGCACGACGAAAGCAAATACATATATCATACAATGGCGCAGGGGGAAACCATATATTCCCTTTCCAAATCGTATGGTGTGTCTGAAAATGAAATAATCAGGAGTAACACGGGGATTGACATTAATAAACTGTCAATAGGCACTGAGATAGCAATCCCCCGCAGAGAATTTACGAGCAGCAAACAAAAATCTGAAGATCAAAACAAAAAGATTTCTAATCGTGAGGATCAAAATAAAAAGATCTCTTATCATAAAGTCCTTCAGGGTGAATCCTTTTCTTCAATTGCTGAAAAATATGGACTATCCGTCAGAGAATTAAAAAAGGAAAACAAAAATTTACGGTTTCCGCAGGTTGGCGATTTCATAAGGATCCCGGTGAAGGACATAGAAGTGCAGCAGGCAGAAGTTATCAATCCCGATACTGTTGCGACAATTTCTGAAAAACCCCTGATTGAACAGGAACGGCCGGTTGGCTTTTCAGAAGTTAGGGATTTGACGGGATCATTAAATGTTGCTGTTCTGTTACCATTTTATCTTGAGGAAAATTCCTCACGAAGCGAAATTGAAACATCAAATTCAGCACAAGGTAAAAGTGTTCAAAATGAAATTTTAAGAGGAGATGACTGGATATATCCCCGGAGCCTTGACTTTGTGGAGATGTATGAAGGAATATTGATTGCCGCAGATACACTTCGTTCATTAGGATTGGATATTAATATTTATCCATATGATATTAAAAGCGATACGGTTGAAATAACCAGGCTTGTAAAATCTGGGAAGCTTGCAAAAATGGATCTTATAATCGGTCCTGTTTACTCCCGTAATCTTACTATAGTAGCTTCTTATGCCAGAAATTTGAACATTCCGGTAGTATCACCGGTTCCACTCATTAATAATTCCGCCTTATCAGGCAACCCTACTCTTTTTATGTCAATTTCTTCCCCCGAAGTTACACAGGAAGCACTTGCCAAGAAGGTAAGCAAAAACTACAATAATAATTTTGTGTTCATTCATTCTGATACTACAGGAACTGATCCTTATATACAAAGGTTCAAAAAACAGATAATTAACGAGTTGAGCTATAAGATCCAAAATGACGAGATCAGGGTTAAAGAATTAATATTTAACAGCAGATCGATGTTTGATTCTGGTTCAATAAACCGGTTGAGCAATTCTCTTTCAGAAAATTCCGGAAATGTTGTTATTGTTGCTTCTGAAGATGCTCCTGTAATAAGTCAGACAATAATGGAAGTTCATAATCTTTCCAGAAAGTTCGATGTAAAAGTCTTTGGATATCCTGAGATGATTGATGTTGAAAATCTTGATCCGAAATACTTTTTCGATCTTAATGTAATGGTTTATTCTCCATATTGGATCGATTATAATAAGGAGAATGTGAAGCGGTTTAATTCCACTTTCAGGCAAAAATTTTTAACTGAACCTCCTGAAAAGAGTTATGCCTGGCAGGGATACGATATTGCATACTATTTTGTAAGCGGAATCGCCATACACGGTAAGAATTTTGTTGAGCATCCGGAAATTCATTATCCGGATCTTCTTGAGAGTCAATTTGATTTTAAAAGGAAAAACTCAGGTGACGGATTTGAAAACCAGAAACTTTTTCTTGTCAGATATACAAAAGACTATGAAATCAAATTGATCGAAGAGAATAATCTTCTTCCTCAGAATTAAGTCTTAAGAAATTTTCCATCGAACTGATCTCCGGGAACTTTTGTATCAGAAAAGGGAATATAAGCATATTATCAGTTGTCTATATGTAAGAGTATGACTGCAAGACCGTACGATGAAATCAGTGAAGATGAACTGATAAAGGCATCTCTGGACGGCGACAGGAAAGCCTTTGGAGAAATAATAAGGAGGTATCAGAAGATGATTGCTCGTACAGTCAAAGGTATGTTGGGCGATTCTGCATATGCGGAAGATATAGGGCAGGAGGTATTTATAAAACTTTATTATTCTTTATCAGAATTCAGGGGAGAAGCTAAACTGTCGACTTATATTCAGCGAATTGCGATAAACCTGACACTTAATGAGCTAAAACGAAAAAAAAGATTCTTCTCTATGTTTGCACAAAAGGAAAATAACGAAATGTATGAATTGGAAATTGCGGATTATGACTACGAAGAAAGAAAAGAGGCATCGGAAATAGTAAATAAGGCATTGATGGCATTGGATCCCAAGTTTCGGATAATAGTAATAATGAGAATGCTTGAAGGTTATTCCACAAAGGAGACTGCAGAAATACTTGATCTGCCTCTGGGTACGGTTCTTTCAAGGTTATCAAGAGCACAGGAGCAATTAAAAAATATATTGAAAAAAAAATAATGTCATGAAACCTGCTGAGGTTAAAAAATTAATAATCAATTCGTTGGATATCAAAACCAATCCATTGGAAGCATCCGGAAAATTGGAAGAGGCGGGTGTCTCTTACGATTTTAGCAATAGTTTTAATGATAGGGTCCTTGACAGATTGTTTTCCCTCGGATTGGCTGTAAACAGCAAAGTGGAGTTTCTGAAATCAATGAATTTTGCATTCTATCGCATTGCATTCACAGGCGTAGCTGCAATTGTCATTCTGCTTATTTCAATTTTTATGATGGAAGGTTCTATCTCATTCAACTCATTTCTCGGATTGAGCGATAGTTATGATGAGAGTATCGTATGCCTGCTGACGGGAAATTAATTTAAAACTTGAATGTTCTGAATGAGACAAATATCTCTAAACCCTTTATCCCGTACATGAAAGCATTGCAAAACTTTATATAATAAAAAGAATAAAATGAAAACAAAACCGATAATACTTGCCATAGTAACACTTATAATTGGATTTGTCCTGGGAATGCTTACCTCCGCACAGATCAGATACCATAAACTAAAACCTGTACGGGTATTTTTTTCAGAAGAACGATTCAGAGAAGGTATTTACCATGCAATAAATCCTGACGAGCAACAAAAAGCAAAAATTGACCTTGTCCTTGATAAATATGCCAGAATAAACGGAGAACTGCAAAAGAACTTTCGAAAGGAACTTGACTTAAGTATAAAAGAATTCAGAAAGGAAATTGATACCTGCCTGACAAAAGAACAACGGGCACGATTGAAAGAGATGGATGAACGACGTGAGGAAATGATAAAACAATACCGGAAGAATCGTGAAAATGATACTCTTGATGTCAATAATTTAAGGAGACATGATTGGGGTGGAAGAAGACCATCCCCGGATGGCCCGCCAATGCCGCCCCCTCCGCACGATGAGCACGATACTGCAATGAAGCCTTACCCAATGGAAAACAACAGATAATCAAGAAGAATCGGCAGATCATCAGGGTTGACTCCAAGAGAGACCAATATACCTTTATCTTCTGCAAAGATAGCCATGAACTGCTCTTCGGATAATTCACCGCTGATTATACTCTGACGATACAGATCTACTGCTTCTTTCTTGTTCCCCTTACATAGAGCCAGATGGCCCTTGTTTATCATATCATGTGCATTTAATTTTCCTGCCGATAAACGGTCATAATATTTTTCAGAATCATCAAATCTTCCAAGTACGAAATAACAATATGCTATAGGCCTTAAAATTTTCAGGTTATCAGGTTCATTATATTCAACCCTGAAGTAATATTTCAGCGCCTGTTCATAATTCTTTAAATCGAGGTAGCAAAGCGCAGTCATGATAACAGTATGGATATTTTCAGGTTCCATGTCGCATGCCTGAAGGTAATATTCAAGTGCCTCCTCATTTCTGCCCAGTCTTCGCAGGCATAATCCGATTTTTTTTAATGTCCATGGTTTTCTGTCGATCAGCTCTGCTCTTCTGTAATATCTGAGAGCATCTTCATAAACAGCACTCTTTTGGTAACAATATCCGATTTTTTCATATAACTGGGCATCTGACGGTCTGTCATTTACCTGTTTAAGGAAAAGAGAAAGTGCATCACTGTAAAAATCTTTGCTAAAAAAGTAATCTGCAAGCCCGGCTTCTGCCTCTGAGGCGTTACAGGTCATTCTGAAAAACTCCGAATTATAAATATCAAGTTTGCCGGCAAAAAGATCCTCAAATTCTTTCTTGTAAGGAGATAATTTAAAGAACCTGTAAATATCCTGAAGATACTGTGTGACAATTGTCCTGAAACTCCGGTACGGATCAGTATCAGAATTTTCATCATTTATTTCCTGAAGACCATCAAGTTCCATACGAAAAACTTTCAGCATCATACTCTTTTGAGCTGAAGGAAGATACTTGAGATTTAAAAGCAAAGAGTATTTATCGGAATTGCATATGAAAGGAGTCTTGTACAATGCTTCTGCAAGCTCATTGGTTCCCGGACCAAGAATCTCATCCCTGTAAATCTCATTAACGGTCTCATGATCAGGATAAAATGGAATAAACCAGTTCTGGAAATCCTTGAAAAAGTCAAAATGCTTCATGTTGGCGAACGCTGTCATATAAACATCAGCTCCTTCCATCTGGAGTTTTGTCAGCTCTTCCATTGTCTTAAATATCTCTTCTGAGTCATTGAAAACCTGTGACCAGTTGGGATTTTTCTCTTCATTTTTCTCACTTGGAAGAATATTGTCCAGATCAAGTTTTTCTTCGATCCTTGGTTTTAGTTTTGCAACCTGAGGCAATATCTCATCATGAAGTTTCTTTCCCAGTTTTTCTGTTTCACGCGACCTGATTATCTGCAAAACGATAATCATGCACTGTTCCCTGAATTTACTGTCATGACTCATTTTATGGATCACTTCGGTAACTTCCGGATATAATAAGATTCTGTCGTTATAATAATGCAGATTGAGGATCAATCCTGAAAGGGCTCTCTCCCTGACCTGTTTCTGGCCCAGATTGTATATTGTTATAAGATGAAGAAGTTTTGCTGATTGCCATGTCCTGAATGAGCTCAAAGTAATAGCGGAAGTAAAAATGCTGGCTTCATACCATCTGAATTTCCCGGAATTCAGAATAATGTCAATCAGGCTGTTTTCTGCTTCGCCATAATAATCGGTCAGCCAGAGATGGTTGAAAATATTTTTAATCAGATGTTTATGCTTTCTTGAAATTTCAGATTCAGGATCGGGATTTATCTCGTTACTTAATTTCAGCCATTCATCAAGTTCCGATTTAAACATAAGGTCATCAACGGTTTCAACAATTGTTTTCCCGCTCATCTTCATCTCTTTTTCAGTTTGCTGTTTTACCCAGTAGGTATTCCATCCTGAATAATGTGACAATATGTCCTGTCTTATACGGTCGGAAAGACCAAGAATTGACTGTGCCAGCTTCAGATAAATCTTGTTACGTTCAGGATCTTCTATTCCTTCAATGGTATAAGTGAGCATATTCCTATAGGTCATCACAATATTCTCATACTCATCACGTAGATCACCTGATGATGATGATGTAATCATATCTGCAAGGATATCAAGGCTTTGCTTTATTTTCTTCTCTGACACCAGGTTGCAGAGGCGTTTATGTTGCTGTATTATCTTTGCTGAATCCATCTTCTCATTTATTATGAAACCCACATGATTGAACGCAATCACAAACACGTATAAAAATAATTTTCAATCATGTGCGGTTCCAGCCAACCTTTAAAATAAATTATATACGGATGAAATGATATATGATAAAAAATCATTTCATTTTCTGATAATCATAAATACAATAATCAGACCGTTTTAAATAAGGAGCCCGGCTTCCGGTTCACTGATTACCGATTACCGATTACTTTCTTTTCTTATTCCATGTGTCCCTTGTCTTCTGTTATCTGTGCCTTTAAAAATCAAATCCTGCAGTGGAAAGAATTAAGAAGTTTTACTTTTATCTATGCATTTAGAAGTTGTATCCAAAACTTATATAGCCTTTTAATTTGTTGAAGTAGCTTTCACGATCATAGTTTCCCTGCATTATACCGATTTTCAGAGGTCCGATTATTGACATGTATCCAACTCCGACACCAAAACCAGTAAGATATGAAAATCCTTCATCCCGATTAACCTCCTGTGCAGCAAAAATGTTGACCATCAGATTAACATGCAGATTTTTTGCCATTTCCAGATCTACCTCTGTCTGGAATCCGGCTAATTTTTTTACAGCAATTTCATTTGCATGAAATCCAACCATTGGGATTGATCTTTTGCTAAGCGATTCAATACCTCCGAGAATAAAAAAATTGTTTTGTGCCGAGATTGAATCGGAATCAGTGATCCATAATGCATTTGCCCCTGTTGTAAAAGTAAGTTTTTCGGTAGGAGAAAAGTAATGTCTGACATTTCCCTGGAGAGTAAAAAATCTGTTAAAAGAAAATTCCCCGGGATTATTCCTTTTGTATATTACCTCGGAAAAATTGGTGTTTATCCCTGCCGAAAGAAGTTTTGATGTACCTGCAGAAACATTTAAAATTGTACCTCTGTTTGGGAAATATTTCTTATCAATAGTATTTAACTGATAGTCATAGATTAAAGAAATATAGTTGTATGAGAGGTTTTTTATCTGAGAATTTGAAACATATTTAAGATTGAGATGGAGGTGCTCATAATTTGATGTAATGCTCATCATCTGGTTGAGTCCCAATCTTTGACTTACTGATAGCCCCGGTATGAAATTGTTGCTGGTTACATTGCCTTTTACACCTCTTAATTCCAGCATGGGTACAGGCGTATTATCAGAATAGAAATTTGCTGATAATCCGATTTTCTGATTTTGATCAATGAACTGAAGATAATTAAGCTCTACCTTGTAATATTTACTTATAAATGAATTTATATCGATTACAGATCTTTGAGTCAGTAGGTTTTTGACAGATATCCCGGCGTTAATTCCAACATTGAGTGAGTTGTCGTAATATACTGAACCATATAGCATTGCCTGAGGTTTTTCGATACAGTCAATAACAAGGGTAAGGGAATCATTATGGGGGACAATCTTGTATTTCACTTTATCAAACCATTCTTTCCCATATAAAAGTTCTATTTTGTCTGTAATCATATTCCGGTTAATTTCTTCTCCCGGTATAATATCAAGTACACCCCGAACCTGATAATCCGGAAAGTTTTTATTACCGTTAATTTCAATTTTATCAAACGTATAAGATTCCTTATCAAGAATGTTCTTAACTGGTTCTTGCGGGCCCAGTTTGTTAAGGGAATCTGCAAGTTTTTTAAAGTAGTCTTTATAAGGTAGGGCTGCTTCATATCCTCTTCTGACCAGGGAGTCAACATTCTCAAATTCCATTACTGATAATCCCTTAACATCAGGTTTGATAAGCACATTGACCAGATCCTTTTCTTTATTAAAATCTTCAAGGCTTCTGTACATTGCAATCTGCTTCAGTATTCCTGAAACAGATTGCAGCTCATCTTCCTTATAACCTTCGTATCCGACATATGATCCTATAATAATTTCAGCTCCCATTTCTTTGGCCTCACTTGCTGCAAAGTTTCTTATCAATCCTCCATCAACCAGAAGAAGAGTATCGATCTTAAGAGGAGTAAATACGGAAGGAACTGAAAAACTGGCCCTTATAGCATCAGGCAGGTAACCGGTTTTCAGATCAACTTTTCTATAGGTTATGATATCGGTTCCTAAACACATAAAAGGGATAGGAAGCTTTGAGAAATCATTTATACCTGCTGCAGGCCACAGATAATAACTTAGCGCATTTTCAATCTGTTGCCCGTTTATAAGACCTGAAGGCAGTACTACCTTTTTTGGTGTAAGGGGTAATGCAAGAATGCTATTATTTACATGTCTTTTTTCAAGAAAAATCACCTTGTTCTCAGAGATGTTATTAGCGAGGAGGAGTTGCCAGTTGATTGTATTCAGCAGCTTATGCAAACTGTCGGCTGTGTATCCTACAGAATAAAATCCACCTATAATACTGCCCATACTTACCCCGGTAATATAGTCAGGCCTTAATCCGGCTTCCTCCATTACCTCAATTACCCCGAGATGCGCCAGCCCATGGGCTCCTCCTCCGCTAAGAACAAGACCGACACTTGGTCTTTTCGTAATTTCCTGTGCCGGAGCGTAAGAAGATATAAGGGATAGAAATAGAAAGAGAAAAAGAAAAAGAAAAAGAAAGTTGTTAGAAATGGTTATTCCTGAAGAGTATTTTAAAAGTGGACAGTATTTGATTCTCATATCCGGCTTATTTAAATGCGATTGATTAATATTGCAAAGATAAGCAGGATAGTTATTTTAAAGTAACTTAGAAAGGTGAAAACTAAACCGATATTTAATAAACAATGGCTTCCTACAACTAAGAAAGAGGTTGAAATACTCGGTTGGGACGAAATTGATGTAATCATCTTCAGTGGTGATGCTTATGTCGATCATCCGTCATTCGGTCCGGCAGTTATCGGAAGGGTTATTGAAGCTGAAGGATTCCATGTTGCAATTGTCCCTCAGCCAAACTGGAAAGACGATCTACGGGATTTCCGTAAACTGGGTAAGCCAAAATATTTTTTTGGTGTTACTGCCGGCAATATGGATTCAATGGTCAACCATTATACTGCTGCCCGTCGCCTGCGATCTGATGATGCATACACCCCAGGAGGCAAAGCAGGTTTCCGCCCGGATTATCCCACAATTGTCTATACAAAAATTCTCAGGGAGCTGTTTCCGGATGTTCCTGTGGTTCTGGGAGGAATCGAAGCTTCCATGCGCCGGCTTACGCATTATGATTACTGGAAGGACAAACTGGAACCTTCCATCCTTATGAGCAGCGGAGCTGATATGCTGATATACGGAATGGGTGAACAACCTTTGCGGGAGCTGTTAAGACTGTTAGAGAAAGGAGTACCTTTCTCGTCGCTTAAAACGATTCAGCAGACTGCAATCATTACACAAAAGGGCGACCGCTTACCCATTCAGAAACAATGGAAAGACATCACACTTAATTCATTTGAACAATGTGTAAAGGATAAAAACCTGTTTGCTGAAAATTTTGTGAAGTTTGAGAAAGAATCGAATAAAATTGAATCAGCCAGGCTGAATGAGCAGATGGGTGATTCAAAAATAATAGTCAATCCACCTTTCCCTCCCATGGACGAAGATGAAGCTGATCGCACATTCGATCTTCCATACATGTTCATGCCACATCCAAAGTATAATAAGAAGGAAGATATTCCTGCTTACGAAATGATAAAATATTCCGTTAACATTCATCGTGGATGTTTTGGCGGATGCAGTTTTTGCGCAATAGCTGCACATCAGGGCAAACAGATAATAAGCAGGTCAGAAAAATCAATACTGAATGAAGTAAAGAAAATTTCCGAATTGCCTGATTTTAAGGGTTATCTGTCAGATCTTGGCGGGCCATCTGCCAATATGTACAGGATGAAAGGAAAGGATCAGAAACTGTGCAAGACTTGTCCGAAACCTTCGTGTATCTGGCCTGCTGTCTGCAAAAACCTGAATGCCAGCCATAAATCTCTTTTGGATTTATATAGGAAAGTAGACAGTATGGAGGGAATAAAAAAATCATTTATCGGTAGCGGAGTTCGTTACGATTTGTTATTCCCCGAATGGAATAAAAGTGCCGGGAGAATTGAAAACGAATATCTTGATGAGCTTATTGTGAATCATGTCTCAGGAAGATTGAAAGTCGCTCCGGAGCATACCTCCCCGGGTGTTTTATTCAATATGCGTAAGCCCCCCTTTGATCTTTTTAAGAAGCTTAAGAAACGGTTCGATAACATAAAAACAAAACATGATCTTAAGTATGAAATCATCCCGTATTTCATTTCATCACATCCCGGATGTCAGGATTCTGACATGAAAGAGCTGGCCGGCGAGGTGAAAAGTCTGGGCATAAAACCTGAACAGGTACAGGATTTTACTCCCACACCGATGACTCTTTCAACCCTGATGTATTACACCGGTTTTAATCCATATACAGGGAAGAAGGTTTTTGTGGCAAGAAATATTGAAGATAAGAGACGACAGAAGGATTTCTTTTTTTGGTATAATAAAGGCCAGCATGTCAGGCCTGAAGATATTGTGCATAAGCATGGAAGGGAAAAAAGAAACCGGGACTAAGCTAATCCCGGTTTCCATATTTACCTGTTACAAATTTTAAAACCTCTTATTCATATTCTTTCAGAATATTTTTGACATCGTCAGGAGCAATCCTGCCATAGGTTTTTCCACCTACCAAAACAACCGGAGCAAGACCGCAGGCACCAACACATCTGAGTGTGGATAATGAGAACTTGTTGTCTTTAGTTGCTTCGCCTACCTGAATTCCAAGTTCTTTCTTGAACTCCGCAAGAACATTTTCAGCACCCCTGACATAGCATGCTGTCCCGAGACATACGCTAATAGGATACTTGCCTTTTGGAGTCATGGTAAAGAAAGAGTAGAAAGATACCACTCCATATACCTTGGCTACAGGTACGTTCATGTTTTCAGCAACAACTTCCTGAATCTCTGCAGGAAGATATCCAAAATGTTCCTGAGTAGTGTGCAGAACATTTATAAGCTCCTGTGGATCATTATTGAAAGAAGAACATACTCCTTTTATAAAATCCACATCTTCTTTTCTTAATTCTATTTTTATATGAGACATATCCGTTAAATTATTATTGACCAATGTTAAAGTATTAATGTTTAATTATGATCTTTTCCTTCCTGTCAAAGTAATGAGTATGAAGAAGATGATGTGCCTTTTCGCTGTTAGGTTTGCCAAGGAACTCTTCATAAAGCTTTATTATGAACGGATTCTCGTGAGATTTTCTGAGCGGCTTATTTTTGTCTTCAGTATATAGTGCTGCAGCTCTGGCTTTAAGCACTTCGGAATCGCCATGATGCAATGGTTGTCCGCCTCCACCCACACACCCTCCGGGGCAGGCCATAACTTCAATTGCATGGAACTGTGATTTTCCGGCTCTGACATCATCAAGAAGCTTACGTGCATTACCAAGACCGTGTGCAATTCCGATATTCAAAGGAAGCCCATTGAAATCAATTGTCGCAGAACGAACACCTTCCATGCCTCTCAACTCGGTAAAATCAATTTTAGCAAGTTTTTTACCTGTATAAATTTCGTAAGCTGTACGGCAGGCTGCTTCGATAACACCACCGGTAGTGCCAAATATTACGGCGGCACCGGTTGATTCTCCAAGCGGATTGTCAAAATCTTCATCATCAAGTGAATTGACGTCGATATTTGCCTGTTTGATGAATGCTGCCAATTCCCTGGTAGATATTGAATAATCAACATCAGGATTATTGTCAACTGAGAATTCGTCTCTCTGGCATTCATATTTTTTTGCAAGACATGGCATTATTGAAACAACAACCATATCCTTACGGTTTACTCCGATCTTGTCGGCAAAGTATGATTTGGCAATTGCTCCGAACATCTGCTGTGGTGATTTTGCTGTTGAAGGTACATCTTTCAGATCGGGGAAATAATATTCAAAGAAATTTACCCAACCCGGGCAGCATGATGTAAGTATAGGGATTCTTGCAGATTTATCTCCTTTAAGATATCTTCCCAGCCTGTCAAGAAGTTCTGTTCCTTCCTCCATAATTGTCAGGTCAGCAGCAAAGTCGGTATCGAAAACATAATCAAAACCGAGAGCTCTTAATGCAGCAGCCAGTTTACCTGTAACAATTGATCCGGGTTTCATTCCGAACTCTTCTCCAAGGGCAACTCGTACCGCAGGAGCAGTTTGTACGACAACAGTCTTTGTCGGGTCAGCCAGGGCTCTCAGAACCTGAGGAATATGGTTAACTTCGGTAAGTGCACCGGTTGGGCAGACAGCAACGCACTGTCCGCAATAGGTGCAGGGAGAATATTCGAGATTCTCTTCGAATGCAGGCGCTACAGTGGCCATGAATCCTCTGTTTACAGCTGATAAAGCACCGACAGTCTGAACAGTATTACACATGGTCTCACAACGACGGCATAATATACATTTGTCGAGATCCCTTATAATTGATGGTGATGTGTCTTTCCGGTAAGTGGATACTGCTGCATATTCCTGTCCGGGAATTTCTCTTATACCCAGACGGTGAGCCATAGCCTGCAAATCGCAATTTCCTGATTTTGAACAAACCAGGCAATCTTTTGGATGGTCGGAAAGTATAAATTCCATAACGGTTCTGCGGGCATTCAATACCCTTGTGGTATGAGTTTTTACTACCATTCCGTTCTGGCAATCTGTCGAACATGAGGGAGGAAGATTCTTTCTTCCGTTAACTTCAACTACACAAATACGGCAACCTGCAGGTTTGTTCTCGATGTTCATATCATCCAGATGCATATAGCACAATGTAGGGATATCTATTCCCAGCATTTTGGCAGCCTGGTATATTGTGGTACCTTTTGGTACTTCAATCTCTTTATTATCAATAGTAAGTTTTATTGTTTCCATTGTTTTTCTGATTATCTGATAAATATTGCATCAAACTTACATTTCTCTTTACATGAACCGCATTTAATGCAAATAGAAGGATCGATCTTGTGAGTTTCTTTTCTTTCCCCTTTAATAGCACCAACAGGGCAAACTCTTGCGCATGCAGTACATCCGACACAATTATCAGGATTAATAACATATTCCATCAGGCTGCGGCAATGACCTGCAGGACATTTTTTATCAACTACGTGCGCCACAAACTCTTCTCTGTAATTTTCCATCATTGAGAGCACAGGATTTGGTGAGGTTTGTCCAAGACCGCAAAGAGCAGTGTCTTTTATAACATTACTCATATTTTTCAGTCTGTCAAGATCCTCAATAGTTCCCTTACCTTCACAGATTTGGCCAAGAAGCTCATTTAACCTCTTATTACCGATTCTGCAGGGGGCACATTTTCCGCATGATTCCTCAACGGTGAAGTCGAGGTAGAATTTTGCCATTGAAACCATACAGTCATCTTCATCAAGAATGATCATACCTCCTGAGCCCATTATTGAACCGGCTGCAATCAGGTTATCATAATCAATTGGAATATCCAGATGTTTTTCTGAAAGGCAACCTCCTGATGGTCCACCGGTCTGTACACCTTTGAATTTTTTGCCGTTTCTTATACCGCCACCGATCTCGAAGACCACTTCTCTCAGCGTAGTACCCATCGGAACTTCAATAAGCCCGACGTTGTTTATCTTTCCTGCCAGTGCAAATACTTTTGTTCCTTTTGATTTTTCAGTTCCGATACTTGAGTACCATTTTGCTCCTTTAAGGATAATAACAGGAATAGCGGCTAATGTCTCAACGTTATTAACATTAGTAGGTTTACTACGGAAACCTGATTCTGCAGGGAATGGCGGTTTCACTGTAGGTTCACCGCGAAGCCCCTCCATTGAATGAATGAGAGCAGTCTCTTCACCGCATACAAATGCACCTGCGCCAAAGCGGAGATTAATATCAAAATTAAAACCGGTGCCCATAATATTATTGCCAAGCAATCCATATTCTCTTGCCTGTTTAATGGCAACCTGCAATCTGTGAATTGCAAGAGGATATTCTGCGCGCACATATATCAGTCCGTTTGACGCTCCGATGCTGTATCCGCAGATTGCCATTGCTTCAAGAACTGAGTGTGGGTCGCCTTCAAGAACAGAACGATCCATGAATGCTCCGGGGTCACCTTCGTCAGCATTACAAACCACATATTTCTCATCGGATTGGTTCTTGCGGGCCAGTTCCCATTTGAGACCTGTCGGGAATCCTGCGCCACCACGACCTCTCTGACCTGAATCCTTTATCACTTTAATGGTATCTTCAGGGGTCATCTCTGAAAGTACTTTTCCGAGAGCCATATAACCATCGCGTGCGATATATTCATCAATATTCTCCGGATTGATAAATCCGCAGTTACGAAGAACTATTCTGAGCTGTTTTTTGAAAAAGCCCATATGTTTTGAGTCAGAAACCGGTTCCTTACTTACAGGATCCTTGTATAAAAGACGGGTTACTTTCCTTCCTTTTATAACGTGTTCTTCAACTATTGTCTGTGCATCCTCTGGTTTAACCTGTACATAGAAAGTATTATCGGGCATTACTTTCACAATAGGTCCTTTTTCGCAAAAGCCGAAACAACCTGTCAGAATAACCTGAACATTGTCGGTTAAACCTTTTGCTTCAAGTTCATCCCTTAAATTGCAGACAATAGCATCGCTTTCTGAAGAATGGCAACCTGTGCCACCGCAGACAAGAAGATGCATGCTGTACTTTGACATAATTTTTCCTCCTTATTCTTTTTTGTCATCAATAGATTGGTAATTCACTGGGATGATACCATCAACAAGTTCACCCGTCTTAATGTATTTTTCAATGATCTGGTCTGCTCTTTTGAGATCTACATAGCCAAACACAACAGGTTCCTGTCCCGGGAGTTTAACCTCAATAGTAGGTTCTGCATAACAATACCCCATGCAGCCTGTCTGAGTTACAATAGCTGCAATGTTTCTCCTTTCGAGTTGTTCCAGAAAAAACTCCATAACGGCTTTTGCTCCTGATGCAATACCGCATGTTGCCATCGCTACTTTTACCTGAACAACACTTTCAGGATCCATAGCCTTAATTCTGATGTCCAACCCGGTCTTAATTTCTTCGCGTTTCTTTTTAAGATCCGCCAATGACGTGATTTTTGACATGCTTTTATCTGTTTAGTTTAATTTTTATTTTGTTGCATTTCTCATTGAGATTTGCGGGTTAAAATTATTTATTTTATTTCTCAAATGGCAATAGATCTTTGCTATTGCATTTCTTTAAATGTTAAACCTGATGCCTGAATTTCTTTAAGATTCTCACCTATCATACCAGCTATATCCTCAAGCAAAGCATTATCATATAAAGTGTCAACTTCAAGATATTCTTTCGTTTCCTTCGAGGAAAAACTATATTCTCCATTATCTGTTACATGCCGGTAAATAAAATTAATTTCCGGATTTGATGCCACAAGTATTATTATTGTTCCTACAATATCTCCCAACGGTTGCCTGTCGATATGATTGAACAGAAAGTCTGCAGTAACCTTTGTCCCTTTTCCGGGCCTGGAATCAATTTTTAATCCTCCTCCGGCCAGTTCAGCATGGTATTTTAGAAGAGGAAGTCCAAGTCCCATCTTTCTTTTAGTCCTTGTAGTGACAAAAGGATCAGTGACGTTTTCAAGAATGTTTTCTGGTATTCCGGTACCATTGTCTGTTATGATTATCTGGTAACGGTTATTTGTAAACGATTCTTTTATCTCAATTGAGATCTCATCTGCTTTGGCACGGATTGAGTTCTGCGCGATATCCAGGATGTTAAGAGATAATGTTTTCATTCTGTAATGATTTTTCTCCCATCAGTTCCTTTCAGGGCCATCTTTATTTCGGAAAAAGACCGTTTTTCAATTGAAAAGTCAGTGAATACCTTACCAATATAATCAGGGAAATGAGCATCGGAACTTCTTGTTAATGAAAATTCTTTTACTTCCGGATGTATTGCAGCAAATTTCGCCGGTGTGGATAATGCTGAAATTTCGAGAGCATCGGCTTTCATGTTTTCCGGAAGAAATCCGAGCTGACTGTAAATGCTGTTTTTCATCCTGTCGATGTGTGCAGGGATAAATATTCCTTTCAGACTATGAACAAATGCTTCCACCTCCTCAAATGATTTTGATATGGCATTTATCAGAAGTCTCTTCTCTTCGAAGATAACAATGTCATTTTCATCAACCTGAACCTGATATCCGAACTTTTCCGGATTATTAAGTATATCAGGAAGGTTTGCATCGAGAAACTCCTGAAACAGATTAAGTGCATCAGTATTTTCAAAGAACGCGAGGCAATGAACCTCTTCTTTTGTTGTTATTTCAGCCCCCTGCATTACAAAAATCCCTTTCTCCGCTGCCAGCCTCGATATCAGATTGCAATGACGGGTGGAGTTATGATCGGTAATCCCGATTATATCAAGACCCTTCTTTGCTGCTTCATTAACAATATTTACCGGGCTCATGTCCAGGTCACCACATGGAGAGAGGACAGTATGAATATGCAAATCTGCCCGGAAAATTTTCATTCCTTTTTCAATAATTCAAATAAACGGCCGGCAATACTGAAAGTGTCCTGATCGGTACTTAAGACCGGGATATTTTCGGTATTACTTTTGGCAATTGTATCAGCTTCAGGAACAGATCCTTTGACAATAATTATTGCTGAAAGATCTTTTAGTGAGGCGATAGCAATTATATTCTGATGTGTCTGAAGAGTGATCCATACTTCACCCTCTTTCGCATTTCCCATCACATCGCTGAGAAGATCTGAAACATAACCGCCTTTAATTTCATTTGTCAGGCCATTCTGACCTGAAATTACTTTGAGATTCAGTGCCTTTATTATATCAGTTATTTTCATCTTCAAGCTCTATTTTATTGCAGTCTTTACCTAGTCTATCTCCTCCCCATATATCTTCATTGATCTGTCTGGCCTGATCAGGGCTTAGCAGATTTTGGCTGATCATCTGTTGCTGCATGAAAACACATTGCGATATCAGGGCATTTCCCTGAACGATGTCTTCTGATAATGTTTCACAGTCAGGAGCTCCGCAGCCTCCGCAGTCTAATCCCGGAAGAAAACACATCAGACGGTGCTTCCGTTCCATCTTCTTCAGAGCGATAGCAGTGTTCTCATCCAGCCTTCCCATTGGCCTTGGTTCGATATTATCAAGAAACTGATTTATTTTTATGTTCTGAAAATCATTTTTGGTCTTAAGCTCCTGGGTAGTTTCCTGGTCTTTATATCTTAAGGCACGTTTTTGTAATCGTTCCACAGTCAGAAATCGGTTCCCGCTGATAAGAATTCCTCCGGCACAACTCTCGTCGCAGGCTCTGAGTTCCAGAAAATCAAAAGTGTCGAACTTCTCATTTTCAATATTCTCAAGAAATTCATTGACATTTTTCATGCCATCAATAGCAAGGGTACGTCCGGAGACATGAACCACTTCGCCGCGGGTAAGACTCCACAGAATACCTTTGGAGGTAAGATCGTCGGTATGATGTACTCCCGTATCAGTGCGTTTATTCTGCAGATATTTCAGGATCCTGTTATAAAGGAAATTCATGTTAATGACACCGGTAACAGGAGACTTAATTTCTCCGACAGGACTTTTAATTGCCGCTATTTTTGCTGCACAGGGAGTTGCGTAAAACAATCCGATCTCATTTTCCCGGATCCCACTTGCTTTTAGTTTCTCCATAAAGTAGACTGCCGACATATTGATCGGGGGATTTACTCTGAGCAGATTGCCAACGAGTGATGGGTATTTTACCTGAATGAGTCTTACAATAGCAGGGCAGAACGTGGAGATCATTGGTCGTTCTTTATGCTCATCCATAAATTGTTTGTACGAGTCAAGAACCATGTCTATACTGGTCTCAACCTCAAAAATATGTGTAAAGCCGATCTCCTTAAGGGCATCGTAAATGTCGGATGTTAATATTTTCCTTGGGAACTGGCCAATCAGGACACTTGGAATCAGGATAACCCGGACAGGAAATTTGAAGATCATCTCCAGATCGTCCTGTTCCACATCGATTGCAGAGACAGGACAGGCAATGTAACATTGACCACAATCGACACATCGGTTTGCAATGATTGTAGCTTTGCCATTTTTTACCCTGATAGCCTGGGTAGGACAAGCCGTCATACAATGTGTACAACCGAAGCACAAGTCATTATCTACTTTTAATGCATGATGAAAATCCTTATTTTGATTCTTGTCTTGCATCTGGTTTTAAATAGTTTATAAGTTCCACAACGGTTCCTTCTTCCACGATACTTGAGATTTTCATAAAGTCGCTGTTTTTCTTCATATTCGACAGTCCCATACCTGCTCCAAATCCCATTTCCCTTACCTGGGGTGTCGCTGTTGAAAAACCTTCCACCATAGCCTGATCTATATCTGCAATTCCAGGACCTTTATCGGTTATTATGATTTTAATCTTCTCTTCATCTATTTCTATTTCAATAATTCCTGAATATGCATGAGCGACAACATTTACTTCTCCTTCATACAATGCAATTACTGTTCTTTTTGAAATTACATGGTCGATATTTAATTGTTGAAGAACTTTCTTTACAGAACTTGCTACATTCCCGGCTTTTGCAAAATCACCTCCGGCTATTTTATGCCTGAATTGCATCAGCTAGTAGATTGATTTAATCCCGGCTTTGTATAATTCGCCTGATATATGAAAAACGGAATGAGGGCTCTCTATGAGTATTATATTGTTCTCTCTGGCCAATGATATTATTTCTCCTCCAATTTTCTTGTTCCTTGCGAAAATTATACAGAATATGTCTGACATTTCAGCGGTTCTTATTACTTGAAGATTTGCCAAACCAGTTATCAGCAACATGTTCTCTTTTTCAAGGGTAAGCACATCGCTCATGAGATCAGAGGCAAAAGCGTACTCTACAGTAGAAGAAAGCTTATCTTCACAACAAATAGCCGTTCCATCTACTTTACCGATTATTTCTTTGATAGTCATTTGCTTAAACGTAATCGTCTGATTTATAGTGTTAATTTATCCCTTGGTATTCTTTTGAAAATCCGGTGCAAAGATAATAATCTTTGTGAAAATAATAACAATGTTAATAAAATAACAGAAGTTTGTATTGCTTCTAAATAATGAACAGCAAACATTTTAAGTAGACTTCGTACTTTCCTGTGTTAAAAAAAATTCCAAGCAACAATACGAGGTATGGATTTCCATACGCGGCAATTTATAGAGTGAAGCAAAAGTACGAAATGTTTATTAATTATCAGATTTTATCTCATTAAGCACTATTCATCAATTACCATTGAAAATTTCATATTTTTGTCTCCCTGATTATGAAATATCTTTATTATAAAATTCCAATTTATGACATGTATCAATTTCCTCCGGTTTATAATCTTTCTGATTATTTTGGTTACAATAAATGTCAGTGCAAATGCTCGGATGCCAAAACGCGTAAGTAATCAGGTTGTTATCCTGGGCTGGACCGATGATACACATTATCTGATAAGGACATTGGATTCAGGTAATAATCCCGTCGTAAAAAATGTCGATATTAAAACAGCAAAAGAGACTATTGTACTTCCTGTAAAATCAGACAGGGACCAATTTCTACAGTTTCTTCCACAGGGAATGACATTATCTGAGAACGATGCGATAAGCCCGGTAGATAAAAGTGTCGTTCTGGTGAAGAATAATGATCTTTACTTTTATAAAGACGGTTGCAGGGAACTGAAAAGACTTACCAATGATAAAGTTGCCGAAGTGAATGCACGGTTTTCACCTGACGGAAAAAAAATAGCATACACGAAGAATAAGGATCTTTATGTTTATGATCTTACCGCTGACAAAGAGATCAGGCTTTCGTATGATGCTTCTGAAAAAATTTATAACGGTTACTCTTCATGGGTTTATATGGAAGAAATACTCGGCCGTCAAAGCCATTATGCTGCCTTCTGGTGGTCGCCCGACGGAAATAAACTTGCATTCCTGAGAACGGATGAAACAGATGTTCCTGTCTTCACGTTGAACAGGCTTGATGAGGCTGATGGTATTCATGGAAAGATTGAGGCTACTCCATATCCAAAACCCGGCGACCCCAATCCAAAGGTTAAGATGGGTATTGCTGATATTGTTTCAGGTAGAACCACATGGGTTAAAACAGATTACAATGTTGACCAGTATATTGCATGGCCGTTCTGGACTCCCGACAGTAAAAAACTTGCTGTACAGATAGTTAACCGTGATCAGAATGACATTAAAATCATTCTTGCTGATCCTTCGACAGGTGATTTTAAACAGATATATGATGAAAGCAGAAAGACATGGGTGGAATTCTATGAGGATATTTATGTGATGAAAAACGGTTCCGGATTTATAGTGAGAAGTTACAGAAATGACTGGGAGAATCTTTACTATTTCGGATGGGATGGTAGACTTATCAGTCGGCTTACAGATTTTGACTTCAGTGTTACAGGCATTGAAAGAGTGGATGAAGATATGAAAGTGGTTTATTTTTACGCGACAGGAAGGGAATCAACTGACAAACACTTTTTTATGGTCGATCTGACAGGAAAGAACTTACTTCAGATAACAAACGGTAATGGAACTCATGATGTCAGTATTTCTCCCAAAGGCAATTATTTTATTGATACATGGAACAGTATTGTCAGTGCCGGGTCCATTATTGCACTTGATAAAAAGGCAAACGTCATAAGAGAGATATATAAATTTGAACAACCACCATTTGATGCTTCAAAAAATTCAAGATCTGAAATGGTTAAGATCATGACTTCTGACGGGCTGTTTGCCATGCCGGCAATAATAACATACCCGGTCAATTTTGATCAGTCAAAAAAATATCCTGTTATTTTCGAAATTTACGGCGGGCCAAACTCATCTGAGGTCAGTAACAGATGGATAGGCAATTCCCCTTCATGGAAATCACAGAATGACATTATTACTTTCATTGTTGATCATCGTGGCTCCGGTCGGTTTGGGAAAAGGGGTCTTGATTATCTTTATCGCTCTCTGGGTAAATGGGAGATCCTTGACTATGAAGATGCTGTGAAATGGTTACTTGCAAAGCCTTATGTGGATGGAACAAAAATAGGAATTACAGGAAGCTCATATGGCGGGTACCTGACCTGCCTTGCATTAACGAAAGGAGCGGGATACTGGACACACGGATTTGCAGAATCATCCGTTACCGATTATCGTCTTTATGATGACATTTATACCGAACGTTTTATGGATAGACCACAGGATAATGCTGAAGGATACAGGGATGGTTCGGCTCTTACTTTTGCCAGGAACTATAAAGGAAAATTATATATAACCCACGGAGATATGGATGACAATGTGCATATGCAGAATTCCATATATCTCATTTCAAGGTTGCAGGATGAAGGGAAATCCTTTGAATTCATGCTCTACCCGGGCGGCCGTCATGGATTAAGGGGCGCAAAAGCTGAGCATCTTAGAACTGAAGAATATAAATTCTGGTTAAGTAACTTTTTCGGAAAATAGGGATTTTATATCTCTCTTCAGGTAATCGGTAACTGTAATTCATTTTTTTAGCATCCATGGATTGAGTATAACTTATTGTTTACTATATTAGAGTACAATTTGTTTTAGCACTCAAACTCATGCTTTATGATAATAGGAATTCTAAGGGAGAATGCAACTGAAAAAAGGGTGGCCATTCTTCCCGGTGAAGTACCCGTATTGCTGAAAATGGGAATTGAAGTATTGGTTGAACATGGTGCCGGAGACAGGGCTTATACTGATGACACTTCTTACAGAACAGCGGGTGCGCAAACGGTTGACCGTAACGAAGTCATCGCTAAATCTGAAATGTTGTTATCTGTTAATCCACCTCTCGAGGATGATATTGATACTTTCAGAGAGGGGCAGGTCCTCTGCTGTGTACTCAGTCCGGTTGAAAACAGCAAGTGGCTGGAAACAATCCGTCTGAAGGGATTGACAGTTCTTGCACTTGATCTTATTCCAAGAACTTCAAGAGCACAATCTATGGATATCCTTTCTTCTATGGCAACAGTGTCGGGGTATAAAGCAGTTCTGGAAGCCGCATCGTTATTACCGCGGTTCTTTCCAATGTTCATGTCGGCCGCCGGAACAATAAAACCGGCAAAAGTGCTGATACTGGGAGCAGGAGTAGCCGGATTACAGGCAGTTGCCATAGCCCGTAAGCTTGGGGCTGTCGTAGAGGTGTTCGATGTGAGGTCTGCAGTAAAAGAGGAAGTTAAGAGTCTGGGAGCAAAGTTTGTAGAGGTGGAAGGAGCCAGGGAAGATGCTGCTGCAGGCGGGTATGCTGTGGAGCAAACCGGGGAGTTTGGAAGGAAACAGCAGGAACTTATTCAGCAACGGGCTATTGCAACTGATGTGGTAATTGCCACTGCCAAGATACCCGGAAGAAAAGCTCCTGTTCTGGTGGTGAAAGAAACCGTTAAATCAATGAGACCAGGATCAGTTATTGTTGATCTTGCTGCTTCCTCAGGAGGCAACTGCGAACTGACAGAGAACGGGAAGAACATTGTTGTGAACGGAGTGAATATTATCGGTAAAACCGACTATGCCTCCGAAATGCCGACTGATGCAAGTAAAATGTTTGGCTGCAACGTTATCAACCTCCTTAAAATAATGGTCGATAAAGGAGGCAACCTCAAACTCAATATGGAGGATGACATTGTGAATGGAACAACTGCTGTTTTTGGCAAAGAGTACATCAGTCAGCGGATAAAACTGATGCTTGATATCAAATAATCGTATCATGGAAAATTATCTGGAGTTTTTCTTAATGCACCGGGAGACAATTTTTATTGTGATCCTTTCAGTATTTCTTGGTATTGAGGTGATAAGTCATGTCCCTGCAATACTTCATACCCCTCTGATGTCGGGAGCAAATGCAATACATGGAGTTGTGATATTAGGAGCTATTATAGTTATGGGGCATGCTGAGACTACCGGATCAATGGTAGTTGGTTTTCTGGCAGTTGTACTGGGTACGCTTAATGTTGTCGGAGGTTTTGTTGTCACCGACAGGATGCTTGAAATGTTCAAGAAAAAGAAACAATAGAGTTGAGTAGAAAATACTAAAGATCAACAGAATGAATGATATATCTCCATTTTCTTCAGGTATCTCAATTCTTGAAATAACCTACGTAGTTACATCTGTCCTTTTTATTTTAGGACTGAAAATGTTAAGCCACCCGCTTACAGCACGACGGGGTAATATTCTTTCGGCAATTGGCATGGGACTGGCAATAATTGCCACAATACTCTTTCATAAGAAAGATGGCAGGCCAATAGGAAATTTAGGATTTATTCTTTCTGCGATAGCAATTGGAACTGTAATCGGGTGGGTAATTGCAAAGCGGGTAAAGATGACTGCCATGCCACAACTTGTCTCTTTCTTTAACGGTATGGGAGGTGCCGCTGCGGCTCTTATTTCAATATTGGAGTTTCCGCATGTAAGTTCTGAGCTGATAGCAAAGAGCGGGATGGCTAACGGGCATGTTCTTGCAATTCTTCTGGGGCTCATGATAGGCACGGTATCCTGGGCAGGCAGTATGATTGCTTTTGGAAAACTTGATGGCTGGATTGGTGATATGCGCATTAAGGTGATGAAGTTTGTGAATCTGACTATCCTTGCGGTACTGATAGGTCTTATTGTGTTCATTATGACGCGCAATGTCACATCCAGCAGCGAGCTGATGCCGTTGATATATATTTTGTTTGTAATTGCCATAGTGTATGGTGTTCTATTTGTTATGCCTATAGGAGGTGCAGATATGCCGGTCGTCATCTCGCTTCTGAACTCTTTTACCGGTGTGGCTGCTGCAATGGGAGGATTTCTTTACAGTAACCAGGCAATGCTGACAGGTGGGATACTTGTCGGTTCTGCCGGTACTATACTTACCATTCTTATGTGCAGGGCAATGAACCGATCTTTGCTTAATGTGATTGTTGGAGTATTCGGTGGTGGCGGGCAAACAAATTTGGCTATTGGAAAATCTGTAAAAGAAATATCTGTCTCGGATGCCGCAGTGCTTTTAAGCTATTCAAAAAAGGTTGTTATTGTTCCGGGTTATGGACTTGCTGTTGCGCAGGCCCAGCATCTCTGCCATGAATTGGATAAGCTTCTTGGTGAAAAAGGCGTTGAGGTTAAATATGCTATTCATCCTGTTGCCGGACGTATGCCAGGGCACATGAATGTGTTGCTTGCTGAAGCAGATGTGCCTTATGAACAGCTTATTGAGAGTGAGGTGATAAACCCTGATCTTCCAAATACTGATGTCCTTGTTGTGATCGGTGCAAATGATGTCGTAAATCCGGCTGCGGAAGATGATCCTTCAAGTCCGATATATGGCATGCCGATAATAAAAGCACGCGACGCTAAAAATGTTATTGTCATGAAACGCGGTATGGGAAAGGGTTACGCAGCTATCGAGAATATGCTTTTCTATGACGATAAGACAAAAATGTTATTTGGCGATGCAAAGGTAACTTTACAGAACCTTATTAACGAAGTGAAAAGCTTATAATTACTTAGCCTGTTGTTAATGCTGATCTGTGATCCTACAGTTTTATTTTTAAATTCTGGCACGGATTACGCTTCGCTTAATCAGTACCGGCAAATAGTGGGTATGTTGTTAGTGCGGATCTGTGGTCCGTGCTATTGATAGTCTTAATTTGGTTACCTTTGTCATTAAAATATTAAGCTGTAACATAAAAATATTTACGTATGAATCCGTTTGTTAAAAAGCTTACTCTTCTGAGAGCTTCAATGAAGGAAAATAATCTTGATGCTTACATCATTCCTTCGACAGATCCCCATCTTGGAGAATATGTTCCGGATCACTGGCGCATAATTGCCTGGCTGACCGGTTTTACAGGATCATCTGCAACCGTGGTAGTTACGGATTCATTTGCCGGTTTATGGACCGACTCGAGGTATTTCATCCAGGCCGAAAATCAACTTTCAGGCTCAGACTTTATTCTGATGAAACCAACGATTGGCAGTAAGAAAGATTATATCGAATGGCTGGACGATAATATCAGGACAGGATGCAGGATTGGTATTGACGGCAGAACGTTCTCAATTGCTCGGATAAGAAAAATCAGGAAAGATCTGGAAGAGAAAAAGGTTTTGTTCGATCTGAACTGTGATCTGATCTCAGAATTATGGACTGACCGTCCGCCTATGTCAGACTCACCCGCATTTGATCACTTGATTAGCTTCTGTGGAAAGGAAAGATCCGTGAAGATGGCTGAGGTGCGTGAACAAATGAAAGGAATGGGAGTCAATTATCATCTTCTGACATCTCCCGACGATATTATGTGGTTGCTTAATATAAGGGGGAACGACGTCAAATACAGTCCATTGCTTATGTCGTTTGCTATAATCAATGAGGATCAGATACTCTTATTCGCGGAAGAAAACAAGATTCCAATTAAGCTTGCTGCAGAATTTGACAAACTTGGAATTGTGATGCTTCCTTATGAAGAGATAGAAGGAATGTTAACCACTTTGCCTTCAGATTCGGTTATTCTGATTACTCCTGCTACAACTTCTGCAAGTTTGTATAATTCTATTCCACAAGGGATGCAAATTATTGAAGATGTGAGTATTCCAACAAGACTGAAGGCGGTTAAAAATAAGATTGAAATTGCAAACATCACCAGAGTGATGGAGAAGGACGGTGTGGCTCTTACTAAGTTCTTTTATTGGTTTGAACAGAATAAGAATTCGGTAAGAATGTCAGAGCTTTCACTTGCCGAAAAGCTTAATAGATTCCGGGCAGAGCAGGAGAATTATCTCGGACCCAGCTTTTCAACTATTGCAGGATACAAAGAACATGGTGCTTTACCACATTATTCTGCAACACCTGAATCGGATTCTGTCATAGAATCTGATGGGATTTTACTGATCGACTCGGGTGGGCAGTATCTTGATGGGACTACCGACATTACCAGGACCATTGCTGTCGGAAAACCCTCAGTGCGACAAAAAAAAGACTTTACTCTGGTACTTAAAGGGACCATTAACCTTGCTCTGGCAAAGTTTCCATGCGGGACAAAAGGATTTCAGCTGGATATACTTGGACGAAAAGCGCTTTGGGAAAACGGGCTTAACTATGGTCACGGTACAGGTCATGGAGTGGGCTTTTGCCTGAATGTTCATGAAGGCCCCCAGAATATAAGTTTCAGAACAGGAACAGACTCAAAAACAATTATAGAACCAGGGATGCTCATTTCTGATGAACCTGCAATATACAGGGAGGGGGAATATGGCATAAGGACCGAAAACCTGGTAATATGCTATGAAGATGAAGAGACAGAGTTTGGACTGTTTCTGAAGTTTGATACAGTATCGCTTTGCTATATAGATAAATCCCTGATTGATATTACTCTGCTTGATCAGAGAGAGATCGACTGGCTCAATTCCTATCATTCAGCGGTTTATGAAAAACTAAGTCCGTATCTTTCTGAAGATGAAAAACAGTGGCTAAAGGTTAAAACAAAAAATATCTGAACAAGTTTTTTGTTACCCGGAATTTCGACCCCAACCCAGCGAAACAGGACTTTAAATCGCACTATTCAAATGACTCCCATTTAGGGTGAATGAGGGTAAAAGGTAGTGAGTTTTTCTGCTAATATGGATCTTCTCCGGATTTACTCTGTGAATCCTTTGTGTAACTCTGTCACAGTTCTTCTTTTATTTTATTACATCCTCCATCATAATAAGATCCATAACGGGAAACTCAGTTATTCTTAATTTTGCACACCCGTACGGAACAAGTGTAATTATTTCAGGTACTCCTTCAGGTTTAACAGGACTTTTGGGAGGAATGTCAGCTGAGTTGTTTTTCATGGTCCATTCAGGGATTTTCATTCCTCTGGCTGTAATGATCAAAGGAGCATCAAGGGCCGAAGGAATATATTTTGAGGAATCTGCTGACCAGATCATATCACCTTTATCTGCAAAAGGATACTTGCTGACTTTGTTCTCTGTAATTTTTATACCTCTTTTAACATTCTCCTTGTCAATCATTAATCCGTAGTTCCATGCACTTTTCGGGGAAATCTCCCAATCCACACTTCCTTTATATGAATAGTTATCGTAATTTATCCTGACGCTTTTATACTCCTTGTCAATCCGTAACGAAAAATAAAGAGGCCCGCGCAATATTGATGAAGAATTATTATATCTCTTCTCAACTCGTATCTCCATCGGCATTTCCAGGATAATCTGATCTCCGTTCCTCCATCTGTTGTCAATCCTGAAATCTGAACCGGTACGGGCATAATTTGTTATTTTATTGCATTTTATTTTTACAGAATCTGCCCATCCAGGGATCCTCAGATAAACAGGAAACCTTACCGGCTCATTTGTAGTGATTGTAAATTCCACAAATCCGCTGAAAGGGTAGTCAGTAACCTCTGATATTGTTACCTCTTTACCTTTGCCTACATTGGCTTTTACAACCGATGGCCCGTATGTCACCACAGCAAGGCCATTATCGTTGGTGGCCATCCACATACTCTCAACAAACTTTGGCCAGCCCTGATGCATATTGGCAAGACAGCATCCAAAATTTGGCATAAGGCCATATATGTTTGAAAAATCGCCATTTGATCTCCAGTCTCTTTTAGCCGCTGAAACAAGTACCTGGTTAGACTGTTGATCATACTGATGTGACCACATATCAGGAGTGGTTGTGCCTGGCAGAGCGTTGTAAGCAAGAAGTTCAAGCCTGTCGGCTAACCTGTTGTCACCAAAGATCGGATACAGTTCTTCAAGTGAGAACATATATTCAACAACAGAGCATAGTTCAGTCCCCTGGTTTGGACCTTTGCCTGACAGATGCTCATCACCGGAAAATCTTCCTCCGGCCTGACCATGGTTAAGATCATATTTTGCAATTCCTGAAAAAACAGCCTTTTTAAATCTGTCATCCATTGATTGCTGGTACCATAATCCCGGATATTTAATCGCCATTGCATTATTTACAACATGTCCGGATAATGATTCGGAGCGCTGGGCAGGTATTTTTTTCCCAACTGATGCAGCCGAATCCCAAGGGAACTTCTCATAATAAGTCGTCCAGTCAGGACTGTTTTTTTGGATCGATTCAATAGTCTCAAGTATCCATGGTTCTCCGATTTGCCTGAATAACCAGTACCCTGTAACTGCATTCTCCATAGCACGTACACCTCTCCATTCATTATCGGGCCAGTCGGGTGGTGTGTCGTGAAGATATCTGAAGTATTTCGTGAGAACATCAATTGCCCGTTTATCTCCGGTGGCTTCATAATACTGCATTAGCGCTTTATTTGCAACAGAAAGGGGCCATCTGTCTTTGTTCTTTGCAGGGCCATACCATCCTGTATCATTGCAGCTTGAAAGGATTGGTTCAATCCATGTTTTTACTTTCTCAATCAGTTGGGTGTCATTCAGAAGATAGGCCAGGGGTACAAGTCCATCCAGATAATAAGGTCCTCTTTCCCATGCATCTCCATCGCCTCCATGCCATGAAGAGTTGACAAGGTCGGGCCAGAATTTGTCAATATTACCGGTGAGGCCTTCTGCCTGCGCTTCGAGCTGTGACTTCAGCCATCCATCCGGTCTGACGGATCCAAGTGGTAATTTGATATAGGCGTTCTGCTTAAGGGGTTTTGGATTACCTTTGTAATTGATACTCGTTTTGTTTTCTGTACAACCTATTGCCAATAGAATTGAAGTGGTCAGAATTACAAGGATACTTTTTTTCATTGTATGCAAATTTTTTAAAAATAGTTACACATAAGACATCCGGAGAAGACACAGAAATCACAGAGCAATACAAGTAAAACAGAGAACACGATAATTTGACTCTTCTGTTAATCTGTATAACAAAGAGACTATTTTATTCCGTTCCATTCTTCAGTAAATTCCGGATTAATACATTCCTTAATATCGATCGCTTCAACAACCTGCAACATATCAAACCAGGCGACCCCTGCTGATGGCATTTGCAATATAATATTTGTTTTAACTGGTTGGCCGTTATCGTATGGAATTGTAACAGATGTCACAAATTGTTTCCAATCACATCCGGGATTAAAACGCTTCGTTCCGAATTCCCCGAAGGAGACCTCAAAAAATTGAGGATTGTTTCCTGCAGCCTGGTATGCAGACCTCTGATCCGGATCAGTTTTAGCCCAGACGGACATAAAATAAGTCTGCCCCTTCATAACCGAAATTGGGAAAAATCGCAGCTTTATACTATTATCGTTTTTCGGAGTGACCAGTCTTAACGAATGGTTTCCTTCAAAATGCTCCCGTGTATCAAGGAAGAATGTTGCCCCTTTACCGCCTCCGTTACGGGCATAACATGCTGCAGGCACACCCGGGCTTGAGGTATCTTCAAATCCAGGATCTCTAATAAGATTTGAATTTTTTGCAGCTGAAGATTGCTTCTGATCTAAATCGATAAGATAAACCTGCGATCCGAAAGGAGCCAGGTGATCTGTTATTGATCCGCCTGATACTGAAACTGAACGGTTCTCGAACAATATCTGTGCATTACCGTTCCTTACCCCTTTTATCTTAATAGTTACACCTGCCGGTTCATTAACTTTATTGACTGCCATTACAAGTAACTGGCCGTCGTGAAGTCTTGATGTTACAATGACATTCTTTGAGTATGATTCAACAGGCAGAGTCTCTTCATCAGAAAGGAGCCACGGTGTCAGTTCGGCAATTTCAATCGACATTCTTCCACACTCGTTCCATGCTGCGGTTGATTTTGGAAAGGAGGAAGGCCCCTGCCGCACAAAGTATTGTATCGCACTGCTGCCTTTGATTATTGCCTGCCATGTCATCGATCTGATTTCCTGGATTGTAGGTTCACGACCCCACCATTCACCCCCTCCGAACGATTGAATGACCATCCATACAGGTTTTTTATATTTAAATTCCGCAGTAAGCTGTTTAGTTACACCTTCCACGCGGGTGACAGGATAAACTGGTATAGGGTAGGGGTCAGCCATAACTATATCGAGGGCATTTACATATTTTTTTGAGTCAAGGAAAGGTGCTGTAAAAACTATCGAAACAGGATGCCATGGATCATTCTCTTTGACAGTACGATATATTTCTTCCAGTTTCTCCGGTGGTATGTGGAAGGCATTTGGTTCATCTGAAATATACCAGGCTAATAGTGCCGGGTGGTCACGAAAAGTTTTTATTTCAGCGACAAGCCGGGCCCTTTTTTCCTGATCGCTGAGACCTTCAATCTTTGAACCGACACCACCTCCTCCTGAAACAGAAAGCAGGTTGTAATGAACTTTCATACCAAGCTTCGCGCAACGATCCATATAATCTTTTCTTTCATTAAGGGTCTCGGGCAGTATCTTCTGGTAAGGGGATATCATATTAAAACCTTTGACAACCTCTTCTTCAGGTAACGTGGAAACGGGTGAGTAACAGTAAAAACCGAACGGGAAAAATGGCCGCCTGTTTACAATCAATCCACCGGTTAATCTATCAGTTTTTACTTCATTTGGTTTATATGAAAGAACAACCAGTTCAGTTGTGGCCTCGTATTTAACACCAGAGCTGGCAGTCGTAACTATTTTAGCTTCGGCTTTATAGACACCTGGTGCAAGATTAATGGAGAATGGCAGCCTTAGAATATTCCTGCCCGGTTTTCCATTCTGTGATGCGACAACTGTATTTCCAATTGCTACATTGATTGATAAACTTTGCTGCGAAAATTCCGAAGGAACTTGAAGAAGAAATTCACCATCCTTTTCAAAAGAATAAAAACTAAGCCTTGAATTAATGTTAAATGATTTTGAATCAGCCTGTTGGCAATACAGAGAGGTTTGAATATTGGTAATTAATAATATCGATAGAACAAGCGCTCTGGAAAGTTTTTTAGTCATAGTCTATAAAATCACCTGATTGTTTCGTAAAAATAATCAGTTTTAGGGAAGGTCTGAACTATTGATGATATTATTTCTAAGTTGGCATTGGATTGACTAGATGGTGGTCAGAAAAGTCAAAATCCATTTACCGCTAAGAACCCCAAATAATGACAATCTAAAATAAATTTTTCACCCTTTGCGGTTAAAAAGAACTTTTGAAGCAGTACCTGGAGATCATTTTTCAAAATCTTCCCCATGTGAATATGCGAATTTTTTCCGGGGTGATGAGAGTTGCGTCTTTATGTGATAGATATGGAAGCCGGCGGATTGTTATAAACGGCAGCGACATATCTAAAACTTATTATAGTAATGAGGTTTTGGATGATTTTTTATATATTTGGAATACCTTTAAAATAACTAAATAATTATAGCCATGTCACACGAAAAAGCTAAAGAACAAACCAAAAACAAAAAAGAGCCCACGAAGAGTCTGAAAGAGAAACGGCTTGCTAAAAAGGCTAAAAAAGAAGAAAAGAGCAAGCAATAAACGTTGACAATCCAGATGTTTTAGTACCCATAAGTAAAACAGGGTGTAGCATTGAGAACAGTTTTATACTAAGAGAACAGTTTAATTCAAAACTTGTTTAAACTCCTGCGTGACTGCTGTGATCGTGGTCAGTGGGAGTATTTTTTCATTGAATATTAAGGGGTGAAGAGCCTGGTAACAAAAAATCCCGGTCATTTGACCGGGATTGAATAATAAATCTTTGTATAAGGATAGACTAAGCTAGTTTAACATCTACTGCATTAATTCCTTTTTTGCCTTCTTGAAGTTCGAATGTAACTTCATCATTCTCTTTAATCTGATCTTTCAGACCTGATACATGTACAAAATATTCATTATCCGAATCTGCATCTTTAATGAATCCGAATCCTTTTGACACATTAAAAAATTTTACTGTTCCTTTGTTCATTTTATTCTGTTTTTAAAAATTAATGGCGCAAGATATGCAATTAATTTTGAATATCTGTTATTTTTTTATAATAATCTGATATTTAATTGATTTTCCAAATGTGAGAAAAGTAGTTCATCTTAATATTACAGTCAGTCTATCTGTCTGAGCCACAACCGGGCTGTTGTGGAAATGATGTGAAATTTCCTTAGTATGAAAATTGTTCATGAATTGAATATTTTTTTCCCGCATATTATGAATATCATGATGAAAATTAAAAACAGAGATTATCTCTGATACTTAAAATTACAGAAAAAAAGATCATTTCATCCATTTTTAAAGCTGATAATAAGTTATTTAAATAACGTTGTAAAAAACACATTTTTTTCAGACCTTTGCGGCCTGATTAACCAAGGCAAAATAATTGAACATGAGAAAATGGCGAGTTGAAGATTCAGCTGAATTATACAACATTAAAGGTTGGGGTGTTAATTACTTTTCCATAAACGAAAAGGGAAATGTTATTGTTACTCCTCAAAAGGAGGCAGCAGCTGTTGATCTGAAAGATCTTGTTGATGAATTGATATTGTCAGATGTCTCCCTTCCGGTGCTGGTAAGGTTCCCAGACATATTGGATGACCGGATCATCCGCCTGTCGGACTGTTTTAAATCAGCTTCAGAAGAGTATGAGTATAAAGCTCAGAACTTTATTATATATCCGATCAAAGTAAATCAGATGAGGCCTGTGGTCGAAGAGATAGTAAGTCACGGAAAAAGATTCAATATTGGCCTTGAAGCCGGATCCAAACCGGAGCTTCATGCCGTAATTGCCATTAATACTGATCCTGATTCACTTATTATCTGTAACGGATACAAAGATGAGAGTTACATTGAGCTTGCACTATTGGCTCAGAAGATGGGTAAAAGGATATTTCTTGTTGTCGAAAAACTTAATGAACTGAAGCTTATTGCAACAATAGCAAAACGTTTAAAAGTCAAACCAAATCTTGGTATTAGAGTAAAGCTGGCAAGTGTGGGAAGTGGAAAATGGGAGGATTCGGGAGGCGATATAAGTAAATTCGGTTTGACGTCGAGCGAGTTGCTTGAAGCAATAGAATTTATTGAGAAAAACAAGATGGGAGGATGTCTGAAACTGGTCCATTTTCATATCGGAAGTCAGGTTACCAATATACGGAAGATTAATATAGCTTTGCGGGAAGCTGCTCAGTTTTATGTTGAGTTTCGTAAGCTGGGTTTTGATGTGGAATTTGTAGATATTGGAGGCGGACTGGGTGTTGATTACGATGGATCAGGTTCATCAAAAAGCGAAAGCAGTATGAATTATTCCATTCAGGAGTACGTAAATGACTCTATCAGCACATTTGTTGATGCGAGCAATAAAAACAATATACCGCATCCCAATATAATTACCGAATCGGGCCGGTCACTTACTGCCCATCATTCTGTCCTGATAGTTGAGGTTCTTGAAACCACAACACCTCCTTCATGGGAGGTCGAAGAAAATGTTAATGAAAATGATCATGAACTTGTGAAAGACCTTTACAACATATGGGAAAACTTTAATCAGATAAATATGCTAGAAACCTGGCACGATTCCCAGCAGATAAGGGAAGAGGCTCTTGACAGATTTGGATTTGGTCTTATCGATTTAAAAACACGGGCTCAGATTGAAAGGCTGTTCTGGTCAATTGCACGAAAAGTTTATCAAATGGCCAGTGTAACAAAGCATGTTCCCGATGAGCTGTACCAGATATCAAAGATATTATCTGACAAATATTTCTGTAATTTTTCACTTTTTCAGTCTCTTCCTGATGCCTGGGCAATAGATCAGATATTTCCGATAATGCCCATTCACAGACTTGATGAGGAACCAATCCGCAATGCCACCATCCAGGATATGACATGTGATTCTGACGGTAAAATCGATAACTTTATTTCGACCCGCAACTCATCTCATCATCTTCCGGTTCATCCTTTGAAAGGGAAGGATCCATATTACCTTGGTGTGTTCCTGGTGGGTGCATATCAGGAGATATTAGGGGACCTTCACAACTTGTTTGGAGATACAAATGCAGTACACGTATCTGTTGATAAAAATGGTTATCAAATAGACCAGGTAATTGATGGAGAGACAGTTGCGGAGGTACTGGATTATGTGCAATACAATTCCAAAAAGATGGTACGAACTGTTGAAACATGGGTTACAACTTCCGTTAAGGCGGGGATTATCACTCTTGAGGAAGGGAAAGAGTTCCTTTCGAACTACCGGTCTGGGCTGTATGGTTACACTTATCTCGAATAATTCAGGGTAATACTTTTCAGCATTTTTTTATTGATTTAAGGAAATTATTATTTAACTTGGATCTTATATTGTTTTATTCCAAATAATTAAGTAATAACCCTCTTAATCAGTTAAACTATGAGTAACGGTGCCTTCGATTTCAAATTGTTTATTAAGGAATCAAAAGATGTCCTGACAAATCCAAAATCCTACTTCTCGACAATGAAAACATCGGGAGGGATGACTGAGCCTTTGATCAAAGCAGTACTTTATGGTGCCATAGCAGGTGCTTTTGCTTTTATATGGAGCCTTTTCCACATTGGAGCGGTCAGTAGTATCATGGCTTTTATGTGGTATACTATTGCAGCAATTGTCGGATTGTTTATTGGGGCTGTGATCTTGATGGTTATATCTTCGATCTGTAAAGGTAGTACTGATTTTGAAGCTAACGCCAGGGTTATTGCTGCTGTTATGGTAGTTTTGCCTGTTAGTGCATTACTGGGATTTACATCCTGGATTAACATTTATTTTGGAGCAATTGTAAGTCTTGTAATTAATATATTTTCATTATGGCTTCTTTATAAAGGTCTTGTTGAAGCGCTTAAATCAAAACCTGAACTGACAAAGACTGTAACATTTGTCCTGGCAGCTGTTATTGTACTCTTCATGCTGTTTGGCCTTGGTGCAAAGAAAAGAGCTGATAAATTCATGAATGAATTCAAAAGTTCAGATTTGAAAGAGATGATGACAGATATCGACAAAGAATAAGATTTTAAATAAATCATACAACGCCAGGTTCTGTCGGATGCTAATTGTCCCGGACCTGGCGTTTCGTTTTGTCTCGCATATAATTATTGAAGAAAAATTTCAGGTTTGCAACTGATTGGTAGTTTTTATAGTTTTATCGGTTCAAAATTTATATCTGATTTGTTTAGATCCGGATCACAGTCTCTCCCGTTCTGCAGGGGAGTTCAGTTAAATCAACTGCGAGTGAATATGGTTATTATCAATCATATATGGTTCTGTCAGATCATTAAATGTTAAATTTTATTCTGATGAAGAAAAGACCTTTTTACGGAAATATTTTTTTTGTCCTTGCCTACAGGATCCTGCTGATCATGCTTCTTTTTACATTTTGCAGAATAGGTTTCTTCCTGTTTAATTATAAAATGTTTCCGGGAATATCATTAAGCCAGTTCATACCAATATTTTATGGAGGCCTGGTATTCGATATTTCAGCAGTGGTTTATATTAACATACTTTTCGTCTTATTACACATAATACCTCTGGAAATACGCTACAATGATCTTTATCAGAAAATTCTGAAGTATATCTACTTCATTTCAAATGGGGCTGCAATAGCAATGAATGCCATGGATTTTGTATATTACAGGTTCGTTGATAAAAGAGCTACGGCAGATGTCTTTGACACTTTTAAGAATGAAGATAATCTCGTGAGATTGTTTCTGAAATTTATGGTCGATTACTGGCCCGCCACCATTTTTACTTTTTTCATGTGGTTTCTTATGGTCTGTCTTTATAATAAAGTAAAAGCAAGAAAACCTGAACCCAAGAGCAAAATTGGCTATTATGCACTTAATATTCTGATGATTCCGGCGGTTGCAGCACTGGTGATTGGCGCCGCACGTGGTGGTTATAAACATTCAACACGTCCGATAACTATCAGCAATGCTGCCCGATATGTGGATACCCCCCGGGATGTTGCTGTTGTTCTCAATACTCCATTCAGCATTTTCAGGACTTTTGGCAAGAAAACATTGGTTAGGTACGAATTCTTTGATGAAAAAAAACTCAGGGAGTTATATAATCCTCACTATATTCCTCAGAACACCAAGCCTTTCTCAAATGAAAATGTTGTAATTATTATTCTTGAGAGTTTTGCACGGGAGTACATTGGCGCTTTAAGTCCTGGTCTTGAAGGGGGAACATATAAAGGTTACACTCCGTTTATCGATTCGCTTATCAGTGTGAGTGTTACATTTGATGTCTCTATTGCGAACGGTAAAAAATCTATCGATGCAATGCCTTCAATACTTGCATCGGTACCTTCGCTCGAAACACCATATATCATATCACACTATGCTAATAATAAGATTAACGGACTTCCGGAGCTTCTTAAACGTAAAGGATACTACTCTGCTTTTTTTCATGGTGCTCCAAATGGTTCAATGGGCTTCGATTCATTTGCTAAAGTAGCAGGATTTGATGACTATTTCGGACTCAATGAATATTCTAACGGCGATGAATTTGACGGTATGTGGGGTGTTTGGGATGAACCTTTCTTTGATTTCTTTGCGAAAAAACTAAACAGTTTCAGACAACCATTCCTTGCTTCTGTTTTTTCAGTCTCATCGCATCATCCTTTTAAAGTCCCTGCGAAATATACCGGAAAATTTAAAAAAGGTCCGGCTCCCATCGTTGAAGTGGTAGGTTATACTGATTTTGCACTTCGTGAGTTATTCAATGAGATTTCATCATCAGAATGGTTCAGCAATACCCTTTTTGTTATAACTGCTGATCATACCAACGAATCAATACATAAGGAGTTTCAGAACAACTTTGGTTCGTACAGTATTCCTGTGATATTTTATAAACCGGGAAGCAATTTGAGAGGCATTAAACACAGGATAGCTCAGCAGATCGACATAATGCCCACAGTTTTAAGTTATCTGAACTACGACGAAGAGTATATAGCATTTGGAAACAATCTTCTGGACGATTCTTATGAGTCTTTTGCATTTAATACTTCGGGAAGTACTTACCATCTTTACATGAAAGATCATATTCTGGAGATGATTGATAATAAGCCTGTAGGATTATATAATTATAAAAAAGATTTATACCTCGAGAATAATCTTTTAGGAAAGGAAAAGGACCTTCAACTGCAAATGGAGGAAAAGCTGAAAGCTGTTATTCAGACTTATAACATCAGGCTCCTTGATAATAATATGGTAGTCAAAAAGTAGTGAGGCGTGAGGAGTGAGTAACTCCTTTATTTAATATTTAATAACAGTCACATGCCTGCTATCATACAATGATAATGCCATAAAATTGCTGACATGAGGGTATTCAAAGGATCGGAAACCAGCCGTTTGCATCTCCTGCAATCAGTACCTTCAACATGGCCAGCGGATAATGGATCCTTAAAATTAAACCTGGTGCAGAGTTTTTGTAAAAACATGAAAGAATGATATAGTAATTTACTTGACATGCCTTGATTTATTTCGTAAATTGCTGTTTGTTTTGAGATTGTAAAAAGCTTGAAATTTTATTTTTTTGATAAAATCCTCACTGAGCATTATCAAAACCTCAAGCCAATGAAAAAAATAATTTTACTTTCTCTGATAATTGTTTTTGCAATAACAGCCTGCACAAGCAAAAAATCAAATTATACATTATTGGGCGATGGGACTCCTTATTATCCGTATCCTGAAAGATTAACAGGTAAGGTTAATAAAGTCGTTGAAAAGAACTATTGGGCCGTACCTGATGGCAATTCCTATAAAGCAGGGAAGCCATTATCACTGGCCGATCGCGACAGTATAGGCGGATGGACTTTGGATTTCGAAGCCACTTTCGATTTTTCCGGAGACCTTGTGAGTTGTCATTTCCTTGATGAAAATGGCAAAACAATTAATAAGTATGAAATATCCGGTAAGGATAAACACCAGGTAATTGGAAAGAATACCAGGCATGACACTCTCAGCTATTATGATAAGTACAAACTGGATAAAAACGGGAAAAGAGTGGGATTTGTTCGTTATGAACCCCTTACCGACACTATGGTTGGAACATTTGAGATCAAAGAAAGCGGTGTCGGTGATACGATGGAATATAATCTGGTAAATTCCAAAGGAGAGTCAAGATATAAAATCATTATTATTTTCAACGGATTAGAACAGTTCATACGCTCAGAAGGATATGATAAAGAAGGCGTTTTTAAATTTGCAAATGAGGTAACATATAACGATAAAGGAAAAATCTCAGAACTTAAAATTTATGATCAGGACAAAAAAGTACTTGGAATCAACTATTTCACTTATGAATATGATAAAGAAGGCAACTGGATTAAAGCCATTGTGAAAGACGGGATCAAAAAGAACATTGTTGTTATTGAAGAACGTGCCTATACTTATTTCGAAAATGTTAGTCCCGGAACATGGTATATGCCTTAATTAGAGCTGAAAACAGCTCACCCGGTAAGGTAAAAGTTTGGATAAACTTATGGCAGTAGCGCTTATTGATTTTTCAGGCATTATTGTTCAATATAGATATTGCATGATTTATTACACATAAAAATCACACAAAATGAAAAAACTTCTACTTCTGATGATCGGTACGTTTCTGGCAGTTTCTGCAACAGGGCAATCTTTAAATGAAAAAACGCGGACGAATGCCTACCTGAAACAAAACGACTTTGAAAAAAGTCTGGGCTCTTCAGGCAAGGGAGAAAGACTCGACAGCACATTGAATGAAACCTATGACACCCAGTGGGTTATTTCCGACAGGCACAAGTACACCTACTCTGTAAATGGGAGCACAACAACGGTTATTACTTCCATTAGGGACGCAAGCACCGGTTTTATCTGGGCCAATTCCAAAAAAGAAGAAACCACAGTCAACGGAAGTGGAAAAACTACTTCAGACATCTCATATACCTGGAACAGTATCACCAGCCAGTGGGTTGCTTCCTTTAAAATGGAATTCACCTACGATGCAAACGGGGAAGAGACTTCGAGAAGCTCTTACACCTGGAACAGTATCACCAGCCAGTGGGTCGGCTTATCCAGAACAGAATACACTATGGATGCCAATGGGAACACTATTATGGATACAGATTACACATGGGACATTACTCTCCCTACCCCCGCTTGGGTTTTAGCAAATAAAACAGAATACACTTTTACAGGCGATAAAATGACTCTCGAAACTTCTTACAACTGGGACAAAACTCTCCCAGTTCCTGATTGGGTTAAATCAAGTAAAACAGAACATACCTATAATGCCGACGGGAAAAATATATTGGATATCGATTACAAGTGGGACACAACTCTGCCTACCCCCGATTGGGTTAAGACAAGTAAAACAGAATACACTTTCGACATAAGCGGGAATGTCACTTTGGCAATTATTTACGACTGGGATGCTGATGCCAGCGGATGGGTAAATTCCAGTAAAACAGAAATCCTCTATAATGCAGACGGGAAAGTAGCCACATTTACTTTATATATGTGGACCTCCGGTCAGTGGGTTGGTTTTCTTAAATCAGAAACCATATATGGCGTCCTTCCCAATAACGTGAGTTATATTACTTCAACAGGCTATTCATGGACAACCGAATGGAATCCTGCCAGCCGATTAACTAATTATTATTCCAGTGGAACCACATCAATTATAGACAGGACTTATGAGAAGGATATACGTGTCTATCCAAATCCTGCCAAAGAATTTATTGTATTTGATTTAAATATTATTTCAGAATCTGCGATTACTGAAATATTTGACATTCAGGGCAAAAAGGTTCTGGAACAAAGATTATCCGGAGACAGAAAAGTGGGTGTCAGTAATTTACGACAAGGACTTTATCTGTATAAATTATATAATAATGGAATTATCTATACAGGTAAATTTCTAATAGAATAGCAACAAAGTCATCATTAATTCCCATTGCGAAGAGGCCCTGTTATAATACTGAAGCCATCCGCCGATTGCCGGATGGCTTTTTGTAATTATTGGTGGAGTGTACCGAAGACGCCACAGGATTATCTTATGCTGAGTGTGAAGCCTCTCAGAAATAAGAGACTATTGCATTCGTTACCTGGTAAAATGTTAATAATTCTTAAACGGTTGAAAATAAATAGATTATTTGTTGCCTGGCATTTGAATATTTCTGAAATTAGACTGCATTTTTGAATATTCAGGAGTAGAAAATGTGTTTAGGGATAGGGTGAACCCCGGCAGATAAACCGGGGTTTTTGCAATAAAACAGGCCGTTTTCAACTTCATTGTGCAATTGTTGCGCAAACAGGCAATGAATATGTTTCTTATTCAGCTAAATATCAGGAAATTTGTCTCCTTAAATAATATTGATTAATTTTAAAATGAAATGTGAATGATGAAAATCAAACAAACGCAAAGTATAAAAGTATAGTTGTTTGTTTCAGCGCATAAAATATTTTACCTGTCGATTCCAACACTTTAAACATCCATTCAAATGAAAAGCACTATATTCATTATTTGCTCGATTCTATTTATAAATAGTTGTTTGTCAGCTCAAAAAAGCGAATCAGTAACGATTAAGTCAGGTACAAGGATTATAGATTACTTCCCAGTTGCTGAAAGATATCGTTATCCGGATTTTACTGAAGGGAAAGCCATTTTCAAAAATGGTAAAATCATCCCTGGCAAGTTTAATTACAATTTTCTGTCAGGTGAAATGCAGTTTATCAGATTAGCTGACACACTGACTGTGATCAACACAAAGGATCTCATGTTCATTGCCATCGCTCAGGATACATTTTACTATAATAATGGCTATATGGAGATGATCCGTAATGGCAAATTCAAAGTTTTTTTAAAACAGGGTGTCGTAATTAAAGATATCCAAAAGGAAGGTGCTTTTGGTACAATAAACAGAAGCTCAGCCTCTGAGTCATATGGTTATGTGTTGACCGGGGGACGTTCTCTTGATTTGATACTGACTGAAGACGTGGTACTTCAGAAAGAAGCAGATTATTTTTATTCAACACCGGAAAATGAATTTGTTCGATTCAGTAAGAAAAATATCATCAAAATTCTACCGGGGAAAGAGGATGTTATAAAAAATTACCTTAAGTCAAATAAAACCGATTTTGAATCCAGAGATAATCTTTTACGGTTGGCTGATTTTTTGGATGACCTCTTCCACTGAAAATCACAATGACTGAATTAAGCCACTCGCTCTTGCCAGCAAAATGTCAACGCTTATGGCTTTCTCTGTTCATTCGCGTTGCGGACGGGACATCAAATTTTATTAGCTATTTTACTTAATCATTTAATGAGCGTTCGCTTTAATATTGAAAGTTCAATATTTGTATTTTCAGATACTAATAATAATGATGCGATGGTATAGGTGTAATTTGTATATTGGTGCTGCTGATATGAAAAGATTTTTATACACGAATATGTCATTCAGCTTTTATCTAATTGTTATTCTGATATATGTATAATTTAAGAAAAGCAAATAAGGGAGATGAATCCAAAATCATGGAAGTAGTAAAAACAGTTCTTTCAGATTATGGATTAAAAACAAATCCTGATGAAACTGACAGGGATATATGTGATTTGGAAAATTATTACTTTAACAGGAACGGATGGTTTGCTGTAATAGAGAACGATCGTGAAATTATCGGGTCGTATGGAATTTTTATGATAGATAAAAAGTCCTGCGAACTGAGAAAAATGTACCTACTAAAGGATTATCAGGGACAGGGACTTGGAAAAATATTGATGGATAATGCTATTAATAAAGCAAAGGAATTAGGCTACTCCATCATGGTACTTGAGACAAATAAATTGTTAGGCAAAGCCATATCTATGTATGAAAAATATGGATTTGTTCAATACAGCCCATCTCATTTATCCGATAGATGTGACTTTGCAATGAGAAAGAAATTATGAATTCAATTTGAAATCATTGAAGAAGTTGGGAAAATAGCCCTCTTTAAAAGAGCAAAGCCCCTGATTTAGAGGGGCTTCATTGTTTTCATTTGCGGTGCGGACGGGACTCGAACCCGCGACCCTCGGCGTGACAGGCCGATATTCTAACCAACTGAACTACCGCACCAAACTTTTTTCTTAAATAAGTCCGGTATTCTAATCCCGATTTATCGGGAAACTACCGCACCATTTTTTTCGTGCTGCAAAATTAAGCGAAATTTTAACTCCGCAAAATGTTTTTTAAAAAATATCAAATTATTTCTAAAATAACATTTTTTAAATATTTTGTAAAATATTAACATTCAGGGCATTAAAGGTTTAAAGAAACTGAAGTTCACACCACCGTAATTACGATGCTCAAAGAATAATTTATGACCGGCAAAATTGAATGCTCTCGGATGCTCAAGAATGAAAAAGCCATCTTCTTTAATAACACCTGATTGAGTAACGAGATCAGGCAGTTCCTCAAGCCATTTAAGATCATATGGCGGGTCAGCGAAAACAATATCGTATTTGACTGAACAGGTCTTTAAATATGCCTTAACGTCGATATGTACAGGTTTAACATTTTCTAAATTAAGATCATTAACTATCCGTCGGATGCCTGAAATATGCTTAATGTCTTTTTCCACGAGATGCACCGAAACTACACCACGGGAGGCAAATTCAAAACTTATACTTCCTGTCCCTCCAAAAAGATCAAGGACGCTGATCGTTTCAAAATCAACTCTGTTATTCAAAATGTTGAACAAACCTTCCCTGGCAAAATCCGTGGTGGGCCTTGATTTAAAATCAGCAGGGGGAATAATCTTCCTTCCTCTATATTTACCTCCAATTATTCGCAATTCACAACATTGAAAAGATTAAGAAACTGATGCAACTCCATCTCATTAAAAACATAACTGAACGTGAAATTTCCTGACGGCTCGGAAAATTTTATATTACGGACATACATTGAAAAAGTGGAAGAAAGATCATCATATTTTTCTGTCAGCCCGCTGAAATTTATCGTCTCTTCCTGTTTGATGTCCATCTTCCGGAATACATTAAGAACATAATATAATATATCAGATATATTCCTGTAATTAAATGTATTACAAAATTTAAGAACATTACTGTTGAAAACGATCAGATTGAAAAAATCTCTTTCAATATGAATCTGGATGTAATTATGGTTAACAGTTTTTGAGATGTGAGAGATATGTTCAAGCAGTGGCTTGAGATGATGATAAGGATGAACACCTTTGAAGTAAGTATTTGCAAGGGTTAAAATGGGTCTGGAAACGGAGAATACAAGATATGCATCAGGGTTTTCTAACTTATTTACCATGATTGGATTGCCTTCTTCGTTATTGTGATTGAACGTGAAGTATTCCTCTTTTTTACCAGGATCAAAAAGCGGTGAAGGAACAATAGTATACTTTTTTGAAGGCATCAGGAGTTTTACCTTTTTATACCGTTTGGTAAGAAAATCATCTTTCCCAATCAACTCATTAATTTTATCAGAGTTGAAATATTTATTCTCCTCAGGTTCGGAAGATCTTATAAGGACAAACTTATTTCTTATTGTATCGAGGAGACAAAATGAGAGTCCGTCGGGGCTTACCTGAACAGATAACTCATAGTTTTCAGTTGAGTTTATATCGAGCGTCTCATCGAAGAATTCCAGAAAAGGCATAAAAGTTTTTATTGATAAGAAGATTGTTTAAGTTTACAAACAAAATTATAAAAAATATCCACGTGGCAATTTAAGTTGCTCTCAAATAGCAATGCGCGATACCGTTATCTATAATCAGCTATGTAAGAATCTGGGAAATATTCCCACTGAAGATCAGTCTGTTGCTCTTAAAAAGATCGCCGGATATATTTGTGATAACAATAATGATGTGATCTTTCTTATGACCGGATATGCAGGAACCGGAAAGACCAGTGTTATCAGTTCAATAGTAAAGACCCTTGAAATGTTAAGAATGAAGTCGGTTCTTCTCGCTCCAACAGGGAGAGCTGCCAAGGTCTTGACATCCTATACAGGCAGACAGGCTTTTACGATTCACAAGAAGATATACAGGCAAAAATCCTCAAAGGACGGTCTTGGAAATTTCGTTCTCGACAGGAACCTTCATAAAGATACCTTTTTTATTGTTGATGAAGCATCAATGATTTCAAACAATTCCGGCGATTCGTCACTGTTTGGCAGTGGCAGAGTGCTCGATGATCTTATTGAATATGTCTATTCCGGAACCGATTGTAAATTAATACTTGTTGGAGACACTGCCCAGCTTCCCCCCGTAGGATCAACTATCAGCCAGGCTCTTGATCCTTCTGTATTATCGGGATACGGATTCGGTCTGATCTCGTCAGAGCTGACACAGGTAGTTCGTCAGAGCGAATCTTCAGGTGTACTTATGAATGCCACGCGGGTTCGCTTACAGGTGGCTGAAAATAACCTTGTTCACCCTTCAATAGATTGTCTTAATTATAAAGATACAATCAGAATAAAAGGAGAAGAGCTTATTGATGAAATTTCAACTGCATATGGAACATGCGGATTGGACGGGACGATTATTGTTGTTAACTCAAATAAACAGGCAAACCGTTATAATCAGGGGATCCGTAACCAGGTATTCTTCAGGGAGGAGGAGATAAGCTCGGGTGATATGGTGATGGTTGTTAAAAATAATTATTTTCTGATTGATGAAGAGAAAGAAGGGACCGGATTTATTGCAAACGGTGACATTGCGGAAGTAAAGAAAATCAGAAAATTTGAAGAACGATATGGATTCCGATTTGCGGATATGGTACTGAGATTTACTGATTATGATCTTGAAATTGAGTCAAAAGTAATGCTTGATGTGCTGCATCTTGATACCCCTGCTTTGCCGGCTGATAAAAATAAAGAATTATATCAGAATGTTCTGGCTGATTATCTTAATATTAAAACGAGAAGAAAACAGTTTGAAGCAGTCAGGAATAATCCTTATTATAATGCCCTACAGATAAAATTCGCATATGCAGTTACCTGCCATAAGGCGCAGGGTGGGCAGTGGGAGAGGGTCTTTATCGATCAGGGTATGTTCAACCGGAATGAAATTACAATTGATTATCTCCGATGGTTCTATACTGCAATTACAAGATCAACAGATAAGGTGTATCTGGTGAATTTCTCAGAGGATTGGTTTAAATAAAAGCAGTAATTCCAGAATATTAAAATTTTGGTTCGTCATCCAACTCTTAATATAAGCGTGGTTAACATTACAAAATTAATAATGTAGTATTAGTCAGCTTTTTAATAATTACATTTTTACAAATTTAATAGTCGTTTCCCTTACCTGCGGTGATAATGATTTATTATCTTTATATTGGATTTAAAAAGTTTTTCTAAATAATAATTTGTAAATCTAAGTATTATGGAAGAGAATGAAAAAAAAGGACCGGAAAAATCTGAAGATGACAGTTTCCTGGACAAAGCCAAAAAGCTTGTTGACAAAGCTGATGACCTGATTGATGAAAAAGTTGAACAGGTAAAGAAGAGCAGGGCTTTTGAATCGGTAGCTGATGCTATGGACAAAGCCGGTGATTATGTGGAGGATAAAATAGAAGATATAAAACAGGCGAAGGTGGATGAAAAACTCAGAGCTTTCGCGGATAAGGCAGAAGATAAAACCGGAGAAACGTTGTCCAAAGTAAAAGATTTTGGTAAAAAACTGGCAAACAAAACTGCTGATAAACTTGAAGACCTTGCTGAAGACTTAAGAAAGAAAACCTCCGAAGAAGAAGGGACTGAAAACTCCTGATAAGAAATAATTAATGGACGTTGTAATCAACGTCCATTAATAAATGATATTAGTCCCATAATCTTGTTTATTATGTCTATTACTCGTTTAAGACTTCAAAAGAGATCTTTACGTTGACTCGGAATTCAATAATCTTACTGTCTTTTACTACAGCACTCATTTCTTTGACATAAACTGAACGGATCGCTTTAACAGTCTTCCCTGCTGATGTGACAGCAGCACTTGCAGCATCTTCCCAGCTTTTTGGGGATGATGCCATGATTTCAATAACTTTCAGTGTAGCCATAATTGATCGGTTTTAAGTTGTTTTTGAATTATTATTTAATACGCACCTAATATTGGTTTATACCGACATTTATTGAGCTATCTAATTTACATAAAAATGTTTGATTTAAAGGTAGTTCATCTGTAATAATTGGGTTCTACTCTCAAAATAATACTAAACTACCGCCCATGGTTAAATTGTGACAAAGGCAATCCCGCTTTAACATTTAGTAAATATCTTTCTGTTTTTTTATTCTCCTATTATCTTAACCAGTACTCTTTTGCGACGTTTTCCGTCAAATTCTCCATAGAAGATTTGCTCCCAGGGACCAAAATCGAGTTTTCCATCAGTTACGGCAACGACTACTTCCCGACCCATTACAGTACGTTTGATATGTGCGTCAGCATTATCCTCAAATCCGTTGTGTTTATATTGTGAATAAGGCTTTTCGGGAGCAAGTTTTTCTAACCATACTTCAAAGTCGTGGTGCAATCCTGTTTCATCATCATTTATAAATACACTTGCGGTAATGTGCATGGCGTTTATAAGTATTAGTCCGTTGTTTATACCACTTTCATTCAGGCATTTTTCTACTTGTCCGGTAATGTTTAAGAAAGCTCTACGAGTAGATGTCTCAAACCATAATTCTTTCCTGTATGATTTCATATCAAATGTATTGAGTTTAAAATTTTTGGAAAGTTAATAGATTATTGTGATCAATCGTGTAATAAACGTTAGCTAAAGTGGTAAACACGACAAAAGAGGCTGGAGTCAAGTGACTATCCAAACAACGATTTGAAAGTCCGTTTTTTTAAATTATGACATTTTTCTAATCTCAGGAACCACTAAAAATTAGTAGTACTAATTCCATTTCAAAATCTTACTGAAACTGCTGCCGGTTAATAGAATTTTAAAATTTAATTTTTAATCGCCAGAATAACTCCCTGTGTTAAAAAAATTGGCCATGTTATGCTTTTATATTTTATTAAGCCATACTTTTTAACTTCATTTATAACTTCATCCATTGACAAAGGTCGCTCATCATAAAAAATCCATATTCCAAGCAATTCTGCACATTTTCGGGTTATTTTGTATAACCAGGTTGGGGTTGGGAATGTTATAATACATATACCATTACTTTCTAAATAATCAAAATGAGCAGCGATGCATTTTTTAGTATCTTCATATGAAAAATGTTCTATTAATCCAACACTGAACACAATGTCGAATTTGTCAGTATTTTCTCCTGAATTAAGAACATCTTCATACTTCAATGAAATATTATTTGATTTATTTAACCGCTTTAATGTTTTATCCAAGCCCAACTGATTATTATCGACAATGAGATATTTTATAGGATTAAATTCTTTATTGATTATTTCATAAAAGCAACTATTGGCACCACCTAATTCTGCAATTTTAATATTTGTCCTGATTTTAGGTGCGAATTGATTCAATAACCGAATTAACTTATTCGATGTAATTTTTCTTGAATAGGTTGATGTTTTAAAAGGATGTGAATAATAACTATCCCAATCAGTATTTTTCATTTGAGTTTTCTGTTGAATAAAAAACAAGATTACGCTGAAATGTAAAACTTATGAAGAACAAAAGTGTTTCAATCAATGCTTTTGATAGAAGCAAGTTGAAATTCAGATAACCAATAAGTGATAATATTCCTGCATATGAAATGCAGCCAAGTAGTAAAACCAGTAACCAGTACTTTATAAATGGCCATATTACATTTGAATGGTTTTTAAACACGATTTTTTTGTTGACCACAAAATTGTAATTACCAGCAATAATTCGGGCCATGATCGTGGATAATAATATATTCATACCTGATCCGGAGCAGATAATAAAAACAATGAAGTCTATTAATGAAGTTGTTAACGATGAAAGCAAAAACCGAAACAAAACAAAATATATTTTTATTGAATCAAGAAGGGGGTTAAAGTGCGATGAGCGGTTTTGGTCAAAATAAACAGTTTCAATAGGAATTTCTTTTAATGATACATCATTTTTACCGCATGAAGCTAACATGTTAATTTCATATTCATATTTTTCGCCATCCATTTTTAAACATTCGGGAATATATTTGGAAGGAATCCCTCTTAAACCAGTTTGAGTGTCAGATATTTCTACACCAGTAAGCATATGAAAAGCTTTCTTTGTTATTTCATTTCCCAGCTTACTTTTAAAGGGTATTTTACTATTAAAGCTTCTGCATCCTAAAATCAGGTTTTGCGGATATTCCAATAGTTTTTTTTGAACTTTTAATATATCTTCAGGTAAATGCTGCCCATCAGCATCAGCTGTAACAATTCCAATAAATTCAGGATAATTGATTAGTACAAAATTCAATCCTGTTTTAATAGCACGCCCTTTGCCCAAATTAACAGCGTGTGTACAAACATGACAGAATTTATTTTCTTTAATCTGATTGAAGACCTCTTTGTATTCTGGACCAGATCCATCATCGACAACGATGATATTAGTTATACCTAATTCAATCAATCTGTCGATTAAATTAAGTAAAAGATAATCGGGTTTATACGCAGGTATTAGTATGGGGGTGATCATTAAGTTATGATTTAACGAATTTTTATGAACCGGTATCCTTTATAATTGAAAACCTCTTTGTATTGTCCGGATTCTATTCTTGTTTCGACAAAGTTGGGTACTACCTTCGAATTATTATCAGAAGGAGTCCATAAGAGATAGCCATTAGATTCGTCGTTAAAAATCAAACTTGACGGTTCAAGACTTTGTATTTCACCATATCTGAAATATTTTCTGAGATCTGGTAATATCCTCAAATATTGATAGTCAGTAATAATAAATTTGTCGATAGGAGTTTTAGCATTGTATAAATATAATTGTTGATTAACCTCCTTTAAACCAAGTCTCTTTTCCTTCTCAACATGGATTTTTATTAATCTTTCTAAATCCAAATTTTTATTAAAAAGAAGAATGACTAAAGGAAGAAAAATGATTAAAATCACTTTAGTTGCTTTAACGATAATGTTCCTGTTACTTTTCAATAGATGCATTTATCAGAGGTAATGTTTGTAGTCTCTTTAAAATTATGTCCAACCCGACTCCAATGCCAAGACAAAAGAAAGGTATTACTATTGCTACATTTCGCAAATCATAAGAAAAGAATATTGCCCATATTATTGAGTAGGGAATGACAAAAACGAAGTTCCATAACCGAAAAGTTTTATCAGTAAAAGAAAGTAAAAAAGGGTATATGCAAATTACAAATATTAATCTACTTGAAAAGACATCAGAAAATAATCTGCATGCATTAAGCAATCTTTCAGGATAAGATGCCCCATGGTAAATTTCATTTGTGACATAATGAATTTCTGAAGTTTCAGATCCGCTTCTTATTGCTATTTCAACATATGAATAGAAAGGTAATACAATTATTATTACCATGGTAAGAAAGAAAGAGCTGAACTTTATAATATTTTGATAAGTCCACTCAAATTTATCTTTTGTAAGGAAGTATAGTAACAAAGGATATATCACTACAACGAAGATGCCAGCTTGTTTAGTTACTGCTGCCCCACAGACAAATATGGTACTTAACAGAATATATTTCTTTTTATCTGGTTCATGATCTTCTTTCTTTATCAAAATCAGACTGATGTACGCAAGAATTGAAAAAAAAGCTACAGGAACATCAACACAGCCATCTGTCCAGTTTAATCTGTTGAAGCCCAAAAAAAGAAAAAATACCGAAGAAAAGAAGACTGTCGATTTTTGTTTTATTCCCAAAATTATTAAGGAGTAAACCGGAAATATTAGAAATAAAGGCATTAATCCTCTTGGAATAAATTGTAGTGGATATCCGCATAATACGTATGAAATTGACCAGTTTGCAGGAATTAATTGAGGATAATGGTAGGTTCCGGTAGGGATTTTGTTATTGTAAAAATCAAGTGCCCATCTATTCCATGAAAATACAGCATCCCATGCATTAAAAATCTTTCCAATGTTAAAGATCAATAGAATCGAAAGATATATTAACAACAAAATTGATAATATGAAAAGAGAGAATTTTATTACGTCGTAAGCAGATTTTTGTAACTTAAATAACAAATTAATTTCATGTATAATTTCGTTATAAGTCTTTCTGCCATTAAATTTATCAATATTTAGTTTGTGAAAAACAAAAACACTTGCCAGAAAGATGAATTCAGCTATTAGAAGTATTATTAATGCAAATCTTGTATAAATATGGAAATATGAAAGAAATGAAACAATAATATAATTGATGATTAAACTTAATGCAAAGGAAATAGCTGGGACCAATAATACATTAGAATCGGTTGACTTTCTATTTAGAAAAATAAAAAGAATAAACCCTGGAATAAAACAGATCTGAAGAACGGAAAATAGTATTAGAAAAAACATAATTGCAGTAGTAATTGACAAAAAATTAGATGTTCTAATATTGCAGTATCAAATATACTTCAAATGATATGATTTTTCTAATTTTCTATTAGGTATAATGCTGATGCCCATATTAAACGTACTGTTATGGGCAGGGAAGTGGTTGTGGCAGTAACCAACGGTCGACTCGATTTCGGCCCCTGGGAACAGATATTCTATGGAGAATTCGACGGCAAACGTCGTAAGAGAGTACTTGTCAAGATAATAGGGGAGTAGCCTTTCTCCCTCTGCCTGTTATTCTTTCCCCCATTTTTAACTATGTATACTTCTAACTTAGTTTCAGATCTTTGATAATGTCATTGATCCTGTTATCAAGGATTTTTTCTGTTTCTGAAAACTTATCAGAAGATGAAAGTTTTGTATTAACACTGAAATAAAACTTGATCTTAGGTTCAGTACCGGATGGTCTTACCGATATTTTCGATCCATCCTCGAGGAAGAATTGAAGTACGTCGGATTTTATCAGGTTAATACCGGTTTTAATTTTCTTAACAATATCTAATGAGAATTGATTCTCATAGTCATTAATTCTTACAACTCTGCTGTTGTTGATCTTTAGTGGGGGATTATTCCTGTATTCTGTCATCATTGCTTTGATCTCGTCAGCGCCCTCTTTGCCCTTCCTGACAATATTTACAAGTTTTTCTTTGTAGAAACCATATTCCACATAGATGTCGAGAAGAAGATCATAAAGAGATTTTCCCTTACTTTTCGCCCATGCTGTAGCTTCAGCTGCCAGCGAGCATGAAGCAACAGCATCTTTATCTCTCACATAATCTCCCGGAAGGAATCCGTAACTCTCTTCACCTCCTCCGATGTATTTTTTGTTTCCTTCATTTTCTCTGATATACTCGGCAAAAAACTTAAAACCTGTTAAGACATTGACATATTCAACATTATAATATTCAGCTATTTTCTCTATGAGATCTGTTGTTACAATGGTTTTGATTATATATTCGTTGCCTTTATACATGTTTCTCTCCTTGTATTGTGAGAGTATATACCATATAAGAATAACTCCTGTCTGATTACCATTCAGGAGGATGAATTCTCGTTTTTTGTTTTTAACTGCAAGGCCCAGCCGGTCGGCATCAGGATCGGTCGCCATAACCAATTCTGCTCCCGATTCCTCTGCTTTATTAATAGCCATCTTAAGTGCATCAGGTTCTTCGGGATTTGGTGATTTTACCGTAGGAAAATTTCCATCAATTATATCCTGTTCCGGGACACTGATGATGTTCTTGAATCCAAATTGCTTCAAAGCAGGTGGAACCATTTTTATCCCTGTCCCGTGAATAGGTGTATATACGATTGCTATATCACTGTATTTATTGATCACTTCCGGGTTAAGGCTCATTTTTGTGACTTCTTTCAGGAAAAGATCATCGGTTTCTTTACCAATGATTTTTATGTTTTCTTTTTTTCCGTTGAATTTTATTTCATTGACAGATTTTATCTTTCTCACCTCATCAATAATGGCTGTATCATGTGGAGCAACAACCTGCCCACCGTCGTTCCAGTAAGCTTTGTACCCGTTATATTCAGGAGGATTATGTGAAGCTGTTATTACAACACCGCTATTGCATTTATAATGACGTATTGCAAAAGATAGCTCAGGTGTGGGACGCAATGATTCAAAAAGATATACCTCGAATCCGTTGGCCGAAAAAATATTAGCCGTTGTTTCTGCAAAGTAGCGGCTATTGTTGCGGCAGTCGTGTGCAATGGCAACTTTTATTCCTGAATTACCGCATTGTTTTATTATATAGTTCGCCAACCCCTGGGTTGCCATACCGAGGGTGTAGATATTCATCCTGTTGGTACCGGCACCCATGATTCCCCTGAGGCCACCTGTCCCAAATTCAAGATCCTGGTAAAATGCATCGATAAGCCTCTTTTCGTCATTATCAAGCATATACTGGACCTCTTTGCGGGTTTCTTCATTGAACTCTTTGTTCAGCCAGCTTATGGCTTTTTTCCTGATTTCATCAATAGATAACATAATCATCGTATTAATTTAACAGTTTCATACATTTTCTAAGGCTTGTCCGCCAATGTGGAATTGAAAGGCCGTAATTATCTTTTATTTTGCTCTTGTCCATAACAGAGTATGCTGGTCTTTGAGCAACTGAATTGTAATCTTTTGAAAGAACAGGATTTATAAGGCATGCCAGTCCGGCTTCCTGAACAATCTCTGTTGCAAAATCGAACCATGAGCAGACACCTTCATTTGAATAATTGTAAATCCCGGCATTCAGGGCAAACTGATTCCTGATCACTCCAGATATTATGCTCATGATAGCAACTGCCAGATCTGCTGCATAAGTCGGAGTCCCGGTCTGATCGAAAACAACTTGTAAAGATTTTTTCTCTTTTGCGTTTTTAATTATGGTTTTTACAAAATTGTTTCCGAATGATGAATATAACCAGGCTGTTCTTATTATCATCGATCCATGGTGAATCAAAGCATATTTTTCACCTGCAAGTTTCGATCTGCCATAAGCCGATAATGGATTTGTAGGCGAATATTCATTATAAGGGACATTTGATTTTCCATCATAAACATAATCTGACGAAACATGAATAAATTTACATTCGGTTCCTTTGATAACATCCGTTATATTTTTAACAGCAGTTCCGTTTATAAGTAATGCCATCTCGGGTTCACTTTCAGCTTTGTCAACAAGATTATATGCTGCGCAGTTCACTATCCAGTCGGGTCTGGTCTTTTGAATGAATAGTGCAGTTTGTTCAGGATTGGTTAAATCAAGTGTATCGACATCGGTAAAAAGGAAATCATATCCACAGAAATTTTTTGAAATAACTTTCAGTTCGTTCCCAAGTTGTCCTTTTGCTCCAGTTACTAATATTACAGCCATAATTATTATTTTTTGTTTTCACACGTAAATAATTTTTAAATCAAGGTCGGATGGAACCTCCATGTTTAAGAAAATTATTTTCATCCCTGTTTAGCTTCGCTGAGCTCTCCCGACAAGTCGGGATCGGTTGTGTCTTGGAAAACATGGAGGTTTCAGAAGTTATATTCAGCATCTTTAAAGGTAGGATGTTTTAAATCTTTTTCACTTATTACCGGAACTGTTGAACCCAATTCCCAGTTAATATCAAGTTCAGGATCATTTAATGCTATTCCTCTTTCATACTTGGGATTATAAAAATTATCGCATTTATACTGAATAATGGCAATATCGCTGAGAACTGAAAAACCGTGGGCAAATCCCCTTGGTATGAGGAACTGGTCTTTTGTTTCAGAATCCAGCTCAATACCGAACCATTTCCCGAAAGTCAGGGAATCCTTGCGGAGATCTAGCGCCACATCAAATATTTTTCCTTCAATAACCCTTATTAACTTTGCCTGATCGAAAGGTTTTAACTGGTAATGTAAACCTCTTAAAACACCTTTGGAGGATTTTGATTCGTTATCCTGAACAGGTATAAATGATATTCCTGCTTCCTTAATTGTAACCTGGTTGAAGCTTTCGAAAAAATATCCTCTTTTGTCAGGAAAGATGATGGGCTTAATCACTAAAAGCCCTTTAAATCCTGTTTCAATAATCTTCATTATTACAAATTATTTAATCCCTTCAAATACATTTATATCTTCGGAGGCAATTCTCAGAAGATATTTTCCATACTGGCTGTTTTTAACAGGTCCGGCTAATTTTATAAGTTGATTTTTATCGATAAATCCCTTCTTATATGCAATCTCCTCTATGCAGGAAGCTTTTAAACCCTGTCTTTGGTCAAGAGCTGCAATAAAATTAGAAGCCTGGAGCAGACTTTCATATGTACCGGTGTCGAGCCAGGCTATACCTCTTCCCATAAGTTTTATTTCAAGTGTGCCTTCTTCAAGGTAGACCCTGTTAAGGTCAGTTATTTCAAGTTCACCACGGGGTGAGGGTTTAAGCGATTTTGCTTTTTTTACAACGGAGTTATCATAAAAATAAAGACCTGTCACGGCATAGTTTGATTTGGGTTTTGCAGGCTTCTCTTCAATGCTTATTACCTTTTTATTATGGGTAAACTCTACAACCCCGTAACGTTCAGGATCAGTTACATGATATCCGAAAATACATGCCCCTTTCTTTATTTTAGAAGTCTGAAGAAGAACATCTCCAAATCCATGACCATAAAATATGTTGTCGCCAAGGATCATACATACCGGATCGTTACCAATAAATTCTTCTCCAAGAATGAAAGCCTGAGCAAGGCCATCAGGAGATGGCTGCTCAATGTAGCTAAAATTCATTCCGATCGATTTACCGTCACCCAGAAGATTACGGAAACCCGGCAGATCGCGTGGAGTGGAGATTATCAATATTTCTCTGATTCCTGCCAGCATTAAAACCGATAACGGGTAATAAATCATGGGCTTATCATAAACCGGCAACATTTGCTTTGATATTGCATTGGTAATAGGATAAAGCCTTGTACCTGAACCTCCGGCCAGAATAATTCCTTTCATATTCTCTTACTTTTATCTTTTTACTTTTGTCTTTTGTCTTTTTTATCTTCGTCCAATTCCAAAATATTCAAACCCGTTTTTCTTAATTTCAGCCGGATCATAAATGTTCCTTCCATCGAAAATAACCTTCCCTTTCATTGAATAAGCCATTTTTTTAAAATCAGGAAGATGAAATTCCGACCATTCTGTAAGTAATGCCAGTGCATCAGCATCGACCAGCGCTTCATACGGATCGCTGGCATATTTTATTCTGTTCCCAAGGTGTTTTTTTGCTTCATCCATTGCAGCCGGATCATACGCTTTTATTATTGCACCTGCTGCCAGGAGCTTTTCAATCAGTACGAGTGACGAGGCTTCCCTCATATCGTCCGTTTTAGGTTTAAATGACAATCCCCATATTGCTATAACCTTGTTCTTGAAATCATTATTAAAAAAGTCAGCCATCTTTCTGAAAATGATGCTCTTCTGATACTCATTTGCTTTCTCTACCGCTTGTATTACATTGAGTTCATAACCATTGTCTTGTGCTGTCTGAATTATTGCTTTTACATCTTTTGGGAAACATGAACCACCATAACCTATACCCGGATAGATGAATTTGCTGCCTATCCTCGAATCGCTTCCTATTCCCTTGCGCACATTGTTAATATCGGCTCCCAGAATATCACAAAGGTTTGCTATCTCGTTGATGAAACTAATGCGAGTGGCAAGCATTGCATTTGCTGCATATTTAGTGATTTCTGCCGAAGGAATATCCATAAACAGGATAGGGTGATTGTTTAAGACGAATGGCAGATAGAGCTTCTTCAGTATTTCACCTGTTTTTTCATTATCTATTCCGATAATTATTCTTTCAGGCTTCAGAAAATCATCAACTGCAGCACCTTCTTTTAAAAATTCAGGATTGGCCGCTACATCGAAGGGAATTGTAACATGCCTTTTGTCAAGTTCTTCCTGAATACATTTACGTATTTTTTCAGAAGTTCCCACCGGTACGGTGCTTTTTGTCACAACAACAATATAATTCGTCATTATGTGTCCTATCTCACTGGCAACTTCCTTAACATGGTTCAAATCTGCAGAACCATCTTCCCCCGGAGGGGTCCCAACGGCAATAAAAATCACCTCAGCCCCTTCAATTCCCTCAATTATATCCGTTGTAAAGGTAAGTCTATTCTTTTCTATATTCCTTTTGACAATATCTTCTAACCCGGGTTCATAAATCGGTATTACTCCTTTTTTAAGTTTCTGTATTTTTTTTTCATCAACATCAACGCAGGTAACATTAACACCGCTCTCAGCAAAACAGGCTCCTGTTACCAGTCCTACATAACCCGAACCTACTACAATAATTTTCATAAACCCTGTGCTTTTATTGAATTAAGATCGCTCATGCAAAGATAATATAACAAGTTAAATACAAAAATTATTATAATATCTTGCTTATTCTCGTCGTTTGCCCTGATGTATTCAGGAATTGCCCGTTTGCAGAAGGCTATGAGGATCTAAAAATCAATTAGCTTATTTAAGCCCCATCAACAGGAGTGAACCGACAAACATAGTGGTATTTAACCCCATTAAAATCTGTTTTTATTATGGGGAAAGTAAAAAATGTCATATCTTTGAAGCCAATTTTAATCAAAATAATGTCTAACTTATTAATTATTAGTTTTTTAAATTAAAATCATGACTGAAAGCAAGAAGAAAACAACTAAGAAAGAGGTTGTCGAAAAAAGTGAAACTCCTGTAAAACAGGTAAAGAAAGCAAAAACCAGAGAAGAAAATCAGGAGGTTGCCGCTGAAACCTCAGCTGCAGAAGATGTTACTTCTGTTGTTGCAGAAGAACCAGTTGTTGAACCTGAAGTTGCTGACGCAGCGGAAGAAGTAAAAAAAGAAAAAAAACCAAGGAAAACCGAACCTGAAATGGAGACCAAAGTAAAGGCAGAACCTAAACCAGCTTCAGAATTTGACTGGGCTGCTTTTGAAAGTGAAGAACAAAAGGATTCTCCAAAGTATAAAGAGTATGAATCTCTTTATGACGAGACGCTTTCAACAGTGGCTGTTGACGAAGTCGTTATTGGTACGGTTATTCAGATGACATCACGTGAAGTTGTCATCAATATTGGTTACAAATCGGAAGGCGTTGTAAGTTTAAATGAGTTCCGTTACAATCCAAACCTTAAAGTAGGGGATAAGGTTGAAGTCTATGTTGAAAGCCAGGAAGATAAAAAAGGACAGCTTCTTCTTTCACATAAAAAAGCCCGTGCAATAAATTCATGGGACAGAGTAAATGCCTCACTTGAAAAAGATGAGATCATTACAGGTTACATTAAGTGTCGTACCAAAGGTGGTATGATTGTAGATGTCTTTGGCATCGAAGCTTTCCTCCCCGGATCGCAGATTGATGTTAAACCAATCAGAGATTATGACGTATTCGTTGGTAAAACAATGGAATTCAAGGTTGTGAAAATCAACCAGGAATTCAAAAACGTTGTTGTATCACATAAAGCTCTTATCGAAGCTGAACTTGAACAGCAGAAGAAAGAGATCATTGCTAAACTTGAAAAAGGACAGGTTCTTGAAGGAACCGTTAAGAATATTACATCATACGGTGTGTTCATCGATCTGGGTGGTGTTGATGGTCTTATTCATATCACAGACCTCTCATGGGGAAGAGTAAATCATCCAGAAGAAATCGTTCAGCTCGATCAAAAACTCAATGTTGTTATTCTTGATTTTGATGACGACAAGAAGAGAATTGCTCTTGGTTTGAAACAGCTAACTCCTCATCCATGGGATTCAGTTGATCCTGATCTGAAGATCGGCGACAAAGTAAAAGGAAAAGTAGTTGTAATGGCTGACTATGGAGCATTTGTTGAAATAGCCCCGGGTGTCGAAGGATTGATACACGTATCCGAAATGTCTTGGTCACAACATCTCCGCAGTGCTCAGGAATTCCTGAAAGTAGGTGATGAGATTGAAGCTGTTATACTTACCCTCGACAGGGCTGAAAGAAAAATGTCACTTGGTATCAAACAGCTTAAACCAGATCCATGGCAGAATATCGATGAAAAATACACTGTCGGATCAAAACATATGGCCAAAGTAAGGAACTTTACAAACTTTGGAGTATTTGTTGAGATTGAAGAGGGTGTTGACGGTCTGATTCATATTTCCGATCTCTCGTGGACAAAGAAAATCAAACATCCGGCAGAATTCACTTCCATTGATGCAGAAATTGAGGTAATTGTCCTTGAAATTGATAAAGAAAACAGAAGACTAAGTCTCGGACATAAACAACTTGAAGAAAATCCATGGGATGTATTCGAGAATATCTTTACTGTTGACTCAGTTCATGAAGGTACTGTTGTTGAAGTATTTGATAAAGGTGCAGTTATAGCTCTTCCTTACGGTGTGGAAGGATTTGCAACACCAAAACATCTTGTTAAAGAAGATGGAATGATGGCAAAAATTGAGGAGAAACTGATGTTCAAGGTGATTGAATTTAATAAATCAGCTAAGAAGATCATAGTTTCACACAGTAGGGTATACGAAGACGAAAAGAAGGCTGCTGAGGCTCCGGTAAAAAAATCAGAAACAAGCACACCGAAGAAATCAGGCAGGAAAACCAAAACAAGTTCTGAAAAAACAACCCTTGGTGATATATCACAATTGGCTGCTTTGAAAGAGGAAATGGAAGAAAAAGAAAATAAAGCTTCCAATAAATAGAATTATTTATTAAATTTAGGCTATCAAAACTTATTGCTATGGATTTCAATATTGAGAGCCGGAATAACCGCACAGTTATTCAGATTCAGTCGGAAAAGCTTGACACACACATTGCTCCGGCACTTAAGTCGGAACTTGTACTTGTATCAGGAAAAGGTGAGAAAAACATCATCCTTGATCTTGAGAAGTGCCAGTATTGTGACTCTTCTGGTCTGAGTGCTATTTTGGTAGCCAATAGATTATGCAAAAATGCAGGTGGTACCTTCGTTCTGTGCGGTCTTAATGAAGCCGTTGAACGTCTTATCACCATTTCTCAGCTCGATACCGTTCTCACTATAACAAGATCGGTTGATGATGCTGAAAAAATGATATCTTAAAACCGATCGCTTAGCAGAGTGCGATGAAGGTAACCGTACTTGGTAGTAGTTCTGCATTGCCGACTTCAGAAAGATATCCCTCCGCTCATGTGCTCAACGCACATGAGCGTTTTTTTTTGATAGATTGTGGTGAGGGCACCCAGATGCAGATGAGAAAGAACAAAATAAGGTTTGGGAAAATAAACCATATCTTTATTAGTCATCTTCATGGTGACCATGTTTTCGGACTTTATGGATTGCTGTCAACCTTCAGTCTTATGGGAAGGAAAAGTCCACTTCATCTTTTTGCTCCTGAAAACTTTCAGAGTATCCTTAAATCGCATTTGATCGATTTTGATATTCATCTTAGTTATGATATTGATTTTGTTCCTCTTTCCGGGAAAAATCCTTTGCAGATACTCAATAATAAGTATATTACAGTAACCTCTTTCCCTCTTAAACATCGTATTCCTGCTTTCGGATTTATTTTCAGGGAGAAATTAACTGACAGGAATATTAAAAAAGAATCTATTGTAAAATTTCAAATCCCTGTAGTGAGGATACCCGCAATAAAAAAAGGAGAAGATTTTGTGACTTCTGAAGGGATTATTATAAAAAATGATGATATAACACTTCCTCCACCTGAACCTTTATCATATGCTTATTGCAGCGATACTAAATACTTCAAAAAGCTTTCATCATTTGTGAAAGGAGTGAGTCTTCTTTATCATGAGGCTACATTTGACGGAACCAAAGAGGAACTTGCAAAAGTCACAGGACACTCCACAACTCTTGATGCTGCAAAGATTGCATTGGAAGCTGAAGCAGGGGGATTGCTCATAGGTCACTTTTCAGCCCGGTACAAGGATATTTCTTATCTTGTTAATGAAGCAAAGACTATATTTCCCCGGACTTTTGCCGCCATTGACGGAAAAAGTTTTGATGTTGGCAATATTGATAATGCTTAGAAAAGATTATCTATCTTTGCACCCATTAAATAAAATAACAGGACATTGCAGGAAAAAATTTTAATATTGGATTTCGGTTCTCAATATACGCAATTGATAGCCAGAAGAATAAGAGAACTTAATGTGTATTGTGAAATACATCCATTTAACCATTCGTTAATTACCGACGAGAGTGTCAAAGGCGTAATATTATCTGGAAGCCCGTCATCAGTAAGAGACAATAATGCACCTGCCACTGATCTTTTGAAGATTAAGGGAAAGATTCCTTTGCTTGGTGTGTGCTATGGTGCTCAGTATCTTGTCCATAATTATGGAGGAGATGTACTCCCCTCCAATAACAGGGAATACGGCAGGGCAAACCTTATAAAAATAAATACCAGAGATCCTCTCTTTAAAAATATAAAACAGGGAACACAGGTATGGATGTCTCATGCTGATACCATTACCAGAGTTCCCGATGGTTATGAAATTATAGGATCGACATCCGATGTTGAAGCCGGAGCTTATCATATCAAAGGCGAGAATACCTGGGGAATACAGTTCCATCCCGAAGTTTATCATACTACAGAAGGAAAACAGATACTTGAAAATTTTGTTGTTGGCATTTGCAGGTGTTCACAGAACTGGACTCCTGATTCCTTTGTAGAATCAACTGTTCTCAGCTTGAAAAATCAGTTGGGCGACGATAAGGTGATACTGGGACTCTCCGGTGGTGTAGACTCCTCAGTCGCTGCTTCACTTTTGAACAGGGCAATAGGTAGAAACCTTACATGCATCTTTGTTGACAACGGATTGTTGAGGAAGAATGAATTTGAAAAAGTTCTGGATTCATATCTGGGACTGGGTCTGAATGTTATTGGAGTTGATGCAAGCGACATGTTCCTTGATCAACTCGAAGGGGTAAGCGATCCTGAAACGAAACGAAAGATAATTGGCCGTGTCTTTATTGAAGTGTTTGACGAAGAGGCCAGGAAAGTCAGGGATGTTAAATGGCTCGCCCAGGGAACAATTTATCCTGATGTTATTGAATCTGTTTCGGTTAACGGACCTTCTGCAACAATAAAATCGCATCACAATGTGGGGGGACTTCCTGAAAAAATGCATCTGAAAGTTATTGAACCTCTTCGTCTTCTTTTTAAGGATGAGGTGAGGAGAGTAGGACAATCCCTGGGACTTCCCGATTTTATATTGAATCGTCATCCTTTCCCTGGTCCAGGATTAGCAATCAGATTGCTTGGGGAAATGACCAGAGAAAAACTGACGATGCTTAAAGATGCGGATGATATTTTTATTGAAGGACTGAAAAATAATGGATTATATGACACCGTTTGGCAGGCAGGTGTAATTCTCCTTCCCGTTCAGTCGGTCGGAGTTATGGGCGATGAGAGGACTTATGAAAACGCAATAGTTCTGAGAGCTGTATGTTCAACTGACGGTATGACTGCCGATTGGTCACATCTTCCTTACGAATTCCTGGGATACATCTCGAATGAAATTATAAATAAAGTAAAAGGAATTAACAGGGTTGTTTATGATATAAGCTCTAAACCGCCTTCCACAATAGAATGGGAATAAAGAACAAGTACCTATGAAACATGGTAAAGAACTTTTGGCGATCATAGTTGTTTAGTTTTAACCGTATTGAAAATAAGCTCATGAAAAAAAAAGTAATAAGCATATCAGTCGTTGTATTGGTTCTTTGCCTGTTAACAATATCAGCCTCATCTCAGGCACTGACAGAAGAGACATTTAAGATTGGAAGAACAATTGGTCTGATTGACGCATTTTATGTCGACACGATTAACCTGCCCAGCCTTACTGAGAAAGTTATAATTGAGACTCTGAAAAACCTTGATCCTCATTCGACTTACATCTCTGCGAAAGATGTCAAAGAGATGAACGAACCACTTAATGGAAATTTTGAAGGAATAGGAATTCAGTTTAACCTGTTGCGCGATTCTATAATTGTAATTGATCCCATAGCAGGGGGGCCATCAGAGAAAGTTGGTGTCAGATCAGGTGACAGGATTTTAACTATCGACAAGGAGAAGGTTACCGGGATAGGGATATCTACACAGGGTGTCAGGAAAAGATTGATGGGGGCTAAAGGCACAAAGGTAAATATCACTGTTTTCAGAAAAGGAGAGAGCGAGATACTCGATTTTACTATTATTCGCGATAAAATACCCATTAACAGCCTCGACGCTGCATACATGCTTGATAGAGAAACCGGTTATATCAAGTTGAATAAATTTGCCGCGACAACTGAAAAGGAATTCTCTGATGCTGTTGACTCTTTAAGGAAGAATAATATGAAAAATATTATTCTTGATCTGAGGGGAAACGGAGGAGGATATATGCTGGCGGCAACTGCTTTAGCTGATAAATTTTTCACAGGGAAGAATCTGATTGTTTACCTTTCAGGACGAAAAGCTCCCCGTCAGGATTATAAATCCTCCGGATCAGGGAGTTTATCTTCAGCGAGAATTGTCGTTCTGACCGATGAACAGTCAGCCTCAGCCAGTGAGATTCTGTCAGGAGCCCTTCAGGATTGGGACAGAGGCGTTATTTTAGGAAGAAGGACTTTTGGCAAAGGGCTGGTTCAGAACGGATTTTATCTCACTGATGGTTCAATGATAAGGTTGACAATTGCACGATATTATACACCAACCGGCAGGTCAATTCAGAGTTCGTATAACGGCGGGTACGATAAATATATTGAGAATTTTTTAAAAAGGTACACCGATGGTGAGATGATGACCGCTGACAGTATCCATTTCCCTGATTCCCTGAAGTACAGAACAATGGTTAATAAACGGGTGGTTTATGGAGGCGGAGGGATAATGCCTGATGTATTTGTGGCAGCAGATACATCATACAATACAACCTATTTCAGAAAACTTTATGCGAAAAACGTTCTTAATACCTTCGCACTTGATTATTTTGATAAGAACAGAACATTTCTGAATTCTCAGTATAAAACATTTGAAAACTTCAATAAAAAGTTTCAGTTTAGTCCGGTGGATATAAAAGCCTTTATTGATAAAGGTGAAGCTGAAAATGTAACATATGACGAGGCTCAGTTTAATATATCAAAAGACGAAATACTGTTGGTATTAAAAGGACTTATTGCGACAAATTTGTGGCAAACGAGTGAGTATTATCAAACAATAAATCAAAATGATAAAGTAATTGAGAAAGCTCTGAAAGTTATTTCGGATAAGAACCTTTACAACAAGATATTGGGTTACTAGTTCCTGAATCTCAGGAAAACTAGCCCGGGTTTTAATTCACTCTCTATTGCTACACCAACTCCACTGCCCTTTGGGTGTTTCTGCAGTCTGATAGGATTGAATCCATGTCGACCTTTAATATTTTGCTGAGAATAACAGGAAATCTTTACCTGGTTGCATTATAGAAAACATCGTATGTATAAGCAGTCCCGTCATCAGAAGTCCCGCTCCCTGAAAACGACAATATAAGAGTGCCCTCATCAACGGTAAACGTATACTCTATTTTTGATTCACCATTGATTAGAGTAAGTGTGTCGTTGTCAATAGTCCATTCAAATGCGAAATCTATGTCTCCATCCTTATAACTAATGCCACTTCCGTCATCAATAAACTGAAATTGTAATTCTTCAGGTTGCAGATAATAAGTATACGACTCTGTTTTGATTCCACCTACATATATCACCTCAGTGAAATCCTGTACATCCCATTTGCCGATTATGAGCTCTTCGGCAGACTTCTCTTTTTTACATGAAGTCGAAAAGAAGGAGAGTAAAATAATAAGTACGGATACAAATGATAATCTTTTCATTTTGAAAGAATTTATTTATTGCAAAGTAATAAATTTCAGGGGAATAATCCAGAAAAAGATATCTTATTCTGTAATGAATTCTGAGAAAATTGGTAAAAGGACTTTTATATAATCATAAATCATTAATTTTGAGACGGCTGTATTGCCTGAATCAAACCCTTTGTAAAGCATTCATGAGTAACAATAAAAATTTCATGAATGCATCTGATTGTAAATCTGAAAAAAAATATTGAATGAAATTAGTTGCGAAAACTTTATACGGACTTGAAAAAGTTCTTGGGGAAGAGATCATTAAAATGGGCGCTTCTGAAGTAGAAACTGGGAATCGTGCTATACTTTTTAAAGGAGACAAAAGCCTTTTATACAGGGTGAATTATTGTGCAAGAACAGCTTTGTCGGTGTTGATGACGATCTCGGAATTCAGGATCAGATCAAAAGAGGACCTGTATAACGGAGGGTCCAAGATTGAATGGGACAGATACATGAATGTTGATGATACTTTTTCAATTGCTCCGGTGGTTAATTCTATATATTTTAGTCATACGGGATACGCCGGTCTCATCTTGAAAGATGCCATAGCCGATTATTTCAGGAAAAAGACTGGGAAACGACCTTCTGTTAATACCGAAGATCCTGCATTACTTATTAATCTGCATATAAGTAATGATCTTGTAACAATTTCCATTGACTCATCAGTGATCCCACTGTTTAAAAGAGGTTACAGGCAGGAGCAAGGGGCTGCCCCTCTTAACGAAGTCCTTGCTGCCGGGATCCTTCTTATTTCGGGTTGGAACGCTTCGGCAACATTAACTGACCCCATGTGCGGATCAGGTACAATACCGATTGAGGCAGGACTGATTGCTTGCAAAGTTCCTCCAGGAAAATTCAGAAAATTTTTTGGATTTCAGCGTTGGAAAGATTTTGATGATGAGTTGTTCGAAAAAATTAAACGCGAAGCTGACAGTAAGATAGAAGTTTCTCCGGTCAAAATTTACGGCAGTGATATCTCTGAAAAGGCAGTTCAACAAGCTAAATCCAATATAGCTGGAGCCGGATTAAGTGATGTTGTGTCAATTGAAATGTCTGATTTTAAATATCTTAAAGCTGAAAATGATAGTCGTTTCTTGTTTTTAAACCCACCGTATGGACAACGACTTCAACCTGATGAAATCGACACGCTTTACAGTATGATAGGAACATCATTGAAACATAATTTTCCGGGAGCCACAGCCTGGTTAATAACTTCAAATAAAGAATGTCTGAAGAACATAGGATTGAAACCTGCCGCGAAATACACTCTTTTTAACGGAGCACTGGAATGTGTTCTTGTAAAATATGAAATGTACGAGGGAACGAAGAAGCATAAGAAGTTATGAGATCAACATAAATACGACGTTTATCATATAGATTTATTAGGTTTATCAAAAAGTCTTGTAATTTTTAAAATCCGTAAAGAGTATATCTTATAATTTGGTAACTTCGGATTTTTATTATATTTGTTATCAGAAAACTTGATCTTATCTTAAATGAAGCTTAGATGAGCTTTAATATAGAGAATTATCTTCCAAACCAGTCGGATGGTGACGTTATCCTTTATTATAAGGGTAACGTTGATTCGGATGTGATCAATCATGTACTAGATACGGTTGAGGAAAAGATGGTTAAGGTAAATGAGCAATCAAAACTGAGAAAAAAAGTATACAATGTTTTGGTTGAAAGCCTTCAGAATCTTTACCATCATGTTGATAAGGTACCTGATGATTTTTATGATCAGACTTCTGAAAGATTTGGATTACTTGTCATAAAAAAGGCATCAGACGGTTATAGAATTATTACAGGAAATTTTGTACACGTAGACAATATTGAAAAGCTGGAAGAAAAGATAAAACGCATAAATAGATCGAGCCATGAGGAGATAAAAGAGTTGTATAAGTTCATTCTGAATCACCAGAGAATATCTGCGAAAGGAGGTGGTGGCCTTGGACTCGTGGATATTGCAAGGAAGACAGGTCATAAACTTGATTACTTGTTTAAGGAATATAACGATCATTACTCTTTTTTCTATCTCAACATTTTAGTTAATGAAGATAAATAGAACAATTTTTAAAACTGATAAATATGGAACCGATCATTATCCAGGGAACCCCAAAAACACCAACTGTTAAATTTGATGCTTCAGAGGGTGTTTTTGAAATCAAGGGACGTTCAATTCCGGAAAACTCAGTAGAATTTTATAAACCCCTGGTCGACTGGCTCGATAGATATAAAGAGTCTCCTTTAAAAAAAACAGTAGTAAGTATCCGTCTGGAATATTTTAATACCAGCTCGTCGAAGTGCATTCTTGATGTATTCAAGAAGCTGGAAGCAATTCATAAGTCTAAAAACGAGGTGGAAGTAAACTGGTATTATGAAGAAGATGATGAAGATATGCTGGAAGCAGGTGAAGATTATGAATCTATAATACGAGTACCATTTAAAATGATTGAGATTGTTGAATAACTGAATTTCTTTATTTATTCTGGATCCAATCGGTTGTTCCAAAAATATAGAGGCTGTCTCTTATCTGAGGCAGCCTCTATATTTTTGTTTCCGGAATCCGATAGGACTAATCGGAACTTTTTACTTTATTTCCCATTCCATTTTCCCCCGACTCGAGTAGCCGCTTAAGAAGCCTGAAGTAAAGAACTAAGTATAGAGCTAAAGTTATAATCCACAGTACTATTACATTGACTACGTATGTGTCGGCTTTAACTCCGAATAGTTGCTTTGTCGGCGCGTAAAAATGTGCTTTGATGAATTTACACTTTGAATCCATATATATGGGCTCCAGCTTTTGAACTAACTCACCCTTATACTCTACTGTCTTTATTGTCTCATTCTTGTCCGTAACAAATTCTTCAAGTGATTTATTATAATAATTTGCCTGTAGTTTATGGAACCCTTCTTTGTCTTCATTCTGAAGCTTATCTATAATGGAATCTTTCTGATCACTGGCATTATTGTAGTACATTATGTAATACTTTCTTACCGATTCAATATAATCCAATGCAGCTTTGACTGCTTCAGGGGTTATCTTCTCTGGCGTAAGAAAGTTTGCATATTCAAAGCCAATGTCAGGAAGTTCCACCTTTACTTTCTTGATCTCATTGGAAACGAGGAGCAGGTTACCAATAAAATCATCACTTTTTGACCCGTTTTCAAGGTCATTTAAGATATTATCGAGTTTGCCTTTTAATTCAACGTACCAGTAATTCTTCATGTAATTTCCTTTGCTTTTTGCTTTATCGAATCTGTAAAACTGCTGTTCATATTTATTGTCAATGAACTGTTTGACAGCCAACGCTTCATATCCCCACCTGGCAGTGATAAATTCTCCATACACGGGAATTGAAACAGGGGAGGAGATTGTAGGATTGAGCTTCTCGAACTTGACGATAATACCGCTTAATATAATCTGAGGAATTACAAGGAAAGGGATTAGAATATATATGGTTACAACAGTTTTAAAACTGTCGGAGATCACCAGCCCGAGCATGTTTGCTCCTGCCCAGCAAGAGAAAAGGACAAGCCAGTATTCAAACATCATTCCTTTAATTCCAGTAATGCTGTTGCCAATGAGCACAAAAGTGAATGCCTGAATTGCTGATATTGTAAGCTGCACAAAGACTTTAGACAGAAGGTAACTGTTCCAGCTCAGATTAAGGAATGACTCTCTCTTAAGTATCTTCCGGTCTTTAATTATTTCTTCGGCGCTGACGGTTAGCCCCATGAATATGGCTACAATTACCGACATGAAGATGTAAACAGGGAGATTACTATTATTATAAAGGGAATAATGCGGATTCTTGACACTTTCATCAAAATATCTGATAAGGTAAGCAAGGAAAAATGCAAGCACAGGTACTTCGAGTAGTGTGATCAGTACGTATTGAAGGTCAGCAATCTTAGAGAGCACATCTCGTTTGGTGAAAACAACAAACTGTTTAAAACTGTTCGGGGTCTTAAAATTAATTTCAGGAATTGCATTTCCAGGTTCCAGTTTTTCATCCTTCTTTTCGGATTTGTAATGGTTACTCCAATCTGCAGGTGAGATTCTGCGGGTTTCTGTCGGTTTGCCACTTTCAGTAAATACTTTGGTTTCGACGATGTTGAATATCTGTTCGGGATTTACATTACCGCAGACATAGCATTCACTTTCGTTGTAATTTGCCTGTTGTATTTTCCGCTTGAAATACACAATTGATTCAATCGGATTGCCATTATATATAAGGTATCCTCCGGTATCGAGGATAATAAGTTTGTCGAACATTTTAAAGATCTCGGATGATGGCTGATGGATCACTACGAAAAGGAGTTTTCCCTTACGGGCAAGTTCTTTCAGAAGGTCAAGTATGTTTTCGGAGTCGCGCGATGAAAGGCCTGATGTGGGTTCATCGAGGAACATAATGGCAGGTTCGCGGATCAGTTCAAGAGATATATTAAGCCTTTTTCTTTGTCCTCCGCTAATATTTTTATTTAGAGGAGTCCCAACTTTCATATCCCTTATTTCGTAAAGCCCGAGAGTTTTCAGGACACTATCGACTTTGAAAATAATCTCTTCTTCGGTCAAATTGTCAAAGCAAAGTTTAGCATTGAAATACAGGTTCTCAAAAACTGTAAGCTCTTCAATAAGCAGATCGTCCTGAGATACATATCCGATCAGCCCCTTTATTTTCTCTTTGTCCTTGTGTATACTGACACCATTTATCAAAACTTCACCATCAAAAGGTTCGTTTGTGCCATTTAAAACACTGAGGAGAGTTGATTTTCCTGCCCCGCTGGCACCCATGATACCGACCATCCTGCCCGACTCTCCCTTGAAACTCATATGATGAATACCCACCTTCCCGCTCCTGAATCTGTATTCCAGATTGTTGACTTCATATACTACCCTCGATGCCTTAAACTCCTCTTTGAGGAACTGCATCGTAACATCCCAATAATAAATTGGAGAAATTTTATAGCCTTTAATAGAAGAACCCTGGCTGAAAGGATAAACTTTGTCTTCCTGCAGCAACTGTCCATTCATTGAGAGTTCCCCGGTGCCTGTGAACCTTACAAAATACATTTTAACCGATGGTACAAAGAGTATCCAGAGATGCCCCTTGAAAAGATCCTTAAATATATGTTTTGAACCATTCGCATCAAATTCTTTGTCTCCATTAATTATCAGGAGGTTAGAGGTGAAAGGAATGTCAGCAAAAGAATTAAGAACAAATTTTTCAATAATCTCATATTCCTTGGAGGTGATATTTAAACCTTCAGCAAATGTGCTTATAAAACCCAATTCACGCTGATCGACCCTCTTGCCACCCGATTTACAGAATTCAAGTACATATATTACAACAACTATTCTTTGTTCCTGGTCGAGCTGACCCTGTTCATTAATCTCATTGCATAGTTTCCGGATTCTTATGGCGATGGCACCTTCACGTCTTTCAGCACTGCTCTTTTCCAGTTTTTTTCTGGCTTCATCATACTCCTTGTCATATGTTGAAAGATATTTATGTACCAATTCCCGGTTGAGCAGGCGTTTTAGAAATTCCTCAACGATACCTCTTCGTTCATTGTCATTTGTTTGAGGTTTAGCAATTATTGCAAATAACTGCATCAGAGTTTCTAAAATCTTTTCACTCATAGACGATTACTTTTTTTGTATTCAGATATTTAAGATTTGAAATTACTTATTTGCTGCAAATATTCCTAATAATAGTTTTTACCCATCTATCTTATTTTGCAAAGTCAGCGACGATCTGATTTAATCCGCTTCTTTTTTTTCTTCTCAACCGAAAAGCCAAATTTGCCAATAAGCTGACCTGTTTCATAATATTTCCCGTGCGAATAACATAACAGCCCTGAATCATTTAACCTGAACAGTCCGGTTTTCTCATTAATGTACTTGTCCTCTGCATTTACCGCTACAACCTCTGATATAAACATGTGATGCGATCCAAGCTCCTTTATCTCCCTTACCACACATTCAATATTTACAGGAGATTCTTTAATAAGAGGTGCTTTAACTTTTGATGCAGGAACAGGAGTAAGACCCATCTCAGTGAATTTTTTGTAGTCTTTCCCTGATTTTACACCGCACCAGTCTGTGGCAAATGCAAGGGCTTTTGTGGTCAGGTTTATAACAAATTCTCCATTTTTCCGAATGATGATGTAGGAATGACGCTCCGGTCGGATCGAAATATAGCACATCGCAGGATCGGTGCAAATTGTACCGGTCCATGATACTGTCATAATGTTATACTCTTCAGGAAATGACCCGCAACTGACCATAACTGCAGGTAAAGGATATATCATAGTGCCAGGTTTCCAGATAAGTTTGCTCATATTCATTAAAGTTTAATCCAAATATACTTCTTATCTTTCTAAAGAAATACAGCATTAAAATTATAATGGCCGGATAAAAAGTAAGCAAATGGATTGAACAACCTCTGTTCCAGTGGTTCAAAAGTGTAATTGAATTGTCAGAATGTCATTATAAGTCTGTGATCTTGTGTCAAAAAGACAATGAATTCATATTCTCAGCCAATGGCAGAAAATTTGCTGATTAAAATTTAAATTCAAAAATATTTATGATGAATTTAAATAATTTTACATTAAAAGCGCAGGAAGCGGTTCAGCAGGCATTTAATATTGCAGGTTCAAAAGGGCAGCAAGCTGTTGAATGTGGCCACCTTATCAAGGGAGTGATGAGCCAGGCAGAAAGTATCACAAATTTTATTTTTGGGAAAATGGGTATAAATACTTCATCTCTTGAGAAGAAGATTGAAGAATTGATTGATACTTACCCAAAAGTGACTGGTGCCGACAGCTATATTTCCTCCACTGTTTCAGAAGTTTTCAGAAAGGCTAATGACCATGCCTCCCGGATGAAAGACAAATTTGTTTCATCTGAGCATTTATTGATGGGAATCCTTGATACTGACGATAAGGTTTCTCATATACTTAAGGATTATGGGGTTACAATGAAGGCTCTTTATGATGCGGTAAGTGAGCTGCGTAAAGGTGCATCAGTGGAAAACCAGACTTCTGAAGACACTTTTAATTCGCTTAACAGGTATGCAATTAATCTTAATGAAAGAGCCCGATCGGGTAAACTCGATCCTGTTATCGGAAGAGACGAAGAAATACGGCGTATATTACAGATACTTACCCGCAGGACAAAAAACAATCCGTTGCTTATAGGGGAGCCAGGGGTAGGTAAAACGGCTATCGCTGAAGGATTGGCCCACAGGATAATAAGAGGCGATGTACCGGAAGATATCAAATCAAAAGTAATTTACTCTCTCGATATGGGAGCCCTTATTGCCGGAGCCAAATATAAAGGTGAGTTTGAAGAGAGGCTAAAATCAGTAGTAAACGAAGTCATAGGATCTAATGGCGAGATAGTACTTTTTATTGATGAAATACATACACTGGTTGGTGCAGGTCAGTCAGAAGGGGCTATGGATGCTGCAAATATTCTTAAACCTGCACTTGCCAGGGGTGAACTAAGAGCAATCGGCGCAACTACCTTAAATGAATATCAGAAGTATTTTGAAAAAGACAAAGCACTTGAGAGGCGTTTCCAGGTTGTTATGGTCGACGAACCTTCCAGGGAAGATACTATTTCAATCCTCAGAGGTATCCGGGAGAAGTATGAAACATATCATAAAGTGATAATACGGGACGAGGCGATCATCGCTGCGGTCGATCTCTCCACCAGGTATATTACCGACAGGTTTTTACCCGATAAGGCAATTGACCTCATTGATGAGGCAGCTTCAAGGTTACGTCTCGAAATGAACTCTGTACCTGAAGAGATTGATGAGGCTGAAAGAACAATAAGACGACTCGAAATTGAAAAAGAAGCAATTAAAAGGGACGGAGATACTGTTAAAGCAGAAAAGATCTCTCACGAACTTGCTGACATGCAATCAAAAAGGGACGAACTCCTGGCCGGATGGAAGTCTGAAAAGGAGATGGTTGAAAAGGTCCAGGCTAAAAAAGAATCTGTCGAATCGTTGCGCTTGGAGGCAGAACAGGCTGAGAGAAGCGGGGATTATGGAAAAGTTGCGGAAATAAGATATGGGAAAATTATTCAACTCGAAAAAGAGATTGCCGAACTTAAGGAGATTATCGAAAAGAGAAGGAGCAAAGGTTCGCTTATTCAGGAAGAGGTGCGTTCGGAAGAAATAGCATCCATTGTATCGAAATGGACAGGCATCCCGGTATCAAGAATGCTTGAGAGTGAAAAGGATAAATTGTTACGGCTCGAGGATGAATTACATAAAAGAGTTGTTGGCCAGGACGAAGCAATAGTTGCTGTGGCTGATGCTGTCCGCCGGTCACGAGCCGGACTTCAGGATCAGAAAAGACCACTGGGATCGTTTATTTTTATCGGTACAACAGGGGTTGGAAAAACAGAGTTGGCGAGAGCACTTGCTGAAATTCTGTTTAATGATGAGAACCTGATGACGCGGATCGATATGTCGGAATACCAGGAGAGACATTCGATATCCAGACTTATTGGCGCACCTCCGGGATACATAGGTTACGAAGAAGGTGGACAGCTTACTGAAGCTGTACGCCATAAACCATATTCAGTTGTTCTGCTTGATGAAATTGAAAAAGCACATCCTGACCTTTTTAATCTTCTTCTTCAGGTTCTTGACGACGGCAGGCTTACGGATAATAAAGGTCGTACCGTGAATTTCAGGAACGTGATTATTATAATGACATCAAACCTGGGATCTGATATTATAAGGGACAGGATGGATAAATGGAATAATAAAATGCCTGAAAAGGAGATGGAATCTCTCCAGAATGAGATTTTTATGCTATTGAGGAAATCACTAAAACCTGAGTTCCTGAATCGGGTAGATGAGATTGTAATGTTCAAACCATTGGATATTGAACAGATTAAGGAGATTGTTAAAATGCAGCTGAAAAGGGTGGAAAAGATGCTTCAGGATTATAACCTTAAACTTACAGTTACTGATGATGCAATAACCTGGCTCACTAAAAGGGGATATGATCCGCAGTCGGGAGCAAGACCTGTTAAACGGCTGATCCAGAAAGCAATTGTAAATGAGCTGTCGAAAGAGATTATAGGAGGAATGGTTTCGAGAGATGATAGCATAATTATTGATGTAAAAGAGGGTGGTCTCTCTTTCGGTAAAATAGAAAATAATTAAGATTATTTAAAAGATCTTATGCATACATCAATATCATCATATATCTGAAAGATAGTATTCAGATTAAGAATTTTAAACAAATCCATGACCTTGGGTTCCGGGCTGGCAAATTTCACGATGCAGTATTTGCTTTTAGCTGCCCGCATTATTGAAAGAAAACAGCCAAACCCGGAACTGTCAATATACTCAACCCCTTTGAGATCGATAATTATTTTTGAGATTGAGTTATCAAATTCTTTAATGATTTCTTCCCTTATTTCATCTGAAACAAGAGCATCTATTTTGCTGACAGAGAAGGATATAATAGATGTTTTGTTTCTTCTGCTGATGTTGATCATCAATTCTTGTTTAATCTGTTATTGACCAAATCATCAAGCTCTTTAGCAGCTTCTTCAGTTTCTGTTTTGTATCGTTCAATATAAGATCTGTACGATTCCGAGTTTTTTCCCTCTTTAGCCTGCAGCTCAAATGTTTTGAGCATAGATGCCAAATCGGTCATTCCCATTATTGCGACCGAAGATTTGGCTTTGTGAGCCAGTAATCCCAACGAATGATAATCCTTCTTATTAAAACAGGTCATCATTTCATTGTATATCTCAATAATCTGGTCAGTGAACATATTTACTATTTCACGGACAATGCCAGAATCACCGTCTGCTACGGAATTAAGATAATCAGTGTTAATAAATTTATATTCCATAATTTGCAGGAAGATAAAAAATTAAAGACAAAATTGTTATAACAAATATAGTAATATTTTATTTTGATCATAAACGATTCTTTTGTGTACAATATCAAAGAAGATTTTATTAAATGATGTAAATAAATATTAATTTTAAAGTGATAAAAACCAATTGTGATGCGATATTATTTCTGTTTACTGGTCACTCTGTTCTTGTTCTGCCCTCTTATTATAAAGGCTCAGGCAGATGTTTCTGTTCGGAAGAATGATTTTAAAATTGAAAAATCGGGTTTTGCTGATGCCTGGAAGCATGTTGTTGAAGGTGATTCTTATTATGATAAAAGAGGTGTCTGGTATTCGAGAGCATTTGATGAATATTTAAAAGCAATTGTCTATAATAACTCAAATCCTGAACTTAATTACAAAACAGGTGTCTCAGCACTATTCTCCGACAACAGGGAGGAGGCTGCGGGATTTCTTTTGAAAGCTCTTGAACTTAAAAACAATGTCGCTGAAGATATACTTTTGCTGACAGGACGGGCGCTTCAATATTCAGGGAGGTATTCCGATGCTCTGGGCAAATTCGATGAATACCTGAATTCCTCAGAAAAAAAAAGTGTAAAAAATGTCTTTTCTGCAAACAAGGGAATCGAAGAATGCATTTCAGCCCTTACCATTTCTAAAGATACTTCGAGGATTGAGATCAGTAATATGGGAACCAATATAAATTCCGGTGCCGATGACTATTCCCAGCTTCTATCTTCTGATGGTAAGACATTTTATTTTGCTTCAAGAAGAGAACAGGCAAAATCGAGCAATAGTTATCCCGACTCAAAATTCGATGAGAATATCTTTATTTCGCATAAGAATTCAGGTATTTGGGGAACTGCAATTGTTGCGGCGAAAAATCTTACAACAAAATATTGTGAAACACCTCTGTATATTAATGGTGGAAATGACAGCCTTTACATTTATTCCGGGTATGAGAAAGGCGGAGATATCAAGATATCCACTGTTAACAAAAAAGGAGAATGGAAAAAAACTGCTGCGGTGCCATTTGGGATTAATAGCAAAGGATCAGAAACATCATTTACTTTCACTCCTTCAGGCAATGAAATCTATTTTGTGACCGACAACGGTAAGGATAATATTGGCGGAAAAGACATCTACTTCATTAAGAAAATAAAAGAAAATAACTGGTCAAAACCACAAAATGCAGGTTCTCTGATTAATACAATATGTGATGAAGAATCAGTGCGGTTTTCAAAAACAGGAGATACTCTCTGGTTCAGTTCTCAGGGACATAATTCAATCGGTGGTTTTGATATTTTCTATAGCGTCAGAAACAAGGAGGGAGCATGGAATAATGTGAAGAACTGCGGGTATCCTGTCAACACCCCATGGGATGAATTGTTTTTTTTCCCTTCTCCTGTTGAGGATAGTATCTTCTATTTTGTTTCGAACCGCAGCGGAGGATTCGGAGGAATGGACATTTACACCGGACGTATTCTCCCTCCTGTACCTGTTGCAGTAATTGAACCGTTGGCTCCTCCGGAACCCGATACCGTAATTATCCGGGATACTGTCGTTGTAGTTCAGACAGAGGAGCCTGTGAAAGAACTGGCGATATATCTTATTGGGAACGTTAAAGACTCGGAGACAGGTGATCCGGTAATGGCAAAAATTGATTTGATCGATATCAGCAGTGATATGGTTATTTCAACAACTGCAAGCTCCGATATAGACGGGAGTTACAGGGTCATGCTGCCCGAAAAAAAATCATATTTGGTTGATTTGCGTGCTACTGGTTTTCTTGCAGATATAAAACAAATTAACATTCCGGAGAATTTTGATCGTGATGTTTATAATCTTAATATTGATATGATCAAAGCCAGGGTCGGCAAGAAGGTTGTACTTAATAACATCATGTTTGAGTCTGGCAAATCGATATTGACTTCAGGTTCCTATGAGGAACTTAACCGGCTGTATAATATTCTGAAAGATAATTCACTGATGAAGATTGAAATATCGGGGCATACCGACATGACAGGCAGTCAATCACTTAACCTCAAACTTTCGGGAGACAGGGCAAAGACCGTTGTGGAATATCTTGTCCAAAAGGGTATCGACAGGTCGAGAATGGAATTTAAGGGTTTTGGATCGCAACAGCCCGTAGCTGACAATGCCACCCCTCAGGGAAGAGCAAAAAACAGAAGAGTTGAGTTTAAAATCCTTGAATTCTGACAGCTATCAGAGCTTTTTTAAAAAAACTTTGCTTGATTTGCAGAAAATTTCGCAATGATCGGGCTTATTATTTATTTTATTAAAAATTTGCATTGATGAAACCCACATGTTTCTGAAAAACACAACCGAGCTAAGCAGGTATGAAAATTGTTTTCAAACATTTGGGCTCCATACAGCCATTTACATAAAAATTATTTACATATGAAAAACACGGCTTTTACAAAATTTCATATAGAAGCAGGAGCAAGGATGGTTCCCTTTGCAGGTTATAATATGCCTGTTGAATATTTTGGAATAAATGAAGAACATATTACTGTCAGAGAAAAAGTCGGGGTTTTCGACGTTTCTCATATGGGCGAATTTTGGGTTTCAGGACCTTCTTCACTGAAATTTCTTCAGTATATTACATCAAATGATGTATCAATTCTGTTCGATGGCAAGATCCAATATTCCTGTTTCCCGAATGGCAAAGGGGGGATTGTTGACGATTTGCTTGTCTACAGATTTAATTCTGAAAAATATCTTCTTGTAGTAAATGCAGCCAATATTGAAAAAGATTGGAACTGGTGTGTGCAGAATGCAACTAAGTTCGGACTTACAGTCGGGAAGGATCTTGTCAATGTTTCTGACGATACTGCACAACTTGCTGTGCAGGGACCAATGGCTCTGAAAGCTATGCAAAAGCTAACAAAAACACCGGTTGAAGATATGGAATATTATACATTCAAAGTCCTTGAATTTGCAGGTATCAACAATGTTCTATTCTCAACGACAGGTTATACCGGAGCCGGTGGCTGCGAGATATATATTAAAAATGAAGATGGACCAAAACTCTGGAATGCTGTTTTTGAAGCGGGTAAGGAATTTGGTATCAGACCTATCGGTCTTGGAGCCAGGGATACTTTACGTCTCGAAATGGGATATTGCCTTTACGGGAATGATATTAACGATAGTACATCACCAATTGAAGCCGGGTTGGGATGGATAACCAAATTCACTGACGAAAAAGAATTTATCGACAAAGCTTTTTTGCTGAAACAAAAAAATGAAGGTGTAGAAAAAAGACTGAAAGGATTTGTCATGATCGATCGTGGTATTCCTCGTCAACATTATGAAGTTGTTAATGCCGCCGGAGAAGCGATTGGTGAAGTAACTTCAGGTACAATGTCGCCAATGATGAAACAGGGTATTGGCATGGCGTATCTGAATAAAGGCTATTGGAAAACTGACACTGAGATCTTTATCCGGATAAGGAATAAAGATCTTAAAGCAAGAATTGTCAATCTGCCTATTTACAACAATTGATAAAATGATCTGTTGATCAAATTATTTCCTTCGCAGAAATATTTGTTGTCCAATGACTGATTGATGCCGGCCTTCAGGCAGATATCTGAAGAAATTGGCTTGCTTAAAAGGGAATGAGATGTCATGTTAAATAAAAGAAAATTATTAAAAAGGAATTAAAAATGGTGATTAGAAAACTCGAAACTTGTTTTTCACCTGTTTTGTACAGGGCAGATGATTATGTTGATTCAATAGTGGTTGTCATTGATGTTTTAAGGTCAACATCTTCGATCTGCACAGCTTTTGCCAACGGGGCAACTGCAATCATTCCTGTAGCCGACATTTCTGTTGCAAAAGAATACAAGGAAAAAGGATATCTTGTTGCTGCCGAACGTGATGGATTTGTTCTCGATTTTGCTGACTTTGGTAATTCTCCGTTCAACTTTACCAGGGAAAAGGTTGCCGGAAAGACAATTGTTTACAGTACTACAAATGGAACAGGGATAATTGACTCTGCTGCTTCATCATATATGACTGTTGTAGGATCTTTTCTGAATATCACCGCTCTTTCTCAGTGGCTAATAAAGCAGGACAGGAATATCCTGTTGTTTTGTGCTGGATATAAAAACAAGTTCAATGTTGAAGATTCAATATTTGCAGGTGCAGTAGCAGAAAAACTGACTGAAAAAAATCAATATTCTAACATATGTGATTCGACTCTGGCTGCACTTGATCTTTGGTCCCTGGCATGTAATGATCTGCGTGGATATATCGAAAAAACTGAACAAAGAACCCGTCTGAGAGAGAAAAAAATTGATGACTGTATTGATTTTTGTCTTACTCCTGATTTTACCGATAAAATTCCTGTAATGAAAAATGGGATTCTTGTTGATAATATTTTATAAATATCTCAGATTGGTGTTAATCGTTTAACAGTACCTGTGAATATTTTTATAATTTTGTAGTTTCGCTTTAAATTAACTTTTATTAATTATAACTTTCGAATCATGAAAAAACACAACTTTTATGCAGGTCCTTCAATTCTTCCACAATATACTATTGATAAGACAATTGAAGGAATAAAAGAATTCGCAGGAACAGGGCTGTCAATACTTGAGATATCTCATCGCAGCAAGGAATTTGTTGCCTGTATGAACGAAACAATGTCTCTTTTTAAAGAATTGTTAGAAGTACCTGCCGGATATCAGATTTTGTTTCTTGGTGGCGGAGCCAGTCTGCAGTTTGCAATGGTGCCGATGAACCTGATGAATAAGAAAGCTGCTTATCTTAACACAGGCGTGTGGGCAAGCAAAGCTATCAAAGAAGCAAAATTATTTGGGGAAGTGGTTGAGGTTGCATCATCAAAAGAAAAGTTGTTTAATTATATACCAAAGAATTATACTGTCCCTTCTGATGTTGATTATTTCCATATAACAACAAACAATACTATTTACGGAACTGAAATTAAGAAGGACCCTGATGTTAAAGTTCCATTGGTAGCTGATATGTCGTCTGATATATTAAGCCGTCCGGTAGATGTTTCAAAATATTCGATTATTTATGGTGGGGCTCAGAAAAATCTTGCTCCGGCAGGTGTCGCTTTTGTCATTATAAAGGAAGATGTTCTTGGCAAAGTTACGCGTCCTATTCCTTCCATGCTCGATTACCGTGTTCACATAAAGGAAGAATCAATGTTCAACACACCACCTGTATTTGCAATTTTTGCTGCAAATCAAACATTGCATTGGCTGAAACAGCTTGGAGGAGTGAAGGCAATACAGAAAAAGAATATAGAGAAAGCAAAAATTCTTTATGATGAGATTGACAGAAACAAATTGTTCATTCCGACGATATCTGATCCTGAAGACAGATCTCTTATGAATATCTGTTTTGTTATGGCCCCTGAATATAAAGACCTAGAGCAGCCATTCTCAGATTTTGCAAAATCAAAAGGATTGCTTGGTATTGCAGGTCACCGTTCAGTAGGCGGATTCCGTGCTTCAACATATAACGCTCTTCCGAAAGAAAGCGTTGAAGCACTTGTAAGCGCTATGAAAGAATTTGAATTAAAGAATTAATTAATCATATATTAAAGACTACAATGGAACCTGTGATCTTTAATATTTAATAAAATCATTACTATGAAAATCCTTGTTGCGACAGAGAAACCTTTTACTCTCTTTGCTATTAAACAGATCCGCCAGGTAACGGATGCTGCAGGTTATGAACTTGAGTTACTCGAAAACTATAAAGGTGAATCCGAATTAATTTCAGCAGTTTCTGATGCTGATGCCATGATCGTCAGAAGCGATAAGGTAACTCCGGCAATTCTTGATGCTGCCAAGAAACTTAAAATAGTTGTTCGTGCAGGAGCTGGTTATGATAACCTTGATCTAAAGGCATGTACTGCCCACAATGTGGTAGCTATGAATACCCCGGGGCAAAATTCAAATGCGGTTGCGGAACTGGTTTTCTCGATGATGCTTTATCAGGCACGTGACGGCTTCGCCGGTAAATCAGGAAGTGAGCTCAGGGGAAGAACAATTGGTATACATGCATTTGGAAATGTTGGAAAATATGTCGCTGAGATTGCAACAGGATTCGGAATGGATATTTATGCCTTCGATCCATTTGTAAGTGAAGTTGAAATGAAAAAGCATGGTGTTAAAGTCTGTAAAACTGCAGAAGAACTGTATTCGAAATGCCAGTATGTGTCTCTGCATTTACCGGCTAATGATAAAACAAATAAATCAATCGGTTATGATCTTCTGAAATTAATGCCCAAAGATTCTGTCCTTGTAAATACAGCAAGAAAAGAGGTGATAGATGAAGAGGGCCTTATGAAGGTTTTCGCTGAACGTCCCGACATCAGATACCTGTCTGATGTAGAACCTGATTGTAAACCTGTTTTTGAAAAAATGTATAAAGACAGATTTATCTTTACAGCAAAAAAAATGGGAGCCCAGACAGAAGAAGCTAACGTCAACGCCGGAGTTGCAGCCGCAAGACAGATTGTTGATTTCTTTGAAACAGGCAATATTAAATTTAAAGTAAACAAGTAGGGAATACTAAAATATTAAGAGATGTCAGTTATTAAACCTTTCAGGGGGCTTAGGCCTCCTGTTTCTATTGCCAAAGATCTGGCTTGCCTGCCGTATGATGTAATGAACACTGATGAAGCCAGAAAAATGGCCGAGGGAAAGGAGTGTTCCCTTCTTCATATAACAAGGTCAGAAATTGATTTCCCGGGGAATATTGATACTCACTCAGAGGAAGTTTATAAAAAGTCGGTGGAAAATTTCGCCGGATGGCAGGAGAAAGGCTGGCTGGTTCAGGATGAAGAACCCCATTTTTATATTTATGCACAGACAATGAAGAGACGTACCCAGTATGGAATTGTCGGATGTGCATCTGTCGATGATTATCTCAATGGAATAATAAAAAAGCATGAGCTTACACGGCCTGATAAAGAACAGGACCGGATGGTCCACGTACGTGCAAATAATGCAAATATTGAACCTGTCTTTTTTACATATCCTCCTGTTAAAGAAATTGATGATATCGTTGATAATATTGTCAGAAATATGAAACCCGAATACAACTTTGTATCGGCTGATGGTTTTGGTCATCATTTCTGGGTAATAAAGGACAGGGAAACGAATAATCTTATTGAAAAGCTGTTTGCAGAAAAAGTACCTTATACCTACGTTGCTGACGGTCATCACAGAACTGCTGCTGCAGCTCTTGTTGGAAAAGAGAAACGGGAAAACAATCCTTCTCATAACGGAACAGAGGAGTATAATTTCTTTCTTGCAGTCCATTTTCCTTCCAATCAGTTACGTATAATTGATTATAACAGAACAGTAAAGGATCTCAATGGTCTAACACCCCGGGAACTTATTGATAAACTTGGGAAAGGATTTGTTATAAAAGAGAAGGGAAGCACTATCTATAAACCTAAAAAACTTCATAATTTCTCAATGTACCTTGATGGTAAATGGTACAGTCTTACTGCAAAAGAAGGAACTTTTAATGATAATGACCCGATAGGCGTTCTTGATGTAACAATCCTTACTAATCAGATACTCAGTCCAATTCTGGATATTCAGGATCTTAGAAGATCAAAACGCATTGATTTTATCGGTGGAATACGAGGACTCGGCGAGCTTCAGAAGAGGGTAGACAGCGGTGAAATGAAAGTTGCATTTGCTTTATTCCCGGTTTCAATGGAACAGCTTATTACAATTGCTGATTCAGGCAATATAATGCCACCAAAGTCAACATGGTTTGAACCCAAACTTCGCAGCGGACTTGTTATTCATCTTTTAGGTTGATAAATTACTCTGTGTATCCTCTGTGCCACTCTGTGTTACAGAACGAATAGACAATGGATTACACAGATACCCTAAGAAATACTTTAAGTATTCTTTTCGTTAGGCGTTCGTTTTTCCTATTTTTGCTACATACATTTAAATCAATGTCAGAGATAGCAAAAAATATTGCCATACTTAAACAAACCATACCTGCAAATGCCAGGTTGATTGCAGTATCTAAAACAAAGCCTGTAAGTGATATATTGGAGGCATATAACGCCGGGCAGAGGCTTTTCGGAGAAAACAGGGTGCAAGAACTTCTGAGCAAGAAGGATCATCTTCCGGTAGATATTCAGTGGCATCTTATCGGACATCTTCAGAGCAACAAAGTAAAATTTATACTGCCTTTTATCAGCATGATACAATCCGTTGATACAAATAAGCTATTAAAGACAATTAATGCCGAAGCAGCTAAAATTTCCAGAGTTGTGGATTGCCTTCTCCAGATTCATATTGCTGAAGAAGAGACAAAATTCGGATTCAACATGGAAGAAATTGTTCAAATGATTGAGTCCTCTGATTTTTCAGATATGAAAAATGTCAGAATCTGTGGGGTAATGGGAATTGCAACATTTACTTCTGACCAGAATCAGGTAAACAAAGAATTTACTTATCTTTCAGATTGCTTCAGTACTATTAAAAACAAATACTTTTCCGCGGATCCTGATTTTAAGGAAATCTCAATGGGGATGTCGGGAGATTACAGGATTGCATTGAAAGCAGGAAGCACAATCGTTAGAATCGGCAGCCTTATTTTTGGCGAAAGGAATAAAAGATAATGAAAAAAAATGAAAAATCTGACAACAAACTACCTGGGTCTCACATTGAAAAGTCCACTTATTGTGGGCAGCAGCAGACTTACCTCTTCTATTGAAAATCTGAAAGAAGCTGAAAAAAATGGGGCCGGAGCTGTCGTGCTTAAATCACTGTTTGAAGAGCAGATAATGAGCCATATCAGTAAATTGCCCACCCCGACTGGCTATCCTGAAGCTGATGATTACATTGCCTATTATATCAAATCACATTCAGTCGACGAATATCTTGAGCTGATAAAAGATGCAAAAAAATGTCTGGGAATTCCTGTTATTCCCAGCATCAACTGTATTTCATCAAAAGGATGGACCGATTTTGCAAGGAACATTGCTGATTCAGGTGCCGATGCCATTGAAATAAATGTTTTTTATTTACCTGTCGACAGGAAGAAATCTGCTTCAGATTGTGAGAAGATCTATTTCGAGTTGATTGAAAATCTCAAAGCAAAAATTTCCATTCCGATTTCATTAAAAATCGGATACAAATTCTCCAATATATTGTATATGATAGACCAGTTCTATATGAGGGGTGTTGAGGGCGTAGTTTTGTTCAACAGATTCTATGAACCGGATATTGATGTTAAGAAGATGGAAATAATCCCGTCATCGATATTCAGCAGTTCAAGTGAAAGACGATATGTGCTCCGGTCGATAGCTATGGTAAGTGCGCAGGATATTAAAATTGACATTTCAGCATCTACAGGGGTGCATTGTGGAGAAGATGCCTTAAGGTACATTCTTGCAGGGGCTGATTCGGTGCAGGTCTGCTCAGTGTTGTATCAAAAAGGCATTCCGTTTCTGGCAACAATTAACAAGCAGATAAGTGAATGGATGTCAACGAATAACTTTAAAAGTATCAATGATTTCAGGGGCCGGATGAACTGGTTGAATTACGAAAAGCCTGCCGCCTATGTAAGAACACAATTCATGAAGTATTTCTCTTCGGTGGATTGATTCAGGAAAACGTTTTTATCTGAACAACTATCTGCCAAGAATTGATAACAACTCCCGGGAAAGAGATCTTTTTTCCTCTCCCTGAGAATGAAGACTCTCTTTAATAATTTTAATTAATTCTTCCTTTCTTTTCAGACTTAATTCAGGAATGGTACCTTCAATTACTGTGAAACATTCAATTGCAGTAGTTAAATCGCCTCTGACGAAAATTTCCGTCAGATCGAGCGAATATTCCGAATAATCGAGACCCGATTGCCAGCAGGAAGATATCAGCATGTTGAGTGTTTCAGTTTTCCATTCTTTCTTTATTTCAGTTATTACTTCCTTAACGACTGATTGATCTTTCAGATCATTCATAAATTCCAGGATAATTTTCCGGATACTCTGATCATCAGTTTTATTGAAGAATATGGTAAGAAGTCCAACGGCACCTTCAAAAGGCTGTTCTTCCCTGAGTAATTCAATCGCCTGAATTATATGCTTATTATCTTTATCAAAAATAGAAGCAAGTTCTTTAAGCTTTTTATCGGATCTTATCATATTAATAGTATTTCTGACAAAGTTAGAAATACCGGTAATATACCTGCACCTGTTTTTGAAAAATTAAAATATTATACTAATTTAGTCGTTGATTACGTATTAATCTTAAATATTTTAATCATGAATAATAGGCATGGAATTAATTCAGGGATCCTGGTGGTAGCATTACTGTTTTTCGGTCTTCTTCCTGGTTGTAAGTCAGGTGGGACTAAAGCTCCTAAAGAAGAGGTAACCGTGAATGTTCCACAAAGTAATACCACTGTATATGATGATATTAAACAGGCGGAAAAGATTTTTAATGCACTTCCTTCACCACTTGAATCAGCCATGCTTATTAAATCAGCCGGAGCAAAGTTTGAGGAGCGTCTGCTTAATCCTATTGGAAATTCTAATAATTATATGACAAATAAAAGTATGGCTCTGAATCTGGGTATTTATACCTGCGATTTGAGTTTTGCCAGCTTATATGAACAGACCCAGCTCATTATTGATTATATGAATGCTGCAAAGAAAATGGCTGACGGGCTCGGAATATTAAAAGCCGTTGAACAGTCAACCATTGATAAACTTGAAGAAAATATAAATAACAGCGAAGTTATAATGGAGATTGTCAGTGAGACCTTCATGAATTCAAATTCATATCTCGAAGATAACGGACAACCGGCAATTGCTGCAATGGTACTGGTTGGCGGATGGTTTGAAGGATTATATATATCCACTCAACTTGTTGAAATGAAGGATTTTAATGGCAACAAGCTGGTTGGCAGGATAATCGACCAGAAACTTTCAATAGGCATTCTTCTTAATCTTCTGGAAAGCAGCAAAGGAAATCCTGCAATTGATGAACTTATAGCTCAGGTTTCAAAGCTAAAGTTGGTTTTTGACAAGATTTCAATTAAAACATCTCCGGTAAAGACGGAATATAACAAATCGTCCAATACCACGATGCTAAAATCTGAAATAAAAACTGATATGACCCCGGCAGTCTTTAATGAACTGGCATCAACAGTTGCTGAGATTAGAAATTCATTTGTTAAATAACAATAGCTATGAGAATATTAAAATTATTTCCGGTCCTTGCATTGTTTATGCTCGTAACAAATGTCAATGTTGATGCTCAGTGCAAAGCATTCGCCAGAAAGGTATGCCTCCCTGAATTAGGTTCATATACACATGATGGGAACTACCATGCGGCAGTTCTTGTTGAAGGAGAAGAGGCCGAGCTCTATAAAACATTTTATTCCGATATGGATTACAGGGTGGCAATCTGCGGAGAAGAAAAGCTGCCTGACATTGAGTTTAAAATACTCGATTCGAACAGGAATGTACTCTATTCAAATAAAGACGCCAACTATGCCAGAACATGGGATTTTAAACTTCAGTCGAGCCAGCAGCTTAAGCTGGTTGTGAAAGTCACATCTTTGAATAAACCTGGCGAAATTCCTGCCAGCGGCTGCGTATCAATAATGTTTGGATTTAAAATCAGGAAATAGATAGAGAAAATATTAATAATATGGTTTGTCAGGGACGTTGTATGCAACGTCCCTGTTGCTTTTATGTATAAAAGGTACTGCTTGCTTTATATATGCTAAATCTGAATTTTATTTCAGTTTTGGTGCAAGATATTTCCCGGTATATGATTTTTTACATTTTGCCAGCTCCTCAGGCTTGCCTTCAAAAACAATAAACCCTCCCTTCTCACCACCTTCCGGCCCGAGATCAATTACCCAGTCGGAACTTTTTATCACCTCCTGATTATGCTCTATTAGTATGACGGAATGGCCATGTTCAACCAGTGCATTCATCGATCTTAGCAGTTTGTTGATATCGTGAAAATGCAAGCCTGTAGTCGGTTCATCAAAGATGAACAAAATATTTCCTGTGCTTCGTTCCTGGCTTAGAAAATACGCCAGCTTTACTCTCTGACTTTCACCTCCTGAAAGAGTGCTTGACGACTGACCCATTTTAATATAGCCAAGTCCGACATCAGAAAGTGGCTTAAGTTTATCGACTATTCTCATTTCGCTTTTACCGGGATGTGAGTTGAAGAAATCGATAGCTTCGTCTATGGTCATCTCAAGTATATCATAAATATTTTTCCCGTAATATTTTACCTCAAGAATCTCCTTTTTGAACCTCATCCCTTTGCAGTTCTCACATGTCAGTTCAACATCGGCCATAAACTGCATTTCGACTTTAATAACTCCTTCGCCCTGGCACTCTTCACATCTTCCTCCATCAATGTTAAATGAAAAATGTGATGCTTTGAAATTGTTTTGGATGGAAGCTTGCAGTTCTGAATAGAGTTTGCGTATCTCATCATATGCCTTGAGATATGTAACAGGATTGGACCGGCTTGATTTTCCTATAGGATTCTGATCAACGAGTTCAATACCGGTCAATCCGGAAATATCACCCGTGATATCTTTGAACTGACCTGCCTGTAAATTGTTCCCGTTAACCCTGTTCGACAAAGCTTTGTATAATATATCTGACACAAGGCTCGATTTCCCCGATCCGCTTACTCCTGTTACAGCAGTTATTGTGTGAAGCGGAAATCTGACATCAATCTCTTTAAGATTGTTTTCTCTGGCCCCTTTTACTTCAATATAACTGTTCCATTTTCTTCTCATTTCAGGAACCGGGATAGTTAAACGGCCACTCAGATAACTTGCTGTAAGAGACTTGTTAGCAGTTGATATATCAAGTCCTCCCTGGTAAATAACCTCCCCACCAAGTCTGCCTGCTTCGGGCCCCATGTCGATAATCTCATCAGCGGCCCTTATTATTTCTTCTTCATGTTCAACTACAATAACTGAATTTCCAAGATCTCTCAGCTCTTTTAGTACCTTAATCAGAAGATTGGTATCGCGCGGGTGAAGACCTATACTTGGTTCATCGAGAATATACATCGATCCTACAAGGTTGCTCCCGAGAGACGTTGCAAGATTTATCCTTTGTGATTCTCCTCCTGATAACGAAGATGACAGTCGGTCAAGAGTAAGATAGGGAAGTCCTACATCAATCAGAAATTTCAACCTGACACTGATCTCTTTTATAAGCCTTTCAGCAACTTTTGTATCTTCATCATTAAGTTTTATTCCTGAAAAAACTTCACTTAGTTTATTGACCGGCATTGAAACAAGTTCCTGAATCGAATAGCCACCAACCATTACATAACCAGCCTCTTTTCTTAGTCGCGATCCTTTACATTCAGGGCATGTTGTTTTTCCGCGGTACCGGCTTAACAGTACCCGATACTGGATTTTGAATTTTTTCTCTTCAAGATGTTCGAAAAACCTGTCAATACCATGAAAATATTTATTCCCCTTCCAAAGGAGTTTCTTTTGTTCATCTGTCAGCTGATAGTACGGTTTATGTATGGGGAAATCAAATAATTCTGCATTTGCTATCAGTCTCTCTTTCCATCTTTTCATTGATTCACCTTTCCAGCAGGCAATTGCCTCCTCATACACGGAAAGGCTTTTGTTGGGGATTACAAGATTTTCGTCAATTCCTATAATCTTACCATATCCTTCACAAACCGGACATGCACCAATTGGATTGTTAAAGCTGAACAGGTATTCTGTGGGCTCTTCAAAAAGGATCCCGTCCTCTTCATACATATTGGAGAAGTTTTCCCGTGTCACACCGTTTTGGTTCAGAATAACTACCTGGCAATACCCTTTCCCTGTTTGAAATGCCGTCTGGGCTGATTCGGCAGCCCTGCTGAAATTATCAGAGGAATGGCTTATAACCAGTCTGTCAATTACTATATTCACGGGTTGTCCTGACTTGAATTCATCATAGGACCCAGGCTCATCAATTCTGATGAGTTCTCCATCTGACTCTATACGGTTAAATCCCTGCTTGTTCAGAAATGAAAAATACTCAGAAGCCTTTATGTTTTCGGGGATCTCGCCCAAAGCTGTAAGAACAACTTTCGTGTCCAGTGGCAAAGCGGCCAGAAAGTCAACTACATCATCAGCACTGTGCTTTTTGACCTCTTTTCCCGACATGGGTGAAAATGTCCTTCCTATTCTTGCAAACAGGAGACGCATATAATCATATATCTCAGTTGCTGTGCCGACTGTCGATCGTGGGTTACGTGAATTTACTTTCTGCTCAATTGCAATAGCAGGAGGGATGCCCTTAATGAAGTCTACTTCAGGTTTGTTCATTCTTCCCAGGAATTGCCTGGCATATGCAGAGAGGCTCTCCACATACCTCCTTTGTCCTTCTGCATATATGGTGTCGAATGCAAGGGATGATTTCCCGGAACCTGAAACACCGGTAATAACAACAAGTTTGTTCCTTGGAATTTTAAGACTGATATTCTTCAGATTATGTACCCTGGCCCCCTTTATTTCAATAAATCCCTGCATCTCCGATACTTTGTGTTTTGTTAAATTTCAGTTAAAATCCAAAAGTAATACTTTCAGATTAAATTAAATTGTTTTATTTTTACTTCGAATATTAACTAACCAAAGGAGGACTGCCTATAGAATATCTCTACTCTTATTAATTAAAGGAGTGAGCTATGAATAAAATGATTTCTGATTATGAACTGATTGATAGGTTCATAAAAGGTGAGCAGTCATGCTTTGAAAAATTAATCCATAGACATAAGAATAAAGTTTACGCGTATATAAGTCTTTATATACGTGATCAGGCTTTGGTTGAAGATATCTTTCAGGATACATTCCTTAAAGTTATCCAATCTGTTCAGGCAGGTAAATATGCTGATAACGGAAAGTTCCTTTCATGGGTAATGCGTATTGCCCATAACCTCATCATTGATCATTTCAGGCGGATAAAACAGATTAACACTATCTCGAACGATAATTATGAATCGGATATCTTTAATGCAAAAAGATTTGCTGAAGAAAATGTAGAGGATGCGATGATTAAAAAACAGATACAGAAAGATGTCAGAAAAATGATAAGTCATCTGCCCGATGACCAGCGGGAAGTTATCATTCTTCGACACTATGCCGGCTTAAGTTTCAAGGAGATAGCTGAAATTACTGATGTCAGTATAAATACAGCTCTCGGCCGTATGAGATATGCCCTTATTAACATGAGGAAAATTATGGCGGATAATAAAATCAGCCTGACTTTAAGCTGATCATAAAAAAACGGTGCGACGGTGCAACGGTTGAACTGTATAAGGATATAGAGTAGTCTTTTAGGTTCCCCTATGAGAGGGGAGAAAGGTGGTTTAATAAAAGCACAATGGCACATTTTAATAAATATCAGAGGTAGTTATTAAATAAAATAGCTCGTGATACAATAATGATTGCAACAGGCCGTTTTCTCTTAAAATGAAAACATGAAGCCTATGGTAATAACTTCTACTCCTTTTGTCAAATATCACGATATTAAAGTTAACGATGTAGATCTTCTTGAAGATGCCTGGGGTCTAAACTCTGATTTCTGTGATGTGACAGCTGTTCTCCGGCAGATAAAAGTTACTCCGGGAAAACGTTTGGCTAAGAGACTGATCGAAAGGATCAGAAAAAAAGATTAAAAACTTTAAAAACACAGGAAAAAACCTGTGTTTTTTTTGATAATACATATTTAAAATAATATCTTTGTGATATTAATATAATATCATATAAAATGAAACAGGAATTTTGTGTAAAACCCGGTTCGGGTTATCTGGCTCTTCTGGTTGCATTTTTGTTTATCAGTGGAGCAATTATCGGATTCGCTAATGAGGTGATCTGGCTTGGCGCAGTTCTTACAGTGTTGTTTGTCTTCACTGTAATTGGATTTACGGTGGTAAATCCAAACGAATCGTGTGTCATGGTTTTATTTGGGGCATATAAAGGGACTATCAGAGAGAATGGATTCTTCTGGGTCAATCCGTTTTATGTCAAAAGGCGGATTTCACTCAGGGCACGTAACTTTGACAGTGAGCCCATTAAGGTAAATGACAAGATTGGTAATCCGATCAAGATTGGCTTTGTTCTGGTATGGAGAGTATCGGAAACTTATAAAGCAGTTTTTGATGTTGACGATTATCAGCATTTTGTATTGGTACAAAGTGACGCGGCTCTTCGAAAGCTTGCAGGATTATATCCTTATGATAATCTTGAGGATCATGAAGCAGTTATGGCTCTCAGAAGCGGAGGGGAAGAGATTAATGATGAGCTTGAAAGAGAGATCAGAGAAAGACTGCAGATTGCAGGTATTGAAGTTATTGAAGCAAGGATAAATTACATTGCCTATGCTGAAGAGATTGCGAATGCGATGCTGAGGAGACAACAGGCTTCTGCAATAGTTGCAGCACGATTTAAAATTGTTGAAGGTGCCGTTTCAATGGTACAGATGGCTCTGGAGCAATTAAGCGATAAAAAGATTGTTGAATTCGATGAAGAGAAGAAGGCTTCTATGGTCAGTAACCTGATGGTAGTTCTTTGCGGCGACAAAGAAGCAACTCCAGTCATAAACACCGGAACTTTAAATTCATAACATGAGTGAGAAAAAGCCATTTGTTCTAAGAATTGATACGGAGAAATTGAAGGCATTGGAGAAATGGGCTGCTGATGAGTTTCGCAGTACAAATGGTCAGATTGAGTACATTCTTGACCAGGCTCTGAAGAAGTCAGGGAGATGGAAGATAAAATCAGAAAATATTAAAAGTGAAGAGAAATGAACATACCAATGAAATATGCTTGTGGTTCCAGAACGTGCACAACCGGAGAAATCAGGACGACAGGTAGTTTTTTAACCAAGATTTTTGATATTCAGAACAGACGTTTTACTTCAGTAACCTGTACTGAATGCAAATACACTGAGTTTTATAATATGCCCTCCAAGAAGCTTGGAGACGTACTCGATTTCATTACAGGCATCTGACGTACATTAACTTATTGATTTATAAAGTATATTGAATAACAGGCCGCAACACCTGCAGTTTCGGTTCTGAGCCGGCTGTGGCCAAGATGTATCTGGTTGAATTTGTTTTGAATCGCACAGTTGATTTCTTCTTCACTGAAATCACCTTCGGGTCCGATCAGTATTACTGCATTATCTTTTTTCGAATATACGTCTGAAATCTTACTCCTTTCAAACGAATCGTTGCAATGAGCAATCATGCAGTTACATTTAAAATCAAGGTTTATAAAATCATGAAAAAGGCAGGGTTCGTTTAAAACTGTTTTTGTTGCTTTGAGCGATTGCTTCATAGCTGAGATTATCAGGTTGTTTATTCTTTCTCCTTTTATTCCGGTTTTTTCGGTATTTCTGCAGATCAGTGGAGTAATCATATCAACCCCTATCTCGACACTTTTCTCTACAAACCATTCGAAACGTTCAGGATTCTTTAAAGGAGATATTGCGATGTGAAGAGAGTAGTTCCTGCTTTCGAAATTTTCGGTTTTCCCGGAGATTGATATGGTACACCTTTTTGAATCAGGATTGCTGATGACCCCTTCATAAAGGTTCCCTTTCCCATCTATTAATCTGACAAATGCGCCCTTTGTCATCCTTAACACCCTGATACAATGTTTCGATTCTGTCTCGTCTAATGTGTAAGTATCTTCTGAAATATCAGGGGCGTAAAATATCTGCATAGTTCTCTGTTTGTACAAAATTAGGGAAAATGTATCAACTATTTGTGCATTTTAAAATCATTTGTGTTACTTTAAGGCGCTACGGCTCAACGGCTCAATGGCATAACGGCGTTACGACGCAACGGCATAACGGCAAGCAGGTATGGTGGGCAGGGGGAGGGGCGACCCTCCGGGGTTAATAAAGTTCTGACGCCACAAGAATTAGGTGATTCTAAAAAAGGAGAAAATGAAGATCGGACTTATTTCTGATACACACGGGTGGATACATCCCAGGCTATACGATCATTTTGCTGACTGTGATGAGATATGGCATGCCGGTGATATCGGCAGTATCGAGGTCGCTGACGCGCTAGCTGCTTTTAAGCCGTTCAGAGCAGTGTATGGGAATATTGACAATGCTATAGTCAGGAACGTATATAAAGAACACCTCATCTTTCAGGCCGGTGAAGTAAGGGTATGGATGACTCATATCGGTGGAACCCCAGGCCATTACAATCACAGTGTAAAACCCGGAATTTATGATAATCCTCCGGATCTTTTCATCTGCGGACATTCACATATTGCAAAGGTTATGTATGACAAAAAAGCTGGTTTTTTATATGTAAATCCTGGTGCAGCAGGGTATAACGGATTTCATAAATATATGACAGCCATCAGGTTTCAGATTGACGGCAAGAAAATTCACGACATGGAACTGATCGAACTTGGTGAGAGGGGTAAGGCAGTTATCTGGTGACAGATTCTTCTTCAGCATTATCGCTGGCCATCCTTCTCAGGAACCTGGCAAGACGGTCTTCAGAAGCAATCATGTATGTATACGGCACTTTTACTGAAGAATCGGGATGTTTTCTGTCGTTAACCTTGGCATTGCTGATTATAGTATTAAAATTGTTATTTCCGGCCTGTGCCATCATAACGCCTCTGAAATATGAAAAATAATACCATGTTGATGCATCTGCTTTAAGGTAGACATCGATCATGTCACCAGTTCTTCTGCGCTGAATCTCTATATATCCATCAACATAAGTATTTACAGGTTGCGATCCGATAAATCCAATTCCTATCTTCCCTTTCGATCTGAAAGATGATGTCGATTCATTCCAGAATAGTTTAACATCGTTAAGCAATAATTTATAGTTAAACTCATTTGGCAGATTCTTTGAGGAGCCGAACAGATCCATCTCCTCCTTAATCTTTGCTGCAGCAGATGCTCCCATAAGATCTTTCATCCCTTTATTGTACAGAGGAGTGTTGAGATTTACCGGTTTAAGTGTAGGCATCATTCTGATCTCATCAGCCATAACCTTGAGAGCTTCAGGTGAAAAATGAAAACTGAGAGCCATGATTGATTCGATATCGACCATTCCTGAATCGAGTGAATGTTTTACTTTGCCGGCGCTTGCAAATTTCACAAGGTCAAAATTTGCTCCGAAATTGAGATTCCCTTCTCCGGACAAAATGCAGTAGTTTTTGTCGAAAGCTACCATATTGCCTGGCAGATTCTGGTCAGCAATTTTTTCAAGAGATGTTATTATATATCTGCTTTTGGCTTTTTCATAGTAGAGATACCCTTTAGCATTTATCAGGCCTACATCGGCCCATGATTTTTGTGCTGAAAGAAATGCCGGATAAATATGAACCGAATCCACATTTATGTAGGAACCTGAAAAGACAAGATTATCATTAATGTCCCTCGGTTTTTCACTTATCGGGATCAAGACATTTTTGGGATCTATTTTTGATTTGAATTTAACAGGATAACTTTTAATTGCACTACAGTTATGAATAATACCAGCCGACCCGGTAAATGTAAGCAGTTCATCTCTCGCAGAGAGCATTACATCACCTGTAAATGTAAAAGCAGGGCTGAGTGTAAATTTTGGAGTTGAAGCAATATAACCTTTTGCACTTGTCGTCAGGGTATCAACAGTAAGTTCAGGAAAACTTATCTGCTGAATATCTTTATTTTCATCAACATAATCGTACACTGCACTGCCTGTATAACGTTTTGTCGATTCGATATCAATTTTTCCGGAATGCAATATGTGTTTATTATTCAGGGCGATAACAGCATTTTGCATCTGCTGGATCTTTGCTCTTCTGTTGATAATGATTTTCCCGTTCTCCGGTTGAATGAGCGCATCGGCAATATGTATATAGTTTATATTTTCCGCTTCGATATATTCCTGATCGAGATGATAGCTTCCTTTCCATGACGAAAATGCAATAGTGTCAGAAAGACTATTGGTAGCAAAGAAAGTCGGTTTATCAAGATTCGCAAAATCCAATCTGAGGAGCTTCTCTGCAGGTAAAAGTGGCGTGTTTGATTTCCCCTTCTGCTCCATATTAAGCACCTTGTTTTCCATATTGTATGTAAAATCTGTCATGGTGCAGATATATTGCAGTTCAGGGAATTTCACCAGTGAAGAATCCGTATTCAGGTGGAATTTCGACATTTTCAGATCAAAATTGATATCGGTTTTGGCATTTTCCGCAATAAATGAATATCCACTGGTCGAAGGGGACTTCAGGTTATAATCAGCTGTATCTGCTGCAATGGAATTTGATGTAAAACTAAAGAGATCTGAGGTGATTCTCGAATCGGTCATCTCGATTACTCCGGTGCCATTCAGCCTCGACGGAACAAGTTTGATTGAACCATCGAGAGTGGTTTCGTTCCCGAACATTTCAAAAAGTTTTCCGGAGGCATTAGTTGCCACAAATTCATCTTTACGGGTCAGCCATTTTATAGCAACATCCTGATTTTTAAGAGTGGGATACATCCCTGAACCGTCGTTTTCAATTTTGAAAGATTTTGCCTCTGTGATCATTGAATCGGGGTATAGCTTAAACTCTTCCGCCATGGTAGTGGATGTCAGGTGTGTTAATTTGCCACTTCCAATCAATCCTTTGTTACTCATATTTATATTATCGTACAATTTGCCTTTGTCACCATAAATGTCGATTCCCTCCTCAGGTATTACCATGTTAAAGCCAAGGGAATTGTTTTCCTGGATGGTAAGATATTGCCGCATCGGTTTCAGGATATTCCCTCCGACGAATTCTCCTGAAAGATTCATGTCTTTACTGGAATAGTGATCGATGTTTTCGTATGTAAAAGGGTCCACCTTGAAATAGAAATCTTTCTGCTTGTAAATATTCTCAAGGCCGGGGATCTTATCATAAAAGATATAAGAGTAAGTTGTTGCGTTGATTATCGGATACTGTTCAAGTCTTTTTAATCCCGATTTGTTGTTAGGATCATCGATAAAAAGTTCGGCAGTTAAGAGTTGAATTATGTTATTAACGTTTTTAATTTTCCGGTTCCCATATATGTCTTTTTCATCGGTTTCAACTGCAATTTTTATTGAATCGATATTCTGGAGTCTTATTTTGAAAGTATCATAGTTGAAGGAAAAGTTATGGCCAAACGTGGTAAAAAGTCCTGATTCGACAACTCCGTCGAATTCGAGATTCCTGTTTTTGTCTATCACAAGCTGCCGGTTGTACGGGAAAATTGCAACCCGTTGGGAATCGCTGAGGAAAATTTCCGATACCCCGTTTACAGTCAGCCGGTAGTTCCGGAGATCGAGTGTTGCATTATCAGTGGGACCGCTTGTCTCGCTTACAATATTTATGATATCATAGTCTTTTCTTCTGGCATATGAATCGAGGAATTCTTTTGTCTTCTTCTTTATTGTGACTTCATTATTTGTACGATCATAGAAAATAAAGCCATTGTTGGCTAAATCAATGCATAGTCCGATAACCGACTCTTCTGGTTTGTCGAGCCATTTGGCAAAATCTGCAACAGGAAATGTTTCGGAATAATACCATTGGGCAAACTTGATGAGACGATCGAGGGGATGATAATCATCAATCCCCATAAGGTGTAAAAAGTAGTTTGAATTAAAATAAGACGAAGATTCAAATTCTGCATGACCAAGTGCTGCGCCTCTTGCACGCGAAAGGATGATCTTTGATTCGTCCATGTTCCACGACAAATATTCGAAATACATGTCAATGCTGTGAAACGAATCGAAATAAGGGCTTTTGGAAATCGGATTGTTTGTCCGGAAAAGGTTCACCTGCCTCGTTTTTGCAATATATGAAAATCCAAGGTTTGAATGGTAAATGGAATCTTTATCAAGATATAGCGAGATGGCTGTTTCCTGACTGTTTAAACCGACTTTTGAAAAGCTAAACTCTTTTGAACTAATTTTAAGGTAAAGAGTATCATTACGGAATAATGTGATTTTTGCCGGATTAAAATTTTCTCCTTTACCTTTCACATAAGCTCCTTCAAAGGATAATCCTCCTTCGTAATTTACATCTTTATATATATTTTTTATCTGGAATTTCTTTGCATAGGTCTCAAAGCGCGGATAGTTTGCTCTATCCTTATTTTTAAAAGTGATTGCCTGGTCTGAAAGCGAACCCAAGACAGGTCCTTTGAAATATGTTGAATTGTTAATCCATGCTGAATCAATAAAGAAATTACTCTTAGCTAAATCAATTGAGTAATCTTTAAACTCAGCAAAAACATCCTTTGCAGAATAGCCGGCTTTCTCCCATGTAACAATACCTTTTGTACCTTTGAATTGTCTGATCTCAGGATAATAGGCGCCAGTAACTTTATATAGTTCAGTACTGTCATTTTGAGAATAGCATGTAAGTGTGGCATCTGAAAAGCCTACATAAAAAATAGTATCATGTAAGAATTTAAGGGTACTGTTTTTAACTTTCCATCTGACACTTCCCGACTGATACAGGACATTTTCCTTTATCATAGAACCGGTACTTACAAAATACTTGTCGATACCTTCATTTGTAAATCCCGGGTTGAATGTTATTTCACTTAATCCTTTAAGCCAGTTTTCGATAAATTCAGGATCACGTTTATATTCAACTAAATAGTTAATTGTTCTTAAATAATCAATAAAATGGGGAACAGGTCTCATCGATCTGGATGAAAGCTGGCTTGAAACATTAATAATATTGATCATTATTTTCTTCCCAAAAGCATTACTGTCCCATTTCCCCAGGAATGAGATAAGGTCAGCAGTTTGGGAGGGATTCAGGTTAGGACCCATGAAATCAACAAGTTCCTCCCTGAATTTTGATATGTCACCGGAAAAGGCTGATTTTGTTTGTGAGAACAGGGACGCTGGTATTAAAACCTGCATTATGAGAATCATAATAGCCAGCCTTTTTGACATACCCATGAAATTTAATAAAGGATTATTTAAATTACACTGAGAGTCACAGGCATATCTGTGTCACTCAGTGTAATTTATTATCAGATTTACAAAAATCACAATGCCTCAACTATGGAAACAAAATCATCTTTTTTGAGAGATGCACCACCAATCAGACCTCCGTCGACGTCGGGTTTGGAGAATATCTCGGCTGCATTCGATGGTTTGCAGCTTCCACCATAAAGGATAGGTAATTTTTTTGCACAATCGTTACCATATTTTTCTTTAACCAGGGTACGGATATACTGATGCATTTCCTGAGCCTGGTCAGGTGTTGCTGTTAAGCCTGTCCCAATAGCCCAAACAGGTTCGTATGCAACAATTATATTATCCATTTGCTCTTCTGTAAGGCTGAACAAACCCTCTTCAAGTTGTCTTTTCACTATTATGAAATGTTTCTTAGCTTCTCTTTCGCTTAGTACTTCTCCGCAGCAGAAAATAACTTTCAGACCTGCATTCATGGCCAGCAATGTCTTTTTATTAAGAAGCTTATCATCTTCATGATAGTATGTCCTTCTTTCGGAATGGCCTATTATTACGTATTCGGCTCCTGTGCTCTTTACCATCCAGGCCGATACCTCACCAGTATATGCTCCAGAAGCCTCCGATGCACAGTTTTGTGCGCCAAGGGCTATCTTTCCATGCTTCAGAATCTCTGAAACGCTGGCCAGATGAATAAATGGTGTGCATAAAATAACACCTGCTTTTCCTAAAGGTTTTTCTTTAAAATAATTATCAATCGACCCCGCTAATTTCAGACCTTCTGTAAGATCCATATTCATTTTCCAGTTACCGGCAACAATTTTCTTTCTCATATAAATCAATGTTTAAAAATGTAATAATATTTAAAGTTACAAATCATTTAATATTTTTAGGTTATTACCCGTACAATCTTTACTTTTTTGCTTCCTGAACCATTCTTTCGAAGGAACATTTGCCCATGACCATTTACCGATAATAACTCCATCCTTAATCAATAAAAAACCAGGATTTGCCCTTACCATGGATTTCAATGTAGTTTCATCGGCAGAACAAAACTGAAGGCCGTTATCATGTTTTTTTACTTCATCGGTACCCGAAGCAGTAAGAATATAAAATTTAATTCCTCCCGCGGCACAATAACTGCCAAGGTCAAATCCTTCTGCCAGATGATTCTTCCCTGCTTCTGAAAGTTTCTTCGATACCATTAATACTGAAAACCCAGGATATGACAATATTTCCTGAGTAAGATCCGCTCCGTTCATTCTGCTTATACTGAAATCGTGTATGGGAGGCTGATATCCTTTTTTTATAAGAACCGATCTCTGTTCAATAAACTTCCATAAAGTGTCATTTGCAGGATAATCACTCAGACTGAATTCCTTTCTTATACCCTCTTTTTCATAGATAAAAGTCGTTTCGTACTGATCAACGGGCATTCCTTCCGGAATAACCATTTTGTCAGCAATTCTCACCCCTGTTTTGTATGGTAAAAAGTCAATGACCGGAAGATATCTCAGATTGAAGAGAGAAAATAGAATGAAAAGAAAAATCACCACGGTGGTGACGATCCATTCATTAAAAGCGCTGAAAATATTTTTAACCTGTTTTTTTCCTGTGTAAAGAACAATTGCAAAGGCAATCAGTATTATGTTTTTTCCGAATGTCTGCCAGTTGGTCAAATGAATGGCATCGCCGAAACACCCGCAATCGGAGACAGGATTTGTCAATGCAAGTATGAATGTAAGAGGAGTAAAGATTGCCATGAGGATCATTACGATCCATATTCCGGTCTTCTGTCTGAACCCTGTCAGAACAGCGAATCCCCCAATGAATTCAGCAGTGCATAACAGAATTGCAAGAGGAAGGCATAAAGAGTCAAGAAAACCGATATTAAATGCCTGGAAATAATCATGAAATTTGTAAGCCGATCCAAGAGGATCTATTGCTTTTACCGTACCTGAAAAGATAAAAACTATACCAATAATTATTCTGCTTAAAGATCTTAATATCTTCATGTCAGATTTGTTTTCTTTCAGTGAATACTTTTATAATCAGATCAAATATTCTGTCAGGCGAAAGCATTGAGCCATTTTCGTTACTGCAATCAACAACAGAAAGCCGTTCATCCCATTGCGCCACTCTCAGATATAGATCCCTGACTTTTTTCTGAAAAGCCATGCTCTCTTCATGAATATCCCTCGTTCCTTTAAGGTAATTCCGGTCAGATCCTGTTCGTACATCAGATAATTTCTTCTCTGTAAAAGAAAAGGGCACATCAAGAAAAATATTCAGATCGGGCCGCGGTATTGCAAAATGTTCAAACTCAAGAGAAAATATCCACTTCATAAGCTTATCCTGTGCTGCTGTATCCTGAAGTTTAGCACACTGATATGCAATATTTGAATATGTATATCTGTCGAGAAGGACAATCTTTCCCCCTTTGATCCAGTTACTGATTATTTCTGAAGCGTCTTTTCTGTCGCCTGCATAAAGCATTGCAACAAGGTAAGGATCGACATCTTTAAGAGATCCGAATTCACCTCTTAGAAACCTTGCAATCAGTTCACCGAAGTATGGGGTTTCTGTCCTTGGAAAGTGAAGATATTCACAGTTATATCCCTTTTCTGAAAAGAAGTCTCTTAACAGTTTGATCTGTGTCGATTTACCTGCCCCGTCTAATCCTTCAATTACAAAAAGCTTCATATTGCAATAGATTTCTTTCTGTACAAATGTAATAACCCGGCTCCAAAGATGAAAATGAATAAACGGATTAATTAAATTTGTGTCCGGATTTATTCACGGTACGGGAAATCTGCCTGAAGTTTTATTCAAGAGGTAGTATCCGGATGACGATATGATGTGAAAAGGAAAAATGTTGAAGTTGGAATGGCAACATCGGGGGTATTAATAAAAACGGTAAATTCGGACATTTAAAAAAAGTATTTTGCTGGAAAAATCAAGATATATTAATGCAGGAGGCAAACTAATTGACCTTGAAGTTCCCAGGGTGATGGGAATAATTAATGTAACTCCCGATTCTTTTTATGAGAAAAGCAGGGTAAATACCGATAAAGATATTCTCAGCAGAGCAACCAGAATGATTGAAGATGGAGCAGATATTCTTGATATTGGTGGCTATTCATCTCGTCCGGGTGCAACAGATGTCTCGTCACAAGAAGAGGGAGAACGGGTATTTAAAGCAATTAAACTTATAACAAGGGAGTTGCCTGAAGCAATTCTGTCAGTGGATACTTTCAGATCGGATATTGCCAGGGAGTCTGTGGTTGGTTGTGGTGCTCACATAATTAACGATATCTCGGGTGGTGAAGCGGACCCCGGAATGTTTCCTGTCGTTGAAAAACTGAATGTTCCTTATATATTAATGCATATGCAGGGCGATCCGGGAACCATGCAGAAAAATCCGGTTTATGACGATATTGTTGCCGATATTCTGAAATGGTTCGCTGAAAAGATCTTCAGACTTCAATCGGCAGGAGTGAAGGACATTATTATTGATCCTGGTTTTGGTTTTGGCAAAACTATTGAGCATAACTTTGAAATGTTACGCAGGATGGGGGAATTCTCGGTAGCAGGATTGCCTGTTCTGGTTGGTCTTTCCAGGAAAACAATGATAAGGAATACCCTGGGAATACCCGTTGACGAAACTCTTAACGGCACAACAGTTCTGAATACTTTAGCTCTGGCTAACGGAGCTGATATCCTGCGTGTTCATGATGTGAAGGAAGCAGTACAGGCAGTACGGTTGTTTAGCAGGACAAAGAAATCTTGACAGATAAGGTTACTGGTTTCTGTCAAATCGTACAGGAATAAGAGGTGCGAAAAAAATTGATATTTTTAACCGACATTTATTTTCAATATGCCATTTCATTTGACAACATTTGATGTAATTGATATATTTCTTGTGGCGATAATACTGTTTCAGCTTTACAGGTTGATCAGAGGGACAGCCGCATTCAGCATTTTCATAGCTATATTTTTAATATACCTGTTCTGGCTTATTGTCAGAGCACTCAATATGGAGCTTATAAGTGCATTGCTCGGACAGGTGATCGGGGTCGGTGTAATAGCTCTGATTATAGTGTTTCAACAGGAAGTCAGAAGGTTCTTACTTGTCATTGGAAACAGGTATATTAATTCCAGCAGGTTTTCGTTTCACAAATATTTTTCGTCTGTCAAGGTCTACCAGGGAATTCCCAAAGAAGTTGAAGAAATCGTAAAAGCATGTACAGCAATGGCGTCTTGCAGGACAGGCGCCCTTATCGTTATTGGACGGAAAGGCAGTCTGGCTATGATTTCTGAAGGAGGTCAGATTGTGAAAGCAAAGATCAGTGCCGAATTGCTTGAGACAATTTTCTTCAAGAACACTCCATTACATGATGGTGCGGTTCTTATTGAACGTGGATTGATTCTGGCAGCAAGATGTCCCTTGCCAATTACTGAGCAGGTCTCCCTGCCACCACGGTTTGGAATGAGGCACAGAGCTGCTATCGGTATGTCTGAACATTCAGATGCACTTATCGTGGTAGTTTCTGAAGAATCTGGTTTTATTACTGTTGTAGATGCCGGAATGATAAAAGAAAATGTAACCCCGAATGAGCTGAGAGATATTCTTTTAAAGGAAAAGATCTGGTAAAGAGCACAATGACCTTTATTGAATTAAGTATTCATGTAACCTGCTGTTAACTTATTTCTCACCCCTGACCTCTCCGGGATGAGAACCGGAAAATTATCCTGTACTCTTGCACCGTTGCGCCATTGTGCCATTGTGCCTTTCTATAAACTCTCTCCCCTAAATTACATCGTTATACTTGACTATTATAGTTTTAAGATTTAAATTTGATATAAAAATTTATCTGTCTGATAATATTTTATGCTATGAGATCAAAATTTTTACGCCTGAATACCCACGATTTTATTAAGGGCATGATTTTAGCTGCCATCTGCACATTCATTACAGGATTTTACCAGCTGATAGCCAGTGGTGGTGTTATAAACTGGCTGACAGTCAGGCCAGTGGTCATCGCGGCTGTGGGGTCGGCAGTTTCATACCTTACTAAAAACCTGCTGACTAATTCAAAGGATGATTTTATGCAAAGAGAAGCATCTGAAACTTTCGCATAGTATGAACCGCAAACTCTATGATATCCATTATCATCTGTTTGATCTGAGCCATCCAAATCTGTTAGCTTTTCTTCTTCGCGACGATCTGATTACAAAAAATGCAGTCAGAAAGATACTCGGAGAACTCCCGTTCATTTTTAAAATAACACCTTTATGGTTGTTATCTCTCTTTTCCCTGAGAATTTCCGATAAAGTAAAAGATTATCTGAAGCACGATGCGGGCAAAGTATTGAATTTACTTTCTGTAATGGAAGGTGCAGCAGATTACCACTTCCTTTATACAGAATATTTTCTTCTGAAGGAAAACCTCTATTTCGGAAAAACGGCTACTGCTAGGTATAACAAAATTGCTGTTTGCCCTCTTATTATAGATTTTGGCTACAAAGGGATGGAAAAACCTGATTACTTTTATAATTTTCCACCTGCGAAACCAATAGTCAACCAGGTTCTTGATCTGCTAAGGGCAATTTACTTCTACTATAACTACGATATCATTCTTCACCCAGATAAACCGGAGAAGTTAAAACTCATTCCGACCGCAACGCCAAAAGAGGAAAAACTTTTTGAAATATATCCTTTTTTGGGAATTAATACACAAAACTATGATCTTAGTGAAATTACAGAACTATTCGACAAATATTTCAGAGGATATGAATACGACCATTCACCTTCTGACCGGCAGATAAAATTATTTAATAAACTGGGAACTGTAAAGGTTGATCTTGAAGATATGATCTTCAGGAGAAAAGAAGCCAGTGACAGTGGTTATTATTCTTATTTGTTTGCCGGTATCAAACTTTATCCTCCCCTTGGTTTTGATCCATGGCCAACAGATAATCCGAAAGAACTCGAAAAAGTAAGATTCCTGTACAGTGAGTGCATCAGAAGAAACCTTCCTGTGACAGTCCATTGCAGTGAAGGAGGATTTAATACCTCTCCCGATGCCGAGCTTCTGACAAATCCCTCCAAAAGATGGCAGATGGTCCTTTCGCGCCCGGAATACAGTAACCTTAAAATAAATTTTGCCCATTTTGGAAGACAAAACGATGGAAAGAAAGACTGGCAGCAAACGATTCTTTCAAATATTTACCGAAATGGTAATATTTATACTGATTGTTCCTGTCTGACGCCTCAAGCTGATGATTATGAAAAAATTAAAGAAGTCATGAATAAAAATTCAGAATCCAATATTCTGTTTGGAACGGATTTTATTATTAATTTGATATGGTCAAATTCGTATAATGAGTATCTGAATAACTTCATCAGAAACCCTTTCCTTGATGACAGGCAAAAAGAACAGATGTGTGAGATTAATCCTGAGCGATTTTTATTTGGTTAGACTATAAGCCATGTTACGAATCCGTTCTTTCTGCTCACGAAGTGTTTAGTCTGCAAATTTTAATACAGGCAATAGATTTTAATCTATTGCTTCTGTTTTATTCCATGTATTTTTGTAACTTCTGCCCGATTTTAAGGAACTGTCCTAAATTATATACGTATGAAAAATTTAATTGTAAGAATTATGTTATTTACTAGTTTATTCGGTTTTATCGGTTGTAAAAGTTCCACCGATCCATCAAATTGGAGCAGTAAAAAGATTGATCAATGGTTCGAAAAGGGCGAATGGCTTAACGGTTGGACCGTTACTCCTGATGCCTCAATAAACAGGAAGGAATTTGCAATTTCTTATTTCAGGAACAAAGAAAGATGGGATAAGACTTTCACTTTTCTGAAGAGCAACGATTTGAAGAATCTTGAATTAAAACGGTACGAAATAGATGGCGCTAATCTGTATGTTAATGTAAGTGAATATGTTACTAAGGATATAGACAGCGCTAAATATGAAGTTCATAAGAATTACATTGATCTTCAATATGTTATTAGTGGTGCAGAACTTATTGGAATAGCCCCGTTATCAGAAAAGAAAGATATCCTTATGCCCTATAATCCGGATAAAGATGTTGAACTTATGACTGTTAATAAGGGGACCGACATTAAGGCAAATCCTGGCAAATTTTTTATTTTGTTTCCTTCTGATCTGCATCGTCCGGGTGTGAAAGATGGCGAGAACTCACAGGTCAAGAAGCTTGTCGGAAAAATTAAAATAGACTAAATCGTTTCTGCATAAACTCGATATCCGGAATTTATGTAGATACCTTTTTTAGGGAGAAATCCCTGATCACAAGGGTGATTGCAGGTTGCAGATTGGCAATGGTCAGCTAAAAGAAGAATAAAACATATTGTTTTTATAGCTGGCCATTGTTTTTTTACCAAAACATCATTTTTACAGCTATTTAAATAAAGATTCTTCGCGATCCTCGGGAGTAATAAGAAACTTATCTGAACGGTGGCCTGGAGTCAAGCTGAAAAATAAATCGGCCTCCCATAAGCTATTTAATATATTCAATTATCATATCGTAGCTCCATTTGTCGAAATAGAGGTTTCCTTCTTTCCACTCGACTTCTCCCCGCTGAAAATCGTATGGTTCGCTTCTCATATATCGTTTCTCAGGATAAAGAGGCCCGGCAACACCATCATTAACTATGAGACGATATGAATCGATACCCGAAATATAAAAATCTTTAATGGCATTTATATCAGATCGTTGCAGACTGTATGAGACATCTATCGGAACCCAGCCTGTCCCCTCGTAATAAACCTCACACCAGTCATGCAGATTCTTATCGTCAGGAGGCATCATCCATCCGCTCTGCCATCTTACAGGAATCCCCTTGTACCTTAGCATCGACATAAGCAAAAATGTCTGCATACCGCAATCACCTCTTCTGTATTGGTAAACATATTCAGGTATGTTTGGCATAATAGAATATTCAAGTGCCCCCGACCATGGAATATTTTCGTTAAACCAGTAATATATCTTTTTTACTATTTCAGCAGGATTTTCTTCCTGACCCGCAATACTGTCAGCAAGACGTTTAATATTTTCTGTAAAGCATATCTGTGGAAGCTGTTCTGAAGTATATTTTTTGTAGTTATATGATGTCTTATCATAGGGAAGTATCTTTTGATCATTCATATTAAAATACTGACCATTTGACTGGTATAAAAAGATTATCTGAAAAACTGCCGGAACTCCCTTTTTGGATATTTTTTCAGAGTAAACAGAACTGTGAACAGTCGAGTCGGGTGCAATTATGTAATTCTTTTCCGAGACGCTTAAAAGTTTCACATTCTGCTGACGTGCATGATTTGCTTTAGGCCAAGGCATCCAGCAGCGAATAGTCTCCCCTTCAGGCACAACGTCGGGATGAACAGTAATAGTATAAGTTACTTTCATATTCACAGGTACAACGGGATTACTTTTTTTACGGGATGCTTTGTACACTTCTTTTGTGTGTTTCAGACGGAATATCTTGTCCTTATCCTTCGCAAATTCCTTTAGCCTTTCATCTTTTTGTTCGTGGAACTTCTTCAGCAAAACCAGATTTGATGCAGACCTGTTGAAGTACATTTTTTTACCATTTATCATCTTCCATTCAACCCATCCTTTCCGTGTCCATCCAGCCAGATCCTCATCGGAGAAAGTACCTGTTCTTTTCTCTATCTGAGCTACTATATCTTCTTCGGTCACTGAAAAATCGCGACTGATCCTTTCTGTCATCTGTGCAAGAGAATCTGCGTAGCGTATCTGCGGAATACTGTCGGGAAAGTAATTTTTTAAAGAATCAGAAAGATGGATCACATTATTGAAGTTACCGGAATAGAATTCATCCGGAATGTCTTTCATGATCTGGCTGAAATCAGGATTGGACCGGCAACCCGGTAATATGGAGAGGAGGACAGGGAACAGGAGAAATCTCAGGTGTGCCATGACAATTTTTTGTTTATAAAGTTAAAAGAATTGTCATATCAAGGTGCCGTGCACATGAATGTTTTAGCAATATATTTCTGGGCTGTTAAAAAGATTCTCTTCAACTGCAGTATATTTATATAAGTACGGCAGAGAATATAAAGGTGTGGCAATGTATTTCAACTCATTGCCATACCTTTGTGTGATATTTTTGTAACCTTAGTTGCTGACTTTTCAGGCTTTCATGACTTACACTGAACGATCAATGGATCACCTGGTATTGTAATAGATGCTGACTGCAATATAATCAACAATGTTCTTTGCAAAATACATGCTGTGCATTGAATCAATAAGAGTCCTCAGTTTTGTGAGAGCAGGATCGATCTTCTCACTGAGTTTTGCTGTTGTTCCGTCATTGAAAGTAAGTAATATGTCTCTTTTATGGCAGATTGAGCCAGTTGTGTCAGCCCCGTCTTTTATAACTGCTGCAGCCTCTTTCTGAAGGACCCCGTCGAGATATACCTGAATGGAATCAATATTTGTGGCCCTCTTTATATCAATATTCCCTATGGTCAGTATATACTGCTTCTCTCCCCTGTGGAAATCATCCCAGATAAAGACTCTGGTCTCTTTTAAAAGGACATCCTTATCCTTTAAAAGAGCAAATGATGAGACAGTTGTATCTCCTGTCTGCCACTCCGTGGAAACGTTATATCCTCCTGTGAATGTGAATTTTGAAGAATAAAAGTTGTCAATAAATGAATGTGCCGAAGAAGATACGTCAAGATCGCCGACATACTCTGAGTCGAGGGTGAAACCTGCAGAAAGTTTGTAATCATAACTTTTCCACCAGGTATAATAAAGATGGTAATCCGAAGCGGTAACTGTAAAATTATTCTTCAGAACAGAATCTTTAGGAGAATAATAATGCAGATATTTCGGATGGAAAACCATCCTCTCCGGCAAATTGACTATCATCTTTTCACTTTCACCGGTCTTTTTGAATAACCTGTAAGGAAAGTAATAGTGATTTCTGGGAACAGGATTAGGTTGATAGTCGTAAATACCTGCAATGAGGGGCAGTGTGATGCTATCTTTAAAGCTGTCTTCACTTTTTGCAGCATCCCCGCTCATCGACATCAGTTGATAGCCTTTTGTCCCAGAGATTTTACTGATAGCAGTATTTATATCGTTAACACTGCTCTGGAAAGATAGTTTCAGATCAGGTCTGTTTTCATTCTTGGTACATTGCGATCCTGCAAACCCGACAAATAAAACGATAATAAGGATAATACTTTTTTTCATAGTCAATAATATTAACGTTTATATTCATAATAGTTAACGCTATTTATTATGAGGTATTATATTAATCATCAAAATTTCTTCAAGGACTGCTTAAAATTGTAAAATTACTAAATTTCTTATAGCCATAAAAGAAGGTGAAAATATAATAAAATTGCAGCCTGGAATTCAGACATAGATTCCTTTAAAAGTTTGCAAATTGTTTTTCAGGTATTATCAGCCTGTCGATGAATTCCTGGATGATCTGTTGTGGCATTTAAAATGATATTGAAAGTAATGGCTTTTATTTCAATAATATGGATTATATTTGGGTATGGGAGTCTATTTGTATTTTACGAATTAAAACTGCGATTATGAAAGGATTATTAAGTTTTTTTGTTCTTGTTGCACTATCCATAGGTATACGTGCTCAGGAGCTGAAATCAATAATTTTGGATCCTCCTGATAAAACCAGAGGGTTACCTGTAATGCAGGCGCTTGAGAAAAGAGCCTCCGCTACGGAATTTTCAAGTGACAAACTGAGCCCAAGGGATCTATCTGATTTATTATGGGCTGCTGATGGTATTAACCGTCCAGAAAAGAAGTTACGAACCGCTCCTTCAGCAACGAATGCACAGGATATCGATATATATGTATTTATGGAAGAAGGGATATATCTTTATAATGCGGGTCCCCATATATTGGATCCCGTAGCCAGCGGAGATTATAGGAAACTGGTAGCTGAAAGACAGCCTGAAATGGCTAAAGCATCTGTTATCCTTCTTCTTACATCTGACATCGCACGGTTCCGCAATTTTCCAGATTCAGTTAAATTGTCGTGGGCAGCTATGGATGCAGGAATAGTATCGCAGAATATTGCAATTTTCTGTGCTTCTACCGGACTTAGTACACGGCCCAGGGCAGTGATGGACCATTCTAAATTGAGAGAGATATTAAAGCTGAAAGATTCTCAGTATCTCATGCTTAATAATCCTGTCAGTTATCCTGTAAAATAACCGATTCAGGAATATCAGTCAGTCCATAAAAGTCGCTTTCAAGACGGTTGGAATATACCTTTACTATACGGATCCCTGATGAGGGTTTTGACAGTGGCATTCCTACTGCACTTGTTGTAACCATTTCCAGGTTGCCATATCTGGCAAATCCGTTGTCGTGAAGATGACCGGCAAAAATTGCATCGACATTGTATTCTTTAAACAGTGCTAAATATTTATTACGTGTTTCTGTACCGATATTGAAGTAGCCTTCAGGCTCATCAAATGCATTTTTAAAGAATGGATGATGACAGAATATTACTATATGTTTTGAAGCTTTGCCTTTTGAAAGTTCTTTTTTAAGCCATTTGAACTGCTGTGGCTCAAGAACAGGGGTGTTTGCTTTAATAATATTCGAATTAATACCTATAAACAGGCTTCCTTTATGTTTGAAAGCGATTCTGTCGTAACCATACTCTGCTATGAATGCATCAATATCTTTTTGTTCAGGAGCCTGTCCGATGTCGTGGTTCCCCGGAGATAAATATACCGGAATGTCTCGATTGATATTTTTTGTAATACGTTTAAATTCAGCTATCTGTGACTTATTGCCTTTTTTATTCACAAGATCACCTGTTATCATGACAAAGTCAGGTTTCAGCCTGTTGATCTCTTTTACTGCTCTCTCGTAATAGTACGTCTCTTTTTCAAAACCATAATTTGCCTCCAGCATCCCAAACTGAGGATCGGTCAGCTGGATAAAAAAGTATGGATCTGATGCTTTTTTCTTCTGTGCGTTGCCTGTTCCTGTTATCAGATAAAATAAGAGAAATACAATTAAAAGTTTACCGGTTCTTATAGTTTCCATTTTTCCTGTTTTTTTCAAAAATAGCCGTTTTTACCCAAGTTTCTTTTGATTGTATCAATTTCTCTTTTTTTATTACTTTTGCGCCTTATATGACAAGCATTTTTTACAGATTATTACCATATTACCCAGCAATGTACAGGTCAGGAAGACATCTTGAAGTACATTAATAACCTGGTGGTTTATTTTTATTCCCTGATAATTACAGTTTTATATCATCGGACAATTGGAAATTGTCACTTAATCATAGTTTTATGGATCTAAAAAGTGAAATCAGAAAAAGAAGAACCTTTGCAATTATAAGTCACCCCGATGCAGGAAAGACAACTCTTACCGAGAAGTTACTTTTATTTGGAGGAGCCATTCAGACTGCCGGAGCTGTAAGAAGTAATAAGATCAGAAAAACCACTACTTCTGATTTTATGGAAATTGAAAAGCAAAGAGGCATTTCAGTTTCCACCTCGGTTATGGCATTTGATTTTAACAATGTCAGAATTAACATATTGGATACTCCCGGGCATAAGGACTTCGCAGAGGATACTTACCGGACACTTTCTGCTGTCGATAGCGTTATTCTTGTTGTTGACAGCGTAAAAGGAGTGGAAGAGCAGACCCGCAAGCTTATGGAAGTCTGCAGGCGTCGTAATACTCCGGTTATGATCTTTATTAATAAGATGGACAGGGAAGGCTTGAATCCATTTGACCTGCTTGATGAGCTTGAGAAAGAGTTGAATATTGCAGTATGCCCATACACATGGCCAATCGGAAATGGCAAACAATTTAAAGGGGTTTATAATTTGTTTAAGGAAGAGGTGCAGATATTCGCTCCTGAAAAAAGCTCTCTTCCGGAAAGTCTTATCTGTACCAAAGATATTAAAGATCCCAGACTGATGGATTACGTAGGGGAAGATAACATTAACAAGTTGTGGGAAGAGATCGACTTTGTTAAAGATATGTTCGAATCGTTCAATATATCATTATATCGTGAAGGTTATCTGGCCCCATTGTTTTTCGGGAGCGCATTAAATAATTTTGGTGTACTTGAGCTTCTGGAAACATTTCTGGAAATAGCTCCCTGTCCCGGACCTATACAGGCATCAGAGCGTACTATTGAACCTGATGAGAAACAACTTACGGGATTTATATTTAAAATACATGCAAACCTGGATCCCAATCATCGCGACAGAATAGCCTTTATGCGGATTTGCTCAGGAAAATTTGAAAGGAATAAGTTCTACTTTCATACCCGTTCCGGGAAGAAGATGCGTTTTTCATCACCTGCAAGCTTTATGGCAAATAATAAAAGCATAGTAGAAGAAGCTTTCCCCGGCGATGTTGTGGGACTGTATGACAGTGGTAATTTTAAAATAGGAGATACTCTTACCGAAGGCGAGATGCTGAACTTTAAAGGTGTTCCAAACTTTTCACCCGAAATTTTGAAGGAGGTAATAAACCTCGATCCTTTTAAAACCAAACAACTTGAAAAAGGAGTATGGCAGATGACCGATGAGGGTGTGGCCCAACTATTTGTGCAACAACCTGGCAACAGGAAGATAATAGGAACGGTTGGTGAACTTCAGTATGAAGTTATAAAATTCAGGCTTGAGCATGAGTATGGAGCTAAATGCAGTTTTTCCAATCTTCCTTTTGTAAAAGCCTGCTGGATAACAACTGATGATAAAAAAGAACTTGAAAAGTTCATTCAAAGAAAGCTTAATGCTATAGCTTACGATAAAGAGAATAATCCGGTTTTTTTTGCAGAGAGCGATTGGATGCTGAAGCTGGCAAGAGAGAACTTCCCGTCAATTACTTTTCATGAGACTTCAGACTTTAAAATATTGAAAAAATAGAAAGGTTGAATCAGAAGGGTTAAATATATTGATATCGGTATTTGCATTTTAATGATTTCTGTGTAATAAATGGCATTGATTTTTTTACATTTACACAACGAAGAATTAAAATGAATGATTTTGAATTTACTATTATTGTTCCTGTTTACAATGAAGCAGATAACCTTGAAAGGGTAAAAACCGAACTTTTGAGGTTTGTTGATGTGGCATTAAAGAAAAGCAAGGTGCTTTTTGTCAATGATGGCTCTGTTGATGGAAGCCTTGAAAAAATAAAGGAGATATGTAATAATTCACCTGAAATATTTTCATATTGTTCCTTTGACAGAAACTATGGACTAAGCGCCGCAATAAAAGCCGGTTTTGATTACTGTAATACCTCTTTGACAGGATATATCGATGCTGACTTACAAACTTCACCTATGGAGTTTAATAAACTACTGGAACATGCTGATGAGTATGAGATGGTTACCGGCGTGCGGACCAACAGAAAAGATTCGTTTGTAAAGAATATATCATCTCTGATAGCAAATGCTATCAGAAGGGCATTTACGCATGACGGAATGGAAGACACCGGGTGTCCTTTAAAAATAATTCATACTGACGTTGCAAAACGTATCCCTATGTTTAAGGGGCTTCATAGATTTCTTCCTGCAATGGTGATGCTTCAAAACGGTAAGGTTCTTCAGATACCAGTGCAACATTTTCAACGTATTGCCGGGGAATCAAAGTATAACCTTTGGAACAGGTTGTTGGGTCCGCTTATGGATTGTTTCGCATATCTTTGGATGAAGAAGAAGTACATTAATTATGTTGTGATTGATCATGCCTGACTGGATAATCTTTGGTATCGGATTCGTGGCCCAGGCTTTATTTTCAAGCCGTATCTTTCTGCAATGGTTCATTTCTGAAAAACATAAAAAGGTTCTTACTCCGAGGCTTTTCTGGGAAATAAGTCTGTTCGCTTCATTTCTCCTTTTCGTGTATGGTTATCTTCGTAATGACTTTGCAATTATGCTGGGTCAGGTGATAACTTATTATATTTACGTGAGAAATATCCAGATTGAAAAGGAATGGAAAAAATTTCCGTTTGCTATAAGAATATTCATACTCATCTTTCCTGTTTTCATTATTATTTATGGATTTAACAACGGGATTGTAGACAGACATAATATCTTCAATAAGGAATATATTTCCGGATTTCTGATGGCTCTGGGGATTATCTCGCAGATACTGTTTACATTAAGATTTGTTTACCAGTGGATCTATTCTGAAAAACGGAATGAGTCCAGTCTGCCAATGGGATTCTGGATTTTAAGTCTTACAGGATCTTCACTTATTCTTATTTATGCAATTTTAAGAAAGGACCCGGTACTTTTCATTGGGCACTTTACAGGTATAATTGCATACTCCAGGAATATTTATATCATGCGAAAATCATGGAGTTTAAACTTAAGCGCTACAAGTTCAAAATAATATTGTTTAGTGTCGCTTCTTTATTGCTTCTAAGTCATCTTGGTAAGATAGAAGTCAATATCATGGAAGCCCGTAATTTTATTTCGGCCCGTGAAATGGTTCAGAACCAGGAGTATCTGCTGACTACACTTAACAATGAACCACGATATCAAAAGCCTCCATTACCAACATGGCTTACTGCTCTATCAGGCAGAGTATTTGGTTTCGATTCTGTCTTCTTTCTGAGGCTTCCTGTAGTGGTTATTACTCTGTTGCTGGTATTTGCTTATTTCCATTTCTGCATGCTTATTGGCATGACTGAAAAAAACAGCTTCATTTATACCCTGATACTTATAACTTCATTCTATATTTTTTTCTCTGGACGTGATAATCAGTGGGATATGTACACCCACAGTTTTATGCTTGTAAGCATTTTCTTTATATGGAAACTGTTCAGCAGCGGTACACATCAGTTGCGTAACTGCCTGCTCGCCGGTTTGTTTTTTGGTTTTTCGATGCTAAGCAAAGGCCCCATATCATTATACACTCTGTTTCTTCCTTTTCTTATAAGTTATGGATTAGTCTATCACATTCCATTAAAGAAAAAGTGGCCTTATTTCCTGGGAATACTTGTTACCGGAATTACTGTTGGATTATCGTGGTACGTATATGTAAGACTGAAAGATCCACAATACTTCTCGGATATTGTTGAAAAAGAAGCCGCAAACTGGAAGAGCTATGAAGTAAAACCTTTTTATTACTATTGGAATTTCTTTTTACAAAGCGGACTATGGACACTTCCATCACTTGTTGCGCTTTGTTATCCATATATGAAAAATAGGGTGAGGGACAAAAACGCCTATAAATTTGCACTTATATGGACTCTTGCAGGTGTTGTATTAATGTCATTGATTCCTGAAAAAAAAGTCAGATATCTTGTCCCCGTTCTGATACCTTTGGCTCTTACAACAGGTTTTTACATTGAATATCTTATTAGTTCCGCAAAGGATTCTTTTTCGCGTAAAGATAGTATTGTAACCTGGATAGTGTTTGGATTTCTTGCCCTGATTGGTTTTATTTATCCTGTTGCAATGGCAGTGGTTCTTAAAGAGAGTCTTAAGCAATACGCTTTTATTTATATTTTTTCCTCTGTTGCTATGATTGCCATTTCATTATTCATAGTCGGTGGACTCAGAATGGTGAAGTTTGAGTTAGTATTCGGCTCTATGATCAGCATGTTTTCAGTAGTAGTATTAGCTCTGATTCCTGTGTCAAAGATTTTTTTTAACAATCCGTTGTATTTTCCGGCCAGCAAAGCAGAGCTGATTGCAGATGAGGTTGGAATTAAAACATACAGACTTTCTGATATTTCACCTGAATTGGTATGGAATTTTGGCGGCACGGTAACCCTTCTGAAAATCAAAGATGAAAAAATTCAATTTCCTTCTGAGAAAAAATTCGGGCTTATGGCAGCTGATACTGATTCGCTGTTGTTAAAAACAGGATTCAGTAATTATGTTCTTGAAAAAAAATGCCGGATCGACATGGGTACAAGGAAAAAACGTAAAGATCGCCTGATTAAGGATTTTTACATAGCAACAAGAAAAGAATGAAATGTTAAAATTAGTTCTGAGCAAAATACCATTCTACAAATTTTGTTATTCCTTCCTTGAACGGAGTGCGGGGACTATATGAAAGAAGTCTTCCGGCTTTTGTTATATCGGCATAAGTACGAGACACATCACCTGGTTGCATTTTATTGAATATTATTTCAGGTTTTTTCCCGACGGCATCTGAAATTACATTGACCATTTCGATCAGAGTTATCGGATGATTACTGCCAAGGTTTATAATTTCGAAAAAATCATTACTCTTTGATACCAGCCTGACAGAACTGATAATGCCTTCAACGATATCGTCAATGAATGTATAATCTCTGGAAGAAGTCCCGTCTCCATAAAGTGTTACGGGTTTATCTGAATAAATTAAATCTGTGAATTTCCTGATCGCAAGGTCAGGTCTTTGTTTTGGCCCATATACAGTAAAAAGACGAAGATTAACAATGTCGATATTATAAAGATGATGATAGGTGTAATTAAGTATCTCTCCACTTTTTTTTGTAAATGCATACGGGGAAATAGTTTCATTTACATCCTGTGTTTCTTTAAACGGTACCGTGAGGCTGTTTCCATAAACGCTGCTTGAAGAGGCAAAAATATATTTATGAATTCCTTTCAAAACCATCCAATTAAGAAGATTCTGTGTTCCGAAAATGTTGTTTTTTGTATAGTCTGAAGGAAAATCAATAGATGGTCTTACACCTGCTTTTGCTGCCAGATGTACAACACAATTAATGTTGTCTTTTATTACTGAAAAACAGTCAGGCTCAGTTATGTCAGCCTCATAAAAAGTAAAACAAGGGTGGTATAATAAAGCCTTCAGGTTTTTTTCTTTAAGAGCCTTTGGATAAAAAGGATCAAAGTTGTCGATTCCAATTACCCTGTAATCTTCATTAAGAAGCCTTTGGGTAAGACTGCTTCCAATAAACCCTGCACATCCGGTGACCAAAATATTCATAATACTATTATTATATTATTAGATATATTCGTCATTGCCGGTACTTTTAATTTTTGAAACTTTGCAAAAAGTACTTGATTGGCCTTTTTAATAAACCCATAAAATTTTTAAAATATTTGAATTGCAGTTGGTTGAGAGTGACGGCATAGAGGGTCTTCAGAGTGTCAGCATTGCTCTCTCGTGCAAATTCTGCAACGACAATACTAAGCTTTTCAATCGGCAACTGTAACCGCCGGAGACTATGCAATCCTCTTTTTTGTGAGTAGGGGTGAAATTGCATTCGGTTGATATCTATCAGCGTGAAATCAAAATTGTGTCCCAACTGTTGGTATAAGACATTCGACAGGTTATAATCGCCATGATAAACACCTGCTTTGTATAATCCCACTGTATAGTGTGCAAATGCTTTTAGTCCCTCTTCGGCTTCTGTAATTGGAAGCAAAAACAATTCTTCAACTGACCTGTACTCGGAAAAAATGCAGATGTAGTAGCAGTTAACCAGTAATCCTTTATTGTAGATATTGATGTATGCCACCGGTGCCGGAGTACTGATATTTCTATTTTTTAGCTTTACTGCGTTGTGGTAAGTTTTGGTTGCCTTTGACCATCTGGAAGCTGCAAATATCAGACGGTTTGCCAATGTAATTTTATTAAAAGATTTAATGACAAGCTTAATACCGTCATATTCTATGGCACGTAATTCGTTGCGGCCTGTGTGAAGGACTTTCCCTGTTTTACCAAAATCTTCCGGAATATGTTTTATAAATGCAGACAAATGTGAATAGTCTGGATTTATAAATAATTCAACTTTCATTGTATTACATTAAATCGGACGATCACTTTTTGTTTTTTATTGCTCTAATCAAATGGTTTAATCAAATGATTAGATAACAAAATTAATATTTTTCTTGATTCTGCTATAGAATTTTTAAAATTTAATGATTTCCTTTGGTTTAAGATTGTTTTCCATTTTCCAGAAGTGAGCTTCTCCGTGCGGTATACGAAACAATACAAGCTTCTGGCTATCTGCATTAATCCCCATATTTTTCAAGAAGGGACGATCTTCAAGGACCTTCTCTTTCAAGGCCCTGTCATTGATGAATTCAACCTCACCGGCTATACGCAACATGGTGCCTATCGCGCCTTCGTGCTTATAGAAACAAGCTTCTGTCTTGGGATTTTGTTCCAGCTGGTGAGGAAATTCCTTAATTGATCCGGTCTGAAAGTAGAAACCTGTTTCGTCGGCAAACCAAAAACCCAATGCCCTTACCCTGGGTTGATCATTTTCTACTGTTGCCAGATAACAAATTGGATTCTCATTTGTGAATTTGATACAGTCCTGAAGTGTCATGTTATTAATATTTAAATGTTTTGAATGAGTCGTTCTTATTAACCATTTATCAAAACGGAGAGTAAAATTTATTAAGGGAATGAATAAAATGACTCCCGCAGCTACTGCTATGGCGGAACCGATTACAATTTCTGAAATAGAAAATAAATGACTGACTTTTAAGAAAATCAAGGTGCATGGAACAATGGCAATAATGCTGGTAACTAAGGCCGGAATATATTTCCGAATGATAATTGCCTGTCCAACATGTACGAATAGATGAAGATAGAAGATCATGAAAACTGACATCCAGACAATGTAATATCCGGTAAAAAATACAAAAGCTGTGACAGCACAGAGAAACAGGAAAAGCATAAAAACGGAGAAAGCAAATCCTGCGGTAGACAAGGCTCCGGTTGAGGACATAATCCGTTTTGCCAGGTTGGGGTATTTCTCAAGTATATGCCCTTCATTCCTTTCTACCCACGAATGCATGAAAATTATTTCTTCAAAATCGTGGAAGATGAATATAATAGGCAAGAACCAGATTAATGTTACCATGTGGTTTTTAATGTAAATTTATTTAAATAATTCAATTTTATTACGTCCCGGCGGGGCTTTTATAATATACTAATGATTTTATCCCTGCAGCACCGGGGGTCATTCATATTACATTGCAAACGTTGTTGTATTTACAGAAATCCCGTCATCCTTCAGTTTATTGTTCTTTGCGACCTTTGCGTTTATCACTTATAATATGTATTATGTATTATGTATCTTTGCACTTTGAATTTTTATTCTTTCAGGATAACTTAAAATTTCAATTATGTCACTAACCGAGAAAATTTCCAGCGATCTTATAAATGCAATGAAAGCTAAGGATAAAGTTTCCCTTGAAGCAATAAGGGCTGCAAAAACTGCATTTGTTCTTGCCCGTTCTGAAAAAGGTGCGGATACTGTTCTGAGTGCTGAAGATGAAATAAAGATCATTCAGAAATTAGTTAAACAAAGGAGGGAATCTGCAGCTATCTATAATGAACAAAACAGGAAGGATCTGGCTGACAAGGAAACCTCTGAAGCAGATATTCTTGAAAAATATTTGCCTGCAAAAATCAGTAAAGAAGAACTGGCAAATCTTATCAAAGGGATTATTGCACGTTTAGGAGCAAAGTCACCTGCCGACATGGGCAAAGTTATGGGAGTCGCTACAAAGGAGTTGGCAGGAAAAGCCGATGGAAAAGAGATCTCAGCTATAGTAAAAGATTTGCTTGCTTTATAAAAATATTTCAAGTATCAGATATAACCTCCAATCTGTTTGAGATTAAGGCTGGAGAGATAAATATTTTCTGAGGTTTAATTTTTCTGATGAACCTTCAGTGTGTGAATATTATGCTTGTTCAGCTTTTGAAATTTGTAGGATCGGATGCAGACTGAAAAACGGTTAGAAAGTTAAATTCCATCGTACTTACCAATAATTGATTACTTTTGCACCCTTTTAACCGGTAATATTGTTAGTTACAATTTTATAAAAGTTATTTTCATATATGATTACAGTATCAAACCTTAGCATTCAGTTTGGGAAACGTATTCTATTTCAGGATGTTAATATGGTTTTTACCCATGGCAACTGTTATGGGATAATCGGAGCCAATGGCGCCGGAAAATCAACATTCCTTAAAATGATTTGCGGAGAAGTGGAAGGTCAGACTGGTTCAATTTCATTTGGACAGGGGGAAAGATTGTCGGTTCTGAGACAGGATCATTTTAAATTTGATGAATGTGCAGTGCTTGAAACAGTCATGATGGGTCACTCTGTGTTATGGGATATCATGAAAGAGAAGGAGAGCCTTTATTCAAAAACTGACTTCTCAGATAAAGACGGTATCAGGGCATCCGAACTGGAAGAAAAATTCAATGAACTGGACGGCTGGAACGCGGAGAGCAATGCTGCAGCTCTGCTGAGTGGTCTGGGAATAAAAGAGGAAGAACATTTTAAATTATTGAAAGAGCTTACAGGAAAAGAAAAAGTAAAGGTGTTACTGGCCCAGGCTCTGTTTGGTAAACCTGATAATCTGTTACTTGATGAGCCGACAAATGACCTGGATCTGGAGACTGTCAACTGGCTTGAGAATTATCTTTCAGAATTTGAAAATACGGTCCTGGTAGTATCACACGACAGGCATTTTCTCGATTCTATATGCACAAACATAGTTGATATTGATTTTAACCGGATACAGCAATTCTCGGGTAATTACAGTTTCTGGTACGAATCTAGCCAGCTGGCACTCAAACAACAACTGTTCCAGAACAAAAAAGCAGAGGAAAAGAAAAAAGAACTGCAGGAATTCATTGCCCGTTTCAGAGCTAATGCATCAAAGTCAAAACAGACTACCAGCAGAAAAAAAATGATTGAGAAGCTGAATATAGAAGAGATTAAACCTTCGACCCGCAAATATCCGGGTATTATTTTTACACCCGGGCGTGAACCTGGCAATAGTATTCTGACTGTCAGGGGGCTTGATAAAACTGTGGAGGGCAAGACTTTATTCAGAGACCTTAATTTTACAATAAACAAAAACGATAAAATAGTTTTTCTTTCCCGGGATGCCCGTGCCATGACAGTTCTGTTTGAGATACTCAAAGGCCACGAACAACCTGATTCGGGTTCATTTGAATGGGGTCAGACAATTGTAAAGGCTTATCTTCCTCTGGAAAATGAAAAGTTTTTCGAGAAAGATATAACCCTGGTTGATTGGCTTGCACAGTTTTCTGACGACACCAGCGAAATGTACCTGAGAGGGTACCTGGGGAAAATGCTTTTCTCAGGCGAGGAGGTATACAAGAAGGTGAATGTTCTTTCCGGGGGAGAAAGGGTAAGGTGTATGATTGCCCGAATGATGATACGTAATGCCAATGTTATGCTTCTGGATACTCCTACAAATCATCTCGACCTTGAGTCAATCCAGGCATTCAACAATACTTTGATCAAATTTAAAGGGAACATTCTTATGTCATCCCATGATCATGAGTTTATCCAAACCGTTTGCAACCGTGTTATTGAGATTGCACCTAATGGAATGATTGATAAACAGATGCAGTATGATGATTACATATCTGATGAAAAACTCGTGGAAAGAAGAAACGGCTTATATTAATTGAGTAAACAGAACCCCATTTTGAAAGGTGAATGTACTGGTGCAAATGGGCTAATTATTACTTTCCTGATTTCTTCGGGATAAATTCAATACCAAAGTATTTTTTACCGGCTTGATTCTGAATGTTATTCCATTGCCTGGTTCAGAGAAGGAACCTCGTATTGCTGTAACTGAATAGATTACTCCTTTAAATTCAGAATCTATCGTTGAAGGCGATATTTTTTTAAAAGGTAAGTTGGCATTTTCAGCACAGGTCAGATCGAGAAACCATTTGATGGGATTCTTGCTTTCCATCTTAATGTCCATTCCAAGTTCATTAATATTAATAATTAATGTCCCGCTTATGGAGTTCAAAGGCCAGGATATATGCAATCGACCCGGAATAGTATCCTTTATTACCGGATCTCCGCCTTTCAATGATATTTCTCTGCCATCAACAATGGCATTAAACCGGAGGCCGGCAATTATATCGGAAGAGCTCCACGTATATCCGTCAACAAAAGGAAGCGTGAAAAATGCACATTTACTCGAAGTTCCTTTTTCGGTCAGATAATCAGATGGCAGGTTCTCGTCGAAAAGATGTATATCACGAAACCGCAAAGTACCATCTTCCCACAATAAATTGATCCTGTAGAACCGGCTGTTGAACCAGACAGTTTTATAATTATTTCCGTTCGAGTCTTCATCCACTGTTACCGCTGTAGAAGGAGTTGTCTTATAGTGTTCATGAAACCAGTTTCCTGATTCAGTCAATGTTTCAACCACTATTTTCTTTTGGTCTCTGAGCTTGGCGATCAATGGAAGTTGTATATTAAAACCTTCTGCCATCTTTTCCCAGGTAAATGAATTCTCCTGTCCGACCTGAACGTATGAATATTCCATACATTTTCCGCTGACAAATTCTTTGAAATACCAGTTTACCCAGGTTGAGTCTCCTCCTCCGCCTTTATATACAGGTTCTAACGTGACAACACCCTGACTTTCGGTTCCAAGCCCATTGTCGTATTGATGAACAGGATCGCTTCCCAGCATTCTGAAAATTGGAACAGGGATCTGGTTCGCTTCATTTTGGGCAGGCATATAGGCATTTTTTACACTTGGATAATAAGCCTGGTTCCAGTAACCACCCCATAAAGTATACCCGTCAGTGCCTATCTGATCCTTACAATTGCATGAAGCAACAATCCCATATTTGCGGTACATATAGTTAAGGGTATGGGCATCAATAAACCACGAGCCAACTGACTTCGGGTAACGGCCAAATATCTGTTTGAAATCATTCATGTAAACGTCCACAAGTTTTTCACGTTCTTTGGGAGAATACCCAGTAGCAAATCCTACATCAGCATGCCAGTCCCATGGAAAACGGCCGCGCCATTTAAGTCCGGCATTTTCCACGAGCGGTTGTGGTATTTCCCACCAGGCACCAACCTCAAAGGTGCTGTCAGGGAGGCTCTTCATCAGTTGCTGGTAACGGTGATCAAGCAAGGCGTCATATTGAAGTAAAAAGGTTCCTCCAAGTTTGTACTTCTCCATTAATTGTACCTGATTGACGACCGTTTCGAACAGAACGGTTTCAGTTATTCTTTCGTCACGCGGTTCACACAAACGAATGAAATTGATAATGTTGACGATCCTTTTATGCCCATCTTCTTTGCCAAAATTTCCCGGAATTTTGTCAAAACCGGAGCATGAAGAAGAGAAAATCAAAATAAGTGTGGCAAGGATAAAAGGATTTTTAACTTCTGAAGTTCTTTTTTTAGTGTCTTTACACATTGCTTACAATTAATTATTGTAATTTTTTTCGGTATTGGTAATAGCAAAAAATTTAACGATTATTTATTTCCGATAGACTCCATATTATATGGAGTTTCCTGATATACAAAATAGTTAAGCCAGTTTAAGAACAATAAATTTGCATGCGAACGCCAACGTACCACAGGTGGATTGTCAGGATTGTCCTCAAGGTAATAATTATGAGGAATTTCGATAGTCAGGTTCTTACTGATATCGCGTTTATATTCATTACCAAGGGTGTCTGGAGAGTATTCGGAATGGCCCATTACAAAAATTTCTGATCCGTTCCGGGCCTGGATAACATAAACACCTGCTTCATCTGATTCAGAAAGAATGGTCAATTCCGGGACCTTCTGGATATCTTTCCGTCTGACCTCTGTATGACGGCTGTGCGGAGCATAAAAGACATCGTCGAATCCCCTGAAAATTGGAGATAAAGGATCATTCAGCTTATGCTCGAATACCCCGAACATCTTTTTCTCCAGAGGATATTTTGGAATTCTGTAGTAATGATATAATGCAGCCTGAGCAGCCCAACAGATAAACAGACTTGAAGTTACATGTGTTTTTGCCCAGTCAAAGATCCCGGCCAGTTCTTCCCAATATGTTACCTCTTCAAACTCCAGATGTTCCACAGGAGCTCCGGTAATAATAAGTCCGTCGTATTTCTTGTCTTTTATCTGATCAAATTTAGTATAGAACTCCCTGATATGTTCAATAGGTGTATTTTTGGACGTATGGGTTTTAAGTCTGATAAAATCAAGATCGACCTGCAAAGGAGTATTCGACAGCAGACGGACGAGATCTGTTTCAGTGGTTATTTTCAGAGGCATCAGATTTAGCACAGCAATATGAAGGGGGCGAATATCCTGCATGGAAGCACGCGAATTGTTCATAATGAAGATGTTCTCCTTTTTGAGGAGCTCAATTGCAGGCAAATTATCAGGAACATTTATTGGCATCAGATGTTGTTTTAATTAAATAATAAATCTTGCAACTATATATAAATTAATTTGTTAATTAAAATGGCAATAGTTGTTTTTTGCTGTCACAAATTAGCAATTTTTCTCGTGCTTTATTATGAGATTTTTAAAAGACTCGGTTGCTTTAATAAGGCATGTTCCAACGATTATTGACAAAGCTTATACAATAATAAGTTCTATCCCTGATTCTTCAATGGTTGCAGCCATAGCCTCAGAGATTCCTGCATCAGTAATAATGACATCTACCTGATCTAAATCACATATCTTACCGAATCCCCTTCTGCCAAACTTTGTAGAGTCAGTAAGAATTATTGTCCTTAGTGAGGCATCCATCATCTTCTTGTTTAATATAGCTTCTTCTATATTGGAATTGGTGATGCCATATTCTAGATCAATTCCGTCAACTCCTATAAAAAGTTTTGAACAGGTCAAAACATCTAATATTTTGTCTGCAAAATCACCGATTACCGAGAATGAGTTTTTGCGGACTATCCCGCCAAGTTGTATAACATCCACATCATTAAGGTTATTCAATAAAATGGAAGTCTTGAGCGAAGATGTAACTACTGTTAAATGGCCTACAGGTTTTAACACTTCAGCAAAAGTATGTACCGTTGATCCTGATGCAATGATAATGGAATCATTTTCTTCAATGAGTTTACATGCTGCTTTTGCTATCCGTTTCTTCTCATCAATTTTTATTTTTTCCTTTATATTCAGATTGATATCTGATGTAATTGGATTGACAGGACTTGCACTGCCATGAGTCCTGTATAACAGTTTCTTTTCTTCCAGATTCTTAAGATCTTTTCGGATTGTTACAGGAGTGACATTCATATCCTTTGCTATTTCTGCTACTTTGATAAAACCATTTTTACTTAGTCTTTCAAGAATATATTTATGCCTTTCTGCTATGCTTAACATGATTTTATTATTTCACAGATTAATACAAAGATAATTTTTTTTGAATTACACAAATGTGTTTATTATTAATCAGTGTCTGAAATGTCAATATCAGTACGAAACGAAAAATAAAAGAATATAAAACGAAATATATTCAATACAATATTAAATCAATATTTCTTTTAGTATATATTTGTAGATGTAAAACGAAAGATCTGTTCTCAACAAATATGGTTTTTCCGATATTGATTTTAATTAGTATAATAATTAATTAATCGAAGTATTTGTTTGAAGATGAAACCCACATGATTGATCCAAAACTTAAACAGAAATGAATATAACTCATTATCAACCGATCGCGACTTTTAAGAAGAGCTTTGTAAGCGCGGATTTGTAATCCGTGTTTACAAATAATATTGATTAAGAAAATAATTTTGTAAGAAATAAAATGTTTTAAAATGGAAATTACATGGATTGCAACGAAGAAAAGGCACGGATTGCAAATTCACACCAGCGTCAGTATCATGTACGGTTCCATACGGTCATTAACATAAAAATTATTTAGGTATGAAACGAGATGATTTGTTTAAAGAAATACAAAATCAGGGTTATGAATGTGATATTTTAGTGATTGGTGGTGGAGCAACTGGTCTGGGAGTTGCAGTGGATGCTGCTACACGTGGATACAAAGTCGTGTTGTTAGAACAAAATGACTTTGCAAAAGGGACATCGAGCCGGAGTACAAAGTTGGTGCATGGTGGTGTGCGATATTTGCAGCAGGGAGATATACAGATGGTTATAGGGGCTCTCCGTGAAAGAGGACGCATGTCAAGAAATGCTCCGCACCTTGTTAAAGATATGAGATTTATTATTGGTAACTATAAATGGTGGGAGAGGCCATTTTATACAATCGGGCTGACACTTTATGATATATTGGCGGGAAAGTTGGGGCTTGGCAGATCATTACCTCTTTCAAAGAAAACACTAAACAAAGAAATTCCTTGCTTGAAAAGAAACGGGCTGAAAGGTGGTGTAGTATATCACGATGGTCAGTTTGATGATGCACGTATGGCCATAACGCTTGCACAGACTGCAGTTGACTATAAGGGAATTTGTCTGAATTATGTCAGAGTAACAGGTTTGCTTAAAGATCCGTCAGATAAAATTTATGGAGTAAATGCCATTGATACATTATCCGGAAAGTTGTATTTATTTAAAGCAAAGATAGTTATTAATGCAACAGGTGTGTTCGTAGATGAAATTATGGGAATGGATAACCCAGGTGCTAAAAAGAAGGTTCGTCCGAGCCAGGGGGTGCATCTTGTTGTTGATAATAAATTCTTAGGAGGTAACTCTGCGTTAATGATACCAAAGACAAAAGACGGACGTGTCTTATTTTGCGTGCCATGGCACGGAAAAGTTATTCTGGGAACTACAGATACACCGTTGGATAATCCTTCATTAGATCCTCGCCCATTGGATGAGGAAGTGGATTTTATTTTAGATCAGGCCGGGCAATACCTCGATATGAAACCTACCAGGGCAGATGTGCTTTCTGCTTTTGCAGGTTTACGTCCGCTTGCTGCACCTGTACACAGCGATTCAAAAATGACAAAAGAAATTTCGCGTAGTCATAAAATCTATAAATCAAAATCAGGATTACTTACTATAACCGGAGGTAAGTGGACAACTTACCGGGAGATGGCAGAGGAAACGGTAAATAATGCTATCGAAATGGGCAAGCTTGTTCCAAAAGAATGCATAACAAAAAACCTGAAGCTACATGGTTATTCTAAAAATGTTAATGATTCAACCTGGAATTACGTTTATGGCAGCGAGGCTGAAAAAATAGTTGAGTTAATAAAAGAAGACAAAGAAAATGCTGTTTTTTTGCACAAAGACTATACATTTACGGTTGCTCACATCATCTGGGCTGTCAGAACAGAAATGGCAGAGACTGTCGAAGATGTTTTAGCTCGTCGTGTCAGGGCGTTATTCCTCGATGCAAAAGCTGCAATAGAAATGGCTCCGAAAGTAGCTTCTGTTATGGCAAAAGAAATGAATAAATCTAAAGAGTGGGAAGACCAGCAGATTGTGGATTTCACTAATCTGGCAAAGTGTTTTCTTTTAAACTAAGATTATACCAAACAAAACCAGTTAATTATGAGTAACGCGAAACAACAATCTGTTTTTGAAACAATTGGATTACCTAAGCATTTGGCCTGGGGATATTTAGGCGTGATGATTTTTATGATGGGCGATGGCATTGAACAGGGATGGTTGAGCCCTTATCTTGTAGGCAGAGGGTTGTCTATTCAGCAATCTGCTTCATTATTTACCGTATATGGAATTACAATAGGTATTTCTTCATGGTTCTCAGGCGTTTTCGCCGAGACATATGGTGCTAAACGTACAATGTTTGGTGGAATATTACTATATCTTATAGGTACTTTTGGTTTTGTAGGTTTGGGTATACCTGATCTTAATTATCCTGTTATGCTGACGATGTATGCTGCCCGGGGATTTGGTTATCCGTTATTTGCTTATTCATTTTTAGTTTGGATTGCCTACAGTACTCCAAAAAAACAACTTGGAAGAGCAGTTGGATGGTTCTGGTTTGTCTTTACAGGCGGGCTAAACGTTTTAGGCGCTTATTATTCAAGTTGGGCAATTGTTAAAATTGGAAACATCCCAACTCTTTGGACTTCTGTTTTATGGACTTTGATCGGAACATTTTTTGCTTTGATACTTTGCAGGTATAAGAGTGTGGAACGGAAGAATTCAGAGTCTAAAATGAAAGACCTGATGAAGGGGATTACAATAATGAAGGATGAACCCAAGGTTTTGCTTGGGGGAATAGTCCGGATTATTAATACCACTGCTCAGTTTGCATTTCCGGTTTTCTTGCCGATGTATATGTTCGATCATGGGTTCACTACTACTGAATGGCTTCAAATCTGGGGTACGATTTTCACAGGTAATATTGTGTTTAATCTTATTTTCGGGTTTGTCGGTGATCGTGTAGGTTGGCGCAACACGGTTATCTGGTTTGGAGGAGTCGGCTGTACTGCCAGTACTCTTCTTTTTTATTATACACCACAGCTGTCTTCCGGAAATTTCTGGCTGGTAATGGCTGCAGGAGTTCTCTGGGGCGCTTTGCTGGCAGGTTATGTGCCTTTGTCAGCGTTGGTTCCCTCGCTTGTTAAGGAAGATAAAGGAGCTGCAATGGCAGTTCTTAATCTTGGAGCAGGACTGGCAGTTTTTACCGGTCCGCTGATAGTCAGATTGTTCTATGGATTGGTTGGTGCAGAGGGTGTTATATGGATATTAGCAGGTCTATATCTTCTGAGTGCCTTTTTAACAAAGTTCATTACTCTCCCGAATAATGCTAAAACAATTTTGCAAGATGCAGGTCTTAATGAAAAAGAAGCTGAGGTTGAAGTTAGTGTTTATGCAGAATAAAGTTTAAACAGTGTATTAAATTAATAATAAGAAGTGAAATCAGATATAGAGAAAGCGTTGAATTCTGCACGTGATACACGTTCTTTACTTATTGACAGGAATATTATTTATCAGGTGCCGTTCCTGTTTAAAGAACAGTTCCCGGGAAAAAAAGCAGTGGTTGTGTGTGACACCACAACTTATAAAGTGGCAGGTAAAAAAGTACAGAATGAATTGCTTTCAGCAGGATTAACCTGCATTGAACCGTTTGTTTTCAAAGATCCCCACCCTTATGCTGAATTTGGGAATATTGATAAACTGGAAGAATTTTTAAAAACTCACAACGCTATTCCTGTGGCCGTGGGTTCAGGTACAATTAATGATCTGACAAAATTATCATCTTACCGTACAAACAGACCCTATATGTGTGTAGCCACAGCAGCATCAATGGATGGTTATACATCTTATGGAGCATCTGTTACATATAAAGGATCCAAACAGACTTTTTCCTGTCCTGCACCTCAGGCTGTGTTAGCCGATATTGAAATCATCCGTAATGCACCTCCTGAAATGACTGCTTCGGGATATGCCGATCTTTTTGCAAAGTTAACAGCCGGTGCTGATTGGATTCTTGCAGATGTACTTGGGGCAGAACCTATCAATGAACGAGCATGGTCAATTGTTCAGGATGGCTTAAAAGATGCCCTGAATGATCCACAGGGTGCAAAAGAAGGAGCTGCTGAGGCCATAACTCCATTGACAGAAGGATTGATGCTGGGCGGCTTTGCAATGCAATGGGCCCAGTCGAGTCGTCCGGCTTCAGGAGCAGAGCATCAGTTCAGCCATTTGTGGAATATGGAGCACCATACTTATCAAGGGGAAACTCCTTCTCATGGATTTCAGGTAGGAGTGGCTACTCTGGCCATAACAACTCTTTATGAAAAGATGCTTAATACTCCTTTTGAAAAACTTGATGTAAAAGCCTGTTGCAGCAAGTGGCCCAAATGGGATGAGATAGAATCCCGGGTAGAAAAAATGTTCTGTGAAACCGATTTCCTCAACACAGCTATCACTGAATCAAAAGCCAAATACATTACCAGTGATGAATTGGCTGTTCAACTGGAAAATCTTAAAAATAATTGGTACGGATTGCATGACAGACTAACTGCTCAACTGCTTTCTTCTGATGAAGTCAGGAGAAGATTCAGGCTTGTTGGCACTCCGGTGGAACCTGAGGAAATAGGTATTTCAAAATCACGCATGAGGGATTCCTTTTTCCGTGCTCAATATATACGCCGCCGTTTTACTATACTCGATTTAGGTGTAAGGACTGACTATCTGGGAAAATGGTTAAACGAAATGTTTTAAAAGTATATAATGGATTCTAAAGTACTCCTGACTTCTTTTAGTGGCAGGAAATCGTTGATGAAACAGATCGCCATGATAAAGCATGTGGTTTTGGACATGGATGGTACCATATATAAAGGAAATACGTTGTTCCCGTTCACAAAGGAATTTCTTAAAAAATTGACCAGCAAGGGGATAAAATATTCTTTCCTGACAAATAATCCTTCAAGAAGTACGGATGATTATATTAAGCATCTTAAAGAAATGGGGCTTACTGTCACTAAAAATGAGATATATACGACCGCTCAGGCAACTATTGAATATTTAATCAATCACCATCCGCATGTCAAAAAGCTTTTTATTCTTGGTACTCCAAGTATGATAGGTGAATTTGAGAAAGAAGGTTTTTTCTCTCTGCCGGATGATCCTGACGATGAACCTGATGCTGTTGTTGTGGGATTTGACAAGACACTTACTTATGATCGTCTTTCAAGAGCTGCATGGTGGATAAATAATAAAAAATTATATGTTGCAACAAATCCTGATTTTGTTTGTCCCACGGATCAGCCCATTACATTAGTCGATTGTGGATCTATTTGTGCTGCTCTGGAAAAAGCTACCGGAAGAAAACCTGATGTAGTGCTTGGAAAACCAAATCCGGAAATGCTGGATGGCATACTCATGACCAATCATCTGAAACCGGAGCAGGTAGCTATGGTAGGGGATCGTATTTATACAGATATTATGATGGCTCAAAAGGCAAATGTGTTAGGGGTGCTTGTACTTAGCGGAGAAGCCACATTGGATAATGCTAAAAAGGCTGATCCCAGACCGCATATTGTAGTCTCTGACCTGGATGCTTTAGGAGAACTAATAGCTGAATCACATACTATCATCTGAATGAAACTGTCTGTGTCGATTGATAATTAATAATATTCCTGTAGTTTCCATTTATTCTTTTTTTGAATGTGAAAAAAAGGAGGATATATTATTAAATTCAAAAAACTATTTTAATTTTGCGCATCAATTTATCGGCTTCACTTATTTTTGGCGATAAAGAGAATCCTTTCGCCAAGACGTCGGTGATCAAAGCGGGGTGTAGCGCAGCCCGGTTAGCGCATCTGGTTTGGGACCAGAGGGTCGCAGGTTCGAATCCTGCCACCCCGACAGATGAAAATCAAGGAGTTAAAGCAATTTAACTCCTTTTTTCTTTTATTAGTTTTCACACAATTTGCACACAGATAATGGAACAGGAGAAGCGAACAGACGATGTTAAGCGAAAAAGATGAGAACCCGAAGGGAAAGGCTGAAATAGCGATGCGTCTGTTTGTGGCGGACTGACTCGTAGTAGCGACTATACCCAAGAAATGAATGAGTAATGTCATTAGGAGCGAAGGGGTCAGCGGACTCAAGGTTATTTTAATTTTGCCAACTCCATTTGGAGGATGAGCTTGCTTCTATTGCGGGCAACCTTTACTGGTTGTATGAGTTCGAAGAGCAGTATGAGTCGAGAGGTTCAAGTACGGTTCTGAGAGAGGTTTGGGGATGAAACTCCCACTTACCTACTCGACAATTTTTAATTTCTTATTTAAAATTTATTTCTTTTATCGTCTTTTTTATAGTTTTTTAGCATCTTTCCAAACGCTTTGTCTTTCTTATGTTTTTCGACAATAGTAGTCTGGAATCTTTGTTGATCGCTTTGAATTTTAAAGAAATTGTCAAGAGAATCTTTATCAATTGTTCCATTATTAAGTGCCTCAATCACTGCACATCCAGATTCATCAATGTGTTTGCAATCAGAAAATTTGCATTTAAGTGATAGATCAAAAATCTCCTGAAATGTTGTTTTAATCCCTTCAATGTTATCCGTAACGCCAAGCTCTCTCATTCCAGGAGTGTCAATTATTATTCCCCCATTTGCTAATACAAAAAGTTCCCGATGTTCGGTAATGTGTCTCCCTTTGTTTGTACTTTGACTAATCTGTCCTGTTTTTAAAATATTCTTTTTTAATAAGTTATTAATCAAGGTTGATTTTCCGACACCAGAGGATCCAATTACACAGTACGTCTTACTTTTTTGCAAAATCTCAAGTATTTGGTCTAGTCCTTGTTGTGTCAGGTTGGTTAGCAAAATGTATTTTACTTTTTTATCCCTTATTTCAAGTTTCTTGGTGGCATTCTGTATATCATCTCTTGAGGATAAGTCTATTTTGCTGATTACCAGAATAGGTTCAATATTAGCCGAATAGCAAATAGTCAGATATCTTTCAAGTCTATTGATATTAAAATTGTTGTCAATAGATTGTATAATAAAAGCAGTATCAATATTTGTAGAGATTATTTGTTTTTCTCCAAATTTTCCAATGGATTGACGTTCAAGTACTGATTTACGCGGCAATATTTTATTAATGATTGCAAGGTTTGAATCATAAATAGTCATTATTACCCAGTCTCCGACAGAAGGGAATTCGGCTCTCGAGTTAGCAGAAAATCTTAGATTTCCTGTTATTTCTGCATCATATTCATTTTCACCAGTTGAGACAACATATCTCTCCCGATGTTCCTGAGTCACTCGTCCAAGAGCAAAGTCAGAAAGGTTGTTATTTTTAATGTAAGAAGTTATCTCGTCTGTAAGTCCAAGGTCTGTAAGAGTCATGGGAATGGAGAAAGGTTAAATATTAAGCACAATATATTTTCATGTCTTTATGAAGGATAAAAATATATAAATATTTTGAAAGTTTGCATTAGTGCTTATTTATAAAATTCTGTAATTATCTCTCTATAAACAAATTGTTTCGTAAGTTGCAATTAAAATTGGGCATAACGGTCAGGTGGTATGGTTAGGTGCCGCCTGTTAAGGAGTGGTGTCCCGAGTACTCGGGATTGCCAATCCCGGTAGATGGGGCAGTAGTTCTTTTCATGTCAGGGTGCACTTTGTAAGTTACTCTGCAAAAACCACTGACGAAGCTTCGCTTGTCAGCGCAAATGCTTGACACGTGAGCGTCGACCGGCAGGCCTATTGGCTTTGTCTTGGTACACATAATTTGTATCGGTACGGAGAGCTTGATAAATGGAACAGAAGCTACTCGCATAATGGTTAGGATCGATTGCGAAGCTGTCCGATCTGCCGAAGGCACTTAACCATACCATCCGTGTTAGCGATTAGTAATAATGTTAAATCATTTGCTTGATAGTCTTGGTCTTGCGAGAAGAACTTTTAGCTTTTTTTGCTTTTTTCTTTTTGATGTACTCACTTAAAGTCTTCTCCTCTTCTTTTGTCAAAGAAGTCTGCTCTCCAATAAAATCCACATCTAATTCCACCTTCTTTGTTTTCATAATCTAGATATTTGAAAAGTACCTATTAATCATTTTAAGAGCAGCAGCCGAATTAATAATCATAAGTCGTCCTCCAACGTGTTCTGCTCCTAAGCTTTCGATATAGTGATCAATTAATTGTGTTTTGGCGACAAAAGCAACATTCCCGTCATATCCCCTTTGAAATGATAACTTACATGCAAAAGCAACAAGATTTCCAGGGACCCCAGAGTAAATTTTTGTTTTTCCTTTATTAAAAGGGGCACTCTCTACAAGATGCATGTAAACATGATCAGATTTTACCTCTAGGCAAATTAGTCCTTGAAATATTGACTGATTGTTGACAATTGTTAACTTGAAAACATCTCTCTCAGGATGGCTTAGCTCAAGTTTCCAATCAAATTGCCAACCATCTTTTTTTGTAATCTTTTTTAGGTCAGATTTAGTAATTCGAGAAATATCTGTTGAAAAGCTATCCCCTGAGATTACATTTTTGATTGAATTTGTCAACTCATCAATCTCGATATCAATCCCTGTTTTGTCACTTTTTTTCACAATACGAAGATACTAAAATTAGAACGATTTTCTATGGATAACCTTGACACTCCGTGTTATGGGCCAGGCCTTATTTATTTGTCTAGTTACCAATAAATTGTCAAGGTGTACAAATGTTTTTTTTATTTTTCAGTTTTGGTGCAGAATTCTTATTGCGGGGGCGCGAAGGAGAAAAATTTTAAAATTCATCTACATAAGGTGTAAGCTCTTTTGCAATTTGGGTTTGTGCGATTGCTTAAGTGAATTGCAAATGTGCTTACACCTTCCTAATATAGTTCACAGATATTATTTTGAAATTCTCATTTAAGATCAAACCTATCGAGATTCATTACTTTATTCCATGCATTAATAAAATCGCTGACAAATTTGCCCTTAGCATCAGAACTGCCGTAAACCTCTGCAAGTGCTCTAAGCTCGGAATTTGATCCGAAAATGAGATCAACTCTTGTTGCCGTCCATTTCAAATCCCCTGTCTCACGGTCACGGCCAACAAATTCTTCATTGGACTCGGATGTTGCTTTCCAAACAGTTTTCATATCAAGCAGGTTTACAAAGAAATCGTTAGTCAGAACCTCAGGTCGGTTTGTGAACACACCGTGCTTTGAATTATCAAAGTTAGTATTCAAAACTCGCATACCTCCAATGAGTACTGTCATCTCAGGTGCAGTTAAAGTCAGAAGCTGAGCTTTATCAACAAGCAATTCCTCAGTGGAGATTGCAAGTTTCTTTTTCAAATAGTTACGGAAACCATCTGCAATAGGCTCAAGTATAGCGAATGATTCCACGCCCGTTTGTTCCTGAGAGGCATCCATTCTACCGGGTGTGAAAGGGACTGTAATTTTATATCCTGCGTCTTTTGCCGCTTTTTCAACTCCGGTGCAACCTGCGAGTACAATAAGATCAGCCATAGATACTTTTTTGCCTTTGGTCTGAGCCTTGTTGAATTCATTTTGAATATCTTCTAGTTTTTCTAATACTTTAGCCAGTTGATACGGATTGTTCACTTTCCAGTCTTTTTGTGGAAAAAGGCGTAACCGTGCGCCATTGGCTCCTCCTCTCTTGTCCGATCCTCGGAATGTTGAAGCAGAAGCCCATGCGGTTGAGACCAATTGTGAAACTGAAAGACCTGATTTTAATATCTTATCTTTTAATACTATAATGTCTTTTTCATCAATCAAAGGATGATTAACGATAGGAATCGGGTCTTGCCAGATTAGCTCTTCCTGCGGTACTTCCGGGCCTAGGTAGCGTGAACGTGGCCCCATATCGCGGTGTGTGAGTTTAAACCATGCACGTGCGAAGGCATCTGCAAATTCGAGGGGATGTTCATAAAAACGTCTTGAAATTTTTTCGTAAATAGGATCGAAACGCAAAGAAAGATCGGTGGTAAGCATAGTTGGCGGATGTTTCTTAGATGGTTCATGCGCATCAGGAATAACATTTCCGGCATTTTTTGCAACCCATTGGTGAGCACCAGCAGGACTTTTAGAAAGCTCCCATTCATATTTAAAAAGATTTTCGAAGAAGTAATAACTCCATTTATTTGGAGTCTGTGTCCAGGTAACTTCAATACCGCTTGTGATTGTATCTCCTGCTTTCCCTGAACCAAATGTACTTTTCCATCCCAGACCCTGTTCTTCAATAGGAGCTGCTTCTGGTTCTGGACCTACATGCTTTGAATCACCAGCCCCATGTGTTTTTCCAAAAGTATGTCCGCCAGCAATGAGAGCAACTGTTTCTTCATCATTCATGGCCATGCGGGCAAATGTGTTGCGGATATCCCTGGCTGCAGCTACTGGGTCGGGTTTCCCTCCCGGACCTTCCGGGTTAACATAGATGAGCCCCATCTGAATTGCAGCAAGAGGATTTTCTGTCTCACTCATATCAAGGTTACGCTCATCATTTTCAAGCCATTTAGCTTCTGAACCCCAATAAACATCTTCTTCAGGTTCCCAGACGTCTTCACGACCTCCAGCAAACCCAAAAGTTTTAAATCCCATTGATTCCAGAGCAGCATTACCTGCAAGAATCATCAGGTCGGCCCAGGATATCTTACGGCCATATTTCTGTTTGATAGGCCAAAGCAGCCTTCGGGCTTTGTCAAGGTTGACATTATCAGGCCAACTGTTAAGTGGTGCAAACCGCTGTTGACCATGCCCTGCACCGCCACGACCGTCACCTGTTCGGTATGTTCCTGCACTGTGCCAGGCCATACGGATAAACAACGGGCCATAGTGCCCGAAATCAGCCGGCCACCAATCCTGTGAGCTGGTCATCAACTTGTGAAGATCATTTTTTACAGCCTTTAAATCAAGACTCTTAAATTCTTCAGCATAGTTGAATTCTTTACCCATTGGGTCAGATAGAGAAGAGTGCTGACGTAGTATGTTTAATTTTAACTGATTAGGCCACCAATCAAGATTTTTTGTTCCACTGCTTCCAACACTATGTTTTTGAGTAGCTCCGGTAACCGGGCATTTGCTCAATCTTTCAGAGTTTTTTTCCATAATGATTTATTTTTTACATTTCTAAATTTCCCAATTATTTGAAGTTTTATTTCCTCAATATCAAAATCCTGGATTTTGTTTTTTTTGAAATATTTTTCAAGGATTTTAGTTATTTCTTCATTCTGATAATCTTTTATCAAGTCTGATTCAGCACCAATAAGATGATGATGTGGCTCAAGAAGTGCATCATAACGAATGATGTTCTTCTCTGTTTCAACCTTATTTATTACCTTTTTAGCCACCAAAATATCAAGTGCTTTATATACTGTTGCTGTAGCAATTTCTAGATTTTTATTTCTTATATAATTAACGATTTCTTCAGCCGTTGGATGATTCTGTAATTTGATTATTGCCTCAAGTATTGAAATTCTTTTCGGAGTAACCTTAAGTCCTTTGTCTCTAAGTTTGACCTTCAGAAATTCTATATTCATAGTAAACATATTAAAGTAGAAACATTCTACTTTATAGAACAAATTTATTATCTATTTTTTTAAAAACAAATCTTTTTCAATTAAAGGATGGGTACAAATTGCACTCTTTTGCAATCTTTGATAGTGGGTTAGCTTGTGTGGCTTGCAAATGTGTGCAATTTGCCACAGAGGTCTATTTAAAATTTTTGCGCGCAGGCAAGTCCCGATAGAAAGCACTGAGTTTTCTTATCACGGTTAAGTTGTCAAGGGTGCAGAAATTATTATTGTAATCGACTTAACTGTCATGTTGTCAATGGCTTGCCCATAACGGCCCGGTGGTATAGTTTAGTTGCCGACCGTGTCAGAGTTGGCGAGTTTTTTGCCAGTCCCGGTAAACGGACGCTAGTTGTCCCGTCACGGTAAAACTCTCTTACGTATGAGTCCCGGTAATGAAAACGGCGTTTACTGGTCACGGTGCATTTTGTAAGTGGAGAGCAAAAAACGCTGCCAACTGCGCGTCGACCTGCAGCCCTACTGACTTTGTCTCGTGTGCAGGATGAGTCAAGGTGCACTGAGTTTAATAAGTAAGTTGAATTTAAGAGCATAGAATTTAAGGGCTGATTACGAATGTGTCCGGGCTGCAGAAGGCAATTATACCGTCCGTGTTATGGGCAGTACATTTGCCTGATCACATTGTTTGCTTTCTTTTACGCATAATCAAAAATTGAATTAACATCATTATAATCATAATTGAACCAATAATGGCTTCAAGAAAAAGAATTGTGATTATAGGCAATCCGTCTCTAGATCCTGAATGCTGTATTGCTTTAGTCATGAGGAATAGATTCATCGAAGTTGCAACAATGAGTCCGGCAATGCTAATCAAACATATTTTCCAAAATTTTATACTATATGTAGGATTGGTCGCTTTACTACCAAAAATGAGTTGGAAAATGGGCGGAACTGTAAAAAGAACGATTAGCGCAAAATTTAGTATGAAACTCATCTTAATTTGGGTTTTAAGTTCTTAGTATGGTAATATTTCAATTTTAAAACATCAATTTTTGATCCACTTTTTTTGATTGTATTAGTCCTGACATATATATAGTAAATTTTAAGGCATAAGAATTTGTCTCGACAATTTAATTTGATCTGAAAATCGAATCAATCTATTTTGTCTACGGTAATTTGTCTTGATACTCCGTTATAGGCTAGTTGCGCTGATTTAGGAATTGTCTAGGTAACCATAGTTTATTCAGCGCTATTGCCCCAACCGTCCGTGTTAGCAGCTGTGATGAATTAACGATATTTAAAAAAATACTGGCTTTGTATTGTATCATTTAGCCGTAGTTGGTTATTGTAACGAATGCTTATATTTTGAGAATTAACCGGGTAACCATCATAATCATAATCATATATTAAGTCCATATCATTACGAGCACCTATGACATTAACGAGTTTACGAGTTGTCATATTATTACCATTAATATTCATTAGATTCAAAGGATTCGGAAACGTATCATAGGTCATCTGGAAGCGCCAGATGAAATTCCATGGATAAAGTACGTCGAAATTTGCACAAGAGGGACTAAAAATTCTTTCATCAATAGCATTATGGTTGCTGTCATATTCATAAGTTTTAATTTGCATATAACCTTTTGCATCCAAATCAGGACGTATAGTATCAGGATATAGATATGAAATCCTTTTAATTAAATTGTTATTACTGTCATATACTAGCGAATCGTATAAACGTTCATGTCGTATTCCAATCGCCAGGCCATCTATATTATGAATATATGTAGCAGAATCCCATTTCCCAATATTAGCATTAAAAAAATACTCACTCTTTAAATATCCTTGTGAATCATAATTTAAACGTATAATGTAATAGTTGTCATACACTACTTCTGAAAGGTTCTTTTGCAGATTATACCTAAGTTCTTTGTTCCCGGATCTATCAAAAAATAAAAAAGGCAGTGGTGCATTTGTGCTAATTAAAAAAGATTTTGAAGAAAGATTGTCTTTTTTGCAACTTGCTACAAATAAGACTAATAACAATATACAAATAGCTTTATTCATATTGCTTTAATTTATTTATGATTTAATTACCACAGTAAATCTTTCTTAGTCGATTAACATAGTTTCAACCTATCTCAAGACGAGATTAGACACACATTGCTGCTGACGGCCCGGTGGTATATTTAGGCCAGGTTTAAAGTTATCCGATGTTGAAAAACTGTCACGGTTAAGATGATTTATTTTTTTATTGACTTAATAAATTCTCCAGCAGTCATTACGGGTATTTTACTTTCTTTAAAGTCCCGCTGATTTCTAGTTATTATTAAGTCCTGATCGTTTTCAATCGCGGTATAATACTGTATAGCATCTTCAAAGTCATGGAACTCAGAATTGAGTGCTAAATCAGTTATTTTATCGTCAAGTGGCAGGACATTAACTAGAACTTTGAATGTTCTCAATATGTTTCTTACTTCCATCTCCGGATTCTGCCTTGATAAAATATAGTGCGCATCAGCAAGGCAAAGAGACGAGATTGAAAGCTTTACTTTTTTCTTGTCAGCAAGGGAAAACAGTTTTGCAGCTTCTGCATAAAATGGGAGCCTATGAGCCAATAAATCAAGAATGATGTTAGTGTCAAGAAATAGATTTTTCATGAGTACTTTCTTATCAAGTAATCTGTATGATCCTTTTTATAATCATAGTCTTCAGGTAGAGAGATTACTCCGCTAAGACTTTTAACTAAAGGAGTGATTTCAATATCATCAGAATCAGGTTTTGTAACAGAATCAAGATAAGATTCAATCATTTTTGAAAGACTGGTCTTACGATGTTGAGCGTATCTCTTTGCTCTAGAGATTACGTCATTGTCAAGTTTAATAGTAAGTTTAGTGTCCATTATTTTATATATTGTCCGTACAAAGATATGATATATGTACGTATATAACAAGTACAAAAGTAGAAAGTTTATATTAGGTTAATGTGTAAAATCAATCGATACTTTTTGGGTTATATTTAGGCCATTTAAATTTAAGTCTCTGTCTCTCAGGTCGCACGATGGCTTAAATATAACGGCCCGGTGGTATGGTTAGGTGCCGCCTGTTAAGGAGTGGCGAGGTTTTTGCCAATCCCGGTAGATGAAGCAGAAGTTGAATGTCACGGTGCACTTTATAAGTTACTCTGCAAAAACCACTGACGAAGCTTCACTTGTCAGCGCAAATGCTTGACACGTGAGCGTCGGCCGGCAGGCCTATTGGCTTTGTCTTGGTACACATAATTTGTCTCGGTAGAGAAAACTTGATAAATGAGAGAGAGATTACTAACATGATGTATCGGGCTGATTGCGAAGTTGTCCGGCCTGCCGAAGGCACTTAAACATACCATCCGTGTTAGCTGGTGTACTTAATTATTTGTCTTTGAGCTTATATTTCTTTTTTAATTCTTCCAAGGTCATGGTACTTCGTTCCTTTTCCTCCTTAGTCATGTGTTTAATTTCTTGCTCTGCCTTTATGATTTTTTGCCACTCGTTGTCGATTTCTTTTTGATTAAAACCCATAAAGGTCATCTCATGAAGACAATGGCAAATCAATTCTGACTGATTAAAGTATTTTAAAGAATTTTCGTCAATCCTCATTCCTAGCCACTCATTCCATGGTGTAAATTCTAAGGCTAATGAATCAGTTAAATCATCTATTGATCGAGAAGTTTTAGAATGATTATATCCTGAAACATTAACATAAGGTTCATTATCAAATGAGTCAATCTCATTGCTGATAAGAATAGTGATTTCTGAATTGACAGGTGGTAGAGTTTTTAATTCATTGAAAACTCTTTCATATCCGTTTAATGAGCTTGCTTGGTCAGGGTATAATCTGGTAAAAATCAATTCAACACTTAACCAAGAATTACTTATAATTAAATCTCTTAATATCATTGATCTACCGCTAATCCAAATCCAGAATTATTTTTATGTTTTCTTTAACCCGTTTCTGTAGATCGGGTGGTAATTCTCCGATTTTTTGGGTTAACCTTCTATTATCAATTGCACGAATTTGATCAATCATTACGTCAGAGTCATGATTTAGATTAGCAATCCCCTTTTTTATATGAACTCGTAATATATCACTTGAGGGAGATATGTTTGTTGTGATAGGGCAGACAACTGTTGAAGGATGATCCTTAAGCAGATTAGTCTGAACTATAAGAACCGGTCTTACTTTGCCAGTCTCAGTTCCGCGTTGCGGTTCGAGGTCAGCAATCCAGATGTCGAATTGCTTAATTCTCATCTTGTAGAGATTCAAATTCAGCGAGAACAGCCATAGACTCATTTTTAACTAGCCTTGATTCTTTGGCGAGTTTCTTGGAGATCAGGTTTCTTTTATTAACCTTGTTGTAAAAGGCAACAGCTTCGTTGATATACCTGTTCCTGGATTTTTTGACCTTAACCAGAACATCTTCAGTTTCGTTGAAGATATTGTCGTCGAGTTTTAAAGAAAGAGTTTTCATATGAAATTATAAAAGTATATCACAAAGATATATACTAAATGTAAATCGTGCAAATTTATTGCTGAGCAGAAATTTGTTTCGTATACCAGCTAACGGCAGTCTGTCTAATAACCTTTTTCAATCAGTAAATTTACATCAGTTTAAAGCTGAGAATGGTGACTCTGAAAAATTTCCACTCAACACCGGTATCGGGAAAATTGTTGTCCATATTGGGCTGTATACTTGTTTACG
>JAJFVL010000049.1 GCA_021371855.1 Bacteroidales bacterium | reverse complement strand
CGTAACCTTGATAATGTTGGGAAACCAAAAATCAATATCAAATTCTGATAATGCAAGTATCACTGCATTGCAATTATGATCTATCATCTCTCTGAAATCCTTTTCTGCATGCTCGGGATAACTTATCCCGTAGTAGCTTACGCCTGTCTCTTTTACACTCATAGTCACTTATTTTTTTTAACTTATTGACCCTATTTAATTACAAATCACTTATAAATCTATGCTCATTTCATCCCAAGTTCCTAGTAAATTTAAGTTGTTAAATAATTTTTTTTAATCTGATAATTACCTCCATTCATAACATATTATTCTTTACATTTTCTTCTTTACCTGTTGAAACAAGTTTTTCCAGTACTCCAATACAATTAATCAGTGATCGCGCTACATGAAAAGGATCTTTTACCGGCAAATCAGCTATATTACTGATATGGTTTCCGTAGCGATCAAGCCTCTGAAACCACTCACCATAATTAGATACGGGGTAATGGCTAAATGTATAATCGTGTACTTGTCTGAACCAGTTCAGACACCACTCCTCCTGAGAGATTGAATAGACTAATAGAAGTGCATAAAGAGCTTCGGCGTGTGTCCACCATAGTTTGGTATCCCACTTGTCTTCCCAAAATGATCCTTCTGCATTAATCGCCAAGAGAATGCCACCATATTCATAATCCCATCCAAGTTCAGTATGCCAGCGAATACAATCAATCGCCTGCTGAATACGTTTCTGATCATTGCGTTGCTGATAAATATGAATCATAAAACACATTGATTCAAGAGCATGGCCAGGAACAGTCGTTAATCCTGGTTGTGTCTCGAGCAAGGTGTTGTCTGTTCTAACATACTCATATAGTCGTTGTTGTTCTGGTCGAAGAAATACGGTCATTACTTGTTCCGCTTGATCAATACTTGCTTGCAGAATATCGGCATTGTTCAAATATTGCCCCAATTCATTGAATACCATCGAAAAGATCATCGAGATGCCGTGTGCTATACAATCATGAGGAATCGGCAAAGGTTCTGTTGGATATGATCCGGGTACAGCCAAGCGTTTTTGAACATTATAATATGTGTCAAGTGCAAGTTGAATCACATCTTTATTCCCTGTCGCTTTAGCTAACTCTGTAAATCCGTTGATTGCAAAACCATCTGCATAAATACTTGTAGCTCCTCTAAGTGGAGTGCCATTTTTATTCACAGAATAAACCCACTGTCCTTTATCATCCCGTCCATATTTTCTAACGAACTCAAATATGTGCAAAGCAACATCAAGCCATTCCTTTTTCTTCTCGATTTTATTATAAAGCGCAGAAAATGTCCAAATTGCCCTTAATTGGGACCACATGTATTTATCCTGGCTCAAAACATCGCCTTTATCAGAAAGACAAGTACAAATACCCCCGTTTTTCCAATCGATTGCATACTTCATCCAGAATGGCACTACACTGTTTAGAAGTTCTGAACGATATTGTATCAACACTTTACAGTAATCAATTTCTATTGACAGATGCTCATCCCTTTTTTCCTTTATACTCATTTTGCTATTTTTAATCTTGTATTATTCAAACACAAATGGAAGGTTTATTTATTAACTGCAAAAACTTTTCTATAACTTTTCATAAATGTATGCGTTTAAAAATCTTAAATAATAAATAGTTTAAAACATCTATGAAACCATTAATCAATTATGTTAACCTTCAAAGCAACATCCTTTTCGATAGGAGGTAGCAGGTAGAAAATTTTCCCTTCTTTCGAAAGAACCGTTGTAGTTGAAATTACTTTACCACTACGAGTATCCCATAGTTCAACATTGTAATTACCATTTTTTTTCACCGGGATGTCGATTTTTGAATCAGAGATGACTGGTGGTGTCTTTCCATAATGTCCGGCTTCCAGCCAGGTGTAGAACTTGTTCTGAATCCAAACCCAGCTATTGCCTTCAGACTGAAGACAGAAGCCGCGGAGGTCCGGGTGAGAAACAACTGGAGTAACAATTTCCCAATGAGGTTTAGTAAGTGATTCTCCTTCCAGAAAATTGCGCATTGCAGTAGCATGGAATAACTGGTTTTTTTGAACAATAAAATGCCCCAGCCATTCAGTTCCCCCAACTGCATTTTTCATAAAAAGGCTTATCCATAGATTATTATGAAAAGATATAGCTTCAGGAAATTTCCATCTTTCACCACTCAGATAGTATCCGGGACTTTTAGGCCCGTATGAATCATCAGGTTTTGTCCATTGAACCATACCGCCTTCAGGGTTGATCAAAGGGCAGTTGAATCTATTATACTTCTTCATGATCTCCTGAACCAATTTTACACCATCGGCCGTCAAACCTGGATTAAAATACCAATCAGGGATGATGATTGCTTCACCTCCATGTGTTATTGATAGGGGACCTTCACCTATAACATGTGGGTGTTGGTAAACATCAATCGTGTGAACGTAGTTTTGTAACTCTTTGATCCAGGAGCGAACCATAAGCCGCGAAAACGAATTACCATCCTGTCCTTCATCCCCAATTGCCCAAACCATCAATGCAGGGCTATCGCTCATCCGGCTTACAAAATAGCGAAGATGATCCCTTTGCATCTCGAGTGAACGCTCCTTAAAATATAGCTCCTCGATTCTATTGCAGGGGCCTCCCTGAAATTCAGAATAAGGTAGTGTATTTAATCCATATACTGTCGACCGGCAAAGATCGTCATAGCATGTTACCCAGTAAATACCCAATTTCTCCAATGTCCGTATCCGATGTTCACACTTCCATGCCACATGTTGATCAATAAAACCGCCCTGAGTGTAAAGGCGTCCAAAAAATTCGGCCAGGCAGTAATCGTAATTTGAACCGGCATCTGCTTTCCGTTTATAATACTCGTCAAGCAATCGAGTTGAAATCCATCGGGTGTTACCTCCAAATATATAGTTTGTGTCACGACACCACCCACTTGGACCAATGCCAAAATATGATTCGCCGTTATCAAACTCAAAAAAGCGGGGATCATCTTTACTAACCCGTAAAAATCCTTTTTTATCAGATGCTGTAACATCAAATTTTTGGTCTGGAGTGCGCTTCATCCCGGTTCTGTCTTGTGCAATAAGATGAAACGTATAGGTACCCTTTTCCCTGGGACGATAATAAAGCCGCCATGGATTTCCTGCTTTGGGAAGAAGAATCTCTTCCTCATACCTAATTGGGATAGGTGTAAAATCCTGGTAAAAGAATGCCGCTACTTTTTCGGTTTTCCCGGAGGGCGTTTCCACCACTGCCTGAACATTGATTTGCCTTGGATCAAACGGATTGTTATATGTGGCGCTCAGATTGAGCGGGATAGTCATTAAATCAAATAGTTCCACCCTTGTTGGTAATTCGCCACATTGTATTGCAAGGAGTCGTTTATCATATGTTTGACAAACAAAATTCAAATCAACCTTGTATTGTGGAACTCTTTGCTTAATAGCTTCGCTAGGAATAACCAATACCAATTCTTCATCTCTAAGAATGTATGGAGGTATTTCCATTGTACTAAGTTCTTCTGATGTAAATGCTGTTTTTTGATCCCTGGAAAGCAATGCATCACCAATATTTAAAACAACAGAGTATTTATCTGATACTTTATCTGTCAGGACAACACCTCCCATTGGAGTACGTACATACGGCAGAGTTCTGTAAAGTAATACGTTACCTAAAATTCCTCCACCTCGTGCCGGAGTATAATCACTCAGACGAATTGCCAGCAGATTTTCTTTTCCAAATTGTATCTGAGAAGTAAGATCAATATTGACTGGTTCAGGAATGCGAGCTCCCCAAACATATGCTTTTTTATCCAGAAATGTACCATTTAGAAAAAAATGTGCGGCATCATCTACAGCTGTGCAAAAGAATCCAAATTTATAACCTTTCATTTCAGATGAGACATAGAATTTCAAATGTAACCAGACTTCTTTGTTGTTAAGATCCGGATAACCCATCGTTTCCCACCGACGACCTACATGAACAGGTTTCCATTTTTTGACTTTAACTGTGTTTTCATATTCGGCTTTTACTATATCTAAATCCACCTTTTTACCACTGCTGTACATATTATTGGGCCCGGATTTATCTTCATTTTTTAAAACGCAACATTCCCAGTTTGCCTGTCGTATATCGATCAACAACTGATTGTTATCAAATTGGATTATTTCTTTATTGCGAATCACTTCTTTGGGGGGATTTCCTTCTACTGCAATAATTCTAACAGAGTATACAAGTAGAAGTATAATTATTGAAGTTATAATTATAAAAAAATGGATCGGATTTTTCATATTTCTCAATTTAATAATTGTTATTATTTTTAATACTAGTATCGATTAAGATTAATAAAAACCAAAAATCTTTGTCTTGGGGAAGTCTTTGGTATAATTACAAGAAAAATAAATTTTGGATTAAAGTCCATAATCATCCCATTATCAATAACCACTACTTTTTCACCTTTCCTTGAAACTTTACAAAAGGTGTAAGATAAAGGCCATTCAACAACTTTAAACTTAGAGTTTTTGTCCTTGACTCTTCGTTTTAATAATTCCAGATACTCATTTTATTTTTAGAATAATAATTAAAAGATAATATGAGTATCTGGCCAGAAAATGATTACCAACCTGGATTCTGGTCTTTTACAGGATCTAATGCTTTATTATATGACATTTCAACAACAGGAATCGGAAATAATAAACATTTATCTGCTACTGTTACCCCTTTAGCATTTAAAATCACCTGTTTTACAATACCCAACCGTTTTAAATCTAACCATCTTTTTGCTTCAAAACAGGTTTCATAATTTCTTTCTTTTATAACTAGTTCAAGAAAGTTTTGTTCATCATAATCATTTACATGAAAATCTACTGGAGAGGTTTGTGCAGGATCATATCCATAGGCTCGCCTATGCACCTGGTTCAATGCATCCATTGCAGATGCGTTTGGCCCTCTATTGACTCGACATTCGGCTTCTGCGTACATTAAAAGCACATCCGAAAATTTATACCACTGCCAATCATTACCAGCATTACTATCACCTGTAGCTTTAGGATCGCTATACTTTGCATTTAAAACTGTATTTGGTCCTAATCCTATATTACATGGATACCAATTGAATTTTTTTCTTAAATCATTATTATTCCAGTTCTTAATAACTGGATTAAGAAGAGTGTCACTGTATATTCCGTACCATCCTCCTGCTCCATGATAACCATCTCCTGATTTATGAACATACATTGGCCAAGTAAATCCATAGGTAGAACCTTGTCTTGAAAATTTAAGATAGAATATTTCTTCAGAAGTTGTTAACACTTCCGGTCCGTAAATATTATTAAAATCTGACGTCTTAGTAACTTTTACTAATGAAAATTTATTTGATTGTATCACAGCTTTGACTTCATCTCTTGCATCCTGCCATTGTTGTAAACATAAATACATCTCTGCTAACACGGTTTTAGCAGCTAATTTAGAGGGTGTCCCAATAAGCCTAGGATTATCAGGCAAGTTTTGTTCTGCATCTTTTAAATCAGCCAGTGCCAGAGTCCATGTATCAATTGAAGAACTACGCCCCACATTAATGGAGTCCATATTTATCTCTGTCCGTAATATTACCCCTCCCCAATTTCGGGCCATAGTAAAGTAAATTAAGCCACGCAAAAACTTTGCTTCTGCCAAGTATTTATTTTTATCTGCATCTGTAAGATTTTTACCATTTGGTATTTTTTGAATACAAATATTAGCGTTCTTAATAGACTGGTAAAAAAGTTGCCACATTATGCCTATACGTGTAATATTGGTATTATCGAGCTCATAACTATTAAAAATACTAAAAGATCCTCTTCCATATGTGCCATCTGACAAGCTTTCTAAAATTGCCTGATAAACACCCCCCATTAAGCTAGAGCTTTTCAGTGGCACATAAATAGCATTTAACCCTGATTCTACTTCAGATGGGTTATTATAGAATGTTTCTGCTGCAATAGATTTAGGATACTCATCTAAATTTTTTGTACATGCAACAAACAAAACAAACACCAAAAAGAAAATGAATATTTTTTTCATAATATGTTAAATTTTAAATGTTTATCTTATAGGCTACAGCGAATTCCCAATGTGAGCGATTTAGCAGTAGGGTAGCCAAAATAACTTAGTCCTTGGTTAATAGAGCTACTACCTCCGCGTGAATTTATTTCAGGATCGAACCACGAGAATTTATTGATTGTGAAAAGGTTTTGCCCACTTATATATAGCTGAATGCTTCTTGCCCATTTAATGAGGCCAGATGGCAGATTATATGCCAATTGAATATTTTTTAATCTTAAGTATGAACCATCTTCAACCCAACGGTCTGAAACATTTCCTGATATCTTTTTTGAAAGTTTAGGATATTTAGCATTTGGATTATCAACGGTCCAATGATTGTTATACACGTCTACAGGTAAATTAAGTCCAAACCCCAAATCAATATTTGTGTTAGCATCCAAATTAAAAATGTCATTCCCCTGTGACCCTTGAAGGAATAGTGTTAAGTCAAACCCTTTGTAAGAAATAACAGAATTAAATCCATAAATAAATTTCGGATTAGGATTTCCTATATATGTTTTATCATTGGAATTAATTATTCCATCATCGTTCAAATCTTTGTACTTGATATTCCCGATCTCAGTATATCCATCTTCCAGGTAACCATAAAATATTCCCAACGGTTGCCCTTCTCTTAAAAGATTGATGAAATCAGTAAGAGGACCAGTATTAAAGACCGCACCATAAATATCTTGTCCACCATATAATTTTGAAACATTATTACGATTAACTGAAATATTGGAACTTACATTCCACTTAACTTCTTTATTTAAGATTTGTGCATCAATAGAAAACTCAAATCCCTTGTTTTGTATTTCACCAACATTTTGTAATGTCTGCGTATAGCCTGAAGAAGCTGGTAATTGAACACTATTCAACAAGTCCTTGGTTTTTTTATGGTAATAGTCAATCGTTATATTTATTCTATTACTGAACAAACCGAGGTCAACACCAGCATCGTATCCATAAGTAGTTTCCCATTTTAATTGTCCTGGCTTAGTAGTGCCAGGCCCGAAGGCAGTAAATAAAGCATCATTGAATACCACTTTATATGATCCAAGTGCATTTAAAGTTTGATATGCACTTAATGCATTATTACCTGCAGCGCCATAACTTGCCCGTAACTTAAGATTTGAGATTGTTTTAACCTGTTGCATAAATTTTTCTTCAGAAACACGCCAGGCAATTGCTCCGGAAGGGAAATCGCTCCATTTATTCAAAACTGAAAATTTAGAAGAACCATCACGTCGGTAGCTAAACGTGGCAAAGTATCTTCCCTTATAATTATAATTCACTCTCCCTAAATAAGAAAATAAAACAGCTTTGCTGTAACCGGAAGATGCAATACCTTGCGAAGCCGCTCCCTGCAAATTATAAGTTTCAACAACGTTACTTAAGAATCCTTTTCCACTAGCACTGAGGCTTTTGTATTGGCTGTCCTCATAGGAAAAACCTCCTACAGCTGAAATGGAATGATCTCCAAATGTTTTCGAATAACTTATTGTATTTTCATTGAGCATGTTTATACTATTACTAGTACTCACGGAAGCGGATCCTACGGAATTAATAATCTGATCTATCTGAGTAAATGAATCAGATCGACTGTCTGAATTTTGAACACCTCCTGCCAATTTAATAACCATACCCTTAATTGGGCTTATGTCGAACGCTAAATTAAACAATTGAAAGTTAGTATCACTTTTATTGGATTGTCCGTAAATAACCGTTAAAGGATTGATTAATACGTTTGATAAAAAGGGATATGCGGTATTAATCCTACTAATCGTACCATCTATATTAAAGGGAGAAAAAACAGGAGATGCACCTATCATTCCACCAATAACACCGTTCCCACGGGTACCTTCTGTGGATTTCGTATCGCTTTTTGTTTTTGATGCTAAAGCATTGAGAGATATACTGAATATTTTACTGATCTTATGGTTTATATTAGACCGGAGTGTATAACGATTGTAATCGGTATTTTTTATTATCCCGTCCTGTAAAAATGCGTTGCCGGAAATTGAAAATTGAGTTTTTTCATTCCCACCACTCACATTTAGTGAGTGGAGCATGATCGGTGCATCATATAATATCAAGTCTTGCCAATCTGTATCAGTTCCTTTTGCAAATGCATCAAGTTGCTCATTAGTAAAATAAGGATTTGCCCCATCATTAACTGCTACTTCGTTGTAAAATTTTGCCCATTGAAGGCCATTCATTAAATCAAGCTTTTTAGTAACACGTTGCATACCATAATTAGTTTCATAATCCACCAGCGTCTCTCCTGATTTTCCTTTTTTAGTACTAATGATAATTACACCATTAGCCCCACGAGAACCATAAATAGCTGTTGCAGACGCATCTTTCAAAATCTCAATAGATTCAATATCCGTTTCCTGCACACTGCTGATCGAACCCGGGAATCCATCTATTACATACAGGGGCTCGTTACTTCCCAAAATGGAATTGGTGCCACGAATACGAATACTTGGCGAAGCACCTGGTCTGCCATCGTTTTGCAACACCTGCACGCCAGTCGCACGTCCTGATAAGGCCTTTAAAATATTACCGTTTGTAAAAGCAGCTAAATCTTTTGGTTTAATTTGGGTAACAGACCCTGTAAGATCTGTTTTTTTTACAGATCCATACCCAATAACAACAACTTCGTCCAAACCCAGCATCTCATCAGCCAAAACAGCATCTATTGATGTTTGGTTTCCAACTTTCACTTCCAGTGTTTTCATCCCCACGAAAGATAACTGCAAAGTCGCGTTTTCGGATATATTGGCAAGTGAAAAACTACCATTTATATCGGTAATTGTACCGGTGGTTGTACCTTTCACTATCACCGACACTCCCGGTAAAGGTTCTCCAGATTCGTTAGTGACTTTACCTGTAACTTTTTGTTGTTGCTGGTCAACAGGTTGCGAGAAACCATTTTGATTAGCTTTGTTGGTCAAAACAATCTGCCGGTCAACAACAGCATAAACCACGTCAGTTCCTTCGAACAAATCACCAAGTATTTCGTTGATCTTTTTATCATTAACGTCCATCGATACTTTGCGATTAACGTCAACAAGTTTGCTGTTGTAAAGAAAGAAGAACTCACTGTTATCTTCGATCTTGTTTAGAGCCTCTTTGACAGTTGCATCTTTAAGCTGCAATGTCAATTTGGTCGTTTGTGAGTAAGCTTCTGAAGCCATCAGCTTGGTAATGGCCAGAAAGAACAGAACCATAGTTAGCTTCATTGTCATCCAGATTTTTCGGAAATGAGAGTTTTCTTGACATTTCCGCATTACACATGAGTTTTTTTTCATAGTTTTGAAACGGTTTAGTATTATTACTATTAATCACGGTTATCTTTCGAACAAAAAGATAATCGGTTTTATGCCGGGACTGATGGGGTCAAACATCAATCCCGGTATTTTTTAAATCTTTTTCTTCATAAGGTAAATCTTTTGTTTTGTGAATTCATTATCAGGCAGCGCTTTACTTTCTATGATGCGGTAATCGATCGGCGCCGATAGTTTTAATAACTTTAACACCTGTTCAAGGGTTTCGTTTCTGAATTTAGCTGTATATATATAACTATTGATTTCAGGATCATTTACAACAATTTCAACGTTGAACCAACGGCTCAACCGTCTTACAACATCTTCCATCGGGTCATCACTAAAAATCAGATTACCATCGCGCCATGAGATATATTTGTCAACCTCAGCCTTTTCAATCTTAACTTCCTGAGATTCCTCTTTAAAAACGGCTCTTTGTCCGGGAAGCATTGTTCCAAGGTCTTTTTTGATCTCCCCTTTTTCTGCGAACAGACTTACCTTTCCTTTTTCAAGTATTACCTCTGATTGTGGTTCGTCATCATAGCTGATAACATTAAACGAGGTTCCTAAAACGTCAATATTAAGTTCCTTCGCATTTACCCTGAAAGGTTGCTTTTCATTTTTTGCTACCTCAAAAAAGGCTTCTCCTCTTAATTTCACTTCCCTCCTCTTTCCTTTAAAAAGGATCGGAAATTGCAATTCGGAACCGGAGTTAAGCCAAACCTTGGTCCCGTCGGCAAGTGAAAACTTCGTTACCATTCCCTGCCGGGAAGTGATTGTCTGCATCATCACCTGTTCTTCCGGTAACTTTTTCATTGACAGGTTTCTCATTGTAAGATAACCGGAATAAACCAACAAGGGTAGCAGCAGTATTGCTGCTACCTTCTGAAGATTAACCAACCATTTTGAAAAACCATTTTTATATATCCTTGAATTTACCTTTTTCAACGCTTCGAAAGAGTTGAACTGTTCCATTTCATGCAACAATGGTACAACCTCCCATGCTTTCAGGCTTTCACGATATAGAGCTTCGTTCTCAGGTGATTCTTTTCTCCATTCATCAACTTTTGTCCGATCTTCACCCGACAACTCGCCGGATAAATATCCTGGCAGTAATTCTTCAACTTCACTAAAACTTAACATCCGTTACAATTCAAATTTATAAAAATGACCCTACTCTTTAATAGTCTTCTGAGCTAAGACGACTAAAGTCAATGGCACACATATATCCGGGAGAATTATTTTTGATATCAAGCGTTACTTTCATTCAATGTTTTTTCCTGGCTCATCCTCCGGTGTTTCTCTTCCTTCTCCTTCATGTTTCTTAACTCATCCTCCCGTCCTCCTTCTCTTAAGCAATAAGAGAAGGAGGAGAACATTCTGCATATCACACACACTTCTCCCCTTCCCTTATCCTTAAGGGAAGGGGTTGGGGGATGGGTTAAAAATTGTACAGAAGAACATTTAAATCATTAGTGTTTGATTATTATGTCTTACAAAATTTTATTATTTCTCGTACGGTACTAATAACATAATTTACATCTGTGAGTTCCTCGTTTTTAATTCTCTTGACAAAAAATCCTTTTGACTTGAGTTTTGCATCCCGCTCTTTATCTTCTTCCTTGCGATACTCATGGATGGGTCCATCCAATTCAATTATCAGTTTAAGTTTAGAACAATAGAAATCTGCAATATAAAACTCTACCCCTTCTTTATCAATTCTATAAAAAACAGGATGTTGTCTTAAAAATTTATACCCTTCAAGCTTTTTCCCTCTCAGAACTTCCCAAAGTAATTCTTCTGAAGGTGTTGAGTCTTTCCTTAACCTTCTTGCCATTAATGTAATACTTTTGTAATTCTTGTAATGAATACGAGACATATAAAACTTATTCCAAATATGAAATTAAAAAAAATTATTATAAATTGGAAATTCTCCCCTGCTCTTATTCTTTTTTATCTGACAATATCATCCTCCTTCCCTTTCGCCTTTCTTATCTCACCATCTCATCATTCTTCTCTTTCCTTTTTTTCCAAACTCATCCTTCCATCATGCATATCACCCACCTCTCCCCTGCCCTTATCCTTAAGGGAAGGGGTTGGGGGATGGGTTAAAAATTGTACAGATAAATATTTAGGTACTTATTATCATATCATCTTTACTTCCCTTTCATCTTTCTTATCTCTTCCTCCCATCCTCCTTCTCTTAAGCAATAAGAGAATGAGGTGAACATTCTGCATATCATACACTTCTCCCCTTCCCTTATTCTTAAGGGAAGGGGCTGGGGGATGGGTTAATTACCCTAAAGTCAGAAATTACTTGCTACAGTTTATCCGACCAGCCAGACAATCAACCAGAAAGGAAGATATTCAACAAGTTCCTTCCTGAGAATCTTCAATGAGTTGCTGATCTGTAACTCGACAGTCCGTTTAGTGATCCCAAGCTTATCTGAAATCTCCTGATTTGATAAACCTTTAAGACGACTTAATTTAAAAATCTCCTGACAACGCGGAGAAAGCTTTTCCATGCTTTTTTGAATGAACTGACGAAGTTCGGATTCTGCAAAATATTGTTCTGTCGGGTTGTTCTCACTTGTTGCTGACAGGAGGAAAAATTCCTTGTATTTTTCAGTTACCTTCTGATGTTTCAAATAGTCGAAACATTTGTTTTTGACACTGGTAAAAAGGTATGATTTTAATGATGACCTGATCTCCAAATTGGAAGCCTCTATCCAGAGAGAAACAAAAAAGTCCTGCACCAGATCTTCACTTGCATCGTGGTCATGTAGATACTGCATCGAAAAAACGCAAAGAGATGAATAATAATAATTGAAAATATAATCAAATATTACTTTGTCCCTCCGCTTAAGTCCTTCTATCAGTAAAAGATCGTTCAAAACCAATTATTTAATTTTAAAAAAATCGTTTCTTGAGAATAGATCGTGATAGTTTGAAGTTTTAAAGTTAATAAATTGATTATCTTTTTCAAGTCACTGATATTTGCTTTTACTTTAAATTTTAAAATATTTGAAGCTATCTGTCTGCTTTCCAATGCAGAATCTTCCTCTTCTGGAGATAGGAAATATTCGCTATAATTATGAGAAACAAAGCTGTTTTTGTCATTCTTTAATATTTTTTTTCTTCCTGTTAAGGTTTTCTTAAAAAAACCATTTAAGTTTATAAAAATTTGTTGAAATGACTTTCGACAACAGCAGAACTATTATAAGCCTCAGAATAAAGCTTTTCGCAGCCACAGTTTTATTCCTGACATATATTGTTCTTACCTATGTGGCAGAAATAATAAAATTTCCTCTTCTCGGATTAAGCATTACTGCATGTACCCTCATTCTCGTGGCAATCTATTTTGTCATTGCTTTCTATCCGATGTTTCTCAATTATCAGTTTATAAGTTATTCTGATGAAGACGACAGCATTGTTTTCAGATATTTCACAACCGGAATTGTCGGCGGGAAGAAAAATTCTATTGAAATTAAAAAGACATCATTTAAAGGGTATAAGGTTGAATCGAAACTTTTTGGTCTTGTTCAAAGCATTACACTTTTCCAGCAGTTCAGGGAAGGAGTTGCTAAATACCCGCCTGTTTACATAAGTGCCCTTACAAAGGAGGAGAAAACAAAAATCATCAGATCGTTAAATTCATATTCTCCCCGATAATGAAGGTTATAATTTGATAACATGAGTTTTATCATTTTTAATAATTCTAAACAACATCAATTTTGAAAAGCTGATTATAAATTCTGATCATTAATTAAAAATAAAGATATGAACGTAGATAAAATCATGAACAACCTCGAAAAGAAACATCCCGGAGAGGTTGAGTATTTGCAGGCAGTCAGAGAGGTGCTTGAATCGATCGAAGAAGTATACAACGAAAACCCTCAGTTTGAATCTGCGAACATTATTGAACGCATCATTGAACCTGACCGGGTTATTACATTCAAAGTTCCATGGGTTGATGATGAAGGAAATGTAAAAGTAAATCTGGGTTACCGAATCCAGTTCAATAATGCAATTGGTCCTTATAAAGGGGGCCTTCGCTTCCACCCGAGTGTTAACCTTTCAATCCTCAAGTTTCTTGGATTTGAACAGATCTTCAAGAACGCGCTTACCACTCTTCCGATGGGCGGTGGTAAAGGCGGATCGGACTTTGATCCCAAAGGAAAATCAAATGCAGAGGTCATGCGTTTCTGCCAGTCATTTATGCTTGAATTGTGGAAATATATCGGACCAGAAACTGATGTTCCGGCAGGTGATATCGGAGTTGGCGGACGTGAAATCGGTTTCTTATATGGTATGTACAAACGGCTCGCGGGTGAGAATACAGGAGTTTTAACAGGAAAAGGAAGCAATTGGGGTGGTTCTCTGATACGCCCTGAAGCTACCGGTTTTGGTGCAATCTATTTTGCCAAGGAAATGCTGGCCGCCAGAAATGATACTCTTAAAGGTAAAACCATTTCAATATCAGGATTTGGAAATGTTGCCTGGGGCGCAGCTCTGAAAGCCACAGAACTTGGAGGAAAAGTTGTTACAATTTCTGGTCCTGATGGTTACGTTTACGATCCGGAAGGTATCTCAGGAAAGAAAATTGATTTTATGCTCGATCTCCGTGCTTCAAATGAAGATATTGTAAAACCTTATTCATTTGCATTTGAAGGTGTCGAATTTCATGAAGGTAAAAAACCATGGGAAGTGAAGGTCGATATTGCTATGCCTTGTGCTACACAGAATGAACTTTCGGGTGAGGATGCAAAAAAACTGATTGAGAACGGTGCCATTATGGTGGCAGAAGTATCCAATATGGGTTGTACACCTGACGCTGTTGAAGAATTTCTTAAACATAAAATATTATTTGCTCCGGGGAAGGCAGTGAATGCCGGTGGCGTTGCCACCTCGGGACTGGAGATGACCCAGAACGCTATGAAGCTTCACTGGAACAGTGAAGAAGTTGACAGCCGTCTGCATGAAATAATGTGTAATATCCATGCTCAGTGCATTAAATATGGTAAAGGAGAAGATGGATATGTCGACTATGTGAAAGGAGCAAATATTGCAGGATTCCTTAAAGTCGCCAGCTCCATGCTCGACATGGGGGTAATATAGAATATTTCATAACCCTAAAACCTTTTCTCTGTAGCGACGTTGTTTTCAGCGTCGCTATATTTTTTATATATAAGCTGCATTTTACCCATTCCTCTTTTTAACCCATAGCAATATTTTTTACATCATTATATTTATTATATCTGTTATTTTCTTAAATTTATATTCATATGTCTCAACTGCTTGTGCTATGTCAGAGGTGTCACTTAAGCATAAAATTGCTTTAGGATTGATCCCGCGCATTGGTGATATAAATGCCCGGAAACTTGTATCACATTTCGGTAGTGTGGAAGCTGTTTTTCACGAACCGTACCGAAGTCTTATCAAAATACCAGGTATCGGATCGGGTATTGCAAAATACATCACCGACAGATCATATCTGGATGTTGCCGAACAGGAGGCCGAATATATCAGTAAAAATAACATCAGAACATATTTCTATCTGGATAACGATTATCCTTTCAGACTAAGGCAATGCGACGATTCTCCCGTGGTTTTCTTTTTTAAAGGAAATTGTGATCTCAATTCCGCGAAAATACTGAGTGTTGTCGGTACCCGCAATGCCACTTCCCGGGGAAGAGAATTATGTGAAAAAATCATTGGAGGCCTGGCGATGGGACATCCCGATGTCATTATTGTAAGCGGTCTTGCTTACGGTATCGATATTGCTTCGCATAAAGCTGCCATGGCAAATAATCTGCAAACGATAGGAGTTCTGGGTCACGGATTTAAAACTACTTATCCTTCTGTCCATACATCCACTGCAATTGCCATGATTAAACAAGGTGGCCTTCTTACAGATTTTCTTTCAGATGAACTTCCCGAGCGGAATAACTTCATCAAGAGAAACCGGATAATTGCCGGGTTATCAGATGCAACCCTGGTAATCGAATCAGGTAAAAAAGGTGGCGCACTTATAACAGCAGATATTGCAAATTCATATAACCGCGATGTTTTTGCTGTTCCAGGCAGGCCTGACGACCAATGGTCAGCCGGCTGCAACAGCCTGATAAAAAGCAATAAAGCAGCATTGACAGAATGCTCTGATGATATCGAATATTTTCTTAACTGGAAATCCGAAAAATTGAAACCTCCAGTTCAGGGGAAATTATTTTCTGACATGGATGAGACCGAAAAGATTGTCTATGAGTTGCTCATAAAACAGGGAGAGATGACAATTGATGATATTTGCCGGTCACTCGAAATTGCAATTCAGAAACTTTCAGCAATACTTCTCCAGATGGAATTTAAAGGATTATTAAAATGTTATCCCGGGAATCTTTACCGGATCACGTAATTAAGAATTTTCTTCATTCTAAAAAATTTATGAAATTTGTTATATAGTTTAATGCCAAATATTCTTGCGTTTATTCTTAATAATTAAATATTTTTACGATTCTCCTTAATTTTTAAATTAAATCTGCCATTTTTCTTATAATTTAATTAAAACTTGTCGTCTTTTATATATTTTTAATGCCTTATTTAAATTATGAAATTTATGAATACAAGTGTACAGCAATTCATGGCAATGATTAAGGCCAGAAATCCTGGCGAGAATGAATTTCACCAGGCAGTTCAGGAGGTTTCCGAATCACTTATGCCTTTTATAGAAGAAAATCCTAAATACAAGCATGCAAAAATTCTTGAAAGGCTCGCAGAACCGGAACGAACAATAATATTCAGAGTTCCCTGGCTGGATGACAAAGGAGAAATTCAGATCAATCGCGGCTTCAGGATTGAAATGAATAGCGCTATTGGCCCTTACAAAGGAGGACTAAGGCTTCATCCTACAGTCAATCTTGGCATTCTTAAATTCCTTGCTTTTGAGCAGGTGCTTAAAAACAGCCTCACCACCTTGCCTATGGGTGGAGGAAAAGGCGGTTCCGATTTTGATCCTAAAGGAAAGTCGGATAACGAAGTGATGAGATTCTGCCAGAGTTTCATGTCAGAACTATTCCGCCATATTGGTCCTGATACTGACGTTCCGGCTGGTGACATCGGAGTTGGCGGACGTGAGATCGGCTTCCTGTTTGGCCAGTATAAAAGACTTAAAAATGAATTTACCGGAGTACTTACAGGCAAAGGTATTGAATGGGGAGGTTCTCTTATCCGTCCCGAAGCAACAGGTTACGGAGCCACCTATTTTGCACAGGAGATGCTGGCTACCCGTGGAGAGGAGTTGAAGGGCAAAATAGTTTCTGTTTCAGGGTCCGGCAATGTAGCTCAGTATGCAACCGAAAAAGTGACACAGCTCGGCGGAATTGTCGTTACTTCATCAGACTCCAATGGATTCATATACGATCCGAAAGGCATTGATGCCGAAAAGCTCAGCTACATCATGGAACTTAAAAACACAAAACGCGGAAGGATTAAAGAGTATGCAGAAAAATTTGGCGTTGAGTATTTTGAAGGAAAAAGACCCTGGATAATTAAGTGCGACATTGCAATGCCATGCGCGACACAGAATGAGATAAATACAGAAGATGCAAGATTACTTGTAAAGAATGGTTGCATTTGCGTTGCAGAAGGAGCAAATATGCCTTGCACATTGGAAGCAGTAGAAATATTTCTGAATGCGAAGATTCTTTATGCCCCCGGGAAAGCAGCCAACGCTGGAGGCGTTGCCACATCGGGGCTCGAAATGACCCAGAACTCCATGAGACTTCCATGGTCGCGTGAAGAGGTTGATGAAAGGCTTCACACAATAATGAAAAACATTCACAAAACGTGCGTGAAGTATGGTACAAAAGAAGACGGGTTCATAAACTATGTCGACGGTGCCAACATCGGGGGATTTGTTAAGGTGGCAGATGCCATGATTGCTCAGGGAGTTGTTTAATGCAGCTTGTTGACACACATACACATCTTTATCTCCCTGAATTTGACACCGACAGGGACGAAATGGTGAACAGGGCTCTCGATTGCGGTGTAGTTAAAATGCTAATGCCAAATATTGATTGCGAGTCTGTTGATTTAATGTTATCTACGGAGGCCAGGTATCCTGGCCTCTGTTATTCAATGATTGGGCTCCACCCTACATCTGTCAACTCAGGTTTCCAGCAGGAACTCGACAAACTTGCCGAACTGTTCACAAAACACAAATTCATTGCTGTCGGCGAAATAGGGATCGATCTTTACTGGGATAAAACTTATAAAGAAGAACAGATAACAGCTTTAAGGAAGCAGATCATATTTGCCATAGATAAAAAATTACCGGTTGTCATACACTCGAGGGATTCTTTTCCGGAAGTCTTTTCAGTTTTGGATGAATTTTCAGGGGCAGACCTGAAAGGAGTTCTGCATGCTTTTACCGGGAACATCAAAGATGCTGAAAAAGCAACAAATATGGGCTTTAAGCTTGGGATAGGAGGAATTTTAACTTTTAAGAATTCGGGACTTGACAAAATAATTAAAGAGATCGGACTTGAACATCTGATTCTTGAAACTGACTCTCCTTATCTTGCTCCAACTCCACATAGAGGAAAAAGAAATGAAAGTTCGTATATTTGCTTAATAAATAAGAAACTCTCAGAAATTTTCAAAATAAGTGAAGAAGAGGTTGCTTCAATTACATTTGAAAACTCGACCCGGTTATTCAATCTTTGAAAGGGAGGCATGAATAATAAGAAAAATATCTCCATCCTGATAATTTATACCGGAGGAACAATCGGGATGATTCATGATGCCATAACCGGTTCTCTGGTCCCTATCGACTTCCGTCATATTTCAGATCACGTGCCGGAACTAAAAAAGTTTGGATACAATCTTCAATCGGTATCTTTCGATCCCGTTAAGGACTCATCAAATATTGATCCGGGAATATGGATTAAAATGGCGGATATAGTTGAAGAGAATTACAATAATTTTGACGGTTTTGTAGTATTGCATGGCACAGATACCATGGCCTATACCGCATCGGCATTGAGCTTTATGCTGGAGAACCTGAGAAAGCCGGTTATTCTGACCGGTTCACAATTGCCGATTGGGCTTCTTCGCACGGACGGGAGGGAACATCTTATTACTGCAATAGAAATTGCCGCAGCTGTTGAAAATGGATTTGCATCGGTACCGGAAGTTTGTATTTATTTCGATAATAAGCTTACCAGGGGAAATCGTACAACAAAAATGAGCGCTGAGCATTTTGATGCCTTTTTCTCTCCAAACTACCCTCCCCTTGCAGAAGTCGGGCTACATCTGAAATATTTCAGAAACCTGATCAACTATCCTTCAGAAGAGAATAACCTTGTTGTGCATAAATCGTTCGACAATAATGTTGCTATTCTGAAACTGTTCCCCGGGATAAACAGAAAACTGGTTCAGGCTGTTATTAATACACAAGGATTAAGAGGATTAATAATAGAGACCTTTGGTTCAGGGAATGCTCCCACCTATCAATGGTTCCTGGATGATCTTAAACATTTTATTGATATGGGGGGGATAATTCTGAACGTTACCCAGTGTCATGGAGGAAGCGTTGAAATGGGTTTATATGAGACAAGCCGCCAGATGCTTGCTGCAGGTGTGTTAAGCGGTAAAGATATTACAACTGAAGCTTCTGTTACCAAGCTCATGCATCTGCTTGGAAGGTATTCATCCCGGGAAGAGGTAGTCAAATCATTGAACAGTTCCCTTGCAGGAGAAATTTCCTGACAAGTCATTTTATAAAATATTTTTCGTATTTTGCGCCCTGCTTTTTAAGCACCTTATGCATAAATAAGGAGAGATGCTCGAGTGGTTGAAGAGGCACGCCTGGAAAGCGTGTATACCCCTAAAGGGTATCTGGGGTTCGAATCCCCATCTCTCCGCAAATGATTTTAAAAACCTCTTGTAAATAAATTTATTACAAGAGGTTTTTTACTTTAATATGCAAAATCAGATAAAGTTTTTCTCTCTGTGAAGGTATCTGCTTTCATAATTTGGAAAGTTTTCCCTAGGTGCATTTTAAAAGGTTGAATATAACTTTCATCCATGCAAAATGACTACAGAAGTTCATGGATCATCTCAGTGCTCAAACGGTCAGAAAAATACCTCTAGTCAAATACTTGCTTGCTAAAAATAGATTTTACATCCACATTAATGATCAGAATCACCTGTTTACAAGGTTTTTTGATTTGAATAGCTTACTTTCAGAGTTTAATGAATTTAAACATCCTGTTATAAATTTTAAGAAAATATATACCTGATTGCAATTTGCTAACATCAAGAACCCCGTTTGCTATTTCATTATCAAGAATCAGAAGTGAATTTACATCATAAACTTTTACACGCACAGATGCATTTTCTGTATTAACAATATGTAATAAACCTCTTACAGGATTTGGGTAAATTGAAAGGTTATTAGCTTCTTCCGATTGAATATCTGATGCAAAATCACCAAAACCTTTCAAAGATATGGTCTTAACTGGATAAAAGTTGTCTGATGAATTGGTAATATTCAGTTGTGCTGAAGCAGAACCACTTATAGAAGGACTAAACTTAATCCTGACCATCTGCGAATCATTTGGCTGAAGGTTAAAAGATTTTATTGCAGGATAAGTAATTGTAAACTGACTTGAGTTTGTCCCACTGATGGTCATGTTATTTATGGTCAGTGCAACATTTCCTTGATTCTGAATCGTGACAATCATCTCTGCAGAATTGTTTATAACTATGTTACCAAAATCATATAAATCATAAGGAGAGGTTAGTATCAAAGCCGTCGTTAGACTCAAGAGGTCGGCTTTAATAGAGCTAAAAAGAGTAGGATCCATGACTCCTTTACCTATTGCAAGACGTGAGTGATTATATCCTTTAAAGAATTTATAATTATTAACTACATGCCCTTGGAAAGTAGCGCTTTTATAAGGCACAATACCGTCATTAAGCAATGGCTCCTGAAACCTATTCTCACCCATTTCATTCATAACAGATGCTCCATATGCGTATGAAACAAACATTTGATTAAGTTGAGCATCAACAAGATCAAAGCTTCCAGCATAGGCAATCAATTTATTATCATAAACTGTAAATGAATTCATGTCCGACCCGACTAACCAATCATTTTTTTCATCAGCAAATGCTGTATAATTAAGCAAATTATCATAGTTGTCCCACCTTAAATCTGATCGGTTAAATTGGTTATAATCAGGATGTGTACCAGATGCATCATAAAAAAGGCTTTCAAAAGTTTCAACTAAAGCCTGTCTTGCAACGGAAAGTAAATCATATCTTGAATTCTTATTTGCCATAGGACTTCCATGATGAGGAGTACCAAGAGTTATCAATTTCTCTACTCTATCACCGCCTCTTGTATTTGCAAAAGGCCCAACAATTCTTAATGTATTCATATAACTTCTGGATACTAGCCCGCCCATGCTATGGGCGACAATTGAAATCTTTTTTGATGAGAAGTTTTGATCCTCAACCGAAAGATTATCCAAACCAACTCTGAAAGCAAATGCCAAATCTGTAACAGACACCAAATTGCTGATATATCTTATTCGATATAATTTAAATTCATCTTTAAGTTTTGTGTCATTATTAAAATAATTTACAAAATTATCCCATATTGTTTCACCTGAAGATGCTGGAATACCAGTTGGTTGCCACCCATGTACAAGCAATAGAGGTTTCCTTGTACCAATTGGATTATTGTCCTCCTGTGTAATTACAAGAGGCCATAATCTGAAGATTGGAGTAGTTGACCATGCTGACCCGTCTGTTGTAAGCGGTGCACCATCAATATTTGCTATCACTGAGTTTACCGCAAAATAATCTCCAGATCCAACAGGTGTAAATGTAGTCTCGGCAATTATAGTCGAATTATTTGCAGATATGGTTCGGAATGATGTTTCTGTCCAATCCAAATCATAGGGAGGAGCCTTACTTAAATCAACTGCGATTCTGCCTTGGATACTATTTTGAGTTACATCAGGGTTTATAATTGTCAGCTGAAGTTTAAGTGTCGTCCCATAAAGAACAGTTTTCCCGGTTACATCCGTAGTCCCATCTAAGACTTTTAGCCCGGCACAATAAGGTTGATTTCTTGTAAAATCGATATTGGTAGCTGTTCCGCCTGTAATTGTAATCCCAGTCTTTTTACCCCAATATTCCGTATTGAAAATTGTTGCAGGATTTGAAGGGGTATGAAATACCTTAAAATAGTAATTTATACCGACAGGAACATCGGAAAAAGTTGCCACTCCTTCTAAATTTGTTTGCTGATCTGTACCTACTTGTACATTTGAGACATTATACAATTTGACATTGGCATTACTGCCAGGTAAAGGATTCCCGGTGCCATTTATATTCTTTACATTGACAACAAGTGAACCTGGACCTGAAACACTAAACAAAGGATCACTGCCCCATGCAGATCCATCGGTTATTACATAAGTTGCACCTGTTGTGTTGGTAAGTGTCCCGATAACTCCGAAATAATCACCGACCGTAGTTGGCGTGAAAGTGTAATTAAATGAAACTTCTCCATTTGTTGTTCCACTTTTAGCATTTATCATCGAACTCGAAGAAGTTTGATCGAAGTCATAAGAAGAGGCCTTGTCTCTGTCAATTACCAGTCTGGATTTAACGTTCATTGCTACCGTTCCTGGATTCTTTACTTTAGCTTCAATGCGAAGTGTAGTACCTGCCGGAACACTGGATCCTGTTACATCCTGGTTAGTAGCGTTAATGTAAACTTTGCGGTAGTCAGAAAATGGTCTGTCACGAGTGATTGACACAGGTGTACTTGCACTATTGTGATTTACAGATACCCCTCCCCAAAACTCTTCTCCAAAAATTGTGGCAGATGTAGTCGTGTTATTATAAACCTCTAAATTATAAGTACCATAATTTACATTTGCAAGTGTAGCCACTCCATATGAATTAGTTGTTGATTGTTTGACTATAGATTGGAAAGTAGCATCATATAAGATAGCCCTTCCATTTGCTGCAGGAAGTGGAGTTGATGTCCCATCTAAGTTTCTAATTGTAACACTTAATGTACCAGTTGGACTTGCCACAGTATAATTAAATGTTGATGACCAAGGACCAACTATTGTACCATTTCTGGCTCGTACGTGCCAAGTATGAGATCCTATTCCTTCTACTCCATGAGACCAAGTATTACTAGTAGCAGTAAGATTAAAAAGGTAAGCATAACTCTGACCAGAATCGAATTCAAAGTCATAAGATGTTGCACCGGAGACGGCAGACCAAGAATAAGTAATCGTGGCTCCAACATTTTGAACAGAATTATTTGACGGTGCAGATAATGTCGGTGTTCCAAGTGAAACAGTAAATGATCTTGAGGAGCTCCATCCACTAGCCCCCGCAGGATTAATAGCCTGAACTTTCCAAACATGACTCCCTAAAGAAGTGAAAGAGCGTGAGTAAGAAGTCCCTGATACCGATATTGGAGAATCTGAATCAAATTGTATCTGATAACTTACTGCATTTGACGAAGCACCCCAACTAAAGCTGGTTGAGGCCCCATATACTATCGAGGCACTATTACTAGGACTCGAAAGTGATGGGACAGATGGAACTCCAACTACTGAATATGATCTTGATGAAGACCACGTACCAACCGTGGTGCCATTTCTGGCTCGTACATGCCATGTATGAGATCCTATTCCTTCTACCACATGAGACCAAGGATTGCTCGTACCAGTAAGATTAAAAAGGTAAGCATAACTTTGACCTGAGTCAAATTCAAAGTCATAAGATGTTGCACCGGAGGCAGCAGACCAAGTAAAATCGAACGAGACTCCAACATATTGAACAGAATTGTTTGACGGTGCAGATAATGTCGGTGTTCCAAGTGAAACAGTAAATGATCTTGAAGAGCTCCATCCACTAGCCCCGGCAGGATTAATAGCCTGAACTTTCCAAGTATGACTCCCTAAAGTAGTGAAAGAACGTGAGTATGAGGTTCCTGATATTGATATTGGAGAATCTGAATCAAATTGTATCTGATAACTTACAGCATTTGACGAAGCACCCCAACTAAAGCTGGTTGAGACCCCATATACTATCGAGGCACTATTACTAGGACTAGTAAGCGATGGGACAGATGGTACTCCAACTACTGAATATGATCTTGCTGAAGACCATGCACCAACAGAGGTAGCATTTCTGGCTCGTACGTGCCATGTATGAGATCCTATTCCTTCTACACTATGAGACCAAGGATTGCTCGTACCTGTAAGATTAAAAAGGTAAGCATAACTTTGACCAGAATCGAATTCAAAGTCATAAGAAGTTGCACCAGAAACGGCAGACCAAGAAAAAGTAACCGAAACTCCAACATATACTTTAGCACCTGACACTGGACTTGATAATATTGGTGTGCCAATTTGTGCTGAAATTAAAATGCTTAATGAACTAAAATACATGCTAAATAGAGCTAATTTTATCTTCATGGAATTTAAATTTATTGATTTGACATACAAATATTTGTAAGTTATGACTTAAGAATAAGTGAATAAATCTAGTGCAAATTCAAATTAGATTGATTAGACATCTTAGTTATTGTGGGAACACATATAATTGCTGTAGGAAATGACATAATTGATATTTATACATATCCAATTGAAAATATAAAATTTAATCCAATTTGGAAAACAGTAAGGTTCATTTGCAGCTTGCGGATTTCAAGCTGTAAATGAGCAGTAGAAACTCTACCCGGCACTTATGAAGTAGTTGTCAAAAAGGACGGATATAAAGAAAAGGCTTTATCTGACAATAGTATATCATAAGAAATTTAAAGTGCAAAATCAGATTTGATATTTTTTTCCATAGATGTTCACTTAAAAATATTTGATTTTCAATTGTATACAATTTAGTTCTTTGACATCTTGGCAATCTTGGTTTGTAAGTAGTTCTATTAGATGCGTTTTAATTAAATTTGGCATATTGAAATTTTGGAGAATTCTACAGTCTGTTTTAATTACCGTTGGCTTTTACCAACGGTAATTGACTGCAATTTTATACTAATCTGAATCTGAGGAGTATTTCATTTCAAATCGTCACGTTATCAAAAAACCTTGCAACCTCGATGTATTCAAGATTTCAAAGAAAGATATTTAATTTTTAGTGGACACTTATGATTTTTTTCATTTATTTTTGATTCCTCAAACCGATCCATATTAAAGAGTATTACCCGTAGTTCCGTTTCTGCATCAACAAATACCATTATAGATTATTTGTACTACTCATGATTTTGTCATTTAAAAGCAATTTATTTGATCATTTCAATATAATATTAAATAGATATAAGTAATTTGACTGCCTCTGATATAACAGATATGAAAAGTAAAATAAGATTGAGTTTCACTTTCAAAAATGAATTATGAGGAAACCCCGCTTATATTTATTTTTATTTTTCATTCTTTTTCTGAATTCAGTAAATGGCCAGCAACATTTTACAATCAGCGGCTATATCAAAGACGCTAAAACCGGAGAGGACCTGATCGGAGCAACAGTAACAATCAGGGAACTGCCAGGCAAAGGTGCAATAACAAACTCTTACGGTTTTTATTCCATTTCCCTGCTTCCCGGAAACTACCAGGTTACTGGCAGGGTTATCGGATATGAACCAAAATCCCGGCAACTGAATTTAACCCAACCAATAAAACTGGATTTCACTCTCAGCGAGCAGATGACTGAGCTGAATGAAGTAGTAGTTACAAGTCAGCGTCAGGACGAAAATATAACTAAACTGCAGATGGGGCTACAGAAGCTCGACACGAAGGAGATTAAAAGCATTCCTGTTTTTTTTGGTGAAAAAGATGTGTTAAAAACCATTCAGCTCCTGCCTGGCATCAAATCGGAGGGAGAAGGCAGCAGCGGTTTTAATGTACGCGGTGGGGCTGCCGATCAGAACTTAATTCTGCTGGATGAGGCGACCATTTACAATGCGTCACATCTGATGGGATTTTTTTCGGTTTTTAATTCCGATGCCATCAAAGATATCTCTGTCTTTAAAGGTAACGAACCTTCTGAATACGGAGGAAGACTCTCTTCAGTGCTTGACATTAAGATGAACGATGGCAATGATAAAAAATTTGGTATAAATGGTGGAATTGGGCTTATTTCTTCGCGTATTACACTCGAGGGTCCGATTGTAAAAGAAAAAGGTTCATTCATTATTTCAGCCCGACGCACATACGCCGATTTGTTTCTTGGATTATCTAAAGACTCTCTCGTAAAAAACGCAACACTTTATTTCTATGATTTCAATGCCAAAGCAAATTACAGGATTAACTCAAAAAACAGGATCTACCTCTCCGGTTATTTTGGCAAAGACGTTCTGGGGTTGGGCGATACTTATGGCATCAACTGGGGAAACAGCACTGCTACTTTTCGGTGGAACCATTTATCCTCTGACAAATTATTTTCAAACACATCACTTATTTTCAGCAATTATGATTACAAAATAAATATAGCTGACGACAAAGAAATAGACATTATTTCGCGTATACAGGATTATTGCCTGAAACAGGATTTCCAGTCATTTACCAGAGCAAATCATACGATTAAATTCGGTATCAATTCGATTTACCATAAAATCATCCCCGGTGCCATTACTGCCAGCAGTAATATTGACATGAAAAGCCTGACTAATAAATATGCCTGGGAAAACTCATTATACATCTCGCATAAGAATAACTTTTCTGATAAAATCAGCTTTGAATATGGTTTGCGATATAGCATTTTCAGTCTGGTCGGTCCTGGTACTTTTTACTCATATAACAAGGACGGAAATACAACAGATACTGCAGAGTACAGATCGGGGCAATTTGTTAAAACACACCTTAATTTTGAACCCCGTGCCGTTTTTAACTATGTAGTTAATCAGCAGAACTCAGTAAAAGCTTCTTATACACGCAATACACAAAACCTTCACTTGCTTTCAAACTCAACATCGGGCAATCCCACCGACTTATGGATACCAAGCAGTAATAATGTGAAATCTGAAATTGCTGATCAGGTTTCGCTCGGGTACTATCACAATTTCAACGATAATAAGTACGAACTTTCAGCCGAAGTTTATTACAGAAGCCTTCAAAACCAGATAGATTACAAAAATGGGGCTAAACTGAATTATAACGAAAATGTGGAATCACAGATTTTATTCGGGAAAGGCAGATCCTACGGGCTGGAGCTTTTTCTTAAGAAAAGATATGGAAAATTTAATGGCTGGATCAGTTATACCCTGTCGCGTACTGAAAGAAAATTCGATGAAATAAACGATGGAAGATATTTCCCTGCAAAACAGGACCGTACACATGACATTTCCTTAGTGGGCATTTATGAATTAAATAAACGATGGACCTTTTCTGCCACGTGGGTATACAATACAGGCAATTCAGTTACCTTCCCCAGTGGAAAATACGAGATTGACGGAATGACAATGCTATACTATTCCGATCGTAATACCGACCGGATGCCTCCAACCCATCGTCTCGATGTGGGGGCTACCTGGATTAGGAAAAAAACTGACAGATTCGAATCAAGCTGGACATTCTCTGTCTATAATGCATATGGATACGATAATCCCTATTCCATTACATTCCGCGACAGTGCATCGGACCCGGCAAAAACAGAAGCCGTACAAACCACATTATTCAAGTTTGTCCCATCATTTTCGTACAACTTTAAGTTCTGAACAGATGAGAAAAAAAATATATATAGTATTTTCAGTTACTGCAATACTCAGTCTGCTTTCATCATGCGAAAAGATAATTGACCTTAAGCTTTCTGATTCATCATCACAGATTGTTATTCAGGGCAATATTTATGACCTCACCGGACCTTATAAGATAAATATTTCCAAGACTGTAAACTTTAGGGAGCTGAATGTATACCCGCCTGTTTCAGGAGCTATTGTCGAAATATCCGATGACAAAGGGAATTCAGAGGTATTGGCTGAGTCTGACTCAGGTACTTATATTACTTCGACCCTGAGAGGTACTCCGGGCAATACTTACACACTTAAGGTGACTGCCGGAGGAAAAACTTATACTGCCTGCTCCACTATGCCATCACCTGTAAAGATTGACAATATTTACTTTGATAAAAGCAAGTTTGATAAAGACATACTGACAATCGTATCATTCAGGGATACGCCAGGTATTGAAAATTATTATCGCTTAATTCAATTTGTTAATAATGAGCTGCTGGAAAGATTTATTGTTTTCAGCGACAAATCTATCGAAGGAAAACAGGCAAGCTATTCTATTATACCATCAGAAGATGACAGTAAATTAAAGCCCGGTGATAAAATATCTGTTGTGCTTGAGTGCATTGACGAAAATGTTTATGAATACTTCCGTACGGCTGGAAACTGGAACGGGCAATCCGCATCTCCTGCGAACCCGATATCGAATATCAGTAATGGAGTATTGGGCTATTTCAATGCATGTTCTGTCAGAAAGATGTCAGCTGTGGTGCCTCCGATTGATCATGACTGAACAATGTGAAGGTATAATTTAAAAATAAGAATCCATCCGGTTTTTAATTCGATTTATTAAGTGTTTTTTACTTTTTATATAAATTTTATAAATTTATTTATCACTTTTACTTTGCTTTATAAATTTAATGGCTACATTTGCTTCAATTAATAAACAGTAAATACCGGAGAATATTTTTTACCGTAATTATTAATAATGACTTAATCAGAAACATGAAGGTTAATTCAGATTATTATATATTTTAAAAGCCTTCCTCAGCAGGAAGGTTTTATTATTAAAAGAATATCGCACTAAAAAGATCCAGTTATTTATGATGCCAGAAACTATTCAGGACAAGGTCTCGACTATAACAGATGTCTTAAAAACAGAGGAAGCTATCTGTTATATCAAAGACAATTTTTCAAAAAGGCTGGCCCTCAGCCTGAATCTGGTTAATGTTTCGGCACCTATTGCAGTTCTTGACGGAACAGGGATCAATGATGATCTCAATGGTATAGAAAAGCCTGTAAGTTTTTCAATAAAGAGCATTGGCGGACAAAAGGCTCTGATCGTCCAATCCCTGGCAAAATGGAAACGAATGCGGTTAAAAGAGTTTCATATAGAACCAGGGAAAGGGATACTGACTGATATGAGGGCTATCAGGCCCGATGAAGATCTTGATCCGATACACTCAATTTATGTTGACCAATGGGACTGGGAAAAGTGCATTTTACCCGGACAAAGAACTCTGCAATATTTAAAATCTACTGTTGAAAACATTTACGAAGCCCTCAAGGCAACAGAAACAGATGTTTGCCGTATGTATCCATGGCTGACACCTGAATTGCCTGATAAGATCCACTTTATACATGCAGATGAACTTCTGAAACAATTCCCCGATCTGACGGTAAAACAGCGTGAGACAAAAATTGCACAAAGCTATGGAGCTGTATTTATTATTGGAATAGGAGCTAACCTGAGCAACGGGCAACCTCACGACGGTCGTGCCCCGGATTATGATGACTGGAGTACTATCAACGAAGACGGATATTATGGTCTGAACGGAGATATTATCTTATGGAATCCCATATTGCAATCAGCTTTTGAAATTTCTTCAATGGGTATCCGGGTCAACAAAGAAGCTTTGGAGAAACAACTTGAAATAAAAGGGTGCACTTATAAAAAGAACCTGTTGTTTCACAGAATGCTGCTTGAAGATCAGCTGCCCATGAGTATCGGAGGCGGTATCGGACAATCACGGGTATGCATGTTCTTTCTTAAAAAGATCCATATAGGAGAAGTACAATCAAGTATCTGGCCCGTAACAACTTTCAAACAATCAGAAAACAAACAAATTAAATTATTATAGGACAATTTTTGTTTTATAATTTTCTTCTCCATCACTTTTCTGATTTCAATATTTACATAATCCGGCATTTTAAAGTCAGAAAAACTTTAAGTGTCAGACGCAACAATGCACAGAACCAGCTTATCTGATATTCTATATTAAGCTTAACTTTGTAATATGAAACCCACATGATTGATCCAATCACGAACAAGAATGAATAAAATCATTTTCAATCATGTGCGGTTCCATCTGACCTTTAAAAATAAATTATATACAGATGAATATTGATCATCAAATACCTGAGCCATTTCTATTCAATCCTTTAAAGCACCATCTGGGATTCATAAGGGAGTTCATAAATCAGAAAATAAATGATGATTCAAATTCTGACATAAAAAACCTTATCAGAGAAATCAGACACCTGGGCACATCCGTAATGGATATTCATTCCGGATCGCTTTCTATCACGGATATATTCAAAGAAATTGAGGAACTTCTTAAACAGGATGACCTTTTGAAAAGAGAATCTTTCATCCTTTGGGCAAAGAATCTGAACAGCTGCAAAATAGTTGCATTGTCCGATGGGTCACAGTGGACCATAAACTATCATGATGATATATTGAGATTTATCCACATCTTCCCTGCCCGAAACAGTCTGAACACTTTCAGAGTCAAAGCAAACACACTGAAATCTGCTATGCTTTACAACATTATTATAGGAAAAGACTATATTACAGGAGATGATCTGAATAAGGTAAGGGCCCTCTTAAGCTTGTCACCGGTTAAAAACACTGCCGATACAGAGGCCATTACTGAAATGATAGAAATACTGAGAGGATAACTTCCTGTTAATTCTTATTATCAGGCTTTTTACAAGGGAATTTTGCTTTTTCTCAATTGACCTCACTTATAATATTCATCTTATTGTATCTAGAAGAATTATGGTTGCTTTTGTTCACGTAAGTCCAATCGCGAAAACCCCGTCTTTGTATTGCATTGATATTTAGGCTAATAATAAACATGAGTAGGGAAGGTAAATTTTGGTTTTTAAAAAATCCTATATTACATTTATATCAAACTACTGCAACGGAAAAGTAGTTTTTGAGGTACCCTTAATTCAAATGAACACAGGTTCTATGAGACCATAAAAAATTAAATCATATATTGATGAAAACCACATGATTGAACGCAATCACAAACACGTATAAATATAATTTTTAATCATGTGTGGTTCCATCATACCATTAAAATCAAAATTATATTATGATGAAAAACAAAAAAGAACTAAGCCGCCGCAGGTTTATCTCCGGTACAGTATTGGCAACTTTATGGACAGTTGGCGTCACACCGCTTATCGCTTTTTCTGCCGGAAATACTATAAAAAACAAAGAGAGAAAGCTTGCAGCACAACTCAACCTGGCCTCCGATGAACCAGGGAAAGCCAAAATCGCTTCTGACAGCAAAACAAAAATAAGCAATTTGAAAGCGGGCACAGGAAGGGCGAATATCACACCACCAGTCGGAGCTATCACAGGTGGCAATCCGGCAATTGGTATTGACAGCGAGTTGTTCGCCAAGGCCCTTGTACTCGACGATGGTCAGGCTAGGGCGGCCCTGGTAACCGTGGATATTATCCTCCTGGATAAAAAGGTTGTGGCCGAGATACGCAAACTGATCGAGGAGATGACAGGTATCCCGGGTTCAAATGTGATGTTAGCCGCATCGCACAACCATTCCGGACCTTCGGGCGTGATGCGCGAAGCATGGGGATACCATTGTAACATCGAGCCCGACAATATTTACATCGACAAGTTAATTACCAGGATTGCAGGTGCAGTAGCCGAGGCCTGCTCGAATATGACCGAGGTGAAGATTGGAGCAGGTGAAGGTCGTGCACCATTCAACATCAACAGATGGATTCCAACACCGAACGGGCCTTCAGGGGCAAAATGGGGCCCTTACCCCGACGGACCCACCGACGAAACACTGTCGGTCCTGCGAATAGATCGTATGGATGGGACCCCGCTGGCAGCAGTTGTCAACTTTGCTGCACACGCAAGTGTAGCTAATTGGGGAAAATACCTTTCCGCTGACTTCCCCGGATTCCTCCAGGAGACAATGGAGAAGGTTTATGACGGAAAGATGACAGCAATGTTCATTAACGGGGCATCGGGCGACCTGAAGATCAAATGGCTGACGAAGAAGAAAGATGGCTCGATCGACTTCGCCTACGGTGGAGTGGAAAATGCCCGCCGCTGGGGCAGAATCATTGGAGGTGCAGCACTTACGGTAATGGAGCAGATCGAAACGACTTTCCAGCCATGCCGGATTACATTATCCGGCAGGCAGGTCGATCTTCCAATGCTCCCTTTTCCCACAGCCCGGGAGATTGAGATGCAGATCGAGGCCAGGCGAAAATCCGGTGAAGATTCGTTCTGGGAACAAAGGATCCTTCCGTCATTGCTTAAAGGTAACACCCCGATGTTTATCTCTGGCGAAGTCCAGTTGTTGCGCCTGGGAGACGATATATCCCTGCTGGCAATACCCGGTGAGTTGTTCGCTGAGATAGGTCTCCGGATGCGCAGAGAACTGGATTGTAACCACTTATTCATAGCAGGATATGCCAACGGATACACCGGGTACCTCCCCTCTTCGTCAAGTTGCCTGGCTGATGGGAAAAATCTGCGCTATGACTGGCATAAAACTTTTTCCTATCCAGCCAGTTTTTCAGAAGGTGTTGAACCGGCACTGATGTCGGCTGTTAAAGATCTGTTCGGTAAATAATACCTTAAGAAGCACAATCGGCCTATAGGTATTTTCATAGCTACAGATGTTGTACGCAAACTTCCAGGAAAATTACTGGCATTAAATGTTATTTTATTTCTACAGCCAGACCTGCTTCAATAAGTTGTAGCCTGTCTCCGGCAATAATGAAGAAATAATGGCAATGACAGAAATAGTTATGGATTAATCTTTTCCAAATGTTATAATTCCTTAAAAGAATCTCAAACGCAAAACGCAAATCACATATTGATTCAGATTCTTTTTTAAATATCTTTGCCGGGTTCAAAAATCAATAAATCTTGAATTAATTTTTGAAAATTAGTTTTAAAATATTTTGAGCCAGTATGAACATTAATATCGAACTCTGTTGGCAAAAAATAAAAAATAATGAAGTGCCTGCCCTGGAAAAAGTATACAAGGCATCATTCCATCCACTTGTACACTATGCAAGTGAAATAACCAGGCAACCTCAGCTGGCAGAAGAAATTGTTCAGGATGTTCTTCTTAAAATATGGGAAAACCGGTCGGAACTCTCAATTAATGGATCCTTTAAATCATATCTTTTCCAATCGGTTCATAATCAGGCTCTTAATGCTTTGCGCCAGCAAAAAACTAAAAAAGAAACAGTAAATCTTCTCTCTTCGGAAGGAACCCTGCAATTCATTTCTGATAACTATGATATTAATGATGATCTGATCGAAAAGATCTATTCAGACGAAACCGAAGCAATCATTGAACATGCAGTTGACAAGTTACCGGAACAATGCCGTAAGGTCTTTCGTATGAGCCGGTTTGATTCTTTACAAAACGGAGAAATAGCAAGTCAGCTTGGCTTATCAGAAAACACAGTTAAGACTCACATTTACAGAGCTTTGAAAAACATCACCTCGGCGTTGAAGAAAGAAATATAAAATATTTTTCAAAAAGCATTCATCAGTTTCCGGCATTTTAGTGTCATACATACAGAGAAAGCATTATGAATAACGCTGAATTTAAAAACGACGCGATAGAATTATTGATTATCAGCTATCTTACTGGTTCAATCAGTGAAAGAGATCTTGTACGCCTGCAAGAGTGGATCAATGTCAGCAAAGAAAACCGAGACTACTTTAATATTTTAAAAGATTCCTGGATATTATCAGGTGAAAAAAATAAAGATTCTTTCAAAAATAATGAAGAATCGTGGAATAAATTCAGCCATAAATTGTCTGATACCAGGTTAGGGTTAAAAAGACAGGAAGAGGTTAATCTGACAAAATATTTAAAATTGGCAGCCTCGTGGCTTTTAATTTTCAGCTTAGGTTCAGCCGTAACATGGTGGATCACAGGAAGTCAAAAAAAGAAAGCATCTACAACCACAGCCGAAAACAGAACAATCGAAATTTCCACACCGTTGGGAGCGAGAAGCATGATAAAAATGCCAGACAGTACTCAGATATGGCTTAATGCCGGGACCACAATTACCTATAGTGAAGATTATGGTCACCAAACCCGGACTTTACACCTTAATGGCGAGGCATATTTTAAGGTCTCAAAAGACACCCGCCATCCCTTTATTGTAAATACTCAGGGCATTATTATCCGTGCTCTGGGCACCAGTTTCAATGTAAAAGCCTACCCCGAAGAAAATACTATATCAGCAACTCTTGAAGAGGGTAAAATTGACGTAAGAACTTTAAATATGGCTGCCAAAGATGAACATGTCTTATTAAACCCAAAAGAAAAACTAATTTATCATAAAGAAACAAAGGAAACGGAAAGATCTGCTGAAAATTCCGAAGAAAAAATCAGAACTGTCAGGGGACAGGTTAAACTTAAGGAAATAAATATTTTGTCTAATGTCAGAACAGAATTATATACTTCATGGAAAGATGCAAGATGGATTATCGACAGAGAACCATTTAGAACTCTTGCTCCTATGCTCGAACGCAGGTTTAATCTGAAAATCATATTCGATGATGAACAACTCAAGAATCTGAAATTCACAGGCATCATTGAGAATGAAACAGTCGACCAGATACTTAAGGCTGTAAAACTGACTGCACCAATCGATTACCGGATCAATAAAGATACCTTAAGACTTTCTCTCGATCTTGCTTCCAAAGAAGAATTTAAAAGGATAACTACAATTAAAAACTGACCTGAACAAGAAACCTAAAAAATTAGAACCATGAAACCAATCTGAACAAAAAACAAAAAAGGGAGTAGTTTGCGGCTACCCCCCTTTAAGATGATTTGATTAAGTCTTTTAACGTGTTTAAAACCTAACATTACAAATTTATGAAAAAAAAACATTACGGGGGGTGGTTTTTTAAGATTCCGCCTCTGCCATTAAAATTTTTACGTATTATGAAACTATCAGTCTTATTGACTTGTATTCTTTCAGCTAACCTGATGGCTTCTGCTTATTCACAGAAAGCCAGGTTCGATCTCAACATTAATGACCAGTCTATACGGGACGTGTTTAAAACAATTGAGAATGAGAGCGAATTCAGGTTTTTCTATAATGATGAGTTTACGGACCTCGACAGGAAACTGTCCTTTTCGATCACAAACAAATCAATCGATGACCTGATGTCTTTGGTTTTGGATAATACATCTGTAGGCTATAAAGTTCTCGATAATAATTTAATTGTTATCTCTCCAAAACTATTACTTGAGCAGCGTCAGGTCAAAGGTATTGTTACCGACAATAAAGGTAATCCTTTACCGGGGGTAAATGTTTTTGTTAAAGGAACAACAATCGGTTCAATCACCGGATTGAATGGTGAATATTCTATCACAATGTCTGAAAATTCGGAAACACTTGTCTTTTCATTTATCGGAATGTCAACCCAGGAAGTTTCTGTCGGAGCCCAGACTGTTATAAATGTTATTTTAAAAGAAAGTGAAATAAGTCTGCAAGAGGTTGTTGTGACAGCCCTGGGAATTAAAAAAGATGCCAAAGCTTTAGGTTATTCAGTTTCGAAGGTTAACGGTGAAGATGTAGCACAGTCTCACGAAACGAACGTGGCTAATGCACTTTCGGGGAAAGTCTCGGGTGTATTTGTCAGCAGACCTGCTTCCGGAGCTGCCGGTTCTTCAAAAGTAGTGATCAGAGGCAATAACTCATTGCGTACTAACAGCCAGCCTTTATATGTTGTGGATGGAGTTCCTATCACTAACCTGAGTTCAGATGCCTCAAGTCAGTGGGGTGGATTTGATTACGGCGATGGTATCTCGAATATTAATCCTGAAGATATTGAAACCATGTCGGTTCTTAAGGGCCCGAACGCAACTGCCCTTTATGGACAGCGCGGAAATAACGGTGTAATTCTTATTACCACAAAATCAGGTAGCCAGAAGAAAAGAATGGGAGTTAACTTTTCCAGTGATTATGCTGTTGGAACCGGATTAATACTCCCTGATTTTCAGAATGAATACGGCCAGGGATACAATGGTAACTTTACCAACTTCAGAGGAGACGACGGAAAAGTATATACAATGGCAAAAGCCATTGAATTAGGTTTATCCGGAATGCCACAAGCCAGCGCCGGAAGAGATAAACTTACCAGAGGAAGCTGGGGTGCAAAGATGGAAGGACAACAGTACAAAGATCAATTCGGTCATGTCAGCACTTTCGATCCTCAGCCCAACACCTACGATTTCTTTCAACCGGACAAGACACTCACCAACAACCTCAGTATTGACGGAGGGGTCGGAAAAACCAATTACAGGTTCTCGGCTTCCAACATGCACAATGATGGTTATGTCCCAACGAATAAAATGGACAGGAACACATTTAACCTGAAGGTAAATTCTGAAATCACTCCAAAATTTCACCTTGAAGCCATGGCCAATTATGTTAATCAGAAAGTTAAAAACAGGCCACGTCTTTCTGATGCAAACGACAACCCGGCCTACCTGTTTATCAGTCAGCCTCGCAGTTTGTCGCTTGAATCACTTCAGAATTATGCCTGGACAAAAGAAGAGATCAGCAATCAGTTGGGCTTTTCTTCGAGCAGCCTGTATGAAGGACTTGAAAAACCATATGCAACAAACTCTTCAACAGCTAACCCGTACTGGACAATCAACAGGACCCATAATGAAGATGAGAGAGATCGTATAATCGGTTATTTTAAATTATCATACGATATTGCCCCATGGTTAAAAGTGACAGCTAAAACAGGTACTGATTATTACAATGATCAGAAACTCTTCTATCGTAATGAAGGAACATGGTCGACCACAAATAAAAATGGTGATTATCAGGAATCCTTTACCAGAACCAGGGAGACTAACAGCGATATTTTGTTTTCATCAAATTTTAAAGTCGGAGAAAACTTCGATATCTCGTTAAATGCAGGAGGAAACCGTCAGAAATTCTCATCGAGAAGAGTCGGACATTCAGGAAATGAATTTATTATACCCGATCTGCATGTAATAAATAACATTAAAACATTAAGTTACATTTATGGATTGAGCGAATCAGCAATTAATTCTGTTTACGGATCAGGTCAGGTAGCTTTTAAAAACTACCTTTATGTTGATTTTTCCGGAAGAAATGACTGGTCCTCGACATTACCTTCACAAAACTGTTCATTCTTTTATCCATCAGTTGGTGTTAGTTTTGTAGTAACAGATGCTTTCAAACTTAAACAAGATTGGTTAAGTTTCCTGAAGGTGAGGGCTTCTGTTGCTCAGGCCGGTAGTTCAGGAGATCCGTATGCCCTGGTAGGAACCTATTATCTTGATGCAAATAAACTTAACGGAATTGCTTTAGGATCATACACAAGCAATGTTGTGGATCCAAATCTGCAAAATGAGCTCACAACTTCATACGAAGGTGGTGTTGACCTCAGTGTTCTTAATAACAGATTGAAACTTGACCTGACTGTTTATAAATCATCCACAAAGAACCAGATTCTTTCGATCACTCTTCCTGCATCAACCACTTTTAGCAGCAGAACAATAAATGCCGGAGAGATCCAGAATCAGGGAATAGAATTAATGATTTCCGGTACACCCGTAAAAACAAGTTCAGGTTTTACGTGGGAGAGTACATTCAACTTCTCACGAAACAGGAACGAAGTAGTGTCATTGGTTGAGGGAGTTGATGCATATATCCTTGCACAGGACCGTGGTACTAATGTTGTCGCCGCACCGGGTAAACCTTTTGGTGAGATCTGGGGTGTGAAATACGCCTGGATAAAGGATAGTGAAGGGAACCGGCTTATTGATCCAAACACGGGACTTCCATTACGTTCATCCGGTTTTGTGACAACCGACCTTGGATCAGCATTGCCTGATTGGTTAGGCGGTTTTACAAATACCTTTTTTTATAAAGGATTCAGCTTTTCTGCACTTATTGACATCAGTCAGGGAGGAAAAGTTTTCTCTCAGAGTATGAGAGAAGAGATTTTATACGGAACTACCAAAAAAACCCTGCCGGGCAGGGATGGCACATACGTAGCTGAAGGAATGGTTGCACAAAGTAATGGTGAAGGAGGTTATACAAGTACAGGTGTGAAAAACACAAAGCAGGTTACTGCACAGAACTACTGGAATATGGTAGCAGGAGACAAAGAAAACTTTGTTTCAGAAGAAATGATAAATGATCTGAGCTATATTTCTATGAGAGAAATGAGTCTGTCATACACAATACCAACAGACCTTCTTAAAAAGACATTTATCAGGAACATTGTTTTAGGAGTTTATGGCAGAAACTTATTCTATTTCCAAAGAAACACCGACGGATTTTCTCCTGAGGCATGTTCTTTTAATGTCCATAACAGTTCTCTGGGACTTGAATCCACTTCATATCCTTTAATGAGAACATTCGGATGTAAAATTTCATTAGAATTATAACAATAATAATTATGAATAGTAAATTATTAAATATTCAGACCAAAATATTTATGGCGTTTTTGATCATATTCGCCATATCGTGCACAGATGGTTTTGAGGAGCTTAATACACCTCCTACCTCTTCTACTACAATTAATCCCGGGATCGTCCTTGCAAAAGTACAGCGGGATGGTAATTTTCTCCAGAGTAATCAGACTTCTAACTGTACCCTCGGTTCATGGGTACAGTACTGGAACTCAAGCACAAACCTCCCTACTTCCCGATATGTCTTCCAAAATGGAGACTGGGGCGGCTATTATGGCTGTATAAGAAATATCGCACAGATAAGGAACGACCTTCTGTTAGGAAAAGAAAGCACACCTGAAGGCAAAACCAAACTGGCAATTGCTAAAATTATAGAAATTGATCTATGGCAGTATATTACAGATATGTGGGGAGATATTCCTTTTTCCGAAAGTGCTTTAGGTGAAGATAAACTTATCCCTCAACCTAAATATGACACTCAGGAATCCATCTATAAGAAACTTATCGGGGACCTTGATGCTGCAATAGGTAACCTTGATGCTTCCGATGATTCATACGGATCATATGATTTGTATTATAAAGGTGATGTCACAAAATGGATAAAATATGCGAATTCGGTTAAACTTCAGCTTGGTATGCGGTTGAAATATGTTGACCCTGCATTTGCCAAAGCAACTGTTGAAGCCGCATTAAGTCAGCCATTAATATCAGGCAACAGCGATAACGCGATGGTTCAGACAAACACTGATTACACTTCTTCATACAATCCTTTGCTGAATCATTTTGTCGGTGGAAGCCCCGACTTAAGATATCTTGCAGAAGCTATTGTTGCCCAGCTTGTTAACACAAACGATCCAAGGTTAACCATGATTGCTGCTCCGACAGCTACTTCTGTTAAAGCAGGGAAACTTGAATACAAAGGAAAAGCTATAGCTCTGACTGATGCATTAAGCGTTGGTATTAACAACGATGATTATTCCCAGTGCTCAAATCTGACATTTTTTAACCTGGCATATAATCAGGCCCATCCTATTCCACAATATGTCTATACATATTCTGAAATCTGTTTCTACAAAGCTGAGGCTGCTCTTGAAAGTTGGGGCGGACTGACTCCTGCTCAGGCTGAAGGGTTTTATCAGGATGGTATCAGAGCCGCAATGGCATTGAAACCCTATGAGATCACAACAATACCCCAGACTTATATTGATGCACAATTTTCATTTGCCGGATTGACATCCGAGCAAAAACTGGAAAAAATCATGACTCAAAAATGGATAATGTATTTCGGAAGATCCTATTCCGCTTATGCTGAATGGAGAAGAACAGGTTATCCTGTTTTAACACCGGGACCAAATTTAGGATCGACAAATGGTCAGATTCCAAGAAGAGTCGGCTACCCTGCAAATGAAGCGCTTCTTAATGAAAAAAACTACAACGAAGTGGTTAGCAGAATGAGCCATGGAGATTCGTATCTTACCAAAGTTTGGTGGGATGCAAAAGCCAAATAGTCTTGAAAACTAGTTAGTTTTCCTGATCTTAAAACAACATAAAAGTCAGTTTCAATTCTCATTGAAACTGACTTTTTATTTGTAACACATCTAAGTTTTTTCGGAAAAGAAAAAAATTGTTCCTATGATATATTGATATTTAACGCTTTAATCTTTATATGTCATAAACTATAGCAATGAAATTTGGTGAACCTCTTTTTGTATTCATTAATCCAATATCTTTAAATTATCATTGTGATAAACGTCGATATTTCTACATATGACAGATAATGAGTTTATTACGAAACTTAATAATGGAGATTTGACAGCATTTCGGCAACTCTACTCTGAATATTATATCCCTTTGTGTGTTTATGCTGACCATTTTACTAAAAGAAAGGAAATTGCCGAAGAAATCGTTCAGGATGTCTTCCTTAATATCTGGGAACAAAAGGGACAATTAAGAATAATCACTTCTTTAAAGGCATATCTTTTTACTTCAATAAGAAACCAGTGCCTGAATCATTTAAAACATCTTCAAGTAGTTATGGAGTATAATGATTATTATACCCAACTTCTTAAAGATGCCCAGGATTATTATATTATATCGCAGGAATCCGGTGATTCAATAATGATAGCAAATGAACTTGAACAATCTCTTAAAGAAGCTATTGATCTGCTTCCTGACGGTTGCAGGAAAATATTTATTATGAGCCGTTTTGACGGACTCAGGCACAAAGATATAGCTGACAAACTGGGAATCACTCTCAACACTGTTGATAAGCAAATATCTATAGCACTTGGTAAATTGAAGGAGTCGCTGAAATTCCTAATTGTCACCCTCCTTTTTGTTATCTTTTACAGCATTCTCTTCTAATCAAGGAAAATTATTCTCATTTATTATAAAAAATTTCCCAAACTCTTTTACTGTAAAGTCACATTTAGTTGTCTTAATAAATAGAAAAGGATACTATGGATCAAGAAATACTGGATATTATTACCAGAGTTTTAAGTGGAGAAGCTGGTCTGGAAGATAAGCAAAGACTGATTAACTGGCTTGGTGATGGAAAATCGAACATTAAGGAATTCGGTCAGATAGAATCGTTGTGGAATGCAGTTGACATTTTAGCCTCCAAAAAGAAATTTAATTCGGAAGAAGCATATAACAGATTTGAGAAACTGGTTAACAAAAAGTCATCAATCCCGGAACCCAATAGGGCCAGAAAGATAAAAATGGATTGGGTTCTTCGTATTGCAGCTATTCTCGTCATCGCTTTCGGACTATCTTATATTCTTCTCTTATCCCACCAAAACAGCTTGCAACATGACAAATCTGTTTGTGAAGTTGTTGCTCCAAGAGGATCTCAAGCACATTTAATTTTACCTGATGGAACAAAAGTATGGCTTAATGCTGATAGCAAAATAAATTACAGCACAGATTTCAATCGAAAGACACGTGATATTTATCTTGAAGGGGAAGGATATTTTGAGATTGCAAAAAATCCTGCGAAGCCATTCATTGTCAATACATCTGATATAAGAGTAAAGGCACTGGGAACTACTTTCAATATCAGATCTTACCCTGGCGAGAACACGATTGAAGCTACCCTTATTGAAGGAAAGGTTGAACTGGAAAAGATCCTGTCGAAAGTAAAAGGAGAAAAGTTGCTCACATTAAAACCCAATCAGAAAGCTACCTACTTTATAAATAATGAAAAAATAGCAAATGAAAAAATAGTATCGGAAGCTTCCGAGAGTAAAAAGGAAGATCAGGCAGTTCCGGTTACTCCCGGCAATAATAAAACCAAGATCATTCTTGATGAAGAAGTCAATACAGAAATGTCAACCGCATGGAAAAATAACAAGTTATGCTTTGATAACGAGTCTTTTCAGGATCTTGCAGTGATGCTCGAAAGACGGTTTGATGTTAATATTTACTTTGCAGATGAAAATGTCAAACAGTATCACTTCTCAGGCACATTTGGGAATATCATTATTGAACAAGTCCTTTCGGCAATGCAATATGCTTCCCCATTTCATTATCTTATTAACGAAAGTGACATTTACATTTCCGATACGCCTCTGAAAGACAGTTCTTATATTGAGTTGCAAAAGAATAAGAAAATAAATACTGATCAGGAAAACAAATTCTTAAACTAATATTGCCTATGAATTAACCCATACAACAAAAAGAGATCGGAAAATGTTGGCTCATCTTCCGATCCTTAAAGTTTTTAATCTGTTCCCGGAGCATGATTTATCTCAAAGAAAAAATCCGGAAATAACCATAACTAAAAACTATCAAATTTATGAAAAAAAATCACTATCTTAAAAAAATCCTGCAAATTATGAGAATCTCATTCCTGCTTTGGTTTGCATGCTTTATCAATCTTTCGGCGAATATTTATTCTCAAAAGTTTTCATTTAACAAAACAGAAGATGTAACTATAAAGGATATGCTTGCTGAGATTGAGACAAAAAGCAATTTTAAGTTCTTATATCGTTCTGACCTTGTCAATGTGTCGCAACAGATTAAATTAGATATCAAAGATGCTGACATTGACGATCTTCTATCAACGATTCTTGATCCTTCTGAACTAACTTACAAGATCTTCGACGACAGCCTGGTTGTTATAACAAATAAAATCAACCAGCAACTGCAAAAAGTTACAGGTATTGTCAAAGATGAAAATGGGAATCCTATGCCTGGCGTTAATGTACAGGTGGAAGGGACTACAACTGGTGCCATAACTGACATCGATGGAAAATACTTTATAGAAAAACCAAATGAAAATGCTGTTCTTGTATTTTCTTTCATAGGTTGTGTTACCCAGAAAGTGTCTGCATTCGGAAAAACGGTAATGGATGTTACGTTGAATGCTGATGTAAAAGCTCTTGAAGAGGTTGTCGTAACAGCATTGGGAATTAAAAGAGATGTAAAAGCTCTGGGTTATTCTGTTTCAAAAGTTAACGGAGAGGACGTGGCTCAGTCGCATGAAACCAATATGGCTAATGCTCTTTCCGGAAAAGTAGCCGGAGTATTTGTAAACAGAACGGCTTCCGGAGCTTCGGGTTCATCAAAAGTTCTTATCAGGGGTAATAATTCCTTGCGCACAAACAGTCAACCATTATATGTGATTGATGGAGTTCCTATAATGAATATTAACCTTGGCTCTGCAGGTAACTGGGGAGGAACTGATTATGGAGACGGCATCTCAAACATTAATCCGGAAGATATTGAAAGTATGTCTGTTCTAAAGGGGCCCAACGCAACTGCCCTTTATGGTCAAAGAGGAAATAATGGGGTAATTCTTATTACAACAAAATCCGGGAAAATGAAAAAAGCTCTTGGAGTTAACTTCTCCAGTGATTATTCTGTCGGAAATGGATTGGTACTTCCCGATTTTCAGAATATTTATGGACAGGGATACAATGGTACTTTTACCCATTTCAGGAGATCTGATACCGGAAAAATTGTCAGTTATGCATCTGCCATCGAAAATGGTTATGCTGGGATGCCTAAAACAAGTGCCGGAAGAGACCAGTTGACCCGCGGTAGCTGGGGCGCAAAAATGGAAGGCCAACAATATGAAGATCAATTCGGGAATATCCTCACTTTCGATCCTCAGCCTAACACTTATAAAGATTTTTTTAATCCTGAGAAAACATTTACCAATAACTTAAGTTTTGATGGCGGAACCGAGAAAATGAATTACCGTTTTTCGGCTGCCAACATGCATAATGATGGTTATGTTCCAACTAATACTTTGGATCGTAATACATTTAACTTAAAAATCGGTTCAGCAATTAGTCCCAAGTTGCATTTCGAAGGTATGGTCAATTACATTAATCAGAAGGTAGTCAACAGACCCGCCCTTTCAAACGGAAATACCAATCCCGCATACTTATTGATCAGTATGCCGCGCAGCATGCCTCTCTCAACACAGGAAAGCATGGCATGGACCGCACCAGAAATTGCCGGTCAACTCGGGTATAAAGGACTTTTTGAGGGAATGGAAAAATGCTATGCAACAAACTCAAACACTGCTAATCCTTACTGGACCATCAGAAAATCGCATAATGAAGATCAAAGAGACCGTTTGATCGGTTATTTTAAATTGTCATATGATATAACTCCATGGTTGAAGGTGACCGGTAAAACAGGCACAGACTATTCCGCTGACCAGATACTTCAGTACCGCCCGGAAAAAACATATTCGAGTACAAATAAAAACGGCGATATAAGTGAGTATGTTACAAGAACGAGGGAAACTAACAGCGACATCATGTTCTCCTCAAATTTTAAGGCCGGGAATAACATCGACATTTCGTTAAATGCAGGTGGAAATCGTCAGAAATATTCTGCCAGATCGGTCGGATACGCCGGTTATGAATTTATCGTTCCCGATATGCATGTAATAAATAATGCCAAAACCCAGTATCCTTCGTTCGGCTTAAGTGAATCAGCTATCAATTCAGTTTTCGGTTCGGGACAGATAGGTTATAGCAATTATCTTTTTGTAGATATGTCCGCCCGAAACGACTGGTCTTCGACATTACCTTTGAAGAACTGTTCTTTTTTCTACCCGTCATTTGGTGTCAGCTTTATCCCATCAGAAGCATTCAATATCAAGAATGGCTGGCTGGATTTCCTGAAAGTAAGAGCATCGGTTGCCCAGGCTGGAAGTTCAGGAAGCCCTTATTCTCTGATTGGCACCTACTCTCTCTATGGATATAAACAGAATGGAATATCTTTGGGAGGATATACATCGACTGTTGTCGACCCAAATCTGAAAAATGAATTAACTACTTCATATGAAGGCGGAGTTGATGTCAATCTCTTTCAGAATAGATTGATGTTAAATTTTACGTATTATGTGGCTTCAACAAAGAACCAGATTCTTTCAGTCCCAATTTCAACAGCTACTTCTTTTTCCTCCAGAACAATTAATGCAGGAGAAATTGAAAATAAAGGAGTTGAATTGATGATTTCCGCTACACCGGTAAAAACAAGTACAGGATTTACATGGGAAACTTCTTTTAACTTCTCACGTAACAGGAATACAGTTGTTGAACTGGTTGAGGGAACCAACCGGATTGTATTGGCAGAAGACCGTGGAGTTTATACTGTTGCAGAACCAGGTAAGCCATTTGGAAAGGTTCTGGGAACAAAATTTGCATGGTTGAAAGACGCTCAGGGGAACAGGCTTATTGATTCAGGAACAGGACTGCCACTGAAAACCTCCGATTTTGTAACTACAGAGCTTGGAAATGCCATGCCAGATTGGTTAGGTGGTTTCTCAAACACACTCTCTTTCAAAGGATTAAGATTATATGCATTGGTTGATATCAGCCAGGGAGGCATAGTTATATCCTCAAGTTCCCGTGAAACAATCTTATACGGTAACACTAATAAAACCGTTGAAGGCAGAGATGGTACGTATGTTGCAAAAGGTGTGCTTGCCACAAAAGAAGGTAACAGCTGGATAAGTACAGGTGTGGCAAACACAATGCAGGTTAAAGCGCAGGATTACTGGAACACTGTTGCATCTGATAAAGAAAACTTTGTGTCCGAAGAATTAGTTAATGATCTTAGCTATATATCAATGAGGGAAATCAGCCTTTCTTACACCATTCCTAAGAAAATTACAGAAAAAACATTTATCAAAAATATCGTTGTGGGAGCATATGGAAGAAATCTGTTCTATTTCCAGAGAAAAACCGACGGCTTCTCTCCTGAAGCATGCTCATATAGCCAATTTAATTCTGCTTTAGGAATTGAATCTACATCCTTACCTATGATGAGAACTATTGGATTTAATATATCCATAGGATTATAACGATAAACAAATAAGTTATGAAAATAAAAGCTATTAATATGAAAATAAAATATTTGCTGGCACTATTAATTATAGCCACCGTATCATGTACCAAGGGTTTCGAGGAGCTCAATACCCCTCCGGCTTCAACTGTATCACTTGATCCGGGGATTCTTTTATCAACGGTTCAGGTAGAAAGTAACTATGAACAAGGAATGTATTCATCCAATATTTCGGTTGGAGCCTGGATACAACACTGGAATTCCAGCCTTATAGTTCCTACTTCGAGATATATTTATTCCCATGGAGATTGGACCGCGGAATACGGGAGAATAAAGAATATTACTCAGATAAGAAACACGCTTCTGGCCGGAGAAGAGACTACTCCTAAAGGAAGAACAAAACTGGCCATAGCCAAAATTGTGGAAATTGATCTTTGGCAGGATATTACTGATAAGTATGGAGATATCCCTTTTTCTCAAAGCGGCTTAGGAGAAGAAAATTTGATTGCACAACCAAAGTACGATACACAGGAATCTGTTTATACTAAACTGATTCAGGATATTGACGTAGCTATAAGTAATCTGAATGCAACAGATGATTCTTATAAGTCAGCTGACTTGTATTATGGTGGTAATGTAGAAAAATGGATTAAATACGGAAATTCCATTAAACTTCAACTTGGTATGCGACTTAAATATGTGGCCCCTGCATTGGCTAAAGCAACTGTTGAGGCTGCACTGAGTTCGTCACTGATATCCAGCAATGCTGACAATGCTCTGATTCAAACAAGTACAGAAGTCCAACAAACTTATAATCCTATATTAAATCAATTGTCAACAGGAGCCACCGACTTAAGATACCTTGGAGAAGCTTTGGTTTCTCAACTGGTTAAAACAAATGATCCCCGATTACCTTTGATTGCGGACCCAACTATAAACTCTGTAAAAGATGGTAATCCTAAATATGTAGGTAAACCAGCCGCTCAAACCGAAGCCCAGATGGTCGGAATAATTAATGACGATTATTCAACTGCCTCTACTTTAACCTATTTCAATATGGCTTATAATAATACTAATCCAATCCCCCAATATGTTTTTACATATGCTGAAATTTGCTTCTACAAAGCTGAAGCTGCACTTGAAAGTTGGGGAGGATTAACTCCGGCTCAGGCTGAAGGATTTTACCAGGATGGGATAAGAGCTGCAATGGCATTGAAACCTTACAATATCACAACTATACCACAGAGCTATATCGATTCTGAGTTTTCATTCGCAGGATTGACTTCCGAGCAAAAGCTTGAAAAGATCATGACCCAGAAATGGATCTTATTCTTTGGAAGGAACAACGATGCTTTCTCCGAATGGAGAAGGACAGGTTATCCCAAATTAATTCCAGGGCCTAATCCTGGCTCAACTAATGGAAAGATCCCCAGGAGATCCGGCTATCCTGCCAGTGAAGCTCTCCTGAATGCAACCAATTATAACGAGGTGGTAAGCAGAATGAGCGATGGAGATTCCTACCTTACAAAAGTATGGTGGGATGCAAAAACCAAATAATCAGGAAAATTAATTAGTTTTCCTGACCTTGCAACAACATGAAAGTCAGTTTCAAAGAATATTGAAACTGACTTTCTTTTTATACAGGATCATTCTCAATTTTTTGTAAATATATTCTCTGGAATTTTAACAATACTTAATAAATTCAAATGCTGATAGAACATTATTCGGGAATTAAACTTTAAATTAGCTGAAGTTACCTGGCAGATTCAAAAAAATTACAATCACCATGAAATAAAAATCTAACGTATGAAGAAACTAATCCTTTTCAGTCTGATCTTCCTGATAGAGATAAATCTGGCCGGACAAACATTCGTGAATAGTTTACCAGAAGAAGCAGGTATGTCTTCAGAAAAACTCAAACTGATCGATGCCATGGCACAAAAATATATGCAGGAAGAGAAATTCCCCGGAGGGGTAATACTTATTGCACGGCATGGCTCAATTGTGTACCATAAAAGTTTTGGTTACAGAACTCCCGGGAAAAAGATACCATACAAAAACGATGATATTTTCCGTATCGCTTCAATGAGCAAGGCCATAACAACCGTTGGTATTATGCAGCTTTATGAGCAGGGTTTGCTCGAACTCGACGATCCTGTATACAAATATATTCCTGCTTTCAAAAATGTACAGGTACTTGATACTTACAACAGTGAAGACTCGACCTATACGACTGTTCCTGCCAAGAGCCCCATTACGATCCGTCAGCTCCTTACACATACTTCGGGAATCACTTACGGCGATTACGGACTTAATGGAACTCAGTTCATATATTACAAACTCGGGCTGGTGAATGTTGGCCTCTCTAATACCCGGTGGAATACAGAACAGTTTATAAATCAACTGGCTCTTGCCCCACTGGCTTTCCAGCCTGGTGAAAAATATTCTTACGGCCTGAATATGGATGTACTGGGACGTGTAATAGAAGTAGTTTCCGGTCAGACACTGGCAACCTATCTGAAAAAGAATATTTTTGATCCATTAGGAATGAACGATACCTGGTTTTACCTGCCAAAAGAAAAACGCGAGCGTTTGGTTCCGTTGTATGGCCATGATAAAGAGGATAAATTATTTATAAACAATTCTTCAGGAATGATTGCATTGGTAGACTATCCAAAGATGGACGACAACAATCATTATGCAGGAGGCGGAGGGCTTTCATCAACTGCTATGGATTATGCCCGCTTTATCCAGGCATTGCTTGATGGCGGACAGCTCGACGGGAAACGTATACTTTCACACAGAACAGTCGAGATGATGACTTCCGATCAAATGATTGCCATGAATAAGGAAGGAAGAGGCTTCAGCCAGATCCCGGGATATACTTATTGCCTGGGATTCAGTCTTATTACCGAAGAGGCTTCCGGTATGTGCCTGAAATCTCCCGGAACTTTCGAATGGGGAGGCTATTTCGGCACCAAGTTCTTTATCGATCCTAAAGAAGACCTGATCTTCGTCGGGATGGACAATATCTACCCCAACCACTTCGGCTATTTCTGGAACCGCGTTACAGCTCTTATTTATGGCGCGATTGATGATTAAATGAGTTCAGACTCTTTATTTTAACAAATGTTTCATTCTTAAAGAGCCTGTAACACATATGCCACATTGAAGCCCATATGGCCAGGCTTGTGATTATTCTTACCACAGACTAATATGGAGATTCCATGTGACCTTTAAAAATTCGTTATATAAATATGAATTAATAAGATACCGATTGTGAAGAAACGTCATTTAAGACACAGAGCAAGAATAAAAATGTTTTCCGGACACGAAAATGAATTTTTAGTACATTTACTATTTCAATAAAAGAAAAGGATGTCTTTATCGGATGATAGAACCCTCGTTTTAGATTTACGGGAAGGCAGTGCTTATGCCTTCAGTAAGATATATACACTCTATCATAAACGTATTTATAATTTTTGTCTCCATCTTATTCAATCTTCAGATGAAGCTAAAGAAATTGTCCAGAAGGTTTTTATTGCTCTCTGGGAACAGCGCTTAAAGGTAGATGAAAATCAATCCCTTGCTTCATACTTGTACTCTATCGCAAGGTACATGGTATATCAGGAATTCAGGCAGCAGGTTTTTAAAAAGGCAGCATGTGATTATTTCTTACTTGGCTCAAATGATTTGAATGAATCGACAAATGATAATGTGTTGTATAATGAGTTGCTTTCATTTCTTGAATCTGAAATCGAAGTGCTTCCTGAACGGCAAAGAGAGATCTTCAAATTGAACCGTTTCTCAGGATTAACCTACAGGCAAATTGCTGCAAAACTGAATATTACCGAGAATACAGTTGACACTCAGATAAGAAGAGCCCTTGACTTTTTGCGTGCAAAATATAAATTCCATTATCATTGATGCCTGCCCCTTTAAAACCTTTCCGGTAAATCAATTTTTAACATCCTGATTTATAGTATATTATAATTTTTTTGAAATTTTTTGAAATTTTTGTCACGGAAAAGATACTGCTGATACAAAATAGATATGTTATGGAGAATAAGATGCAAATAGAAAAATTGATAAAAAAATTCTATCTCGGAATTTTGACGAAAGAAGAGATGGCTTTTTTATTGAATTATTTGAAACATGAAGAACCACAACACGAACTGCTGGTGCATTATCAAAATATGTGGGATAAATCGGGAGATGATAATAGTGACTTAAATTCACAGGAATTATTTAATAAGATTGTCAAAGAAATTGGCATCGTAAATGAAGAGTTAAAACCGGTAACAGGAAGCCCGAAAGGAATTCTGGTCAGAAGTAGGTTTAGGGTAGTAATGCGGTACGCCGCTATTTTTATTCTTGCTTTCGGGCTTTCCTGGCTGGTTCATCCGCTTTTTTGGAGCAAAACCACAACTCCGTCTATACCTGTTGCCGAACAGATTCAGGTAGTTGATGTGCCATATGGATCAAAATCCCGCATTGTCCTTCCCGATGGTTCGGTTGTGATGCTTAATTCCGGGTCGAGCCTCAAATACTCCGACTCGGATTTTAGTTCTGACAGACGTTCTGTTCATTTAACAGGTGAAGGATTTTTTAATGTTACAAAAAACTCTTCAAAACCCTTTTATGTAATAACTCCCGGGATGAAAGTCAAGGTTCTGGGAACAACATTTAATGTAAAAGCCTATTTAGACGAGGAACTGGAAGAGGCTACATTAGTTACAGGAAAGGTTGAAATCTATTCCAACAATAACCACTCTGAGAAGGAGAAACCTATTATACTTAAGCCAAATCAAAAAGCTATTTTCTTAAAGTCAATAAATGATTTTCTGGCTGTTGATACTGTTTTGGTCAGACCGGAAGTTATTCCGGTAAAGCTTAAAACAGTAAGCTTACAGTCAACTTCCAAAACGGAACAAACCATTTCATGGAAAGAAAACACACTGGTTTTTGACAATGAACCATTTAACAGCCTGATAGTAAAGATCGAACGTTGGTATAATGTGAAGATTTTGGTTAACTATCCCGAACTTAATTCAGCCAGGTTTACCGGGAAGTTTGACAGGGAAACCCTTGAGCAGGTTCTGAATGCCCTTGTAACAGTTACACCATTTAATTACAACATCAAACAAAATCAAATTACCATATCAAGATATTGATTGTATAAATCTTTTAAAATAAGCTGCCTATGATGAAATATTAAGAAATAAAAAAGGCGAAAGATGTTTGCACCATCCTTCGCCACAATAAATGATTTGTCATACAGAAATAAAACTAACCATTTAATTTAACAAATTTATGAAAAAAATTCGAATCCCATTTTCGGAGGATAGATGTTTTAACCTCTCTAAACTACTAATCTTCATGAAATTTACAACCTTATTACTACTCATCAGTTTTACAAGTATTGCCTCTACAGGGTATTCTCAATCAGAAAAGGTCACAATTCAGTTGAAAGATGCGACCATGAAAGACTTCTTTAATATTGTCGAGAATCAAACATCGTACAAGTTTCTTTATCGTGATGATGCTGTTGAGCATATCCGAGTAAATCTGGATGAAGAAGATATGCCACTTGATATGGTCCTTGGTAAAATATTCAAGGACTCTGAGTTTGGCTACAAAATACTTGCAAATGATTTGATTGCTGTTGCACCTGATGAGCTTTTTCAACAAGCAAAAGTAACTGGAACAGTTACAGATGCAAAAACAGGAGAACCTTTAGTTGGTGTCACAGTTGTATTAGATGGGACAACAACAGGATTTTTAACCGATGCTTTCGGAAGATATAGTATAAATGTTCCAGATAATAATACAGTACTAAGTTTTTCATATATCGGATATAACATTAAGAAAGTATCAATTGACGGCAGATCGGTTATTGATATAGTTATGGAGCTAAACATCCAGGCTCTTGAAGAAGTAGTTGTAACTGCTTTTGGTATTCAGAGGCAAAAAAAGTCTCTAACTTATGCCACCCAGAATGTGACAACAAGTCCGCTTACCGAGGCAAGAAACCTGAATATCGTTACAGGTCTGAGCGGAAAGGTTGCCGGTCTCTCAATTACACCCACCAATACCGGAGTTGGCGCTGAAGCTAAAGTTATCTTAAGAGGTAATCGGTCAATAAGCGGTAGTAGCGAACCACTTTATGTTGTTGATGGAATTACTCTTAACGGTGGCATAGCAAATTTAAGCCCCGATGATATCGAATCCATTTCCGTATTAAAAGGAGCCAATTCGGCTGCCTTATATGGAAGCAGGGCCCAGAACGGAGCTATAATTATTACAACAAAATCAGGAAAGGGAGCAGAGGAAGGTGTGACTGCAAGTATTGGATTTACTTATCAGGGTAGTTCTGCAATATTGTTGGAAAAAACTCAAAATACTTATGGTCAGGGGTCACTTGGCGTTTACTCTGAAAAGAATACACTTTCATGGGGATCCGTAATGGACGGATCAGAGGTTGCGCATTGGTCAAACGACCCGAATTATGAAATGTACGGCAAAACATATGCTTATTCTCCTCAACCGGATAATATTAAAGACTTCTTCCAGGTTGGAAATAGTTTTGCAACTAATCTGCTGGTTAATATAAAATCTAAACTATCCAACGCTGCTTTTTCTTATACAAATACTAATGCTTCAGGTATAGTCCCAACCAATAATCTTAAGAGTCACAATGTAAACATTAGGTTAACTTCAAATTTTGCTAAAAATCTGACCCTCGACTCTAAATTAAATTTCATCAGACAGGACTTTGAGAATGTTTTCTTTACGGGGGAACGTTTCGAAAGCCCGATGAGATATTTGTATGTACTGCCCAGAAATATCCGTACACAGGATATTAAACATTATGAGTTTACTAATGACATAAACCAGGTAAGGCAACATTACTGGAAGCCATATGATAATGGATCAGGAAACCCATATTGGTCAATAAATAATATTGAGCATCCTTCTACTGTACAGAGATTAATACCGATGGTAAGCTTAAAGTATCAGATCACAAACGACTTATCAATCATGGGGAGATCTGCTTTTGATGGTACTTATGCTAACACTGAGACGAAGATGCACAACGATACTTACACTCAGGCTCCATATGGGAAGTACGATAAAAGCAGTACCAGTTCGTATGATTGGAACAGCGATGTACTGATGAACTTTCATAAAGCTATCTCAGAAGATATAACTTTGGATCTGAACGCCGGAGCTAACCGGAGAGTAAATGAATCTAATCAGGTTGGCGGTTCAGGAGCTATCTTTAATATTGAAAACATGTTTTCTCTTGCTAATTGCAGCACTGTCTTATTGCCATATGAAAGTTATAAGAAAAAAGAGGTACAATCAGTATATGGATTTGGAGAAATATCCTATAAGAATGCTATATTCCTTAATCTTACAGGAAGAAATGATTGGAGTTCGACATTACCCTCTGAAAGCAGATCATATTTTTACCCGTCAGTTGGTTTGACCGCTGTAGTTAGCGATATGATTACTCTTCCAGATATTATTTCTAATTTGAAACTAAGAGGATCCTTCGCTGAAGTTGGTAATGATACAGATCCATATAAGCTTTACAGGACCGCTACAGTATCATTAGGTATTATTTCTCTAAGCTCGACAATGCCTACTGCAAATCTGAAACCTGAAAGAACCAAATCCTTGGAAACAGGATTTGATCTGATGATGCTTAAAGACAGGGTTAGGTTAAATTTTACATACTACAAGACAAATACTTATGATCAGTTATTTGCAACACCCCGTTCTCCGACTTCAGGTATAGCCAGCTTGTTCATGAATGGCGCAGATGTACAAAATAAAGGAGTTGAGATCACTCTTGGGGCCACTGTTATTTCAACAAAAAACTTTGATTGGAATATTGATGTTAACTGGTCAAAAAACAATAGTTTGGTATTGGATATTGCTGAAGGATTTGATGCTTTGTCTTTTGGTTATGACGCAATCGGTGAGTATAAATTGGTAAAAGGAGATGCATATGGTGACGTGTATGCTAAAGGGTTTCTTAGAGATGAAAATGGTAATGTAATAATTCGGGCCAACGGTCTTCCATCACTTACCCCAGGTATGACTGTAAAGGTTGCTAATTATAATCCTGACTGGTTATGCGGTATAAGCAATTCCTTCACTTATAAATCTTTCTCTTTTAGTGCGCTTGTTGACATCAGGCAAGGGGGATCCTTCATTTCACAGACTGAAGCTATTACGGCGGGATGTGGTATCCTTGATTATACGGCTATAGGCCGAGATGGCGATTTACTTTTTGGCAGAGATGTTTTCAAAGGTGAAAACGGAGTTGCCGCTACAACAGTTGAAGGTAAAACTACATATTCTGAAAATACAGCTACCTGTACCGCAGAAAGTTTCTGGAACAATGTTGGTGGCAGGAATAATCCTTGCGGAGAAGCTTTTGTCAGAGATGCATCAAACATTCGTATGAGAGAAATGATTCTTGGATACGATCTGCCCAGGAAACTGGTTTCTAAAACATTCTTTTCCTCTGCCAGAATTTCTCTTGTTGGAAGGAACCTGTTCTTTTTTACGAACAAAGCTAAATATGTTGATCCTGAGCTCAGGGATAAACTATCAAGCATCCAGGAAGGTAGCGAATCATTTGCCCTGCCAACTACCCGTACGTTTGGAGCATCAATCAATCTAAGTTTTTAAATAATAGCAAGTAAAAAATAATATACTATGAAAAATATTTTGAAATTGTATATATTTCTTTCAATTGCTGTTTTTACCAGTAGTTGTACGAAAAATTTCGATGAAATAAATACCAATCCTAAGGAGCTAACCGTAGACAAACTGAACTCCGCTTCTTATGGTTATGTTGTCAGAAGTGCCATCTATAGTCCGTGTTACCTGAGAAACGGGTCGTTGATGCAACTGGGACAATCACTTTTTACTGATATTTATGCTAACTATTTTGCAACATCGACTCCTAATTTCCTTTCTGACAGGTATGTGTTAGTCGGAAGCTGGTTGAATACCTACTTTTCTTCATTTTACAGCGGTTCCGCACCTCAGATAAAGTATGCCGAGGATTTTGCCAGACAAAATGGGCTTGTAAGAGAGCAAGCTATGATGAAAATATGGAAAGTATATATCTATCAAAAATATACTGACTTGTTCGGACCTATCCCGTATTCTGAGTTTGGTAATATGGAAAAGGAGATTCCTTATGATTCTCAATCAGATATATATCATAGTTTCTTTCTCGAACTTGATTCGGCTATTACCGTATTAAAAGCAAATGCCGGTACTACTTCTGCAGCACTTTCCAGTTATGATCCTATATACAAAGGAAATATCGACAAATGGGCAAAGCTTGGTAGCTCTATCCGTCTCAGATTAGCTTTACACGTTAAGTATGTAGATCCTGTTCTGGCAAAAACACAGGCTGAAAAAGCAGTGAAAGATGGAGTTATTACTGCCAATGCCGACAATGCATTTGTGACAACAACTACCGACTGGACCAATCCATATGACCTGATAACTTCATGGGGTGAGTTCAGAATGAGTTCTGATATGGAGAGTATTCTAAAAGGTTATCTCGACCCCCGGGTTGAAAAATACTTTCAGGTTGCAGTTACACCCGATCCTACAGATGACTTCACCGGTATTCAATTTAATTTTGAAGGTATGAGAAACGGTCAGACTAAATCAAACAGATCGGCAATTGACTTTAAGAAAAAAGCCTCCGATATGGCCAAACCATATGTGATCCTTAATGACAAGGGCCCCAACTGGCCTATATTCAGAGCTTTTGAAGCTAATTTTCTTAAAGCAGAAGGCGCTCTTGAGGGATGGAACATGGGGGGCACTGCAGCCGATCTTTATAAAGCCGGAATTGAATTATCTCTTACTGAAAATTCGTGTCCCCTTACAAATCTTAAAGGTGATATATATGCAACCAGCAATTTGATTCCTGCCAGCCCCGGATTCGACTGGTCCGATCCTACAAAGATCCAGGTCCCTGTTTCGACTGTGCCTGTTGCATTTTTGACAAACGGAACAAAAGAACAACAGTTGGAGCAGATCATTACTCAAAAATGGATCGGGCTGTATCCTGACAGCCCGGAAGCATATACCGAAAGAAGAAGGACAAAATATCCAACTCTATACCCGCGGCTTGAAAGTGAGAATATTGATATTCCTGCAACTTCACTTCCAACAAGGCTTCCTTATGTGACCAGTGAATATACCAATAATGCAAACCAGGTTAAGGCGGCTGTTGAATTATTAGGTGGCCCCGATAATGGTGTCACTAAACTTTGGTGGGATAAAAAGTAGTTCTTATTAACACTAAATAAAAAAATGTGCAGTCAGAAAATTCAGACTGCACATTTATTTTTGATGTATCTTTGATTATTCAGGAGTATATTCCTCTACCGGAATAATATTTACAAATTTAAAATAATGAACCTATGAAAAAAGCGGCCAACATTAGCAAAGAGATAATCATATTGTACAGGAGCTCTCTGATAAAATTGATACCCATAACTCTGCTAGTATTCATACTCTATACTTCTTCCACCAAAGCTCAGATAAAAATCTATATCGAAACAGATCTGGAAGGCGTCAGTGGTGTTTACAAATTCACACAAACACGTGAGAAAGATACACCTTTGAATATTCAGGCATGTGAGTATTTTATGGGCGACCTTGCTGCAGTAGTCCGCGGTCTTCGTGATGGTGGTGCCACCGAAATAGTAATTATTGACGGACATGGATCACAGGCAATTATACCTCATTTAATGGAACCCGGGGCTAAATATGTCACAGGTTTACCCAGACCTGGAGGTGTATTCTGGGGAATTGACAAATCGTTTTCAGGTATTGTCATGTTCGGATACCATGCAATGATGGGAACACCTGATGGTGTACTGAATCACACACAAAATTCGAAATCAGAAAACAAATACTGGTATAATGGTGTGGAATCAGGCGAATTGGCCCAAACGGCTATTGTAGCTGGTTATTATGGCATTCCTCCTATTTTTGTCACCGGTGATGTGGCAACATGCCGCGAAGCAACCAGGTTCTTCGGAAGTGAGGTTATAACCGTTGCTACAAAGCAGGGATTGGGACGGGAAGCGGCAGTTCTCTATCCTTTCGAGGAAACCCGTAAAGCTCTTTACGAAGGAGCAAAAAAGGCAATAGCCGCTATTCCAAAATGCAAACCGTATAACGTGGAGACTCCAATAAAAGCTAAATTGCAATACCTCGATCTTAATCCCAGTTTACCGGAACCAAAACTCATTACCAAGGAATGGATAATTCCTGATGCCCTTCATCTCTTCGGGCAGTAAAGATTGTACAATTGATGATTGACTGAGTTTAGATTCTAAATTTTAATGAACAATTTATTTTTATAGAGCCAGTAACATATATACCACATAGCGCCCCATACTGACAGGCTGGTGATAATTCCAACTGTCAGTTCTCCTCCCCATGAAAAAAGCAATGCGCTGAACGGGGCAAATATTTTATTCAGAATACCGTTCGCCCCTACTTCGAAAAACAGATAAATAAAAATACAGTTCATTCCTACTATTCTGAAAAACAGGGAACTTTTTACAAACCGTTTCTTTATATCAATCAGCCAATAGCTGAAACAAAGAGCTAATATTGCCCAACCTCCGCTTACAAATACAAACGAAGATGTCGCAATCCTCTTAATAATCGGGGTTATATTTAATAAATCAAGGGAATATCCTATAGCTAAGGCTGATATTCCTGCAATGATTAACGTTTTAATTTTCTTTGCAGCTGATTTATCACTCATCAATAGCTTGCCACAGAGAACACCCCAGACCGTATGAGCAGTTGTCGAAACACAATTTAATGATGCCCATGTACTGGCTTTATCTACGCCTTCAATCTTATTATTAACCCATGCTCCAAGATTTTCATAACATATCCATGGGTGATTAAATCCTTCCACCGGGAAAAACCGATATGCAAGATCTATAAGCAATAGGATTAGCAATGTGAAAATCAATTGAAATTTAAAATCTTTTTTCATTATCAGGAAAGCTACCAGATATGTAACTGATAGCTGGGCAAGAACATTCTGAAACTGAAATACCAGTTTCCCTTCTGCGACAAAATATAAAGCCCACCCTAAAAACAATAATAAAAATGAACGTTTATATGCATGAAGGGTAATTGTTTTATTGCTGTCACCCTTTTTTATCCTATTCGCAACAGCAAAAGGGATAGCAACCCCGACAATAAACATGAAGAATGGTTGAATCAGATCCCAGAAATGTAATCCGTGCCACTCATGGTGACTGAACTGAGTTCCCAGGAACAGCATGACGCTGTTATCAAAATTATCAAACTGACTAAAAAGGTGAGCAGCTTCACCCGCCAGAAGAAACATGGTAAATCCACGAAAGAAATCTATTGAAGTTACCCTGCCAGGCAAAGGAGAGTTCATCGTCTGTGTATTGGAATTCATATTTTCTTTTTCGTTAAGTGAAACATTGAAAACAAATAATTGATTTTTGATACACCTAATTTATAGTTTTGTTTTCTAAAAACTTCATAATCCAAATTTTAATTAAATGATTTTTTATTCAGAGGTCCACAATGGCTTCGAGATGAGAGTTGTAGTATACAACTAAAATTTATTTTTATTTCCCTTACATAATCATTATTTTTCGTGAATGATAAAACACTTAAGCATATGGAATTTACAGAATTAATCCACACCCGTGAAAGCGTCCGCAATTATGATCCGGACCGGCCTTTACCAAAGGAGATCCTGGAAAAAATTCTCGATGCCGGAAGACTGGCCCCTTCAGCATGCAACTACCAGCCATGGAAATTTCTTGTTATATCTTCATCTGCTATGCTTGAAAAGGTGAGAGCCTGTTACCAGCGAAACTGGTTTAAAGATGCTCCCCAAATTCTTGTGGCACTTGGATTAAAAGACCAGGCATGGAAACGCAGTTACGACGGATACAACTCAATTGAAACCGACGTTGCAATTGCAATGACACATATAATACTGGCTGCTGAAAATGAAGGCATTGGTGCTTGCTGGGTTGAAGCTTACGATCCTACTTTACTTAAAGAAGCACTCAACCCCGGAGAAAACGAGCTGATAATCGGAATTATGCCTTTAGGTTATCCTAAACCCGGATTTCAAAAGACCTTAATGAAAAAAAGAAAGTCGCTGGAAGAAATAGTTGAATTCCTGTAAACCGGTATTTTTCAACATGAAATTCAACCACTACTTACGATCCAGATAATTATTATTGCTTCACACGGGACGTTAGCTCAGTTGGTTCAGAGCGCTTGCTTCACACGCAAGAGGTCACTGGTCCTGATGTTTTGCATAAGCGGAAGTCAGCCTTTTAAAAATCCAGGTAGTTGCAAATTAAAGGCTTGCATTGTCTTGCAGGTAAAATATTTTTGTCAGAATGATAATGAAGCAGCAAATAAAGGTTGCATTCCAACTAATCTGCCGTTTACTAAAAAATCGTTATGTTGAATCTTGTTATTCAAAAATAGATTTTGGGGCATAAAAGATAAATTGAAGTTGTTTTTGTGCTTATCAGGCAGATAGGCTTGTGTGCTGTTCTTCTTGCGAAGTCTTTCAACTGTATAAGCATAAGCACCCAGTCCGGTAGCATAAGGTATTAAATAGTAAGGTGTTGCCTCAGAAGAGTCTGTCATGAGAGCAATCCCAAGTCCGATTATTGCACCTCCTGCAGCAGCATAGCTGGTCAGCAAACCCTGCTGAGGTGTCAGTTTGGCATTTTTCAACCATGCCTGCCCAATGAATGTCCCGGAAAGAGCTCCAATAGCAGGAATAAGCCAATCAGTTCTATTAAATTCACTGTTAATATCATCATTTTTATCGGCCATGATTCCAAATCCTAAACCGGTGTTTAATAATGTAAGAACCTGCATTGATCTTACATCACCTCTGGTAAATTCCCTTCTGTTACTAACTTTATCTGCAATAAGATAACCTCCGGCACCAAAAAGAAGATCTGCTGCACCAAAGAGCCGTGCTTCGTCCGAGATTGAACCTGCAAGGCAAAGTCCGGTAAATGGCATTACCCATCCGTAATGACGATAAAGTTCCACTCTTCCCTCTGACCAGTTATTATTCGCGGCCAGCGAATTACCCAGAATTCCCAGCCCAACACTTGAGAGTGCTCCTAATCCGACAGTAAGCTTATAATTATTACTCTCATCCCCAGCCCATGCGTCTTCTCCACCTATAAGCGTAGAAAGGGCAAAACCATGTGCCCACCCGATAGTCTTGCCATGTCCGCGAAGAACTAAAGCATCGTAATCAATACGTCTATCTGTGTTAACCAGTAATGGCACTAAGACAGAAGTACCTGCTGTGATTACAGGAAGACCTGCAGCTGCCGCTTCATCTAATTCAAAAATAACATCGAAGGCAATGCCGTAATACATACCGGTCACTCCGGAAGATATTAAGTACCTCCTGAATAATATATCATCCTGAGCAATGGAATTCTGAACTATCAGAAACATTGTAATCAGAATAATGGTGAAATGTTTAATTAATTTTTTCATACCGATATAATTTATTTTTAAAGGCCGTATGGAACCACACCTGATTGACTTCGTTGAGCTCACCGCCGGCTGGTGGTCCGGTTGGAAATGATTTATATTCATCTGTATTGAATTTTTAATTTAAGGGTCGGATGGGACCTCCATGTTTTGAAAGATTATTTTCATTCCTTTTTTGTTTTGTAAAACATGGAAGTTTCATAATTCTGGACTTTAATAATAATACCAATCCCGGATTAATTTAACATAATTAAATGTTTAATCAAATTTATAAAATTCTACAGATTAATAACCATTATTCTAAATATCAATTACTTTGGATTAGTACCATAATTGAGTTTCTTGTGAGAAAACAATAAGTTTTAGCAGATACTATTTTCTGATCAATCTGTTTAATCATTTAGTTCATTTATCTGATCCATCGCAGTATTAACGATCATGATTCTGGCCATGATACACTGCGAACCATGTAATCATATTTTAATACTACTTTAAATATGCCCTGGTAGAATTATGCCTCACCGGGGTATTTTTACGCAGATTTTTTTGGACAACTGATCCCTAATGCAAGAGGCTGTTTTTTACTTTTCTGATTGAAAAAAAAGAAGAGGATACTGTTATAATATCCTCTCATTGTGTTCGTTAATTAATTTTGTGTGATTTTACTTAGTGATCCCGGAGAGACTCGAACTCTCAACCAACAGAACCGGAATCTGTCATTCTATCCATTGAACTACGGGACCATTTTCACTCTGCAAAAGTATAACCAAAAGCCCGTTTTTACAACTTATTTGTTAATTTACTTGAACATAAAACCTATTACAACACCTATTTAATACTTTTTGTTAAAGTTTTTCTACTTTTGCAAACCAATAAATTCGAATAAAATAAGGAACCAAATGGATTATAATTTTCACGAAATTGAAAAGAAGTGGCAGAAATACTGGGAAGATAACAAGACTTTCAAAACACCCGAAGATTTAACAAATCCGAAAAAATGCTATGCTCTTGACATGTTTCCCTACCCTTCAGGTGCAGGACTGCATGTAGGCCATCCCGAAGGGTATACTGCAACCGATATCTTCAGCAGATACAAAAGAATGAAAGGTTTTAATGTACTCCACCCGATGGGATGGGATGCTTTCGGCCTTCCGGCAGAACAATATGCCATTCAAACAGGAACACATCCGTCAATTATTACAAATAAAAACTGCGATACTTTCAGAAGACAGATAAAAGAACTCGGTCTGAGCTATGACTGGGACAAAGAAATCAACACCACCGATCCCGGATATTTTAAATGGACACAATGGATTTTCATCCGGTTATACAATACATGGTTTGACGATAAACTACAAAAAGGGAGACCCGTTTCCGAACTACAGATACCTGAAAATGTTTCAGCTCTTGGGAAGAAAGAGGTAAATAACTACATCGATTCCAAAAGACTTGCATACTACGACAATGCTCAGGTATGGTGGTGCCCGACATGCCGGATCGTCTGTGCCAATGAAGAAGTACTGAATGATGGGACCCACGAAAAATGTGGTAACAGAGTTGAAAAGAAAAACCTTAAACAGTGGATGCTCCGTATCCCTCTTTATGCAGAACGGCTTCTTAAAGGTATCGACACGCTCGACTGGCCCGAAGGGATCAAAGATATGCAACGCAACTGGATCGGCCGGTCGACCGGAGCCGAAGTTGATTTTAAAATTGAAGGGCTTGATAAAGACTTAACCGTCTTTACTACAAGGCCCGATACACTTTTTGGCGCAACCTACATGGTAATTGCACCTGAGCATCCTCTTACCGAAGCAATCACAACAGGTGAAAATAGAAAAATTGTAAATGATTATATTAAAGCGTCTTCCCTTAAATCAGAACTCGACCGTACTGATCTGGCAAAAGAAAAAACAGGTGTCTTTACCGGCAGATATGCAATTAATCCCGTAAATAAGAAAAAAGTACCGATATGGGTGGCTGATTATGTACTAACCGGCTACGGCACCGGTGCGATAATGGCTGTCCCTGCACATGATACCAGAGACTTTGAATTTGCTCAGAAGTTCGGGCTACCGATAGTCTGCATCCAGGATCCGGATGTTACTGATCAGGAACAGAAAAGCAGGATTCTCAAAGGGGAAGAATGCTGGACAGAAGACGGGAAATATATCAATTCATCGGACAAATCGACCGGTATTGATATAAATGGTATGAATAAAGAAGCTGGTATTGATTTTGTTACACGATGGCTCGAATCAAAGAATCTCGGAAAATCCAAAGTCAATTATAAGCTTCGCGACTGGTTGTTCAGCAGGCAGAGATACTGGGGTGAACCATTCCCTGTAATCCATTGGGAAGATGGAGAAATAACCTTGCTAAATGAGAACGAGCTTCCTTTGGAGCTGCCTGAACTTGAGAAATATCTTCCTGGGGCATCCGGTGAATCGCCTCTTTCCAATTCCACCGAGTGGCTTAATGTAACTGATAAAAACGGCCGTAAGGGAAGAAGGGAAACCAATACAATGCCACAATGGGCAGGATCGTGCTGGTATTACCTCCGTTTTATCGATCCGGGAAATGACAAACTGCCTTTTGACAGTACAAAAGAAAAATACTGGATGCCTGTCGACTTGTATATAGGAGGTGCCGAGCATGCAGTTCTTCACTTGCTTTACAGCCGTTTCTGGCATAAAGTATTATTCGATCTTGGAATAGTATCTACAGACGAACCTTATCAAAGATTATTCAACCAGGGAATGATTCTTGCCTTTGCCTACGAAACTGAAGCAGGAGCTAAAGTTTCTGTCGACCTTGTTGAAGAACGCGATGGCAAATTCTATCATAAAGAAACAGGCGCTGTCCTGAGGCAGATAGTTGCAAAAATGTCAAAATCACTCAGGAATGTGGTCAATCCCGATGATGTGGTTTCAAAATATGGCGCAGATTCTCTCAGATTGTACGAGATGTTCATGGGACCTCTCGATGTGGTGAAACCGTGGGATGAAAATGGTGTCAAAGGTGTGTACGGTTTCCTTGGAAGAGCTTTCCGTTTCTTTTCCAATCCTGAAAACGTATTTGAGGGAGAAGAAGATCCTGAGATTCTGAAAATGCTCCATAAGACAATTAAGAAAGTTGGGGGAGATATTGAAAGTCTCAACTTTAATACCGCAATCTCGGCAATGATGATATTGCTTAATCTTGCATATAAAAAAGGGAAAGTCACTTTAAAAACCGCCGATAAGTTTACCCAGATTCTCTCTCCGTTCGCACCGCATATAAGTGAAGAGCTGTGGTCATTGCTTGGTCATAAAGGAACAATAACCTATGAACCATGGCCTGAATTCAATGAAGACTTTATGAAAGAGGACGTTTTTGAATATCCGATTTCATTCAATGGAAAGATGAGATTTAAAATTGAGCTCCCTGTAAGCATGGCAAAAGATGAGATCATCAAAGTTGTTATGGCTGATGAAAGAACAATGAAATGGATTGCCAGCTGCACTCCTTCGAATATCATTGTTGTTCCAAACCGTATCGTTAACATAGTATTTAAAAATTAATCTGCAGGAGTTGATGACTTTTCCAAGAAAATCCATAATCCTGATTGCGTTTTTAGCTGTTCTGGTTTCCTGCAATAACAGGGAGAAGAAAAATTCTGAAATTGTTCGGATCAAATCAGAAACACCTGCCAATCAAAAACATAACGATTCCACATTTATATACGGGATCCCTTCCGATTCTTTTGATCTGATTCCAGGCTATATAAAGCCAAACGGATTCCTGTCGGATATTCTTGTCAGTCATGGTGTCAGTATGCAGGAAATCGATCAGGCAATAAAAAATTCTGCAACTGTTTTTGATGTAAGAAAAGTCAGGTCAGGCAATAAATATATTCTCTTCTGCGAAAAAGACAGTATTGCCAGGGCAAGGTACCTTGTATATGAACATGATCCTACATCGTGCTACATATTCAGTTTCAATGATTCATTAAATATAACACCTTTTAAAAAGGAAATTAAAAGGGAAGTTAAGTATGCTTCGTCAACAATTGAAACCTCACTCTGGGATGCCATGATTTCAGGAGGGCTACCCCCTTCATTGGTTTTTGATTTATCTGAAATTTTTTCATGGACCGTTGATTTCTTCGGTCTGCAGAAAGGAGATAACTTTAAAGTCATTTATGAAGAACTGTTCATCGACGATAAGTCGTTAGGTACTGCCAGGGTATATGGAGCTCAATTTAACAGTGAAGGGTCTTCAATTACTGCAATACCATTTATTCAGGATAGCACTGAGTCATATTTTGATGTTGAAGGGAAAAGCCTCAGGAAAGCTTTTCTGAAAGCTCCTCTGAAGTTTTCAAGAATAAGTTCACGTTTCTCGGCAAGCAGGATGCATCCTATACTGAGAATACGCAGACCCCATTTTGGAGTTGACTATGCTGCCCCGACAGGGACACCTGTTATGTCTATTGGCGATGGCAGGGTCACAAGGGCAGGCACAGAAAACGGATCAGGCAGAATTGTCAGGATACAGCATAACAGCGTTTACGCAACATCATATATGCACCTGAGCCGGTTCGGAGATGGCATAAAGGCAGGTGCTTTGGTTAAACAGGGTGACATAGTAGGTTATGTCGGAAGCAGCGGATTATCAACGGGTCCACACCTCGATTTCAGGTTTTACAGGAACGGATCACCAGTCGATCCTCTTAAGGTTGAGGCGCCTCCGGTCGAACCTGTTTCAGAAGAAAATAAAGCTAAGTTTGAGATAAACAAATTAATTGTTCTTAGTCTCCTCGGGACCATTGATTGAAAAATCCGGTAGTTTTACCACAAGGTCTTCAATAACTTTTGGATAATGAGCATACTCAAGGGCATGGACCTTCTGTGCAAGTGAATCTGGTGTGTCAGAAGGATCAACCTTACAACGTACCTGAAAAATTATATCTCCGCTGTCATAAAATTTATTCACATAATGAATGGTAATCCCTGATTCTGTTTCATGATTGTCAATTACAGCTTTGTGAACAACGTCACCATACATTCCTTTTCCGCCATAAGAAGGTAAGAGTGCAGGATGAATATTAATGATCCTTCCAGTATATTTCTTTAGTATATTTTCAGGTACAAGCCATAAAAAGCCTGCCAGAACAATAAAATCGATCTTATATAAGTCGAGATAACGAAGGACTTTTCCGGTAACATAAAATTCATTGCGTTCGAAAAAAACCGTTCTTATACCATGCGCTTCAGCCCTTTTAAGAACCATTGCCTGACGCTTATTTGACATTACAAGACTAACATTTGCAGTTTTTGCGTTCGAAAAGTATTTAATTATGTTTTCCGCATTGGTCCCCGAACCAGATGCTAAAATAGCTATATTCCTCATTATATGATAATTAGTGTTTTTGTCAATTATTTTAAATAGCTTCTTAAAATAAGATTATTTTTCTAATTATCAACACGTTAAACTGTAGCATAAATAAAAAAACATCAAATCTCTTGAAAAATATAGTACAAATATATTTCTTTGCATGGTTCAAAAATTAATATTAATTAAAATTTATTATTATGTCGGACATTGCCACAAGAGTAAAAGAAATTATAGTTGATAAACTTGGAGTAGACGAATCAGAAGTAACTCCGGAAGCCAGTTTTACAAATGATTTGGGTGCAGACTCTCTTGACACTGTTGAGTTAATCATGGAGTTTGAAAAGGAATTCAATATCGGAATTCCAGACGATCAGGCAGAAACCATTGGTACTGTTGGTGATGCAATCAAGTACATTGAGGAAAATGCGAAATAGTTTGCATTTGTAAAAAATTATTTATGAAAAGAGTTGTAGTAACAGGCCTTGGAGCACTGACTCCTTTAGGCAATAATTTGCACGAATATTGGGAAGGATTAAAAAATGGGGTAAGTGGCTCCGCCATGATTACCCATTTTAATACTGAAAAATTTAAAACCAAATTTGCCTGTGAATTAAAAAACTACGACTCTGCAAAGTATTTTGACAGGAAAGAGGCAAACAAACTTGATTTATATTCACAGTACGCACTTATTGCTTCTGAAGAAGCAATAGTTGATTCAGGTTTGAACCTTGACACTGTTGACAAGGACAGGGTTGGAGTTATTTGGGCTTCAGGTGTAGGCGGAATTGAAACCTTTCATCAAGCCATCAAAGGATATGTTCTTGGTGATGGTTCGCCTCGCTTTAGCCCCTTCTTTATCCCAAAAATGATTGGTGACATTGCGGCCGGATCAATATCAATAAAATACGGTTTCAGAGGCCCTAATTTTGCAACTGTTTCCGCATGTGCCTCTTCCACAAATTCAATTATTGATGCAGTAAATTATATCCGGTTGGGAAAAGCTGATGTATTTGTCACCGGAGGTTCTGAAGCTGCTATCAACGAGCCAGGAATTGGAGGATTTAACTCAATGCAGGCGCTTTCTACCAATAATGATGAATTTCAGACTGCATCCCGTCCTTTTGATCTGACCCGTGATGGATTTGTTCTAGGTGAAGGTGCAGGGGCCCTTATTGTTGAAGAATTTGAACATGCCAAAGCCAGGGGAGCCAGGATTTATGCCGAAATAGCCGGAACCGGACTTACGGCCGATGCTTATCATCTTACTGCTCCACATCCGGAAGGCCTTGGCGCAAGTAATGTAATGAATCTTTGTATTAAAGAGGCTGGCATAAAACCTGAAGATGTCGATTACATAAATGTGCATGGAACAGCAACTATTATCGGTGACACTGCAGAACTTAAAGCTGTATTAAATGTCTTTGGAGAACATGCATATAAACTTAATATCAGTTCGACCAAATCAATGACGGGTCACCTTCTGGGAGCTACAGGTGCCATTGAAGCAATTGCATGCATTATGTCTGTTATTCATGATATCGTTCCTCCTACCATTAATTTCAAAGTTCCCGATCCGGTTATTGATCAAAAGCTGAACCTGACGCTCAACAAGGCCCAAAACAGAAAAGTAAATTTTGCGATCAGCAATACCTTTGGATTTGGCGGCCATAATGCGTCGGTACTCATTAAAAAAGCGGAGATTTAGTGTCATTCTTCCGGAAAAGAATAAATGGTACATATGTTCTTGATAAACGGGAATTTGGTTCGCGTTTAAAAAAGATGTTGGGTTTCAGACCGGGAAATCTTAAACTTTACGAAATAGCTTTTATCCACCGGTCAGCAACATTAACCCTTCCCAATGGCAAAAAGGTTAACAATGAACGGCTTGAATATCTCGGAGATGCTGTCCTTGAAGCAATCCTTTCAGATTATCTCTTCGAAAAATTCCCTGATGCCAGTGAAGGCTTCATGACAAAAATCCGGTCACGAATCGTAAACAGGGAGGTACTTAACCAGCTTGCCGTATCAATGGGAATAAATAAAATCCTCGTCAGCAATGTCAGTTCGGTACGTCCCACTAAGAATCTGTACGGTGATGCACTCGAGGCCCTTATCGGTTCGGTCTTTCTTGACAAAGGATTTAAGAAAACAAAAAAACTCTTTATTAAAAGTGTATTCAGTAAATACCTCGATCTGAATCAAATTGTCAGTACTGACACTGATTATAAAAGTCTTGTTTTTGAATGGGTGCAAAAACATAAGTCAAATCTTATATTCAAGTATAACGAAGAATATGATTTCGATCAGAAAAAATCCATTTTCTCCACTACCCTGATCATTGATAAGAAAGAATTTGGAGTAGGCCAGGGATCCTCAAAGAAAGAGGCTGAACAGGAAGCTTCAAGCCAGGCATGGAAAAGTTTGAGAGATAATTGTAATTAATTCGTTTTATTCTCTCTTTTTATCTAACTTTACTTGGAAAGGTGAAGGAAGATGAAGAGTTTGCGAAAAATCACACGGTTACAACTCAGTGTTAGCCACGAAGATGAGTTTATCTTTTTTGGAATTGTATCGGCTGAACCCGATTACAAACTTTCACTTTCAATAAATAAAAAATTCAGGATTTCACTTAAGAACGTCCTTCCTGTGAAAATCACTGAAGATAACGGATCTGAACTGACATTCAGCAGATTCGCTGATGTAACTATGGCTCCGGATATTTTGTTCAGCTTAACCTCAAACCGTTCCGGTAAAGCATTCCTCCTGAAAAAACTTAAAAATGTTGATTACATTTTTAAGGTACAAAATCCCGAAAATGAAAATAATGTTGAAAGTATTACCTCAGGCCTGAGAGAGATCGAATCAGTAAGTGCAGTATTCAATGTGGACACTAATAATCTTAAGGATAAGAATTTAAAGTACTTAATCCAATAGCTATGGAAGATTTATATTACAATTTATCGGAAGAGGATTCTTCAAAAGGAAGAAATATCCTTTTATGGATATTTGCCGGGATATTTTTTATTGCTGGTTCGTACGTACTGTTTCAAAACTTCATTTTAGGAGAGAAGAGCATTTCGCCTACTCTTGCTATAGCTCCCTATGCAATTTGTCTGGTTGTTTCAATTATAGCTGCTTTCGCAACAATTAAAAGAAAAAATCTGTTTTTTTCAATCAATGCTGACAGGATTGAGTTCCGGTATGGAATTTTATATCCAAAGGAACGATCGTTCAACTGGGCCGATATTAAGGAGATTGTCATGTCGCACAGACAAAATAAGATATTGATACGGTTTAAGAACAGGGCTCCCTTTATTATTAATCTATCATGGCTTAAAAGGGAAAAAGCCAGCCGGATCAAAAAACATCTTTATAACGCAGCAAAAGAGAAAAATCCTGATATCATAAAGGTCATAAAACTTATTAAATGATATTAACGACATGTTATGAATCTGCTTTTTAAGCAGACAATCCATTCTTTTATTATTCTCATATGATATTATAAAAATGAAGAGGCTGCTTTAAAAAAGCAGCCTCTTTTCCTTAATAACCCTAAAACTAACCTAATCTATGAAAAAAACCCTATATCCTTTGATTCAAATATCATGCCAAATCCTTTACAAAGGTATTTACACTTTGTGAAATAAAAAAATATTTTTCTTTAAATAGTTGAATATTAACAATATTTTAATATAATGTTAAAATTCTTTATCTTTTTTTAATTTCAGGTTATCCTGTTGAATCCTGCTCAGAATCACAACTACTGTTAATGAAAGTTAAAGATTGGAAATGTTAATATATACAAGTATTTTTGTATCAGTATGAAGCGTAAAACTATTGTATTACTGGCCATCTTTTTTTTTCTGGCCATTTCAGGGCTCATCCTTATACAACTATATTGGATCCGGAATGCAATCAATATTACCGACCAGCAGTTCCGTTACCTTGCAAACAAAGCGCTTGAGTCAGTTGCTCTGGATCTTGAGGAAAAGGAACTGATAAAAAATATAGTTAATGAAATTGATCCTGCATCAACCGATTCAGTTACAGCTATTGTTCCCTCCAATTCTCCACTGGCAAGAAAACTTAAGGGATACCAACACAATCTGGAGCTTCTTAATATGTATGGTCTTAATAATCCTGATAATCCTATAGCAATAACCAGTGCTGGTCATAAAATTTTTATCACTGCAGAGGATACTTCCCCCTTTTCAGGAGATGAAACCTCTGAGCCATCATCCCAAATCACGAACTCGGAAGTATACGGAAGGTTCAGCAATAAGGTGATTTCCCTTGAAAACATTATGGAAAAAATTCTCCGTAACACTCCTGACATCAGGGAAAGGATCAATCCTGAAGATCTTAATCATCAAATCAGAACAGCCCTTAATAATGTAGGGATATACCTCGATTTTGAATTTGCAATAAGGTCGGGGCGACTAGGAAACATATGGAAAACTCCTGGTTTTACAAATAATCCTGAGGTAAATAAATTTATCATTCAGCTTTTCCCAAATGACCCTGTCCCAAGCCAGAATCAGATTGTATTATATTGTCTCCAGGAACAACATTACAAGTTTAAAAAAATAGGAAATCTCGGTTTTTTATCCTTGATTTTTGCACTGATGCTCCTTTTCCTTTCCACGGTTACTTTTATCGGGATCTTCCGACAAAAAAAGATGTCAGAAATAAGGAATGATTTCATTAATAATATGACTCACGAGCTTAAGACTCCGATTGCCACAATATCGCTGGCCTCTGAAATGCTAGCCGATAAGACAATCGACAACAAGAATAAAAATATAGATAATCTTGCAAAAATCATTTCAGATGAAAGCTTACGGCTCAAATTCCATGTTGAGAAAGTGCTTCAGATGGCTATATTTGAGAGAATGAAAATGAAACTCAAAATGGTTGAGTTGGATGTTCATGACATTATAGAAAAAGCAATTGAAAATTTCAGCCTGCAGATCAGAAATCGGGAGGGCCTGATCGAAACAGATTTTCATGCCTCCCTGTCTCTTGCTATGGTTGATGAAGTTCATTTTCTTAATGTAATATCAAATCTTATCGATAATGCAATTAAATACTCCAAAAACAAACCTTATGTGACTATCTCAACCCGAAATGTTAAAAAAGGTATTTCAATTACAATTGAAGATAGAGGTATCGGAATCGGTAAAGAAAATTCTACAAGAATTTTTGACAAATTCTATCGCGTACCCATGGGAAATATTCATAATGTTAAAGGATTTGGACTTGGATTAAGCTATGTCAAAAAGGTTGTTTATGAGCATAACGGGACAATTAAAGTCGAAAGCCAGATTAATAAAGGAACAAAATTCACTATTTTTCTTCCTCAAAACTGATTAAAATAGATTGCAGATGCATACATTATATTCAACACACAACTTTAAAATTCGGCGTTCATTGTACCATTTATAAAACTAAAAGCGATGAGTAATATCAGGATTCTTCTTGCCGAAGATGACAGTAATCTGGGTATTTTGTTAAAAAACTACCTTGATGCCAAGAACTATGATACCTCCCTTTATATTAACGGAGTCGAGGCTCTTGAAGCATTCAACAAAGAGTCATTCGCTCTTTGCATTCTGGATATTATGATGCCCGAAATGGACGGACTCACCCTTTCAAAAAAGATTCGTGCAACAAATCAGGATGTGCCCATAATTTTTCTTACTGCAAAAAATCAGAAAGAAAATATTATTGAAGGATTCCAATCGGGGGCTGACGATTATATCACGAAACCATTTTCAATGGAAGAACTGATTTACCGTATCGAGGCAATCCTCAGAAGAACTGTCACCACTTCTGTAAATAAACAAGAAGGAATCTATAAGATTGGCAGTTATTCCTTCAATCCTTTAAAGAGATTACTGATTTTCAATGACCAGCAGACAAAACTTACAACGAAGGAATCTGAGTTGCTTGAGTTACTATGTCAGTATGGGAACAAAACACTTGAAAGAAATTTTGCATTAAAATCAATATGGATAGATGATAATTATTTTAATGCAAGGAGCATGGATGTATATATTACGCGCCTGAGAAAATATTTCGGGAATGATCCTTCGGTCAAAATATTAAATATTCACGGAAAAGGATATAAACTCATCTTCTGAAAAGGTTGTCCAGGCCTTAATAATACAACTCTACATATAAAAGATTAAACCGGCAAACCGGCTCAGTCAAGCTTCAGAACTGCAAGGAATGCCTGTTGTGGAACTTCAACATTTCCGACCTGTCTCATCCGCTTTTTCCCTTTCTTCTGCTTTTCAAGCAGTTTTCTCTTCCTGGTAATATCACCACCGTAACATTTGGCTGTCACATCTTTCCTTACTGCCTTTACCGTTTCGCGCGAAATAATTTTGGCCCCGATAGCAGCTTGTATTGCTATATCAAACTGTTGACGTGGTATAAGCTCTTTCAGTTTAACACACATTTTACGTCCAAAATCTACAGCATGGCCTCTGTGAATCAGAGTTGAAAGGGCATCCACCATTTCTCCGTTCAGCAGGATATCGAGCCTTACAAGATCAGCCCTTTGATAAGCAGTGTAATAATAATCAAAGGATGCGTATCCTTTTGAAATGCTTTTCAACTTATCATAAAAATCAAAAACAATTTCTGCCAGAGGCATCTCGAATGTTAATTCAACCCTGTCGCGTGTAAGGTAAACCTGATCCTTCTGTACCCCTCTTTTATCAATACAAAGTTTCATTATTGATCCTACATATTCCGACAGGGTTATTACCTGTGCAACAATATAGGGCTCCTCAATACGGTCAATATTGGTAACAGGAGGCAATCCCGACGGATTATGAACATCAATCTCCTCTCCTCTTGTAGTATATACTTTATAAGAAACGTTGGGCACCGTAGTAATCACATCCATGTCAAACTCCCTGTCGAGACGTTCCTGGATAATCTCCATATGAAGTAAACCCAGGAAACCACACCTGAACCCGAATCCCAGAGCTGCAGATGATTCGGGAATGAATGTCAGGGATGCATCATTCAATTGTAATTTTTCTATAGAAATTCTCAGATCTTCATATTCGTCAGCATCTACAGGATAGAGACCTGCAAACACCATAGGTTTAACATCCTCAAATCCTGAAATTGCTTTTTCGCAAGGATTCTTTACCTTGGTAATAGTATCGCCGACCTTAACTTCAGCAGAGTTCTTTATTCCTGAGATAATATACCCCACATCGCCAACACTTAATTTATCGCGGGGTGACATTTTTAGCTTTAAAACTCCGATCTCTTCAGCATTATATTCATGTCCAGTACTTACAAATTTGACCTTATCGCCTGAATTTATCGTCCCGCTAACTATTTTAAAATAAGCGATAATACCTCTGAACGAATTGAAGATCGAATCGAATATCAGAGCCTGCAGAGGGGCCACTGGATCACCTGATGGCGGGGGAATACGATTAACAATATCACGGAGTATTCTTTCCACTCCCATTCCTGTTTTACCGCTTGCTTCAATTATGTCTTCCCTTTTGCATCCGACAAGATCAACAATCTGATCCTTAACCTCTTCAGGCATGGCACTTGCCATATCCATCTTATTCAGTACAGGAATGATTTCAAGATTATGGTCAATAGCCATATAGAGGTTTGAAATTGTTTGTGCCTGTATTCCCTGGGAAGCATCAATTACAAGTAAAGCTCCTTCGCATGCAGCAATTGATCGCGACACCTCATAAGAAAAGTCGACATGCCCGGGTGTGTCAATAAGATTCAGCAGATACTTTTTACTGTCATAGAAATATTCCATCTGAATTGCATGACTCTTTATTGTAATGCCTCTCTCCCTTTCAAGGTCCATGTTGTCAAGAATCTGAGCCTGGTACTCCCGTTCGGTAATTGTATTGGTCTTTTCCAGTAAACGGTCGGCCAGCGTGCTCTTGCCATGGTCAATATGAGCTATAATGCAAAAATTACGGATATTGTCCATACAATCAGGTTGGTTTAAATCAGGTGCAAATATATAAAATTATCGCCTTTATATAAAAAGAGAAGCCCTTCACCTGATCGATGAAGGGCTATTTATTAAATAAAATCAGTTGGATTTTACATCATTCCTGGCATTCCGCCGCCCATACCTTGCGGTGGCATAGCCGGATGCTCTTCTTTTACATCTACAATAACGGTTTCTGTGGTCAGGAACATACCTGCAATAGAAGCAGCATTTTCGAGAGCAACCCTGGTTACTTTAGCAGGATCAATAACTCCGGCAGCCATTAATTTCTCATATTTATCTGTCTGAGCATTGTAGCCGTAATCACCCTTTCCTGCTTTGACATTCTGAACAACAACAGCGCCTTCCTGGCCTGCATTAACGGCAATCTGACGCAATGGCTCTTCGATAGCACGTTTTACAATTTCGATACCTGTTGTCTGATCTTCGTTGTCTCCTTTAAGTCCTTCAAGAACTTTTATCGCACGGATATATGCAACGCCTCCACCTGGAACAATGCCTTCTTCAATTGCGGCACGTGTTGCGTGCAGTGAATCATCAACGCGGTCTTTCTTTTCTTTCAGCTCAACTTCAGAAGCGGCTCCGATATAAAGAACTGCAACTCCACCTGCCAGTTTGGCAAGACGTTCCTGCAATTTTTCTTTATCATAATCAGATGTAGTAGTGGTCATCTGTTGTTTGATCTGACCTACACGTGCTTTGATCATATCTTTTTCGCCGGCACCGTTTACAATTGTTGTGTTTTCTTTATTAATTGTAACTTTTTCAGCTGTACCAAGCATCTCAAGAGTTGCATGTTCAAGTTTCAGACCTTTTTCTTCTGAAATTACTGTTCCACCTGTAAGGATAGCGATATCTTCAAGCATCTCTTTCCTTCTGTCGCCAAATCCGGGAGCCTTTACAGCACATACTCTGAGAGAACCACGCAGACGGTTTACAACAAGAGTTGCCAAAGCTTCACCTTCAACATCTTCCGATATAATCAACAGAGGACGTCCTGTCTGTGCTGTTGCTTCAAGAATAGGAAGCATGTCTTTCATAGTGGAAACCTTCTTGTCATAAATAAGGATATATGGATTTTCGAGATCTGCTTCCATCTTCTCCGCATCGGTTACAAAATAGGCAGAAATATATCCCCTGTCGAATTGCATCCCTTCAACAACTTCAACAGAGGTTGTTGTTCCTTTAGATTCTTCAACAGTAATAACCCCTTCTTTTTTAACCTTACCCATTGCTTCAGCTATGAGCTTTCCTATTTCCTGGTCATCATTGGCTGAAATTCTTGCAACCTGTTCAATTTTGCCAAGATCGTCACCGATAACCTGTGCCTGCGATTTCAGATTTTCAACAACAGCTTCCACTGCTTTGTTAATACCCCTTTTAATATCCATAGGGTTTGCACCTGCAGTTATGTTCTTAAGACCTGTGTTAATGATAGCCTGAGCAAGCACTGTTGCAGTTGTTGTACCGTCACCGGCAATATCGCCGGTTTTTGAAGCAACTTCCTTAACCATCTGTGCACCCATATTCATATATGGATCTGACAGTTCGATATCTTTAGCAACAGTTACACCATCTTTAGTGATCTGGGGAGCTCCGAATTTTTTCTCAAGGACAACATGACGTCCTTTAGGACCAAGTGTCACTTTTACTGCATCAGCTAACTGATCGACACCTTCTTTAAGAAGGGCGCGTGCATCAATATTGAATTTAATCTCTTTTGCCATATTGTTATGATTTTATGTATTTTAAGTAAATTAAGCTATAAAAAGAACATCTGACTGCGAAATCAGGAGATAATCCTCACCGTCAATTGTAAGTTCCTGACCGGCATATTTTCCATAAAGAACGACATCACCTTTCTTTACTTCCATTTCTTCATCTTTCTTTGCAGCACCAACAAGGATTACCTTACCCTGGCGCGGTTTTTCCTTTGCAGAATCAGGAATGATTATTCCACTTGCAGTTTTTTCTTCAGCTTCATTTGGTTTTACAAGAACCTTACCTGCTAAAATTTTTCCTTTTATTTGTGTCATTTTATACTGGTTTTAAAGTTAAACATTGTTTTCTGACTTTCTTTCCGAACACATTCTATGCCAAATTTAATAAAATGCCATTTTGGATTAACTCAGGACATTTTAAATGCATCCGACTGACAATATTCCTGAAAATAAAATAAAATTCACTCACATGTTTTTAAGTTACAATGCTTTAGTTGTAAAATAAAAAAGTGTCAGCATGTGACAAACTGACACTTTTTAAAATATCTCATTCTATTTATTCTATTTCGCAGGTTGATCCTCATTACCAGCAGGGGTAGTAGTTGCCGGAGGAACAGCTGTCGGAAGCGTTGGTATTGCATTCGGATCAACAGCATTCTGAATCTGGTTCTCTAACCTCGACTTTGCAGCAGTTTCTCCGCGGGGTATTGTTGCTGTTGCAACAACACAAAGTAGTAATATTGCAGCACAAAGCGTCCATGTGGACTTCTCAAGGAAATCAGCAGTTTTACGGATCCCCATTGACTGACCTGCTGAAGTAAAATTAGCAGCCAAACCTCCTCCTTTTGAGTTCTGAACCAGAACAATCATAACCTGAAAAATACAAGCTATTATTATTAATACTGAAACAAAAATATAAATTCCCATCTGCTTACTATTTTAGATATCCTTTAACTTTTTCAATTTGAGATGCAAAGTAACTGCTTTTTTCTGGAAATTTCAAACTTAATTTCTCATAAATATCTATAGCCTTTGAATAGTAACCCTGATTAAGGTATATTTTTGCAAGGGTTTCTGTGACAAAGCTTCCCTCTTCTTCAATAAACGGCTTTGAAATATCCACAACAGGCTGATTTGATTTTTCCCTGTTTGGTTCAATCCTTGGATTTTCAATAATGAATTTATCAATAAGCTCAGACTGCCATTGCTTTCCATGGATCTTTTCTGTGGAATCCCCCTCTGTAAGGTCCGGGAAACCTTCATCAGACATGTCTGACGAAGATCGCTCTGCATCGAGTTCAAGAAGGTCAGCATGTTCCCCGCCTGAAAATCCGGGGTCCATGAATATGATTTTGTTTTCAGAAGAAGAGGCTTCATCATCTGCAATAAGCATTACTCCTGAAGATTCCTCATTGTCCGATTCACTTGAGACCAGTATTGGATGGCCCTGACCATGATGATCAGGATCAGTCTTCTCACTTTGTTTCATTTCTCCTGAACTTTTCTCAAACTCATCAATAAGAAAGTTGCTGTTTTTTGCAGATTCAATAACAGTTTGCTGATTATCAAAAGCAGTGGAATCCGGTTGAGGTATATTCTGTTTGTCCTGGATTTGTGCGGTTCCCGCTGAAGTTTTTGTTCTCAGAAAATAATATAACATCTCCCTGTCAGCAATGTGAATCGCAGAATTCCTGAGCTGATTTTCAAATTTCACATCATCATTATCCTGCAATCCTTTTAACAACAGCATATGGGCACTTTGGAAATAGGGAAAAATATCAATCAATTCATAAACCTCTCCAATCATTTGACGGTCAAATGAAACAGTGTCCTCAATCAGATTTAAAAAATCGTTTCTGTTCATGACCGGGTTCTGTTACCAATTAACGAAAGCTCTATTGAAGATATCTTCCACGATCATTTCAATAATTGATGTTGAGAGCTCTGCTTCAACCTGGCTGAGGTCGAGGCTGCTATCGTAATCAGCATATCTCGAAAATGACTGATCGAAACAAAGCTCCGGGTCAGTAACATTTACGAACTTAACTTTTACCGTGATAGTAAACCTGTTCGTGGCTGCCTGGGCATCGGCTGCCACAGTTTGCGGACGAGTGCTGTAATCAGTAATTTCTCCTTCGAAACTTGCATCGCCAATACCGGTGATATATTTAAGGTTAGTCTGAGCTTTACATTTATCAATCAGAGCATCAGTTAAATTCTGACTTAAACCCGGTTGCACAAGAGGAGCCCTGTTCTGAAAATACTGTACACTAAATGTCTTCACGGCGGGAGAGATACTTGCACCGGAAAATGAATATGAGACCTTGCAACTATTTAAGATTGCAGCCCCGACAATAAGCAAAACAATAAAAAGCCCGCAGGCTGGTTGTCTGACATTTTTACTATGATTCAATTCCATACTCTTTGATCTTTCTGTAAAGGGTTCTTTCCGAGATACCCAGTTCCTTCGCTGCAAATTTTCTTTTTCCGTGAAATTTTTCAAGAGCCATTTTTATCATTTCTGCCTCTTTGTCGGCAAGAGAGAGCGATTCTTCAATTATTTCTTCAGTGTCCTGTATATCTTTTCTGGTACTATGTGTCTGAAAATCAACAGAAGGAACTTCGGCAGAAGTAGCTCCACCTGCTCGTTCATCAGCTTCTCTGAAAAGATTCTTAATGACCCTTGAGTCAGACTCTTTTAGATTCACATTCACCTCTCCCCGCCTTATCAGGTCAAAAACAAGCTTTTTAAGGTCATTCATGTCATTTTTCATATCGAAAAGGACCTTATACAGTATTTCTCTTTCAGAGGAAAAAGATTTCTCATCCTCCTTTTTTATAATAGCAGGAAGCTTAATGCCTCCGTAAACAGGCAGATAATTATTAAGTATCGGAGCAGTAATTTCCCGTTCGCCTTCAATTATTGAAATCTGTTCCGTAATATTTTTAAGTTGTCTGACATTCCCCGGCCACGCGTAATTAAGAAGAAGATTTTTCGCTTCGGAATCAAGTCTTATTGCAGGCATCCTGTATTTTTCCGCAAAATCAACAGCGAATTTCCTGAAAAGAAGAAAGATATCCTCCCCTCTTTCCCTTAATGCCGGAACTTTTATCGGAACAGTATTAAGTCGGTAAAAAAGATCTTCTCTGAATCTCCCGGTGTCTATTGCCTTAGGTATAACAATGTTACTTGCAGCAATAACCCTGACATTTGTTTTCTGAACTTTGGAGGAGCCAACCCTTATATATTCACCTGTTTCCAGCACCCTGAGGAGACGAACCTGGGTGGACAATGGTAATTCCGCCACTTCATCAAGGAAAATTGTACCTCCGTCAGCTACTTCAAAATATCCTTTTCTGCTATCTGTTGCACCTGTAAATGATCCCTTTTCATGACCAAAAAGTTCCGAATCGATTGTCCCTTCAGGTATTGCACCACAGTTAACCGCGATGTACTGACCATGTTTCCTGGCACTGTAACTATGAATTACCTGCGGAAATATCTCTTTGCCAACCCCACTTTCTCCGGTAATGAGTACCGAAAGATCGGTCGGAGCAACCTGGGCAGCAATATCAATTGCACGGTTAAGTCCTTCAAAGTTGCCGATTATTCCAAATCTTTGCTTAATATTTTGCAGATCTTTCATTTCCTGTTAAACAATCCTGCGAATTTAAGGTTTTTTTAAAACATTGGGAAATTCATTTTTCGTAAATTAGCAAAATGAAAACAGATTCACAATTACTTTTTGCCGGTATAATACCTGCACGATACAAATCAACGAGGTTCCCTGGAAAGCCTCTTGCTCTCATCGGAAAAAAGCCGATGATACAAAGAGTTTTTGAACAGGCCCGAAAGTCCCTCGATCTTGTTTATGTTGCCACAGACGACAGCAGGATATATGATACTGTATTAAACTTTGGTGGAAAAGCAATTATGACATCACCCGATCATCGGAGTGGAACTGATCGCTGCGCAGAGGCCGTTTCAAAAATAGCTGAGGATACAGGCAAAATGGTTGATATTGCAATAAACATTCAGGGCGATGAACCTTTTATTAAACCTGAACAGATCGAACTGCTTATTAAATGCTTCACCGGAGAAAACGTGGAGATAGCTACACTGATAAGAAAATGTGAAACCGGAGAGGATATTTTTAATCCGAACCAGCCAAAAGTAATTATTAACACTGAAGGAGATGCTATTTATTTCAGCCGGGCTGCAATTCCATATATAAGGGATGTTGAGAAAATTGACTGGTCGAAAAAACACGTTTATTACAAACATATTGGTCTTTATGCATACCGGACAGATATACTTAAAAAGATAACGTTATTGGCACCCGGTCAGCTTGAGATTGCCGAATCACTTGAACAAAACAGGTGGCTTGAAAACGGCTACCGGATAAGGACTGCCGTTACTCTGTGGGAAAATATCGGTATTGACACTCCCGATGATCTGGTCAAGGCTAATATGCTTTTGGAACATTTTACATAATAATTCTTACTTTTGCATAATTTTTGATAGAGAATCTATTAAATAAACAGGCATTTATGAAGAAGAGTTTACTCTTAATATTTACTATTATCTTTGCTTTAACTCTTCAGGCTCAGAAGGATACTACTAAAATTGCCGGATATTCTTCTCATAATGATATCTTTAGAGATGCGCCTAATCCAAATATCACTATTTATCCTGTTCCGGTAAGGAATAATATTTTTACAATCAAAACCGACAGGGAAATCTCTTTTATTAAGATCACCAACATTATTGGCCAGGATATTTTCAGAGTTCAATATAAAAACCCTCAACAATCAGCCACAATTGCCCTTGATAATCCAAAAAGAGGAATGTATCTGGTTAACATTCTTTTCAGTGACGGAGCAAGAATTGTAAAAAAAATATTGGTTGAAGAATCTGAATAAAAGAATTTTGTTATTTTCGGTTTTTTCACTGCTGCGATTCGGGAAGGATTTATGCAGTTAATGCTATTTAACATAAATTTAAAGAATGATAATAGTTAAGTAAACAATTCTGCTCCCCAGGTGTTTACTATCTTAAGACAGCGATAACCGAAATTAATAGAGACTAAAAGCTAAAGTTATGGAAGAAGGGGGAAATGTATTTTCAATTAAAGATCTTGAGAATTTTTCGGGTATAAAAGCACATACCATAAGAATCTGGGAAAAAAGGTATAAGATACTTGAGCCCGACAGAACTGATTCAAACATCAGGACCTATAGCGAAACAGAGCTCAAGAAAATTCTTAATGTCGCATACCTTAACCGTAACGGATATAAAATATCCAAGATTGCCAGGTTAAATGAAGATGAACTCACACAGAAGGTGATGACCATCAGCAGCCAGCATGATGAGCTAGATAAGGATTTTCAACCTGGAAAAATTCTTATGTCAGCTATCAGATTCAATGAAGAGTCATTTAAAGAAGCTCTGTTACCTTTCATCAAAAATCAGGGTATTGAAGAAGCTTACTGCAGGTTTATGTATCCCCTGCTCGAAAAAGCAAGAATCCTCTGGCAAACAGGGAGCCTTTCAAGAGCACAGGAACAGTTTGTCAGAAACACAATTAAACAGATTATCATTATTGAGGATTATAATCTTAAGCTCAAAACAGCAAAACCAGGACCTGCAGTTGCAATGATCAACACTTCAGATAATCTCACTGACAACAACTTCCTCTTTTATAAATATATACTGAAAAAAAGAGGGTTCGATGTAATTTTTACGGGTGGTGTACTTCCTGCTTCCGAAGTCATTGAGATTTACAAAATAAAGCCTTTTGAATATCTTGTTATTAATTCAAGCTCTTTTGATTTTGCTGAAAAAAAGATCGGATACTTCAACAACATCGGAAAATCTTTAATGATAAAAAAAATAATCCTTGCAGATTTTCCTGAAGAGACAAGTAAGAAACCTTATGAAAAGCTAATTATAACAAGGAATCCAGTTAATTTTATTAAGGCAGTTGAGAATCTCCCTTAGCTAATTTTAATCTTATTACTATTGAGTCAGCTATCTGTAAGGCAGTTGTCAGAGAACTTAAATCGGGAAAAAGCTCTCCCGTCTTGCCTGAATAATGACTATGACCTATCGGTTTCATTAAATATGACCTTTCCGGGTACATGGTGTTAATTAATGCTTCATAAACAACTGCAGGTTGACAGGAGCATTTATAGTTCTCATCCTCAGGAAATTTGTCATTTGTCCAATGCTCATTCCAGTCCCAGTTTTGGTTTATTTCAAAGAGAAGCCTGAACTTATCAGGCAGTTCATTATCGGCCCTTGATTGAAGAACAAAACTTTTTACCGGGGTTGCTCCTGTATAAGCATCCGCAACCGGATTTTCAGGTTCAGGCATATAAAGCCCATCTGAAGCAACAACTCCTCGTTTATGCGACCAGTAAGGAAGTGTTTGGGGAGCTCTCCTGGGTGCAGGAATCCATTTATTTTTGGCCTGCTTTCCATATTTAAAAATACCTGTTGCTACAGATTCAGGCACAAACAGTGTCTGAATATAAAGGCCTGATTCATCCTCAATCCATACTGCCATTAACGGGTAATAAAACGACTTACCCTTGTAAAATTCAAGGGTGATTTCCGGACCCTTACCGTCAATGTTTGAGTTAATTACAATTATTTGCTCTGACTCAGACTGAAGATTTTTTATCTTCCACGAGGAACATGACCCTGTTATGAAGATCATTAAAAGAAAAATTAATCTGCTCATAATATTTTGAACTTAAAATTCAATAATAACACCAACCGTAGGCAATACAGTACCTGATTCATTATCAATATATTTAAGCGAATACTTCAAGGGATTTTCCGGATCTGTAACAGAAAACCCGTTACTTTCCGATTCTTTAATGAGGAGTGCAGGCTGGTCGGCTTTATGATTATAAACATTTTGTACATCGACATATAGCATGAAGGACCATCCTGTAAAAAAATATTGCTTGTCAATTCTCAGATCCAACTGATGAAACGCTTTTAGCCTTAATGAATTGAACCTTGAATAATCAAGATAACCCTGTCCCTGAGCATCCCACGCAGTTTTATATGAAGACTTTTCATAATCAAAAGGTGTATATGGGGCTCCGCCCACAAATCTCCATTTTAAGCCCAGATCCCAGTTAAATTCAAATTTCTTTGTCGCAGTCAGATTAATGATATGTTTATTATCCCACGAGGATGGGATCATTCGTGAGTCCAAACCTCTGAATTCACTTCTCACATAAGTATAAGAAAATACAAGGTTGATCTTTTTAAACTCTTTAATCCGCCCCAGAAGTTCTACTCCATAAGCTCTCCCTTTTGATTCAGACACCAGTTCTTCATCGCCAAATATGCCATAACCGGCACTCTTGCTTGACAATGGAACTGAATCTCTTACTGAAAATGGATAATTCTGGTAATTCTTGTAAAAACTTTCAAGTGTTATCTGAAAATTTTCAGAAGGTATCAGCTCAATCCCGGCTACAAAATGATCAACTGATATATAACTTAAATTGTTCTGTTTATTTATGAATAATCCATTTTTATTGGAGAAACCAAGTGCAGTATATGGTGGAAGCTGATAATAGCGGCCTGTATTGAAATTAAGATTCATTTTGTCAGTTAGCGCATAAGAGGCCGAAAATCTTGGAGAGAGTTGTTTTACAGGATTTGACATTGAAGAAGAGTAATTGTTTAAATCAGTCCTCAGTCCAAAAGAGAGGCTAAGTTTCTCATTCAGATATGACCGGCTTACCTGTCCGAAAGCACTGAACTTACCCATTTTCAGATTAATATCATAAATAATTTCATTATCCTGGCCTCCGTAAAAAACACGTCTGTAGGTAGAGTTTCTGTAATGAGCATATTCGTATCCCACTCCATAACTCAACCTGAATCCTTTCTCCCCGATAACAGTACTTTCATACCGGGTTTTAATCTCTCCCTCACCTGATAAATAATCTAATGTCAGGGTCGTGTCGGTTTCAATATTGTTTAAATACTTATACTGGGAGTTGTTAAGATAGTTCCGGCTAAGCACCCATGTATCATAACCTGTGTCTCTATAGTGTTTGTATACCAAACCCGTGATGTAGCTGTATTGCTCCTGAACCGGAATGTAATCTAGAATGTAACGCTGGTATTCTGTATCATTAGCTTTCAGATTCAGACTGAAATCATCTTTTGCCCCAAGTCCGATTAACGTAAGTTCATTCTTGGGATCAAGACGCAACTTGTATTTGAACTGGAAGTCAGTGTACGTCGGGAGAAACGGGAGTTCAAGAGCACTGAACAGATATTGAAGGTAAGATCTTCTTACTGACATCAGCAATGTTCCCCTTTTGCCTGCGGGGCCATCAAGTGTTAGTCCCAGATCAGATGCCCCTACAGTGGTCCTGTACTTCATCTTTTCCTTGTTGCCATCGACAAAAGTGAAATTAAGAATTGAGCTCAGCGCATTTCCTTTTGATGCAGGAAATGCACCAGAAATAAAATCAACCGATTGCACAAAATCAACATTGATTATCCCTACCGGACCTCCAGACGCACCTTGAGTTGAAAAATGGTTAAGATATGGAATCTCAACATTATCAATATAGAACCTGTTCTCATTCGGACCTCCACCCCTAACAATAACATCATTTCTGAAAGCAGGAGTTGATGCCACTCCCGGGAAGGACTGTATGACCTTTGATATGTCTCTGTTGCCACCGGGATTTTTTTCAATTTCATCTATCCCAATTATTCTTACTGATACCGGAGTCTCTATCTTTTTTCTGAAAGGAGAAGCCTTTACCACCACTTCCCCAATTCCTATTTCAGCCTCTTCCAGTGGTACTTCAATATTTACCTTGTTACTGTTTGTAACCATAACTGCACCTGAAATATAAGGTTTGAAACCGATTGAAGATACTCTGAGTTCAATAAAACCCGGGTTAAGGCCTGTAAAAAGAAAATTGCCGTCAAAATCTGTCATCGAGCCGGTATTTGTTCCCCATACTGCAACACTTGCAAAAGGGATCCCTTCGTTTGTCTTTGAGTTATACACCCGCCCTCTGATAACACCTGCTTTTTGTTGGGCTGATGAAACAATAGCCGTTATAATAAGTATAGATAAAACCAGAACTATTCTTCCCATCCTGTTTACATTGTAAAATAATGTTAACAATAAACAAAAAGGAATTGTTCAGAAAAATGAAAAAAAATTACTTGTTTAGGATATCCTGAAAATAATCCTTTTCGTTTGAAAGATCAATACCGGGGATCTTGTTTTCGGCATCAGAAATCTGTTTTAGCATATGCTTAACGAAATCATTTATTTTACTGGCAGAATCGGTATTGAGACGGTGGTTACAGGCTTTGGTTATCTTAACCACCTTATTCCAGTTATTCAAAGTGTTCTTATCCATATAACATTCTGAAAATGCATTCCATATATAGTTGACTGCCACGGATGATGGATGAAGCATATCTTCATTATAGAACCTGTAATCGCGAAGATCGTCCATAACCAATTCATAAGCAGGAAAATATTCTGGAGAGACTGAATGCTTAAGCAGCTCCTCCACCGCAATGAATAACACTGATTTACTTACCTGGTTACCATGAGCCCCATCTTTCCAGTGCCTGACCGGACTGATAGTGAAGACAAATCTCAATTCAGGGAAAAGCGAATGTAATCTGTCGAGCTGGTTGGTCCATAAAGTCACTATTTCATTTACAGTCAGCATTCCCGGCTCAAACTGGTCAGCGGGAATCTTATGGCAGTTTGATACTATCATCCCCGTTTTCTTCCACCTGTAAATCCTTGCAGTTCCTAATGTTATGAATAAAAAACCTGCACTTTTTAAAAATTTCAGAGCTTTTTCCGATTTACTGTTGATCTTTTCAAGGACTTTAACAGGATCATCCGATGAAAAATCAGTGTAATGATAAAAACTAAGCCAGGTCCCATTATTATTATACAAGTCATCCATGGTAAACGTCTTTCCGGATGTTATAGAATCCAGCGTGTTGCAAACCGAAACAGGATTGTAAACTGCTCCGGACGGATTTATCATCACAGGCATACGCCCCATCTCCATCTGCATCCCGATTGATGATGCAAAACACGATCCTATGAACATTACATGATCATTATAACTGATTTTTTGCCGTGATGGTTCAATATTAACAATTGTCCTGAGTTCCATGATTCTCAAAAAATAATAGGTTTTAAGTATGCCTTCTGTTCATCCAGTTCAGTATATAGATGAATACATCATCTTTAAATGGTTCATTATGAAGCTCATGATAACCTCCATTGAAAATCATCAGTTCAGCCATGTCTGTTTTTTCAGCAAATTCCCGGCTTCCTTCGGGAGAAGTTATCTGATCATCACTTCCATGGAGAATAAGTGTTCTGACCTTAAGCTCTGAGGCATGTGAAAGCGAATATTTTGCAGCTGTCATTGCCCCATGGAAAAGGCTTACGGATATTTTTCCGTGAACAAGAGGATCTGTTTCATATTTCTCAACAGTATCTTTATTGTGTGATATATGGCTTACGTTTAGCCCTGATGACTGTACGAGACCCGGAACCAGATTCTTCATTACAGAAGCCATAATAAGCTTAACTCTTGATGGCTCAAATGATAAACGAAGCCATGGAGATGTAACTATTGCCCCTTTAATTTCGGGATTTCTGCGCAGAATATAATTCAGAACTATTCCCCCTCCCAAACTGTGCCCATAGATATAAAGAGGAATTCCGGGGAAAGTCTGTTTGCAACTATATAGAAGAATGTCAATCATTTCGTCAAGCAGAGCATAGTTTTTAATATCCCCTCTTCTGCCATCAGACCGGCCGTGACCAGGAAGATCAACTCCTGCAAATCCTATCCCCGATTTATTAAATAGACCGGCCCAATGATTATAACGGCGTATATGCTCGCCAAGACCATGTATTAATATTATTACACCCTTCGCATTTTCCCCGGGGCTTTGAATTATCCCGTTCAAAACTTGTCCGTTGCTCAGCTTAACATTAAAATCCATGCAATTTTTCTTTAAAAATACGAAAACCGGACAAATAACCGATAGGCCATAATCCCATATATGATAAAACCCATATGTTTTCAGTATTTATACACACTTAGCTTTACTATTACATGGTTGTATAGAATGTAAACAGACTTCTTCCCCCTTACGCTTCGGTCAGGGTGGTGAAAGTTAAATCTGTCCGATTATATTCAGAACGAAGCCATATATCTATGTATTATAATTTGTATAATATTTAGAAAAAGCTCTGAAATAACACAATATAACACTGAATAACAGCTTATTATAAATTCATGTTATTTAGAATAAATTTGATATTTAACGATTTTAAGATATTAAGATTTGTTTATCTTTTTTTATCTGTGTACATTTGTCTCAACATAATAAATATGAGCAATATGACACAATTTGAATTCAACAACAACCTTATCGGAATGAAGACCAATCTTCACAGGTTTGCAATGAGCCTCACATCCGATCGTGAAACTGCTCAGGATCTTGTACAGGATACTTATGTCAAAGCCATAACATACAAAGACAAATTCGTCGACTATACCAATCTGAAAGCATGGGTTTTCACGATTATGAAAAATACCTTTATAAATAACTACCGGAGGGATGCAAAAGGGTACACAATTATTGACAGGACTCAAGATCTGTATTACCTCAACCAACCAGGTGATAAAGGATATATTTCTCCGGAATCTGACTATGCAGAGAATGAAATAGAAAAAGCTATTGACTCATTGCATGATGAATTCAGAATTCCATTCAGAATGCATATAGAAGGTTATAAATATAAGGAGATTGCCGATAAACTCGGATTGAAAATCGGTACGGTTAAAAGCAGAATTTTCTTTTCGCGCCAGAAACTGATGCTGAAATTAAAAGATTACACCTGATAACTGCACGACCAGCAAAATGCATTACAGCAATTTCACATTTGCAGTAAGGCTGAATTGATCAGCCTTTTTTCTTAAGCTTTATAATCATACTTGAAATTACAAACAAAGAGAGCAGCCCTGATACGATCCATGCCCATCTGTTAGGGATCCTCGACTCAGCCCACATAACATAAGGTTGAGTTAAAAAATAATCAGATTTCACAGGCCACAGCAATACTTTGCTGCTATCAATGAAACCATTGGAGCCGATCACCTTTCCCGGCATTGATATTCTGACTGAATAACCTGAGAAATTAACCCAGAACTGCTCCGCAACATTTACAGCTGCAGTATCAGCTTCTGACTTGAATTTCTTATAATCAGCTTCGCCAAGATATTCTTTTAAAATAATCCCATTCTCCCACAGACTATCAAATTTTTCATCATTTAAATTTAACAGTCCGGCCAGTTCATCCTCCCTCGATTTCAGGGTATCCAGCAGTGGGTGGCTCCCATCCTTCTCCTGTGCAAGTTTTGAAAATTCATCAATCCAGCCCGAAACCAGATTTTTGATTGCCCATGTCTCAACTTTGTTACTGACAGAATCATTTAAAGCCTTGTATTTTAAGCTGTCCTGGCTAAATTGCATCGCATCCCGCACATTTTCAGGTGAATAAAAATAGAATAGCTCCTCTTCATTCAGGAATTTGGTTAAAGGATATCCAAAATCCAGCTTTTTATCAATTGTTTCTGAAAACCGGTATTGGGTATTAAACCATTTGAATCTCTTTTGAAATCCGGCCTTTCTCGAAATTCCTTTGTTGGCTCCCAGATCATTTTTATAAGTTAAGTTGATCTCGTCCACATTTTTAAACAATTTCTCTGCACACTTAATCCACGTCGTATCACCCTTAACACTAATCTCGATGAAATCTTTTACAATCCATGTGCTGTCGAACGGTACCTGCAGGGTTGATAGTTTAAATTTGTCTTCCTTATTTCTCATTTCAATCTTTCTGGTAACAGATCCATCACGATGGACATAGTTAGTCACAACAGTTACCGGTTCATCACATGATGCTGCTACCATAATGATCATTGAAACAATCAGTTTAAATGATTTTCTTTTCATCCGTTATGATTTATTTTTAAGGTTGGCTGGAATCGCACGTGATTAACTTCATTGAGCTCTCCCGACAAGTCGGGATCGGTTGAGGATGAATTATTTTCATTCATGTTTAGCTTTGCTGAGCTCACCGCCGGTTGGCGGTTCGGTTGTGATTCGGATCAATCATGTGGTGTTGTATTTATAATACATCAAATAAACAACAAGGTAAGAAAAATGGAAGAATAATTAAGCTAAAATTTTATTAATCGCAGAGGTTAGCCTCCTTATCCCTTATACAGTATAAAATTATGATAAATTTGCCATTTGCCGCAGGCGATTAACCATTGTAGCAGAAATGTAATACCATGAATTTTTACCTTGTAGAGGTTAAGGAGAGAAGATTATTTTTAAGAATCAGATTTTGTAACAGATGTTATATTTCTCATAAACCGTTCATAGGTCCTTCTCCTGACCGGTGTATTTTTAAAAAGCCTGTCAAACTGCTCACTGGTGAGGTTGAGCCAATCTTCAGTCGTCATCTTTTTCAGTCCATCAGAAATCTGAAATTCCAGGGTCCTGTTTGGTTTCGCATTCTCGTTCCATGGGCAGACCTCCTGACATTTGTCACAACCATAAATTCTTCCTCCCATTTTAGGAATAATATCCTCGGGAACAGGATTTTTGCTTTCGATAGTCAGATATGCAATGCACTTTCTTACATCTAATGTACGGTTTTCATTTATTGCACCTGTAGGACACGAATCGATGCATAACCTGCATTTACCACAATGATCTTCACGGACAGGTTCATCATAGTCCACAACGATATCAAGCATGATGACACCCAGAAAAAAGAAGGATCCAATATTTTTGTTTATAAGGATGGAATGCCGGCCAGGCCAACCCAATCCGGCCTCTCTGGCCCAGGCTTTTTCAAGAACACTTGATGAATCGACAAAACATTTCCCTTTTGCTCCCGGATTGAGGATTAAGATATAATCCAGGATTTCGTTAAGTTTCCCTTTAATTACTTCATGATAATCTTTGCCATAGGCGTACCTGGATATAACTGGAATACCATCGCCACCCTGCTTTTTATCCGCATAGTAATTTAATCCTGTAACTATAACTGATTTTGCACCCGGGACCTGTAGAGCGGGATTAATTCTTTTTTTAATATTTTGACCCAGATAGGTGATCATTCCGTTCATGCCTGAAGAACACCAGCTTTTTATAATGGATTCATGTTCTTCAAGAATCCTTGCAGGAGCTATACCACAAAGATCAAAGCCCATGTTATAAGCTTTCTCCTTTATGAGTAATGAAATGGCCTTATCTCCGGTATCGGTCATAGGACAATAATTCTAAAGAAATCCCAGTTCAAGTTTGGCTGCATCGCTAAGCATACTTTTATCCCAGGGAGGATTGAAAGTCAGTTTCAGGTCAATGTCCTTTACGCCTCTGGTGCCAACCACCTTGTATTTTACCTCTTCAACAAGGTCCTGAGCCATAGGGCAGTTAGGAGCTGTCAATGTCATTGTTATATGAGCAATATGATCATCATCGACATTGATCTCATATATGAGTCCAAGGTCATAAATGTTCACGGGGATTTCCGGATCAAAAATACTTTTCAGAACTTCTCCGATCCTGGTCTCAATTTCCAGTTTTTCAGCCGGGTCCATATTACAAATTATTTTTTATTGCATCATAAGCCATAGCATAAAGCTTGATCTGGCGTACCATTGAAAGAAGACCGTTTGAACGAGTGGGAGAAAGATTTTGTCGAAGACCTATTTTTTCAATGAAATAAAGATCCGCAGATAATATTTCTTCCGGCGTCCTGTCTGATAATACTTTAATAAGAAGACCAACAATGCCTCTTGTTATTATTGCATCGCTGTCAGCAGTGAAAGTTATTTTGTTGCCATCATAATAAGGATGAAGCCATACCTTCGACTGACACCCTTCGATAAGAAAATCTTTTGTTTTGAACTTCGGATCAATGACCGGTAATTCTTTCCCAAGATCAATAAGAAGGCTGTACTTATCCATCCAGTCATCAAACATAGAAAACTCGTCAATAATCTTATCCTGTACTTCGTTGATTGTCATATTATTTACTTATTCTAACATTTGTTTCACCTTTTCAATTCCTGAGGTAAGGATGTCGATCTCTTCTTTTGTGTTATAGAAACAGATTGAAGCCCGTATGGTACCGCTGATTCCATATCGGTCCATAACCGGTTGAGCGCAATGTGTCCCGGTTCTTACGGCAATGCCAAGTTTGTCGAGGATCATCCCTGCATCATATTGGTGGATACCTTTCAGGAGAAAAGATATTAATGAAATTTTCCTGGTTGCATTACCATATATCTTCAATCCCTCTATTGCTGATAATCTTTCAGTCGCATATGACAGTAGTTCATTCTCCCTCTCTGCTATTTCCTCTCTTCCTAAGCTTGAAATATAATCCAGAGCGCTCATCAGTCCGATTGCTCCCGGATAATTCATGGTTCCTGCTTCAAATTTAAAAGGGAGTACGTTATAAGTAGTTTTTTCAAATGTTACTTTTTCGACCATATCGCCACCTCCCTGAAACGGGGGTAATTCAGAAAGCAAATTTTCCTTCCCATAGAGGACTCCGATACCTGCAGGTCCGTATATTTTATGGCCTGAGAAAACATAAAAATCACAATCCATTGCTTTCACATCGACAATCCCGTGCTGAATACCCTGGGCTCCGTCGACAAGTACAGGTACATTAACCGAATGTGCGGCAGCTATTATCTCATTTAAAGGGAGAACGGTCCCGAGGACGTTTGACACTTGTGTAACAGAAACAAGACGAGTCTTTGGGGAAAGCATCCTGAGGTATTCTGCCATTATAATCTCACCTGCATCATTAATCGGGATAACACGCAAAATGGCTCCTTTTCTTTCGCACATCATCTGCCAGGGTACAATATTTGCATGATGCTCAAGATAGCTGATAATTATCTCATCTCCGGGTTTTATAAACCGCTCGCCGAAGGAAAATGCAAGTCCATTTATTGAACCTGTAGTACCTGAAGTAAAGACTACTTCTTCTTTTTTGCCGGCATTAATAAAGGATCTGATTTTTTCTCTTGCATTTTCGTAAGCTTCTGATGACATGTCGCTCAGGAAATGGACTCCCCTGTGTATGTTTGCATTATATGTGGCATATACCTCACTGACAGTATCAATGACACACTTAGGTTTCTGGGTAGTGGCACCATTGTCGAAATAAACAAGGGGCATATCATTATTTACTTTTCTGCTCAGAATCGGAAAGTCAGCTCTTATTTCATTTATATTCTTCACTTATTTTGTAAATTATCGCATTTAACCAGACAGCTGGCACATCTTGAAAGTTCTCCTTTAAGTCGCTGCATAACAAGGTTATCCATTCTATCCCGAAGAGGTTCTATCTTAATATTCTTTATCAGCTCATGTGCAAAACCAAACATAAGCATAAGTCTGGCATCGCGTTTATTTATTCCCCGTGACCGAAGATAAAAAAGTGCATCATCGTCGAGCTGGCCAATTGTCGCTCCATGGCTGCATTTCACATCATCAGCATAAATTTCGAGTTGTGGTTTGGTAAACATCCTGGCATCATCGGTGAGAAGAATATTGTTATTCTTCTGGTATGCATTTGTCCCCTGGGCGTCCTTACGTACAAGTATACGACCGGCAAAAGCACCTGTTGACATATCATCAAGTACTCCCTTAAACAACTGATTACTTGTACAGTTCGGAAAAGCATGATCAACATTTACATAATTATCAACATGCTGCCATTTATCAGTCAGGAACAATCCGTATGAATAACTCTCGGCCTTTTCTCCACCAAGGTAATGATATGTACTGTTACGTATAAGTCCCCCGTGAAGGGTAATGTTATTTGACGAAGTGACACTTTCCTTTTCCTGATGGATGAACGTATGAGTTATCTTGCAGGCATTATTATGTTCATTCTGCACTCTTATTATGTCGAAATGAGAGTTTTCGCCGACAAAGACCTCTGTTACTGCATTGGTCAGAAACTTTTGAGGTGAAAGCGTATGGTCGCATACGATAAGAGAAATTTCTGCGTTTTTCTCCACAATCACAAGGTTCCTGTGCTGATTGAACATATCTTCCTCTGACTGAACAAGGTTGACGACCTGAACAGGCTTGGTCAGAGTCACTCCTTCAGGAACATAAACAAAAACACCGTCTGAGGCCAAAGAAGTGTTCAGATGTATGAGCCCGTCTGTTTCGCTTTGTGCATATTTACCATAATGCTTTTCAATCTTGTCAGGAAATTTTATTGCCGCTTCATTCAGGCTTCCGATCCAGACTCCGCTTGGGAGCTGGCGTAGTTTATCGTAGATGGTGGGATAAAATCCATTCAACAAAATTATTCCATGAGTATCGAGATCAGGCACATCGCACCTGAATTCTTCGGCTTTCTTAAAATCAGAGGGAGCCGGCATGAAATAGCTCTTATAATCGTGCTCAAAAAATGTATCGAGGTTCGTATACTTATAGGCTTCGTCCTTCTTCGAAGGAACGCCCAGTGTTTTGAATTTCTCAAAAGCTGCCTCTCTGAAAAAATTAATATAAGGAGATGAATTTCCGGAAATCCTTTCAATATTATCCTTATAAAGTTTCAGATATCTGTCCTTTATTTCAGAGTTCCCGCTCATGCCAATATATTATTTTCGACCTCTTTTTTGATCCAGTCATATCCCTTTTCCTCAAGTTCAAGGGCCAGTTCTTTTCCGGCGGTCTTAACAATTCTCCCGTCGTACAGGACATGAACGACATCAGGTACAATATAATCGAGCAACCTTTGGTAATGTGTTATGACTATAAATGAATTATCGGGACGTTTAATCTTATTGACGCCATTGGCAACAACCCGCAAGGCATCAATATCGAGACCTGAATCAGTTTCATCGAGTATTGCCAGTTTTGGTTCGAGCATAGCCATCTGGAAGATCTCATTCTTTTTCTTCTCTCCACCTGAGAATCCCTCATTTACTGACCTGTTTGCAAGTTTCGAATCAATTTCAACCAACTCTTTCTTCTCGCGCATCATTTTTAGAAAATCTGATGCCGAGAGAGGTTCAAGTCCTTTATGTTTACGCTGTTCATTTACAGCTGCTTTCATGAAATTTACCATACTGACACCAGGAATTTCGATGGGATACTGAAAACCAAGGAATATTCCCTCTTTTGCACGGTCCTCTGCTGACATTTCAAGCAGGTTCTTTCCAAAATATGTAACAGAGCCTTCCGTGACTTTCACCAGATCCCTCCCAGCAAGAACAGAAGCAAGAGTGCTTTTTCCTGAACCATTTGGTCCCATTATTGCATGAATTTCACCGGGTTTAATTTCGAGGTTTACTCCTTTTAATATATTCTTGCCTTCAATTGAGGCTTTTAAATTATTTATAACCAACATAATAATATGAAATTGTATATAATAATCAATCTAATTTATCCAATGCTACCTTCAAGACTTATCTGCAGAAGTTTCTGGGCTTCAACAGCAAACTCCATTGGCAGTTTATTTAGCACCTCACGAGCATAGCCGTTAACAATGAGAGCGATAGCATCTTCGGTCGAGATTCCTCTCTGGTTACAGTAAAAGATCTGGTCCTCCCCTATTTTTGAAGTGGTCGCTTCATGTTCAACTATTGCGGTCTGGTTCTCTACCTCAAGATAAGGGAAGGTATGGGCTCCACATCTGTCGCCAAGCAATAATGAGTCGCATTGCGAAAAATTCCTTGCATATGCAGCATTTTTCAGAACCTTTACAAGCCCCCTGTAGCTGTTCTGTCCTCTCCCTGCTGAAATACCTTTTGAAACGATCGTACTCTTTGTATTTTTGCCAACATGAATCATTTTTGTGCCTGTATCAGCCTGCTGGTAATTATTGGTTACGGCAACCGAATAAAACTCTCCGATTGAATTATCTCCCCTTAACACACAGGAAGGATATTTCCATGTAATAGCCGAACCTGTTTCAACCTGGGTCCATGATATTTTTGAGTTTTCACCCTTGCACATTCCCCTTTTGGTAACAAAGTTGAATATACCGCCCTTCCCTTCCCTGCTGCCTGGGTACCAGTTCTGAACCGTTGAATATTTAACTTCCGCATTCTTTTCCACGACTATTTCAACGATAGCTGCATGGAGCTGATTCTCATCCCTCATCGGGGCTGTACAACCTTCAAGATAGCTTACATAACTTTCTTCATCTGCTACAAGCAGCGTCCTTTCAAACTGACCGGTATTAGCCGAGTTTATCCTGAAATAAGTGGAGAGCTCCATCGGGCATCTTACCCCTTTAGGAATATAGCAGAATGAACCGTCGCTAAAGACAGCCGAGTTAAGTGATGCAAAAAAATTATCAGTATACGGTACTACTGTACCTAAATATCTTTTTACAAGTTCCGGATATTCCTTTACAGCTTCACTGAAAGAGCAGAATATTATTCCAAGTTCAGCGAGAGTTTCCCTGAATGTTGTTTTAACCGATACACTGTCCATTACTGCATCTACAGCAACACCTGCAAGATGTTTCTGTTCTTCGAGCGATATTCCGAGTTTGTCGAATGTTTTTTTCAGCTCGGGATCAATATCATCAACACTTTTAAGAGTTTCCTTCTTCCTGGGAGCAGCATAATAAATAATGTCCTGGTAATTGATAGGCGGAATTTCAAGATGTGCCCATGCTGGCATTTTCAAAGTCAACCAGTGCCTGTATGACTTCAGACGAAATTCAAGCAACCAGTCTGGCTCATCTTTCTTTTTCGAAATAACTTTTATTACCTCCTCACTCAGACCCTTGGGGATCTGTTCCGTTTCAATATCGGAATAGAACCCGTATTTGTATTCACCAGAGGTTACGTCACTTAATATCTTATTTTGATCCTTTTCCATCTACTTGTTTTTCAACAGTATTAATCTAATAATAAGAACAAACCTTTTTACCTTTTGTTGTTACCTTAATTATATTTAATCTAAATAAACATGCAAAAATATAAAAAATATAAGATTTGTGATAAATTCTATTGTAAAATTTGATTCAGCAGAGGAGTTCACTAAAGTAAATTATTATTTTTTAACATGGGTTGCATATAAAATTTTCTAAATTTGCAACTTCGAAAATTTTCACCTTAACTGTTTAAGATATTCTGAATAAATGAAAAACTATTTCAAATCGCTTTTACAACGTAACATTAAGAAACTATTCATGTTATCTTTGATTTTATTATCACCTGTCTGTCTTTTTGCTGCAGGAGGATCTGTTCCAACGATTGGACCCATACGAGTTGAATTTATAATTTTCGGGTTTATACTCCTGGGAGTAGCTCTGTTTCATAAACAGACATTCTGGGTTGCTGTTATCGGGTTAACAGTATTATTGACTTTCAAATTTATCTTCGATCCCGGATTTAATCTGTTTGAGCATCTTTTTGGAGAGACCCCAATGGGAGAGCAGATTATGGATAAAAGTTTACGACAGGGAGAATGGGGAATTATACTTAATTTACTTGGTCTTTTACTTGGATTCGCTATTCTGTCAAAAATATTTGAAGAATCGGGTGTCCCTGATGTACTTCCGAGATATCTTCCTGATGACTGGAAGGGTCCGTTTTTATTATTGATATTCGTTTTTGTTCTGTCATCATTTCTTGATAATATAGCAGCTGCACTGATCGGAGGCACAATAGCTCTGGTCGTTTTTAAAAATAAAGTTCATATAGGATATATTGCAGCACTTGTTGCTGCAAGCAATGCCGGTGGCTGCGGAAGTGTTGTCGGAGATACTACCACAACTATGATGTGGATTGATGGTGTAAGTGCCTTTAATGTATTACATGCTTATGTGGCTGCTTTTGTGGCGCTTTTCTTTTTTGCATGGTTTGCTTCTCATAAGCAGGATAAATATCAGAGAATTCAAAAAGATGCTGATAATAATGTCAAAATCGATTGGATGAAAATTTTCAATGTTGCGCTTATACTGGCAGGCGCCATTATTTCAAATATTGTATATGATATGCCTGCCCTGGGTGTCTGGATTGCTATCCTTATCGGGGCATTCATAAGGCCTGTTCCTTGGAAAGAGGTTCCCGGATCAATTAAAGGAACTGTTTTCCTTCTCTGTCTTGTATTGTGTGCTTCAATGATGCCGGTAGAAGAACTCCCCAACGCTTCAGTGATCACAGCATTTTCTCTCGGATTTCTTTCGGCAGTATTCGACAACATTCCTCTTACCAAACTATGTCTCGACCAGGGACACTATGACTGGGGAATGCTTGCATACTCGGTTGGCTTCGGAGGATCGATGATATGGTTTGGTTCATCCGCAGGAGTAGCCATCACAAATAAATTTCCCGAAGCACGTAATGTAGTTCTCTGGCTTAAGAAAGGGTGGTATGTAGCTGCTGCCTATGTCATCGGCTTCATTGCATTATTCCTAAGCATGGGATGGGAACCTGCAGATAACAAAGAACATAAAGTAGTTAACTGCCCAGTCCCCGGCTGCCCGATGGCGACTAAAACTGAATCCGTATCGGAACCATCAGCAGTCAGTTATATGAAATTGGTTCCCTGATTCTGATTTTATCTGGATATTATTTAAAGAAAAGGCTGCTCCCGGGCAGCCTTTCTTATTTTGATTCTTCTCTACCTGAAGGAGTCTTCAGCTTCGGTTTTTGCTTTCTTTATATTCTGTCATTAATGATTGAAATATCTCTTTCACAGATGATATCCTGGTCGCTCTGAAAGCATTTGCCCCTGCAAATGCATAACCGTTCTCAAAATTACCCTTAAGAGCATTGATCAGAGCCGTAATAATACAATACGGACTTTTTGATATATCACATGTTTTGATGCATTTGAACGGACATTTTTTCGGTTGCTTCTTACCCTCTCTCATCTTAATAATGAAGTTACTAAGAATAGCACGTCCCGGCATGCCGACAGGACTTTTTATTATTTCGATATCAGAGCTCACAGCATCGATATAAGTCTGTTTGAATGCATCAGAGGCATCACATTCTTCGGTGGTCACAAAACGAGTTGCCATCTGAACTCCCGATGCTCCCAGCTTCATAATATTATTTATGTCTTCACCCGTATAGATACCACCGGCAGCAAAAAGCGGAATTTTCGTATTGTATTTATCTTCAAATACCTTTAATTCACTGACGATTTCCGGAACAAGCTTCTCGAGAGAATAATCCGTGTTGAATATCTGCTCTTCCTTAAAGCCAAGATGTCCACCTGCTTTGGGTCCTTCCACAATAACCGCATCGGGCAGATAATCGTAATTTGTCTTCCATTTTTCACAAATTATTTTTGCAGCCCTTGCTGATGATACTATAGGTACAAGTTTTGTTTTACTTTCTTTTTTTAAGAATGACGGCATATCCAAAGGAAGACCGGCACCAGCAATTATCAGGTCTGCTTTTTCTGAAATTGCTGTTCTGATCATATCAGCAAAATTCGACATGGCTACCATCACATTGACACCAATAATACCACGTGTTTTCTCCCTTGCTTTCCGTATCTCTTCCTTAAGTCCCAGAATACTTGCTTCAAGATAATTTTCTGACAAATTCCTATAGAGCAATCCGAGCCCGGCGCTGGAGATAACCCCTACTCCTCCTTCATTTGCAACAGCGGAAGCTAGTCCTGAAAGAGAAATTCCTACTCCCATCCCACCCTGTATTATTGGAACCTCTATTGCCAGGTTCCCGATTCTCAGTCCCTTCATTTTGAATAAATTAATTTTCTGCGAAGATAGTCTAATAAACCGGAACAAAATTGAAAAAGAGATATTTAACATATATTCAGGCTGTCAACACACAGTTATGGCCCAATAATTGATGATTTAAGACAAGAGAAAATTCTTAATTTTATCCGGTTATATTATGAGTTAAAAGCCGGACATATTATACAAACAATTACTTTTGATTAAAATAATTACAACGATGAGAATTTCAGGATCCCATTTAAACAATTATTCAAATATGAAAAAGTTACTTGTCACTTCAATGTTCCTCATTTCGGCTGTTTTTAATATTACAGCCCAGACTGAGAAAGATATAAAAGCAGAAATAAAACACGTTACCGTTTTTCCTGACAGGGCACAAATTGATCACGAGACATCCGTTTCGCTGGCACCGGGAAAGACAATTCTGAAACTTTCGGGTCTCTCTCCTTACATTGATGTACAGAGTATACAGGTCAAAGGATTTGGTGAGTTTACTATTCTTTCTGTAAATCATCAGAATAATTATCTGCAGAACCTTGAAGATAATCCCGAAATGAAGAGCATAAGGAACCAGATTGAAGCTCTCCAGACTAAAGTTGAAGACGAGAAAGCTGCTCTGGGAACTCTGAAGGAAAAAGAAAAATTTCTTGCTGCAAATCAAGCTGTTCTTGTAAAGGCAACAACATTCTCCATTGAACAGTTTAAAAGTGTTATAGAACTGTACACCAGTAATATGGATCAAATCGCAACAACAACACTTAAGAAAAACCGGTTAATAAAGGATTATGAAAAGCAGATAGCAGCTCTTCAGCAACAGGTTGCCGACAAGCTTGGAAAAGGACAGCTTCCATCAGGAGAAATATTAGTGACTGTCACATCTGAAAAGCAACTCACCGGTAAATTCTCTTTCAGCTACGTTGTTGCAAACGCAGGGTGGTATCCTTCGTATGATATCAGGGTGGATGATATAAAGAAACCAGTCACAATATTGTACAAGGCCAATGTTTATCAGAGGTCCGGAGTTGAATGGAAAGATGTCAAACTCAGTTTCTCAAATGCAACACCATGGGTGGCAGGAAATGTTCCTGTTTTAAATCCATGGTTTATAGATTATTATACATATCCAAGGCCTATGATTGCAGGTGTAAAAAGGAGCAATGCTCCTGTCATGCTCGAGAAAGCTGCCATGGAACTTAAGAGCGAAGATGCACTTGAAGAAGCAGCACCTGTTGCTGTCGAAAAACAGGTTGGAGAAACAACAATCACATTCGACATCGCCATCCCGTATTCCATACCTTCCGATGGCAAAATACAGACAGTTGAAATTCAGCGCCTCACGGCTCCTGCGGATTATAAATATGTTACTCTGCCAAAGTTATCACCTCTGGCTTTTCTGACTGCAAATATTACCGACTGGGCAAAATTAAGTCTCCAGAGCGGAGAAGCAACCCTCTATTTTGAGAATTCATTCGTCGGAAAATCAAATCTAAATGTAAACCAGACGACAGACACTCTTACACTTTCACTTGGGACAGACAACAGCATCCTGGTTAAAAGGGAAAAACGTAAAGATTTCACAAGCAAAAAAGTGATCGGGGCAAACAAGACTGAGACTTATTCATTCCTTCTGACTGTAAGAAATAATAAATCAAACCCGGTTAAGATCACTCTGAGTGATCAGATACCGGTTTCTTCAAACAGTGGCATAACAGTTGATCCTGTTGAATTATCTGGTGGAAAGCACAACGCCGAAACAGGTGAAATAAAATGGGATCTGGAAATTAAGCCGCAGGAAACCAAACAGATAATTCTTACATACTCGGTCAAATATCCAAAAGATAAAACAATAATTCTTGAATAAATAAGTCATATTGTAATGAATCTGATAGGAAATCTTATCTGGCTGATCTTTGGAGGTATTATCATTGCAATAGAATACCTTATCGGAAGCATTGTACTCATGATTACAATAGTAGGCATTCCGTTCGGTTTGCAGACACTCAAAATGGCCTCTCTCTCATTGTGGCCATTTGGAAGGGATACCCGGGTTCATTCAAGGTCATCAGGGTGCCTTTATATATTTATGAATTTATTATGGCTGATATGCGGAGGTATCTGGATTGCTATTACCCATGCAATTTTCGGAGCGCTTCTTTGTATTACAATTATAGGTATCCCATTTGGCCTGCAGCATTTCAAACTGACAGGTATTGCTTTGAGCCCCTTTGGCAGGGATATAATTAGTATATGATAAAAAGGATGGGGGTAAAAAGGGAATGGGAAAAATTATTTCGCGATCATTGTGAGTAAAATTTTCAATATGGCAGATTCTGAAACAGGTGGAACCTCAATCAGCGAATTGGGAAAATTCGGATTGATTGATCATTTAACAAAGAAGGTTGTTCCGTTTAATAAAACTACAGTTACGGGAATCGGAGATGATGCTTCAGTCATTGATCCGGGCGGATCAATGACACTTGTTTCGACTGACCTTCTTCTTGAAGGAATTCATTTCAATCTGGTTTACACACCATTGAAACATCTTGGATATAAATCTGTACTCAGGGCAATATCAGATATTTATGCCATGAATGGGAATCCCGGACAGGTTTTGATTTCGCTTGGTATCAGTTCAAGATTTACCGTAGAACAGATTGATGAGATATATGAAGGAATATATCTTGCTTGTGAGAAATACAATGTAGACCTTGTTGGCGGAGACACTACCAGCTCGCTGACAGGATTGACAATCGGAGTTACGGCTGTTGGCACTGTTAATAAAGAAGATATAATTAAAAGGGATGGTGCCCATCCAAATGATCTGATTTGTGTTACCGGCGATTACGGAGCCTCCTTTATGGGGCTCCAGCTTCTGGAAAGAGAACGTAAACTATTTGAAAAAGAAAAAGTTACACAACCTGATCTTGCTGGTTATGAATACATTATCGGCAAACAACTCAAACCGGAGTTTCCTGTTTCGACATTGGCAGAACTTCAAAAGGCATGTATTAAACCCTCGTCGATGATCGACGTTTCTGACGGACTGGCATCCGATCTGATGCATATCTGCAAATTATCAGATACCGGCTGCAGAATATTTTACAGTAAGATACCTATTGACTACGAGACGTCAAAACTTGCTGAAGAGTTCAATATCGATCCTATTGTTCCCGCTCTTAATGGTGGGGAGGACTATGAGCTGCTCTTTACAGTTCCTCTTGATATGCTGGAGAAGATAGAGTCAATAGAGTCGATAAAAATCATTGGCCACATGACCTCGTCAGGAACGGGTTATTTCCTCGTAGGCGATGATGGGTCGGAAGTTACTCTGTCAGCACAGGGATGGGGGAAGAAGAAATAAAAAAGGGCCTTACCTGGCCCTAATGATTCCTCTTTCCGATTTTCTTATGAATTCCATGATATAATCTCTGTCGGGGGATGGTTTGAAATCTTGTTCCACCTTTTCCAAGGCCATTGAAAAATTCAAGCCGCTCTGATAAATTACTCTGTAAATATTATGAATTTCATCAATCCGTTCCTTTCCGAATCCGCGTCGGGTAAGTCCCACTGAGTTTAATCCAAGGAAAGAAAGAGGGTCGCGGTCAGCTTTTATATAAGGTGGAACATCTGTTCTCACCCGTGTTCCGCCACCAATCATAACATGACCACCGATATGTGAGAACTGGTGAACAAGGACTCCTCCGCTGAGAATAGCCCAATCGTCCACCTTCACTTCACCGGCAAGGCCGCATGAATTCCCAATAATAACGTTATTCCCTACAGTACAATCGTGGCCAACATGAGAATAAGCCATTAAAAGGCAATTATTACCAACAATGGTTTTACCAACAGATGCTGTACCCCTGTTTACAGTGACGCATTCCCGTATTGTTGTGTTATCACCTATTTCAGCGGTTGTTTCCTCACCCCTGAACTTAAGATCCTGGGGAATACCTGACACAACTGCAGAAGGGAAGATCCTGCATTGTTTTCCGATTCTGGCCCAATCAAGTATTGTTGAATTGGGGCCAATCCATGTTCCGTCCCCAATTACTACATTTCCGGCAATATAGGCAAAAGGTTCAACAGTAACATCTTTACCTAATCTGGCATCGGGGTGGACGAAAGCTAAATTTGAGATCATCAATCTTTTATTTATTTTTTATTACCTGAGCTGTCATTTCTCCTTCCAATACAAGGGTACCTCCTACGTATGCCTGACCATACATTGTGATTATCCCCCTTCGCATAACGTCGGTCAATTCCATTTTAAGTATTACCGTATCTCCGGGAACAACTTTATGCTTAAATTTAAGCTTATCAATCTTAAGAAAATATGTAGAATATTTTTCCGGATCATCAACCGTGCTTAATACAAGTAATCCGCCGGTCTGAGCCAGGGCTTCAACCAGAAGAACTCCAGGCATGACAGGTTCATTCGGAAAATGACCCTGGAAAAATGGTTCATTAAAGGTAACATTTTTAATACCGACAATAGAGGTTTCCTCAAGTGAAATTATTTTGTCAACAAGCAAAAAAGGTGATCTGTGCGGAAGACGTTTCTTAATATCCTCTATTGTAAAAACAGGTGGTTGTGAGACATCATAAACCGGAATGTCACGTTTTGAAAGAGTTTTCTTCATTTCCTGCCTGATTACTTTTGCCAACCTTGTATTGGCATAATGGCCGGGACGTGTTGCCACCACTTTGCCCTTTATAGGATGACCAACCAGAGCCAGATCGCCCATAATGTCGAGCAGCTTATGACGGGCAGGTTCATTTGGGTAACGTAATTTGGTATTATTCAATATACCTGCTGTATGAGTTGTAATGCCAGGACGTTCAAAAAGCTTTGCTATACGATCTATCTCAGATTGTTCTACCTCCTTTTCAAGAATAACAATCGCGTTATCGAGATCACCACCTTTTATAAGCCCCAGTTTATGCAGAGGTTCCAGTTCATGAAAAAACACAAATGTCCGACTCTTGCATATCTCCTTTTCAAAGTCATCAATCGAGTCAAGAATTGCATACTGGTTTCCAAGGACCTTGGAATTATAATCAATAAGAACATTTATGCTGAAATGATCATCGGGATATACTATCAGATCCACTCCATGTTCTTCATCAGAGAAGCTTATTTTATTCCTGACAACAAAATAATTTCTGTCTTCCTTTTGTTCAACTATTCCGGCTTCTTTGATTGCTTCGGTAAATTTCCAGGCAGCTCCCCCCATTATCGGGGCTTCGGGTCCGTCAATTTCAATAAGGGCATTATCAACACGTAATCCATGGAATGCGGCAAGAATATGTTCGATAGTCGACACGGAAGCATCGTTCTGGGTCAGTGTGGTCCCCCTTGATGTATCCGTAACATTCTCAGCTAGTGCATCAATTACAGGCTTCCCGGGAAGGTCCACTCTGCAAAATTTATATCCATGATTTGCCTGAGCCGGCTTAAATGTTACTTTTACATTGATCCCTGTATGTAATCCTTTTCCGGTAAGGCTTATCTCCTTAGCAAGTGTCCTCTGCTTTTCACTCATCAGTAAAAAATTAAATTAAAATTCCTGTACAAAAAAAATAAATATTTTCGAACAATCTAAAAAAAATAATATATCTGAACGTGATTCAACTATTTCTATTAAAATTTTCCCAACAGACAATTAATCCTTAAGTGATTCAATATCTCTTCCCATGGAATCAACCTTCTTTCTAAGCTCGGTAAGATTTTTAAAGATAACTGAAGATTTAAAGAATTGTTTATAATCAATCGCCGGTGTTCCCTGAATGATAGTATTTTCTTCCTTTATCTCTCCCAAAACACCAGCCTGAGCTCCAATTTTTGTACCGTCGGCAATCTTAATATGGCCGGCAATGCCAACCTGGCCGCCAAACATACAGTTTTTTCCGATCTTTGCCGATCCTGCAATACCGGTTTGCGCTGCAATAACCGTATTCTCACCTATCTCAACATTATGTGCAATCTGAATGAGATTATCAATCTTAACACCTTTACGGATTATTGTCGACCCCATTGTTGCCCGGTCTATAGTGGTATTTGCTCCAACTTCCACATGGTCCTCAAGAACAACGTTTCCCAACTGAGGTATCTTCATGTATTCACTGTCCGACTGAGGAGCAAATCCGAATCCATCACTTCCTATTACCGTACCGGCATGGATAATACAGCCATCTCCGATAATACAATCATTATAAATTTTGACTCCTGGATTAATAATACAGTTATTCCCTAATTTTGTATTGTCGCCAATATAAACAGATGGAAAGAGAGAGCATCCGTTTCCAATAACACAATTCTCACCGATATAAGCAAATGGACCGATATAGACATCTGACCCTATTTTTGCCGAAGGTTCAATAATTGCAGTGGCATGAATTCCCATTTTTCTTGGCCGTGCCTGATCAACAAGCTGAAGCAGGGAGGCAAATGCTTCATATGCATTTGCAACCCTAATCAATGTTGTTTTTACTTTTTCCGATGGGACAAAATCCTTATTCACCAGCACAATAGATGAGCCTGTTGAATAGATATAATGTTCATATTTCGGATTTGCAAGGAATGAAAGCGCACCCTCAGATCCTTCTTCAATTTTGGCAACTGTACTGACTTTAATATCAGGGTTACCGTCTACCTCCCCATGTAAAAAGTCGGCAATTGTTTTAGCTGTAAATTCCATGATATCATTATTTTAGTTATCGACATTCTTTTGGATAGCAAAGGAAATACTTTGTTATTCTTTCTGACAGGAATCTGTGTTCAAACATATCTGACACAGTTGATATATCGGCTGTTTTCCCACTCTTCAGTAAAATTTTCACTTCTGTCGCATCAGGGGTATATGCCATGTTCGAGATACTCCTTGTAAAAACATAATAATCGTCAAATTCCGGACCAATATTCATCTTTTCACCCAGCAGAATTCTAAGTTCATTCATCCTTTGTTCCGGGAAAGGATCATTCTGTAATTCAACAGCAAACAGGGCACGTCGTAATAACCTCCCCGATAAGTCGGAAAGGACGTTATCAGGATTACCGACCCAGTATTTGACTGACACTCTGATATCTGAGTCGTCAAGCATTGTGAATTTCTCAGCGATCATATCGGAGGTATAACCGCTGTTGCCGGTAAGATCAGAGAGTCCAATCTTATTGTAAAGAAAGAACCGGAGAGCAGGAGTGGCATACAGTTCAGCACCTTCAGCAGCAAGCTCTTTTGCACGTTTCAGTATATTAGCAAGCAAGCTTTCGGATGAAAGAACCGTCTTGTGCATATAAACCTGCCAGTACATAAGTCGTCGTGCAATAAGGAATTTTTCAATTGAATAGATCCCTTTTTCATCAATAACGAGACTATCGTCAACAACATTAAGCATCCTGATTATCCTGTCGGACCCTACAGATCCTTCAATAACACCAGTAAAAAAACTATCTCTCCGCAAATAATCCAGCCTGTCCATATCCATCTGTCCGGATATCAGCTCGTGTAAAAATTTTCTTGGGTAGGTACCTTTGAATATATCTATTGCAAGATCTAGTTTCCCGCCATTTGCTTCGTTAAGTTTTTGCATGAGAAGGAGGGTAATATCTTCATGCGTAACGCCATCAATAATTGAATTTTCAAGAGCATGCGATAAGGGACCATGTCCTATATCGTGCAGGAGGATTGAAATGAAAGTAGCTTCCTGCTCCTCAGATGAGATAATGACGCCTTTGTTTCGCAGGGTTTCTATTGCCAGGTCCATAAGATGCAAAGCTCCCAGACTATGTTGAAACCGGTTGTGGTTTGCACCCGGATATACAAAACTGGTAAATCCCAGTTGTTTTATATTCCGGAGCCTCTGAACCCATGGATGTTCAAAAAGGTCAAAAACAAAATCACCCGGAATATTGATAAAACCATAAACCGGATCGTTAATTATTTTTCGCTTATTGACCTGATATCCCACCTTGAATTTTTTCCTTACAAAAATATGAATAAGTTTTATAATGCAATAATCCATGGCCTGCAACCCCAGGTTTGAGGTTAATTGTTTAATTTAGTGTAATCTGCTCTTAACTGAAGCCAACTTTTTAATTCAGGTTAGAGGTGAGTATTTTTGCATAAAAGGAAGATGAGAGTTTATTAAATATTATTTAATCGGCATTTTTTTGTCACAAATGGAATAAATTCCGTCTTTATAGCATCAAAGTAATATAAGATCAGTTATCTATTCAGAACTTAATTCAGGTTTTATGAAAATTGAGATTCAGGGACTTAACAAAATCTATCCAAACGGTAATCATGCACTAAAAGATATAAATCTTGAATTCGGGTCTGGGATGTTTGGTCTTCTTGGGCCTAATGGAGCCGGGAAATCAAGCCTTATGAGAATAATTGTTACATTGATGAAACCATCTTCAGGAGTAGTACTTGTGGATGGGAAGAATATTCAGAGTAACAGGAAAGAACTCAGAAGTTTGCTGGGGTATCTTCCACAAGATTTCAGATTTTTCACTTCTCTCAAAACCTGGGAGTTTCTTGATTATTCAGGATCTCTTGCCGGATTGAAGAACAAAAAAGAAAGGATCTCTGAAGTTGACCGGTTGCTCGACCAGGTGGGCCTTCTTGAAGTACGCGACCGTCAGGCCAACAGGTTATCAGGTGGAATGAAACGGCGATTGGGAATTGCCCAGGCCCTGATCGGAAATCCAAAGATCATAGTAGTCGACGAACCTACAACAGGCCTGGATCCTGATGAAAGAATACGATTCAGAAATATCCTTTCACAGTTGAGCCAGCATGATGTCACTATAATTTTATCTACTCATATTGTCGGAGACATCTCATCTACCTGCCAGGGAATGGCATTACTTAATAAAGGAGAACTGGTCTTTTCCGGTTCACCCGAAAACCTCATAAAACATGCTGAAGGCCATGTATTTAAACTTAAGCTTACCCCTGATGAATATGAAATGGCTAAAGAACGCTATAACGTGATATCAACGATTCCTGTTGAAGCAGGATGGGAGGTGCAGATCGTTTCGGATAGTACTCCCGAGTTCGGTTCAACCGGCATTATGCCAAATATCGAACATGCTTATGTATATTATATGGAACACAAGTTGCACGCTGATATCATTGAATAATAATAAATTACAATCATGGTACTTCTTCACAACATAAGGACTGTTGCACAATATGAAGCAAAAACATTAAGGAGGAGCTGGTTCTTCAGGCTCTTTTCAATAGTTGCACTACTGATATTCACATTTTTAAACATTGGTCTGTTTTCTCCCGTAGGTTCCGAAACATGGGAGCTGGTTTCACTACCTGCTTCTCTTCCTCTTGTTAATCTATACCTCCTTAATATTGGTCAGGCTATTGTGGTCATCTTCCTTGCAGCCGATTTCCTCAAAAGAGATAAAAAACTCGACACTAATGAAGTTCTTTATACCAGATCAATATCGAATCTTGAATATATTATTGGAAAAACCTGGGGGATACTCCGGCTCTTCCTGGGACTTGATTTAATCATTTTATCGATAGGATTGATTATGAATATCATTTCAAAAAGTATGTCAATCGATTTAATGTCATACGTCTCTTATCTTCTGATTATATGCGTCCCAACAATCATTTTCAGTCTCGGACTTGCTTTTATGCTGATGTCGGTCATCAGGAACCAGGCTATAACCTTTCTTATTTTACTCGGACTGGCAGCACTTAATATATTCTGGCTCTACGACAGGTCCGGATCTATTTTCGATTACATGGCATTTGGACTTCCTGTATTGAAATCAGGGGTGATCGGATTTGACAATTTAAATAATATTTTAAATCAACGCCTCCTGTATTTTTTCATAGGGATGGCCATGGTATTGGCTACAGTATTGCTATTCAAACGATTACCACAATCAAAAACACACAGCACCTTTTCCTGGATATTTATGCTCATCTTCCTGGCCGGATCAGCCATTTGCGGATTGAATACTTATTCAGCTTATAAAAAAGGAGCTGACGATAAAGAATTGGCAATTAAAACCAATAAAGAATTCGAGAACAGTAACGTTACAAGCATAACCGATGCTTCAATAAATTTCATTCACAAAGGAGATACATTTGAGGCATCTGCCCTCTTAAAGTTTGTTAATGATAACAGGGTGGGGCTTGATAGTTATATTTTCTCCCTGAATCCTTCTTTGTCCGTTTCCAGAATCACTTCTAACGGAAACAATCTTAATTTTAAAAAAACAAATCAGATTATTGAGGTTGATCCCGGAAAGGTTCTTGAACCCGGAATGAGCGACAGCGTTAAGATAACCTACAGCGGATCAATAAATGAGGCATTTTGTTATCCTAACTACACCGATAATATCAAAGAAACACCATACCGTATTGCTATGCTTAATGTGAACAAACGGCAGGCATTTCTGACAAAGAAATATGTTTTATTAACTCCCGAATCACAATGGTATCCTGTAACAGGACTGAATTATTATCCATCGAATCCTGCACGGATAAAAATTGATTTCACCAGGTTCACGTTGCGGGTAAAAACAGAAGAAGGGCTTAATGTAATATCGCAGGGCAACAGGAAAACGGATAACGGAGATTTCGTTTTCGTCCCGGAATCTTCACTGACCGGCCTGACACTTGTTATAGGAGACTATCAGTCGGATACTCTGATAGTTGACTCGGTCAGATTCATAAGTTTCAATTTCCCGGGACATGATTATTACAAAAAGGATCTTGCTGAAATTAAAGATACTCTGCCATTACTTGTTTCAGGAATACTAAGGGAACTGGAAACAAATTTCTCAAGCAAATACCCTTTTGGTACCCTGAGTCTTGTTGAAGTTCCCGTTCAGTTTCATTCTTTTCCGAAAATGAACACTCAGACCAGGGCAGAATTGCAACCTTCAATGGTTTTGCTTCCTGAGAAATTATCGACATTGCAAAATGCAGGATTCCGTAAACAAATATCACGACAGAAAAAAAGGATGACCCGAAACAATCAGGTCATTACTGATAAAGAGCTGCAGGTCAGAACATTTAACAATTTTATCAGAAACACATTTATCAGCGGTGAGAATTTCAGGTTTGTAAAGGGAAACGTTCTTAACGAACCAACCCGGTATCGTCTTGCACCAAGTTTCTACTTTTTCAAAAACAATTTCTACTCTTCGGAATATCCTGTTATAAATGCTGTTTTTGAATCTCATCTTCAGAAAGTATCTGTACCTGGACAAGGCCGATTCGGTGGTATGATGGGAGGGCTTACCGAAAATGACAAAGCAAATCTTATACTTAAAGAGACAAGTTTCAGGGATCTTCTGGAAAAGAATCCCTCAGGTGATACTATGAGGGCTGTCCTGACTGTAAAAGGTGATTATCTCTTTAATCTGATCAGGGCAAAGGCAGGGATTACAGAGTTTAAAGACTGGTTTGAGAAATACATTGATGATCACAGGTTTAAAAGAGTTGATATTAAGCAATTGAATGACGATATAAATGGGAGATTCGGTTTTGAGTTCTATCCTTATCTTGATGACTGGTTTAATAAGAAAGAGCAGCCTGGTTTCCGTTTCACAAATGTTCAGGCAACAGAAATTATTACAGGTGACAGATCGAAATACCAGGTGACCTTTATTGTGTCTAATATTGAGCCTGTTGCAGGAATATTCAATGTATCATTCCGCACGGGAGGTCCGGGATCACAGGGAAGAGGAGGTCAAAGAGTGACAGCAACTGTTACACAGGGAGGAGCCGGAAGAGGAAGGAATTTTGCTATTTCGATGCAGGGACGCGGCATGGAAGCTTCTGATATTTCAAAAATAGTGCTTATCGGACCCAACGAGGCAAAAAAGGTTGGTGTTGTACTTGATGCCCGCCCAAGAGCAATGATGGTTAACACTCTGTTCGCGAAGAACATACCAGGCCAGATAACTATGCCAATCAATGAAATAGCAAAATCGGAAAAAAGAGCTGAAGAATTCGCGGGCGAAGCTATCCTTCCTTCAATCCCGCAATACAGAGATCCCTCAGAGATAATTGTTGATAACGAAGATCCGGGTTTTATTGTAGCCGTCAGGGATAGTGTCAGTCCTCTTAAAAAACTTCTTGGAATAAAAAACAATAGAAGCGAAATGTACCAGCAGGTCAGAATGATGAATGTACCAGAATACTGGCAGAAAGTTGTTGAAACCAATTATTACGGGGATTATATTCTTTCGTCGGTATATACCCGCGGTGGTTCGGGCGATAAAGAAATAGTATGGTCTGCCACTATCAAAGAGCCAGGCTATTATGATATATTCTGCTATGTGGGAAAAACCCGTGACCGGATTCTGGTAACGGGAAGAAGAGGTCCGGGAGGAGCAGGCGGAGGACCCGGAGGGGCCGGAGCTCAGGGTGCCCCGGGGGGTAGTCCGGGCAGCCAGGCAGGTCCGGGAGGTGAACCCCAGCGAGACAATCCATATAAGGATATGCATTACAAAATATACCATGACGAAGGTGTGGAAGAAATAACAATTGAATACCAGGACGCTGATGCCGGTTGGAACAAACTTGGCCGTTACTACCTTTCACCAGGTACAGCAAAAGTTGCTCTGACAAATCTTTCGGCCGGAAGAGTAGTGATTGGCGATGCAATTAAGTGGGTGAAGCAGAACTGAGGTGTGAGGTGGGAGGTCTGAGAATCAGTAAAACTACGTAGCCTCTTTGGTAAAAAAAGATAAAAGACAGAAAAGATAAAAGATAAAAGTTAAAAGATAAAAGAGCAGAGCAAAGAGTAGAGCATAGAGCTGAGAGAGTTACGGAAAAGGGAAACCGGGGATCGGTAAAATTCGTGTATCTCCGTGAATATCTTAGCGTTACTCCGAGGTAAATAAAAATATAATCAGAATTTAAAGTCAATAAAATGAAACAACGATTCAACGTCAAACTGAGGAGATTATACCTGCTTCTAATATTGTTCCCGGCCACCTTCATAATATCCTTTTCTCAGAAAGGAATGACAATTGATGAAGCAATGAGCATTGCCGAATCAAACAGTCCGACAATGAAAACAACACGGCTCAGCCTTGTAAGGAGCCAGGAAAACCTGAATGCACAGAACGCAGCCCTGAAGTCTCAGTTTTCGCTATCGGTCAACCCGATAGGATATAGCCAGAACCGTTCCTTTAATGAACTCATCTCAGCATGGAACTCAACAAAGACAACAGAAAGTTTCGGCACATTCACCATTTCACAACCTGTACTCTTAACTGACGCAAACATATCGCTGGTGAATAAATTTGGATATAAAGACTCATACAGCGAATATTCAGGTGCAACAAATAAGGGATTCAGCAACAACCTTGCTCTCAATCTTAATCAGCCCCTGTTCACCTACAACAGGACCAAACTTGAACTTAAAGAGCTGCAACTTGCACTCGAAAACGCAAAGTTGAGCTATGCAATACAGTTACTTTCGCTCGAGAAAGAAGTCACAACATCTTTTTATGATGTTTACCAGAAACAACAAAGCCTTGAGATATCCAGGCAGGCATACGAAAATATGCAGAAGAGTTACGAAGTCTCCAGGAATAAAGTCGATGCCGGCCTGCTGGCCCGCGAGGAGATGTTCCAGGCTGAGCTTAACCTTGCCACAACAAAATCTGATTTTGAGAACAGCCAGGTGTCTTTCGAGAATTCCAAGGACAATTTCAAGATCGTGATCGGAATGAGTTTGTATGAAGATCTTCTGGTTCTGCCAAACATTGCAGTTGACACTGTGAAGGTTGATGTTGCTTTTGCCATCGATCAGGGGCTTGATAACAGGATGGAATTAAGACAACGTAAAATCAATATTGAGTCATCCGAGTTTAATCTTATTCAGACTAAAGCGCTGAACGAATTTAAAGGAAACCTGGGTCTTTCAGTCGGGCTTTTCGGGGACAATGAAAAATTCGGAAATGTATATGAAACCCCCACAAATAACGAAAGCGTTTCATTGTCATTGTCAATCCCCCTTTGGGACTGGGGGGAAAGAAAATCAAGAATAAAAGCATCTGAAGCATCGATCGAGTCAGCAAATATTGCTTTTGAGGAAGAACAGAATGATATTATTCTTAGTATCAGAAAGATATACAGAAATCTTCTGAATTTGCAAAACCAGATCGAAATTGCACGCCAGAATGTCGTTAATGCCCAGCTTGCTTATGATCTTAATCTCGAAAAATACAAGAACGGTGACCTTACAGGAATGGACCTTAATATCTATCAGAACCAGCTATCTGAAAAAAAACTCTCTTACACAAATTCTCTTATCTCTTACAAGCTTGAATTGCTGAATCTTAAAATCCAGACACTTTATGACTTTGAGAAAAAAGAACCTGTTTCGCCGGTAATGACATTAAATAAAAAATAAATAAAATATAACTTATATTCCCATGAAGAAGATTTTAGTCTTATCAGCAATTGCAATAATTTCACTCTCGGGATGCCGGAATACCGATCAGAACCTTACTGCCGATGTTGAAATCCCCGTTTCAATTGAAGATATCCGGCTCAGGTCGATAGAAGAATTTATCAACACAACAGGCACTGCCTTCCCGAAGGGAGAAATTGTGCTTGCTTCAAAAATCGCTGCTTCATATTACCTTGAAAAAAATCCACATACTGGCAAACCATGGCAAATGGGAGACAAGATTACAGCCGGAGCACTGATAGCCAGGCTTGAGGACAGGGAGTATGTCATTTCCGTCAAGATGGAGACCAGCGAGCTGAACCTTGAACTTGCTGAAAGTGAACTCAAAAAACAGGAGTCACTATATGAGAAAGGAGGCGTCACACTGAAGGAGCTGAAAACAGCGAGCATTAATTATGAAACCGCAAAAACAACTGTTGAAAATGCAAGGCTGCAACTCGAAAAGACCAAGATAGTTGCCCCTATTGACGGTGTTATTGTCGACCTCCCCTATTATACCCAGGGGACATTGATTGCGCAGGCTTCGACAATTGCTAAAATAATGGATTACAAAACTATGTATATGGATGTTCAGCTTCCTGAGAAATATATATCCGTAATCAAACCTGAACAAACTGTCAGACTCACAAATTACACCTTGCCGGGAGATACCATAATAGGTAAGATTACCCAGCTGTCGCCGGCCATCGATGCCAACACCAGAACTTTCAAGGGTAATATCCTGATAAACAACAACAATTACCTTCTCCGCCCTGGCATGTTTGTGAAAGCAGATATTATCACAAACCATAAGGACTCTGTTGTTGTAATTCCTAAAAGCATAATCCTGTCGCGCCAGAAGGGCAAAACAGTATTTACAATCGACCGTGGTGTTGCTGTCGAAAAGATAATTGAGACAGGACTTGAAAATATTTCGGAAGTAGAAGTAATCAGAGGATTAGTCAAAGATGAACGGATCGTAACAGCCGGCTTTGAAACTCTCAGCAACAAATCGAAGGTGAAAATAATTAAATAACTAACATGAACCGAATTGCCCAATTTGCGGTAAAATACCCTGTTACTGTATTGATGCTGGTCCTGGGGATAATTCTTCTTGGCTTCATCTCTTTCGGTAAATTAAGAACCGATCTGTTCCCTGATCTTAACAATCCTAAGATTTATATTGAATTGACGGCAGGAGAAAAACCTCCCGAGGAGGTTGAAAAGAATTTTGTCGACAAGATCGAATCACTTTCGATGCAACAGAGTGATGTTGTTCAGGTTTCATCAGTTTCAAAAGTGGGATCAGCTACTATAACCGTTGAATATGACTGGAATAAAGATATGGATGAAGCCTTTCTCGATCTTCAGAAGGAACTGAACTCATTTGCCCAGAACTCCGATATCGATGACTTCACCATCTCCCAATACGATCCCAATGCTTCTCCTGTTATGATCGTGGGACTTAAGAACGACCATATCACAAATATGGACGAGCTGCGCAAGACTGCTGAAAACTATATCCGTAATGAACTTGTAAGGATTGAAGGGATAGCCGATGTACGGCTGACAGGACAGGAAGAGAGCGAGGTGGTAATTGAAACAAATAAATACGTGCTTGAAGCTTATGGGATCACCTCAGATATAATTGCTGCCAAAATAAGCAATTACAATAAAAATGTTTCCGGAGGGTCAATTGTGGATATGGGTACTAAATATACAGTTAAGGGAGTAACAGTTCTTGAGGATATTAAAGACCTTGAAAATATTATTGTCGGATTCACACAACCCTCATCTTCAACCGCATCAGAGACCACCAAAAGTGCTACTTCCGCTTCAGCATCAGAAAAAGTACCGGTATACCTGAAAGATGTTGCTGCAATAAAGTTAGCTAATAAAGATCCTGAGAACATTGTCACAATTAACGGGGAGCGGTGCATTGGATTATCAATATATAAGGAACCAAAATACAATACCGTAGATGCCGTTGAAAGCCTCGACAAGGCATTTGCCGACCTTGCCAAAGCCTTACCGGGTTATGAATTCATTAAAGTGCAGGACCAGGGAAATTATATCAATAATGCCATTGGTGAGGTCAAAAACACACTTATTGTAGGTATTCTTCTGGCGGTGTTTGTTCTTTACATATTCCTGAGACGTATAGGTACTACTCTTGTAATCAGCGTTGCAATCCCTGTCTCAATAATTGCAACCTTTAACCTGATGTATTTCAACCATCTGACCCTCAACATAATGACATTAGGAGGGCTTGCGCTCGGAGCTGGAATGTTGGTTGACAATGCCATTGTTGTGCTCGAAAATATAACCAGGCTCAGGGAGGAAGGAGTCCCTCTTAAAGAGGCCGTCATTAAGGGAACAGGACAGGTTGGCGGGGCTATAACCGCCTCAACTGTGACAACCATTGTGGTTTTCCTTCCGATAGTATATCTGCATGGAGCTTCAGGAGAGATGTTCAAAGATCAGGCATGGACCGTAGCTTTTGCTCTTCTCTCTTCACTGGTAGTTGCAATGCTTGTCATACCGATGATGGTGTCGACACTCTTTAGCGATAAAAAGAAGAAAAACGAAATTTCCTATCCCCTGAAGTTCGGATGGTACTATCGCTTCCTGGAAAAAGCAATTGAAAAAAGAAAACTTGTAATTATACTATCAGTTGTGCTAATGGCAGGAACTGCTCTGCTGATACCACAGCTTGGAAGTGAATTCATGCCAAAATCAGAATCAGCTGAATTTGCTGTAAATTTGAAACTTCCTGAGGGAACCAGTCTCGAACGCACTTTCAGTACAGCATCAAAGACCGAAGGAATTATCAGGGAATTACTAGGCGACAAAATAAATATTATCTATTGTCAGGCAGGCAAGGGTAAAACATCCTCTCTTACCAATAACACAGGGACAGAAGGCGAAAACACAGCTTCGCTTAAAATAATACTGGATAAGAAGTTCGCCTCACTTACGGAAAATGCAATAACTACAATTGATAACTACCTCTCTTCAATCCCTGATCTTGAAGTAACATTTACACGCGAGGAGACTGCCCTCCAATCATCTCTTGGGACCACAGAAGCTCCTTTTGAACTTGAAATTTCAGGCAAAGACTATACTGAACTGGAGAGAATTCTTAATGAGTCAAAAACTATTCTTGGGAAGAATAGCGGATTGTACAATATTACCACATCAATGGATGAAGGTACCCCCGGGGTAGAGGTGGCCATTGACCGTTTCAAAACAAGTTATTACAATGTCACCACTGACAATGTAATCAGCCAGGTAAAAAGTTATTTGTCGGGTTCTTCCGCAGGCAGTTTCGAGAAAGATGGTGAAATGAAAGATATCACTATTAAGCTTGAGGATATTTCGCTGCATCAGCTAAAAGATCTGAAGATAACAGCCGGAACAGTATCGGTTCCTCTCAGTGAGTTTGCCACCATCAAAACAGTTTTAAGTCCTCGTGAGATTACACGCAGGAATCAGGTAAGGACCTGCTATATCTATGCAAATGTGAATAAAGATGTTGCTTTTGATCATGTAGCAAAAGATGCCGGGCAATCTCTAAAGGCAGTGACTCTTCCTGTTGATTATAAACTGCAACTCACCGGGGAGGAGATGAAGCGGAAGGAATCGAATGCAAATCTTTCGTTTGCACTTATGCTTTCACTTATTCTTGTCTTCATGGTTCTTGCAGCACAGTTTGAATCAATAATTCAACCTTTTATAATAATGCTTACCATCCCCCTGGCTGGTGTCGGAACAGTTCTCATTTTTTTCCTTCTGGGAAAAACGCTTAATATGATGGCCTACATCGGAATAATAATGCTTGGAGGGATTGCCGTAAACAATGCAATTCTCCTCATCGATCGGATAAATCAACTCAGGGAAGGAGGACTGAATAAAAAAGAGGCTATTGTTCTTGCCGGTAGTCAAAGAATAAGACCGATACTGATGACAAGCCTGACTACAATTCTTGCTCTCTTCCCTCTTACGATCGGGATCGGTGAAAGTGCATCACTTAGATCTCCGATGGCTCTTGCAGTAATAGGTGGTCTGGTCTCTTCCACTCTTCTGACCCTGATAGTGATCCCATGTGTTTACTGGATTTTTGACAGTCTCACCCAATGGCTGACAGTGTCTGAAAGAAAAAAAGTTAATCCGGCATAATTTCTTATAAAACAGAACATGAACTTCGTTTTAAAAAGAAGAATTTTTATTATAATGCTTTTTGCCGGGCTCACGATGCTCGGTTATGTCTCTTATAAGAAACTGTCCGTTGAGCTTATTCCAAATGCTGAACTGCCCACTCTTATAGTACAGGTAGGCACTCCCCTTGAGATGGATCCTTCGTACATTGAAAAACAGGCAGTTGTACCGCTTGAAGGTGCTATTGGAACTCTTGAGGGAATCGAGAAGATCGAATCAACCGTTTCTTCCCGCTATGGAAGCATTATGATCTACTACAATCAGAATGCTAATCTGAAATATGCAAATCTGAAGCTCCAGGAAAAAATCAATGCTGTAAAGAGCTCTATCCCTTCCGAATTTAGAATAAATGTCATAAAGATTGACCTTGAAAAACTTACCAACCAGTTCATGGAGCTCCAGGTAAGAGGTGAAGGAGGTGCCGACAGGATACGTAATGTCGCTGACCGTGAGATCAAAACCGAACTGGAAAACATCGATGGAATTGCAGGTGTTGAGGTTTATGGGGGACAGGAAAATTCAATTGAGATCAGATTGAATGAGAAAGCCTGCAAAGCTTACGGCATTACAATGGGACAGGTCAGTGCACTTCTGAATAATAACGGAACTAACAAAACTTTTGCCGGTACTGTTCTTGACGGTAAAAACAAATTGTTTGTGAATATAACCTCCGAATACACCGATGTAAATGAGATAGGAAGCATTATTGTAAAACAGGATGGACCTGTTCTGCTTCGTGATATTTCGGAGATCATTTTCGGAGTAAAGGAACAAAGTTCTTACAGCCGTGTGAATGGACTGGATGCCGTCACAATTACTCTCGTGAATGATAACCAGGCTAATCTGATCGATCTCTCACATAAAGCTATTGAAAAGATTGAAGAACTAAACAAGAAGTTAAAATCGTGGGGGGTTGAGATAGTTGTTCAGAACAACAGTGCCGAGGTGATGGAAAAGAATATCAACCAGATCATTAACCTGGCCATTACCGGAGGTATGCTTGCTGTACTGATCTTATGGTTTTTCCTTAGGAATTTCCGCCTGGTAACCGTCATCGCAGTTTCTATTCCTGTTTCGGTTTATGCTGCTTTTAATTTCTTTTATGCCTATAATATATCGATAAACAGTCTTACTCTCGTAGGAATGGCTCTTGCCATAGGGATGCTTGTCGATAATTCGGTGGTTGTGCTCGAGAACATTTACCGGCTTGCGGGCGAAGGAAAAGATAATGAAACGGCTGTCATGCAGGGAACTGCTGAAGTGTGGAGGTCCATTTTTGCTTCAACCCTTACAACTGTAATAATATTTCTTCCATTTGTCTTTTCATCAAACTTCCTTATCAAGATAATTATCAAGAATATCGGCGTTTCAATAGTCACAACGCTTCTGGCTTCACTCGCTGTAGCAATGCTTCTTATTCCTATGGCTACCTATTTTCTGCTATCAAGGACATCAAAAAGCAATTCCGCAGTATACCAGAAGCTTTCCATTCACAACCGCCTCATTCAGGCCTACCACCTTATACTGAAAGCCAGCATGAGGAAGCCTGCAGCCACGATAATCGGGACCCTGGTTGTTTTCTTTGCCGCACTGCTCATCAGTCTTACATTAAGCATTAATTCCACTAAGGAAGTCGAGACTCCCAGTTTCAGGTTATCTGTAAAGATGCCAACAGGATCGACACTCGAAAAAACCGATGCTGTTGTTTCTGAAATTGAATCAAGACTCTCAGGCCTTCCTGAAAAAGAGGATGTAATAAGCAGGATTGAGGAAGAAAAAGCAACTGTAACGATTAATCTGGCAGATGACTGGAACAAGAAGAGTAAGCGCGCGCTTCCTGAAATAAAAAATGACATAGAAGAAAAAATTAAAAATATCTCCTCTGCAGAGATCTCCATGGATGAGGTTTCAACAAGCGGAGGCTTTTCATCCGGAGGCGGAGTCAGCGCAGGAGCCAACCCTGGAGGTAACTTTATGAACCTGCTTGGTATAGGCGCACAGAATGAAAGTGTAATCATCAAGGGACAGGATTTTGAGCAGATGAGAAGCCTGGCCGAAGATATAAAATCGTATATCGACGAATTGACAACAGTCAGCCGCGTCAGCGTAAATGTACAGGAAAGCACACCCGAAGTTCACCTTCGTTTTGACATGGATTTCCTCAGTAGGAACAATTTCTCTCTCAGTAATTTAGCCTCATCACTGGCCACCTTCGGAAGGGAATATTCCTCAGGTGCTACATTTAAGCAGGGAAGTGATGAATACGATATCATGCTTAAATATGCTGATGAAACAGGGGAAGTAAAGAAGAATGCCGATAAAACCATTGACGACCTGAAGCATCTTGAAGTGAGCGAAAGCAGCAGTTCGATAATGGAGATGCAGGAACTTTCGGATATCATCTTTTCATACGGGATGGGGAATATTCACAGGGAAAACCAGGAAAAAAGGATTACTGTAACTTATAATTTCACTGATGATATTAAAGATTCCAAAGATCTCCTGGAAGGGGCCCGGGCTGACATCGAATCAATTGTTTCAGATCTGAACATTCCTTCAGGCATTGCTGTTGAGGTGGTGCACGAAGAGGACGAACTTAAGGATTTTTACAAACCGCTGGGCTATGCCTTCATTCTTATCTTTATGATACTTGCGGCAGTATTCGAATCGCTTTCAATCCCGTTCGTTCTGATATTCAGCATTCCTCTTGCAGCACTTGGTTCGCTTATCGCACTTATACTTACAGGCAATTCACTCCTTAATGCCAACACTCTTACAGGCTTTCTGATCCTTCTTGGTATAGTGGTAAACAATGGTATCCTGTTAATTGATTATACTAAAATTTTACGAAAGCGAGGATATCGCCGTTCAAGGGCATTGATGACTGCAGGAGTAGCACGGCTAAGACCAATACTGATAACGGCATCAACAACAGTTATTGCCATGCTGCCACTGGCGATGGGCACTGCCGAATATGTTTCTGTGATCGGAGCCACATTTGCAATTACTGTTATCGGAGGACTGACGCTAAGCACACTTCTTACCCTGGTATTCATACCAACATTCTACTCAGGACTCGAAAATGCCCTTAACTGGATATATTCATTAACATGGAAGAACAAAATCATACAACTGATTTTCTTTTCGGCATTAATGTTGCTTATTTACAGCTATATAGACAGTTTTATCTGGCAGCTCATAACAATAATACTGACTTTAATAATTGTACCTGCAGGAACCTGGTTCGTGATGAACAGCCTCAGAAAAGCAAGAGAGACAATCATCCCTGCTGATGAAAATATCAGTATTTATATTCAGAGCCTGGTTAAAATTTATGACAGGGAAAGCCGATGGGTGAGGGAATGGAAAGCCGGTGCAAAAATAAGACAAAGGCTCGGACTTGAAAAGCAATATAAATCGTGGAAGGATATGAGCCAGCTTACATGGCAGTTACCAATCCTCGGATTCATAATCTATTTTACCTACTTTTACTTAAGTAAGGGATTCTGGATCTTTATCTTCAGCATGATAACGTGGTTCTCTCTTTCAAGGATATGGATCTCCTTTAAAAATCTGTCAGCCGATATTTCACTTCATAACGAAAAAAAATCTCTGAGAATATTTATCTCAGCTGCTGATTTTACGATATTCTGGCTGGTTCCTTTATTCAATCTTGTTTATTTTCAGATAAAATGGGAGAACATTGCTACCGTGCTCATCCTGGGTTCTCTCTGGTTCGCCGGTCTCTTTATTTATAAGACAGGGTTGAAACTGAGCAATGAGAATATCGATATCTACCGGCTTAATGGCAGGTTTAAGAAGATACGAAAGGCAATATATAAAATTGTTGCCGCTGTTCCCCTGATCGGTAAAAAGAAAAAGCCTTTTAAAGCCCTGAACTGCGTCTCGCTGAATATAGGAAACGGGATGTTTGGATTGCTTGGGCCAAATGGTGCCGGCAAAACTACCCTTATGAGAATAATATGTGGTATCCTTGAACAGAGCTACGGAAAGGTATGGATAAACGGGCTCGATACCCAGAAAAAGAGGGAAGAGCTTCAGGGACTGATAGGTTATTTGCCGCAGGAATTCGGAAGTTACGAAAATATGACTGCTCATGAATATCTCCATTACCAGGCAATGCTGAAGAATATCATTGATGCTAAGGTAAGGGAAGAACGGGTTACCTTTGTACTGAATGCTGTTCATATGGAAGATCGCCGGCACGACAAGATCGGGTCGTATTCCGGGGGAATGAAACAGAGAATGGGCATTGCACAGATACTCCTCCACCTACCCCGTATACTGGTTGTTGATGAACCAACGGCAGGGTTGGATCCAAGGGAACGTATCAGGTTCCGTAACCTGCTGGTGGAACTCAGCCGTGAACGTATTGTGATATTCTCCACTCATATCATCGAGGATATATCAAGCTCCTGTAATCAGGTTGCAGTCCTCGACAAAGGATTGTTAAGATACCTGGGAAAACCGATCGAAATGACAAAAGAAGCTGAAGAACATGTGTGGCAGTTCAATATTCCGGCGAAAGACTTTGGAAAATTTATAGAAGACCATCTGGTAGTGCATCACATGTCGGAAGGTGACAATATAAGAGTGAGAGTTATATCAGACACAAAACCATGGGATAATGCGGTAAATGTAAGTCCCAACCTCGAAGATGCCTATCTGTGGCTGTTACGTAGAAATGTAAACAACTCCGTTGAAAACGGACGGAAGCAAAATAATTCATTATGAAACCTCCATGTTTAACGAAATACAATCAAGAATGAAGATAATCTTTAAAACATGGAGGTTCCATCCAACCTTAAACTAAAAATTATTTACGGATGAAACCTCACACATTATATAATTACTTCACATTGATCAGGAGAATGATCATTTATAATCTCAGGATCATCTTTGCAAACAAATTTATCTGGTTCCTTGCCGGGTCGATATTGTTTTATATCGGATTATCAGTGATTTATGTTTTTTCAAATGATGTCTCAAGAATGGAGGATATGTATGGGATCTTCATCTTCTCCGGAATACTTCTGGTATTTTATCCATCAGTATTTGGGATACAGAATGATCAGGATGCCCGAACTATAGAGATTTTATTCGGCATCCCAAATTACAGATACAAAGTGTGGCTGGTAAGAATTGTACTGATCTTTGTTATTGCTTTCCTTATAATGCTTGTCTTTACATTCCTTACCTCAGTATTGATAGTAAAGTTCCGCTTTACAAATATGACCATGCAGGTGATGATCCCGGTTCTGTTTTTGGGAATGATGGCTTTTATGCTTTCAACCGTCATACGAAACGGAAACGGAACTGCAGTGTTAATGATAATCTTCGGGATATTTTTCATGATACTTCAGGATTCGTCGCTGCAAAGAAGCCAGTGGAATGTATTTTTAAATCCTTACGATCTTCCAAATAACGTCAATGAAACAGTCTGGGCGTTAATCACTTTTAAGAACAGGATCATACTCGTTACATGTTCAATCCTTTTTTTACTTGCAGCTCTCTCGAACCTGCAAAAAAGGGAGAAGTTCATGTGACCTGATTCCTGTTTCTGGTTGCTGGCCTGCTTGTTGTCTCGATGTTTTGCAGTCTTATTGTATATCTATAGCTTTACCTTTTTGAGGGTGATTTCATTACCTGATTTCCCCCATTCTCCCACTCTCCTCTTCTTCTCTTCTCCCCTTTTCCCTAAAGGCTCTTCCTCCGTTGTACCGTCGCGCCATTGAGCCGTTTTTTGTCTTTACGGCATATTAGTTTATTTTTGAAGAAAAAATAAAACCCATAACCACATGGACAAGGAAAAAGCCATTGTCGGATTTATTGGAGCAGGAGGTATTGCTCGTTCACATGCCTACTCCCTCAATTCGTTGAAATATTATTATAACGATGCTCCTGAAATCGAATCTGCAGCAGTATGTACCACTAAACAAGATAGTCGTGAACCGTTTGCAAAACGATTCGGCTTCTTAAAATCGTGCGATCTCAAGAAGTTCCTTGCTGATAAAAGAATAAATACTGTTTTTATCCTTGGCCCAAACAAAGTTCACTTCGAACATATTAAAGCAGTTCTTGAAATGAGTTCCATAAAGCGGATATATATTGAAAAACCGGTCTGCTCAAATCTTGATGAAGAGAATGCAATAAGGAAACTAGCAGAAACTCATCCAGGGATAAAAATTCAGGTTGGGTTTCAGTATCTTTTTACAGCTGCAATCAGGGAAGCGCTTATCTTCTGGAAATCGGGGAAACTGGGTATGCCTCTCCATTTTGACATTAAATATTACCATAGCGACTATCTGAAGAAGGAATACCGTGACAAAAGAGCATCCCGTCTCACTCCGGCTCCCGATGGAGGAGCTATGGCAGATCTTGGGTCACATGCAGTGAGTCTTCTTATAGCATTCCTGGGAAACAGGTTACATATCACCGGAGCTTTGCAGTCAGGTCATTTTGACGACGTGACAGATAAGTCGGATCTCTTCAGCCAGATATCTCTTTATGATGAGATAACCAATGCTGTTGGCACACTTTCGGCAAGCCGGATCAGCTCAGGTTCCGGCGATAATCTCTCACTTGAATTCTATGCTGAGAAGGGTTCTCTGCGTTACTCCTCCTGTTCATCAGATTATTTCGAATATTACAATGAAGAGACAGATTTATGGGTAAAAAAGATGGTCGGAAGCAATTACAAACCTGTTACCAGTTTCCCTTCGGGGCATGTTCCTCCCGGATGGCTAAGGCCGATGGTCCATGCTCATTATGTGTTTTTTACCGGCCACTCCGACGAAGTGGTGATACCAGATATTGAACACGGGTTACAGGTCCAGCGGCTTGTCAGAGAGACTGCTGAACGGCTCAGGGGTTTCAGAGAGAATAAATGTAATTATTGAAAACTTTGTCAATGTTTTCACGGTCAGGTACTATTAACAGATACATACTATAAGATCAACATTCAATAAATTTTATCATGTTTTTAATGATTTAATTATCTTCATTTGTGAATTATTATCTTTGTTGTCTTCAATTGGGATCGAAAAATATTGGTACAAGTTTTGCTATTGATATTATGTTCTTTCTCGATCATTTAATATTATTTGCTATGAAAAAGTTTATGATCACCTCAATCCTGATAGCGCTGGTTACGACTGGCACTACACTTCTTGCACAGAATGAGCAAGTGGAATATCTGGGGCTGCCCGGAGATAATCTTAATCTCTATGCCGTCATGAAGTTGTTCCAGGAATCAGAAACACTTGAAGGTTTCGAAAGACGCCTGAATGAGAGGGATTCCAGGATCAACAATCTTGACCTGAATGGCGATAACATGGTCGATTACATAATGGTATCCGACAATATTTATGGCGATGTCCACAATATTGTTCTTCAGGTGGCAGTGAATGCAAGGGAGATTCAGGATGTAGCCGTTTTCACCGTGCAGCGTTTTTCCAATGGTCAGGTTCAGATCCAGCTGACCGGTGATGAGGAATTATATGGCAGGAATTACATAATCGAGCCAATATTTGATGATTCGCGTAACGAAACAGCTAATCCGGGTTATCTCGGTAATAACGTAGAAGTTAATGGACAGAGAGTCGTAGTTACAAGAACCTCAATGATTGAAATTGCCGCTTGGCCGGTAGTACGATTTATCTTTCTCCCGGATTATAGATACTGGCACTCTTCATGGCGCTGGGGCTATTACCCTCCTTACTGGAATCCATGGCAACCGTATTACTGGCATTATTATTACGGATATCATCATAACTGGTATCCTCACTATTATAGTCATTACCGTCACTGGAACCAACACCGCTATTCTCACTGGAATGACTACTATTATGTTGGACGGCATTCACATTCTCCTTTTGTAAGTGCGGGAATCAGGAACGGCAGATACAAAGATACATATTCACGCCCGGAGATGAGAAAGGCAGGAGAGGCTATGTACGCAAGGACACAGCAGAACCAAGACGGAAGAAGATACTCTGCAGGGAATAACTCCGGACGGAGATCCGGATCCCAGGCAAGTATGGGTAACCGTTCTATAGGTACATATCCCTATGCTACTTCTACACGGCGGTCAAGTTCCACTATGACTGGCAGATCCTCAACAAATCCTTCTGCAGGACAAAATGCTGGTACAACAACCAGAAGATCTTCTTCTACTGTGACAACCAGACCAGCAACTAGTCCGTCAGCAGGACAAAGCACCAGCACAACCAGAAGATCGACTTCCACTGTTACCACAAGACCAGCCACTAGTCCTTCGGCAGGGCAAAGCACCAGCACAACCAGAAGATCTTCTTCTACTGTGACAACCAGATCAGCCACTAGTCCGTCAGCAGGGCAAAGCACCAGCACAACCAGAAGATCGTCTTCCACTGTGACAACCAGACCGGCCTCAAATCCTTCAGCACGGCAAAGTACTGGCACAACCCGTCCGTCGGGCAGACCATCGACAACAAACGCGAGTTCATCCAGCCGAAGAAGCAGTGGAAGCAGCAATTCAGGAACAACCATAAATGAAAACAAAAGAAACGAAAGTTCCGGTTCTTCTCAGACTACCCGAAGGGCCAGGTAATCAGAAGTGCTAACCTTTGATTATTACTAAAAAATAATTATTGCAGCCGTCATTATACGGCTGCAATTATTTTCAGGGATTAAGAGTCTGATAGTCAAGTAAGGAAGATACATGGATGTCAAATGATTTTTGAGGTGACCGCCGTAGGACAGATGGCAATGTCCACTCAAAATGAAACCTGCCTGAAAATTAATTATTCAAACGGATTCTCCCTGCTGAAATCAGGGTTATAGTTCAGATTGCTATCCATATCCTGCACCCAGCCATTCCTGAAGCCCAGATCATTCATCGTCTCAACAACGGCTTCATATTCTGCTCTGTAAAGCGAACGCTTAAGCAGGGAGTGATCTTTTACAAGAAGTGTGGGGTGATATTGTGACATTAGTGAAAGATGTATCCCTGCCGACAATTCTTCAGCAATCATCTTTAATACTTTCTTACTTTCTTCCACGTTCCCCGGTAAAACAAGGTGCCTCAGGATAATCCCGTTTTCTGCCAGTCCTGAATCGCCAACAGTAAGAGTCGAACCCTTCTGGTAATACATTTCCCTGATAGCCCTGAATGCCACCTCCGGATAATCGGGAACATCTGAAAACTCCTTTGAATTTTCCGGTGAAGCATATTTAAAATCAGGAAGATAAACATTGATCATATCAGCAATACTTCTTAGTGTTGCAGGCTTATCATAGCTATTTGTGTTATAAACTGTTATCGGTTTCAGACCACGCTTATTAAGCCCGTATATTATGGCTTTTACCTGCGGGACCACATGTGAAGGAGATACAAAACCAACTGCTTTTATTCCGGTTGACAATATCTGTTCAACCGTGTCCAGAACTTCGGTAATAGTCATTCCCTGTTGCCCGCACTCTGTTCCCGGACGGCTTATCTCATAATTCTGACAATATACACAACGCAGATTACAACCCCTGAAAAAGATATTACATATTCCGTCTTTCCCGCTAATGGATGGTTCTTCCCCCTTATGAACGCATATCGATGCAATGTTCATACCAGCATCCGCTCCGCAGTAGCCCGTCCCACCTTCAAACCTGTTTACACGGCATTCGCGTGGACACAGAACGCATTCCTTAAGAAGCGTAATATCCTCATTGTCATATGCATTTTCATTTTTTACAGAGCACATATTTGTTTCGGTTAAAAAGTCCGTAAAGTTAGCCCTACTTATTTGAACCACAAGCAGAACAGTTCAATAATAATATTAATAATTTTGACATTACAATAATAATATTTACCTTTGTATCCGAAATGAGGGGTAAATGAGCCTAGGGGACCAAAGTCCCCTATTTTGTTATCGGTTTTCAAAGTATGATAGAAAAAAGTAAAATACAGGATCTGGTTAAGGAGTTCATCAAAGGGACTGAGCTCTTTATTGTAGCCGTAAAAGTAAGCAGCTCCAACAAGATTACCGTTCTTGCAGATACTATGGAAGGGATAACAATTGATGAATGTGTTGACATTCACCGGCATATTGAAAGTAACCTTGACCGTGATATTGAGGATTTCGAGTTACAGGTTTCTTCCCCCGGGCTTGACCTACCTTTCGGAGTTATTGAACAGTATTATAAAAATGAGGGCAAAAAAGTTGAAGTTATCGACAACGATGGCTCTAAATACTCCGGAATATTAAAGAACGTTACGAATGGCGGATTTGAACTTGAAACCGAATTAAAAATAAAAGGGAAACCAAAAGAAGTGAAAGATATTTCGTTCAATCTCGACCAGGTAAAATCGGTAAGAATTGTTTTAACAATTAAATAATAATAACAGGTTTACACCAGATGGAAAATGTTAATTTGATCGACACCTTTTCGGAATTCAAAGAGCTGAAAAATATTGACCGCCCAACAATGATGAGCGTTCTTGAAGATGTATTCAGAAGCATGCTTGCAAAGAAGTATGGCTCAGCTGATAATTTTGATATTATTGTCAATATCGATAAGGGCGACTTTGAAATATGGAGAAACAGGGTTGTTGTGGAAGATAAGGATTTAACTGATCCCGTTATTCAGATACCTCTTTCACAAGCAAAAAAGATTGATGAAGATTATGAAGTTGGCGAAGAGGTTTCGGATGAAGTTAAATTTCTTGACTTCGGAAGACGGGCTATATTATCTTTAAGGCAAAACCTTACTGCCCGAATACTTGATCTTGAAAAAAATAATATATACATCAAGTACAAGGACAGAATAGGAGAGATTGTTGCAGGTGAAGTCTATCAGGTATGGAAAAGGGAGATACTTGTCCTTGACGATGATGGTAATGAACTTATTCTACCAAAAACCGAACAGATCCCTTCCGATCATTTCCGCAAAGGAGATTCAATAAGAGCCGTGGTAATCAAGGTTGAAATGAGAAACAATACGCCTTTCATTATTCTCAGCCGTACATCTCCTGTGTTCCTTGAAAGATTATTTGAACTGGAAGTACCTGAGATCTTTGATGGTCTGATTACCATTAAAAAGATTGTAAGGGTTCCGGGCGAACGCGCCAAAGTAGCCGTTGAGTCGTACGACGAAAGAATTGATCCTGTTGGTGCATGTGTAGGAATGAAAGGGTCAAGGATACATGGTATTGTAAGGGAACTTCGCAATGAAAATATCGATGTAATCAACTATACATCAAACAACCAGCTTTTTATTCAGAGAGCACTCAGCCCTGCAAAAATTACCTCTATCAAACTTATTGAAGAGACAAAAAGGGCTGAAATTTATCTTAAACCGAATGAGGTTTCACTTGCGATTGGTAAAGGGGGCCTTAATATAAAACTTGCCAGCCAGCTCACCGGTTATGAGATTGATGTTTACAGAGAACCCGATGGAGAAGATGAAGAAGATGTCAATCTTGAGGAATTTGGTGATGAAATCGAAGATTGGATCATTGAAGAGCTCAAAGCTATCGGATGTGATACTGCAAGAAGTGTTTTAAATCTTTCTATCAGCGACCTCGTTAAAAGGACTGATCTTGAAGAGGAAACAGTAAAAGAAGTTGTTAACATTCTCAAAGCTGAATTTGAATAAGATAATTATATTAAATATTAGCAGTTATTTCGTTTTTGAAGTATAATAAAGGCAAGGCATTTTTATGACAGAGGAAATTAAGGGTACACGATTAAGCAAAGCAGCCCGCGAATTCAATGTGGGAATATCCACTATTGTGGACTTCCTGCACAAGAAGGGGTTTGATCTTGATCCCAACCCAAATACTAAACTTCCGCACGAAGCTTATATTTTGCTTGTAAAAGAATATAGTACAGATATCAGCGTAAAAAAGGAATCTGAAAAGCTCATTCTTAAAGATCTTCACAAGAAAAAAGAATCTGTTTCTATTGATGATTTTTCAGAAACAGTCGACACTGAAGAGTCAGAACGGGATGAAGATGTCCTTGTAAAAGACTCCACAGGTATCAAAACAACTGTTGATATAAAGACAGAGATCAAAAAACCTGATATTAAGCTTGTTGGCAAAATAGATCTCGAAAAAACTTTAAGGCCAAAGGTTGAAAAGGAACCCCCTGTGAAAGAAGTAGCGGTTCCAAAGCCCCCAATAGCTCCGGTTGAACCAGTTAAAACTGAGGAAAAAAAATCAGCACCCGTGAAGGAAGTTCCCGTTGTTTATGCTCCTTTTGAAGAAGAGAAACCAAAAGTAAATATTGACTTTCATATTGTTGGGAAAATTGATCTTGATGCGGTTAAAAAAGAGACAAAGCCCGTTAAGAAAGAAGAGCACAAAAAGGAACACAGGGAAAAGCCTGTTAAAAAGATTGTTATTGTTAAAGAAAAAGACCTTGAAAATGAGGCACCATTGATTGCCGGCAATAAGGAGCCGGATGTTGTCAAAGAGGTTATTCCTGAACCGGTGATTGAACAGCCCATTCCTGTGGACAAAATTGAAGACATTCTCATATCTGAACAGGAAGAGGATGTTATAGCTTTATATAAAACAGATTTTAAAAAACTAACAGGCCCCAGAGTTGTTGGGAAAATTGATTTACCGGTAGAAGAGAAAAAGAAAACTACTCCGTTCCAACCGGTAAGAGTAGGTGGAGATTCAGATTTCAGGAGGAAGAAGAGAAGAAAGAGAATACTGAAAGAAAAAGAGGGAACTCCTGTTGTGAAGCCGGTTCCTACTGACAAAAAAGATAAAGCCGGCACTAAGAAGGTTGTCAGAAAAAGACCTATCAGGGCTGAAGTGAATGAAGAAGAAGTTCAGAAGCAGATTAAAGAGACCCTGGCCAGACTTATCACTAAAGGTAAATCAAAAGGGTCAAGGTACAGAAGAGACAAAAGAGAGGCATTAAGCCAAAAACAAAAAGAGGAAGTTGACAAGATTGAACAGGAAAAGAATATTCTTAAGGTGACTGAATTCGTATCGGTTAATGAACTTGCTTCGATGATGAATACTCCTGTTACCGATATTATTTCGACATGTATGAACCTTGGGCTTTTTGTCTCGATTAACCAGCGTCTTGATGCTGAAACAATGTCACTTCTTGCAGATGAATTTGGCTTTAAGGTAGAATTTGTCAGTGCTGAATTACAGGAAGCTGTAAGGGAAACTGAAGATGATGATAAAGATCTGAAACCAAGGCCGCCTATTGTGACCGTAATGGGACATGTTGATCATGGTAAAACAAAACTCCTCGACTATATACGAAACACCAATGTTATAGGTGGCGAAGCAGGAGGTATTACTCAGCATATCGGGGCTTATTCAGTCATCCTCAACGATGGACGTCAGATAACTTTTCTTGATACACCAGGTCACGAAGCCTTTACTGCTATGCGTGCCCGTGGCGCTCAGATAACAGATATTGCAATAATCGTAGTTGCTGCCGATGACGGTGTTATGCCTCAGACAATTGAAGCTATAAATCATGCCTCAGCAGCAGGGGTTCCGATAATATTTGCTATCAACAAAATTGATAAGCCTACTGCAAATTCTGACAGGATTAAAGAGGCGTTGGCTAATATGAATTATCTGGTTGAAGACTGGGGTGGCAAATATCAATCGCAGGAGATATCGGCGAAAAGTGGCCTTAATATTGACCTTCTTCTTGACAAGATCCTTTTAGAAGCCGAAATGCTTGACCTTAAAGCAAATCCTGACAAACCGGCAATCGGAACAATAATTGAATCAGCCCTCGACAAAGGAAGAGGATTTACGTCGACAGTACTGGTTAAAGCAGGAACTCTCAGAATTGGTGATATTGTAATCGCTGGTGCCTGCTACGGGCACATCAAAGCTATGTACAACGAAAGAGGAAACAGGGTTATCGAAGTTGGTCCTGCCACGCCCGCCCTTATATTAGGACTAAACGGAGCACCTCAGGCCGGTGATAAATTTAACGTAATGGAGAATGACCATGAGGCAAAAGATATCGCCACAAAAAGAGCTCAGCTTCAGAGGGAGCAGGGTCTCCGCACCCAGAAACATATAACCCTTGATGAAATAGGCCGAAGAATTGCTATCGGTAACTTCCAGGAGCTTAACATCATTGTTAAAGGTGATGTTGACGGTTCTGTTGAAGCATTGAGCGACTCGCTTATTAAACTTTCAACACCTGAGATTGAGCTGAATATTATTCACAAGGCTGTTGGACAGATATCCGAATCTGATGTACTTCTGGCTGCTGCATCAAATGCAATTATAGTTGGATTTCAGGTCAGGCCCTCTTCAAGTGCACGAAAACTTGCTGAGAAAGAAGAAATTGATGTACGCCTCTATTCCATAATTTACAATGCTATCGAAGAGATCAAATCAGCTATGGAAGGAATGCTAATGCCGGAGGTAAAAGAGGAGATTGTTGCAACGCTTGAAATACGCGAAATATTTAAAGTCACAAAAGTCGGAACAGTGGCCGGTTGCTATGTAAAAGAAGGCAAAATCACAAGGAACACAAAGGTTAGGATCATCCGTGATGGTATTGTAATTCATACGGGAGAACTCGGATCACTCAAACGCTTTAAAGATGACGTCAAGGAAGTTGTTGGCGGATATGAATGTGGGCTTAACATCCATAATTTCAACGACATAAAAACCGGAGATATAGTTGAAGGTTATAAGGAGTTTGAAGTTAAGAAGACACTTTAAATTCTGTTTGGAACATCCTGAAGTACACAAGGATAATCGTAAAAAAAATAGCGCAGTTGAACACTGCGCTATTTTTTTTATCTCTTTAAACTACCCCATGAGGAAGAATTAAATAATTGCCTTATACTTTTCCGAAGTGAGAAGATCATTGACCTGGGAAGGATCACTGATCTTGATTTTGACCATCCATCCTTTTCCATACGGATCTTTATTTACCACATCAGGAGATTCTTCAAGAGCAGGATTTACTTCAAGTATCTCTCCGCTTACAGGCATAAACATATCTGATACTGTCTTAACAGCCTCAATGGTGCCAAATACATCCTCTTTATTAAGTGTCTCTCCAAGGGTTTCTATTTCTATGAAAACAATATCCCCTAATTCACCCTGTGCAAAATCGGTGACTCCCACATAACCCATGTCACCTTCAACGCGAAGCCATTCATGGTCTTTGGTGTACAATAAATCTACAGGAACATTCATATCTTAAGGTTTTAGGTTTTAATTAGAATCTTTTTTGTTGGACTGATCAAAAATAAAGATTTTTTTCTTCATGAATATCCTAATAGAATATTAATTTTCGAAATGGGGCCTAATTCCTTAATTCCACTGGTCCTATCTTATTGAGCAAGTGTGAACTCAAGGCTGAATCCGAAGTTAGTATTTGCAGTAGGATAAGTAGTTGCAACAAATGGATTATTCAAGGCATGATCAGCAAATACCTGCAATTTGAACCTATCACTTAAGACATAATCGGCAGTGATTCCTGTGGTAAATACTTTCTGTCCCGAAACCGGTTGATTAACATCTTCGATAAATTTTCTGGTCAGAGTTTTATTATCGCGGACCGAGAAATCCAGTCGCAGGTTCAGGTCACTTTTAAGAGCCTTTTGCCCTCCGCCAGTTTTTAGAATTATCTGAACATCATCAAACCTGTATCCGGCTCCGATAATAAGCTCATTTACATGTGAATCCGTAATCTGATTACTTGACAGGTTAAGAGTAACTGTTCTTGATTTTTTCCATTCAAATCTTGTTGTCAGACTATTTTGCCAGTTCATATCGACATTTATCAACGGGCTGAACTGTTCGCTGATTGCCACAGCATCAATCTCATATTTCTGAATATAATTGTCCTGAAGATCCCTGATCGAGTTTATGCCATTTCCCTGATCAATATAATTCAGATTTGTCGTATACGAACCGATCTGATAAACGCTTCTGTACTGATGTGTCAGAGTCACCGATCTGAAAGTTTTTTTAATAAATTCAAACTTTGACAATCCTTCAAAATTTATTCTCCAGTTTGGCATCATTTTTAAAGCGGAAGGGAATGTTTCGAGGCTTACCTTACCGGGATCTGTTTTTGTATATGCTGCAATAAATGAAGGTATCAAAACTTCTCTCGAGGTGCTCCCGTATCCACTCTTGTATGATTCTTCAGAACCACCATCAGGGTTATAACTGGCATCAGCTTTCTGCCTCTCCTCTGCTCTTCTCCGAGAAATGATTAAAGTATTCTCCTTAAACGCTTCAAAGGTAGGCGAAACATAATTACTGCTTTTTGATATTTTCTCAAAAGCTGTTCCCCATGAGATAATAGAAATTGAATAGCTGCCAGAAGTATTACGGTTACGTGTACTGTCGGGGAAATTTCCATTACTATCGGCCATATAATATGAACTGATATTCTCAGAAAATCGTCTGTCAGCATTTACATCAATCCGCAATCCCGGGAAAGGTTCAATTGTACCGCGAAAAGAAAGATCAAATTTATTATTCTGAATAGCTGGTGTACTAAGAAGTGTGTCAGTTGTAATCCAACCCCTGTTCATTGCTTTATCGAAGAAATTTTCATCAGAAAAACCGAATACGAATGGCAGCCCGGGAGCAAGGACACCATTGGTTTTTGACATACCCAGGTAACTTGTCCCTGGCAGAAAACCAGGAAGAAATTGTCCCTGGGCTGAGGTATAGGTAAGACTTACCGATCTGAGGCCCATTAGCGCCCGGATCATATATTGGCCAGCTACTGTCAGAGGATTGCGTTTTTGCTGAATTTTTCCTTCAATTACCACCTTCGCACTGTCGACTTTCTCAGAAGGAGTGAAATTTATTCTGTTATCATTCACAATGACCATTTTTCCCTTTACTTCTGCCCCTTTCTTATCGGTTATCCTGACTTTTACTTCAGAAGTTTTCAGGTTATGAACAATCCCTTTTAAAGTATTGCGTTTAAAGTTTACATTTTCTTTTTCATAGGTAACAGTCTTTAAATCCAGTCTTGCTCTTTTTGCTGCGTCAGGACGGGTGTTGTTCTCAATGTTTTTCAGAAACTTCGACTTGTTGTAAAGAGTCGAAAGATTGGCCATTCCAGTGAATGTAAACTCATTATTATTTTCAATTATATTGCCCAGATCAATTTTCAAACTATCGGGGTAGATCGTTCCGGCCTGCCATTGATAATCCGCACTGTATCGGGCATTTGCATTCACCCATGATAGAAGTGGAACTTTATTTATTGGCAGGGTATATGTTATGTCAATATTATGATTATATGTCTTATTTCTCCCGAAGTGTTTCAGATTTGTAAGAACCGAATCTTTCCAGTTCTCATACTCACTCCTGTATCTCTTCTTGTCGACTCCTCCGAAAGGTTCGTCAATTTTTGCTATGTTAGTAGCAGTAAAATCAAATTTTAACTGCCGCGTTAAATCCCACTTAACGTCATATATCCTGGTCCAAGTGAAATCTTTGTCGAAGGTAGGTTCAATAAGAAGACCAGGATTGTTAATATTTCTCATTTTCACTTCATTATAATACCGGTATAATTCATTCCTGACGGATATACTTTTAGGGAACGGATAAAAGTTGAAATCTTTGATCAGTTTAAAAAGAGGCCCATTAAAAAGTTTTACATTTTTAAAAGGCATAATATTGGAAGGGTTTGCTTCAAAGTTATAGTTTAATGCACCCTTATACGTCTTTTCAAGATCAATCTCAGTTGTGGTATTTCTATGGTAAATTTCATTATAGGTATAGTTTATACTTAAGTTTGCCAGGTCCCATGCATGTGGCTTCTCTCCCCTCTTTGTGATTCCGGCATTACTTATTGTAAACGTTTTTCGCCGGGAATAATCCTGAGCGATAGCCAGTATTGAGTCCCGGGTGTGTTCATTGGGAGCTTCAGCCAATGTTTCATCCAGATGGATATCAGGGTTGAGAGGATCGTAAAGGGGAGTAATTCTCGATTCAGACAAACCCAAATAAACAGGAAGGCGAACTCCCACCTTTTCAGGGAAGAATTTTCCCAGTTCCAGGCTTGAGGACAAGTCGTATTCCAATGTTTTGTCAAGGCTCCTCTCATTTACTTTTGAGTCGATACTGCCCCAGCCTGCTGAACTGGCCTGTCCAACAAGGTCAACAGAACCGAGATCGGCCAGTTTCAATTGCATATGTCCATTTGCGGCCCACCCTCCATCTTCAACAAAATCGCTAAGTCTTAATTCATTTACCCAAACCTCTCCTGATTTTGAAATGCCATCATCTGTTTCGGGACTTCTGGTTTTGATAGGATTTCTCACACCTACCATGATTACTTTAACATTGCTCAGGTTTGGATTTCCAGCCACATATACCTTATTTGAATCGTCAGCAAAGGCAAAGACATCCGAAAGGCTTAATGTTGATCCCTCTTTATTCATTTGTCTGTTCCGTTCCTTTTTAGCTTCCTGAAGAACCGAAAAGTTTATTTTAAAACTATTTTCTTCAGGCCACACTAACCTTCTCGATTCATCTGAGTTATTGTCATAATCACCAGGAGGAGTAATCTTTAATGGAACTTCGTATTCATAAAAATTCGATTTATAATCAGACCCTATCCTTATAAAGGCCGTCAATTCATCATCGTTCAGAGGTGTACCGGGTATTGCTTCGGCATGAACTTCCATTTTCATACTCCGGTATTGCCTGAGATCCAGGTTTACAGACCTGTATGCCGCCCTGGCATCACCATCGGCGATATCCTGTACTTTCAGGACCATTGACTGTTCATCAAGTTGTGTCAGCTGGGTATTCGTTGGATCAATTGATCTGTCGAACCCCGGGGGCAATACATAATTAACAGGAACTTTGCTTGCATTTTCCTCAATACTCACTGAGCTTAATTCAAATGTTGCGTCGGATGTTTCTGGTACAGTTACCCGTTCGCCTCCTTCCATAAATGCAAGATTATATTTCCTCCAATCAGCCCTCACAAGGTTAAGCTCTGCCAGACGCATAATAACAGGCTTATTGAAATCCTTCATAAACATTCGCATAAAACGAATCGATTTAAAATCGCTAATCACACCTACTTTTTTCTGATACTCCGATATAGGGATTTTAAACTGATACCATTTCACGGCTGACTTCGTTCCATTAGCCATTTTAGCATTATATTCAATCTCATCAACAATATAATTCGAACCAACTTTCAAGTCACCAGGTCTCAGACTAACCTTATACTGATAATAACTCTCTGTTTCGCTCAAAGTATTATCCCGGTTAACATCTTCCATATCCGGCAAAGTAGATCCGGCTGTCGGATATGATTCTTTTGACATTTCAGAAGTAGGTGAGTTACCGTCCGGCCCGTTATATTTCTTGTATCTTTCAAGAATTCCTTTCTCTTCTGAATCATAATCTGATCCCCTGAAATAGTGAAAATCATCATTTGAAGGGTCTTTGTAGATTTCCGGATATACATTCTGGTCAACAACAAGTGCGGCCTTCTGAAGATAATCTGAAAAATATGTTTCCTCATCCACATCTTTTAAGCCGTCCAATCCCACATCCTGATATTCCCTTGATTGCGGGTTATTATCAAATGCATTAACGACCGACTGGACAGAAGGAACCCTTCCCCATTCTGTAGTATCAATATTAATATTAAGAGCTGAACCAGGAAGCCCGTTCTCAAAACTCTTCCTTGAATCGCGAAGAATATCTTCAGAAACGTTTCCCAGATTAAAGTAGAGATCGCCTCCTTCATGGGAGGAGTCCTCAACGAAAGGATCCATCATCCAAAACTCTATATACTGAATATTGGCTGTTTCAAAATCACTTGTCAAAACCTCCCTCATAATACCTCCCCATCTTGATTCCGGGTCCTTTAGCTTCCCCTTCGAATCCATTCCTTTTGAATAGGAACCAGGTCCCGCATCAAAGTTATAAGGTCCCTTTTCTTCGGGGTAATATGCAATGTTCAATACAGGGATCGTTGTTGGTAAACCCGTTGTACTTTCCTTATTGGGGAATATTTCATTTTCATATATCTCCCTCACAAAATGGCTCGATTGTTCATTAGCATTTTTTCTGATATGGGAAGGTGTTGAGGATCCGTTTTCAAGGAAAAGAGGGTCAATAACATACCAGGCTATTCTGGCCCGGTTATATCCGCTGGTAAGGTTGTTGGTTAATCCGGCTTCCGGAAAGAGCTGAGCCTGTCCCTGGGGAATACTTGAAAGTGTCCAGGCGTTAAAAGATTTCATGTCGAGAGGTATTTCACTCGATTCGAAATCATCAATATAGGAATTGCCTGCAGTCGAAATAGATTTGGAATGACCCGGAACCAGCTCTGCAAATTCTCCGTCGAAAGAGAAAGATGAAGGAGTCTTGGTTTCGAGAAGGGGAATTTTGTCAAGAGCTTTGGTAAGCAATTGTGATTCTGTCTTATAAGAGGTATTCATTCCCCAAATAGTATTTGAAATAGGTTCCTCACCATAATTGACTTTCTGTGTATATGGCCTTTCGTTCAGATGAAGTAATGTTCCTCCTATATTGAAATTATTGGATACTTTGTAATCGAGATGTGTTCCTACAAGGGTTTTTGTCTGAAATCCAAAATACTGGTTACTTTCAAGAGAAACATCAATTGGGGTTTCCGATTCAATAAGGGAAGAATTTATTATAGTTACTATTCCCAGGTTGTAATCTACTGTGTAGTCTTGATTTTCTGTAAGAGTAACTCCTCCTGCTGTGACTTTAAGAGAACCTTCAGGGATATTTGTTGCGTTAAGTCTTATTTCCGATCCGGCTTCTGATGAGTAATGCCCGGCCAGCTTGAATTTGTTTTTCTCAGCCATTTGCTGAGCCACTGTCTGGGTGGAATCGTACAATTCCTGAAAAACGTATTTGTCAGCTACATTGGCATTCCCGATCTTTTTTCGCAAATAGCTGCCAAAAGGCTCAATGACTGGAAATATCACCTTCCCCTTGTTGACCATTACCGTAATACCATCGATAAAATCAAAAAAACCATCTGATGCCCAGTCTTGCGATGAGTTAAGATTATCGAGTCCCAACACTTTAAGAAGTATTTGATTAGCCAGTCTCCCTTCAGGAAGGTAGTTAATCGAGTTTCCTGTTTTATCATCTTCATAAAGCACATTAAGCTCAAAATCGTTACGCTCAAGCGTACCGGAACCAAGCGAATAGATATTTTTCATCATCAGGTTCCATGTCGGATATTTAGGACTGAGAGTAGTCCCTTTAAGCAACTTAAGTATAAGAGTCTGAGGTGCTGTAACTCCATCGGTCGAAAACTCACCAACTTTATATAGCTGACCATTAAGTGTATACTCATAAGCCACAGCCAGCACTTCATCAGTGTTCAAAGCAGTATTAAGTGAAATATACCCCAGATGTTCATTGATTATATATTCTTTCGGACTCAGCTTCCTTGCATTCTCTATTTTTTCGTAATCCCGCCCGATCTGAAAATCAGGTGATAAGGGATCCAGAATATTTATTACCTGGTCAATATCCCTTATGGGTGAATAAGTACTGGTGAGCTTGTCGTATAACTGATTGGTGCTGTTATCGGGATATTTCGTCGACCCTGTTGCCTGAAATGAAGGAATTTTATTAAAAATATGATTCTTCCCTTCACCAAGGTCAGCGAAAGCAACTATATTCCTGGCGTCCTCATAACTGCTTGTTTTATTCGTTACCCATACTTCAATCTTCTGTATGGCAACGCCTGAGCTGACAGTAGGCAGGTTCTGCAGGGCGTTGTCGTAAATGTCTCTGAAATACTGAGAAAGAAAGAAATGTCTGTTTGCTTCATAGTCATCAGCATAGATTTCGAATGCAGTCTGCTGAGCTCCTCCTTTTACCTTAATAGTCGACAGTTCCCCTTTCTGTTGTGAAAGTACAGTAGTCATTGTCAGCTTTCCGAACTGCATTTCTGTTTTTAGTCCGAAAAGGCTATAACTTCCAGAGATCAGAGAACTGGTAAGAGGCAATGTGACGTCACCTGCTTCAATCTTTTTTATGATCTCATCTTCCTTACCTGCATACTGAAGTTTTGTTTTGTTTTCAAAATCAAACAAGGCATCAGTATTATAATTGATTCCAAGTTCCACTTTATCGCCAATGGTTCCTGTAACATTCATCTGGATTTTTTCATCAAAATCAAATGTCGGAATAGTTCTCAGCTCTTCTGAAAGAATTGGATTTTCAGTAGTTGATATATTCATCCCGAAAATCAGTTCGGCAGATCCCTGAGGGATAATATTTATCGTGTTACTTCCGAATATTTTATCGAATGCTTCACCGCCGAATTCTATCTGGGGGATAAGTCCTGATTTGAAACCTGATTCGTCACCAGCAATTCGCGATTGCCAGTAATCGCGCATCGATTTTGAATATTCATATTTCCGGTATTCCTGCGGACTCATATGAACAGGAGTGCGATAATTGAAAGCGCCTACTTTCTGATACAATATATATTCATTCTTATCGGGATCGTAAAAAACCGATGATTTTATATTCGACGGATTATCAAGAAAAAGAGGGGCCTTTTTCTTTTGTTCCCAGGGATTCCCTGAATTATCTTTTAATCTCAGTACCGAATGGCGAGTTGTATCTGCACTGGCATTTTGTATCACGTTCTGACTACTTGCTTCTTCAGATCTTAAAAATAAAGAAGCGAACAGTACAAGAGACGAAAATACCAGAAGATTTTTATATAATATCCCTGATCTCAACCCGGCTTTTATTCAGAATTACAAGTTTTTAAGCGCTCTCTTTATCAGGTCCTCCACCGTCAGATCTTTTTCTTCTCTGACTATTTTATCAAGGACTTTTGTGACAGCGTTTTTGGCAAATCCTAGCATTACTAATGCAGATAACGCCTCTTCGCGGCTAATATTGTCAGCAAAAGCGAATATTTCGCCACCTCCTGCCTGTTTGCCTAGCTTATCTTTCAGATCAACTATTATTCTTTGAGCAGTCTTTAATCCGATCCCTTTTATACTTTTCAGAATATTGACATCTGATCCGGCAATTGCCTTTTCTATTTCCGACGGACTAAGCGAGGAAAGCATCATCCTCGCAGTGTTTGCTCCGACACCTGTAACAGAAATAAGCAATCTGAAGACATCACGTTCTTCACTGTCGGCGAATCCAAAAAGCTGGTGACTGTCTTCCCTGATGATCTCATGTACCAGAATCTTATATTCGCTTTTCCCTTCAAGTTTCGAAAATGATGTGACCGAAATATTGATAAAATAACCAATACCTCCTGCCTCAAGAATAATAGATGTGGGATTGACCTGGGTAATTGTCCCTTTAATATAATCTATCATAATTATTGTTCGCCGTTAAAAATATCCGGAGGAAGTTCGTCAATGCGGTCACTGTGAATTTCGACGTCCTGATGTTTAAGAGGGTTTTGAGATATTTCTGTATTGAATTTTCTGTTTCTGAAAATGTCACAGGCAAGAAAGATGGCCTGGCGAAATGAATTTTCAGAGGCTTCACCTTTTCCGGCAATTGCAAAAGCCGTCCCATGATCGGGGGATGTCCTGACGAAAGGTAAGCCGGCAGTAAAGTTGACTCCCGAATCGAAAGTTATTGCTTTAAAAGGAGCAAGTCCCTGGTCATGGTACATAGCAAGAATCCCATCGAATTTAGCAAATGATCCTGCACCGAAAAATCCGTCAGATGGGAAAGGGCCGAAGGCAAGTATCCCTTCCTGCTGTGCCTTCTTAATTGCAGGTGCTATTATTTCAGCTTCTTCAGATCCCAGTAATGAGTTATCTCCTGCATGAGGATTTAGTCCAAGCACGGCAATCCGCGGTTTCCGTATCCCAAAGTCGATGGTCAGAGATTGATTCATCAGTCTCATCTTTTTCATCAACAGATCAATAGTGATAAGTTCCGGAACTTTGCTGAGGGGAACATGTCCTGTGGCAACCCCAATTCTCATACTCTCACCTATCAGGAACATCAGGACTTCTTCTGCACCTGCTTTTGATTTCAGATACTCAGTATGTCCGTTGAAATGAAAATTTTCGGACTGTACATTATGTTTATCGATAGGGGCTGTAATAAGAACATCAATTTTACCACTTATCAGATCGGAAACTGCTTTCTCGAGAGAAATCAGTGCGGCTTCCCCACTCTGATGAGTGGGTTTTCCAAGTTCTACCCTTGTATTATCGTCAAGGCAATTGATTATATTGGCCTTCCTGGCATGAGCTTCTTCAGCAGATCTGATATTATTAAAACTAAAATTACTAATATTCAATGCTTTACGATGATATGCGGCTACTTTAGGCGAACCATATACTACGGGTGTGCAGATGTCATTTATCATCGGATCCGAAAGGGCCTTGATAATAACCTCATAACCAATACCATTTATATCTCCCTGTGAGATACCGGCAATTATTGTTTTCTTTTCCATAGGTGTTATTTCTTTTCTAAATAATTAGCTGCAATTTTTTTCAAAAATGTCGACAGCAGCCTTAATCCTGATCCATTTCCATTCTTTGTCCTGTAATAATCATCCTTTTTAAGCATCTCTGTCCCTGCAATATCCAGATGAATCAGGGGAGACTCTGCAAACCTCTCAAGGAATTTTCCGGCTATAATAGCTCCGCCTTCACGGGCCCCAATATTATTAAGGTCAGCAATATCAGACTTCAGCGATTCTGCATATTCTTCCCAGAAAGGCAATTCAGCAATCCTTTCATAAACATCATTTCCACACTCTTCAAGCAGGTCTATATATTTTCTGTCAGCATTGGTCATCACTGCAATTGCCTGGTTACCGAAGGTTCTTGCTGCCGAACCTGTCAGGGTCGCAATATCTATTATAAGTTCCGGAGAATATTTTGAAGCATAGCTGATAGCATCGGCAAGGATAAGCCGGCCTTCAGCATCAGTATTTCCGATTTCAACAGTCAGTTCATTATACATGGTGATGATATCGCCCTGAGTATAGGCATTTCCTCCCGGCCTGTTATCAGTTGAAGGGACAAGTCCGATGATATGAAGCGGGATACCTGTTCGCGCAGCAGTATATAAAACACCTGTAACTGTCGCTGCACCTGCCATATCCCCATTCATGCCACTCATAAATTCACCGGTTTTAATATTCAGGCCTCCTGTATCATAAACGATCCCCTTCCCGACCAGAACAATCGGCCGGTCATTAAAACAGTTTTCCGGGTGCCATTCAAGTATGCAGAACACAGGAGGATCGACACTCCCTCTGTTGACAGCCAGAAGTCCGCCCATTTTAAGAGCTTCAATCTTCCCCTTTGTTAAAATCTCAACGTTAAAACCGGCAGAATCTCCGGCTTTTTTAATCTCCCCGGCAAGAGCCGTTGCATTCAAATGATTCACAGGCTCATTGATCAGATTACGTACAAGATAGACTGCATTTGTCAGTTCAACAAGCCACTTTATATCCGAATCGTCTATATCCCCATCAAGCAGAAGTTTTTCAGGATACTTATCTTTCCCTTCCTCCTTCTTTTTGTATTTTTCGAACGAATAAATACTAAGGACAAGTCCCTCAGCAAAATCTTCAACGGCACCCTTATATGTATCAGAGGAAGTAATTACAAGTTCGGGATGGCTATTATCTTTAATTAGTTTTCGTAAATTATAAGAAGTTTTTCGTAATTCCTCCCTTATTTTATATTGGCTTATTCCCTCTTTCAATCTGATCAGGTAAGTGCACTTATTATAAGAATTTATAAAAACGTATTCATCCTTCTCTTTCATACGTTTTTCAGCATACTCCGTTTCTGATTTTGAGAGTTTTAATCTTTCAGGCACATGGCTGCTCCCGAGAATACAAACAACAGACTGATCAATTGATATTTGAGATATTTTTAGGATTTCCGGTTTCATAAAAGGTATTACAGTTTTTGAAGAAGTAAAGTTAATATAAAATATTGATTGTTTCGGTCCCAAACTATTACCTTTGCTGTGATAAATCCTGACACCTGATAAGGCACTTAACTTTTGACAACGATTGAGTATTTTTTACAGTAATGGATCTGGAACGATTATATGAAAAGGCTCTGCGGCTTATTCCACTTAATGCGGATGAAGGAGTTGTCCTTTACTCTCAGGCACCGCTTGAGGAGCTGGTTTTTGTCGCCGATAACCTCCGGCATTTGCATAATCCTGGTAATGTTGCAGGATGGATGATCGACAGGAATGTTAACCTGACGAATATCTGCTTTTCGCAATGTTTATTTTGTAATTTTTGCAGAAGAAAAGGATCAACCGATGCTTATGTTACATCAATAAATGAATACATAAATAAAATTGATGAGTTGTATGCCCTTGGAGGAGATCAGCTCCTGTTGCAGGGAGGGATGAATCCCGAACTGGACCTTGCTTTTTATACTGATCTTTTCAGGAATCTTAAAAAGCTATACCCAACAATAAAGTTGCATGCACTCGGACCGCCTGAGATTGTTTTTCTGGCAAAAAAAGAGCGATTATCCTATTCAGAAGTTCTTTCGAAATTAGTTGAAGCCGGGCTCGACAGTTTACCGGGGGCAGGTGCCGAAATTCTCTCAGACCGTGTAAGAAAATTGATTTCTCCTGCGAAAGCCACAACCGGAGAATGGCTTGAAGTGATGAAAGAAGCTCACAAGCTAAATCTTCCCACTTCAGCAACCATGATGTATGGTCATGTCGAAACAATAAAAGAAAGAATTGAACATCTTATCCATTTAAGAGACCTTCAGAATAAAAAACCTGAGAACAGCTATGGATTTATAACTTTTATTCCATGGCCATTTCAGGATGAAGGTACAGTTCTTTTGCAGAAACATGGAATCAGGAGCCGGTACAACGGTCCTGATTATATAAGGATGATTGCAATAAGTCGTATCATATTGAATAACATAAAAAACATTCAGGCTTCAATACTTACAGTCGGTAAGAATGTTGGGATGGTGTCGCTACATGCGGGAGCCAACGATATTGGGTCAATAATGATTGAAGAAAATGTAGTAAGCGCTGCAGGTGCAAATAACCGTTTCGATGCAAATGAGATGCAATCGATTATAAAAGAAGCCGGATTTATTCCAGGAAGAAGGAATCAGAAATACGAACTAATAAATTGATCCTTATTATACTATCTCTCATTATCACTGAGTTACATGCCATTATGCTCCCAATCAGGGGGGATAAAAAAACCTGCATCATGAGATGCAGGTTTCACGTGAATATTTTAAGATTAAAATTTATCCTTGTCTGCTACTTCTTTATCAGTTGCCGGATCATATTTTGAAGCTTTCTTAAATTCTTTCATACCCTGACCAATACCTTTCATCAGTTCAGGAATTTTACGGCCACCAAAAAGAAGAACAACAACAAGTAATATCAGTACTATCTCTGTAACTCCAAAATTTCCCATAATTTTAAGTATTAGAATTTGTGCAAAGTTATAAATACTTTAATCATAAACAAACCGGCATCAAAATAAATTTACTTCCTGAAAAGTCTTATAATATCGTTACCGTTAGCAAAAATCAGCAGTCCAAAAAGGATTATCATTCCTACTATCTGTGCATTTTCGAGGAATTTGTCACTTGGTTTTCTTCCTGTAATTACCTCAAATAACAAAAACATCACGTGTCCTCCATCAAGAGCAGGTATAGGCAGTATATTCATTACAGCAAGTATAATCGAGAGGAAAGCTGTAAGGTTCCAGAACGAGTGCCAGTCCCATACGCCGGGGAAAATATTGCCAATTGTAATAAATCCTCCAAGCGATTCGTATGCTTTAGTCTCTTTTGAGAAAATGATCTTGAATTGTTTAAGATAATCAACCATTGTTTTGAATCCTTTATCAATACCGGCAGGAATTGATTGCAGAAAACCATATTTTAAAGTTTTCAGGTCAAATATCTGATCAAGGGATCTGCCGGCACTTCTGACCTCAAGCAGTCCTGCAACTGTAGGAGTAACCGTAATATCGAGGGATTTCCCGTTGCGGAGCAAGTTAAGCACTATGGGTTTCGACTTGTTTTCTGACAGGTAATTCTGAAACTCATCATAATATGTAAACTTTATACTATCAATGCCAACTATCTCATCATCAACAAGTACACCTGCATTTTTAGCAGGTGATTCTTTCCCGAATGCTTTTATTACAAAAGGGCCAAAAGGAGTACGATAACTTATTTGTCCTTTACCCTTTAACAATTGCGGAAGATAATCCTTAGGGATATCGATATTTATAATCTGACCTTCGCGTTCAACCTGAATTGTTTTACGGCCGTTCAATACAATATCGGGAGTGATCTGCATAAAGTTATCCACATATTGATTATCAATTGTAAGAAGCTTGTCCCCGTTTCTGAGTCCGATTGAATGTCCAAGTGAGTCGGTCACTATACCATATTTAACATTTGCAGTTGGCAGGTATGTTTCGCCCCAGGCATATAATACAAGTACATATATAAGTAACGCGGAAATAAAATTAAAGACTACGCCTCCTGTCATTATAAGTAGTCTTTGCCACGATGTTTTTGACCTGAATTCATATGGCTGCGGCGGAAGTTTCATTTGCTCTTTGTCCATCGATTCATCGATCATTCCAGAAATCTTAACATATCCGCCAAGAGGGAGCCACCCCACACCATATTCAGTTTCTCCTTTTTTAAATTTAAAAAGTGAAAACCATGGATCGAAAAACAAATAGAACTTTTCAACTCTTGTTTTGAATAGTTTAGCCATAACAAAATGTCCAAACTCATGTAATATTACAAGGATTGAAAGACTTAAAACAAATTGCAGGATTTTAATAAGTATTGTCATCTTTATTTATGATGTTTAGTAATATATTTTAATGCAATCTCTCTGGCATTACAATCAGAAACCTCAAGAAACTCCAGATCGGGAGATGAAGAATATATGCTATTATCCATTGTGTATTCCACAACGTTGGACATCTGCAAAAATCCTATTTTTTTTTCCAGAAACGCACTGACAGCCATTTCATTGGCAGCATTCATAATGCAAGGCATGTTTCCTCCCTTCTTCAAGGCGTCATATGCAATAGTCAGGTTCCGGAACTTTTTCATTTCCGGTTCAATAAATGTGAGAGTTGGATAGTTTTTAAAATCAAGACGGGGAAGATCTGAAACGAACCTGTCAGGATAAGAAAGAGCATACAGAATTGGGATTCTCATATCGGGGACTCCCAGCTGAGCTTTAACCGATCCATCTGCAAAATGCACAAGTGAATGAACAACTGACTGGGGATGAATGACCACTGATATTTGTTCAGGAGAGAGGTCAAAGAGCCATTTTGCTTCTATAACTTCAAGTCCTTTATTCATAAGAGAAGCTGAATCGATTGTCACTTTTTTGCCCATATCCCAGTTTGGGTTACTAAGAGCCTCCTCTGGTTTCACATCCTTAAGCTTCTCCAAAGGCCAGTTAAGGAATGGCCCGCCTGAAGCTGTCAGAGAGATTTTTTCCACAGGGTTTCCCAACTCACCTGCGAGACATTGAAAGATGGCTGAATGTTCCGAATCAACAGGAATAATATGGCATCCCGATTCACTTACCAGCCTTTTGATTATCTCGCCAGCAACAACCATAGTTTCTTTATTTGCAAGGGCAATTTTTTTCCCCGCTTTTATCGCAGCTATGGTTGGCCTCAAACCTGAATAACCTACAATAGAAGCAATTACTACATCAATAGTTGATGAAACAACAATCTGTTCAACGGCTTCACTCCCGGCATAAACTTTTATATTTGTATCCTTGAGGTTTTCTTTAAGTTGTTTATAATTAGCCACGTTTCCGATAACAACCGAATCAGGTTGAAATTGCAGTGCCTGTCTGGTAAGAAGATCAATATTATTTCCGGCGATCAGAACCTCAACAATAAATTTTTCAGGGAACCGGGAAATAACATCCAGCGTCTGAGTACCAATCGACCCCGTCGATCCCAACAATGCAATTCTTTGAGGCATTCCCTGCATCTTAGTTATTAAAATATTACATGTTTTTCAGGGTCCAGTGGGTTCCCTTTGTACCATATCTCGAAATGAAGATGAGGCCCTGATGTATACATCTCACCGGAATCTCCTACAACAGCGATTGCTTCTCCTGCTCTGACAAGATCTCCTGTTTCTTTCAACAGGCTTGCATTATGTTTATAGATTGTAACAATATCATCAGGATGCTGAACTTCAATGACAAAACCTGTTTCCATTGTCCATCCTGTAAAAATTACTGTACCATCAAGTGCCGCAGAGACAAGAGCTCTTGGTTTTGTTACAATGTCTGTTCCGAAGTGTTTTGTACGTACATCATATTTTCCTGAAATTATTCCTTTTATAGGAGGGAAAAAATGAAGACCTGCAATATTTGAAAAAGATTCAGTGGGTGACGGGCTAAGAGTAAGATTAAATCTTTCTTCATTTTCCACTTTTACCCTTAATGCAGAGTCCCTGGATGAAGTAGAGAAACTTATTGCTTTATAGTTTAACGTCGAGTCCTGACGCACTGAAATTTCAGCAGGTTGTTTCCCTGATATTATTGAATTCAGATTGTTAAAGTATATATCTCTTAAGGCTAATTCCCTATCGAGCGAATCAAGGCGTATAGCGCTCATCAGTATATTACGACGCATTGTGACATCAGGATAGCCGGGAATAAATTCCTTCAAATTTGTGAAAGCTATAAGCGAAGCAGTTGCTCCAATAATAAAAATAATCAGAACTGCAATAAGCAGAAATGCATTATACCTGGTCAGCCTTATTCTCCAAACTTCCTCAAAAGTAAGATCGTTCAATACAGAGAATCTGTATTTCTGGCGCCAGTTCTTTTTTTTCTTTTCGTTTCTAGCCATACCCTTTTAAATAATTGGCACGCAAAGATAATAATCCTGAATCAGCAATTCAGTAAACAGACACAAAAAAGGGGAAATATTAGCCTGCTAAATAACTTTAACAGTCTTGTCTTCGCTTTGCCAAAGTCCATGTTTTGTACAGACAGCCATTGCCGAAAGGTTCATTGATACTTCGGGGGCAACAATATAGAAATCTATTTCAAAATGAGAAGGCTTATTCCCATATACACCAGCTGTGTACCTGGCTTCAGCCAGTAGTGTCTCCCTGTTCCAGAGCTGTATCACACTAATGAAGTGATCGTGATCATCAGGATGAGGATACGCATCTCCAAGCTTCACTTTTATCATAAATTTCTCACCCCTTTTCACCTCACCAGGACAAAAGACATGAGGCATATGTCTGTCGAGATAATCGCGTTTTACCTCTTTATCTTCCTTTTCAATTTCTGTTGCTTTGAATACTCTTGGCATAATAACTGATTTACAATTAGTAATAGAAATTTTTTTTCTCCACAGCACGAACGAATCAAATTAGTTAACAAACTTAATAATTATAATATAAAAAATAAATAATTGTTTTGCTATTTAGTCGAAATATAGTACATTTGCACCTCGATATCCAAGGATGGGGTTCTGAAACTTCGGGATAGCTCGTTGGGCTCAGGTTGTTTGAATTGTTTTTTGAAAATATATTGCGGGGTGGAGTCCCGATGTATCGGGATAGCTCGTTGGGCTCTGGTTATTTGAATTGTTTTTGAAAATATATTGCGGGGTGGAGCAGTGGTAGCTCGTTGGGCTCATAACCCAAAGGTCGGGGGTTCGAATCCTCCCTCCGCTACAAAGACGACTCCTCATCATTTTTGATGCGGAGTTTTTCTTTTATACCCTCTGAACTCCTCATAAATTGTGACTTTGCGAGAAAAGATGAATTCACATTTGAGGTTAGATTTAATTTTGGATAAAAATGTAGTTTCAATTCCTACTTTCCCGGCTGTAGCTGCAAACGGCTGATTTTCATAATAAAAAACATTTCTATTATCAGAATATTTCTTACATTCACATATGCTTCTTACAAAACTACATATTCCTCCAGCCGGTAATAATGTAGTTCGCCGATTATCTCTTCATGAAAAACTGAACTCCGGCCTGAGCAGAAAGCTGATTCTTGTATCTGCTCCTGCCGGGTATGGTAAAACAACTCTGTTAAGCGATTGGATCATACATGCCGAAATTCCGGCAGCATGGCTTTCTCTGGACAATGGTGATAACGACCCGGCGGTTTTTTTTAACTATCTGATTTCAGGAATTCAAAGTATTCATAAAGAATTCGGACAAAGTGCCCTGCGGCTCTTGAATTCACCCAATTCTCCATCCGTCGAATCAATTACCAGCCTGTTAATCAATGAAATACTCAATATCAAACGAAACTTTTTGTTGGTACTCGACGATTTTCATCTGATTAAAAATAACGAGGTATTAAAATTAGTAAGCTATTTATTAGAGCATATTCCCGGTAACATCCATATTGTAATCCTTACCCGTTCCGACCCGGCACTGTCTGTTTCAAGGTTAAGAAGCCAGCATCAATTGGTTGAGTTACGTTCATCAGATCTTAGTTTTTCTACAAATGATATTTTCGTGTTGTTCAATAAGAAGCTAAAACTAGGCTTATCTGTTGATGATGTTTATGCTTTAGAAACAAGAACTGAAGGTTGGATTGCCGGCCTGCAGCTAACCGCTTTATCAATGAGGGGCCGTGAAAATATTCCCAAATTTATTCAGGACTTAAAAGGGGATAACCGTTATATTATGGATTATCTGATGGAGGAGGTTCTAAAAGTCCAGACAGATGATATCAAGGATTTTTTATTGCAAACATCAATTCTCGAGCAATTATCTGCCCCTTTGTGTAATTCAGTTCTGGGTAGAAATGACAGTCAGCTGATTCTCGAAACTCTGGAAAAGAATAACATGTTTGTTATTCCTTTAGACGCGGAAAGGACATGGTACAGATATCATCATCTGTTTGCCGATTTATTAAAACAAAGACTTTTACTTCAATCTGATTCTAATCTGGAAAGGTTACATAATAAAGCATGTGCATGGTATTATGAAAATTCACTGCCCGAACTGGCCATTAATCATGCTCTGGTAACCAGGAACTTTGAGCAGGCTATCATGATTCTAAGCCGTAATGTTGAGAGAATGTGGGAAATAGGCCAGCATTCTGCCATTCTAAGGTATGGCAATCTTCTTCCCGATGAAGTTATTAAAGGTAACCACGAATTCGCATTATATTATTCATGGATTTTAATCACTACAGGACAGGCAGCAGAGTCTGAAAAATATCTCCACTACGCACAAAAAGCTATAGACTCCGTAATCAGGGGAGATGGGTCGGCAAAGAAAGACATCCCTGATAACAAGTTTCTTTTCGGGAAACTTGCAACCACACTGGCCTATATGAAATTATTCTCAGCCCCCCCGGAAACAATTATAAAATACAGTGAAATTGCAATTAATAACCTTTCCGGGTCCAACCCACTGTGGATAGGATGGGCATGGTATTTCATCGGAAATGCCGAGCTGGTAAGAGGTGATGTGTATAAAGGTCTGGATGCATTTAATCGCTCTCTGGAGCACAGCAAAAAAACGGATAATATTTATCTTATTGCAACGATAACCTCAGCAATTGTGTCACGCCGGTGTGCATTAGGACAGTACAGGAATGCATTTGCTCTGTGCGCCGACACACTTTCGCTTATGAGCAGGCGTGGTTTTTCGGGGATTGCAAAGGTTGAATGGACTTTCACCGGACTCTTTTCAATGATGTCAGTGATTCAATGTATCTGGACAAATTATGATGAAGCTCTTGAAAACGCTAAAACTGCGTACCGGTTAAGTGAAAATGCAAGGGATATCCGTTATAAAATAATGGCGTTACTGGCTTGTTCATATGCTCTCCATGCTGTTGATGACAAAGAAGGAGCCTTTGATAAAATAGGTGAACTGGAGGATGTACTGAATAGGTATAAAATAGCTCCGTTTCTTGCGGCTACTTATATCGGCTGGAAAATTTACCTCCTTATTGAGAAACACGAAATTGATAAAGCCGCAGATTTTGCTAAAGAAGTCGGATTAGGACATGATTTGAAGATAACTTTTGAAACCTTGTACTCATATATTTATTTTGCCCGTTTACTGCTTCGGCAGAACGAATACATCAGGGCAGAAGAACTTATGTCGGAGATATATGTAATTGCAAAAGAAGCGAATGGAATTGAACGACTGATTGACCTTAAACTTGTTTATGTATTGATGTATTTAAGTAGGAACGAACATGAAAAAGCGTTATCAGAAATTATTGATGCACTTGAAATGGCAGCTGATGAAAATTTGATAATGCATTTTCTTTTTGATCTAGACCAGACGAGTGTTCTGCTGAATGAGGTTTACAGGAGGTATGCTGATGGAAAGACAAGAATATCTGATAGCTTTATGCAGAAGTTCAGGCTGGCTGTGGATTCTAAGATCAGGCAATCAAAAAGATCACGCGATCTGGGATTAAGTACCCGTGAAATTGGAATACTGAAATTTATCGCAGAAGACCTTTCAAACCAGGAGATTGCTGACAAGATGTTTATTTCAATCAATACAATCAAGACACACCTGAAAAATATTTACCTGAAGCTGGGTGTCGACAGCCGCACAAAGGCAGTTAAGAAAGCTAAACTGCTCAGTCTGGTCTGAAAACAACAAAATCGTTATTAAAATCACCCTCAGAATCACCCGCATGGGTGATTTTTTTTTGCCTTGAGTCCCTGACCTTTGTTGAGTATTTATTACGATAAAAATGAAAGGCAAAACCAGAATAGTGGTAAAGGGGCATCTCGATCAAGAATGGACAAACCGTTTTGAAGGTATGAAAATCAATTATGAAGGAGGCAGCACAATTCTTTCCGGAAATCTGAAGGACGATTCACATCTGCATGGGATCTTACAAATCATTCGTGATTTAAACTTAACCCTTATATCAGTCAATCCGGACAGTATTTAAAAACCCCAAAATATAATTTCACTAAATCCACCCATTATGAAAAAATTAATCTTAACAACGCTTACGATTGCTTTATTTTCAGCGCTGGCGCTATGTCAGACTGAAAACAAAGAAGCTGATTTCAAAAGGCATTCAATAGGAAGCAGTCTTTTCCTCCTTGGTAATATCGGCGATTCGGTCAGATTCATGCAATTCAACTACGGCTATCGGCTCACATCAAAGGACAACCTGATTATCGAAGCCATGACATGGACGTACTACGAACCGTTGGGCACCTATGGATCTTCGGAAGAGTTTTATCCCGGGAAAGTAACTGCCTATGGAATCGGATTGGGATATCAGCGATTCTGGTGGAAGAATCTGTTTACGACTATTGAGCCAACTTTCTTCCTCCAGCAATTTTATGATGCTGATTACAATAAAATACAGAAGGGATTCCAGTTGTATCTTCAGTTTATCGCGGGCTACCGTTTCGAATTCTTTAAAAAGAGATTCTTTATTGAACCAGCCATCGCCCTCAAATACTGGCCCTTAAACACCAATATTCCTGCATCTTTCGCAACTGTTGAAAGCGGCGTACAAAAATACAAATTTGAACCCTCCCTGAATTTCGGATTCAGGTTCTGATTTGTTCACAGATATGTGAGAAAACAGCTGAAATTATAAAAATTACTAAATATACAATGGTTAAAATGAAAAAGTTAATTTCAATAACATTTGTGATTGCCATGCTCTCGACAATAGCATTCAGTCAAGACTCTCGAACGAATGAGAGAGGTTCAGCCAGGGACGACGTTCCTTACCACAAGTTCTCAGTAAGCACAACTTATTTGACATTCCTGAATTTTGGACCGGAGGAACAAAATATACACATGTGCGAATTCCACTTTGGATACAAAATTACTCCAAAAGACAAGATTGAAATCAAGGTAGCCTCCTGGGAACTCTTTGAACCTATGGGCATTCCCTGGGGTCCATATAAGATGCAGGAAAGCGAAGCATATCCAGGCAGACTCAAAGAAAGTGGGATAGGTCTTACGTATCAGCGTTTACTTTGGAAAGGGTTATTCGCTCAAATTGAAATATTGCCTTTATGGAAGACTTATCTGGATGAGGATAAAGAAAAGATTGATGATGGTTTCAAGCTATATACTTCTTATCACATTGGGTACCATATCCCCCTGTTAAAAAACAGGTTTTTTATTGAACCACAGGTTCACTGTAATTATTGGCCATTTGATACTAAAGGTCCTGCAGGATTTGAGGAAAAAGAGAGTAAATGTAATAATTATTTCCTCTTTGAGCCCAATTTATATATCGGCGTAAATTTTTAAAAGATCTGGCTTCTAAACCAAATTAAACATATGAAAACGACAACATTTTTAGGCCTTTTGATTTGCGCAGTATCGTTATTTGGCCAGACCTCTACCTGCAATTATGAGTTTCTTTTCCGAAAAGCAGACTCTCTTTATCAGGTAAAAGATTTTAAGAACTCTGCCTTTGCATTTTCTGATGCATTTAAAGCACCTGATTCTAAGATAACAATAAACAATCGTTATAATGCTGCATGTTCATGGGCTCTGGCAAACTTCCCCGACAGCGCCTTTTACCATTTAAATTATATTGCCAACAGAATGAATTACAAGGATTATGCGCATATAAAAGGAGATCCTGATTTCAAATCACTTTATAGTGATAAAAGATGGCAATCCATTATTGAGTTGGTTAAAGCAAATAAGGATAAAGCCTATTCCAATATCGATTTCGTTACAATTAATGGATGCAAAGTTGAAGTATTAACTTCCGGGATGCAAAATAATAAAGCAAATAAACCGGTTGTTGTTTTTGAAAATGGGATGGCCAGTAGTTTTGGAAGTTGGGATACGGTAGTTGGAGAAATTTCCAAAACAAATGTAGTTTTTCGATACAATCGTCCAAGAATAGGAGAATCAGAAAATGATAGCCTTCCGCCAACAACGGAACATATTGTTGATAATCTGAGAGAAATGCTTTTGCAGAAAGGATTGAAACCACCTTACTTATTGGTTTCTCATTCATTTGGCGGAGCTTATATAAGAAGTTTTGCCTCCATGTGTCCGGAAGAAATTGCAGGTCTTGTTTTTGTAGATCCCGTTGACTTTACTCAAAAAAAGGGGGACGGCGATTTGCCTTATCTCGAAATAGGTTTGACCCAACATCAGATTGATTCACTGTTTGGAAAACCATATGATAATTTTATAGAGAAACTCTATGAAGAAATGCCTGGTTTCTATGTTGAAGAAGTAAAAATTTCAAGGGCTTTATATAACAGCGAGTTTAAAGAATGTGATCGTAGCCCTTTACCCGATGTTCCTGTGCATTTTATACAATCAGGGGGATTCACATCTAATGAACCGCCTACTATTTATGACAGGGAAAAAATGTGGAGAATTGCCAATAATCTTAAAATGAAGCGCTGGCTTGAGCTTATCAACCCGTTGAATTATGGAAAGTATTTCTATAGTTCGCAATCCGGACACACCATACAAAAAGATGACCCCGATCTGGTAATTTCAAGTATTAAACTGGCATTAAAGGATTATGATAAAATTAGGAAAGTTAAATGTGATTAGAAAGCCATGAAAATTGAAATAATAAAAAAGAAAGGATTTGCAATTTCACTAATTGCATTTCCTTTAATGTTACTAACAGGGTTTCTGATGCACCCAAATCTCCTGAAGTTGGAGGCGCTGCAAACTGTTGAACAACTGGTTGGAAGGTTTCACAATCAACCAATTTACCACATTGGGCATTTCATTGTAATGCTCTCTGTCCCTGTAATAATGATTGCTCTTTATAGTTTCATGAATGTGTTGCAAGGTAAAGGCAAACAATTAGGATTCTGGGGCGGTATTGCAGGTTTGTTTGGAGCATTCATTTTAGCTGTCGATAAGGGTGCTTTATGTTTGGTGCTTTCTGCATTCGACACTTTGCCTGAAGCTCAATTTCAGGAGTTCGTTCCATTTCTGAGTGTTATTGTAAACAAAGCTGGATTACTCGGGGTGGTTTGGTTGTTGCCATTATTACCAATTGGCGCAGCAATTCAGGCATTGGGATTAATGAAGGAGAAATTTATCAGCAAATGGCAAACGGGATGCATAATTACAGGGCTATTACTATTAAACAATCCGGATATTGAACTCATTAGTGCCACAGGTGCTCTGTTGATGTGTGCCGGATATATTCCCTGGGGTGTAAGAATACTTCAGGGCAGGATGAAATGTTCTTCAACTGCCTGCCCGATTTATGAAAAAAGAATAGGTAGTGATTTTAAATGCAAACAACCATGTGGATAGTATTTGGAATCCTTCTTGTCAGGGCAATGATTTTTAAATAAGTTAAAGAAAGGAAAGAAATGAAAATATTAGTTACCGGTGGCACAAACGGAATGGGAAAGGGAGTGGCAAAAGTATTGTCAGCATTTGATGACCAGATTCATGAGATTATCCTGTTGGGTAGATCTGAAGAACTTGGTGAAGCTACAATCCGGGAGCTTGAAAGCTCCTCCGGAAATAAAAAGTTATCATTTGTTTTATGTGACCTTGCTAAACTCAGTGATGTGCGGGCCGCAATTAATGAAATTCAGAGTAAACATACGTTTCTCGATTGCATATTCATTAATGCAGGTTTAGGTTATGCTGCCAAACGGGTGGAGACTGAAGATGGAATGAACCCACATTTCCAGGTAAACTATTTATCCCAGTTTATGCTTACATTAAACTTATTGAACCTGCTGGAAAACTCGGAGAATGGAGGAAGAGTAATATTCAATGTGACCCGGGGTGGTGAAATTTTCTGGGATGATATCCAGATGAAGAATAAATGGGGTTTTGAAAAAGGGATCCATCAGGCTATGGCTGCTAAAAGGATGTTCCTTGTCGAATTACACGATTTATATAAAGGTGTATCAGGTAAAAAAGTATCCTTCATCGGTTTTGAAATATCCCAGACAGTGTGGAGCAATCAGATCAATATTATTCCTGTTTCAATGAAAATAATGGCAACTGTAATGAAGTTTTTCGGGACATTCATTTCAATAGAGAAATGCGGGATGATAATGGCTCCTCTGTTCACTGAAAATCAGGAAGTAAGTCTAAAGAAATCAGGGAAATTTGTCACATGGAAAAATAATGAGTTTATAAGGATGAAGGAAGAAGAGACACTCTTTAGCCGGGAATTACAGGATCGGCTTTGGAATATTAGTCTGGAATTATGCAAAGATGAAAAAACTACCCGAATTGCTGAGAGACTTCATAACTATTCAAAATAATTCCAAATGGTGTGATTATTAGTCTGAAACCCGACAATGAAAAAGAATACAAACCCGATATTATCAGGAGCCGTATTGTTTTCAACGATAGTATTGTTAAACTCCTGTAATGGAATGAAGAACCCTGATCGTCCCATACCTGAAGAGAATGAGACTGGCACTTTTATCACAGTAAGAGATGGAATAGAAATCTTTGTTTATGAGTTTGCTTCTGTTGGCGATTTTAAGAATACAATTTATATTATCTCAGGAATAACCGGCATAAATCACAAAAGCGAAAAAGATATAATTGAATTATTAAGCAACAAGAATCGTATAGTTGTGATTCATCCACGAGGTACAGGTTATTCTGAGGGTTCAAGGGGAGACACAAGCCCGGAATCAATTATTGAAGATTATTGCGAGATTATAGAAGGAGACAGCTCATTTTTTTCTGCTGATAAAAAGATCATTTTATTTGGTCACAGTATGTCATGCGCTTTTGCCCTCGAAGTGGCAGCCAGAATACGCAGCATTGATGGCCTGATATTGGTCAACCTGCCTTACAGACTAAAGCCTGTAAAAGGAATGAGTCCGGGCTTTTCTGCCTACATGAAGTATATCGGGTATTATTTATTTGCTCCTCATTCGCCTGTGGTTAATATGGCAGGAGATCCTTCTGCAATTATGGATGAATCGGACAGGATTGAATCGGAACTAAGGAATAATGATTCTCTTCTTGTAAAGTATTTCAGCATGCATTGTATGACTGAATCAAAAAGAATAATGGATGCTATGGCTGAAAATGCAATGGAGGCAGATATTCCATTACTGCTTCTGTATGGCGAAAATGACAATATCGTTGACAGATCAGGATGTGATGAGATTTTTTCAGTCTGGAAAGGTCAGAATAAACGTTTTGAACTCATTAAAGAAGGGTCGCATGGGAAATCAACTGTTATAAGAAGTGCTGAAGTGATTTCAAAATGGATTGAAAGGCTATAAAAAAGTATCCTATTGCAATTTTCTGATATTATATGTTCAATTTAGTCCGGCAACTATGATAATCACCTTCTGATTTTCCACAATAGCCTATAATCCAGACCCCTTTGCCTCTAAAAACTCAAATATTTTATTAATATCATCTACCAGTCTGAGGTTAGATATTTGATCACACTCCGCTACAAAAGAAAAGCCAGGCCGATTCATCGGCCCGGCTTTTTTGTTTTCAGCCCGAAGCCCGCTTGCGTGGCGGAGGGATGGAAACATTTTAAATTGTAAGCATATTAAAATCTGTTGAATTCCATTGATGATGGTGTTCAAGGCTCATTACCTTACAACTCTTTCATAAACTGGTCTATATTACTTATTCAAACGATATGAATTCTTTTTGTGATACAGGAATACATGAAAAGCAGAGTCTTATTACTGGTGAGTATGGGCTGAGGTCAGTGATATCTGACTTCTATAGATGCCCATACAGGCAGATGATCAGATGCTACCGGTTCCTGCTCCACAATTGTCTGCCTGGTCTGAAAACTGTAATTTGTGGCCTTTATACCTAAAATATAGTCGATGCATTTACCAGGGTTATGTGACGGGATTGTTGGGAATGAGGGGTTTGTTAAAATATTCCAGTAGCTCCCAATACTTTTAATCACCATGGATTCAGGAACAGAATTCAGATCACCTGCCAGAAAAACCGGCTTGGAATAATTTTTAAACGCATTACTGACGATATAAACCGAAGCCAGCCTGTCTTCTTCATTTAGTGAGAAATGCGTACAACCAATAATTATTTTATCAAGTTCAACAATTAACAAGCTTCTTCGTTCTTCCCTCCCCGGCAGAGGAACAACTTTCCAGCCAAGTGGTTTCTCTTTCGTCAGTACTCCGATTCCATATTTGCCTCCCTGATAGTCAATTGAAGCACTGTAGGACGGAAACATATTGGTAAGACTGGCAAGCTCATTCAGCACAATCACACCGTTGCTTCTTTGTGTTGCGCTGTCAAGTTCTTGAAGTGCTACTATTTCAGGATCTATACGATTGATGATATCAGCCACTCTCTGATAGTTAATAACTCCATCCATGCCAACACAATTTTTGACATTATAGCTTAATATTTTTACTCTTAAGCTATTAACCTTTTCAATTTCCGGTTTTGTGCTCCTGCACCCTGTCGCTGATATTATCAGCACTATAAGACCAGTAATAACTGATAATGCAAATTTCTTCATAATTTCAAATATATTACTCTGAATTGTTATAAAAAAGGTCTGAAGAAAAAATTCTTCAAGCCTTTTTATCTTTATGCTACCAACCCTAAATCGACAATCCTTGTTCTTAAATCAATTGAATATTGAATAAGGAACAAGGATTTAAGAATCGCGTAGGAAGAATTAATCTTAATGAAGGGAAGAGATAACCTGTGAAATGATACTTCGGAAAATGACCTTCTGTTCTGATGATATATTCCGATCTGAAGGCCATGAACTACTTGGTGCAAAACCACTAAAATCTTTAATGATTAACGGGTCTTTTTTGATTGCGATACAATACACTGTTAATGAGGCAATATACCGACCTACATTATTTAAGTGCCATCGGTCACGATATAATTCAGAAGCACTTGTAAAGCCAGGGATTAATCCTTTTTGTGCTGATTCATTAAATAAATAAAAAACTTCTCCGACCGGGATGTATCCTATTTTTGCTGTAGGAAATTTAATCCGAACGCTATCAACTAAATAATTATAGAATTCCCTTGAATTTACTACTGAATCATTTTCATTTGTATAGGGCTCAAGCCATGCCTGAGCATAGTCAAATTCAGTTAATGTATCGGATGTATTCATAGGCCATGTACAGTATAGAAAAAAGGAAACACTATCTGTATTTCGATACGATAATGCATAGTCTATAAAATCTCTTGCTGCTGTTTTTTCCTGATAACCTTTAGGACCAACAAACGGCTGTATTGTGATTATATCCCAGGGCTGAGAAGATAGTGCATGTAAGAATCTGCCAAAATAATTTGGTTCAACACAGGTACGTTCAGGATTCAGCCATGTAGAATACAATGGCGATCCACAATTAATATGCCAACCATTATTTATACTATCACCTTCTGCGATTGCAATACGGCGAAAACCTGAAAATGGTTCAAAGTCCGCTGTATGGCTATTTCCGATACTATACATCAAATAATCTTTTGACTGAGAAATCACAGTATTAGTACACAAGATTGTGCATACTAAAAGCCAGGTCACTTTCAGAAATACTAATTTAGTATTTGGAATAATCGTGCTTAAAAAAAATCCTTTGATTTTAAAAATTCTCATAATTTAATTCATTACTAAGTGCAAATATTTCTGACTATGTCGCAACCAAGTTTAAAAAAAAGGAAAAAAACAACCTGGAATCTGTTAAATTATTTTTATTACTAAAAACAGGGCGTTCACAATGATCACTCATTAGAGGCTATGGAAAAATCAAAAATGCAATAATCTTCATGTTGGCTGCAGACTAATTCCCGGTAATGGTGAACTCATACTTTCCCGAGCCTGTATTGAAGACAAGATATTGTCCTTCAATACGTCCAGCCTTTATGCCATCTGTTCCAGGAATAAACGTTTCCTTTTCCCATATCTTTTTACCACTCTCAGAAACTATAATATCTTTAAAATCCAATAATGGTATATTGATGGAAGAAGTGCTGTTTGCAGGTATTGATACAGTTAACCGGAATGCACCCGGCTCCTGCTTCCAGGATGATCCAATTTTCCCGGCAACGGTGTTTAACGAAGCATCAACAAATGAGAGTCCTTTTGGGATATATGGCTGAATATGAATATGTTTATACCCGGTGGTTGTAAGTCCGTCTTCAGGAGAGTAGATTCCTGCCAGATACCTATAAAAGAATTCATCAACTGATCCGAACATCTGGTGATTATGAGAATTTTTACCGGTCCATTCTTCCAAAAGGGTTGTGGCTCCATTCTCTATCCAGTAACCATAACCCGGATATGAGGTCTGCTTTATTATAGAATAAGCCAGGTCATTTTTCCCGGCATGTGCTAAAACAGGCCAGAGATATTTTGTACCAATAATCCCTGTATTCAGATGTCCTTTCCTGGTAATGATAATATCATCCAGCACAGTTTTCATTACCTGTTCACGATAATCTTCGGAAACAATATCACCGGCCAGGGCAAGCAATTGGTAAGTCTGATAAACCTCTTCTGTACCATAATTGTATGTAGAAGCATTGAAAAACTTTTTATTGATTTCATTCTTTATTGTATCGGCGAGAGAGGAAAAGTACAGGGCATCAGTTTTATTACCGAGAAGGGATGCAATCTTTGACATTAAAGTGCTGTTCAGGTAATAATAACATGTACTGATCATTGGATGATTAGGACAATCAGATTGCCCGGGGGCACACCACTCACCAAGCGAATCCCAGTATCCGCCAAAATTATTGATTATGTAAGCTTCTTTTGGATCAGAGTCAGAACGAGCAAGGTTGCGCAGATATAAAAGGTATCGTTTCATTGTCGGATAATATTCCTCCAATATCCTTGTATCATTATAATATTGATGCATCCACCATGGTATCAGTATATAAGCGCTGCCCCAAGCTATGCCGCCGCCATTTCCGCCAATCAGGGTGGGCGATGTGTTAGGCATTCTTCCGTTTTCCATCTGTGCATCACGCATATCAGCGAGCCATTTGGTGTATAAAGGAGCCATTTGAAAATCATGAATAGCTGCTTCGGCAACTATCTGACCATCACCTGTGTAACCTCCCTTTTCCCTGTGAGGACAGTCGGTTGGATAACTGTGTACATTGCTTTTCTGTGCCCATATAGTGGCTCTGTGAATCTTATTCAGCAATGAGTCGGAGGTTACGAATCTTCCGTTTCGCTCAAGATCAGTCCCAACCACACGACCTTCAACTTCAACCATTTTAAGTTTTTCGGGATTATCAGTGGTCACTTCGATATAACGTATCCCTGTATAGAAAAAGCGGGGTTCATAAACCTCCTCTCCTTTTCCGTTGAGGATATAATCTGTCCATACATTTGCATGATATTTATGTTTTGTACTTAGACGATCCCCCTTTTTTAATAATTCAGGGAATAGAGAATCATTTAATGTCTCTGCACCCCGGATTCGTAATTTTAATCCGGCCTCACCTTTTGCCCTGATCCTCCACCATCCGGCATAGTTTTGTCCTATGTCGAAAAGATAAACACCATTTGCAGGATTGGTTTTAACAATGGGGCTAAGGGTAGCAGTCACCCGTATTGGAGGCATAAGTTGGGATTGAATTATCCCCCCGGGGCTGTTCACAAGATTGACATTTGACCAGCCAGATGCATCGAAATCTTTTTCTGACCATCCTGATTTCTCAAGCCTGCCATCATAGTCTTCCCCTCCATAAAGATTATTAAATGTTATAGGACTACCTGAGGATTTCCATGAATCATCAGTAATAATATTTGTTACCGTTCCGTCTTTGAAAGTGATCTTCATCTGCATCAGCAAACGTGGAACATTAATACCGGATACCTTGTTTCCCCAACTATAACGGTCCTGCACTCTCTTCAGATTAAACGCGCCGTTACCAAGAATTGCTCCTGCAATATTTGATCCGGTTTTGAGATAAGAGGTTACATCATAGGTAGCATAAAGTATTCTTTTGCTGTAATTTGTCATTCCTGGATCCAGAACATGATCACCAACCTTTTTGCCATTAAGATAAAATTCATAGTAACCTGTTCCGGTGATATATACAAATGCCTGTTTAATAGCTTTGGCAACCTCAAATTCTTTTCTCAGGAGAGGAGCTTCCAACATGGCATCGCCTGCTGCAATCCAGTTGGCCTCCCAATCCTTTGAACTTAACAATCCTGTATGGAAAAATGCAGGCTCTGGCCAGGTACTTTGTTTACCAACCTGATCCCACAAGCTTACAATCCAATAGTAAGTCTTATCGCTTTTCAGAGGAGAACCTTCATAAGGAATGTTTCCTGTATTATCTGAAAGAATCTTACCTGAATCCCAGATAATACCGGTCCTGTTTTTTAATTTCTCTATACTTTCTGCAACTAATATCTGATAAGCCATCTGAACAGTACCCCTTATATCACTGCTAATATTCCAGGAGAATCTTGGCTTTTGCATATCTATTCCAAGAGGATTTTCAAGATATTCACAACGCATGTTTGAAACCGCAATTTCTTTCTGACTGTCAGTACAACCGAAAAGTGTGAATGCAATGATAAAACTGACGATGGTTTTCCAGAAAAAATTTTCGTTATTAGCTTTCATGATATGTCTTGTTTAAGTAATTGATTCAAATTTTCGTATTGTTTGTACAAAGCTTGTCCTCAAACGTGTATTTTAAACATCTTATTGTACTGCAATTGCCGACCTTCATTGAGGCATCACACTTTTCCCATTGTATTTCAATGCTAAATATAGCCATTTAATCAATCCTTTATCATCTACCTACAGCCCCTTCTCTCATCAAAGTAAAATTAATTTTGAAAAAATGACTGTTTAAAGGGGACCTTCATTTATATAAAGAAATCCGTGATAGCATATCAGGAGATTGAAGTATGAGTTCTTACTCCGGTTTATGTTTTCAGATTTAGTTCAACTTGTGTCCGGTTAAGAGAAAATAAAGAGGGCTTACTTTCAGAAAATAATTTTAAAAACAGATCCCCATACCAAAGTTAAAAACTCTAGCCGATGCAGAAAGTAATTGATATTGATTTAAAGAATTTTATGAAACCATGGAACAAATCGTGAATAGATTATAAGTAATTTGTCTATTCTATCAAACTTATCATCTTAGTTGGTATATTACGGTTCAGAATTGATATTCGCTGTTGGCCGTTTAGGATAATGCCCCTCTCTGAGAAAGTCTGCTCAAGGGTCTGAAGTGCTATTTCGGGGGTATTATTGTTTTTACTCAGATGGGCAAGACAGATTTCGCTTAGATTGTCACTAATAATATCTGCCAGAAAAACCGAGGTTTGATGATTCCCTAAATGTCCATGATCTGACTGTATCCTTGCTTTTAAATATTGAGGATATTTGCCATTCACCAGCATCTGCTCATCGTAATTTGACTCGATTACAAGCAAATTTGCGGCTTTAATATATGGAGCAGCCGTCTGGCAAATATGTCCAAGGTCGGTAGCAATCGTTATTTTTTTTTCTCCGGCACATATATGGAATCCAATTGTTTCAGGAGCATCATGACAAACCGGAAATGCCTCAATATCAAATCCTGCCAGATGGAACTTTTTTTGTAAAGGAATTTCGCGGATACAGTCTGCTGTTATTTTGTTTTGCGGAGTGAGGATGCTTTTCCAGATTTTATGGGTAGTGAATGCAGGAAGACTGTTTTTTCTGGAAAGCACTCCCAATCCCCTGATATGATCTATATGATTGTGTGTTATCAGGACACCCATAATAGTCTGCATGGAAATATCCATATTCTTCAGAAATTTACGTATTGCGGTGGCTGAAATTCCGGCATCGATCAATATTCCGTGGAACTCGTTACCCAGGTAATAACAATTGCCGCTGCTTCCGCTGCAAAGACTGCAAAAATTTAATTTCATTAATATTTTTTTTGTGAGTCAAAGGTAGATGTTTATAAATGATCCTGGTCATACCTGAGTTCCGATAATTCAAAAGTTGATAAAAATACCGGAGATCAGGGAATCATTGGGAAGTTCGGTTTTTTTTGTCTTTACTATTTCTTAATTTGGTTTTTATCGTTTTTAACCAATCTCTTACATGCCATTGTTGGTGTCGTATTCTTCTGTATTTCTTTGAAAAGCGGATACCAACAAAAAGCATTAAAAGTATTATAACTAAGGCTGTTATCATTAAGTATAAGTTTTGTTATTATAAAATGGCTTATTAAAGAACAACGAAGATTTGTTTTTAAAATTGTCATATTCCTAATTCAGCCATGTGGCAATAATAAAATTATTTATTACCTCCTTTCTTATCCCATTTCGTCCCCTGTCAGTTGCTAATTCCTCTTTCGTTGGCCTGTAACATAAAATTTTATAAAAGCCATAAAAGATCTTTTCACTGAACAGGCTTGTTTCAGAATCTCAGATATGAAAAAAACTGCCGAGCTGGTTTCCCTTTTTCAGCCGGTAATGGTAGAAGAAAAATATCAGCGCAACAGGAAGAACTGAAGCAGCAGCAATGAGAGACCATCGCAAATCCACAGAGCCTTTCAGGTATTTGTCCAGTATCATTTCTGTTATAATACAAAATCCTGCTAAAACAATTAATGTTACAGCAATGATGTTAAAACCCTTAATATCAGCTGCCTGGTAAAGAACAACAACCGTACCTGCTGCGACGAATGCTGAAATAGCTAAAGGAAGACCTAAAGGAAAAAACCAATTCACTCCTGAGGTAATGATGTCAAATGCCAGAAGAGCTACAAGAATTGTAAGCATTAATCCGGGGATTATTACCCATGTTCGTTTGTATGCATACAGAAAAAAGGTCATGATTATCCATGAAGCTAATATTGACACATCAGAGAAGAGCGACCATCTGAATCCTTTGCTTATCAAAAGGTCGACAATTGTACAAACAACTATGCCGGAAAATGCAATTATTCCGCTTAATTCCCAGAGGTGTCTCCAATTTTCCTTTCTGTTAAGCCGAATGATTTCTGAAGGATAATTTTGTGAGAGATGCTCCTGTTCACTGCTTTTCCCGGGATTCTGGCCGCACAGTGGACATGTTTTTAATCCATCATCAAGTTCAACACCGCAATTGATGCAGATAATCATTTTCTGTAGTTTTAGTTGTTATTCAAAATCTTAACATGAATACCGGCATCCGAGAGATGCCGTAAAATATGCTGTTCGAGTTCCCGTGTTTGTGTGATATTTGCGAAACAGATCCTTAGCTTGTCTCTATATGTTATAATACCAGAGCTTATTTTTATGGCATGATTCGGGGAAGGTGGAATAAGTTCGAAGGATTCGATCATATCCTCCATTTCCACCGGAAGAGTCACACGACCGAGATTAGTGACTACTCCTGTCCACCGCTTTGAAGCAAATCTTTTGTAAAATGCTGTAATAACCATTTCTTTAATGAATAGAGGCAGTATCCTGACAATGAACAACTTTTCATAACTGACATTCGATGACAGGAATCTTGATATCTGTTTGATATCGGCACTCATCTGCAACTGGTGATGAACTGATCTGAGGATCTCCTCAAAACTGTAAGTTCCCAGCCTCAGGTCAATTTCCGGCAACACAAAAAGAGAAAAATTGCGCATTGTTCTGCTGGGAAATTTGTTTCTCATATCAACAGGTACTTCAATTCTCAGGACTTTTCTGTTTCTGTTTTTACTTCTTTTCTTCCCGGAGGCATATATTTCCTGAAGTGAAAAATGATAGACTGATACAAAATACTCAGTAACAGATACTCCATGCCTGCGGGAAACTTCAAGTATTTCATCAAGGTTTACCTCAGCAAAAAGAACTCTTAACCTTGGTTTATCATTAAGCTTGTAAGGTAGATGCCAGGCTTTAACCAGCCTGGAGGGATGTGGCAGTTTGCGAAAGAATTTGTTGTACCCGTCTTCGAACTCCTCCTCTGACACGGGCGTTCCGGGTAGGATTATATCTCCCGGTGTACCGATATGAAGGCCTGTTAGTGACATGTAAGTATAAAGCAGGGATTTCAGGTATTCCATTGCACCTCTGCCATCGGTGAGTATATGAATGAACTCAACCGAAATCCTGCAGCCTTTGATAATCACTCTATAGAGAAGTTCATTCTTCCTGTTTACTGCAAAAGCAGTGCAGGGGATTTTTTCTTCGACCTGTATTCGTGGCAATTGATCGTTGAATTCAAGAAAATGCCAGAACAACCCTCGTCCCAGCGAAACGTTGAAATATGGAAATCTCTTAGAGGTTATCTCTACAGCTTCCTTTATGGCCGAATATTTTACAGGCTCCTTCAGTGTTGCAGTTATCCTGAACACTAAAGTCAGGTCATCAGACATGATTGCCGGATACAATTTCGCCGCATTATCCAGCTTAAGCCAGCCTTTCTCCTGAAAAGATTTTGTTTTAATAACCTACTCCTTCTTTTTATTTACTATTATTTCAATTAACTATCTGTTATGTCTTTTAAAAAATGACCAGATAACTTCATTGGCATCAATATCCCTGCATGTTTTTCCTATGATCACGGAAGGTTCATATTGAAAACCACCAGGCCAGGTATGTCCGCCGCCATCAATTGCATAAAGAACTACTTCTGTTCCGTCAATTTGGTTAATGTATTGCTTCTTTGTTACTCTAGTACCATCCCCGGGGTCCCGGTCGGGCTCTTCAGTCACAACAGGGGTAATTGAACATTTATCCCGGTTTACCCAGAATTCAATCGATTCATCCGCAGATAATACTTTACCCAGCTTTAATCTGCGGGTACTCGTATAAATTTCACCTCCCTCAAATGGAACCAGAGGATCATTAATATTATTAATGGCTAGTACTGAAACGGATCCTGATGGGAAACATTCATTAAAAAGCGAAACCGGAATATTTCCGTCAACGGGAGCAATTGCGGCAATTTTCTGAGATAATTCACAAGCCAGACGATATGACATTATTGCTCCGTTTGATAAGCCCGTGATGTAAACCCGTTTTGGATCAGTATTGTAATTTTTGATCATGAAATCTATTAATGCAGAAATGAAGCCAACGTCATCAATGTTTTCCCTGTGTGCACGATCGTTTGCTTCCTGATCCATCCTGCCATCATTCCAATTCAGCTCTATTCCATCAGGATAAACCACTATAAATCCATCTTTATCAGCCAGTTTGTTAAAACCTTTACGTGTAATAAGAATCATACTTGCCCCATTTCCTCCCCTTCCATGCAATACAATAACCAACGGTAAACGTACTGATTTATAATTTATTGATGGTAAATGAATCTTAAAAGTCCGTCTCAGACTATCATGCTTAAAAGAATCCCGGTGATTGCTTCCGTCAGACTCCAGAAAAGACATCAGAATAATTCCAGCCAGCACTATCACGAATGCAGTCAACTTTGTCTTCCTTTGTGATTTGAATTTTGTCTTTACCATAATTATATGTATTAATGTCCTGTATTTCAGAAAATCAGGTGTTTTCCATATAATACTTATTAAAAGAACAATGAATTTCAAATCCAACCTTTGCCTGATAGTCTTTTAACTTCCCATTTTCCGGTATTAAATTTAACACTACAATATCGACAATTTTTTACAGATTACCATAAAATTTTAAAAGACACATCTACCTCATCCCCACTTGATCCTCTTTTGTTATTATAGTATATCTCTGTAAGAGCTAATTGCAGTTCATCCTCATTAGAGAAAAAAGCTGCAAAAGTTAAAAATATTAACTGCAAGATCTATAATATCCTTAAAAATGGGCAGTTACTCTTTGAATCTGAATACAAATAGCTATCTTTATTAGATCTTCATTTAATCGGGTAAATATGAATAATCTGACACCAAACTGGAAGGAATACCTGTCGAATTACAGGATTATTCTTGCGATGATAGCTGGGATTGTCCTATTATGGACAACATTTTTCCAGGTAAGGCCTGAAGAAGTTGGCGTCATAACGCGCTTTGGAAAATATATCCGGACGGAGGAATCCGGTTTGCATATCAAGTTACCTATTCTTGAAAGAGTATATAAAGTAGCAGTTGAAAGACAGCATAAACAGGAATTTGGCTTTCGCACTACAAGAACAGGAGTAAAATCAGTATTTACCAAGACAGGGACTGCTGACGAATCGCTGATGCTTACCGGTGATCTTAATCTTGCTGATGTTGAATGGGTTGTTCAGTACCGTATTGTTGACGCCTATAAATATCTTTTCAAAGTGAGGGAACCCATAACCACCATGCGTGATATCTCCGAAGCGTCTATGAGGCAGATAATAGGCGACCGCACTGTAAATGAGGTGCTAACCGTTGGAAGAGCAGAGATATCAATCAAGGTTCAGGAAGAGATGCAAAAACTCTGCACTGAATATTCCCTGGGTATTAAAATAGAACAGGTAGTACTACAGGATGTAAATCCTCCCGATCCGGTAAAGGATGCATTTAATGCTGTAAATCAGGCCCAACAGGAAAAGGAGACATTAATCAATCAGGCTAGGTCAGAATATAATAAGATAATTCCAAAAGCAAGGGGACAGGCAGAGGAAACCATCCAGAAAGCTGAAGGATACGCTACTGAAAGGGTAAATAATGCACTTGGTGAAGCTGCACGGTTTGATGCACTGTTCAGTGAGTATATAAAAGCACCGGAAGTTACCAAACGAAGACTATACCTGGAAACTATGTCTAGTGTACTTCCTAACCTAAAGAATAAAATCATCACCGATGAGGCCGGTAACAATGTACTACCCCTGCTCCAGATGCAACTTAACAATAAATAAAACTCATCATAATGCGTAACCGGAAATTAATTATTCAGCTGGCAGTAACACTTGTTGTTCTCATTGTGATCCTTCAGAGTGTATTTCTCGTTAAAGAAACCGAGCAGGTTGTCATTACCCAGTTTGGGAAACCAATTGGGAAAGCCAAAACCACCCCTGGCCTAAAAATAAAGGTCCCCTTCACACAAAAGGCTAATTATTTTGAAAAAAGGTTCATGGAGTGGGATGGTGATCCAAACCAGGTACCAACAAAAGATAAAAAGTTCATCTTTGTTGATGCCTATGCCCGATGGCATATAACTGATCCTCTGCAGTTCTTCAAAAGACTTACGGATGAAAGGGGTGCACTATCGAGGATTGCAGATATTCTTGATGGAGAAACACGCGACTATATTGCAAACCACAACCTCGAAGAAGTTGTCAGAAGCATCAACAGGGTACCTGTACGATCAGGATCAATCGGTGAGGAAGTGGGTGATACCCTTTCTGACATTCTGGTAGGCAGACTTAAAATAGAGGAAATGATACTTCATTCATCAAATCAGAAAGCCAGTGATCTTGGAATTGCCATACTTGATGTCAGGCTGAAACGCCTTAATTATGTAGCGGAAGTTCAGGCACAGGTTTACGAAAGGATGAAAAGTGAAAGATTCCGGATAGCTGAAAAGTTCAGATCCGAAGGTTTTGGTGAAGCCTCCAGGATTAATGGCGAAAAAGAAAGGGATCTTAAACTCATCCAGTCTGAAGCATACCGGAAAGCAGAGGAGATTATGGGTAAAGCTGACGGGAGAGCCACCGCCATCTATGCCGGAGCATATAACAAGTCGCCTGACGCAAGGAATCTATATGGTTTTATGAAATCAATGGAGACATTCAGCAAAACATTTGATTCCACTACTACTGTTATTCTTTCTACAAAAAGTGAATTGTATAAATACCTTGTTGATCCCTATTAGAGAGAGCCAGACTGCTGATCCGATTTGTAAATATCCTATTCAATAAACGGAAAGAGCTGTAATATGCTCACCTCGTATAATTCTTATGTTGGCGGATGGAGTCTCTTATTGAACCACTTGCGTACCGATTGCATGGTCGCTTTCTGGTTTGAAGGTGCGTGACGATGACACATGGCCCTCTCATTGCTGTTTTCCGGTGCTCCCCAGCGGATTTCGATTCCATCATTCGGATTATAGGCCATCTCAAAAGCGTCCCTTCTTTTAAGTATCTCCCCGACTGTCAGAATCTGCAATGACCCGTTTGTATGGGTATAACTGATCGAAAGCTCGGAAACCTTTTTATCAAGGATTGATTGAAGCTTTTTTTTAACATGTTCTGGAGTGCCCAGCCCTGAGATATTAAAATCTTCCGGAGAACTGGCTACCTGGTCAGGGAAACCGAGTACCGCATCCATAGCAATCAAAAGCCTTAAATCACGGTTAGGTGTTGAGAAGTTTTCCCATTGGCCACCGGCCAGGAAAATTCCGTTAGCATTTGAAGGCATCGGAATTACAGCTCCGGGGTGTGATTTGAAGTAAGCTTCACCGTTAGCTACTGAAGTGACACGAACGATCAGTTGTTCATGAAGTGCCTGGATAAGGTCGAGCAATGCAGCTTCAGGGTCAAGCGGCTTCGGATTGATCAGTCTCTCCATAGTGTGATAGAAAATATCTGTTCCCATTTTTCTCTGCTGAAGTGAAAAGGGAACAAATCCGGCTGATGCTGTTAGTTCATTGTTTCTCATCAGGAGAGGCTCCCCTTTATTCAAGGAAATGGGACGAAAAGCTTTAAACCCCGGTTCCCCGACCACTTCAGAAGTGTTAAACAGAAAATTCCCTTTCCAGAACCGTTTAATACCTACCGTCCCATCAGGCTGGGCATCTACTGCCAGGAGCAATCCCGGATTGTCCCTCGTTTGTGCCACCCAGTGTACAAGGATCAGTGTATGTCCGTAAGGATCAGCATAAACAGTCCCCGGTCGCAAGGTTCCGCGTTCAAGCGAAACGGGGTAATAATCGGATTTTTCGTTATCAAGAGCCGTCCTTGCCGTCCCTGAATGGACACCATCCATTACCCTTCTGAGAAAGCTATTGAATGACAATACCGGATTTGTTTTGGAGCTGGAAATTTCATTTGTTATCCATTGTCCGGACTGGGGATTACGCCCCAGATAGCCCCTGTCGCACACATGGTAACCAAAAGGGAGGCCAAGCTTCCATGCAAAATATGCCCTCAGGAAAAATGGGTTATCGGCACAATCGGGCTGCATGATCACACTGTTTTTCCCGGTTGGATCATCTTCTCCCAGGGAAAGATAATTGTAAAGGAAATTCTGATCGGGATTTTGAGTCACCTTATGGAGTGCCGGCCAGGAAGCCTGCTCGTCGCAGCCATGAAACAAATTGTTTATCCATGCAGAATAGATTGCCTCCGTGCCGCTGTCCCATCCGCGGAGTGTTTTCCATGCAACACCTGTCTGGGGAGTAATCTTATCCGAAGAAATTATAAACTCCAGATCACTGACCACCTTTTTATCAACGATTAAAGTGACTTTATACTTACCGGCAGAACTACCGGCAAAATCATCAATCCGCCAATAAGGCAATTCCTCCCCTGTTTTGCTTTTCAGGGATTCCAAAATACCCGACGGACCACTAACGACGAACTTTGCTTTCCTGATATTTCCTCCTCCGACCCCTAAAATACGGAATGTCTCCCCCGGACCCGGATTTTTTGGTAAAACCAGCATGGCATTAACCGGCTGGTATTCAGCAGGAGTTCCACTCTCTTTGACTGAATCTGACATTCCGGAAGAACCCAGGTCTTTCCTGCCGGCAGGACGACTATCACAGGATGCCATGCAAATGAACATCAAAGGAACGATCAAACCTAAGATTAGCGAACGAATATTTATTGTTGCCATTTTTGATTCAAAAATAACCAAAATCATATGACAATACAGAATTTATTCCATGAATGAGGTGAATTTGCAAGCAGTGATGGAATGAGAAGTCATTTCTTCCTCTCAAAAAATTGTGAGTAATTGGATTTTCATTTAAAATAATTTGATAAATATCTGAGAATAAGTATCTTTATTCTATAATACTAAAGACAGAACTGGTAATTAATAATATAAAATACGGGATTTCTAATGGTTCAACGAATTGTAAGGTTATTCTATGATTAAGAGGTGGGTTTTTACATGGATCATGATTTAAAGAAAAAACAAAAATGATTTGTACAAATATTTTCAATGATTCCATAATACAATAATAAACATATTAAATATTCTTTGTATAAAAGGAGTTACTCATGCCAAAACCCGCTGCCTACGATCGATACAGTCTAAGTCCCATCAATTGGAACCCCAGAATAGAATCAGAGCCGAGACCTGTAGCTCGTATTGTTCTCGACAAAATTATGTCGCAAGTCAAACCAGTTTTTCTAATGACTCGTGAAGGGTTACCATTGGCAATGACCGTTTTTGAAGCGTTCTGTAAATATGCGATGGATAATTGGTCATATGGCTTCCCGGATCCCGCAAAGGGTTTAATAGGCCGTAATGTCAATTGCGAAGTTTTAACAGTTGCTTTTAAGGATACATGGATCTGGGCGAATCGTGAGCGCAGGCGTCTTTATCCACATATCAGGAGTATTGAAATGGAACCGATGGAAGTAGAAAACCGGAATTTTGTCACCAAGGGCTCCTTTATGCTTTTTGCACCCAGACCTAATTACGGAAATGTACGCCACCCCCGCGGCAATCTGACAGGCAAATATTTATTTGTAAGTCATACTGTCTGCAGGATTGGTTCTCATTTCTTCGACCCTACATTCTGTGTTTATTACAGATATTGGAATGATTTTATTGAACGTGAGTTGGATACAGAGAATTGGAGAGACAAAGAGTCTGTCCGTGTTGTACGTATTTCAACTGATAAGAAATACTTCTATACACGCAGGGCTAAAGAATGCGGACCTTTTACTGACTCATGGAACGAAATTCCAGTCCTGGAAGCGCTGAAATACCATGGAGAAATGCCTTACCCGTTATGGTCCAAAGAGGAATACATACCGAACGAAGCGTTTGGAAAATTATTACCCGGATATGATAAAATGCCGGGGTGGCTTAAACATTAGTATATTTGTTGTAGACGATACCCTGCACCTTCATGAAAGATCTGGAAAATCTGATAAATCTTATTAACAGCTACTCTTCTGATATCAAAGCAGAAGTTTTAATAGCTGACCTGATCCAGGAGGGATTTCTGCCGTCTGATTTCCTGATCTTTTTTGACAGCGGTTTTAAACGCGGTTATAGTAAAGACATTCTGAAAGCGGGAAAATTTCCAATCAACAATATACAGGATACTCTGGCAGTATATCTTTCCAGGGACGGATTGTATGATCTGTTGCCGGAAGGTCTGTTCCATGCATCGCCTGACTCTGCCCTCTCATCGGGTAAGGGGATGGCTTCTGATTCCAAAAAGGAAACCAAAATTGAAGAGGAAACCAGGAAGTTTTTTCTTCCTTTTGAAAATGAGTTTTTTTATCAGCGTGTTCAGCTTGAATTGCAGGAAAGAACCATTCTCCAGAAGCTAAATGATAACAACCTGGATGATTTTTTTCTGGATTTCTGGAAGATCGACCGGTCATTGCCCAAGGAACTAATTATTAAACTCAGTGCCATGCTACCTTTTGCCAGGGAGATAGTCGGGGATTTTGAAATGACCGCTAACTGTCTTGGAGCAATTCTGGAGGAGGATGTAACCCATAAGATACAGTATTCAAAGTCTTATACTGAAACCAATAGGGGTCATAAGGACGAAAAATGTTCCCTTGGCAAAACCAGTTTAGGTGTAAACTTTATCATTGGAGCCCATTTACCGGAGAACTGCAAATTGATCAGGTTCTCTATCGGGCCTTTAAAAAATAACAGGATTGATTCTTTTCTGGAGAAAGGGGATATTGCTCATTTTATTGATTGTTTCTGCAACTATTTCATACCAATGGAAATGGATGTTGAATTTGATGTGATAATGCCCAAAGAACTTCAGAATTTTGTGCTTGGCTCCGATAAAACCACATCAATTATGGGTTACAGTACTGTCATTTAATATTTTGAAAATAGCTTAAAAGAATTAATTATATACTCATATACTAAAAACAGACCAGATAACAGTAAAAATAACTATGAGCAAAAAGCATAAGCATTATTTCGTCAATTGGATTGACGGAATGAAGATTAATAAAGATCATTTCATTGGTATGGAGAATGCAATGATCTATCAGCAATTTGCTGTTAACAAATTTCTGATCAATCCATATAACTTCGGGATTCTTCCCGGCACAGAAGGTGAATCTGCCCTTGACTTTTCATGTAGAGTTGATTCCGGAAATCATGTAAATATCAGAGTAAACCGTTGTAAGGCAATAACCTCCGGAGGGTTCATAATTGACATGGATACAAGTTCACCTGAGTTATCTGAATTCGTAATCAGTTTAGACAATTTCGATTTACAGATTGCAGAAAGCACTTCCGGCCAATTTTATATCGTTCTCAAAATCAATCCTTATAATCGTATCCCCATCGGAAATGCCGACCCTGCAGAAAATCCGCCACGACATCCATATGTTATGCCTGAATTTGGTGCATTCATAATACCTGTTGAGCAAATGAGCAAAGCTGGATTAGGTGATTTTTTCCTGGTTATCGGCAAATTGCTTGTAAAAGATAATGTGCCTGTACCTGATAAAGAATACATTCCTCCTTGCTCCAGGGTTTCGAGTGATGAACGTCTTCTGGTTTTTGAAAACAGAATTGTCGGCTTTTTCAGCAAGCTGGAGTCGGACATATTGGTAATCATCCGTAAAATACATACCAAACAGCAAAGAACACCCCTGGCCAATTCCGTGTTGCTTTTTGCAGATAAAATTGGATCCTTTCTGGGTTTGCATATGACAGAGCAACGCCTCTACCTGAAACACTTACCACCGGTATCACTTTTTGAGACTATTTCCAGGTTTGCCTGTTATTTGAGAAATACTTTAAATGTGTTGCCTCCTGAGAACAAAGAGGAAATGATAAACTACTTTTCCGACTGGTGCAACCTAAAACAAGGTGAACTTGAAAAAATAATCGGGGATACAACAAATATTAATTACGATCACTATGAAATAGCCGCAGTGATGTCAAAATTAATGACTTTTATTGAAACCATGTCTGTGCTGTTTGGGGCATTAGGCAACTTGGATTATATAGGTAAACGTCGTGATACTCAGATATATATCAAAGAAGAAGGAAGACAGAAAAAGAGTTTTTTGGCGGATGATTAACCCATAGAAATAATTTAATCCCATGACAAATGATTTTTTGCAAATCCCCTTGCAGTCCGGACTGATAACCAGCCAGAAACAGCTTAAGCGTTGCTCACTTAATGAATCTGTGGCTGGTATGATGCATCTGATCATCATCACGCATTTCGGTGAAAATAAACAGGATATGTCTTTTGGTAATGAGCTCTGGGAATATGATTTTGAGACAATTGATAATATACAGGCCTTTAAAGAAAAGTTGTCGGAATCACTCCAAAAGGCTATAATACAGCATGAAAAAAGATTCACCAATGTAAAAGTCGGTATTGGGTTCGAGCAGGTTTTGACTACAACAAATAACAGAAGGGTCAGGCAAAGAATTCAGATCAACATTGAAGGAACACTTCGTAAAACCAATGAATCATTCACACACCAGGAAGTATTTTTTATGGGACCTTTGTCTTACTACTAAAAATGTACATGATGCGGGAAAGTAAGGATAAAATAAAAAGCAGGATGATCAGGAATGCGGCAAGGATATGGGGTTTTCAGGAACCACAGGCCGAAAGTTCCTTTGATCCGCTTGTCAGTTTACTTTTAGGTGCGTGTGCTTATGAATTGGAAAATATTTCAAGCGAAATAAATAATTCCGAATCGCGGATTATTGAGCGAATGATAAATATACTGACACCTCAACCAATAACAAGTCCACAGCCTGCATTTGCTGTTGCTTATGCCAAACCATACAAAAAAGGTACAAAAGTCTTACCTGACTATCAGTTTTATACTGAGATAAAGGTAAGTGATCAATATGAGAAAAAGATTGAGGATAAACAAATATTTTTCAGTCCTACCGGCACTTTTAGATTAACAGACGGACGAATTCGTTACATGGCTGCTAATAAAAAAGTTTATGAAATAGTCGACGACCAATATAAAGATATTGTAACCGAGAAGTTTAAAAATCCCCTATCTCAGACCTCTCTTTATTTAGGGCTGGAAATGAATGAGAGACCAACAGATATCACATTGTTTTTCGACGTTATAAGCGAGCATCTGAAACAATCATTTTTTATTGAATTGGAATCTTGTCAGTGTAAAATCGGAGGAACCCATGTAAATGTGCAAAAAGGGATAGAAGACATTGGCCGTCAGGATCATGATGTATATCAGTTGATAAATCGCGAACTCGATCTCGCTTCCAAAATATCTTATCATGTAAATAGTTATTTCAATCGTCAGTTTGTAACCCTTAACCTGAAAGATATTAAAGAGAATTCAGAATCAAACAGCACAAAGATTCCAGATGCCCTTGCTGGTTCAATTGATGAAAAAGAGCTCTTAAATATTGATAATAATATCATCTGGATTGAGATACAGTTCTCCAGACCTGTATCTGATGAATTGCTTGAAAATTTAATCTGTTCCCTGAATTGTTTTCCTGTAATTAACAAGCGTCAGAATGAATATACTGGCAGTACCCGTGAGATTATTAATATCATACCATTATACACGGAAGATGTGTTTTTTGACCTGAAACGGATTACAAACAGTAACGGTGAAACATATAAAATAAACCATTTTATCAGCCAGAGTGATATATCGAAGGGATCGGCATTATTACGGTTGGATGGGATAGGCAGGTTTGATGCCCGCAATGCTATGGAATATCTGGAATATTTACTTGAATTGATGAAAGAGGAAAGTGCAGCTTTCAATGTAATCGGTTCTGATATGATCGCTTCCAACCTCAGGGAGCTTAATCAGGCAATAGCCCGTCTTGAAAAGAAAATTGAAAATGTGCGACTTGAAAAAGGAGATACAGCCTACCTGATGCTGAAACCGAAGGATGGAGACAGACAGGTATTTGTAGAATTCTGGTCAATAAACTGCACTCTGGCCAATAACATCAGAGCGGGAAGCCCTTTGAATGTCTACCGGGCTGATGACATAGATTATAATGCATCACGGCTTATGACCACAACCACAGGAGGCAAAGAGAAGCCAAGCACTGAATCTCGTATAAATACTTACCGGCGGTCATTACAGTCGGGCAACAGAGTCGTTACCACTGAAGATATAAAAGCCTTATGTTTCGAATTCTTCGGAGAATCTATTTCTCAGGTACATATTGAAAAGGGTATTGAGAAAGGGACCGGTAAATCGGAAGGCTTCATAAGAACAATTGATATCTTCCTGATCATAAAAAATGGTCACAAAATGAGCATTACGGAACAAAATACAATACGACAGGAATTACTGGTATTATTGGAGGCACGATCTTCAAATATCTTTCCTTTCCGTATATTTTTCGACCGCTGATTTATTATAGCTTCGATTTGTAGTTGTTAAGCATTTTGATGGCTTTTTTAAACTGTTTATCAACCTTATTAATGCCCTGGTGGAAGTCTTTTTTATTCTTCTCGTTGCACAGATCCACTATCACATCACCACAGGTTTCAAACTCCAGAATAATATTATCCATTTCACCCAGTTGCTTATCTTTATTGCTATCTGCATTTCGTTTGATTTTATTAGCAGTGATCAGATATTCAGCGATAGATGCTGTGTTTCTATACATTTCTCCACTCCAGTCCGTTTTGATTACGGTTTGCTTTTTTATATCTGAAACAAGGTTCATCAATTTCGCATTAAAAGCGTCATCATCAATTTCAGATGCCTCCTTGCTCTTCATCAGATCCATAATCGTCTGGACCTGAAGAGCAAAAGTATCTTTTTCAAAATTTATTTCTTTAGCAAGCTTTTCATATTCATCCTGCCATTTCGCCTGGCTAAGGTTTTTCTCTGCATCAGAAAGAAATGAAGAGAGAATAACAGGTATGCATATGATAATGACACCTGCGAGGAACCACAGTGAAAATCTGAGTATGGCTGAATTTCTTTCCTTTTTGTTTAAAGCTTCCATGATAAATTAATTATTAATTAGAGTATTATTCTTTCACATATTATTGATGCATTCTCATTTATTCCGTTATCTGAATTACATATCTCAGGATCCAGACGTTTTTTGCCGGTGAAAATATTGGGTGCAAGGCAAAATGACCATTGATATGGTTTCTTATCAATATCCTCAATTAAGATGGGATTATCAGGATATCGGGAATTGTAATCCATTACAAAAAAATAGAATAATCTACCCAGTTTCATGGTTTTGGGCGCCTTCGCCTTAAAAACGGTACGATGGTCAGTACACTGTTTGCGTATCTCGAAATTGACAATGATCGGATCAGCCATTTCATTGTCGTTAGGATCAGACAGAGTGCCTGGGGCAGGAAAATCCCAGACCTGGTAAACCTTTCCTGGAATATTTATAAAATTATTAAAAGCGATAATGACAAATGTCGGGGCAATGAAAAAGAACGCAGGGAGAAAGTAAAATCCAGGGAAAGGGCTATGGAAGAACAATTTATAAGAGAAAATAGCCAGACCATATCCAAAGAAGCATAAAGAAATAGTAAATAGTACATTACCAGCATTTTTGTTTTCCAATGCGATAATCTTTTCAAAAAGCCAGGCATGAAGAATTCCGACGATCAACAACCAAACCTGTACAGCAATAAAGATCCATATGGGCAGTTTAGTGAATTCAATCAATCCGAGAGTGCTGATCAATCCAATCAGGATTCCGGTTACGATAAAATACAAAAGCAATTGCTTCTTTTTTTTAACTGCTTCTTTTACCTCAGCCAGATATAGACCAAAGAATAATACTGAAAGGGCAAAGAAGACACTGAATAATAATGAAACTTGATTTATCATACGTAGTTATAGAGTTAATAGCTTAACAAATAGAGTTTTAATATGCTGTAATTTATTTTTCAATAATTTATTAAAGATCAGGTAAATCCTCTGTCACCCTCCGATCAAAACATTAGGGCATCCCATTACTATTGATCCGCCATGCGCTGTAGGGTCACCCGCCCTTGCAGCATACCGCCCTCCTATTATCACAGTTGCTGATCCTTGAAGAATAGTATCCGGAGGTCCGACGCATGTAGCCATGTCGCCAACTACGGCAGCAGGCAAATTCCCTATTAAAACATTCGGTACTCCCGGACCGGTAACCGGGCCTCCTGCATGTGGTATGGGAGGCACTCCCGGTGTCACTATCGGGCATGTATGCATATCTGTTATTCTTGCTGCCGGCTGTCCCATTATCTTAAAATTGAATTGTTAGTTAATCATAACCAAACCACCTTTAACTGTTGTCTGCCCTGAGGCAGAGAGCTCAGCTGTTGCATTACCTTTGGCCGTCAGACCAACCTGTGCATTCAAATTGATGTTTAAACCGGATACTTTTGCATCTGCAGTGGATGAAATATCAACCCCTGAAGTTCCTTCGATGGTTATCTTTGATTTTGATACTATTTTTATATCCTTTATACTCTCCATGGTAATTCCACTCGCTGAAAGTTCAACTTTATTATTATTCTGATCCTGCAGAAGAATTGATTTACCATCGTCGCTCAAAACAGCTTTATTTCCCCCTGGAGTTTCAATTGTTGTTATTTTTTTCTTATCGTCGAATTCTATCTTCAGATTACTTTTTGTTATTATGCCCTTGAAACTGTTATCCTTGTCCGGCCACGAAGTTTTGGGTTTGTTCTTGCCATGATACATACTCCCGATTATAAAAGGTTTTTCTGCATTTCCCCCTTCAAAGCCCACCAATACTTCGTCACCGATCTCAGGGATAAAATAAAAACCTCTTTCAGCTCCCGAATATGCGTTTACAGGTCGTAACCATGGACTCATCATGTTGTCTTCCTGCCAGAAGAAATTTACCCGCACTCTCCCAAGCTTATCGGGGTCATTATTATCCTTCACCACCGCATTTTGTGTTTCGCAACGAGGAATTGCGAGCGTATTGGTATAATCTGGTATTTTCGCTTCCGCAGGAATGCCCTCGAAATCATTCTGGTAATTCATGGTGTTATCACATCTGTGGTTGAGAGATGTAATTATGTATTCCCCATAATCCACCTCACCAGCCTGGCCAACCTTCAAAGCTTTGATATTAACTTTACTTCCAGGTTTAAGCTTTGGATTCTGGCTACTCCCATTCATCACCGACATGTTTAAAGCTAAAGTGCCCTCTTCAAGGGTAACCACATTGCTTAATTCTTTATTACATTTATTGTCAGGGGTATTCAGGTTGTTATAGAATATAGTAGATTGTTGTTCATATTCTTTCATAGACACGTCATGGGCCAATCTACCATATTTATTCAGGTTATCTTTTCCTCCTGATCTCGTAGAAGAAACTTCCACAGGTGTGGCCGAAGTACAATCATAAGCAACATACCTGAATTTAAGAGGATTTATTCGTATTGAAAAATTGAAATCAGTAAGATCCAGACCCAATTTCAGATCTGTTTTGCTATCGGGTAGTTTGCCAAAGAAGAGTTGCGTTCCGTCATAGAAAAACCATTCCCCATAACGTGTGGCCAGTCGTCGCATAAAGTCATATCTGCTCTCATTATACTGAACTACATATAACAAACTGTCACCTTTTGAGGGATCAACCCTGGACTTCAAAACATCCTTGGGATATGGTCTAAGAATTTCATCAGCGATCTGTTTCAGACTCTTATTCTCAAATGAAGAACAGCCGGGATTGTCACTCATTAAGATATCAGGGCTATATCCGGACAGGATTACATGGTCAGATTCTCCTGTGTGTGATTTCGTAGATTTTATCGTTGTGATAAGTCCTTTAAACAAATGCTCAGATACCCGGGATTCTCCCTTCAGTTTTGCTTCAATGGTAATATTTATAACGGAGCCTATAAATCTTTTGGATTGTTCCATTACGAAATCATCTTTTTTTTCGAATGCATCCATGCGGCAAACCACCTCAAACTCATGATGAGTATAGATACTCTGTTTAATAGTAAGGTTCAGAAAGTCCTTCAACTCCTCACCCTCAATTTCAATTCGGATCTTCGATGCCAGCGCCATAACAATATTTTATTATAGAAGGAGAACGAAATATAAAAATGTAAACTCAGTATGCAACAAGCTGACCAATTCATTCAAAAACCAGATAAATCCTACTATCCTAATGTAAAATCACATTTGCACCTCAGTCAGGTCATTATTGATATTTTCCGTCAATGTCATCTGAATCGCTATCCTAATCACTTAATGCATCATTATCTGAAGTATTATAACCCAACCATGCGTTGTTATGCATTACCCCTGAGACAGCAATCTGACGGGCAGAAATAGTTAATGATGTTATCATATGCGATTGATCAGAGAAATTTTCATCATAGGAGATCAACCTTGCATCTTTAAATTCCAATGTTTTAAATGGTTTGGTGCTATTATCTCCCACAAATGAAATTTTACCGTCCTTATCAGCCTCTTCAGATATCATCCATTGAATAATTTCATTATCATCAATACTGGCGAATGAGAGATTAATCATGCCTCCCTGAACTCTGGAAGTAGTAAGTCCCTTGGAATCAATTGCCTGAGAAAAATGATAATCACAACTTATTAAACGGATACCTTCCTTCTCATTCTTATGCCCATTAATATATAATGTTGCAGAAAGAACCATAATTAAAATGCATTAAAATTTTAGTCCTGTTATTTTTTGAGGAAGCAACTAAAGATTGCAAGCAATCAGAGTGTTACCTGGTTTCCGATGCATCAACTTCCACATCATCAATACTGACTTTACGCCCGGCAACTGAAAGGTTGGTGCTTACATAATTTTCATCAATGCTTTCAGAATAGTTAGTTAAGCATACATCTTTCAAAGTTATTACTCTTGCGTTTTCAGTCATAGCCTGTTGGCTTATGCTGAATTTAGCTTCTTTCTTAACTTCGTGATTCGTAATCCACTCCAGAAGCTTCTTCGTTGCTTCAGGTTTAGGAGATAAGATTGCAAAGGTAAATTCAGATGCTTGAACTGGTTGAAATTCTAATCTCGATGGATTTTTCATATTAACATATGATGTTAATGCAAAATTGATAGATGGGACTATCATTTCATCGCTTATTCCATCTACGGTAAACTTGATAATAGTTGCCATTTTTTTGGGTTTATGCGTTAATAAAATATGGAGCGGATTAAAATACTTTTTACACTATTAAATTATTCATTATCATATTTGGAACTCCATTCATTGCCGTCATCCCCTTTCTGTCCATCCATCTTTATCATGAAGTTCTTTGCCGGGAAATACGGTTTCATGTTGATATCTAGATAGATCCGGTCTTTCTGATTAGGATCCTGCTCGAACCTCTTAATTGAAAAATTTTCGATCAGTTTTCCGGGGCCGGTTATATCGTTTAAGAAGCGTACAATCTGACTCTGTATCTCCTTTTTTGTTGTGTTATTAAAATTCTCGAAAGCCCTTCTGTTAAGAAAATCCATTAACACTTTAGTAACAAAATCAAAAACCCTCACAACCGAATAAGTCTGTAATCCAAGGTTATCTCCGCTAAACAGTGTTTTGGCTGAGAAAGCCATAACCTTTCCATATTCATTCACCATAGGGATCAGGCCCATTCTTTCGAGACTTGCAATCTCGCTTTTTTTCAACGGAAACGCTACTCCATCTACTTCACTTAAGCCGCCATGTTTTTTCCCTGCGGCCACTTGCGACATAAGTGTCTTGTATATTGTACCAGCCAACGCGCCGGAAGGCGGTACATATAGCTCTTCATCCTCTCCGATTTCTTCATGTTTATTACGTCCTACAAGCCAGTTACAGGTCATCATAACATTCGACCTGTACATTTCGCCACCGGTAAGATTAGCTGACTCAAACATTTCCATAACATCATCAGGATTGTCGAGGTGTTCAAAATCGGTAACCAGCATGACTTTATTCTCGTTAGCCAACTTAGCCCACTTCTCAACAACATTATTTGAGCCAAGGTAACCCGGGACAACGAGGATACTGTAATTATTCCTCAGGTCGAGCCTGTCGTAACTGGCCGTAAGTTCCTCATTTATTTTATCAAAAAAACGGGTGTTGTCCAGATCTTTAACTTGTTCAGGACCAGCATTCATGAAGGAAATGTTCTTCAGTTTTTCCATCTCGGTGTTCTTGAAGAATAATGCTACAGAGCGATATGATCTTTCCATACCTTTTACTTCTTCAATCGCATTTTTAAGATTGCTTTTCAAAGTGGTTTCAGCAATTTCAGCCTGTTTGCTGCATTTTTCAACCATATCTGATAAGCTGCCTGACGATGAAAGGACTTCAATCCAGATCTCCAGGTTGCGTTTCAATTCTTCCCTTTCATCCTTTTTATTTGACTCGGAAAGAAATATTTTTTTTCTTGCCTTACGTTCAGGATTTACATTTTGGACACCATCGATCATCATTTCAAGCAGATCGAAACCACCGACTACCGCCAGAGCATTAATGCTTTGTTCCAGAACTTCCTGGGGTTTGTCGATCTTATCGATAACTAATACCTTAGGCTCTTTGAACTGCTCTTTATCTTGTTTTTGCTTTAATTCTTCAGCCATTGTTGTAAAATTTAATAAGTTGTATTAAAAAGATCATCTATTGTTGTCCTTCAGCTCTTTAACAAGGGCGCTGATAGCATTCAGCAAGGCTGTTTTGTACTCTTCATTCTCCAATGTTTTCTGTAAAAGCTTGTTTGTCTTTAATTGCCTGATGATTTTCTGGTTTTGTTCTTTTTGAGCTGTCATGCTCTTTAGAAATTCACTCTGGTTAGAGATCCCCTTAACACTAAAATCGCCAAGGTTCCTGAAATTAAGGGTCTCTTTATGGGACCCCCCTTCATTATCATTAAATTCCATTTCGATAAACGGCGAATAATGTTCAAAAACCTCATCTATTGATTTCAGCCCTTCAACAACTTCAGGTTTAATGGGTGGTTCTTTGGTGAGTTGTTCAATCATCAAAGTTCTGTTCTGTGGCAATTCGTTCATTGCCTCATTGGCATCAGCTTTAACTTCGGATCCGCCTATGTCATAAATAGCCATCTTATTTAATTTATAAGGTTAGTTAAAAAATTGAGCTTATCTATTATCCGGATGATAACCAAATATATAAATAAAAATCTGTTTAAACAACTTCCCATTTAATTTCCTCGCTTTTATCCAGACTAATCCTTATATGGCTTCCCCTCTGAACTTCTCCGGTAATAATCTTCCTGGAGAGAGGCCTGCGTAATTCATTCCGTATTACTCCTATCAAAGGCCGGGCACCATATTTGGGTGTAAAATCAGACATGGCAAGCTTTTCCTTTGCCTTTTCATCTATCTTAAGCTCGATGCCCTGGACTTCGAGCATTTTATAGAGATTCTTAAGATGTATATTGAAAATCATTACCAGCACATCTTTGCTGATAGGTGCAAACGGAACTATTTCGGTCAGTCTGCCCAGAAACTCTGGTCTGAAATAGTCGGACATGATCTCCATAATTTCATTCGACCTTGGTATTTCTCCTTTGCTGAAAGAATCAATAATAGCCTGGCTTGCAATGTTTGATGTGAACAGGATAACTGCATTGGAGAAATCGCCTTCCTTTCCCAGACGATCGTGTAATTTCCCTTCATCGAGTATCTGCAGAAAAATATCAAAAACAGATTTATGGGCTTTTTCTATCTCGTCAAAAAGCACCACGGCATAAGGCTGTTGCCTTATCCTGTTCACAAGTAATCCGCCCTCTTCATAGCCCACATATCCAGGAGGAGCGCCGTATAACAGGGCAGCCGAATGTTCTTCCTTGAATTCCGACATGTCAAAGCGGATCAACGCCGATTCATCCTGGAATAAAAATTCTGCCAGGGTCTTGGCAAGTTCAGTCTTACCTGTCCCTGTTGGCCCCAGAAAGAAAAACGACCCTACGGGCTGGCCAGGTTTACTTAATCCCGACCGTGATTCAAGAATAGCTTCGGCAATAACTTTGATCGCATGATCCTGCCCTACAACCCTTTGCTTAAGATATTGCTCTGTATTAAGAAGACGCTCGCGTTCATGTGAATCCAGTTTGCCGATCGGGATACCTGTTTTGTGAGACACAATGGCGGCAACATCGGACTTTTCTATCGATTCACGAGGTTGACCAGCAGAATCATTAAGTTTTCCTATTACTTCATTAAGGTAGGAAATAATTTCTTCTGAAGTTTCCATCCCGGTAACTTCCTTATCATTTTCAATTACAGAGAAAAGAACTTCGTTGATCTTGTTCTTCAGATAAACATTAAACCACTGAAGCTCCTTTATCAGCTCATTCTCCGTAAGATCTTTTTCATTCCTTGCCAGTTCTGCAAGCTGCTCTTTTAGTGTCTTCAGATCGTCTGTTGAACTGACAGAGACCATTTTTACAGCGGCCATTGTCCGGTCAAGAAGGTCAATGGCCGCATCAGGCAATGCCCTTTCTTTAAGATATCTTTTGGAAAGACGGATAGTTTCTTCAATAACATCTGTGGCAACTGTTAATCCATGATGTTTTTCATAACCCGGAATGATCTCTTTTAACATTCTAAGAGCAACTATCTCATTGGGTTCTTCGATCTTAATAATTTCAAAGCTTCTGTTGAAAGCTTCGTCTGATTCAATGAACCTGGTAAAGTTATCTACAGATGTCGTACCTATGATGGTTATTTCACCCCTGGCCAGTTCGGGTTTAAGAAGGCTTGAAGCCCCCGATGCCCCACCCTGTTTATCTAATAATGAATGTATTTCATCAATAAAAAGGATAGCCTTTTCATGCTGTTTTATCTCGTTAATAATATTCTTCAATCTGTCTTCAACTTCACCTTTATAAGATGCACCTGCTATCAGAGAACCAAAATCAAGTTCAAAAACCTGTGTTCCGGCAAGTGTCCCACCAATTTTGTTATCCGCAAGCTTTTGCACCAAACCGTTCACAACAGAAGTTTTGCCAACCCCTGTATCACCAATGAGTATTACATTTGGTTTGGATCTTCTGCCAAGCACTTCGGCTATCATCCTGATTTCTTTGTCACGAGCAACCACCGGATCTAACTTTCCCTGCCTGGCGACGGCTGATTTGTCGATACAGAATTTCAGAATGGCACTTTGCTTTTTCCCTTTAGTTGGTAATTCGCCATTAATATCTGGTGTTCCAATTACATTTCTGAGGTCTGAGTTTTTGACCAGTGAATTGATGATCTCCTCCCCTCGTAACGGGAATGTTTTTAATTGTTCATATGTAAATCCCACACCTGGTGTGCTGAGGGATGCCATGGCACTAATAGCATCTATTTTATCAACAGATAGTTTAAGACGGATGTTGTCAGCTTCACGGATTACTGACATCAGATCAGCATCAGCCTGGGGATTTTCTTCAATTTTCGAATTTTTAGGATATGACTCTATCCTCACATCTGCCCATTCTTCAAGGTAAAAAACATCCTTCCCCATGTTCTCAAGATAGGGTACCAAGCCTACATCCTTATGCAATAGTGATTTTAGTAAATGAGCCGGAGAAATATGTTTGTTGGAATACTCTTTGGCTATAGATTGAGCTATACCTATAGCATTTTTAAGATCCTCTGAAAATGAGAACGCTAAATCTTCCATTACTGATATGGTATTTCTGGATTAAAATGGACACAATATATTAAATGGGTTAAAGTCTGATGATTTATATTTTGTATTTTCCTTGTTTTCATCCGTAATTTAAACAAATGCAATCCGTAAGCAAGTAAGTCAGGTGTTGAAAGTTACGGAAGATTATCCGCAAAAACAAATATAAAATAACTTCAGCATGAAAAACGGAACTTGTTAAGTTTCCTCAGAATAATTAATGAAGTAATCACCAATATATTCCCATCAACACTATAGCGATCATATTGACAAATGGGTTGCTGAGATGTTCCTTTCATAGGATAAACCGGTAATAACTCTACCTGATAACTGGGCCGACTCACCGGTATATCAGAAAATAATACACCTTGACAGAGATGCCGGTAAGATTCAGAAAATCAGTATTCATAATAAAGGGATTAAGCTTAAAGTAGTGAACTACCCGGACACCAGGGAAATGATCTCCTGATCAACGATTACATTTTATTCACACCAGGAGGAATGTCCTTTTCAAACATCGGCAACCAGTCGAACTCTGAAGATTTCAAATGGATCGATCACGTTGACAAATAACCGATTACCTGATTTAAAAAAGGGACTGTCTTAAAAATATAGACAATCCCTTTCCCAAATAACTTATAATTATTCTATTAAATAATTCCTTAAAACTTAAGAGCTATACCAAGGTTCAGGTAAGCTATCCCATATCCGATCTCAGCCATTGCGGCAAAATTGTCGTTGAAATAATATCGTGCACCAGCAAATCCTGCCCCGATAAGGTTGCTTGTTGCATAGTCATAATCCGGATCATTATCATAACCGAACCTGAAACCGACGAGAAGCCCTGCATAGGTATCCAGTTTGTCAACCAGCTGGTAGTGGAAAGCACCCTTGCTTGACAGGATGAGGTCTGACAACCTGTAATTGTAAGAGGAGAATTTATATTTTGATGACGCATATCCGATATATCCGCCAACACCAATTGAACTCTTATCATCAAATACATGATCAATTATACCTACCTCAAATGAACCAGACATCGCTACACCTCCTGAATAATAACTTCCTGTATGAATTGCATTTCCAATACCCAGACCAAGGTTCAGAACTTTATCACCTTTATTGAAAGTATTTTGTGCACTTGCAGTTACAGCAATGCATAAAATCACTGCGGTAAGAATAAGATTTCTTTTCATAGTTTAAAATTTTAATTCATTTATTAATATGTCTAATATTTAACATTTTTGCCAGACTTGAAAGCATAAGCTAATTTAGTTTATTTATTGTAATAAACATAAATCATTTGTAATTGTTTATTTGACAGATTCGGTTTTTTTATTAAGCTGCATTGAAAACAAGAAACATTGCTGCAGCTAAAGATGCCCCGATGATCGGTCCAAGAATTGGTACCCATGAGTAGCTCCAGTCGCTGTCGCGTTTTTTTGGAATAGGAAGAAGGAAATGCATAATGCGGGGGCCAAGGTCTCGTGCCGGATTAATAGCATAACCGGTCGGACCTCCCAGGGACAAGCCTATTCCAAGAATTACCAGGGCAACAGGTAAAGCGTTGAGGGATCCAAGCCCTACTTCAGGCTCTGCCATGTAAAGTACAGCAAGAGCAAGAATATAAGTACCAACTATTTCCGTAATAACATTATACCAGTAGCTCCTGATATTTGGAACAGTACAGAATACAGCCAGTTTTGCATCAGCATCTTCAGTAGCATCAAAGTGTTTTTTATATGCAAGCCAGACTAATAAAGCCCCGAACATTGCGCCGAGTAACTGGGCACATATATAAAGTGGCATTAAAGCAACAGGAAATTTATTTGCGAGGACAAGCGCGAGTGTAACAACAGGATTAAGATGGGCTCCGCTTACTGGGGCAGAGATAAAAACTCCGGTAAAAACCCCGATTGCCCATCCAAAACTTATTACGATCCATCCACTGTTGTTCCCTTTTGTTTTGGATAATACTACATTTGCGACTACACCACAACCAAAAACAAGGATCATAGCAGTTCCAAAAAATTCAGCAAAGAATGCATTCATCTCATTAAATTTTAATTAATTATCTGTTTAAAATATTCTTACCAAGCTTTTAATTTGAATCATCAGCCCAAGCTTTTGAAGCATTTACCGCCCGGTGCCAGCCTTTAATAAGCAAATGTGTATCAGAGGCTTCTATCTGCGGAGAAAATGTGCGGTCAACCTGCCATTGCTGTCTGATCTCTCCGATATTGCTCCAGTAATTTACCGCAAGCCCTGCCAGGTAAGCAGCTCCAAGAGCAGTGGTTTCAGTAATTTTAGGGCGTACCACCTTTGCCTGTAACAGATCAGCCTGGAATTGCATAAGCTGGTTATTGACAGTGGCCCCTCCATCCACACGCAACTCACGGATATCAATTTCAGAATCATTTTGCATAGCAAGCAAAACTTCAAGTGTCTGATATGCAATGCTATCGAGTGCTGCACGGGCAATATGAGCTGACGTTGAACCACGTGTAATACCCACCATGGTTCCCCGGGCATGCTGATTCCAATGAGGAGCACCCAAACCAGCAAAAGCCGGAACAAAATATACTCCGTCACTGTCCTTTACCTTTGCAGCCATCTTTTCTATGTCGCTTGACTTTTTTATAATTCCAAGACCATCGCGAAGCCACTGAACCACTGCTCCTCCTATGAAGATACTACCTTCAAGGGCATAGTGAGTTTCTTTGCCTATCCTCCATGCAACCGTTGTGAGAAGCTTGCTTTTTGACTCTATTGGTTTTGTGCCAATGTTCATCATCATAAAGCATCCCGTTCCATATGTGTTTTTTACCATCCCGGGTTCAATACACATCTGCCCGAATAAAGCAGCCTGCTGATCTCCGGCAATACCTGCAATCGGAATTGAAGATGAAAACTGCCCGGAAGTTCTGCCATAAATCTCACTTGACGATCTTACTTCGGGTAACATTGATGAAGGAATATTAAAGATATTCAGCAATTCTTCATCCCATTTCAGGGAATGAATATTGAATAGCATAGTCCTTGAAGCATTCGACACATCTGTAACATGCAATTCCCCCCTGGTAAGGTTCCATATCAGCCATGAATCAACTGTACCAAATGCCAGTTGTCCTTTTTCTGCCAATACTCTGGCACCTTTGACATTATCAAGTATCCACCTGATTTTTGTAGCCGAAAAATATGCATCAACAATAAGACCTGTTTTTTTGAGTATGGTATGACTTTGTCCATTTTCTTTCAGTTTGTCACAAAAATCTGCTGTGCGTCTGTCCTGCCAGACAATTGCATTATAAACCGGATTTCCTGTGATACGGTCCCAGACAATAGTAGTCTCACGTTGATTGGTAATTCCGATAGCTTCAATTGCAGAACTTTCTATGCCAGCTTTGGCAATTGCTTCCATTGCGACTCCAGCCTGGGTTGACCATATTTCAAGGGGATCATGCTCTACCCAACCAGGTTTTGGGTAATGCTGAGTAAATTCCTTTTGAGCTGTAGTAACAGGGAGTCCGTTTCTGTCAAAGACAATAGCTCTCGAGCTTGTTGTTCCCTGGTCAAAAGCCAGAATATATTTTCCCATATTTATATTATTAAGATAAAGAAGTTGTTTTGCATATAGTTTTTTATCCTAAAACTTGAGGCATGCCGGTGTTGTTATCTTATAATCCTTCCCTGTCCCTGCCGGGATACCTGTGTTTTCATCAATTGGGAATATTGATATATTACCTGAACGTTGGTTCCCGACCAGAATATATTTCCCGGATGGATCAATAACAAAGTTTCTGGGCCAGTCACCACCACATGAAGAATGCCCGGCGAGTGATAACATCCCTTCAGATCCTATTCTGAAAGTAACAATATCATTTTCACCCCTGTTTGAGCAATACAGATAAGCACCATTTTGCCCGATATGAATATCTCCGGGATAATTCTTCCCGGTGAAACCATCTTTCACAGTCGTCACTGTCTGAACTGAATCGAGCTTCCCTGTCGGTTCAACATTAAAGACCGAAACAGTAGAGTTAAGTTCATCAGCCACATACATTTTTGTTCCGTCAGAGCTAAATGCAAAATGACGCGGTCCTGTTCCTTTCGGGAGGGTGGCAATCCCATCAGGAATTTGCTTCAACCTGCCGGAAACATTATCAAGAGTATATGCTACGATCCTGTCTAACCCGAGATCTGTTACATATATTTTTTCACCTGAAGGATCAGAAGCAATCATATGGGCATGAGATAAAGTTCCCTCTTCTCCCTTGTAAATAATAGTATCTGATACGCTGACAGGGACCCCATTATCATCAAGTTTAACAACTGCCACGGAACCTCCTCCATAATTCGCCATAAATAAATATTTTCCATCGTGAGATAATGATATGAAACAAGGGCCTCCATTAGGTACTGCCAATTCACTTATCTTTTCAGCAACTCCTTTTTGAGGATCATATTTTAAGGTTGTTAATCCGCCCCCGGGATTATCATTGAACATTTTAACTTCATTTGCAGCATAGATAAGTCCTCTCTCTTTTGAAATACAAAAGTATGTTGGATTAGAACCTGCATCAGTTTGTGATATCAATTTAATGGTTCCCTCTTCTCTGTTCAAATCAAAGAAATAAAAACCTTTCTCCCCGGCCACGGTATATTTCCCTGCAAAAAGCCGGATGGTGTCTTGCTTACAGGAACTTGTAATTGCCATAATAATTAGCATCACATAAGTAAATAGATTTGATCTTTTCATTTAACATTAATTTTGGATTTTTTGGTACTGCAGTTTATTGTTTTATCCATTGAAGATCTCAATCGAATTTGCATTATCCGGAAAATCGGATCAATGCTTATTGGTATTCACCCGGAGAGTAAAAGGCCTGACAACAAACCGAGGCTGAAATTAAATTCAGCCTCGGTTTTTTTATTAAACATTATATTTGAAAGCTATCACATTCCCGATAGGCTTCAATGACCCTGGCTTCTCCTTCTTTCGTTTTGTTACTGATGCCATGTTCCATACACAGAACACCTTCATATTTACGACTGTAGATATACTTAAATACATTTTTAAAGTTAATCTCCCCGGTGGTTGGTTCGTTACGTCCGGGATTATCTCCCAGATGGAAAGCTGCGATCTCGCTCCAGGCAGCTTCAATATTCGGGATCAGATTTCCCTCAGTGATCTGCTGGTGGTAGATATCATCTACAATTTTACATGCCCGGCTGTTTACGGCTCTGCATATTGAATAAGCCTGTGGTATTCCATTTAGGAATAAACCCGGATGATTTATGAGTGTATTTAATGGTTCCAGAACAATTGTCAGACCTGCTGGTTCCATGATATCACAGCAATATCTCAGGTTGTCAACCACGTTTGCAGTCTGATAATCCCTGTGAAGTTTTTCATCGTATCTGCCTGGAACAACAAGAGCCCATTTCACACCTGTTCTTTTTGCCACTTCAACACCATCTTTCATTTTTTTTATGAGCATCTCGCGAATCTCCGGTTTGTTTAGGACAAATGAGGTCACAGAGAAATCGGCGTATAAAACAAACGGACCAAGTTCCATTCCGAGCTTATGAATCTCATTTGCAATTTTTACCTGATCTTCAACAGGCCGGTTCATTAGTCCATTGTCGAACATTGCCCTGAAGCCCATGTCGTGACAGAACTTAATGTTATCGGCAATCTCCTTGCCTGCATGTTCCCTGAACATTCCAAAACCCGGGGCATACTTCAGTTTGAAGGGTGCTGTTGCATCTTTTGCTTTTTGTTGTTTTGAATCAGCATCTCTTCCAAAAACTGCAGGAGCAGCTAAAAAAGCAGCTCCTGCAGTAGTTACATTTCTTATAAAGTTCCTTCTTGAATTATCCATAATACCTGTGATTAAACAATGTGGACCGATACATCAATTGGTCTATGCCTGATTGGGAACATAAGCAAGACCTGCTACGGGAACCTCTTTTGGAATATCAACCGGGCCAAATACAAATACTTTCGGACCAAGTTTGAGGTCGGAGTTCATCATCTCTTCATATGTCACCTCTTTGCCGGTATATGCAGAAATACGACCCATGATTCCCACCATGGTTGATATTGCGGTATTTTCAGCTTCATTTATTGGTTTACCTGTACGGATAGCCGTAACAAGGTCAATATGTTCCTGTACATATGGATCGACCTTCACACTATTCCCCGGTTTCCCGTCTTTATCAAGGGGGTATTCATATTTCCACACCTCTTTTCCAGTAAGGTCCAGAATAGTGTTACGGCAGTTAGTTGAGCCTTTTGAACCCTGAATTCTTTCCGACACGTTATTCACACAACCATTTATCTGGCGGCACATACTATGAACATGCATCCCGTTTTCAAAAGTATAATCGATGCTGAAATTATCATACTGATCACCCGTAACACGACGGAGTCTTGATCCGAATCCGACTGCTTTAACAGGATGAGTACCGGTAAACCAGTTGATAACATCAAGGTTATGAACATGCTGTTCTACAATATGATCGCCTGAGAGCCAGGTCCAGTTGACCCAGTTACGTATCATATATTCCATTTCGCTCCAGTCAGGATTCGGATCACGATGCCACAGTTTTCCACCATTCCAGTAGGCATTGCCGCCTGTAATCTCTCCGATAGCCCCCTGTTCCACTTGTTGCCATGCAGCTACATAATCACGCTGATGGCGACGCTGAGTACCGGTAACTATACACAATCCCATTCCTTCAGCTTTCTTTGCTGTTGCCATCATTGATCTTGCTCCTACAGGATCAACGCAAACAGGTTTTTCTGCAAAGACATGCTTCTTTGCCTGTATGGCTGCCGCCACAATCTCCGGGCGGAAAAATGGAGGTGTTGCAGTTATAATGATATCAACACCTGCATCGATAACTTTTTGATAAGCGTCGAATCCGACAAAACAATTTTCCAAAGGAACTTCCTGTCCTTTTTCCTTTAATATCTTAGCCCTGCATGAATCAATACGATCCTGGAATGTATCACCTAAAGCAACAATCTGAAGGTTTGGTCCTGCACTCAGAAAGTTAATGGCAGCCCCTGTTCCGCGACCACCGCAACCGATAACTCCGGCTTTAAGAACTGGTCCGTCGGGTGCCTGATCAAGCATCGTTGGAACTGCAACAACCTTTTTTGTATCACGGGAACAGCTGGTTATGATTGTGGGAACCATCATCCCTGCTACTCCAACAGTAGCTGCTTTACCAAGAAAATTACGTCTTGAAATACTTGAGTTTTTCATATAAGATTGGATTTAGAATTTATTCTTTTTCTAAAATTACAAATTACCTGTCTTTTCATCAAATTCACATACTACTCTGAATCCCACATTGAAACAGTCGGAATACCACCAAATACTTTTTGGCATCTGAGGATCAGTTTTCAGCCACGATTCGGTTCTGGTATAATCTCGGGCTGCACTTCGTAAAACATCTGCGGTGCTCAAAAACGAACCTCCCCGTACAACATGTTCAGTGCCTTCTTCAGGCCCTTTTGGATCTTTGACAATCCCCTGGGGATATTGTGAATAGGTATCAGCTTTGTACCAGTCAGAACAAAACTCAGCTACATTTCCAACCATATTCTTCAAACCAAAAGGATTTGGTTTTACCCGTTCGGGAAGTTGTGTCTTCGTCGGGCTGTTACCTTTATAAACAACATAAGTATTTATTACCGTTGTGTCGTTTTTCGAGATTCTTGCTTTCAGACCTGTTTTTTCAAATTTCCTGGGATCGCCCGGGAAAAAATAGGGATTTTCTGAGCCTGCCCTGCATGCATATTCCCACTCTGCCTCTGTTGGAAGGCGATAGGTTTTGCCGGTCACTGAAGATAGCCATTTACAATAGGTCTCTGCAGCATGATAAGAAAATGAAATCGCAGGCCTCTTACCTAATCCCCAGCCCTGGTCAGGTTGTCCATAAGGTGGTGTGGCTCCGGAAATTGCATCAGTTTCTTTAGCAACATTTTTTCTTACCCCCTCTGTGTCAGTTGAACGGCCTTCGGAAGCTGTCTGAACATAAAATGCAAGGTATTCATCCCACGACACTTCAATTTCAGCCATAAAGAAAGGGCTTACCTCAATTTCTTTAACCGGACCCTCATCATCTTTCCTGAAAGGTTCACCTGCGGGACTTCCCATTTTAAATTTACCTCCCGGGATTGCAACCATATTAAATGAAATTGACGATTTAGGAATTTGTTCCGTGAAATTTTTGAATTCTGCTACTTTTGCAGGTTCCGTAAATACCTCTTTAGCAGCAGAAGAGGTACTTCCGAAGGTGGAATTGCTCCCATGAGTATATCCTTCTATAAAATGACCTGCATTAAGATGGCAGTTTATGCAATGCAGTTCTTTCGATTTTTTTGTCTGTGTATAATACAAGTGAGCATCTTCTCCAGCCTTTGTAAGTTTTACCGGGAAGAGATTTTCATGACATTTAATACAGCTGCTTTCATAAACGTAAGTACGTGCAACTTCAAGTCTTTTACGATCCTCCCAATTGAATGAAGCTGAATCTTTTGTCCATTTGCTCCACAAATCACGTAAACCTGTTGTACCTTTTGCCCACAGATAACCATGACCCTTGGGTGGAAGATGACATTCAACACAGGCTACTCTGTATCCTGACTGTGTATCATAGTGAACAGATTTTTTCCACGACGCATCGGCCATGGGGTGAATATGACATGATATACAATAATCATTTGTGGATGTCATATGCAGGGCTTTCCCGCTACCTAAAATAAGTATTGCACCAAGAATTAATCCCGGGGAAAACCATAAAAGGAATTTCTTCATATAATAAAAATTATGAGGCTCAAGATAAAAAATTATCTTTCACGGGATACAAATATCAATCATTTTCATGATAAAAAAATTATCATTCGCCCGTTAGAATGGTCTTATTATCCGCATGATAAACAAATAAACAACAAACAAATGATGCTAAAATAATGAGTTTTAGCTTTTTAATATATTCCCTCTGGTACTTAAATTGATTTTTGAATTTGAAGAATTTTAATTTTTTTTAACCTATTCTGCTCCGGCAGGTCTGTCGATTTTCTTCCTGCTTTGCGGTTAAAATAGTATTTTTATAACCTAATTTTATAAAGAATGAAAAGAATTTTAATTCTTCTGATAGGATTAACTATTAATCTCACCCTCTATTCTCATCCCTGGAAACCAAATCATTATGTGATCATTGACACAGACGGCGGTATCGATGATATCAAAACCATCACCATGCTGCTTGCCTCTCCTGATGTAAGGGTCCTGGCAATAACGGTCTCCCCCGGAGCTCTCAGTTCAGGTAATGCATATGTTAAGGTGAAAAGTCTTCTTAACTCCTGTTACCACGAAGGGATTCCTGTCGGAATTAACAGGAAATGTGATTTCAAATCACCTGACTTTCAGGTTGCCCTGAATACAACATGGGGAGAAGAAACTGGCATTGAAAAGGGGAATGCACCTGATTGTAACATACTGATAAAAGAGATCCTCGAATCAGAAAAGACAAAAATCAGTTTCATCTGCCTTGGTGGTATGTCTACAGCAGCTTCAGCATTAGAAAAGGTATCTCTCTTCAGTCAACAAGTAAAAGAAATAATCTGGAGCTCAAACAAACCAGAAAATAAAGACAGTTTTAATTTTCAAATCGACAGATCCTCCTCTGAAAAGATCATGAAAGGAGATATCCCTGTAAGAGTTGTTCCCGGATTAGAAGATGAAATCTTTTACACTGAACCTTTTCTTGAAAACATTTCAAAAATTCATACAGTCTATGCGGAAAAAATCTCCGGGTTTTTCCGGTCAGAGATTGCAAAAAATCACAAATATTCTTATTCCGGAAATGATGAAATGGCAAGTCTGTATTTGCATTATCCCGGCTTATTTCAAAGCAAACCAGGAACTAACGTTTTTATTTGTCCAAATGAAAACATCCGGCAGTTAAGAGACAAATCCCTTGCGATACTTGCCGGGGAAACTGTTGAAAAAAATCAGGTTATAAAATATTTTCCTCTCGATTCATCATTCTATTTTACCGATATCCGGCCTTATGTCACCGATATTATTAACAAATACGGAACAGATGAGTGGATTTCAGGGGTAATAGCTAATGAATTGCACAGGCATCTTGGTTCCTTTTCTATTGTAGGGGTTAAGATGGGTATAAGAGCCAGGGAATATTTCGATACAGGGGTTGATGAATTCAGTGCGACTTCTTTTGCCGGATCAATACCGCCTTTGAGCTGCATGAATGATGGTATACAAGTCAGCACCGGAGCAACCCCCGGACATGGGTTGCTGAATGTGAGAAACGATACAATAACCTCTGCTTCAGCTGAATTTACGTATATGAACAGAAAAATCCGGTTGACTTTAAAACCTGAAATTGCTGATAAGATCCGTGCCGAGCTGAAAGAGATCAATTTTATATACGGCCTCGACAGCAATATCTACTGGGAACTGGTAAGAAAGAATTCTATTAAATACTGGTTAAACCTGGACCGGCATGAGATCTTTAATATTGAAGAAATCCATTAAAAAGGCCTTAACCACTGAGCCACTCTGATTTCACAGAATAAGCACAGATTTTAATCTGGTGTAAATCCGCATTCTCCAGTTTTCCCTGCTCCTCTTCTGTTAATAATTCATAATAAAACTTCTTTTACTAATTATTATCAGATTGAAAACGCAACGGTAAATTTTTGATTTTTTTATTTCTTTGTAGAAGATGAATTATTAGTAGTAAAGATGAATAGATTTTTAATTGTTTTTTCTATTTTGTTAATAACAACCTCTCTCGGTCCTGGCTGCAAAAAAAATGGACCTGTTACATTGCCGGAATTACCCGGGACTCTGCCTGCCCATCCGAGGATCCTCATGCTTAAAAATGAAGAAAAGGCAATCCGTCAGACCATCACAACTGATAACTCCTTAAGGACAATAAGTAATTTTATTCTCTCAGAAAGTGATAAAATGATTGCCAAAGCACCTGTCGAAAGAGTGCTTATCGGTAAAAGGTTACTCGATAAATCAAGAGAAGCGCTCAGAAGGATTTTTTTCCTCTCCTATTCGTGGAGAATGACATCTGATTCAAAATATCTCGACAGGGCCGAAAAGGAAATGCTGGCTGTTTCAGCTTTCAGCGACTGGAATCCATCACATTTTCTTGATGTTGCCGAAATGACCATGGGAGTTTCTATTGGATATGACTGGCTTTATTATGAATTATCAGATGACTCAAGGAAAACGATCAGGAAGGCAATTATTGAAAAAGGATTGAAACCATCACTAAACTCAACATACAACTGGTTTGTAAAGTCAAATAATAACTGGAATCAGGTGTGCAATGGAGGAATGACATTCGGTGCCCTTGCAGTATATGAGGATGAAAAAGAACTTGCTGATCAGATGATTGAGCGTGCCCTTAGTTCAATCAAACTTCCTCTTGGCGAATATGAACCAGACGGAGCATATCCTGAAGGATTCGGATACTGGGGTTATGGCACAGGTTTTCATGTAATGCTTGTCAGTGCTCTTCAGAAAGCTTATGGTGACAATTATGTTCTGCCAGTATCAGCCGGCTTCCTGAAAACTGCCGGTTATTATGAAAACATGACCGGCCCAACAGGCAAGCCTTTTAATTATTCCGATAATGGCACAGGAGCTTCTCTGAACCCGGCAATGTTCTGGTTTGTCAGGGGAACCGGGGATCCAACAGTGCTCTATTCTGAAAAATATCATCTTCTTAACCAATCAGTCCCAAATGACAGGTTATTGCCTGCAATTCTATTGTGGTGTTCAGGGATATCCCTCGAAAACATAACTCCTCCTGATAAAAATATCTGGGTTGGACAAGGGAAGAATCCTGTTGCTGTGATGCGAACATCCTGGACAGATCCAAATGCAATTTATGTTGGTCTGAAAGCTGGAACACCATCGGCAAATCACGGACATATGGATGTAGGAACATTTGTAATGGACGCAAACGGAGAAAGGTGGGCGGCCGATTTGGGTGCAGACGACTACAATTCACTGGAAACAGCAGGTGTTGACCTCTGGAACATGTCACAGAATTCTGAGAGATGGGGTGTCTTCAGATATAATAATCTTGCTCATAACACGCTCACAGTTAACGGTCTTTATCAGAAGGTGGCAGGAAGTTCTTCCATAACTGGTTATTCAGATCAGAGTGATATGCTTAATGCCGTCACGGATATGACAACTGTCTACAACGGACAGCTCAAAAAATCAGTCAGAGGGATAGCAGTTGTCGATAACAAGTATACAATGGTCCGTGACGAAGTGGAAACACTTTCATCAGAGACAATTATCCGGTGGAATCTGGTAACATCTGCAACTGTCACCATTACCGGGAGCAACAGCGCTGAACTTGTCAAAAACAATAAAAAACTGATTCTTAAAGTTGTCGAGCCAGGAACCCTGACAATGAAGACATGGAGCACTGCAGCACCGAATAGCTATGAAGGTTCCAACAAAGGGACCATAATGGTCGGCTTTGAAACAACCATCCCGGCAAATTCTTCTGCAATACTTACTGTACTTCTTCTTCCGGAAGGAGCCAAAGAAAACACTGCGGTGACAGCAAAGAAAATCTCAGAATGGCCAAATATTGTTGTTAAATAGTCAATTCTTAAAAAGTCCAAATCCGCTAACCGCTAAGATTCAAAAGTTTTTTTTGTTAAACTCATCAAAAAAATCATTTCCTTTATCATCGGTAATGATAAAAGCAGCCATATTTACAACATGTATCTTTCGTACCGCTTCCATACCAAGGTCTTCAAAATCAACCATTTCAACCGATTTTATGTTCTCTGCTGCAAGTATGGCAGCGGGACCTCCGATTGATCCCAGGAAAAAACCTCCATATTTTTTGCATGCGTCGATAACAGATCTGTTTCTGTTACCTTTTGCGACCATTATTAAGGAACCACCAAGGCTCTGGAAGAGATCAACATACAGGTCCATTCTTCCGGCAGTTGTGGGTCCGAAGCTTCCTGATGGCATGCCATCAGGTGTTTTTGCCGGACCGGCGTAATAGATTGGATGGTTTTTAAAATACTCAGGCATTGGTTTCCCTTCATCGATCATCTTTTTAATCCTTGCATGTGCAATATCCCTTGCAACAATAAGAGTTCCCGTTAGGCTTAATCGTGTTTTAACAGGGTATTTTGTAAGTTCGGCAATTATCTCTTTTATCGGACGATCGAGATTGATCTCAACAGGCTTTTCAAGTTCAGGTGCTTTTGCCGGAAGGAAGCGTGCCGGATTTTTCTCAAGTTCTTCAAGGAATATACCATCTGAAGTGATCCTGGCCTTAATGTTTCTGTCGGCACTACAGCTTACACCCATTCCAACGGGGCAAGAGGCAGCATGCCTGGGAAGACGGATAACTCTTACATCATGAACAAAGTACTTGCCGCCGAACTGCGCTCCCACTCCATATTCATGACAGATTTTTTCAATCTTCTTTTCCCATTCAATATCGCGGAAAGCACGACCGCTTGCGTTACCTGTGACAGGAAGATGATCGAAGTACCCTGCGGAGGCTTCCTTAACTGTTTTTAGTGTCGCTTCAGCTGAAGTCCCTCCGATTACAAGTGCAAGATGATACGGAGGGCAGGCTGAGGTGCCAAGGTCTTTTATTTTTTCCTTAACAAATCTTATAAGTGATTCCTCATTTAAAAGTGACTTAGTTTGCTGATAAAGAAAAGTTTTATTAGCCGACCCTCCACCTTTGGTTATAAAAAGAAATTCATACGAAGTACCCTCTTTAGAATATATATCAATTTGAGCCGGAAGGTTTGTTCCGCTGTTCTTTTCATCAAACATAGAAAACGGGACAACCTGTGAATATCGCAGGTTCTTTTCCTTATATGTTTCAAAAATTCCTTTTGAAAGAAATTCAGCATCATTTACCCCTGTGCATACCTGTTCTCCCTTTTTCCCGATTACTATTGCAGTACCGGTATCCTGGCACCAAGGTAAATCACCCTTAGCTGAGATAACTGAATTCCTGATCATCATATATGCCACAAAACGGTCATTATCTGTTGCTTCAGGATCATCAAGAATCCTGGCAAGTTTTTCCAGATGAGAGGCTCTGAGAAAAAACGACAGATCAGAAACAGCCTCCTTTGCAAGAAGTCTCAATCCTTCAGGAGATACTTTAAGTATTTTCCGGTCCCCTTCTTCAACAACTTTCACATATTCCTTTGTCAGTAATCTGTAAGTAGTTGAGTCCTTCTCAATCTGAAAAGGTTTCTCATAGATAAAATCTGCCATGGTTATTGTGTTATTTTATTAACAATTAATTTTTTATGCAGAAATAAAGAAAATTTAATAGCCTTTATCAAATATAAGAACAAACCAGCTAATAAAATAAAAAACCATTATAGCGATTGAAATATTATTCAAGAAAATGATATAGTTTTTTGGTTACACAGAGAGACACTGAGGATTCACGGAGAGCCACAGAGAAAATCCTCAGTGTTACTCTGTGCTTCTCTGTGCTTCTCTGTGCCTCTCTGTGTAAGTTCTTCAGATTAATCCTGATTAAGAAACTCAGAAAAACTGAATTTTTCTTTAGCCCTGATCCCTCTCTGAGTCATCTGAAGAGTGCAGCATTCAATATGTTCATCATGCTGAAAAACAAGAGTATATTCCCCCTCAATAGCTTCCTTAAGAACACTTTCCTTTTCCTCAATTGTTTTAAGGGATTCTATATCATAACTCATGTTCCATATAAGAGGGATATGTGCGATTGTAGGGATAAGATCACCAGTATAAACCAGAGTTTTGTTTCCATATTTGATTACAGGTATCATCAAACCGGGAGTATGTCCGTTACATATTCTAACGGAAAAACCTGGAAATAACTCCTCATCTTCATCTACCAGGTTAAGATGACCGCTGTCACCAACAGGAATAATATTTTCTTCGAGGAATGAGTCAGCCTCCCTGATATTGTTTTTCACTGCCCATTCCCATTGTGAACGGCTGACATGATATTTTGCATTCGGGAAGGTCAGTTCATAACCTTTCCCGTTTTTTTTGTTTTTCACTCCCCCTCCGCAATGGTCTGCATGAAGGTGAGTCAAAAATACATCAGTAATATCTTCCGTCTTAAATCCTCTTGTATCTAATCCTTCTATAAGTCCTTCCCCATCATGGAGATATACATAACGAAAGAATTTTTCGTCCTGTTTATCACCCCAACCTGTGTCGACAAGAATAGTATGACCGGATGTTTCAACAATGAGCGACCGAAGTGAAAGGACTATAAGGTTATTTTCATCGGATGGATAAACCCTTGACCATAATACTTTGGGGATCACTCCGAACATGGCACCGCCATCGACTTTAAAGTTTGCAATATTGAAAAGGTGGAGTTTCATATTAAAAAGTTAATGACTGATTAATAACAAAGACTCAAATTTATTGTTATTATTCTTATTGTCAATATTCCTTCTTCAGATGAAATCTTTCTCATTAAGAGAAATTCGTAAATTTCCCTGCCCTGTTGTTATCCACAATACACCTGGTCTTGCCTCAAAGAGATAGGGATATGATATCTGATTGTTAGTTTTAGTGATGCTTGAGATTACTGTCACTTTTGCTGTTACTGAGCTTTTACTCCATGAAAGACCATCATCATCGGAAAACATAATTGACAACTCTTCACGATGGTTGCTGACAGGCACTTCCGACCAGTTATTATCCCCCCCTGTTAAAGGAAATTCATTTTTCCCTTCCGGATAATAACGGTTCCATACCAAAACAAGACGACCACTTTGGATCCTGCTCAACATTCCGGGAGCAGAACCTGCGTCAATATTTGTTGCCTTAAAATCTTTCCATGTAAGACCATCATCTTCAGAAAAAGCTTCCCAGAAGAACCCCCAGTTGGTACGCATAAGCATCCAGATGCGGCCATCATGAAGCTGCTCGATAGTTGCTTCCATAACTCCACCATGATTACCGATACCTCCAAGATCAATAATGTTGCTACGTATCCAGCTAACGCCATCATCCTTTGTAGTATAAGTTACAACTGCATGATGGCCCGGACTATGTTGCATCATCATTGAAGTGAACACTATATTGCCATTCACGGTTTCAATTATATCGCGGATTGAACCAGTCCATTCATCATGCAATTTCTGAAGGTTCTGCCATGTCTTCCCACCGTCAAGGCTGCGAACAGCATAAGTGGGCAAAATTGCACCCGGAGAATCGTGAATGTCAGTCTGCCAGTTCCAGTTTGCTTTTTCTGCTGTATTATAAAAAGCCAGGATAATAATCCCTTTACTGGTCCTGATTAATGCATGCTCTCCGATTGTATATTTATCCGGTTGTGTAAAAACAGGATATTCTTTCCATGTATAACCCTCATCACTGCTGACAAAGCTCTTGCCTCCCCCCACAGTAACAATATCATTGTTAGTCAGGCGGATAAACGGACCAAGTGGAAGATTGCTCAACTCAGAAATATTGTTTCTTATCCACAATCCCGAACTAGTAATTTTCCATCCTTCCTCAATCTGATAAGGGTTCTCAGATTCTATGCCTGGTTCATCCTTGTTTCCTGATTTACATCCAAGAATCATGGTAAAACACAAAATTATAATTCCTGTTTTCAACATTGTCATCTACGCAAATCAAGGAATAATAATTTTTACATTCCCTCAAATAAAAAAGTTAGTTGCACTATTGTTCTTCATAGAACCATCCAAAAGGCAGACTCTTAATTTTAAGTGACAGCCCTCCTTTATAATTAAAATAGGTGACAAGGGCCCTGTTTCCTATCCAGGTAACAGCAGGATATGCCCATGAATCATCGGGTATCTCTTCAATATTGCGGAATTTTTCCCATGTTTTACCTTCATCTTTCGATATTGCAGAAGTAAGAGGATTACGTGATTTTTTCCCCGGATTATTTGTCCATATTACCAGAAGGTCTCCTGTTGTTGGGATACGGCTTATCGATGCAGGTGCATCTGTTCCTGTCAATACTGTAATTGTTGGTTCGCTCCAGGTCTCTCCGCCGTCAGAGGAAATACTCTCAAACTGTCCTCCAAGTGCTGTGCGCATCAGCATCATTACCTTCCCGTTCTTAAGTTCGATGCAGGCATTTTCGTAGCAATCGCCCCCGGCAGGTTTAATATGCTGGCTATCGCGCCATGTTTTCCCATCATCATCTGAAAGGACGCAGTAACAATATCCACCTTCCCATGCTTCCAGCAAAATCCGGCCTGAGCGAAGCCGTATTGATCTGCCGTTTGTCAATCCAGTATATTTGCCAGAAGGGCTCAGCTGTCTGGGGTTGATCCAGGTTTTCCCTTCATCAGATGAGGTGCGCATCATTATACGGCAATCGGTTGATTCGGTATTCTTCTGCAGGTAGAAAAGAGCAAGCTCTCCTGTTGTTAATCTTAAAAAATTGACCTCCATAACATTACACCCGCCATCGTTCTCAACAAGAATATACTTATCGCTCCATGTCCGACCTCCATCGTTTGAGATCTTTCCCGAGATATGTGCCGGTCCGTGGTCAGCTCCATTACCGGCATAGAACTCTGTCCATGCCAATAATAGGGAACCGTCGTTCAGAGGAACGATTGCAGCTTCACTGTTACGGGTATTTTGTGGGCCAACCGGTGCAACAATGTATTCGTAAATTTCATTTTGTTTACCTTCTGTAACCTCTTTATTCTTATCAGAACGGTTCCTGCAACCTGAACCTGACAGTAATGATACCAAGACAAAAAAGGTGAATATTTTATTCATTTCAGAAAATTGTTAATTGTTAAAACTACTTAGAATTTCAGGTTCCTTGAGTAAAGGATATTTTAGCCTTTCGGCTAACTATAGTCATGGTCATAACTTATAGCTTTCCTAAGGCAAAAATCTTATTTTTTGCTGTCATTGTTGTTGTTTTAGAATAATGATAAACAGTCGCAACTTCCTTTTCACCATCGATGATAGGTGTCAAAGTCTCAATCACAAAATCCGCAAAGTGAGGTGTATTAAATGCGATGAAGGCAAGATTCAGGCAATCAATCTGAATATCGTATCTTCTGGTCAGATCTGGTAAAGCAACAGGGCCTGAATCAACCTGGTACATCTTTTTAGAATGACTGATATTCATTGTTTTGCACGGACATTCAATTATGGCAGACAGGCCGGAATCGGCATTGTTTATTTCAGTTTGTGTTACAATTGGTATCCCTGCAGCTGTGGCATCACGTATTTTTTCCCATGTATCAAGTTCAGTCATTACTTTGGGAGCAGGTGCATAAATTACCGGATTACCTCCCCACATTTCTTCCATCTTTTTTATTGTACGGTATCTGTCATCTCGTTTGTTTACATGACGACGAAATACAAGTACTTTCCCATCACCGAAAATTGGTAAGAAATCATAATTATCTTTATAAAACAGGTCTTTCTCGCCGAAAGTGTTTTCACTTTTACACGATGCACCCTGATAATAGACTGTACTGGTTCCCGACTTTGGATCGTTAATCGTTGTCCGGCTTTCTATCCACATGCGTACGGAATTAAATTCTGCCGTATTGCAGAAAAATGACTGCCCGTAATCAATACATGGTTTGCCATCAGGTGCATCTGCCGGAATGGGGCTTCCGGCACAACCAGCTGCGCCTCTGACAATAGCCAGTCCTGATGCAGCTAACAAACTTGTCCTGAGAAATTTACGACGGGATTTAAGTAACTTAAGATCAGATCCTGATTGCACATTTAAGTTGATAATACTGTGATTATCTTTTACATTTGATGGTTTCATTTTCTTATAGCTTTAGAGTGATATAGAAAACAATTTTGTTTGTTTTGAAAATACTTTGGTTATCAAACTGAGCTTATAAACCGTATTATTTTAGAACACAAATTGTATAGAATTAAAGTTTAACAGAGCCAAAATCAAAGAGTAATACTCAAATATATAATCCTTCCATGAAAGCTTTATAAAAAGGCTTTCGTATGCCAATTATTACAAATTTATATATCGTAAACTTTAAAAAATAATACAATTCACTTCATTTGTAATATTATCATACAGAATTTGTTCCTGAATGAGACAAACAAGTTTAAAGAAGCATAAACGGATGTTCCTGAAATTGAGAAAACTAAAATGACGATTCTTCGCGATAATTACTTATCTGGACTTCATACTTTATCAGGTAGTATATGATATCAGTTTCTCGATAGCAGTTTGTTTCTTTTTGACCATATTACACGGGCTGTCCATATAGTTCCGTCTGCACCTTTCGGATGAGGTTTATCTCCTACAATAAACTCAGCATCAGTGATCCACGATTCATTTTCTGTGATTGGTGCTGCACCAAAATTACCCAGCATAACACCGCGCTCAGGCATCAGAATCTGTTCTGTTGACCTGATCACATTGAGCTTTTCAGAATCAACCTCTGCTATAAATAGCGGAGCCCGATTCCTTGCAATATGATCATTATTTGCTCCACGACGGGTATAAGTAAGGAATAATCCATTACTGTGTGTAAGCCAATGTGTCTGGGTATTATAACTGCCTAACTCACTACCATCATCAAAAGTCCATTCTTTAATTGGAGACCAATGCAGACAATCTCCGCTGGAAGTTACATAACCTCGAAAATCGTTTCTTAAAGTAAGGTAGTACTTATTATTGTATATTGCGAGAGAAGGCTCTCCCAACCCGCGCCCTCCTTTAACAGTCATCTCATCACCATGACGGAGATAGGTCAGTGTTGTACCGTTAAACGAACATTCAAACACAGTCACTGATGATTCTCCTAAGTCAGGTCCGCTGAAATATACAGGCAGAAGAATTTTCCCATCGGGCCTGACAAGCCATTGTACACAACCAGGATTTACCAAATAGAATTTTGACTCTGGGTCAGGCACATTGGCAACCATTTTCCAATGGCTCCATTTATTGGTTTCCGGATCAAAAACAGCATATGCTGCATCGTGCGAACGTGGTTTATTCAGCAACTGCTTTCCTTCTTTACTGTAACGTACTTTGATACCGATTGCGATTAACTTCCCTGTAGATTTATGCCAGCCTGGGGTGACATCAGCAACGCTCACGGTTGTACCGTCAGCTTCATATTGCCATGCCAGTTCAGGGATCTCAACAGGACCGGTCCATGTTTTGCCAAGATCATTGGTACGCATATAGTATAATCCTGAATAGAAATCGCTTACCACAAGATGTTTCTGGATTGTCATGATAACGGCCGGCATACCGTTCTGTCCATAGCCCGGTATAGCAGCTACCCTGGGATGAAACCAACAGAATTTTGTATTCAGTTCCTGGTGTGCCACATCTGTCTGAACACGAAATTTAAGATGTTTTGATATCACCGCCGGCTGCCCGTATAAACCTGTAAAGGTTATCATGGTAACTGTCAAAGCAAGTAATAATAGAGACTTCATATAATTATCTTTAAGCCCGGTTGATTCCTGGTACCAGGGGATTAATGTTAAGCTGACGGTTAATTTTGCTATAGAGGATTTAATTCGACTCTTCTGACAAATATTTCAGCACCTTCCGATTGAATCTGTATACGTCCTTTCTGAGGCTGAACATCAATGGCATGATTCACTAAAGTTCCGTTAAGAAATATGGATATCTCCTTCCCTTTTACAACACATTCCATTCTGTTCCAATTTCCTAAAGGTTTTTCCACATCTCTTGCACCACGAAATCCTTTAACATCCTTCCATTCAGGATCGCGACCATACCAATTTATTCTTCCTCCGTTTATTGTAGCCGGATTACCATCCGGTTTGAATACATACGATCCTGCCTGCTTTTCCGGAGCGACAGGGCATGTCAAAGAGAATTTTTGACTCCCGTCTCCTACTACCAGCATATCACCGGTTCCTCCTTCAATAAGCTGGCATTCAATTGAATGCATCCAGATTCCGGAATAGCCACCATCTTCACCCGTTGAATGCAACAGTACACCGCTGTCTCTTGCTTTCCCAACTCTGGGAGCATATGTTATATCTCCCCATTTGAACTCAACTACAAGTTTGTAGTTATCATATTCTTCATTGGTCGTAATGCAACCGAATTCTTCACCTGAAATTCTTATCAGGCCATGCTGCACAGTGAACACTTTATTCGGATCATTATTCTTTCCCTTCTCTTTAATAAAAGTATACCAGCCATCAAGATTCTTTCCATTAAACAATTGGATTTTAGTCTTTTTTGAGGAGACATTTTTATTAACAAAAAAATCTGAACCAGATGCAAAACCTGATTCCATGAAATTCGACATGGAAAAAGAAAAGATAAGAAATAAAAGAAATAGTCTTTTCATTTGTAAATAACTTTAAATTTTTGCTTAAGCTGATTTTTATTTTTTCGATGCATTTTGATCAGCTGAACGGTCAGCTGCAAACAGGACCTCGTGAGTATAGAGAGCTTCTGTCAGATTTGTCAGAGGCATCTCCTTTCCCTGTTCTAAAGCCTGGAAGAAAGCCTCGAACTGAGTCAGATACGGATGATCTGTAACATCACCCGAATCGAGCATCTTCATAGAAAGTTCACTCCATCTGTTTTTATCAAGTCCCCCTAATTGGGTAGAATAAAATTTATTATCGAGAAGGCTTCCTTCACTTCCCACGAGATGGATATGAAAATAGTATGGTTGCAGGCAATCAATTACCGAAGCTACCTTACCGAGACGTCCATCTTTAAATTTTATTATGCTAACCGATGAAGTTGGATATTCATATTTGGCAAAATCCTTATTGACAGAATTCGTTGCGAAACTGCTGACGGTCTCTACTTCATGTCCCATGCAAAGAAGAAGGGCATCCAATGCATGGCAACCGGCTGACAGCAGACTGCTTCCGGCGGCATCTTTCCTGATATTCCAGCGGAACTGACCATACCAGGGGCCCACACCATGATAATAATCAATCTCTCCGTAATGAATTTTTCCTAATAATCCTTTGTCAATTAATGCCTTGATCGTTATCAACTGGCTCGAGAAACGGCATTCAAATCCGATACAGGTTTTAACTCCGGCAGCATCAACAGCAGCCTTGACTGCCAGACAATCTTCCCAGTTCATTGCCAGCGGCTTTTCTATGATCAGATGTTTTCCCGCCCTGGCAGCCATAATTGCCTGCTTTGCATGATCAGCAGGATAACTGCAAATCGATACTGCATGGAGATCAGGATCGGCAAGCATTTGAGCAAGATCCGTGTAACAGGTAATCTTTCCCCCATGTTTTGCGCTTATCTCTGCTGAATCGAGTTTCCGGGAAGAACAAAGAGCGGTAACCTGTGCATAAGTAGTTTTATTAATTGCTTCAATATGAGCGCCTGCGACCCAGCTGTAACCAATGATACCAACATTATATTTTTTCATTGAATTATGATATTAAGGAGTTTAAAATTAAATAACAGTACAAGATAATTGTAGCTCAATTCATTACGATAGAATTAAATTCTCGAGGTACTTTTTCGTTTTCAAAATGTACTCCTTATTGCTGTCCCCCAGTTCATATTCTATTGTGATATTCCCTTTGAACCCGATCTTTTTAAGGTATGAAATTATAGCCGGGAAATTCACCTCTCCTTCAGGAATAGGTACTTCTTTGCCCAACTTGTTGGGATCTGTCGGATAATTCCCGTCTTTTGCATGAAGAGCTCTGACATATTTTCCAATAACTTTCAAACCGTCAAGAGGATTAGACTTTCCGTAGAGCACAAGATTTGCTGTATCATAATTCACAAAAAGGTTGCCGGTTCCAATGTCAAGTATTGCCCTGAGTAGTGTAACCGGTGTTTCCTGCCCCGTTTCGAAATAGATGTCAATACCCTGTTTCAGAGCATATTCGCCGATGGGTTTCATGGTAGCAATGAATTCCTGATATTTTATATCACCAGGGTCTTCGGGAATAAAGCCAAAATGGGTTTGTATAGCAGGAATGCCTGCTTCTTTGCAGAAATCTATACCCTTCATTAACCGTTCAACACGTGCAGCCCTGTTCACACGGGGGACAAGGCCAATAGTTGAAGGTCCTTCAGTAAGGTTCCACTTGTAGACACCTGGCCCCATACATATCAATGAAGTGGGTTCTATACCGTATTTTTTAAGAGATGCTGATAACCGCTTAGCCAGTTCAGAGGAATAATTTGATATGCTGAGCTGGCAAGTCGGGAAACCAAGATCCCTTACAATTTTCAGATCTTCCTCGGGATTATTCGCAGCAGATATAACTCCTAATTTAATATCTTTTGAACTTCCTTCACCATCTGTGCTTGTTTCCCTTCCAAAAGAAGGAACCATAGCAGAGGCGCCAGCCAGCAATGTTGCTGAACATATAAACTTTCTACGATTAATTGTTGTCATTATATTATGGTTTTATTTATCAAATTGTGACAGATTTAACATATGATCAAGTTTTTCGCCTGAAAAAATCATTTCATCCCACCTGATCTCTTCTCCTGAAGTAGCAGCATTCCTTCCCATGATAGCTGTAAGGGTTGATTCAGCTCCTGAACGGGCTTCGTTGATGTAGTTTCCCGTTTCAATACTTTTGATGAAAGCGATATCTTTGTTTGAGTCGGCATCGTGTAATGAAGAGAGGAAAATACCTGCAGCCCTCTGTTCGGCTGTCAGTTCTGCATCCTTGTATTTTGCAATTCCTGAATCCCATGGTTTTTCACCAACAATAAATACTCCACCGCTGTAATGAGCTTCGGCAAATCCTTTTGACCCGATAAACCTTGCACACACATCCCCTGATTGAGTTCCCTGCTGAGTATTATGAAAACAGACATTCACATTATCAGGATATTCATAAAATACCTGGAAGTTTGTCCATGTATCTCCGAAATCAGCTCCGCCTTTATTCCCTCCTGTGCCAACAGCTTTTAAAGGATGAGCCTGCATAACCCAGTTACAGACGTCAAGCATATGAATCCCCTGGTCGACAAGAATACCTCCCGACAATGCCCTGAAATGATATTGGTTTCGGATCCTTGCCTCATCATACGACATATTTGTATGAGGCTTAACAGGAAGGCCACCTGCAAAGTAATAAAGCTGTGCATTAATTATCTCACCTATATCACCCTGCTGAATTCTCCTGACCATTTCAACATATGCTGATGCAAACCTGATCTGAAATCCTATAGCGAAACTAAGCTTTCCTTTTGCCAGTTCACCAAGCCGCATCACCTGCTCACAGCCAGCAACATCGACTGCTGCCGGTTTTTCAGAATATACATGTTTGCCCGCTGCAAGTGCTGCTTCAACATACCCGGGATGAGAATAGCAGGGAGATGATACCAGAACTGCATCTACATCTTTATTGTTAAGCAGGGGAATATAAGCTTTCGATCCCTGATAAATACTGTTTTTTGGTATCTCCGGCAATCCTTTCGCGGTATTTAGTTTATTAAAAACCGGAATCGCACTTTGTAACTTATCATCAAAGAGATCAGCCATTGCAATAATAGCAACACTTGTATTTTTTGACATAGAAGTTATTACAGCAGTCCCTCTTCCTCCGCACCCTATAATTCCCATGCGGATTGCTGAATTGGTTTTTGAACCAAAAGCAGTACCCGGCTTCAAGATAGTAAAAGCTGACACTGCAGTTGCACTTTTAAGGAAAGTTCTACGTTCCATTTTTTTCATGATATTATCCTTTAAATTTGGGTTCTTATATTAATAAATTATTTCTGATAGTTTTTATAAATTGATTTACCAACTCGTCCAGCCACCATCCACCATAAGATTATGACCCGTAATATAAGAAGATGCCCCGGAAGCCAGAAAAACCACCGGACCTTTAATATCATCTTCTTCGGCGAATCTTCCGAGGGGTGTCAGTCGCAAATAATTCTCCCTGAATTCCTCATTATTCTTACCTTTTCTTATTCCCGGGCCATATCCACCAGGACTGATACAATTTGCACGGATATTGAATTTCCCATAATAATTGGCAATCCATTTTGTAAAGCCAACAATGCCCCATTTTTCGTAAGAGTAAGTTACGGCACTGCTCATTCCCGTGCTGCCATAAACACGAAAATTTGGGCCGACTGCTCCCTGGATAGAACCTATGTTAATGATATTACCTTCATTTTGCTCTACCATCACCCTGATAACTGACTGTGTCAGCAGCATCAGTCCTGTGTAGTTAGTCAATTGTGATTTTTCGAGGTCAGTTTTAGTGATTACGTCAAGGTCCTTGCAACCCTCGCGCGATACTGCATTATTTACAAGAACATCAATACGTTTATACTTCTTTACTACCTGATCGATGAAATCATTAATTGATTTTTCATCGCCCTGGTCAAGTGAGATTCCTTCCACATTCAATTTTTTGCCCTTCAGTTCTGAAGCATATTCTTTGCATTTTGCCTCATTGCGTGAAGCTATTATTACCTGAGCTCCTGCTTCTGCAAGAGACAGAGAGATGGGTTTCCCATACAAACCGGTTCCACCGGTAACAATGACAATTTTTCCATCTAATCTGAACATTTCCATAAATTATACTATTTAATTGTCCTGGATTAATTAACGTTATTTAATTTCAGAAACGATGACAAGATTATCCTTCCTGCTTATACCATATAGAAGCATATTGTTTTTTACCGAATGGTCAAAAGCTATCCCCTGCCCATGAACTGACGTTTTAATAGTTTTTACATGCCTCAGTGTAAATCCGGTCTGCGGAATTTCCATAACATAAATTTCGGCCTTATCATGCCCTGTACAGTATAATTTTCCATCTTTTCCCCATGCTGCTCCTGAATTGCTGCTTGGTGAAAAAGCCTCAATAATACTTTCCGGGAATACCCAGGATTCCACTTGTTGCCACTGTTTACTGAATTTAACAATTGCAGTCCATCTGTTATCTTTCCCTTCACTTGATCCTTTACCGGAATAATGAGCAAAACCTACATACCAATAGCCACCTTTTTGATCAATCCACGTAGCAGAACCTGAGAAGATACCAAAACTATGATTTTCAATATGTTTGAGGGTATTTGCATCAAAGATCTCTATTGAACTTGCCATAGGAGAATCGGGATAATTGGAGGTGGCACAGTACAGTTTCCCCTTTCGAACTGTACCACTATTCAGATGCTTGATACCATCAGACTTACCATCCCATTTAACTACCTGGATTCCGTTATTTTTATTGTGTTTGGTAATAGTGCTACTGTTTATCACATAAAAATAATTCTTATCAACAGCCACTGCCTGCATTGCTTCTTTAACCTGGAAGCGTCTTATCTCTCTTGCTTCTTGTGAATAAGAAGAATGAGGGAATAGAATTATTTCTAGCAGGATTACCAGCGGAATAAGTATTTTATCCTTCATGTTGATTAGCCAGAATTTTTTTAAGATAAATATTGATATAAATATAATTCAAAATTATTCTTGATAATCATATGTCGTTCCCAAACTAATTCATAAAAATTGAGACTGTTGAATATTCCGTACAATACTGGAAGTACAGCATATTCATGTTTGACACGACTTCCAGATGGCATCGTTGGCCTTCTTTACGAAGCTGATGATTATAAAAAAATTGCATTTGTCGAAATCCCATTCAGGGATCAGTCAATTATGAAGGCTTCGAGGTGTAACTTTAATTTCACGAACTTTAATGGCTTTTCTGATTTCGCCGGTTTCGTTTTGATACTTAAAGTCTGAATAAATTAAAAGAAAACTGTCAGAATTGACTTACCATTCTGTTTGTAATCAATGATGGCTCGGTTATAAGAAGGAATGCCTTGTATTATATCTGAAGCGGTATCATATCCGGTCTCCTCCCATTTTTCTCAGAAGTACGCCAGTTTCAGAACATGAAATGTATCCCAGGAGAACAGCTGATATCAGAAAAACGGCAATGACTCTCATAAAGCATAATTTACATTTTAGAGATAATTTATTTAATCAAAAGTCAATCAGGTTAAAAAAGTCAAACTACGTATTAAATTGAACCTAATTCTTTTTATCTGAAGGGAATGGTTGAGCAAAAGTATTCCCACAATAAACAACCACTTTCCCTTCCTTTTCTATTTCCATCTTATCAATAAAAAGGATCCTTTGCCTGCTCAATCCACTTGGCATACTTTGTGGTGCCCCCTGACCCATAAATCCATATGACGTACTCTTTCCAGGTAAAACAGATGATCCTCTCTTTATAGCTGCTCTCATAGATATTGCACCATAAATACAGTACATCTCTGATCCGTCAGGTGAAAATGTTACGCAATTATGAGCAGGGTTGATTACGTCACCCTTTGTTTCTGTAACAGGATTGTTGTCTGCTTTTTTAAAGGGGCCAAGCGGATTGGCCGAAGTAGCGTAACCAAGATCATAATTATTCCCTGCGACGCTATTTGCAGAATACATAATATAATAAGTATTGCCATTCCTGAAGGAACATGGAGCCTCAGACCAACGCCGGTTAGCTTCACCATTAATTACAGATCGATTCTCCCAGGAATCATTCGATTCATCAAGAGATATCGGGGGACGTAAAATCACTACAGGTTCTCCGATAATTCCACTTAAATCAGGTTTCAGTTCGACTCCGTAAACCCAGCTTTCTTCAATTTCATTGTACATTCCGGTCGCCCTGGCCCAAGCAGCCAGTTCACTTTCAACAGGATGTTTGTAGCAACAGCGTGAGTAATAAAGGTAAACTCTGCCATTGTTATCAAACAAAACATCAGCATCAATAACCGGGTAACCAGGATCAAAGATAGGCTCATTATGTATATCGCGGAAAGGCCCAGTTGGTTTGTCCGATACAGCAACTCCAATCCTGAAATTTTCCATTTCATTGGTTGGATTATTATTCCACTGAGAGCTGTAAAACAGGTAGTATTTATCCTTCACATTGTACACTGCAGGAGCCCAGAAATCTCCTTTTCCCCATGAAGTTACAGGATTCCTCAGATATGCATCACCTTCATTTTTCCATTCTATAAGATTGGCCGATGAAAAGGTTGGAAATGCTGTACTATCACTGCCTGAACCTGAACCGTACATATAATAACGGCCATCCGGTGCACGCATTATATGTGGATCGCCAATACTAAGGTCTATCGGATTTTTGTAAGTTTTCAAGCTAGTGTTATCTTCAACTTTTTTAACAGCCTGGCCACAACCAGCAACAAGAACAAAGACCAAAACCGTAACACTAAATGAATATCTTTTCATACGTATATAATTCAATTTTAAAAGTCGTATGTAACCACACATTATTAACTTCGTTGAGCTCACCGCCGGCTGGCTGTTCGATTGACACTTAATTATTTTCATTAGTGTTTGTATTTGCAATCAATCATGTGGGTTTCATTTTATCATAGTTTATTTTAACGATGCAATATTTCAGACTGCAGGCTCTCCAAATTATGGTGCACCTTAAGTTCTGATAAGTTACTTACTTTTTAATTTTAAGACAATCTGAGTAAAAGAATGGCAAGGGAATTCATAAGATAAGGTATTCCCTTTTAATTTTATTTTTTCAGTTTTAATACCAACATTTTGCTCATCTTTTGTGTTAACTGAATTAATTGATTTGCCATTTACTTCATAGACAAAAGCTTCCCCGGCGAATTCTCCCTCCTGAAGAAGAATACTAGTTGGCATATTCTTAACTTCATGTCTGTTGACAATATTAATTACCAACTGATCATTAGCCTGATTGTAAGCTGCCGTCACATCAAGATATGGGACATTGCCAAACTTGTTCGTGCTGTAATTCTCACAATCGGTAAACACATCTAAGGAACTACCCGAACAATTGTTGGAGAACAGATAGAACGGTTGATAAATAGCAGTTTTAAAATCTCCTTCCGGTGAATATCCGATAAGTTCTGTAAGCAAAGTAAAATTTGCCATTTTAACGACATCTGCATTTCTTACAAATGCATTTAAATGTTGAGCAACCATTAAAGCAGAAGCAAGGTCATATCCTGCGCCCGACCATTCGTCGAATGAGATATAAACAGGCTTTTTTGGTCCTGGTTGATCAAGCTGTTGAAGCATTGAGGTCAATGGTCCATAAGCAATATTGTATTTTGTTTCCTCAATCAGACATTTATTAATCACTATCTTCCGATCGAGATCGCATCCCATGGCCATAAATCCCGCGAAATCATCCTTGGGTCGTTCAACGTACCTATGGACGGAGAGATAGTCCATGTGACCTGCAAGATGTTGTAATATATACCGGTTCCATTCAATCCAACCGTTATCAGGCTTATATTCGGCTGCACCGCAAGCAATCAACTTTATTGTTTTATCAGTCCATTCCATCAATTTTGCAGCTTCAAGGGCAAACTTGCAGTAGTCTTCAACATTTTTATGGCCCATCTGCCAATATCCGTCAATTTCATTTCCAAGAGCCCAGTATTTTACATCATAAGGCTTTTCATTCCCATATTTTCTTCGAAGGTCCGAATAATAAGTACCTTTTTCAACATTGCAATATTCAACCCAATGACGAGCCTGATCAAGTGTACCTGTACCTGCATTTATGCAAACAAAATTTTTTGCACCTATTAATTCACAGAATTTGGAATATTCATCGGTTCCCATCTGGTTTTTGTCTAAAGCATTCCAGGCAAGCTCCATCCGGATGGGACGTAGTTCTTTAGGTCCGATTCCGTCCTCCCAGTTATATCCCGAAACATAATTCCCTCCTGGCCATCTGACGACAGGAATTTTTAATTCTTTGGAAAGTTCAATCAGATCCTTTCTGAATCCATTTTCATCGGCTAATTTTGATTCAGGATCATATAATTTGGGGTAGACTACTGTATAAAGAGGTTCAATAAAAGATCCGTAAATATTTCTATCAATTTCACCAATCTTACGATTTGTATCAATTTTGATAATTGCAGGTTTCTGTGCTGACAGATTTACAAAAATCAAAACAGCGAAGATTGTGAGGATCAAAGTCTTTCTGGAATATTTCATAATACTTATTCTTTACTCATTGGATATTAAACATAAAAGTTTTTTAATACAATTCTTTAAACCCTCGCGAACAACACCCGTCGTTTCTTGTCGCTGGCGTGGTGAGCATAAAAAATAAATTCTTTATTGGAGTCGAGAGATGCTTCTTAGCTTGCCGCGAGGATATTCACAATGGGATTTTGACAAATACAGTTTTTTATGAAAATTTATGCGTGTAAACCTCCATCCATTAAAATGTTTTCGCCGTTTATGTATGTACCTGCTTTACTGGCTAACAGTACTACAAGACCTTTTATATCATCATTGTTTGCCATCCTTCTCAGAGGAACTTTTTTGCAGTAATTTTC
>JAJFVL010000039.1 GCA_021371855.1 Bacteroidales bacterium | reverse complement strand
CCTACGGCTTCCTTCAGATTCCCGGTCCCCCAGGACACCCTTGCTTTCGGCTATAAGATTCCGGTCATTACGGCTCTTTAGGGACTTGAAGGATTGCTCCTTCTCACCCATTCAATCTACTACATGCCCGGCACACTTCATCCAACAGCTTTTCAAACTTTGCTAAAATGTCTTTATTCACATGACTACGGGTAATAAACTGCCGGTCGTAAAAGCGCATACAATAATTAAGAAGCAGCTCAATATTATTTGCAATGAGCGTTTTACTATGCTTATCGATAGACTGTTTCAGCTCATAATCAATTTTATTCAGGCAATCTATCACAATTTGTCTTTCCTTTTCTGATAAGTGGAGTGCTTCATAAACCTCGTAAGAAAAAAATGTGTAATCCTTAATATTGTGACCAAGAGACGTGCCGCGAATTAAATCAGGATGAAAGAGCAAAGCCCAGCCTTTTGGTTGAATAATCTCTTTACTATTAACTCCAACTATTTGTCCGGGAGCAACAAATACGAGCGTTCCCTCCTGATAATCATAATAATTGCAGCCGTATTTCAGATCTCCACATTTCACCTCTTTTAAAAATACACAGTAAAAGCCAAAATGTATCCGTTCACTTTGCGTAGGCGTTGCTTTCGACATATCAACTACGCTCACTAAAGGATGTAAGGTTTCTACCCCTCTCAATGAATTATATTGAGCTATATTATCCAATTTCAATATGCCGTTCATAACTTTGTTTTTAATTTTAATGCAAAGATAAACAGCTTTTTCTGTAAATATCAACTGGTAAAATCATTATCAGTAATCCTGGTACAAGAACCAGTAATTTGTATACAAAGCCTTTGGATTTTCCCTCTCATCTTTGCATTGTGATATTTGATCTGTTTAGAACAAAAAATATGGGAAAAAAAGTATTTGTAATATCATCCAGTCCGCGAAGAAATGGAAATTCGGACATATTATGTGACCAGTTTGTTGCAGGTGCACAATCGGCAGGGCATCAGGTAGAAAAGATTTTTCTGAAGGACAAAAAAATCAATTACTGCACAGGGTGTGGTGTTTGCCTTAATGGTGAAAAAAGTTGTCCTCAAAAGGACGATATGGCTGACATTTTAGCTAAAATGATTTCAGCCGATGTTATTGTTATGGCTACTCCGGTCTATTTTTATACAATGTGTGGTCAAATGAAGACCTTCATCGATCGTACTTGTGCCCGTTATACAGAAATTAGCAATAAAGACTTTTATTTCATTCTTACTGCAGCAGAAAACAATAAACAAGCTTTAGAAAGAACTATTGAGGAATTTCGTGGATTTACATATTGTCTGGATGGAGCAAATGAAAAGGGGATTATTTATGGAACCGGGGCCTGGAATATGGGAGAAATTAAAAAAAGCAGTGCCATGCAACAAGCCTTCGATATGGGTAAGGAACTTTAAAGGAGGTAGAATTTGAAACAAATGTCTTCAGAAACAAATAGATGATAAAAAAATTAGGATTTGGATGCATGAGATTACCTCTGCTGAATAAGGATGATCAAACCAGTGTCGATTTTGAACAATTTAATCAGATGGTAGATTCATTCTTAGAAAGAGGTTTTACTTATTTTGATACAGCTTATATGTATCATAATTTTAAGAGTGAAGTTGCATTACGCGAAGCTTTAGTAAAACGTCATTCCAGACAATCTTTTACCGTAGCAACGAAAATGCCGGTTATGATAATAAAAATAAAGATGATTTAGATAAAATTTTCAACGAACAGCTTGAAAAAGTTGGGATTGATTATTTCGACTACTATCTTCTCCACAACCTGGGTGCTTCGCATTATGCAATTGCTCAAAAACTAGAGGCTTTCTCGTTTATACAAAAGAAAAAAAAGGAAGGTAAAATTAAAAATATAGGATTCTCCTTTCATGATACCGCAAACCTTCTCGATGAAATCTTGACGGCACATCCCGAGGTTGACTTCGTTCAGTTACAAGTGAACTATCTCGATTGGAACAACAAAAGCATTCAATCTGGAAAATGTTATGAAGTGGCTCAGAAACATAATAAGAAAGTTATTGTCATGGAGCCTGTTAAAGGAGGAACATTAGCTCAGGTACCACACACAGCCGAAAAGTTATTCAAAGAATACCATCCGGAAATGTCCGTTGCTTCCTGGGCAATTCGTTTTGCAGCCAGTCTGGACAACGTGATGATGGTTCTAAGCGGAATGTCTTCCTTGGACCAATTATTGGACAATACCGGCTATATGCAGGATTTCAGACCTTTAATTCAGAAAGAAAAAGATGTTGTAAACGAAGCTGTTAGTATTATCAATGAATCCATTGCCATTCCTTGTACAGCTTGTCAGTATTGCGTTGAAGGTTGTCCGAAAAACATTGCAATTCCCAATTATTTTGCATTATACAATGCCGAAAAACAATCATTAAATCAAATGTTTTCAACACAAGGGGTCTATTATACAAATTATACCAAAACGTACGGAAAAGCTTCTGACTGCATCAATTGTAAAAAATGCGAAAAAAGCTGTCCTCAGCATATTGAAATTACCCATTGGTTGAAAGAAATTGTTACAACTTTTGAGAAGAATGTATGGATCCCTCCAACAAAATAAAAGTGCCTTATGCTTTGATTCTCGGAATTTTAATAAACAAATTTCTGTAAGCAATGAAAAAAACGATAAAATTAAAATTAGACAACAAAGAATATACCGCTACATTGAAAGATAATTCTACTGTAGACGATATCTTAAAAATGCTGCCACTTGAATTGCCTCTGCAGCGTTTTGCCGGTCACGAATATTATTACACTCTCCCTCAAAAGCCTTCAATAAATGGAGTCCCAGTGACTTCAGAAGCTCATGCCGGTGGTATTTATTATTATGATAGATGGACTGCATTTACTGTTGTTTTTCGCGATGCAAGCATTGATCCTTATAAAGTGATACACCTTGGTAATGTAAATGAAGATATCACCTCTTTGGTTTTTGCCGAAAACATCATTGAAGCTAAATTTGAGACAATCCTATAATTTCTAAAATCTTAAAAAATGACAAATTCTGATAAAAAAAGTCTTATTGCTTATTATTCCCGTAAAGGCAATAATTATGTAAACGGTAAATAGGTAGTAGCGAACGTAATATTAAGAAACTTTGTCCAAATGCTAAGGTTTTACCCGGCATAGCAATTCGTGGCGGCTCAAATGCCGGCAATTTAATTCAATCCTGGCTAAAAAAACAGGAATAAATTGATTTCAAAAGCGGCTTTATCATTTCACCTGACCATCCCTCCGATGTCAGGTATATTACGCAAAATTGAAGTTCAGTTTATAAAGTTTGTCACATCTTATTGAATTATCAATCAAGGGCTCTTGCCCCTATCCGTAAGGATGTCATTATCAGAACGCCGAAACAAATCCGATATTTACTCTTCTATAGGAGTTCCCGGAAAACTGGTTAGTAAATTCTGAAACAATCCTGAAATTACGTCTGAGCAGATATCCTGCATGCAGGGTTGCAGCCGTATAATCAAGGTCATCAATATCTGAATCAACCCAGTTCAACAAACCTGTCAGATACCACTTGCTCATATCTCCTTTTGGTGAATATATTAATTCAGCGAATCCTCCCTGAGTGCTGACGTTATCAAGCATTCCCAGGCCGGATCCCCCTATAAAAACTTCACTGTCGGTTCTTTTAACATATTGCGCATTGAAAACGAACTTATCATCAAAATTGATCTTAATATCAGGACCGAACATTGTCACGTTACTGTTAAAAAATCCATAATAATAATCAAGTCTCTCTTTCCCTGTATAGGCAAACGCTCCGATAGATAATTTTTTTCCAATCTCCTGTGATAACCGGAACATGAAATTTTTATATTTATCATTATCAAACACCGGATTGTCAATTCCGCATCCATTAAGGATCTCAACCTGCAATGTTGTCCCCGTTGAAAAGAACTTTTCAAATATAATACCTCTTTCATATTTTAATCTGGCAGCTGAATTTCCGGGTGCAGCATCATAAATTTTATACCCCTCCAGGGTATATCTCAGTTCGCTCTTAAAAAGAGGATCCGATGCCTGGAACTGGCCGATGTAAAAATTGATCCCTGTCTTAAAAAGATCGTGGTACATCAGAAAAGCATCCTCCACTCCTACTATAGATCCTCCTTCATTCATTAAAAAATAGAAATAATATGATAACTTGTCTGACAGTTCCCCACCGGAAAGTATCTTCAGGATAAAGGGTGAAGCAAATTCTGATTTCCCTGATTTATCAAAATTGTACATTGCATGGCCATCGAGTCGGAAAGCGAGTGGTAATTCCCTGAACAGTGAAAGTTTATCATCACCGGTCTGGATAAAATATCGCGGGGACTCATATTTTGTCATCCTGAATCCACTATTGGCAAACTCTTCTCCGAATCCTTTTAGCCTGGGAATAGCCGGAGAATGGCATACCTGGCAGCTTATCTGGTACTTACGGGCAAATGCGGGAATAGCAGTGCAATTCTGTTGTGTGAAAAGTGAGAAAATAAAAACAGACAGACCTGCAATAATAAAATACTTAGATCTTCTCATAATCTTAATTCTTATTGGTGGTTATTAAAAAGACTAGGGTAATATTGTTACATAGGTGGTATGCTCATTTACCTCCATGATCTCTGATTCGGAGGGCTGGACCTTAAGAAAGTCGGCTACAGGTTTTACAAGCAGCTGGTAATTCAGTACCGCCCTGACCTTCATTTCACCTGCAGCGGCATCATTCGGAACACGGAATGTAAATTTTTCTACTTTAGTCTCTCTCGGTCCAATGCGATAATCAACACCCAGTTTTGCAGTGTTCCACTGCATCATTGTCATTCTCCCTTCAGGGTCAAAATAAGGGATCCTGAATATCCTGTTTCCTGATGGGATCCCATCACGTTGAACGCCCTTAAATTCAGATATCCCCAGCGGAACACCCATATCCTGATAAGCCAGGTAATCGCCTGATATTGTAAACTCTTCTCCATCAAAGCCTTTGTTATCGACATTCAGATGATAAACCTTACCCTTTGCATCTGTGGCTTCAACCTGCAACCATGCAATTCGATCCTCGACAGATCCGGTAGGAAATTTATGACCTGTTTTCTGGTTAAACAGGGCAACAGTGAAAATGATATCCTCCGTTGGTTCCGCTTCCCTGATATCAGGTTGTATCCTGAGCTCTATTGTTCCCCTGACTTTTCCCGGATCATGGGCGCCATGAAAAAGATGAAGCCGTGAATCATCATAAGGAGATGCCATAAGTGCATTCAAAAATGGACCTCCTTTTGGCATATGACAATCCTGACATACAACTCCGGCCAGGGCATACGGTCCTTCTTTCCACTCGAGCTGGGTGCTTTTAACCCATACTCCCCATGGATTTTTCTCGTTATGACAATTGCCGCAGAACTCGGTAGTTCGAAAAAATTCATTGGTAACTATTTTATGTGCGGGAGATTCAACCGAAGGTGTCCGTCCGGCATATTTTGTCATTCCCGGTTTAATAAGATAACTGAAGTTAAATGGTGGGTCACTTTGTGCCGCCTGGATAAGGTGACAAACCTCACATGAAACTGACTCGTTTGCCATGCTCTTCTCTGAGGGCCTTGGAGGAGGGAACTGACCGCTCCCCATGAATGCTATAGGTGTGTGGCATCCGTTACAACCGTCAACAACATCTTTAATTTCCGGCTTTGCTTTGGCATGAGGAACCGCAAGATCGAAATATTCAACCTCATCCCAGTTATGAGTATATGCCTGCGACATCATCGCCTGCGACCATTGCTCATAAATCCCGGGGTGACATGACCGGCATTTCTTTGCTGATTCAAAATCTTTATATGAATACTTGCTTTTCAGATCCTCCTGCGGGGCCATCAAACTGATTGTGAAGGCAGTCAGCATTAATAAAACTAAGGCAACCGGAATAACAAGGATCATCAACTGAGATTCTTTTCTGGTGCTCATAAAGTTTATTTTTTTGCAAGTTAAAAGGTAAGAAATATTTGTCATTTACTGTTAATAAATTAACAGTAATTTTTCAAAAAATCTCTTAGTCTGAGTACTTACTTACATACAACCAATAACTGAAATTCTGAATAAAACTTTATATTTACAGAACCATGTAATTCTCTAATTAATATCTGTCACCAATTATCTTTATCAAGAAACTTATTTAACCATGAGATTAAATCTAGCCTTATTGTCTTCCTTGTTTTTGTTATTGGCAGGAAGCTGTTCGGATGAAATTACAAACGGAATAGCTGTAAGTAACCTGAAGTGCGAATATATGAACAAGGCTGTAATATCAGAACAGTCACCACGTCTCAGCTGGGAGCTCATTTCAAAATTGAACGGTCAGGAACAAACTGCCTGGCAGGTTATTGTGAGTGATAATACAGAAGAAATTGAGGCAGGTAAGGGAAATGTGTGGGATAGCGGAAAACAAAAAGGAAATGAGACTTTTGGCATTAAGCTGAAGGGAAAGAGACTCAACTCCTTCACCAAATATTACTGGAAAGTCAGGGTGTGGGATCAGGATGGCAAGATCACCGGCTGGAGTGAAACAGCGGATTTTATTACCGGTGCATTTGACAAGAAAGAATGGATAGCTTCCTGGATAGGCGATCGGCCGGAACCTCCTCTTGAATATCCCCTGGTTTATAAACATATCGGGTATTTAAGCTCTTATACAGACAGGGATAAGGAAGAAAAATGGGTACAGGTCGATCTCGGAAAAACTGTTGATTTTAATAAGATCCTGCTATTTCCTTCATACAATAACATAAAAAATTTAAAAGACTATTATTTCCCTCTTGCTTACAGAATTGAGGTGAGCAAAGATGGAGATAAATGGGAAAAATGTGCTGAAAAAAATCCTGCATCTTCACCTGATGGAAAAGCTGCAGAGATAACATTTAATAAGATTCAGGCACGGTATGTCCGCTTTACAGCCACAAAACTGCAACGCTACAATGACAGGATTTTTGATTATGAAGATCAGGGTGATCCGGCAAAAATGTTCGCCTTATCCCTGGCAGAGCTTGAAGTACTTAATGATGATAAATTACTTTCTGTGGGATCTGCCGTGACCTGTAAGGATGCTCTGATCAAGATAGACCGCGAAGACGGATACGACCCTGATATGCTTACTGATGGGATTACTGATACACCTGACTATCCTGAAAAAAGGGCTACTCCCCCATCCCCTTTACTGCGAAAAACAATAGAGCTGAAAGATAAGCCTGTGAAAGCTATAGCATTTGTCTCTGCACTGGGATTATATGAGATCGCTTTCAATGGCCGGTCCCCCGATCAAAGGGTTCTGGCTCCCGAATGGACCGATTACCATAAACGTGTCCAGTATCAGGCTTTCGATGTCAGCAATCTTCTTGATGCCGGGACCAATGTTATCGGTGCGCAGCTTGCAGACGGATGGTACGCCGGGATGCTGGGCCCGACACGTTGGAGCAATTATTTCCCGAAAAGAGGGGCTTACGGACTTAACCGCCGCCTCTTCTTACAGATGGAAGTGCAATATCCAAACGGAGAAAATGAAACTTTCATAAGTGATGATTCATGGAAGATATATCCTGACGGACCCATTCGGATGGCTGACAATTTCCTGGGCGAAACCTACGATGCAAATAAAGAGGTTGCAGGATGGCTGACAAAGAGTTTTGATGATTCATCATGGCAAAGGGCAGTGGAAGATCAACAGGCAGATATCAACCTGGTACCCCAGAACAATCAACCTGTCAGAATTATTGAAACCCTTGATGCAAAGAGCGTATCAAAAACCAAAGATGGCTGTTTTCTTTTCGACGTCGGCGAAAATATAGCCGGATGGTGTAACATTCAGTTAGAAGGAAAACCTGACGATAAGATCGTTCTCCGGCACGGAGAGATCCTTGATGATAAAGGACAACTCTATACTGAAAATCTGGGTGCTGCAGTTCAAAGAGATACAGTCATCCTCGGACCATCCGGAAAGCTGAAATATGAGCCTCGGTTCACTTATCACGGCTTCAGATTTGTTGAGGTAAGAGGTTTGCGTACAATACCTGATAAAAGTATTCTTAAAGCAAAAGTTATTGCTTCCGATCAGCCACGTACCGGCTATTTTGAATGTTCAAATCCTATGCTCAACCAGCTCTATAAAAATATTAACCGGTCGCATGTGAGCAATATGATCGGAGTGCCAACCGACTGCCCGCAGCGTGACGAACGATGCGGATGGATGGGTGATGTGTTTATTTTTGCACAGACCTCAATGTTTAACCGCGATATGGCAGCCTTTTTCAACAAATGGATGGTCGACATTATGGATGCCCAGTCGAAACGTGGTACATTCCCTGATATCGCTCCTCATCCCTTTGCTTATGAAAAGCATTTTACAAATGCTCCCGGATGGGCCGATGCAGCTGTGAAGCTTCCTTTTCTCATGTATATCAATTATGGGGGTAAAGAAATAATTGAAGACCATTTTGAAGCATATGAAAGATACATTGAAAATATCCGGAAATCCAATCCCGACCTGATATGGAAAAGCGGACTGGGCCTCAATTATGGCGACTGGCTTAACGGGAACACTCTGAATGCTGAAGGTTTCCCGAAAACAGGCGCCCAGATCCCTTCAGAAGCTTTTTCAACCATCATGTTCTATAACTCGGTGAATATCCTTTCGAAGATGGCAGACGCTATAGGAAGGAATGAAAAAGCTTTGTACTATTCAGATCTGGCTGCAAATATCAAAGATGCTTTTATCAACCGTTTTGTTGACGCTGATGGAAAAATAGAAGGTGATGCCCAGGCCTGTTACGCACTGGCTTTGCATTATGGTGTTTATACTAAAGAGCTGGAAAAGAACTTTGAGAAAAGGATGATCGATAAGTTTATCCCCTATTCAGGCCGTATGAATACCGGTTTCCATTCCACTTTATGCCTGATGAAGGAATTGGTAAAACGGAGATACACCGAAAAAGCTTACCAGCTCCTCGAAACAAAAGAGTTCCCGTCGTGGGGTTACTCCATTGAGCAGGGTGCTACTTCAATATGGGAACGCTGGGATGGATATGTCAAAGGACGAGGATTCCAGGGTGCAGGTATGAATTCCTTCAACCACTACGCATTCGGAGCCATAGGAGAATGGATGTACGAAAATATTCTTGGTATTCAGCCCGATAATGATTCACCCGGATTCAAACATTTTATACTTAAACCTCTTCCCGGAGGAACACTGACCTGGGCAAAAGGAAGCTTCAATTCAATCAGCGGTAAGATAGATGCGAGCTGGAAACGTGAAAACAATCGGTTTGAATATGATTTCACAGTTCCGCCAAACACCACAGCCACTGTTTACATCCCGGGTAAAAGTGCGGGTAGTGTATTGCTTGACGGGAAAAAACTGTCAGATCTCAATAAGGATATTTTTAAAGGGTATACTGATGGTTATGCTGTCTTTGAAATCCGTCCGGGAACCTTTTCAGCTACTTCCGAACTACAATGATTATTTTATTCATCATAATATCTGAATTTGACACAGACCATTTTAAATTAAAATAAATTAGTGAGAAGATATTTTTATACTCTTGTTTTTTTTCTCCCTTCGCATTACCGGCCAGAGAACTTCATGCCGGTAGCCGGAATGAAAAGAAAACCAGATAAATCATTTTACCATGAAGCTTAATATCAGACAAGTATTATTTAACTGTTTATTCAGTCTGTTCATTTTTGGATCCATTGAAGCTCAGGATATTCCCAGGGAGTTTATGTACCCGCCAAGGGAATTTTCTGTGATGCCTTTCTGGTTCTGGAACGATACTTTAAAAGATGAAGAGATCATCAGGCAGATAGCTGATTTTGAAGCGCATGGTGTTTACGGATTTGTTATCCATCCACGGATTGGTCTGCCGGAAAGTACAGGATGGCTTTCTAAAAAGATGATCCATGCTATGAATGTTGCAGTCGCTGAGGCTGCCTGCCGTAAAATGTACGTGGTGCTCTACGACGAAGGCATGTATCCATCTGGTTCTTCAAGCGGGCAGGTGGTAGCTCGTAATCCAAAACATGCAGCACGCGGCCTTTCAAAAATTGATCTCAAACCCGGGGAAAATATCCGGCTTTCTGAAGAAAAAAAACTTATCGCTGTTATTGATCGTCCCAACGGCAAACGTGTGGCAATTATTGATCAGCCTTCCGGGGGAGTGATCCGCGGCCTTCATTATATTGGTGAGGGAAGCAGCAAGCTAAAAGAAGAGTCACCTCCTGCAGGGGATATTTTAAATCCCGATGCAGTCTCAAGTTTCATGGAGCTTGTTTATGACCGCTATGCAAAGGAGTTCGGAAAATATTTCGGGACAACTATTCTCGGAATCTTCACAGATGAGCCTTCCCCTCTGGGACGCAACAGCATCCAGGGAGTTATTCCGGGTAATGAAGTGTTATTGACACAAATCAATAGAATAATCGGTTACGATATAAAACCATTTCTTGCCGACCTTTGGTATGACGACCACCCTGATGCCAGAAAACACCGCGATGATTACAATCGTGCGATAAATATCTGCCTCGAAGAAAACTATTACAGGAGACTTGGAGACTGGTGCAAAGTTCATGGGATATCTCTTATGGGTCATCCTGCAGGATCGATGGATATAGGTACCGAGAGGTATTTTCAGGTCCCCGGGCAGGATCTTGTATGGCGTTATGTGGAACCCGGACCTAAAGCCCTTGAGGGACAACACTCAACAATGGCAAAATGTGCTTCAAGCGCCATGATCCACCTGGGACTCCGCCGTAACTCAAATGAGATTTACGGTGCTTACGGCCACAACCTTACCTACGAAGAGATGAAGTGGCTGGCAGGCTGGTGCTTTGTCCGTGGACAAAATTTACTGTTTCCCCATGCTTTTTACTATTCTGTCCGTGGACCAAGGTTAGAAGAACGTCCTCCCGATGTCGGACCAAACTCACCATGGTGGAATAATTATAAATCGTTTGCCGATGCATGCAGCAGAATGTGCTGGATAAATACCGATTCGCGGCATATCTGCGATGTGGCGATCCTTTGTGAGTCCACCTGGCTGCCCGATAAATCAGCAAAAGTCTGCTTTCAGCATCAGCGCGATTTTAATTATCTCGAAATACGTGACCTGTGGGAAAAAGCAACAGTTGATTCTAAAGGAGTGCATATCGCAGGGATGAATTATAGTGCCATTATTCTCGATAGTATATCGACCCTGCCACCCCAGGCAATGCCTCTGCTTAAAAAACTTGCCAGGGAACGCAGGCTGATAATCCGTAATGGCTCTGAATATGCTTCGACGTTTAGAAGAGCCCGGATATATAAGACCGGCGATAATCTGATTTCTTCAATTGATAAAATAGTACCCCCCGACCTTTATCTGGTAAACGCTTCAGAGAATATCAGATACAGACATGTGATTAAGGGAAGTAATCATTACTATATTCTTTTTAATGAAGAAGCCAGCGATGTAACAACTCAGTTCAGAATCAAGGCAACAGGAAACTTTCAGTTTTTAGATCCGTATTCCGTAGAAGCGGTCAATATCAAAGGAGATGAAATAGTCCACTTCAAACCATATGAATTGAAAATACTCCGTGTTAATACCTTTTTAAAAATCCCTCCAATTTAAAATGAAAAAATATTTATTGTCATTATTGATTATGATCTCCCTCACAGGAGCTGATGTTCCCTTGTCAGATTCTCCTTCAGGATTAATGGTTGAGTTTATAAGGGAACCCGGGAATGTAAAGATACTTGACCTTAAACCTGAATTTACATGGATAGTTCCACAGAAAGCAAAAGTCCAGACCTCATTCCAGATACTTGTTGCCTCCACAAAGGAAATCCTGGAAAAGAATTCCGGAGATATCTGGAATAGTCAAAGAGTCATGAGTTCTTTATCATCTGAGGTTGAATATCGCGGTAATTCACTTTCTGCAAATACATCATATTACTGGAAAGTCAGAATATGGAACAGCAGGAAAAAACCGACAAAATATTCTGAAATACAAACATTTACTACGGGAAATCCTGCCGGTTATTCAACAACAGGAAACAGGTTTCAGACTTCATTGATTGAACCTGAGAAATTAATAAAGACCGGGGATGGACACTATTTTGCTGATTTCGGCAAGGATGCTTTCGGGACTCTGATACTTGAATTAAACCCTGTTAAACAGGATACTCTTATTGTTCATATTGGCGAAAAGATTAAAAGGATGAATCAGATTGACAGGAATCCCGGAGGGTCAATCCGCTACCATGAAGTATTAATGCCTGTCGAACCCGGAAAAACACAATACACGCTTAATCTTCCCCCCGACTCAAGGAATACCGGCCTTGCAGCTGTACATCTACCTGATACTTTTGGAGTAATCACCCCTTTTCGTTATTGCGAACTGGAGAATTGCAGTTCTGAACCCAGACCTAATAATCTCCATCAGAAAACTTTCAACTATTTCTTCAGCGATAAAATGAGTTCTTTTGCCAGCTCTGACACAATTCTCAACAAGATCTGGGAGATTTGCAAATATAGTATGAAAGCCACATCATTTACAGGTATTTATATCGACGGAGACCGAGAGAGGATCCCTTACGAAGCAGATGCTTATATCAACCAGATGGGACATTATTATACCGATCGTGAATATTCCCTTGCGCGGCGGACAAACGAGTATTTTATTAAACACCCTACCTGGCCTACTGAGTGGATTCTACATACCATTCCGATGTTTTATTACGATTTCCTTTATACCGGGAATATTGAGTCGGTCGGAAATTACTATGAAGAACTGAAATATAAAACACTGCTCTCTCTTGCCAGGAAAGATGGCCTGATAAGTTCTAAAAACTGCAGCGATGATGTCATGAAAGACCTTGGTTTTTCAAATACGAAGGAGCGCTTAAAGGACATTGTCGACTGGCCTTCTGCTCAGAAAAATACCACATGGAAACTTGCCACTGTAAATGGCGAACGTGATGGATATGAGATGGTTGATATAAATACCGTTGTTAATGCGTTCTATTACCACAGCCTTGATTTAATGTCAGTATTGGCAGGCCGTCTGGGTAAAACAGACGATTCGGTCTTTTTTCAGAATGAGGCTCTGAAAGTGAAAAAAGTATTTAACGAAATATTCCTCGACAGGGCAACCGGCATCTACAAGGATGGGGAGTCATCACAGCACTCCTCACTTCATGCAAATATGATGGCCCTTGCTTTTGATCTGGTCCCGGATAAGAATAAGAAATCAGTTATTGACTTCATTAAAACACGGGGGATGGCCTGCAGTGTTTATGGAGCACAATACCTCCTTGAAGGGTTGTACCGTGCAGGAGAATCTGATTATGCACTCAGCCTGCTTACTGCAACCGGTGACAGAAGCTGGTGGAACATGATCAGGACAGGATCAACAATTACCATGGAAGCCTGGGATATGAAGTATAAGCCAAACTCCGACTGGAATCATGCATGGGGAGCAGTTCCGGCCAATATTATTCCACGTTGTATGTGGGGAATTGTTCCTGTTAAACCGGGATTTGCAAAAGCAATTATCAAACCACAGTTAAGCAGTCTGAAATACAGCAAAGTATCAGTCCCGACAATCAGGGGTAATATTGAAGCTGAATTTAAAACTACAGAGAATTCAAAGGAGTACTTCATTGTAATTCCTGCAAATATGGAGTGTGATTTCATTTTATTGAATTCACAGCCATGTTCCGTTTTTCTTAACGGTTACAAAGTTACTCTGGAAAAAGATAAGCTGAAGCTTAAACCGGGATTGAATAAGATAATTATGGAATCTGCTTCTTAGTTGGTATTTTTAGTGGTTCAAAGAAGAAAAGGCATACAAAGAATTGTATATTTAAAATTGACACTGGTGAACCTTAATGTCTTAGTGACTTTGTGGCAAAATAAATTAAAACATTAAACCAATTTTTAAACAGGAAATAAAATGAAATCAGGTTTTTATCTTCTTCTGCCGGTGCTTATGATTCTATCCGGATGCAGTACAAAAACAAGTTCCAAAACCTATAAAGCTGATGTAGTAGTATATGGCGGTACATCATCAGCAGTCACAACAGCTGTCCAGGTCAAAAGGATGGGCAAATCAGTTATCATTGTCTCACCTGACAAACATCTGGGAGGCCTCTCTTCATCAGGTTTAGGTTTTACCGATACGGGAAACAAGGCAGTTATTGGTGGCCTTGCCAGAGAGTTTTATCATCTCTTATATCAGCACTATATGAAACCTGAATCGTGGAAATGGCAGAAACAGTCAGATTACGGGAACAGAGGACAGGGTAATCCGGCCCTTGACGGGGAAAACAGAACTATGTGGATCTTTGAGCCTCATACTGCAGAAGAGGCTTTTGAAAAAATGATTGAAAAGAATAATATTCAAGTCTATAGGGATGAGTGGCTTGACAGAGAACGTGGAGTATCCAAAAAAGACGGAAAGATTACTTCAATACAGACCTTAAGCGGAAAAGTGTTCAAAGCCAGGATCTTCGTTGATGCCACGTATGAAGGTGATCTGATGGCCGCTGCAGGTGTAAGTTACCACACAGGCAGAGAAGCCGGCAGTGTTTATGGAGAAGAGTGGAACGGAGTACAGGTCGGAGACTTCCCGATAAAGCATCACGATTTTGATGGTTTGAAGATAAGTCCGTATATCATACCGGGGGATTCCACAAGTGGAGTATTACCGCGAGTATCAACAAAGAATCCCGGGGCAAGAGGTGAAGGTGATTCCAGGATCCAGGCTTATTGTTACAGGCTCTGCCTGACTAAGGTTGAGGATAACAGGGTGCCTTTTGATCGTCCCTCCGGATATGACTCAACTCAGTATGAACTTCTTGTCAGGATCTTTAACGCAGGATGGAGGGCAACCTTCAATAAATTCGATCCTATTCCCAACGCCAAGACTGATGTAAATAATCACGGCCCTTTCAGTTCTGATAATATCGGTATGAACTATGATTATCCCGATGCCAGCTACGAAAGAAGAAAGGAGATTATTAATGAGCATATAACTTATCAGAAAGGATTGTTCTACTTCATTGCCAACGATCCGCGTGTTCCTTCCGATGTAAGGAATGAAATGAAGGCATGGGGATATTCAAAAGATGAATTTACTGACAATGGCAACTGGCCATATAATATTTATGTAAGAGAAGCCCGCCGCATGATGGGAGAATATGTCATGACGGAGAATGATGTTCTTGGAAAAAGAAAAGTCCCGCATTCAATCGGAATGGGCTCATATAATCTCGATTCGCATAATACACAGCGATATATCAAACCAGATGGTTTTGTGGAAAATGAAGGAGATATTGAATTATCGACTAAAGGACCGTACCAGATTGATCTTGGGTCAATAATGCCGAAACGTGAAGAATGCCGGAATCTTCTTGTTACAGTTTGTGTATCAAGTTCCCATATTGCTTTTGGTTCAATCAGGATGGAACCAGTTTTCATGATACTCGGTCAGAGTGCCGGGACCATTGCATCAATGGCGCTCGAAAAGAGGAAAAGCATTTATGATTTATCTTACGATGAGATACAGGCAAAACTTCTTTCCGACGGACAAGTACTTAATTATAAAACAAACTGAATTTAAATTACTAGTTTTGCGGTATAAATTAAATTGTTATGATCTATTTAGCAGACACCGCAAATTGCGATCAGATAAGAGATCTGATTAAGTACTATCCTATCGAAGGAGTAACCACGAATCCATCTTTGCTTGCACACGAAGGAATACCTCTTTCAAAGGCTATACCTGCTATCCTTGATTGCATTGGAGACAAAATGATTCATATCCAAACGATCAGTGAGAATGCCGAGGATATTTTAAGAGAAGCAAAAATATACCGGGAGGTTTTTGGATTAAAAAGTAATTTCTATGCCAAAATACCTGTTACCCGCGAAGGATACCGTGCTATAAGCCTGGTTAAAGATTCCGGGATTAATGTGACAGCAACTGCTATTTTCACTCAGCAACAGGCCATGATGGCTGCAAATGCAGGCGCCGACTTTGTTGCTCCTTATGTTAACCGCCTCGACAACATTGTTTCACATGGTATTGAGGTCGTCTCCGATATTGTTAAAGGGATAAAAATGTATGGTCTGAAAACCAGGGTTCTGGCCGCAAGTTTTAAGAATGTTGACCAGGTATACCGTGTCAGCCTGACCGGTTGCCACTCAGTTACTCTGTCTCACGAAGTTTTTCTTGCCCTGATGAGTCACCCTATGACCGACAGGGGAGTTCAGGATTTTGAAAGAGATGGATCTCAGATCTATGATATAAAAATATAATGGCTCTTTGCCACCCATTACTCAGGGAAATGCTTTAAAACACAGCTTCCTCATTCCTTTTCCAGCACTCGAAATTGTATAATATTGAGTATGGTTATAAAAACTCTGGAACAACTTTGTGGACAAAATATCCATCTGCCAAAAAAAAATAGTATCTTAAACGGCGTGGTACAAAGATTGTGAATAAATCCAATGGAAGATCCTAACTTAATTACTAAGGCAATTGATAAATTATTATCAAAGCTAAAATTACTGAATTTCCAAAATCTCAATATTTCAGAATGCTGCAGGAATTACCTAATAAAATATCTTGACAACTACTCTTTTTACATGTCATTATATTCCCAATTATTACAAAAAGCTTTTAAAAAATTAGACAAGCCTGTTTCTGAAAGTACATTCATTGATTATGGTGGGGGTTGCGGAATATTGTCATTTTTAGCAAAAGAGATCGGATTTGGGACAGTTGTTTATAGTGATGTATTTCAAATTTCTGTTAATGAAGCCCAACTTATTTCAAGAAGGCTCAATATCACAATTGATTATTATATATGTGGTGAAGTCAAAGAATTTACTGACAAGATTAACCTGTATAATATAAGACCTGATCTAATATGTTCTTTCGATGTATTGGAACATATTTATGATTTGGAATCTTGGATTAAGACTATTGCTGACATAGAAACTGAGTTTTCACTTCTGTTTATGACAAGTGCAAATCCATGTAATCCTTTTATTGCAAATCGACTTAAAAAAATGCATATAAAATCTGAAAATAAAGGATTTGAAAATAATATCAGATGTAATGATATGTATTTAAATACTTCATCTTTAGAGGAAAGAGAAAGAATAATCAGAAATAAATTCCCTGATTTAAAGAACGATGACATCAAACGTCTTGCATTAGAAAGCAGAGGACTGATAAAAAATGACATTGAAAAAGTCGTCTGTGATTATATTAAAACCGGAAACATATTTTATAAAATAAAACACCCGACAAATACTTGCGATCCTTATACGGGAAGTTGGACAGAAAAATTAATCGATTTAAAACAGTTGAAGATCTTTATTAAAGATATTAATCTAACAGTTAATATTAGTAATTCTTTCTATAGCTACTCCGACAAAAAAATAATAAACGTGTTTAAATATCTATTAAATCAAATCATTAGGGTACTGGGGCCCAAAAACCTGTTTTTCTCTCCTGCTTTTATTTTGGAAATCCAAAAGCCACTTACACAAAATGGGCTTTCTTAGAATTTAAACAGGAAATCTATCCAGTAATGACTTTCAATTTTTTCCTATACGAGAAAAATGGTAATGAAACAAACTGATCAATACTCATTCAGCCTTTCCCTTTTGAACTATCATTAAATGCTAATTCTATCAATTTCATTGCATTATTCCGAACATCGAAATTCTCTGAAAGCACTCTTTGCCGTTCAAGAATCATCTCATAAGTAAATGGTTCTTTCATTAACATATGGATTGTATTCAAGATTTCTGCATTGGTATTTGCAACATGAAATAAGTTCTTTACCGGGGCGTATTCTTCAACTACCGGATTAACCAGACAGTGCCTCCCTGCATAAAGTGCCATTAATAATTTAAGTTTAAATCCATTGGCTGCCAACGCTGGCAGGATATGGATCTGAGCGTTAACAATAAGCTTGGTCATCTGGTCATTATCGGGATTGGAAATAACCAAAATATTTGAATAACGTGAGGCATGCGTTTTAATAAATCCCGGAGGATCTTTTCCGGCAATAATACATTTATAAGGTATTTTAGAAAAAACATTTGAGATTAAAGAGTCAGAAATGAGATAATTTTCATTTACTGACAAATCGCCATGAAATATTACATATTCTCCGGTCCCGGTTAAACTTTTCAATTCATAAAATGGATGAAAAGGAGCCATGCAGATAGAATTATGATATTCGTTAATGAAATATTCATGATCACTGACTGATATGGGCAAAATATAATCTGCTTCCCTAAGTACCTTTTCGTACCTCTTTAATTTTGCCGATTCAATGAGAAAGTATCCCTTTTTTAAAAAATTCTTTTCATTATCAGCCAGGGCATGATAATACTTATGTTCGATATTATGAAGACGCACCAGTTTTTTTCGATTGGATAGAGCAGGATGATTAATAAAAAAAGTTGAATGAAGTCCATCAAAAAGAATCGGATAATCATTTCTAATCAGGTTATCCAATAATATCTCCGACTTCCGGCTGGAAACAATATAAGGAATCGTAGAAAATTGCCTTAATAAACCTGATTTTCTTGGATAATAGCATGTTGTTTCACAAAGTGATTCTAACTCTTTTGAATGTTGGCGACCATATTCAAAGCAATGAAGATGGACTCGAACACCAAGATTATGCAATGAGTGAATGCGGTAGTAGGTATCAATCATTCCTCCGTAATCAGGAGGATAAGGCACATTTAACGAGATAATGTTAAGATTCATATTCATTGTTTGCCTCTTGCCCTTCAATATAATTCTCTAAATTAGGAAATATTTAATATGACTAAAGGCAAATGTGTTTTAGATGATGATTGGCAATTCAATCAGAATCATTTAATAGTATTTTGGCTTTTTTCAATATTCAACATTTTAGCGACTGCCCCATAATCACTTACATCTACCATTCCTTTTAAAGCAGCAAGAGGAATCCCTTCTATAATAACCACTTTGAATGACATAACATTTTTAGGGGCAGGGGTATCATTTACACCATCAAAAACTTCTTTATAGATCAATTCTATACTTCCAACATATGCATCAAAATCCATATAAACGGTCAGAGAATTATCAACGTAAGTATAAGGCATCATATTAAAACTTTTCGGGTCAGTCTCAATCAACCTGTAAACCAGTACGGCTCCGTCATAAAATATGTCTTCAGTTATTTCCGGGACATCAAGTGATGTATAATATCCGTTCACATCTCCTTCCCATTCGGAAGGGTTTATGTCATAGATGGCTGAATGGGTGTAATTAATCCCATCTATACCATCATTTCCCATTGGTCCTTCAGGCCCGGTACACTGAATTAACACTAACATTAAAAGAAAAAACGGAAAAATCCGGATTGTTTTATCTTTCATTCGTAGTTTATATGTTTTCATACACTTAATGTATTTAAGGTTACTATTTTTGTAATTCAATAATCATACCACAATCAATTAATATTCAAATGAGCAGCAGATACTGGCATTAACAAAAGTTCGCCCCAAAGAGGTTGTCCCTGGTTTCATGCAGCATATATTGATTTATTGTCTTTAAGGAAGCTCATTTTCTCTTTTCCTGATAGATTTTTACATTATCTGTCAACAGAACAAGCATCCAAAAAAGATAAAATATTATTTAGATTTACTTGTTAAGTGCCAGAAACCGCAGGTCAGGCATTTATACGCGCGTATCTCTTTTCCTGTTCTGTTTTCTCTGATATACCTGATCATATCCTGGGCCTCCTCAAGCGAATTGTACATTGTCTTCTTACATGGAGGCTCAATCGATTTTACCTTTTTTATATTTGTAAGTTTGTAGCCCATCTTACAATTTCACACCAAAGTGTTTTCACATTTCAGATGCATATTTCAAGTAGTTCCTTTATTAAATTTCTGATTCTCAAAGCTAATAAAAAATGACCAGACGAAATACCAACAAATATGACAGGGGTAATTATTTCATCCCTATTTATCGGGATCCGATGAGCTCTTCCGTCAAGCCGGCCACGTTTTTCAAAAAACAAAATCCAATATCCGTTTTATCAATCCTGCCAATAAAATAGCACCCAGAGTTTCAAGTATACATATAGTTAATGTTTTCTTCCATCCAAATTCTTTCCATAGAACAGATATAGTTGCAACACAGGGAACATAAAACATACTGACAATAGCAAGGGTAATCATCTGTTGTGAAGTCAGTACATCTGAAAAGTTGGTTGTTCCTAAAAATGCGGCTAACATTACAAGTATCAATTCTTTTCGTAATATCCCGAAAATAAGCAGAATGCCTGTAATTGCAGGCAACCCCAGCCAATTTACGGTAACCGGACTTAAAAAAGATGAAATTGCCTGCATCCACCCAGCTAAATTAATTGCCTGAATTATTATTCCTGAAATCACGACTACCGGAGCAGCTATAAAAATGAATTCCTTCAAGGCATCCCATGTCTGGTAATGTATAGTTTTCAAATGAGGTGTTTTATAATCAGGCATCTGCATTATCAGCTCCACTGGTTCTCCGCCTACAATTTTAGAAGATAGCCAGCCTGCAATATACACCAGGATTATCGCAAAAAGATATAATCCCATGGCCCACAATATGCTGACATATTTTCCTACAAGTCCAAAAATAATCACAGATATAGCCGAGCATGGGATAAATGTTACTAAAAGCGCAGTAATGAATCTTTCCCGCTTCGATTCCATGATACGGCAGGCGAGACACCCGGGAACATTACATCCGAATCCAATTATAAAAGGGATGCACCCTTTACCATGAATACCCATTCTGTGCATTAAATGGTCCATCAGGAAAGAGATGCGGGCGATATAACCCCAGTCCTCTAAAAAGTACAATATGATATAGAAGGGTAAAATATATGGCAGGGCAATCTGAACCAAAGAGAGGACACTTTCAATTGCCGCCCATCCAAGAGAAGCAAAAAATGTATTACCGACATTACTGTTCCACCAATCGCTCCAGTCTTTGAATATTGTTCCCAGCCACGAAGAAAACCAGTTGCCAAAACTGAAAACAGAAATAAACATCCCTCCCAAAATTAAAATCATAACAAAGTAACCTATGATTTTATGAGTGGTTATGGCATCTAACCGGTCGCTTAAAGATATTTCCTTTTTTTTGGTGATTTTTTCAATTTCTCTTGTTATCTGAGCGGCAAGATGGCTTCTTTCATCAGCAATAACAACCGAAGAATCCTGTCCATGAATTTCCTCCAGATTCCCGCAAAGCTGCCTGGATTTTTCAAGTATTTCAGGCTTCTTCCCCAGTACTAATTTTGTTATGTCACTATCCTTTTCAAGAAGCTTGACGGCAATAAATCTTGCCGGATATGGAAGATTAATATCCTGCAAGAATGCTGTTAATTGTTCAATGCAATTCTCAATTTCTTTTCCATATCTGTTAATTCCATGATCCGGTTTTTTTTCTTTCAGCTCAATAACTTTGTCGATAATATTGGCCAGCCCTTTTCCGCGTGAAGCAACTGTCGGTATCACGGGAGCATTTATTATACTTTGAAGTTTATTAAAATCAATGGTTATTCCTTTCTTTTTAGCCAGATCCAGCATATTTAAAGCCAGGATGATCGGACATTCAAGCTCTAAAAGCTGAAGTGTAAAGATCAGACTTCTTTCAAGATTTGTAGAGTCGATTACGTTTATTACAAAATCCGGTTTCTGCTGAACAATAAATTCCCGGGATATTATTTCCTCGACTGAATATGTAGTTAACGAATAAATGCCAGGCAGATCAAACACATCAATAGTATAACCTTTATAGAAAAGTGTGCCTTCACGTTTTTCAATTGTTTTGCCTGCCCAATTCCCGATATGCTGATGAAGTCCTGTTAAATAATTAAATACTGAAGATTTTCCGGCATTTCCCTGACCAGCCAAAACAATATTAATTTTCTTTTCTCCGGTCATTTTGGCTGCACTATTATTTTTGATGCCAATCCCTCACCTATAACTAACCTTGACCCACTGACTTCAATTTGTATCGGGCCCGAGAACAAAGTCCTACCTATAATTTTTACCTCAGTCCCTGAATTAAGTCCCAAATCAGACAGCCTTTTTGTTAATATTCTCCCACCAAGTATTGAAACTATAATTCCTGACTGACCATCTTTAATGTCAGCTAAACTTGTTATACCTTGTTTATTATCCATTTTACATTATTTATGTCGATATATGAGCATATATTCAATTGAATCAAACAAAATATTTTTCCTCTATATAAGACTAAATGCTTTTATGTTTTGCTGTTTTTTTCCAATTTCGCCCAAAATATTTACCATAAAAATAACAACAAATCTATAATTTCTGAAAGGTAAGTCAATTCCATTACATAACATGTAAGTTAAAAATGATAAATTTGGAGGGATAACCCTCAGATTATTTTTTAACTTCAGACTTTAATCTGCCATGAAAGTAATTAATAGAATTCTGAAAGCTGTGCTGGTTGCTGTAATACTGGTAGTTGTAGGATTTATTGGAATAATTGTTTATGCAATCATTTCAGATTTTAAGCCAAAAGAGAAGGAAATTGTCTCCACAAGTGAAAAAGCTGAAATTCTGAACGACTCAATGGAGCTTTCACTTATCACCTGGAATATTGGCTATGGTGGAATGGATAAGGAAATGGACTTTTTCTATGATGGCGGCACGAAGGTATTTACCCCTGAGGCAAAATTTATCAATAACCTGCATGAAATAATAAAATTTCTGAAACAAAATAATTCAATGGATTTTATTCTTATCCAGGAAGTCGATAAGAACAGCAAAAGGAGTTATCACATAAATGAATACGATTCTTTAACGAAATCCTTAAAGGATTTTTTCCCTTCTTTCGCAAAGAATTATGATGTTTTTTTTGTTCCGGTCCCTCCTTCCACACCAATGGGAAAGGTATTATCCGGACTATCTACATTTAGCAAGTATCTGCCATCATCTTCAGTTCGTTACTCATTCCCCGGTGAATATGGATTCCCAAAACAGCTTTTTATGCTCGACAGATGTTTTCTTGTAAACCGCTTTCCTCTGTCGAATGGCAGGGAACTATTAGTTATCAATACACATAATGAGGCATTCGACCCCGGGCAGATACGGAAAGCACAAATGGCCTATCTTAAAGATTTTCTTCTTGATGAATACCGGAATGGAAATTATATTATAACCGGAGGAGACTGGAACCAGAACCCTCCTGAATTTCAATCTGCCTTTACTGTGAATAAAACTGATACAACCCAGATGGTTATCCCAAAAGATTACCTGCCCCCTGACTGGAAGTGGCTATATGATAACAGGACACCCTCTGAACGTAATGTTGTGAATACCTATAACCCTTTACTTACAACCACTAACATCTTTGACTTTTTCCTCATTTCTCCTAATATTATAGCAGAATCTGTTGAAGGCATTCAGCTTAACTTTGAGAACTCTGACCACAATCCTGTCAGAATTAAATTAAAACTTCAATAAGAAAAAGTTCCTGGCATAGTTGTTTATAAGGTTCTCAGGTTATTCTCTTTTCCCGGTGCGAATAGTTAAAATAACAGAAGGTACACCTGGCAATCATAACCTTTTTGTGGTTTGTCAATTTTAATATCCGATTAGTCAAAATCTCACTAAATAATCGTGATTAAATCGCATTGTTTCGTAAATACTCTGTTATTCTATATTTTACACCACCCTGATCATACTGAGGACTCGAATTAACTCCAATTTACCTGTCAATTCTTCATTAATTTTGATCAACTGAGGTTTATAAATGGCCAATGATTGATTTCCGTTGTTGTTCATCAAAATTTCTGTGATTAATAGAAAACTTTCCCATTCCATTTCCCCATCAGTTGGGCTTTACCTGCTTGGCATCCATCTTTTTAAGCAGTATTTTTACACTGAAGTTAAGAGGTAAATTATGGACAATATTTCTATATTAAACTATAAACAATCAAAAAATGACATTATTAATGGCGTTGACCTTAATAAGGAAAAGTATTCCCCAAAAAAGTCCAATAATAGTTCAGCCATTGATAATCCGATTGCGCAAGGTGGTGAATACATTTACCAGTATCTTAAATATTGTAATCTGTCAAAGGATTCTGATTTACTGGTACTCCCTTCAGATAATCATTATTATTACGATGCAGAAGAGCTGAAGAATGTTAAAACTTTAATAAATCTTAAGAAACTGAATAATATAAAACAGATTGACAAGTTTTTGCATCTTCTCTTTCATACCTTACCACCGAATGCCAATTTAATAGGATGCTTCTCAAACGATATAACTCTGAATCAGGATGGGTTTATTTATTTTAAACCTTCAAGATTATTAAACAGATTCATTAATTTCATTGATTCCAGAACAGATCATATTATGGATAAAAAAGAAGCCTCTGAACTGTTGGAATCACATGGATTTAAGGTTATCGATATGACAGATATGAACGGACTTACATATTTTTATTCACAAAATATCCGTCAATCTAATTAATTTAATACCAACTGATTTGGTTCTTGGTCATGACTCATAATTCTACGGGTATTACAGCCAGTGAATTGTTTTTACTCTGTAAATACCATGTGATTTTCAATTATTTCACCTTTAAGGTTTTTCCCATAGAGTTTTATGCCGATACTGGGAATGGCATCCGGAATAATATTTGATAGTGCGATAAAAATATCTTTAATATCATCAAAATCATCCATTTCATTTAAGTCTTCAATAGGCAAATACAAATGCACTATTAATGCAAAATCAGGCTTATCAATCCTGATAAGTACTTTAAGTATTTTTGTCAGCCATATTAGTGATGAGGTATTGCAATACTCAAGATCGAACCTTAAGTTGGTAGTCTGTCTGGCATTCTGAATATATTCTGTCACCCAATTCAATACAGGCTCAAATACTTTAGCAGCATTCTCAGGAATTGACTTGCCTGAAAATATTAAGTTACCTGAAAATTGATTCAAATCAATTAGCGGAGTTTTTGGGGTTTGTTCTATTACTAATTCATTCATTACAGTCTTTTTCGGGAACTACTAATTTTGATAATTTTTCTTCCAAAAGATAAACAAATTTGTGTTTGGTTATTTTTAAATTGATGGAGTTTTATCAAAAAATGTGTTTGTTCATGTGATATTTCCTTAACTCTTTGATTTTTAGTAGATATCCAAATCAGATTGAACTGTTTATCCGCAATAAATGATACGATCTTTATTCTCATATAGCAAAAGCCAGGCTTTGTGACATCCTTTAGATGTGCAGGTTACACTTAACATACATAATTATACATCAAGTATTTAGATATTAATGGTCAACTTATTCCAATATGATTAAGGTTTCGGGACATTCCAGGCACCTTCATAATAATAACTCTTGTATCTTTAAGTTATCATTCAAAGAAAAAGAAATAAAATTATTATGGCAGCAACAGATTTGCAACTGGTTAAGCCCGGACGTTTGATCTCGCTCGACGTCTTTCGCGGGGCGACAATAGCGTTCATGATCCTGGTCAATAATCAGGGAATCCCCGGCAACGAGTACGGTCCTCTGGCTCATGGCTCAGGTTATGAAGTCACACCTACTGATTGGGTCTTCCCCTTCTTCCTGTTCATTGTTGGGGTAGCGATGCCCTTTTCGTTTGCCAGGCGGCTTAACCAGACGGATGGTCAAAAAGGCTCTATTTACAAAAAGATTATCCGGCGCACAATACTACTGTTCGCTCTCGGCATGCTTCTCAACATCTATCCGAAGTTCAACTTCGGCACATGGCGTATAATGGGAGTCCTGCAGCGGATTGCCCTATGCTACTTCTTTACATCCCTGATCGTACTCAACCTCAAGCGAAAAGGCCAATTGATTGCTATCGTTGTTTTGTTACTGGGCTATTGGACACTCATGGTGCTGTTTCCCTATCCTGGCAAGGGACCTGATCCATGGTCATTCAGTAATAACTTCAATGACTGGCTTGACAGGCACATCCTGGGGCCCTTTATGTGGCATCCTTACGAAGCAGAACTTAAAAGTCTGTTAGGGACACTGCCTGCGATATGCAACACATTGATCGGTTATCAGGCGGGAGTTTGTCTTCTTTCTCAACGTCGGCCATTGGAAAAAGCTACCAGGATCTTCGTTAGCGGCACTATGCTTACAGTCCTCGGACTGTTTTGGGTCTACTGGATGCCGTTTACTCAAAGATTATGGACTTCAAGTTTTGCTGTTTACATGTCAGGACTGGGACTGCTGCTATTGGCCACTGCGTATTGGTGGATTGACATCCAGGGGCATCACAGAGGACTGGCACCGTTTATTCACTTCGGCAGTAATGCGATTGTAGCCTGGTGCGCCTCAGAATTACTTTCCTCGACGCTGAACTGGATCAGGGTTATCCATGGTGGGGAGAGCATCAACCTTCATGTGCTAATCTGTGAACATGGATTGCTGCCTAATATGAGTGGAGCAAACGCCTCTTTGACCTACGGACTATGCCATGTTCTTCTATGGTGGGGGGTGCTGGCATTTATGTATCGGCGGCGGTGGCTGGTAAAGATATGAACCTGATTAATGAATCCATAAAGTATTAGCAACCCCAAAATCCCTCATTTCACACTCTGTGTTGATTTGGGATATATTTACATAATAGCTTTGTACTCAGGAAATGTTTCAGCAATGTTTCATTATTATCTGAAATAAAAAAGCGCATCCAACCTTTATATGATAGTTTGCGCTTCTTTTTGTTGACCCACCAAGGCTCGAACTTGGACTCTTCAGAACCAAAATCTGACGTGTTGCCAATTACACCATGGGTCAGTCTGTTATAAAATGAGCTGCAAAATTAGAATTTTTTTTTGAAAGTGACCATTACTGAACGTTTTTTAAATGCTATAAGCAGTGAACCTTAAATAGAACCCGATAATATCTTCTTATACCTGGGCAGGTTCATCTCAGACATTTCAACCACAAGAAACGGGCAGTCAACCAGAGATCTGAGAATAAACCCCAATTCACTCATATCCTCATCTCCCTGCTCGTAATACCAGATAATTCTGGCATTCTCATTCAGGTTCTTCATCACGGATAACTCTTTAAGTATTGCAAAGATCCACTTTGTTGAACTTGTGTTTATATATTCAAAACCAAAAGTAATAGTTGATTCGCCGGAATAATTCCGAACATAATCTGATATCCATTCATGAACCGGTCTGTATAAATTACCGGCGTTCTCAGGAATCGAACGACCCATAATGAAAATTTTCCCGGATTCCAGAATTATCCAGGGTGTTCTTCTTGTCGGCTCATTTTTTAAACTGTCAGGATACATATTTAGAATATATCAGCAGCCTTTTCCGGATTTTAATTACCATTATTCCTGTTGATAAAAATAGCAATAAATCCAGGTTGTTTTAAACTGGATTCTGTAAAATTAGGAAAAGACATGTATTATCCAAATGTTATTGCGAAACATTCTTATTAAAAAGTGTAGGTTCTGTCTCTTCCCAGAGCGAAGGATGCTCGTCATCAAACCTTTTTATTATTGCTTTCATAATTGTCTCCCTCAGGAATTCTGATTTGTTTTTCACCCGATACCGGTTACAATAGATGCCCAGTGCTCTCATCTCCCTGTTGTTAAGCATAAGGGATAATCGTTTTGTTCGTTTAAGTTGCTCTTCCTTGTACGCGGTATGTCTCACTTCCATTATTATTCTCAAATCAGACAGCTAATTTAAAAAAACTGATTGTTAAGAATTTTACTGAGTAAAATAGTTTTTAACATCACACCGACAGACAATTTGCATCTGACTGTTTATCTGCTTATTACGATATTCACAACTTTTATGGGATTATTTGTTCAGATTGAGATTTCCACCTCCGTTTCCGGTATAATTCTTTGGTTTGCCAATATATTAATTATCCCGGAGATCATTTTCCCCTGTCCTTAACAAATATTATCAGATTTAAACCGTTGTAAAACAATATTAAAGATTATGATATTCTTTAACCATTTCGGATAAAGAAAAAATTCATTCTATTTAAGATAATTTTTATCTTCGTAAGCTTAATTTTAAAAGTTTTCTATTCTGATAATTATGAAATTAAATGCATTACAATCTTTTCTGTTAACTTTATGATTTGCCGTTGCCTGTACTGATTATTTTCAAAACAAATTATTCACACATGAAAAAACTCAAGATCATAATACTATCCTGCCTCCTTTTGTCCTCCGGAATGGTCTTTTCCCAGCAAAAGGAATGGTCGCTCCAGGAATGCATTAAATATGCTGTTGAAAACAATATTGAAATAAAGCAACAGACAATACAAACAAAAATTCAGAAAAACTCTCTCGATCTCGCTAAGCTGAAACTGTTGCCCACGCTTAATGGTTCAGCTTCTCACAGTTATTCTTTTGGCCGTGCGCTTGATCAATATACCTATCAGTTTTATAATCAGACTATCCTTTCCGATTACCTGTATCTGGGGGGAGAGCTCATTGTTTTTAAAGGACTGCAAAACTACAATACTATCCAGAAGAATAAATATGAAGTTCTTGCAAGTGAACAGGATCTTGTGAACATACGTGACAATATTTCTTTAAGCGTTGCCCTCGATTATCTTCAGATTCTTCTTAACAAAGAACTTGTAACTGCTAATGAAAATCAGCTCAACATAACCCGTCAGCAAATTGAAAAAACAAACAAACTGGTTGATGCAGGTAGTGTTGCCAGGGGCAACCTTCTTCAGATAGAGGCACAGGCTGCGCAGGAAGAAGTCAGCTTAATAAATACAAAAAACCAGCTCGATATATCATATCTTAATCTGACCCAGCTCCTCGAAATCAAAAGTCCGTCAGGATTTGAAATTGTCATCCCCGAGATAAATGTTGACTCCAGCTCAGTAATCACCGGCAATATTGACGAAATATATGAAATTGCCCTGAAAAGCAGGCCGGAAATAAGGAGCTCCGAACTTAAACTTAAGGCCAGCGAGTATGATCTGAAAATTGCAAAAGGTGGAAGAAGTCCCGGTTTATCCGTCAGCCATTCCTTCAGCACTGGTTATACACATATACTCGACACGACCTATTCAGCGCCGTTTAATGATCAGATGAAAAATAATAAAAATTTCGGAGTTGGCTTATCTTTAAACATTCCTATTCTGAACGGATGGCAGGTAAATAAAAACATTTCAAATTCAAGATTAAATGTCCAAAACAGCCAGTTCGCACTTGAGGGAACAAAAAAGCAACTCTATAAAAATATCCAGCAGTCATATACCGATGCTGTAGCAGCTTTGAAAAAATATAACGCCAGTACAAAAGCAGTCATATCAACTGAAGAATCTTTCAGATACACCGAGCAAAAATTTAATGTCGGAATGGTTACTTCCGTTGATTACAACGTGGCAAAAACGCAACTTCTCAAAGCCCAGTCTGATATGTCGCAGGCAAAATATGAATATATCTTTAAAACCAAAGTGCTTGATTTTTATAAAGGAGTTCCCCTCAATCTTAACAAATAATAAGAAAAGATTATCATATTAAGATACAATATTATGAAGAACAATAAGATACTGAAAATTTTAGTTCCAATAGCAATTGTCCTGATCATCTTTGCAATAATTGGTAAAAAAAAGGGATGGTTTGGTAAAGAATTAACAGTAAAAGTTGCCGTTGAAAATGCTGAAAGACGCCTAATAATCGAGTCTATAACAGCTAATGGTAAAATTCAACCTGAAAAAGAGGTTAAAATAAGTCCTGATGTATCGGGGGAAATTGTGGAACTGACGATCAAAGAGGGAGATCAGGTTGAAAAAGGGCAGTTGCTTCTCAGAATAAAACCTGATACGTACATTTCACAGAGAGACCAATCTCAGGCCGCGATAAGCTCTGCCAGAGCACGTCTTGCCCAGATTCAGGCACAGTTTACCCAGGCTGAGCTTTCGTTCAAAAGGAACAAGCAGTTATATCAGGAGCAGACAATTTCAAAATCTGATTATGAACAGGCCGAAGCATCTTACACAGTTTCAAAAGCAGAAGTGGAAGCTGCCAGATTTTCAATCGCAAGTGCTGAAGCCTCTCTTAAAGAAGCCAACGAGAACCTTACTAAAACATCAATTTACGCCCCGATGTCAGGAACGGTATCAATGCTTCTTGTTGAACTTGGAGAAAGAGTCGCGGGAACAAACCTCATGGCAGGAACTGAATTATTGCGCGTTGCTGATCTGTCGCGAATGGAAGCCCAGGTTGAAGTCAATGAAAATGATATTGTAAAAGTAAGTCTGGGTGATACTGCTGTTATTGAAGTAGATGCATATCTCGATCAGAAATTCAAAGGAATAGTAACTGAAATTGCCAATTCTGCCAAAACTACCGGCCAGTCAGCTGATCAGGTCACCAACTTCGATGTAAAAATACTGGTTCTGCCTGAATCCTATCAAAAACTTGTTGATGCCGGAGACAGCAATCCTTTCAGACCCGGAATGTCGGCCACTGTTGATATTCAAACCGAATCAAAAGCCGGGATTGTCACTGTACCGATACAATCAGTTACAACGCGTACAGATACAACAAAGATTTCCAAAACAGTTTCTGGTAAAGATATCCGTACTCTCGTTTTCACTACCGATGGGAAATATGCTCTTGCAAAAGATGTCAGGACCGGGATACAGGATAATAATTATATTGAAATCCTTTCCGGAGTAGCAGAAAATGACCGGATTATTTCTTCTCCGTTTAGTGCGATCAGCAAAAAATTATCTGATAGTACTTTGATCGAAATTGTAAAAAAAGAGGATCTTTTTAAGGAAAAATAGGACATAAGGAAATGATTATTTGTCTCGAAACAGCAACAAACCTTTGTTCAGTAGCATTATGCGATAATGCAGGGGTAATTACTCTGAAAGAAACTGATAAGACAAAGTCGCATGCTTCCACTCTCACTGTTTTTATTGATGAGATTCTTAAAGAGAGAGGGATCGTTGCCAGTGATCTTGAGGCTATAGCTGTTAGCAAGGGCCCAGGATCCTATACCGGCCTGCGGATAGGAGTATCTGCTGCAAAGGGCATTGCCTATGCTGCATCCATTCCGCTTATCGGAATAGAGACTACCTATTCAATGTTTTGGGGAATTTCCGCAGTCTGCAGAACTCAGACAGACACTCTTTTCTGCCCTATGCTCGATGCACGCAGAATGGAGGTATACTATGCAATTTACGATGCTGAAGGAAAAACCGTAAAAAACATCGCGGCGGAAATAATAAAAGAGGATACTTTCAGCAACATACCCGAATCACAAAAAATCATCTTTTTTGGCGATGGAGCAGCAAAGTGCAAAGAGGTGATTAACCGTAAAAATGCATTCTTTGCCGAAGACTTCAGGATTTCTGCAGTGTCTATGCAGAAACCTGTATTTCAGGCTCTTGCAAATCATCAGTTTGAAGATGTTGCATATTTCGAACCATTATATCTGAAAGATTTTATTACTACTACACCCAGAAAGAATATCCTTGGAAATAAAATGGCATGATTACTGCATTCATTCAGGAAAAAGTATGAAAAGAATCTTTTTTATCACCGGTTTTGCAATATTGATTTCATCTGCAGCATGGGGACAGATAACAACATATAATGCCGGTGAAAAAGTTGTTTATACAATTCAATATGGAATTCTCACCGGAGGAACTGCATCGCTTGATATACAAAGGGAAACCTTAAACGATAAAGAGATCTGGCATTCCAGGCTTTTAGCAAAAACCACCGGAATGGTAGATGCTCTTTTCAGAGTAGTTGATATTTATGAATCATACATCGATCCTTCAACCGAACTCCCGGTAATGTCAATAAGGAACATACATGAAGGCAGATACAAGAAATACAATGTCGTCTGGTTCGATCATAAAACCAGGGCTGATTCAGCCATTCTCACAAGCGATCTGACCGGTGTCCACATCACACCTCAGGGAATACATGATATTATTTCCTGTTTCTACTATTTCCGGGAAAACATCCTCCCTAACTGCAGCAATATGAAAAAAGGTGATGTGACTACAATCACAACATGGTTTACAGATGAATTGTATCCGGTCAGATTAAAGTTTATAGGCACTGAAGAAATAAAAACCAGGTTCGGGAAAATCAAGTGCTATAAATTTAATCCGGTTACTGAAACCGGCCGTCTGTTTAAAACAGAAGAGGGTGTCTCATTCTGGTTTTCAGCTGATAAAAATTTTTTACCAGTTAAGGTACGATTTGATATCTTTGTGGGGGCATTTACCGTTGAGATTGTAAATTATGAAGGATTGGTATATCCCCTTGAAATTAAGAAAAAATAATTTAAAGTTCTATTGAGATTAACTTAAACATTTATGGCAAGCACTGCAGATTTTAAGAACGGGTTGGTCATTGAATTCAATAATGACCTTTGTACAATAGTAAGTTTTCAGCATGTAAAACCAGGTAAAGGACCGGCTTTTGTACGAACAAAGCTTAAGAGCCTTAAGACCGGTAGGGTATTGGAAAATACCTTTTCTTCGGGAACTAAGGTTACTCTGGCACGGGTTGAAAGACGTCCGTATCAATATCTTTATAAAGATGACATGGGCTATTACTTCATGCATCTTGAAACATTTGAACAAATTCATGTCCCGGAAGATTTGATTGATAATCATGAATTCCTGCTCGAGGGGATGAATGTTGAGGTAGTTATACATGCCGATACCGACACTATTCTTTCTGTTGATATCCCTCAATTTGTTGTAATGGAGGTTGTATATTCGGAGCCGGGGTTAAGAGGTGATACTGCAACCAACACCTTGAAACAGGCGAAAGTAGAAAATGGCGAAATTATTATGGTCCCGCTTTTTGTGAATACAGGCGATAAAATAAAAATCGATACCCGCGACAGGTCTTATGTAGAAAGAGTCAAGGCTTAAAAGAGATACATGGAAGATAAAAAGACTTCTGCCAACAGGTTAAAAATTTCCAAATTCAAGCTGGACTCGCTGCTCGATATTACATTGTCGATCAATGCCAATCTGCCGACTGAAGAACTTTTATCCAAATATGAACACATCCTCAGAGACAACCTGGGTATCGGTAAAATATTAATCCTCAAGCACTCCAATACCTGGGAATGTCTTCTAAACGGCGGGTTCTCTAAAGAACTGGAAAAAATTGATGTCGAATCAAGGTTATCAGGTATTACGGAAATAGCTTATGTAACACCTGATCTTGGCTTCGAAGGCGTCGATATTATCCTGCCTGTTTATAACAATAACGTCCACCTGGCATTTGTTTTTATTGGTGATATTGAAGAAGAGGGAGAAGGAATGAGCCCTGTGATTAAGCACCTTAACTTTATCCAGACTCTTTCGAGTATCATACTTGTCGCAATTGAAAACATCAGGTTGTTCAATGAAAGCCTACGTCAGGAAGCTTTTAAAAAGGAGCTTGAACTTGCTGCCAGGATGCAGAAAATGCTCATCCCCGACAACAGTAAGATGCCAAAGAACAGCAGGATGGTAATAAATGGATTTTATTTTCCTCACTATGAGGTCGGGGGAGATTATTATGACTGCATTAAACTTTCAGAAACTAAAACGGGATTCTGTATTGCCGATGTATCGGGGAAGGGGATCTCGGCAGCTATATTGATGTCAAATTTCCAGGCAAGTCTGAGGGCACTTTTTACCGAGGATATTATGCTTGAAACACTCGTTGAGAAGCTAAATTCCATTGTTGTTATAAACGCATCCGGTGAAAAATTTATCACCTTCTTCGTTGCAAGGTATGATCACAAGAGCAGGGTCCTTGAATACATAAACGCAGCTCATAATCCTCCTGTACTTTACAATACATCTACAGGAGAGATCCTTCAGCTTAAAGCTTCCTGTGTGGGAATCGGGATGCTTGATGAAATTCCTTATGTGAAAAAATCAGAACTGGTAATAAAAGACTATACTAAGATCATCTGCTACACTGATGGCCTCTCAGAATTAAAAAATATTGAGGGCAAAGATATTGGAACAGAAGTAATTATTAAATACATTGCAAATACCCTTCCTGTTGAGGGCAATATCAGGGAAATGATCAGGGACCTTGGGTTACCGGATGATAACCCTTCCACTTTTGACGACGTTTCGATCTTAGCGGCTGACCTTTTAAAATAATCCTTCTTAACTTATTCTTATCAGGAAATAATTTTTCTTCCCTTTCTGTATAAGCAGGTATTTATTATTCAGCAGAAAATCCATACCAACAACCATCTCCGGATTATCAATCTTTGCTTTATTTAAACTTAATCCCCCACCCTGGACAAGACGTCTTAATTCTCCCTTTGACGCAAATACCTTTGAGTGTTCTGCACAAAGGTCAGCAACAGTGACACCGTTCTGAATCACATTCATTTTAACATCATACACCGGGACCCCTTCAAAGACAGAAAGGAAGGTACTCTCATTCATTTTTTTCAAAGATTCGTTTGTCCCCTTTCCAAACAATATCTGTGATGCTTCAACAGCACCTTCATAATCGCTGCGTGAGTGAACCATCACAGTAACTTCCTCAGCAAGCCGCTTCTGCAGAAAACGTTCATGAGGAGCTTTATTATGTTCAATAATGATTTCTTCTATCTCCTTCTGCCCGAGAACAGTAAATATTTTAATATATTTTGCGGCATCTTCATCTGAAACATTCAGCCAGAACTGGTAAAACTGGTATGGAGTTGTTTTTTCAGGATCGAGCCACACATTTCCGGATTCCGTTTTGCCAAACTTCGTACCATCCGATTTTGTTATCAACGGACAAGTAAGAGCAAAAGCCTCCCCACCAGCTTTGCGCCTTATAAGCTCTGTACCGGTTACAATATTCCCCCATTGATCAGATCCACCCATCTGAAGCTTGCAATTGTAATTATTGTACAGGTGCAGAAAATCAGTACCCTGCACCAGCTGGTATGAAAATTCAGTAAATGACATCCCTTCTTTGGAATCGGAGCCAATTCTCTTCTTTACTGAGTCTTTCGACATCATATAATTTACAGTTATATGCTTCCCGATGTCCCTGATAAAACCCAGAAAAGAATATTCTTTCATCCAGTCATAGTTATTCACCATGACAGCTCTGTTACTTCTATCTGACTGAAAATCGAGGAATTTCGATAATTGTTTCCTGATAGCCTCCTGGTTTTTTCTAAGTAGCGGTTCATCCAGCAGGTTACGCTCTTCCGATTTACCTGATGGATCACCTATCATACCCGTTGCTCCTCCTATCAGGGCAATTGGTGTATGCCCTGCCCTCTGGAAATGCACAAGCAACATTACCTGAACCATATGTCCAATATGCAATGAATCGGCGGTTGGATCGAATCCTATATATCCGCTGATTTTTTCTTTATTCAGAAATTCTTCCGTCCCGGGCATAATATCATGTATCATGCCTCTCCATTTCAGTTCATCAACAAAATTCATACGTTAAAAATATATTTAATATGGTCATATGGAACCTCTATGCACAGGATTATTATCATTTTTACGGGAATTTGTAAAAACATGGAGGCTTCATAATATCATTTTTTCAAAATTGCAAAGATAATAAACAGGGTCATATAGTAACATCATCAGGCTTCTTTTTAAACCTGTCGAAGCTGTGATTAAAGTTACCCTCCCCAATAATCGGAAAGATTGCCGGGACAATATCAGAAATAGGATTATAAAACATTGACTCTTCGATCTTTTCTTTTGGAAGAAAAGGTCTTCTTGAATCCAGAGCATTCAGGATCACAAAAAAAACGCTCATTATCAGAACTGATTTTATAGTCGAAAATACTATCCCAAGCAACCTGTTTAAAAAACCCAGAGAAGCTGCATTAAGGATTTTATCGAACAGAATCCCGATAAAATGAATAAGCACAGCGATAATCCCAAATGTTATTATGAATGCAATGATACCCACATATTGCCCGCTCATATCAAAATAATCATAGAGTTTCCCGGCAGTAAAGTCCGAGAATTTAATAGCTCCCCAGATACCAAGGATCAGTGCAGCAAGAGAAGCGATCTCTTTAATCAACCCATTGATAAAGCCCATTATCACAGACAATATGAGTATTATAACAATAGTAGCATCTATCCAGTTCATTATATGAATATTTTAAAGTATGAAAGTATGAAAGAATGTTGGCTTTTCAAAAAATAATCAGAAAGAGGTACGACGATACAACTATTACTTAAAAGTTCTGAGATGTGAGGAGTGAGGAGTGAAATATGAACTTAAAGTGCAGAGTAATGAGCAACAAGCAATGAGCAACAAGCAACACGAATGAGTCATGAACCGTTTACTTTACATAAGTGATTTGTAATGACAAAAAAAAGATATATTTTTGCGATTGATTTTGGCCCTATAGTTCAATGGATAGAATGGAGGTTTCCTAAACCTTAGATTCAGGTTCGATTCCTGGTAGGGCTACAGTAAAATAAGCGCAAACGACCGTATAAAGGCTGAATGCGCTTATTTATTTTAAATTCATCTAAAACCATACTGAAACATTTTCAACTTAGCTGATAAGTTTGATCTTATCCAATCTACAATAAGAAAAGTCCACCTCGACCATAAGCGTGTACCTATCATTCTTATGGAAGTTATTTTTAGCGGTTTTACTGAACAAGATTAATAGCGTAACGGTATTTATATTTAATTACTTGAATACCTGATCCGTGTTGTTAAATTTATCATGATAATATTACACTAGTTGCAAAAAAAAACCTCTGACATATTACTACGCCGGAGGGTTGGAGAATTAGTTTTAATTTATGATACTATCCGATCTTATTTTTCCTTTAATCGGAGATACTCAAGGTGCATAATCTTAATTGCGGGCAGATGAGCGTGTCCGGGCTGCAATAACCATTCCCAATTTGTCTTGGCAGCAGTACAGGAGCAAAAGCAAAAAGCATGACAAACAACTTACCTTTATTGTCCGTGTTAGGTGGTCGTAGCAATTCATTATTAGTCAGGATAATATGAACTGATGTCGTAATAAATATATGGCAAGTTTTTAAAAGTGTATCTACTTTTAAATCTGAAGAAGCAGGCAAAATAGTCGGTACTCTTTTTGCCAGCATGGTTTTTGCGGAACAGGCGGCCAATTATAATAAGATTATTTCAGCCGAATATATTCTTCAATACTGTATTTCTCAGCAAGCTTCCAGTTTTCATCTGCGGGCCATTTCTGAATTAAAGTATCATTTCTTACTTCCACGCGCATCCTTATTTTTTTATTAAATATGGATTTGCCTGCATAGAGTAGATTTTCTTCATACCTGTCTCCTTTAAGAGTATAAGTTCCACCACCATAATTATCATAAGTCAAAGTGTCCAAATTATAATAACCTACAAAAGTGACATTCTCATTTGAAAAGATTTTGATATGATAAATAGCCATGTTACCGGGAAACTGGTAAGTCATTGTGTCGCCTGGATTCCATTCATACCACTTACCATAGGTGAGCTTCCATATACCTTCAATCGGTGATTTCTTTTGCTGAGCACAACCTCCAATTATCAGTGCAATAACCAGACTTAAAAAAATAACCTTTTTCATAGTTACGGGCATTAGTTTAAATTAGATATTTATTATTGACCTGTTTATCAAAATTACGGAATTAATGAACTAAAGTCAAGTTACTATTTTGATCATTAGTAGGAACCACACTATGCCACCTAACGGCAGTCTGTCTAATAACCTCATTTATTATCACAATTGAAATTTTAAAATTCTAATATTCAATATATTGAAAAATAGAGATCAATACAAAATAAGGTTATTAGACAGTCTGACGGCCCGGTGGTATGGGGAGTTGCCGTCTGAGTCAGGGTTGGCATGCGTTTTTGCAAAGTCCCGGTAAGTGGACAGGATTTTCGTGTCACGATAAAGTTGTCCAGATGGCTGAGTCCCGGTAGATGAGCAGGGTCTGTCACGTCATGATAAAAATGTATAAGTGGTGATGCAAAAACCATGACAACAGTGCGAAGGCCGGCAGGCCCATTGACTTTGTCTTGGTAGCAGGAGCTGTCGTGATGCCGAAATTTTGATAAGTGACATAAAAGCTACTCGCATAGTGTTTAGGATCGATTGCAAAGCTGTCCGGCCTGCCGAAGGCACTTAACCATACCATCCGTGTTATGTGTAGGGTAAAATTAAAACTGTCTTGTTGAACTGTATTTTGTATTGGTATGCAAATGACTTGATGAAAGCACAATTAATTTGAAAGAGTTAATTAAGAAGTAAGCGATCTTACTTCAATGCAAAATTAATACATGTCGTGATATCTACATCAACTGGTTTACCATCTTGTTTCCCAGGTTTCCAATCAGGCATAGTGCTTATTACACGTTTAGCTTCATTGTCTAATAATGGATTGATTGGGCTAATGATAGTTATGTCTTGGACCTTTCCTTTAGAATTAACAGTAAATTTTATAGCAACTCTACCCTCTATTTTTTGATTAAAGGCTTCGGTGGGATAATTCATGTTTTTAATAATCCAAGTTCTCATCTCGTTTTCACCTCCACCTTGGAATTCAGGCTTCTGTTCAACCTGTCCGTAAGGTCTGTTTTCGACCGACTGATCGGGGTTTGTCTTAGTAGAATCTATGGGCACAGCTTCTTTATTTTCCCCTTGTGAGTTTTTCTTTTTGGTAATAATTTCAATAACTCCATTCTTCCCTTTTTCTCCATATTTTTGATAAGCTAGCTCGTTTTTAAGAATAGATAACTTATCAACTTCTTGAATAGGAATATCATTTAATTCTTTAGTTGAAACAACTCCGTCTATTATTAAAATTGGTTTAGCATTAGGATCTTTGAAATCTGGTGACTTTGAAGAGGCTGGTTTCTTTTCCACGGGATCCCTTACGGCGACTATTTCTATAGCCCCATTAATGCCATTTTCTCCATATTTGTCTGTCGCATCTTTCCCTTTTAAAATTCTTAATGAACTAACCCTGTAAGGATCAATGTCTGCCATGGTTGCTCCTCGATACTCAGTTCCATCTATAACTAACAAAGGTTTAGTTCCCAGTTCAGGAGCGAATGCGTTTGCTGTAATAGAGTCTTTAAGTTCATGGTCTATGATAAGTTTAACAACCATTTCTGAAGAATCTGCTGGTTTTAAAGTGTGAGTTATATATTCGTTATATGAAAAAGTAAGGGAGGCGTCTTTAGGTACTTTACTGATTATAAAATGCCCCATGTCATCCGTTGTAATTCCTGTGTTTTTACCTGAGACAAGTATTGTAACTCCCTTTAAATATTTGCCAAATTTATTGACAACAAAACCTTTCACCTCTCTGCCTAATTGTTGGATATTCTCGGGTACAATATTACTTGTCATTGAAACATTAGACTGAGCATTTGAATTTTTAAAACTCATCAAAAAAAAGAAAACCGCTATCAAATTTACGATCAAACAGATTCTTATACCAGCATTGATTCTGTTAGGCTTGGATTTTGTCAGCATTATCAATCGTTTCCTTGTCAAAGATTGATTAAATCCAGTTGTTAACGGAACATTTATATTGTTGCTAATAAAACTTATCAGTTTGTCCGAATAGCTTTTAATGTCTGAAGAACTCTGAACGACATTATTATCAGCTATATATTCATGATTGATTCTTACTGCTCTGCCATATAAAAAGAGAATAGGATTAAACCAATAAATAATTTGTATAAGTTCAACTAAAACTACATCAATTGAGTGCGATTGTTTTATATGTTCAAGTTCGTGAGATAGAAGTTCTTTCTCAATCTTATTATTCAGATAGTCTTGTTTGTTTACAAATATCATATTGAAAAAACAATATGGATTTATCTCATGATCAATCAAAACCAATCTTTCCCCTAAGTAATTAATCTTATCAGATACTACTATCTGGCGAGATATATAAAAGATATTTCTGAGAAAACGGAACAGAAAAACAATTACACCAGAAAAATAAAGAAACACAAATATTTTTGAAATGTTAATTTGAGAGCTGAGCACCTGAGAAGATGATGAATATAAGTTGAAACTGGCAGGATTTTGTATTGTAATAATTTCAGGAATATTAGTATGCAATACGGAAGTAATATCTCTCTGGACTTCTTTATTCCAAAGGGTTACAGGAATAGATATAAAAGGAATAATTAAAGAAAAGAGGATAGCGAAAAGAAGGAAAAACCTGTTGAAAACGAATAGTTTTTCCTGTCTGAGAAGGAACCAGTAAAGCCCAAACATTAAGACAAGGCTTAAGCTTGATTTAATAATGTAGGCTGTCATTTTTTTGTCTTTTTTGATGCAATTTTCTTGTCAACCAAATCTCTTAATTCTTTTAATTCATCCTGATTCATGTTTGTTTCATTTGCGAAAAATGAAGCGAATTGAGCAGTTGAATTGTTAAAGAAGTCTTTGATCAGTCCATTAATGTGGTCCGAAAAGTAATCTGACTTTTTGATCAAAGGGTAGTATTCTCTCGAATTTCCGAACAGCTTATAACTGACAAATTCTTTGTCAATCATTCGCTTCAATAATGTTAAAACCGTTGTTGATGCAGGTTTAGGATCTGGAAATTCATTTAGAAGGTCACGAATGAAAGCTCTGTCTAATCTCCAGAGTAATTTCATTATTTGTTCTTCAGCGTTTGTAAGGTGCATACTGCTCTACTTTTAATTAGATAACTCTACAAATGTAGATCTGTGTTTTCAATTGTCCAAATATTTTATAAAATATTTTTCATGATCAAAGGATTTTTCTGTTTTTAGAGTGTTGTCCCTGAACATGCTTGATGGCAAAAAAGCATGTGTTTGGAGGTAGCCAAACTCTTGCTTGTGCGTCGGTAGTCATAGTATACCTTACCAGAGCATTGGCTATAACGGCAGTCTGTCTAATAACCTTTTTCAATCAGTAAATTTACATCAGTTTAAAGCTGAGAATGGTGACTCTGAAAAATTTCCACTCAACACCGGTATCGGGAAAATTGTTGTCCATATTGGGCTGTATACTTGTTTA
>JAJFVL010000030.1 GCA_021371855.1 Bacteroidales bacterium | reverse complement strand
AACTTTTGCTTCAGCGGATGGACGGACTAATTTTGATCCAATCATACTGTCGCCAGTCTTCAGTTTAACCCACAAATCTTCTTTTTTAATTTCACCTCTCATTAGCTTGGCAGCATCCATAACTGCATCCACTAATGGTTTGTATCCTGTACATCTACAGAGATTTCTGTTGGCCTGAAACCAAGCTCTTACTTCTTCTCTGGTAGGATCCGGGTTTTTATCCAACAAAGCTTTAGCAGAAACAATAAATCCCGGAGTACAGAATCCGCATTGAGCAGCACCGTGAACCATCCAAGCAAGCTGCAGAGGATGGAGGTTATCCTTAGTGCCTACGCCTTCGATGGTTGTAATCTGAGCATTATCCGGTATTCTTTCCATTGTGTAAAGACAAGACCTCACAGGCATGCCGTCCCATATAACCGTACATGCACCGCATTCTCCTAATCCACCACAGCCAATCTTGGTTCCTGTGAGCAAGAGTTGTTTTCTTAATACATTCGCAAGGGTTTCTTCAGGATCCGCTGTGATTAATTTTTTAACTCCATTTATTAATAAGGTTTTCTCAATCATGTGATCATCTCCTTGTTTTATTCTTAACTATCTAGAAACTACTACATGAACCTAACCTATACTTGAACTGCAGCATTATCCGCAGCTGCATTTAAAGAATCCGCTTAAACTTGCATCTAATTAAACAATTCTGAAAACTTTGCTGCAAGTGCCTTTTTCTTGTTTAGGTTGGCCTTGGTTTCATCCAGGTACTCTATTGCCCTGGTAGGACAGTATTTGGCGCATTGTGAGTCGCCATCGCACAGGTTGCACTTCATTATTCTCTTTTTAGTGGTGCTGTAGTGAATATTTCCCATAGGACAAGCGCTAGCACAAACTTTGCATCCAATACATTTACCCGGATCAGATACAACCGCACCGTTTTCATCTCTCGACATAGCTCCTGTAGGACAAACCATCATACACGCAGCATCTTCACACTGCATGCACATTATCGGTACTGAAACTTTCACCTCTTCAAACGTTATTACGTTTACTGCGGAATTTGGGCAAACTGCCTCACAGGTCTTACAGTTGTTACATTTCTTAGGAGAAATCATTAAAATTTTGCTCATGATTCCCTGGTTACCGCATTTGCGATACCAGTTGCACCTCCTTTAAGTAGTTAATTTTGTTGTTAGCAATTTAGAGCAGCTTTCAACTACTACTTAATTTGCAAAATTCGTGCCAACAAAAAAACCTCCGTCAAAGTACGGAGGTATCGGAATTTAATTAATATTTATTAATGATTGTTCCGTTATGGAACATTAATTATCGGAATTATATTGTTAGAAATTGGAACACTGCTCTGTTTCGGAACATTTATTTAGAAAATTATGAATTGTGAATTTTGAATTAATATGTAGAGAAGCTGAAGCTTCTCATTATTCCAAGGAGGTCTAGCTATACTAGACTTATCTCATATTTATTTTCCTACCTAGTGGTGTATGCCCTGTGGGTATGTCCTTACGTGCATGGGGGGTGCCCATGTCGCATTAAAAATGCTCCTGGAATTCTCCGTTTATCCGTTATAGTCTTCTATCAACACGCGCATAATTCCGCCGCAAACCATGCCTTCATCTTCGGCGATTTGACCTGTCATATCGATATCATAAATCTTTGACCCGCCGCTTCCTATCATCTGCCGGGCAATATTAATAACTTCTCCCTCAGCACATCCGCCGCCAATACTTCCCAAAAGCTTTCCATACGGCCATACCAGCATTTTAGCTCCTGCTTTTCTCGGCACCGAACCTTTGGTGGCAATTATTGTAATAAGTGTCTTTGGGTCCACCGTATCTTTACATAGTTCTTCCAATACCGGCCTGTCAAGTTCAGGCCAATTTACCTTAACAGAAGTCGTACCGTTTATTGCTGTGCTTACCAGCCTTCTATAGCTAATGACCTGAGCTATTATGGATATTGCAATTTCTTCAGGTGTAACTGCTCCTATTTCAAGGCCAATGGGAGCATTAACCGTATTTATCAGTTCAGTCGGGTAGCCTTCATTTAAAAGCTGTTCTTTAACAATTTTTACGCGCCGTTTAGAACCAATCATTCCTGTATACGCTGTTTTATAGTTCAATACCTGCTTCAGGCAATCAAAATCATGCCGATGTCCCCTGGTCACAATAACTACGAAAGAAGATTCATTCAAATTAAGCTGAGCGAAGCATTTATTGAAGCTCTCACAAATTACCTGCTCAGCATCCGGGAATCTTTGCTGGTTGGCGAACATTGGCCGGTCATCAACAACAGTAACTGAAAATCCAACTTTAGAGCCAAATTCAGCTAAAGGTTTAGCAATATGGCCGCCGCCCAAAATTATGAGGCGGGATTCCGGAAAATATGGCTCAATCAAAATATTTGCCCCATTCGCAGCCTGAAAATATTGAAGGTTTCCTGTCTGCAAAGCAAATTGGGCCTTATTAACAGTTGATTCATCCAGGTAATGAATGGTATCGGAAGTGTGTAACTGCTCTTCGGTAAGAATAAATTTTTTATGTGCTTCTCCGCTGTCTCCATCATTCATTAATGTGGCCACTACAGCTTTTTTCCCTATATCCAATTCATTTTTCAAGCTCCTGTAAATATCTGAACTCATTCTCTTATACCCCTCTTCCAATTTAACTCTGGTTTACCTGCACTTGCTCCCACTGCCATCTGCGGCATTTTATATCCCAGCTAAGCTGGTTTACACAGCCATAAGGCTGGCTTATCTTAAATACATCCTGCAAGGGAAAATTTAAAAGTTTACTTAATATCACCCTGTTTACTCCTGCATGGCTTATAACCAGAATGTTTCCCGCAGTATTAGCGGTAATATATTCGAAGGCCGGCATGACCCTTTTTTGCAGCTGTGCAAAACTTTCTCCCCCGGGAGGAACAAAGGTATCAATATTTGCACCCCTTATTTCATACATTTCGCGAAAGTGGTCTTTAATATAATCTATTGTCTGGTTCTCCCAATCCCCCATATTAATTTCCTTTAATTCAGCAATGACTTCCCTGCTAATACTGCTGCCCTCAAGCAGGATATCCGCAGTTTGCAAACACCTTTTTAACGGGCTGGTATAGGCTTTCTCAATTTCTATACCTGAAAAATACTCCTTTAGCCTGGTCACTTGCCCAATACCGGCATTACTTAACGGCAAATCAGTTATACCTATATAACGTTTTTCAATGCCATAATCGATCTGTCCATGTCTTAACAGGAATATTTTTCTATCCATATATAAAGCCTTGGCCTGCTGCCTCAATTTTTTTTATTATTTTATAGGCGGCATCCCTTCTATTTTCTATCTTTCTTAAAACTTCAGGGTTATCCGGACATTTATTGAAGGAATGATTGAATCTTTCCTCAATGAATATTAATTTATCTTCCCTGACAAGTTTATCTGCGAGATACAGTATTTCACCTTCTGTAATTCTCACTGTATCATCTATTTCAATATCAGTATGACTGCCTATGATAGAACCTACCTTCCCATACCCAATCTCCTGCAAAATCTTTTCTCCTGCCCGGGCATGGTTTTTTTCCTTCCTGGCTATATCATGAAGCATCGCCGCAGCCTTTAAGGCACATTCATTAAGTCCGTATCCTAAGTTATCCAGACTGCGTAAAATTTCAACCGACACCTCGGCAACTTTCCGGCAATGTCTTATAATATTTTCCGGCACCTGGTATATGTCCAAAATGCTGCAGCACTCTTCCATATCAGGTGCAGCGGCATTAAAATATTCCAGCAGTTTTTCATAGTCTTCTTGAGTATCCATATCCATTAGTATTGTCTTGTCAGAAACAGGTACGGATATTGAATCATAAGAAAATTCTTTTAAAATACTCTTCAGTCCGCCTTCCCCGTTACTGCTTAAAATTGCCTCCCTGTACTTGCAGCCTATCAGCGGAGGATGCCCCGTTGTGCCGCAAAAATCAGGGTATATGACACCTTTACCGCTTTCCAGATACTTATTTTTCAGTACTTCGATGGTATTCTTCTTTACCAGAGGAATATCCACCGGCTGCATAAAAAAAGCTGAAACACTAGTATCCAAAGCTTTTACACCTTTTCTTACCGAGGTAAACATTCCTTCTGCAAAGTTTTCGTTTTGGATGCACGTCGTACCTGAATCCTTAAGTTTTTCTGCGACTTCACTGCCTTTGTAACCTGCTACAACGATAATTTTATTAATTCCGGCGTTTTTATAAGTATCAATAATTATTTCGATGGCTGATTTTTCCCCAAATTTCAGAAACGGTTTAAAACTCCCCATTCTTGAGGAATAGCCGCCAGATATAATAATTGCTGCAATGCTGGCATTTTTCATATTCCGGTTCCCCTAAAATCGCTGATTTTTCTTTTTATCATGCTATTGATTATTTTTTCCGGCTTGCTGTCAGGATTTGCAATTACTGCAAAATCCATTTTGTACCCGAGCTTTTTATATAACAATGTTTGCATACTTTCTTCAACATCTTTTAAAATTGCTTTATTTTCTGTTGCTATTTCAATTTTGAGAAGATTTTGATCTGTAATACTGGCTTTGTAATCCAAAACATCCTTATATTTTAAGATCGTTTCATCCAGTTCCCGGAGATATAGGAATTGTTCCCCACCCAATTTCACACGGTTATCCGCTCTCCCCAACGCTCTGGTCATAGTTCTCAGAAATGTACCGCACTCACATGGGGCCGAAGAAAATGAAGCTATGTCGCCAGTCCGGTAGCGAATTAAAGGCATTGCCTGTCTGATTAAGGTTGTAAATACTATTTCCCCGTATTGTCCGTCTTCAACCGGCTTACCTGTATCCGGATCAATAATCTCAAAAAATATATCTGCCTCTCTTAAGTGGTAGCCGTTCAAAGCTCCGCATTCAACTCCTCCGCCATAACCCATTTCTGAAGAACCATAATGCGTAAAGACCCTGCAACCATATATATTGCTTAGTTCGCTTATCAAAACTTCCGGTACGTAATCAGCACTTAAGAGCACTTTTTCTATATTGTTTTTAAAGATTTCACTGTGAATCCGGCTAAAATACAGTACCTGCATTGGTATTCCAACAATTGCGTTTATCTTGTTTTCAATTATAAATTTGGCTGTTGCATCAGGATTGACCATGACTCCCTGTACAAAATTCACAACGTCTGAAATATCCAATGACTTTTTGATTACATCACCCACACTCCCATAAGAGTTTCCCGGGAAAAGAACAAGCACCCTGTCCTGCTTGGAAAGCATCGGTTTGAAACCGTATTTAAAAAAATCAACTGTCAGTTCAAGATCTGCTTCTGTGAAAAATATTCTTTTTTCTTCCCCGGTAGTACCGGAACTTGTTATGGTTATTATCCTTTTAATCTCTCTTTGAGGAACGCACACGAAATCAAATGGATTTTGCCCGATATGATGCGGAAATGTGAATGGAATATCCTGAAAACTGTCAAAGGAGTCAATCCTGTCTTCCTTAATATTCATTAAATGTTGCTTGTAAAATACGCTGTTTTTCCTGGCATATGAAATAGTCTCTTTTAATTTATCTAATTGATATCTTTCTAAAGCTTTTTGGCTTTCCCCCATACCAATTTTCTGCATTATCCAGCTTTCAAGCGGCGTCCGTTCCATAGACTATTCCTTTCTCAGTATCCAGGTTTATTCCCGGCATCCGAATTCATAATCGTGATTCATCAGAATTTCTTGTATCTTTTCGTAACTTTTCATCAGTACATTACCGCATTTTAATTTATATTCCTGCTTGGTATTCCAATCTGTAAAACTGACTACGCCTATCAAATCGCTGCATTCGTTACCGCCAAACTCTGCTTCAAACCATTCAGAATATTCATCAACCATACCGGAGTACCCTGGTTTGGGATATTCAAGGTCATTCCCTTTTCCTGCATAAAGGCCCAGGATCGCAATTCCCGCTGTCAGCACTCCACATATCTTCGGAGCACTGCCAATACCTATACAAAAACCATTTAAAGCTCTTAACAAGTCCTCATTCTCTTTTTCTTCTTGATCCAGTGCCATTTTCATCATAATTTGAGTACAGCGATAGCCTGCATTGAATAGCTTAAACATTTCAAAAGCCATATCATCCATGCTCTGTCCCCTCCCTTTTCAACTATAATAAAAGTTCAAGGTATCTATTATTCAGGCCAAGCAAAAAAGTTTATTTATCCTCCAGTCCTTTTTCGACCTCCAACATCTTGCCCAGGGCCAGATCCTCGCCGATAAATACATTATTACACTTAGGGCACTTCAACAACTCCACTTCAAAATGCCCTCCCAGGTAGGTAACATTTACTTTGCTTTTGACCAATTTTTCCTTGCATTTATCACATACCCATGACATGTCATGTTCATTTACCACATTCACAAGATCTACTCCTTCACTATTTCCATTCTGTGGCTGTAAACAGTTATTATTTGCATCCCGTCTTCTTGTTCTTTATACCGTACCCAGTAAGTTACATTGTCTATTCGCAGATTTGCCAGATAGCTGGAATCTTCAGAATTGAAAAAGCGTTGTCCGGTTATTTTGGAATGTGCCACAACTTTTTCAATATCTTCAAAGAAGATAAACCTTTTTTCCAAGTCACTCTGTATTTCTGGTGAAATGATTAAATTGTATTCGTTTTTTTCTGTTAAATTCATCCGATCTTCACCCCAATTCTCTTAAGAGTTTGTTTTTCAAGACTGCCCTGTTTGCATGTTGCTAGGATAGGTTTACATCACCCTTTGCCAAATCCACAGTTCGGGTATCTGCAATCTTTACAGCCTGAACATAATCCTCCGTGAGCATATCTGATAATATCTTTTCTTTCAATTCTTTCGCCTGCCGCCAATCTCGGTACCACCAGATCAAAGATGGTTCTTTTGTTATACATAACACATCCCGGCAGCCCTAATACCGGAATATCCTTAATATACGAAAGCAGGAACATAGCTCCCGGCATCGTGGGAGCACCATAAGACAATATTTGTGCTCCGGCCATCTTTACTCCGGTTGGGGTAACATCATCAGGATCAACTGACATCCCTCCTGTAACCAGGATAATATCTGCTCCTTCTTTTATTAATGTCTTGATAGATTCTGCTATCATATTGGGATCATCTTTTGAAAAAATCTGATTGATTACTTCAGATCCCAATTCTTTGAACTTTTCAATAAGAACCGGGCCAAATTTGTCGGGAATTCTTTTATAATATATTTCATTTCCGGTTGTCACAATACCGGCCTTTAATTTAAGCAAAGGCATTACCTGAATAACGGGAAAATTCTCTGAACAGATCTTTTCCATTGATGCTATCTTGTTTTCTTCTATTTTTAAAGGTATTATTTTTGCAGCGGCGGCAATAGTATTTTCATCAACCAGCCGGTCAGAATGAAGTGTTGAAACAACAATTTCTTCTATAGAATTAATTTCGAATAATGCTTCGGTATTTACTTTAAGAAGTCCCGTACGGTTTACCAAAAGGTTTACTTTCCCCTCGGACGGCTCAGAAAATGTTATACCCTGGCCTGCAGCTGCTCTTGCCATTCTGATGGCCGCTTCATTTTCGTGAATATCGCCATCTTTATACTGTATAACAAATATGTGTTCTTTCCCCATATTAAGTAATCGAGGAATATCCTCTTTTTTTATGATATGCCCTTTTTTGAATGCTGCGCCTTTAGATTTACCCGGGATAATTTCCGTCATATCGTGCGGCATTACCATTCCAACAGCCTGTTCCACAGGTATCATCTTCATGTTCTCGGTTCGCCGAAAATCACGGCGTCGATAGGACGAGACTACATTGTATTGCTTCATTAAAATAACCCCTTGCATAGTTTAATTTTATTAATATAAAAAAACCAATATATAAAATAACCGAATACCCAAATCTATATCTTTAATAAAATTCATTCTAGCAATTATTTCGCTGCAGCCGTAAGAACCGAAGAAGGCCAGGCAACAATGATTTATGATGAGAAAAAGAGTATTATACTTTGCAGACCTACTGTAGCCTGGAACTTCCGGTTCTTAATGGCTTGCTGGAAAATAGCTCCTGCTATATAATTAGCAAGATTCGTGCCAACAAAATACCCCCGTCAAAGTGCGGAGGTATTCGAATGAAATTAATAATTAATTAAGAATTGTTCTGTTATGGAACAGAAATTATCGATATTACGTGTTACAAATTGGAACGCTGCTCTATTTCAGAACAGATCATCCTTATGTTTTCTATTTTTCTGTAAATTGTATTTCTCCCAATACCTAATGCTTGTGCAGCCAAAGTAATGTTCCCCTTGTATAAGTCTAAAACTTTCATTATATGTTGTACTTCAACGACTTCCAGTTTCAGGTTTTCATTCATTACTTTCAAGGCGGCAGCCTGTTGTGATTCATTTTGGTTTACCTCAGCTTCTGCTTTGGCATCGGCATAGCTGTCTGCCTTGATAAAGCTGTCTGGAATAGATTCAGTATTTATGATCAGCTCTATTATGTTTTCCAGTTCTCTTACATTTCCTGGCCATTCATATTCCAAAAAGGATTTCATAGTCCTCTCATTGATATTTACACTTTTCTTGTTAAGTTTCATAGATATTCTTTTCATAAAAAACTGACTCAGAAGAGGTATGTCAGCTTTTCTTTCCCTTAACGGCGGCAGCCTTACGGGAAGGACATTTAGCCTGTAAAACAAATCCTTACGGAAATTACCATTTTTCACCTCTTCAATCAGATCTTTGTTGGTAGCTGCAATCACTCTTACATCCACAACAATCTCCTTGACGCTGCCAACCCTGCTCACTGTACCTTCTTCAAGGACTCTCAACAGACCGGTCTGCATATCCAGCGGCATTTCACCGATTTCATCCAAAAAAATCGTACCACCGTCTGCAATTTCAAATTTCCCAGGTTGACCGGTGCTTTTTGCACCTGTAAAAGCTCCTCCTTCATACCCAAACAATTCAGATTCTATCAGGTTCCTTGGTATTGCACCGCAGTTTAATGCAACAAAAGATTCATCCTTTCTGTTGCTGTAATTATGTATTGCCTGTGAAAAAAGTTCTTTTCCCGTACCACTTTCACCCATAATCAACACATTGGA
>JAJFVL010000023.1 GCA_021371855.1 Bacteroidales bacterium | reverse complement strand
TTCCCTTCAATACGAAAAATCGTTTCTAAAAATGAATATTTTGCCCTTGGCGAAGAATTTGAAGACAAGGAGCATGAACTCTTCGGCGAAGACGGGTTTGATACGATGGTTGAAAAAGTAGCCAATATTGAAAAGCAACTTGGCATATACGAATTGTCACAATTTACACCTAAACTGTAAAAATTTTCACTTTAAACGAGGTATTTCCCAGGCATTATCTGATTCCTATCATTTATGGTAGCATCTTTTTAATAATGATTTTAGCTTGGCGATGGTCTTAATATAACGAAAGGAGACTGAATATGAAAATAATTAAACCGAAGCAGTTATTTTTTCTTCTGATTTTTCTGAATGTGTTAAGCTATCCTGTTTTTGCCCAGGATCAGGATGATTTAGCAGGTTTTGACCACGGATTCTACGTTCGCAGCAAGGACGGATCATTCATTTTTCGCCCGTTCGGATTAATTCATACTGATTTTCGCTTGATACAAAGTGGCACACAAATAAATACAGATGACAAACAAGCATCTACCTTCCTCACACGTCGTCTTCGTCTTGGTTTTGAGGGACAACTCTATGGAAAAATTGATTATGACCTGGAGACAAATGTTGGCAGTAGCGGTGCTGAGTTAATTTTTGCATGGATGAATTTTGGTTATATACCTAATGCACAGGTTCGGATTGGTCAATTCAAGGAACCTTTTAGCTCAGAAGTTTTACTTCCGGAGAAATACCTTGATTTTATTGAACGGTCAATAGTAGCGACAGTGGTTTCACCGGCAGAAGATATCGGTGTAATGGTTCATAATTTTGGCTCTCCCCTCGGTGGAATTTTTGAGTATGGATTAGGAATGTTTAATGGTCATGGCGGCAGTGTGAAAACCACGGACAAAACATTTGAATACGTCGGACGGATAGCATTTTATCCATTTGTCACTTCCTCTTTTGAATGGCTGAAAAATGCACGATTTGCTGGCTATGTACTATACGAAGGTAACCGCCCGGAGGGTGTTGACCTTCGTCCACGTACTCCGCTTGGTTTCGAATTCTTTCCACGAATTGCTACCAAAGGTACACGGCTGGCAATGGGAGGAGACTTTCAATGGATCCACGGTCCCTTCAGTATAAGCGCTGATTATATTCGAAACGTTGAAAAACAGGCTTTGTCCACTCTTGATGCAGTAATCCAGGGTTGGGACGTTGATATTACTTATCTTATCACGGGAGAGGACAAAATCAGGGCAATGGAAAGTGGCTTTGAGGTTGCTGCCAGAATAGAAAACCTCCGGGTGGATGCAGGTTCACTAGTTAATGTTATTGGGTTCTATGACGAATCCGGAAATCCGGTATCTATAGAGAGGAATCAGGTAACTACGATGACTCTGGGTATAAACTATTATCTGAATTACAATGTAAAGTTTCAGCTTAATTTTCAGAATGATTGGTTTGGTAACGACCTTTATACTCCGACGAGCAGGGATGGCAACTTATTAAAGCCAGCTGACACTTCCAGAGGAAAGGTCCTCGCAAGGGTTCAGTTATACTTCTGATTTCAGTTGGAATTAATAGGTAAACTAAAATCAGATTTATGTTAATTAATAAACATTCAGGTATGAAAATCTTATTATCAGTTGCTTTATTATTATTTACATGGCTTTCAATAGAAGCTCAACCAAACACTATTCCCGGTTCTTACACCAACATTAAGTATGATGAGGGCAACAGGCGTTCAATGACCTTTAGGGCGAGATCCTTGTCATCCCTGCCGTTCAGCTTTTCGATAACGACCATGCTGCTCACCCGGTCATTGATGGTCAGCAGGGCGCCCCTATGATTTTGCCCGATCATCGTGTCGATTTCGAGATCACCCAGCCTTTCCCTCCTGTCGACGATTTCCGGCCGTTGGCCTATATC
>JAJFVL010000068.1 GCA_021371855.1 Bacteroidales bacterium | reverse complement strand
GGGAGATGCAGTGACCACAAGCGGTAATATCTCGACGACAGGCTCCGGGACGATCACATCAGCGGGGTTGCTGACTGGTCAGGCAGGAGCGACAATATCAGGGGCAACAACGATATCAGGGGGAGCAATTAATCTGAATGATAATTCCGGCAATCCGACGAACATTAACACCGGGAGCTCAGCAGGAGCGGTTACGATAGGCGGTTCATCAAACACTATAACTATGCCGGGCTTTACTACAGCGGGAGTAGTACACAATGCAGCAGGAGGATTGCTTTCATCAGGTCTTGTAACAGGCTCCGATATAGCAGATGGCACGATAGACCTTACGAATAAGGTAACAGGAATATTACCGATAGCTAACGGAGGAACCAACTGGGCCGGTCCGCTGAGCAACAACAGGATTATGTTATCCAGCGGAGGAAGCATAGTTGAAGCCGGGGCAATGAACAACGGACAGGTCATAACAGGGAGCACTGGATCAGCTCCGCAGATAGTGACCCTGGGAGGAGATGCGACCATTGCCAATACAGGTATACTGACATTGGCCAATACGGGAGTTACAGCCGGATCGTATGGTGATGCCACACATGTTGGCAACTTCATAGTTGACATCAAGGGACGATTGACTTATGCAGGGACAACACTGATAACAGGTACAACACCCGGAGGACCAGCCGGGGGTGATTTAAGCGGGACATATCCGGATCCGACAGTATCGAGGATAAATGGGTCATTATTGGGAGTTACAACAGTGACTGATGGACATCTGCTGGTGGCAAACGGCACTTCATGGAACTCAGTTGCAACAAGTGGTGATGTGACGATCGACAATACAGGCCTGACAACAATAAGCTCCGGGGCTGTAACCACAGGCAAAATAGCTGATGGAACCATATTGAATGTGGATATAGCCGATGGAACGATCGACCTTACAAGCAAGGTGACAGGTATTCTGCCACTGGCTAATGGAGGGACAAACACTGATCTTTCAGGCGGAACGGTAGGCGATCTTCTTTACGGGACAACGACCGGATTTGCGAGATTAGCAGATGTAGCCACAGGTAATGTGTTGCTAAGCGGAGGAACAGCGACAGCACCTCAATGGGGTAAGGTTGATTTAAGTCAGCATCTGACGGGAGTGTTACCGATAGCCAACGGAGGGACGAACTCAGGGACGGCACTTGATGGTTCGTCAATAATGATATCGAATGGTACTGCAGTAGTGCAGGGAGAAAAGGGAACCACAACTACTGTTCTTCATGGAAATACATCAGGAGCACCGGCATATGGACTGGTAGTAAATGATGATATAGCAGATGGTACAATAAACCTTACCAATAAGGTAACAGGGATATTGCCGATAGCTAACGGAGGCACAAATTCCGGAGCAGCTCTTAATAACGGTAGGGTTATGGTATCGAGGGGAGATAAGATAGTTGAAGCAGGGTTAATGAATAACGGGCAGATATTAGTAGGATCAACAGGAGTGGAGCCGGTGATTGTCACAATGGATGGGGATCTAACGATAGATAATACAGGTGCGACATTGATCGGGACAGGTGTGGTCACGACAGGAAAGATATCGGATGGAACGATAGTCAATGCAGATATAGATGCAGCAGCAGCAATTGAAGCTACAAAACTTGCTGCAGGAACTGTCGACAATACAGAGTTTGGTTATCTGAATAATGTTTCTGCCCCAATACAGACACAGTTCAACAATCAACAGACGGAGCTTGATGCAACACAGGCAGGAGCAGGATTGGGAGCGAATGGAGCATATACGGCCAATGGCAGTACGAACTACATAAAGACAGCATCAAGCCTGAAAGATGCAGATGAGAAGATAGATGCACAGGTAAAGCTGAATACAGATAACATAGCCGCAAGTGCGACTGACATAACAGATTTGCAGACAGAGGTTAACACAATAGAGACAGGATCGGGTCTTGAAACGGATGGGAGCTATCTGGCAAATTCGTCAACAACTTACCTTCAGGGAGCAACTAGTCTGAAGGTAGCAGACAATCTTTTGGATGCACAGCTAAAAACAACGACCGATAACCTTGCGGGTGAGATTACGCGGGCCACAGGAGCTGAGTCAACATTAACGACGAATCTTTCGAATGAAGTAACGAGAGCCACGGCAGCGGAAGGTGTATTAACCACCAACCTGACAGCAGAGGTAACCCGGGCTACAGCGGCAGAGGGTACCCTGACGACAAATCTGGCGACAGAGACAACCAACAGAACAAATGCTGATGCGACCTTACAGGGAGAGATTGATGCGAAACAAACTGCAACACTGACAAATGGAAATATTCTGGTAGGTAATGCTTCAAATGTTGCGACATCAGTAACGATGGGTGGCGACGCGACGATAATTAATACAGGTGCATTAACTGTAAACAGAATAAAGGGAGTTCCATTAGGTAGCACAACAGCAACAAACAATAATATACTTGTAGCGAATGGTACACAATGGAATTCGGTATCGACAAGTGGAGATGTAACGATAGACAACACAGGTGCAACATTGATTGGAACCGGTGCAGTAACGACCGTGAAAATATCTGATGGAACGATAGTCAATGCAGATATAGATGCAGCAGCAGGGATAGAAGACACGAAGCTGGGGACTATTTCAACAGCTGGCAAGGTTGCCAACTCGGCAACAACAGCCACAACCTCTAATACACCGAGTACAATTGTATTAAGGGATGCAAATGGTGATTTCAGCACGGGGAAGATTACGGCAACGGAATTTATCGGACCACTTACGGGGAATGTAACTGGTAGCTTAACAGGGAATGTAACAGGAAATGTAAGTGGAACATCTTTAAATGTAACGGGTATAGTTGCTATATTAAACGGAGGGACGGGCTCATCAACTGTTGTTGGAGCGAAGACCAATTTAGGATTAGAGAATGTAGATAATACCAGTGATGCGAATAAACCAATATCAACAGCTACACAAACAGCATTGGATTCAAAAGCTCCATTGGCTTCCCCAACATTAACAGGTACGCCTTCAGCACCAACAGCAGCACCTGGTACCAATACAACACAAATAGCAACAACAGCGTTTGTATCAGATGCAGTTACCACTGCCACTCCCGATGCTACAACGATAATAAAGGGAAAAGTAAAGTTAGCGGGAGATTTATCAGGTACTGCAGATCTTCCAACTATTTCAGCAGGAGCTATTGATAACGGCAAAATTTCTGCCACTGCTTCAATTGCTGACACAAAACTTGCAACAATTTCAACAGTTGGCAAGGTTGCCAACTCGGCAACAACGGCTACCGCATCAAATACTGCAAATACAATAGTATTAAGAGATGCTTCACAGAATTTTAGTGCAGGAACTATTACCGCAGCATTAAATGGAAATGCGGCAACAGCTACACTGGCATCAACGGTAACGACAAACGCAAATCTGACGGGTCCCATCACAAGTGTAGGTAATGCGACAAGCGTTGCCTCTCAGACAGGGACAGGGAGCAAATTTGTGATGGATACTTCTCCGGTACTTATTACACCAACTCTCGGAGTAGCTAAAGCAACAACCATTAATGGTAATACAATTACCACCGGAACCGGTACTTTAACAATTGCAGCAGGGAAGACACTTGAAGCCACAGATAATGCAACAGTAAGTGGAACAAACACAGGCGATAATGCTGTAAATACTCTTTATAGCGGGCTTGTAACAAACGCCACTCATACAGGCGACGTAACAGGTTCGGATGCTCTGACAATAACCAATAATACAGTTACCAATGCGAAGTTAGCTACGGTTGCAACAGCAACAATTAAAGGAAGAGTTACAGCAGGACCAGGGAACGTAGAAGATTTAACAGCAGCACAAGTAAGAACACTTTTGAATGTGGCTGATGGTGCAAATAATTATACTCACCCAACAGGAGATGGAAATCTGCATGTAATAGCAACCTCTACTACAAATAGTGGCAAAGTGCTTACAGCAGGAGCTACTGCAGGAAGTCTGTTATGGACAACCCCGACAAATGGGACTGTAACAACTGTTTCTGTTGTTTCTGGAAACGGTCTTTCAGGAACGGTAGTAAATGCAGGAACCACTCCAGCCATTACTTTATCAACTTCAGTTTCTGGCATCTTAAAAGGAAACGGCACTGCAATCTCTGCAGCAACTGTTGGGACAGACTATGCTCCGGCCACATCAGGGAGTTCAATTTTAAAGGGAAACGGATCAGGAGGATTTAGTTCTGCAGTGGCAAAAACAGATTATGTACCAGCAACAACAGGTAATGCATTACAAAAAGCAGACGGATCGGGTGGTTTGACAGCAGCTACTGCGATAGATATACCAAATATAGCAGAGAGCCAGGTTATAAATCTTACCACTGACTTATCGAACAGAGCATTAACTAGTACAACAGTAAATGGTTACGCTTTAAGCTCAAATGTAACAATTTCAGCATCAGATATTACAACTGGCACATTACCTCATGCACAGTTACCGACTCTTTTAAGCGGAGACATACCTGATAATGCAGCAAATACAACAGGTACCGCAGCAAATGTAACAGGTACAGTAACCGTAGCAAATGGAGGAACCGGTCTTACAGGTTTTGGAGGGACAAACACATTACTTTATACAACAACTGCCAATAATCTTAGTTATATTCCGACAGCAAATAATGGTATATTAGTCACAAGCCCGGGAGGAGTTCCTTCAATTGGAAATACTGTTGGAGCAGCTCTGACAATGCCATCAATTAATTTATCTGCATCATCAGATCAGCTGATCTTACAAAGTACCGGAATTAAAGGCACATTAACATGGTCTCCAACAGGATCAGATAAAACCATTACTTTTCCCGATGCATCTGGTACGGTGGCATTAGTGGGCGTTGGTTCATATTGGTCGCTAGGCGGCAATGCTGGAACCAATCCATCTAATAATTTTATCGGAACCCTTGATGATAATGATATTGTTTTCAGAGCTAATAATATTGAAAGAGGCAGGCTCGAATCAGGTACAGGTGATTTTAAATTCGGAGATGCAAATTCAGGGACTGTGAAGGCAACCAAGGAACTTATTCTAAGACAAGACGGGGATGTTTATGGCCCCTCTATACTGAGACTCAGAAACAGGAACGATGAGAACGGAGCTATTTTTGAAACTACAGACCCATCAATAACATTGATCGATTTTATTTTTAAGACTTCAGATGGTGGTTCAGGTACAGTTCAAAGAAATATAAGGTTTGAAGCAAGACCAACATATGCCCGAACCGGATACCCTTCTTTCGAAATTGGTGGGTCTGATCCGGATTATTCTACTTTATCAATAGGAGATACCTATGCTGCTTTTGCAAAGCCACTTTATATAGGAATATTAAATACATCTCCCAGTGTTCCATATCCAAATCCCACTGCGTTGCTTCAGCTGGCTGCAGGAACATCTTCAGCAAATACTGCCCCGTTAAAATTTACATCTGGTACAAGTATGTCAACTCCTGAGGCGGGAGCTGTAGAATATGATGGTACTAATTTTTATGGCACTGCATCAGATTTTACAAGAAGAACCTTTGCTATGCTTACTAATGGAGTGTTACCTGTTTCAAACCTCCCTGCTGGGACTATGGTATTATTATATGCTGATGAAAATGAAACTTCTGGCACATCAAGTAGCAATAATGTTGTTTCATTTAATGTTCTGCCAAATACATATTCCAAAATAATGGTTGAAGCAGATATTACCCTTACACAAAATGGTGCCACTGATGCAAACTGGTCATTTGAAGCCTTTTATGATGGAACTTCTAAGAAAGCAATCCCGTTAAGAGCTAAGGGAAATAATGCAAATGATAGTCATAGAATCGGAGCTGTTCTTAAATATTCTGAAGCTTTTACATCAGGTGGACCTATTTCTATTGACGTTACTGCATCTTCTGCTGCTGGGACGTGGTATATAAGAGGATTCAGAATATATGGAGTAATATAAAGACTATGCAGATTCTGCTTTTATTTTTGTAGAGAAATAACAGTACATATTGAAAAAATTACATGAAGACCTATTTTAGGAAAAAGTTCAAGTTAGAAGTAAAAAAATAAAAGTGATAACATGGCAGTAGGCGGAAGGCGATAGGGAGAAAAGCCACGAACCGCGAACCGGAAAAAGAAAGATAAAAGACAAAAGTAAAAAGGCAGGTGGTGTAAGTAAGAACAAAAAAGACAAATATCAAAAGACAGAAGGAGGAGATTAAAAAGAAGAAGGGGAATATCAAAATGCAAGAGGCAAATATCAAAATGCAAAAGGGCAATATCGAAATGCAAGAGGGTAGTATCGAAAAGCAGGAGGGTAGTATCGAAATGCAGGAGGGTAATATCAAAATACGAGAGGGTAATATCAAAATGCAAGAGGGGAATATCGAAATACAGAAGGCAATTATCAAATAGCAAGACAAAAGATAAAAGTGAAGAAATGTATTATAGACAATAGACAAAATTAGGACTAAGGACTGCAAAAAACTGGAAACAATGATTCAGGACATTGAAAAGACCACTATACTTGACGACGAGGTTATAATTAATAAAATTATCATTATAAGAAACCAGCAGGTAATGATTGATAGTGATATGGCTGAATTATATGATGTTTCAACAAAAAGACTTAATGAAGCTGTAAAGAGAAACATTAAAAGGTTCCCTGTTGACTTTATGTTTCAACTCACTATCGCTGAGAAAGAAAAACTGGTCGCAAATTGCGACCACCTCAAAAAGCTGAAGTTTTCTCCTTATATGCCTTTTGCCTTTACCGAACATGGAGCTGTAATGCTGGCAAGTGTATTAAATTCCGAAAGGGCAATAACAGTAAATATTCAAATAGTACGAATATTTAATAAAATGCAGGAGATGACACTTTTGAATAAAGAACTGTTATTGGAAATGCAAAAGATAAACAGCAAATTAACCGACCATGAAGATAAAATAGCATTGGTTTTTGAATACCTGGAACAATTTAAACAAACCAAAATTCAGGAAATGGAACAACAAAGCCGGCCTAAAATAGGATTTAAACAGGTAGGAAAAGATAAAAGATAAAAGTGAGAAAAAACCGGAAGGAAGAAAAACCGGAAGGAAGAAAAACCGGAAACCGGAAACCGGAAACCGGAAGAAGAAAGATAAAAGACAAAAGTAAAAAGATAAAAGGTTGGATTTGTGCCGCAAACCGCGAACCGCGAACCGGAAGAAAAAGATTAAAGATAAAAGACAAAAGTAAAAAGATAAAAGTAAGAAAAAGACGGTAGGCGAAAGGCAACAGGAAAATCGTACTCCTCCTGCCGCGAGCTGTAAAACGGAGACGAAATGACTAATAGATAAGAAATTAGAAATTAGAATGGAAGATGTTATAAATAATAATAGGCAAAAGCATATAAAAAGGAAACAGGGCGTACGATGCACGACTCAGAGAAGAAAGAATTGTATGCCACAATTCGCGAAATAAAGGAAAGTTTTAAGGATTATCAGCCTGATAAACAGATAAAATTAGTAATAATGGAACTGCAACTAATACAAAGTAAAATTTATGAAATCAGGGAACATAAAGTGATGCTTGATTACGACCTTGCAGAACTTTATGAAGTGCAAACAAAGACCTTGAATCAGGCTGTAAAAAGAAACATGCAAAGATTTCCGATTGATTTTATGTTCCGCCTTACATTAGATGAATGGATGTCTATGCGGTCATTAATTGCCACCGCATCAGGTAATGTATCAAATATGAGGTCACAAAATGTGACCGCATCCCAGAAAAAGAGAAATGTTTCAGCCATTCCATATGCTTTTACTGAGCAGGGGCTTGCAATGTTAAGCGGAATATTAAACTCAGAGAAAGCAATAAATGTAAATATAGCAATAATGAGAGCCTATGTAATGGTAAGGCAATATGCCCTGACTTACAAAGAATTAACAGCTAAACTAAAAGAAATTGAAAGCAAATTTACTGATGTTTATGAAGCAATAAACTACTTGCTAAATAAGGATAAGCAACAAAATGAACAAAAACAAAGAAAGCGTATTGGTTTTTATACGGGAAACGAGAAACGATAAACACCAAACAATGGTTCAGATAAAAGATAAAAGTAAAAAGATAAAATAAATATGAAACGCAAAAGAATTACAATCTTAACATTCGCAGCATTACTGATGACCATCAGCCTTTCTGCACAACAGCAGACTGCCAGACAGGCAACTGCATCCCAATCGATTATAACATTATCATCCCGGGCAGATACTTTGCAATATGCCATTGGTGCCTTTATTGGCCAATGGATGGTAAAGAACAGTTTTTCAATAAGTAACCAGACTCTTTTCAAAAAAGGGCTGGACGACGTGTTGCAGAAAAAGCCACTTGCAGTAACCGATTCCACAATAGCGCCTATTGTAGCGGCTTACCAGCTTTCGAACCAGAACACGAGGAGTCGCCAGATGGAAGAACAACTATTCAATGCTTTAAAAGGGAAACCGGGCGTGGGAGCCTTACCCGACGGAATACATTATATTGTAATAAAAGCAGGCACAGGAATAAGGCCTGCTGCTGCCGATACTGTTGTTATAAACGCTATCGGCATCTTCCCCGACGGTACCGTTTTTGAAGATACATTTCAGAAAAAGAAGGCTATTACTGCTCTGACAGCTAATTTAATTCCGGGTCTGAATGAAACAGTACAATTAATGCCCGAAGGCTCGGTCTGGAGAATCTTTATTCCTTCCGTTCTGGCTTATGGCACTGCCGGATTGCCAAACGTAATTCCGCCGAACACAGCTTTGGTATTCGATATTACTTTGATGGAAGTGAAGCCGGGGAAGAAATGAGGAAGGAAGGAACGGAGACCGGAGGACAGGAGACCGGAAAAGAGGAGAATGGAATAGTGGAAGAGTGGATGAATGGAAGAAAATTAAATTAAGGAACAAATGAAGAACAAAATAATAGCAAGAATTAAATAAAAACTGCATGGACTGCACGACTGCACGATTGCAAGACCGCACGACAAAGAGACTGAATGACCGGAATTAACAAACATATAATGCCTGTAAGGGATAGAATGATGAGCTCTTCCGTTAAGAGCATGATTATTCTGTGCATTATGTTATTATCACCATGGCATAATTTGTCATTTGCCCAGGTCGTCTCAAACACGGGAGCTGCTATTTCTGTTTCTTCAAATGTAGTGGTTAACAGTAAGGATCTTGAAAATGCATCAGGTACTCTGATTAATAACGGAACAATAACTCTCACAGGTAATTACTCAAACGGAAGTTCGGGATCGACATCAGGTAACGGATTTTATAATATTACCGGTCACTGGACCGATCTTGGATCGTTCAACCCGGGTACCTCAACAGTATCATTGAATGGAGTTGCTGATCAGATTATTACACATGGATCAACCGGCGAAACATTCTATAAGCTCACAATTAACAGTCCGGGCTACACTGTAACACAGAGTTCAAATCCGGGAAGTACCCTGGGCGTTCTTAATGATCTGTATATTACAGCCGGAACTCTTAGTCTGAGTTCGATTACTTCTAACCTGACAGTTGGAGGGAAAGCTACTGTAAACGGAGCACTTAAATTTAACGGTATTACCACACAGACAACAACAATAAAAGACATTCTTGGCGGTACTGGTTTGATCGACATGAGCGGAGGAAGCCTTCCTCATCTCTTAAATCTGGCCGGTGCAACAAATTCTATCGGGACATTCACAACAAGCCCTTCCGGTGCAAGTACAGTTGATTACAATGGTACGGATCAGACTGTTTTCCCCACTGCCAGCTACAGGAATCTGATTATTTCAAATTCGGGTATTAAAATCCTGCAGGGAAATTCAATAGTCGGATTAGATCTTACAGTCAGCGGGGGCACTTTCGATTTGGGAACCAATACAACAACACTGGCAATATATGGCGCTGCTGACATCAAAGGCTCGTTAAGTTTCAACGGCACCACTACAAAAACGGTTTCTCTTACCGGAAATCTCAGCGGTGCAGGATCAATAGATATGAGCGGGGGGAATCTTTCGCATCTGTTTAATCTGGAGGGTGAAACAAATAGTATAGGATCATATTCATCAGGTACAGGGAGTACTGTTAACTACCTCCGGAATGGGGATCAGACTGTATTTACAAGCGATGATTACAGGAACCTGACAGTTTCGGGAACCGGCGTTAAAACGCTTAATGCAGATATCACGGCAAAAGGAATTCTTACAATGTCGGCAGGTGATATCAACTCCAATGGAAACATCCTGAAAGTTTCAAACAGTGCCGTTGGGGCAATAATAAGGACAAACGGAACAGTTATAGGTAAACTGCAACGGGCAATCGGGGTCACCGGACCGGAATACCTTTATCCTGTAGGATCGGCTTCTTTCTATAATCCGATGAAAATTTCGTTTCAGGATCTGATATCAGGTCCTCTCACTGCACAATTCAAAGCAGAAGACATCGGCACTGCGGGTTTACCTCTCGATGATGACGGGAATGAAATATATGACAGATATACAACAGGATATTGGTCATTAACTTCTGTGTCTCCAATGACATCAGGCAGTTTTAATGTGAACCTTAACCATAACGGTTTTTCAGGAATTGATCAATCTGCAAGTATTATAAAGAGAACCAACGGAGGAAACCTTGAAGTTGATGGTACACATGGTACCGTAACCGCATCAGAAATAACCCGTACCACATTAGTTAACGGTATTTCAACTGTTACCACTGATTTTGCAATCGGTATGGGTCGGCCACGTATAACCAGGCAACCTTCAGGTATTGATATCTGCGAAGGATCCGATGCCTCTTTTGATGTTAAGGTAAGGGGCCGGGGAACAATTACCTATCAATGGCAGGTTGATACCGGAAGCGGATTCTCAGATATATCTGATGGTGGTGTATACAGCGGTGCAACAACCAGGGAACTTGATCTGACTGCTGCCCCGTACAGTATGAATGGTTATCGGTACAGGTGTATTGTTTCAGATGGACAGGGGCATACGAATATCACTAATACAGTTTTGCTGACCGTTAATAAAATACCAGTTGCCACGGCAACGCCATCAGCACAGAATGAGTGTCCGGGGATTGCATTTGCGGATATAGTTTTAGGAACAGATAATGATGTTCCAGGGACAACATTCGCATGGACACGGACCAATCCTTCCGGGATTTCCACAACATTGCCAAATTCCGGAACAACCAGCGATAAAATTTCAGGGATCTTTTCAAATACCACCAATAATCCCATAACAGTGACCTTCACCATTATTCCTACAGGTCCGGGAACAACTTATTGTGTTGGCAATTCTATAACAGCAACGGTAACAGTTAACCCGATTGCCCAGGTTTTCACTATTCCTGCCGCCATAACCCAGTGCGACAGCACTACTACAAATATTCAGCTGACAAGTCCAAGTACATTTACCAGCGGATTTATATCGTTCAAATATACTGTAACCGCATCAGGCTCAGTTACAGGATTCACTTCTTCGGTGTCGGATTTATCAAACAATCATTATATAACCGACAAACTTGTAAATCAAACAGATTATTACCAGACAGTTACATACAGAGTTGTCCCGGTAAGTCCAGTTGGTTGTGTTGATGGTCCTGCTAAAAATGTTGTTGTTACAGTCAATCCTACTCCACGTGTTGTTGCGGTTAATATTAAACCTGAAATCTGTTATGGGACAAATACTGAAATTGTTCTTCAGTCACCTACGGTTATGACAACAGGCTCAATCTTATTTAATTATACGGTAAGTGCTACGGGTCCTTCGGTCAGCGGTAATATGGCTCCTGAAAATAATCGTCCTCTCAATTATAAAATCAGCCGTCAATATCAGAATTCCTCCGATACACTGCAATCGGTTTATTATTCAATTACACCAAAAGTTGACAATAATATATGTCACCAGGGGAAAACCATTATAAGTGAAGTTAAAGTTCATCCGATACCATTGCAGGATTTATTTATTAAAAAGCCACTTCTTTGCAACGGAGGGTCCAATGCCGTACTTACCGTTGTTTTATCAAAAGGGTCAAAGCCCGATTCTATAATGTGGACCGGGAATCTGGGCTATGGTAATAAATATATAACTAATGACAATTATTCAGATATTTCGAATCTGAGGACAGCGAAATACTACGTTACGGTCAAAGACAGACTAGGGTGCGTAGGGAAGGACGATCAGACTATTTCCGGAGCTGTATTATCCACATACTTCTTTGTTGTTCCAAAGGATGGTGAATATGGATATGGAACAACCTGCCCCGAACCAGGAGCAAATGACGGAGAATTGTGGGTTAAGGAAAATTCGAGCTCAACCGGTATACCTCCATTTACATACTACATTACATATAATGACAATGACACAATAATCAAAGATACCTTATCTGCAACAGGTGGTCTGCCTCGTCCGCATAAAAATCTTCACGCGGGTAACTATAAACTATTTATAACTGATAAGAACGAATGCCCTGATGATAAAAGCGTTGAAATCGTTGCTCCGCCTGTAATAACAGTGGAATTCGATAAAAAGAAGTATGGGAATTACAATGTCAGCTGTAAAAACAGCAGCGACGGATATGTTGAGGTTAAGTCGGTTGCCGGAGGCAACGGAGAACCATACAGGTATAAATGGTCGACTGGTAATGGATTGATTACCGGTATCGATACCTTGTCATCATTGGATAATATTTCAGCTGGCACTTATTATCTGACAATCACCGACCATAAGGGATGTATGAAGACTGACAGTGTCACTCTTACGGAACCGGAAGGGATGCAGCTTGTAAGCAGCAGTGTGTCGATAAAAAATGACGGGTATTACAATATCTCATGCAACGGAGGCAATGACGGTTCTATTGAAATGACAATAGCAGGAGGAACAGGTACTTTTGCTTATTCATGGACCGGACCTGGTTCATATACGGCAACTACAGAGGATATCTCCGGATTAAGAGCCGGTACTTACGAATGCACAGTTATCGATCAGAATAATTGCACCATGAAGCTTATGCCCGGATCTGTCAAGCCATCATTTGAATTGAAAGAACCTCCGGCTCTTGAGGTCTACGACACATTATCAGTTTCGGCTGATGGAGCATATAATATTAATTGCAACGGAGGCACAGGTACAATTGATATCACGGTTAAGGGAGGGAGTCCCGGATATACATATACCTGGAGCACGACAGACGGATCCGGGCTGATAAGCGGTCAGGAAGATCAACACGCACTTACAGCAGGAACATACCATCTTGAGATTAGAGATATAAATAATTGTCCTGCGGCAATTGACATTACACTTACACAGCCGGCTCCCCTTGTGATAACCCTTTTGCCAACCCATATTACCTGCCTGTCGCCCGGGAATAATAATGGTTCAATTGATCTTTCGGTGGAAGGTGGAATTGCCCCATATTCTTATTCATGGTCAAACGGTGCCTCTTCTCAGGATATTTCAGGACTGACGGAAGGTTATTATAAAGTAACAGTTACCGATGCAAATGGCTGCCCGAAAACTGATTCTGTCAGAATTAACCTGCCTCAGCCTTTGACTTACACGGCAAATATTTCAAACCATTACAATAACGGATATAACATAAGTTGTAATGGTATGGCAGATGGTTCAATAGAAATTTCGCCATCGAGTGGGTTGGCTCCATTCATTTATTCATGGACAGGTCCGGCAGGTTTTACAGCAACAACGGCAAAAATTACTGGACTTAGGGCAGGAAGTTATGCGTTAGTGATCACTGACAGTAATTATTGTACTGCAACAGAGACATTCAATCTCACAGAGCCTGGTGCGCTGGGTCTGATATTCAACTTATCTGAGAGCCATGCAGGAGGGTTTAATATTAATTGTGCCGGCGAGAGCACAGGTTCAATAAGCATTGAACCGCTTAATCAGGTCGGAGAGGTTGATTACATTTGGTCCGATGGCGCTTCCGGCCGCGAACGGGAGAATCTTCCGGCCGGGAATTATGGGGTTATTCTGACAGATAAGAATAATTGTCGTGCAAGTTCATCGGTTACGCTTACGGAACCTGATTCTCTTAAGCTTGTCTTTAATATTTCAAAACCTTTCTGTCCTGATAAACATGATGGAGAAATAAGTCTGAACGTTACTGGCGGAGTAAGGGGTACAGATTATTCTTACCAGTGGTCGGATAATTCCACATCCGGAAATATTTCAAATATCCCGAAAGGATTTTATAAAGTTGCTGTTACTGACATGAACGGATGTTTAGTAAAGGACTCGGTAAATGTAGAACCTCTGAATGAATCTTGTCTGATCATTCCAAATGCTATATCACCGAACAGTGATTCATATAATGATGTCTGGAATATTGGAATGATCGAATTGTATCCTGAAATGGTAGTAAAGATATTTAACAGGTGGGGTGAAAGTCTCTGGAAATCTGAGAGAGGATATCCTCATCCCTGGGATGGAACCAGCAATGGCTCTCCACTTCCTATAGATTCTTATCATTATATTATTGATCTGCATAACGGAACGAAACCAATTGTCGGTAATGTGACAATAGTGAGGTAAAATTTGATATTTTAAACGTTTGTGAGAAGACTGGTTTATATATTATTCTTCTGTTTAGTTGGTAGTTCGGCCTTCGGTCAGCAACTTCCGTTATTCAGCCAGTATCTTTATAACAAATTTCTCATTAATCCTGCCGTTGCCGGAAGCGACGGTTATACAAGTGTCAGCCTGACGACAAGAGAGCAATGGGTCGGCTACGATGGCGCTCCGAGAACAGTTGCTTTCAGTGTACAGGGCAGGATGCTCAAGAGAAGTTTTATACTGAAGCAAACCAGATCAAAAAGGCAAACTTACAGGCCAAAATCCGATGGGAAAGTTGGACTTGGAGGATATGTATTCAGCGATAAAAACGGATTGGTTCGAAGGACAGGTACCCAGGTTTCATATGCATATCATATGTGGTTGCGAAACAGCACACAGCTCTCTTTTGGACTTGCTCTGACAGGATATCATTATAAGATTGACGAAAAGGAAATAAATTTTGAAGATCCGGATGAGCCTTTGCTTTATACCAGTCTTCGCCGTGGTATGTTTGTACCTGATGCAACATTTGGCATACATCTTCTTAATTCACGATACAGTCTGGGTTTTTCTGCTGATCAGCTGTCTGAAGCTTCAGCAAAGATCGGGAAGTATTCTCTTAAAAATTTCACCATGACCCGGCATTATTATTTTTTCGGGTCATATGATTTCAGTTTAGGGACCCAAAATATACTCCAGCCATCCTTCCTTTTTAAGATGTCGGAACAGATTAAACCACAAGTTGATATTGGAGCTACTTATATATATAATCAGGATTTCCGGATAGGATTGGCTTACAGGACAAGCGGAGCATTAATAGCAAATGTCGGGGTAAATTTCGAGAACATATTTATTGGGTACGCTTTTGATTATACACTTCAGGAAATTCAGCAGATAACATACGGAACTCATGAGATAACTTTCGCACTGAAATTCGGTGACAAGTCAAGAAGATACCGATGGCTCGATCGTTATTGATCAGATGGTTTGCGCAAAAGATAAATAACGGAACTGCACTTCCTCCTGTTGAACGCTGATAAAAATGCAAATGGCAGAGCCTGTAACACTCCTGTAAAAAAGGGTACTTTTGAACCTCTGTTTTTTTTGCTGAGAATAGAAATATAAAATACATCCAGAGGAAGTGTCCTGATATTTTTCAGAATAAATCCCGATTTCTCAGAAAAAAGGCTGAATGATGATGGGTTGAAATGCCACAGATGCCTGGGCACATCATAAGCTGCCCAGAATTCTTCAAAATATCCGGAATCGTAAGAATTGGAATTAGGCAAAGCAACAAGACACGAACCACCGGGCTTTAAAAGACGCAGGATATCAGAAGAGTATTTGAAAGGATCATGAAAGTGCTCAAGAACATGCCAGAGGGTAATGCAGTCAAAGCTGCCAGCTTTAAGAGTATCAATCTGGCCGGGACTGATTACTTCCAGCCCGAACCGCGATATTGCGAAATCACGGGCTTTTTTATTAATTTCAATTCCATTAACCAGCCATCCGGCTTTTTTCATTTCACCGGCAAAGTATCCAGTTCCGCAACCAATGTCAAGGATTCTGCCCTTTTGAAGGCAGGTATGACTAATTATGATTCTTTTCTTCTTCTTCAGCATCAGGTTCCGGACAAGCCTGTATATTTTATTTGAAAAGCCTTTTGCTGTGTCGCTGTGAGAAATATAGTCATCCGATTCATAATACTTTCCGATTTCAGTCTCTCCGGGATAATCCTGGGTGAATTCAAAACTGCAATCAGTGCATTTAAATACTTCGAAGACCTCTTTACTGACAAGATGATCAGTGCATCTGAAATGTGGTTTTATTTTTTCAGATGCACAGAGGGGGCACACTTTATGATGTACCATACTATTCAAACTTAGGTTTAATTTTAAGTTCAGCAATAAAATAGCCAGCAATCAAAAGAATAAACAGTATTGAACTTGCCAGCGAAACTTTATTCCCGATCATATAGGAAGATGGTTTAAAAGTAAATTTTATTTCATGATTTCCGGCGGGAACAACCATTCCCCTGAGGACCCAATCAGTCCGGAAGTAACTGCTCTCTTTCCCGTCAATAAAACATTTCCATCCTGCAGGATAATATATCTCCGAAAATACCGCAAGCTTCTCTCCCTGTGCGGAACTGGTATATACAAGTTCATTTGCTTTATAAGATTTAAGTTCAATCATATCACCGTCAGTTTTGGGATACTCAGTTTTCCTTACCTGATCTTTAAAGCGATTGTCAATAACGGCCTGAAATGCAGGATCAATTTTGTTTACAGTTGAAAGTTCTTCATTTGCATTATTAACCATAACAGGAGTTTCAACAAACCAGGCATTTCCAAGAGCATCCGGATTGACAAGAGGAGCAGCATCAGGGTTGTAAATTACATACTTGGTATTAAGCATATTAAGTGCAGGGGTGTTGTTAAATACCGACTGCAGATCTTCAATGGTTTTTGCATAGGTTCCAACCTTCTGAATCATCGAAATATCATTCACCAATGAAGAATCGATGAGTTCCTGGTATCTCTTTAGTTTGGCACCATGATAACCGCCTATTGATTTGTGATAAAGTGAGGTTGAAGCATCATTAAAAGGAGAAACGGCAAGGTTGAGTACCCTGTAGTCTGATACATCCTTTAGAATAATGTTATCAGCGACAGAAGGGGATGATAATTTAACTTTTGCTTCTTTCCTTACAAATCTGTCAGCATTAAGATATCGTTTATCAACAAACCACATATCGGCAAGAAAGAGGATTGCAAGAAAAACTACTGCATGGCCTTTCTTAATTTTTTGATAGTAAAAACCAAGAATAGCAATTGTTCCCAGGAGGATGAAAACAAAGGATCTTAATGCATCACTTCTCAGGAGGTCTTTTCTGTCTGAAACAAGTGCCGATGAGAGCCATGAAGGTATCTGTTGTTGCTGTTCGACCGGTGAAATAAAAGAACCTGCCAGTCCTGGGAAAAACACTAACAATAAGGTCAGTCCACCGGTTATTCCGAAAGCAATTTTTATTCCTTTAAGGATATCTTTTTTTGGAGAAGATTCGTCAAAGATATTACGCAAAGCCAGTATCCCTAGCAAAGGGATACAGAATTCAGCTATTACGAGAATCATTGTGACTGCCCTGAATTTATTGTATCCGGGGAAGTAATTGAGAAAAAGATCGGTAAAAGGCATAAAGTTCTTTCCCCAGGCAAGCATGACAGATAGAATTGTTGCTGAAAGCAGCCACCACTTTTCAGCTCCTTTTACGATTATTAATCCCAGAATAAACAGGAAAAAAATAATTGCCCCCACATAGACAGGACCATCGACCCATGGTTGTGAACCCCAATATCTTACAAATGAATTAACGTACTGGCCTGCATTGTTTTTTCGTAATGCCTTTACAGTTTCGGAATCTTTATCAAATGGCTGGCATGCACCACCCCTGAAATCAGGAATCAGGAGTGTAAGCGTTTCGTCAATCCCGTAACTCCATTGTGTGATATAATCTTTGTCAAGCCCGGAAGTCTGTACTGTGCCATTTGTTACAAGTTCTGATTTACTCCTGGTCGAATATTTTGAATATTCATATGTAGTGTATAATGAGTTAAAATTCATCCCGACAGACAGCAACACAGGAATTATCAGTATGACAGAATTTTTAATGAATTTTGAAATCTCCTGTTTCCTGACAGAATATATGAATTCTCCGATTATGAATACCATAATACAGATAAGAGAATAATATGTGATCTGGGGATGATTGGCAATTATTTCGAGTGTCAGAAAAAATGTCGTGATTAATGCTCCCCTGATTGCATGATTCCTGTAGGTATAATAAATGCCGCCTATCATAGGGGCCATGTAAGCGATAGCAATTGCCTTTGTGTTGTGACCTGCTGCAAGAATAAAAAAGAAATATGTTGAAAAACCATAAGCTATGGCTCCGGCAATAGCCAGTCGCCAGTCAACCTTAAAAATGAGGAGCAAAATATAAAAGCCTAACATTGAAAGGAATATTGAAGCAATCGGCAATTTTAAAATAGTCAGGATCTTATGTGCAAATTGCATAATATTACCTGAAAATCTGACAGAAATAAGATATGCAGGCATCCCGCTGAACATGGAGTTAGTCCAGAGAGGTTCTTCTCCATATTTTGCCCTGAAATCGCTGATCTCTTTTGCAGAATTTTGTGCAACGGTTCCATCATTTGTATGAAGAACCTTTCCCTCAAGAACAGGGTAGAAGTAGACTACCGATATGACGAGAAAAATAGCTATTGCAATGAAATGAGGGATTACCGGTTTAAGTCTGTTTTTTATTTGCATTGGATCTGTTTTACTAATAATAAGGGCAAAAATATGTAATAATCAGCTATTTTTAGTCACAAATAAAGATACTGTTTCGATGGTTTTGAAAAAAACCTGGTTTGTTGTGAAGTAAATCACAAAAAATCAGATGATATAAAATTAATTCAACTGGCACTGCTACTGGCTTTATTATAAACAGAAAGGATTTTATTTCCTATTTCAATGGACGAATATTTATTCTTCTGCTGATCAGCTATCGACTCGTAATCATATTTTTTTGAACTAATTATCCTTACACCATTCAGCCATGCTCCGGGATTGTTATCTGCCAGCATTCCGTTACAATCATTAATCAGTTCAGGCAGTGCGCCAGCGTTTGAGGCAAGTACCGGAGTACCGGTCGAAAGTGCTTCAGCAGCTACTATAGAAAATGTTTCGATATCTGAAGCATGCAAAAAAATGTGGGTGGTATGAAGTAATTCTGCTATTGCAGGTTTTCCCAGATATCCGGTCCAATCAATGTGCAGATTTTCGGGGATCTCAAGACATTTCATCATCTCTACCTGGGCTCCGGTCCCTACAACCCTTAAATTAATTTGCCGGGAAGTTTCAGAAGCGTATTTGCAAAGCGCATCAATTATAAGATCCAACCGCTTTGGGGGTCGCCACGAAGCAACGCACATGAAGCAAAGATTTCCGTTATCGGGTGAGGGCTTTGGCTGATACGTAAATAATTCCGTGTTAATAATGTTCGGAATAACTATCATATTCACATCACCTGTGGCTCTGCTAATCTTATGCGATAAAAACTCTGAAACGCAGATGACAGCAAAACATTTCCGGTAGGCTCTGATCGCAATTCTTTTATAAAGAGGATGCTTCAACAACTTTCCGGATTTCGACCAGTGCTCTGAAATTATCGTTTTGGCTCCCATTTTTCTGGCCAGAAGATACCCTGCAATACCACATGGAAAGATAACATTTGAATGAATGATGGCAGGACTGATTTTATAGTCTCTGTTTTTAATAATCCGGTATATTATACGCGATAATCTCCATGGATCAACATACAGGAATTTCCAGAGCCGGGTATAAAGATTAATGACAATCCGTTTATTGTTATAGAAAGTTGATTCTTCAATGGTTTTTTTCAGGAGCAACCGGTTTGATGTCAATACATTCACCTGGAGAAAAATGATGTTATCACGCAAACTGCAGATGGCGGCTGCCTGTTCCTCGATAAAAATTCCCTTCTGAGGAGACTTCGCAGTTGGGTTCCAGAACGAAATGATTAATACCTGATTGTCTGACATGTTGCTGGTAAATGTTTGCAATTTATTATGACGGGTGTTGACATGATTTTTCTTTATATGAGTCGTGACCGATCAGCCTGGCCAGCCACTCGATATCCATCCGTAAAAAGCTGAAGAAGATGCCAACTGCAGAACGTAGTTTCCAGACCGGTTGTGTAAATCCGAAATGGGAAATTGAGTAGAGATAATCTTTACGTGCCCCTTTAAAGTCTTTCCGTATTAATTTATAACGTCCCGATCTGGAATAGCTTACCACCAGGCGGTTGTGAAAGTGGCGGTCAATTACTTTTTTTGTAAGGCCATGCTCTTCAAAAGCTTCCGGGAATCGTTTCATAAAAGACCGGATCAAAGCGTAATAGCTAGTAGTCATCTGACCGGTGTAGGTTTTTGTCACCTGGTTAGGGTATATGCGCCATTTCCCCAAAGGCTGGTCGACGTAAGCAAACTCTCCCTTCATCAGCAGCTCAAGTGTAGTAGGAATGTCTACCAACGGAAGCCCAAATCCCTGAACAAATCCGCCTATTTCAAGAAGTGCATCACGCCTGAATACAATGGTAAGTGCAGGGATCAACGTACTATAAATGAATTTTTTCAGGAAAACACCGGCAGGCTTATTATAAAAAAGTTTTACATCACTGTCGTTACGCGGAGCCAGGTAATAGTCATAAGAAAGATCGATGGACGACAGGTATGCTTTACCCCATGATAACACGCATCCGGGTTTGCTTTCCAGTACATCAACCTGTATCTGCAACTTTCCGGGTAGCCATACGTCGTCGCATTCGAGTACGGCAACATATTTCCCTGTGCAATGTTTCAAGGCAAAATTATATGACTCGCCAAGCCTGAAAATACCGATATTTTTCTGGGTGAAGGCTTTTATCCGGCTGTCTTTACGTGCAAAATCGCTGGCAATTTCATAGGTCGAATCCGTACTGCCATCATCTACTATGATCATTTCCCAGTTGGAATAAGTCTGGGCAAGTACAGATTCAATACATCCTGCAATAAACTTTCCATGATTATAGGCTGGTGAGACGATGGATACAAGCGGCTGTTCAATGTTCATTTTCAAGATAGTTTCAATATCGAATTTTAAGTGGTGTAAAAATATGGAATTTTTACCACAACAGGCTGGCCTGTTATTGAAATGATGAATAAGGTGAACAAGTTATGACTGACAGGAGATAAACTGTTTTATTTTGCTTAATTTTGTGAGTATTTTTAAAAATCAGATTAATTATTTGGGCGAAAGTGATTTAAAGCAGAAAGCAGTCAGGGGTTTCTTTTGGAGTTCCTTAGAAAGTCTCTTCAGCCAGGGGCAGGGGATTATTTTCGGGATACTCCTGGCACGTATGCTTTCTCCGCAGGAGTTTGGTCTGATAGGTATGATCGCCGTCTTTATCTCAGTTGCCCAGGTTTTCGTCGACAGCGGCCTGAGTCAGTCATTGATCCGCAAACAGAACTGTTCCACGCTTGACTACAGTACAATTTTTTGGGTAAACATAATTATCGGATTGTTGAGCTATGTTATCATATGGATAGCTGCCCCTCTTATTGCCGGTTTTTATGGTAAACCTGAACTGATTTCCTTAACCAGGGTAGCATCACTGGTAATTATTATCGGTTCGTTTACTCTTATTCAGCAGACTATTCTTACTAAAGAAGTTGATTTTAAAACTATTACAAAATCTTCCACTATTGGCACCTTTGTATCGGGAGTTATATCCCTTCTGCTTGCCTATTACGGATTTGGAGTCTGGAGCCTCGTCTGGAGAACCATTATCAACCAGATAGTCCGGTCTGCAATATTATGGAATCAGAATAAATGGTGGCCGAAGGTATATTGCAGCAAAAATATTCTGAAAGATCATTTTGCTTTCAGCTCAAATATTTTACTTATCTCAATAGTGGCTGCTGTGTATAAAAGCTTTTATAACCTTATCATTGGTAAGAATTATTCCGATAAAGTATTGGGCTATTACACTAATGCTGACCAGTACAGTTCAATTCCCTCAACTACAATTTCGTCTATTACAAATAAGGTAAGCTACCCGGTATTGTCTGAAATGCAAAATGATGATGTTCTGTTAAGAGCAAGTATCAAAAAGCTGATAGTTACTGTGATGTATATTTCATTTGTCGGGATGTTTGGCCTGTCTGCCGTAGCTAAGCCTCTCTTTGTCATCGCTTTGGGCGAAAAATGGTTGCCTTCGGTTGTGATGTTCCAGGCTTTATGCGTTGCATATGTGATTACGCCAATGCATATTATTAACCAAAACATTATGAAGATTAAGGGCAGGTCAGATCTGTTTTTAAAAACCGAAATTGTCAAATACATCATACTAACACCGATTCTTGTCCTTGGAGCAATATACGGCTTAACTGTATTAATCGCCGGAATAGTCCTGTTTTATTGGATCGGATTTGTGATCAATTCTATTTATTCCAAACGGTTAATAGGCTATTCGGTAATTGATCAAAGCATCGATTTTCTTCCTGTAATGTTAAATGCTGCTGTACCGGCAATACTGACATGGAGCATTGGGAGTCTTTTACCGTTCAGTAACATTGTGCTTCTTGTTGTTCAGCTCATTTTATACCCCGGCCTGGTAGTGCTTCTGTCGGTATTATTCAAGGTTCCGGCATTTTTTGAAATAAAGCAAATATTGAAGGACAGATTGACGGTTGAAAATTTTATTAAGACTGTAAAGAAAACATAATGAACAAAGTACAACTTCTTTGGCAAAAGGCAGCTCCTGAGTTTCTGCTGGTTTTTATACGACTGATTCTTGCGCCCAAAAGCTATAAACAACGCCGGAAAGCTGTTCGGACATATTTTAAAAATATCGATCGGAATACACTACCTCCTGAAATACAGGAAGGATTAAGATATCTGGAATGGCATAAGTTCACACCATATCCCTATAAATGGACAAAGAAGTACGATAGCTTGCTGCCGGAAGTCTTTCGCGACGAAACAAATCATTGTTTTTACATATTGTTCGGCAACAAAAAGATGTACTTCCCAAAATCTTTTTCTTTGGAAAGTGTAATATGGGCGGTCAGACTGATAATGAAAGAACAGGATCATCTTTCGTCACACCTGTATCTAACAGATGATTTTCAACCTGAACCAGACAGCATTGTAATAGATGCTGGCGTAGCCGAAGGTAATTTTGCCCTTTCGGTAATTGACAAGGCAAAAAAGATATATCTTGTTGAATGTGATAAAGGATGGATGGAAGCCCTGAAACTTACTTTTGCTCCCTGGAATGAGAAAGTAGTTTTTGTTGAGAAATATATGTCAGATGAGCTGAGTGATATAACAACCACTATCGATGGGTTGCTCGATGAGGAACATGGCGAAAATTACTTTATAAAGCTGGATATCGAAGGATTCGAACAAAAGGCCCTTTCAGGGATGAAAAGGCTGGTGGCTTCAGGGAACCATATTAAAATGGATGTATGCACATATCATCATCCTGATGATTTGAACGAAATTGAGGCAACCCTGAAATCATTTGGTTTTACATGTCAGGTATCTGATGGATATGTACTATATTTTCAGGCGGACGAAGAACCTTCGTTCCGTAAATCGGTTATAAGAGCCGAAAAGAGATAGATTTATCTATAGACTGAGCTTATTCAGTATCAATTAAGCAAAATGATCAAAGCAATGATGCCAGTTTTTTGGTCAGATTTACTCTGTTAAACTCTGCAGGCGCGGATTTCCCTTCCTGTGAACTTGCTTCATAGCAGTTTTTGATAATACGCCTTATCCCTTCATTGTCGTCATAGCCGGCACATATCCCATGAGATGTGGATGAAAGAATGCCTGCTGCATCCCCGTCTTCGGGACCGATACATAATACGGGTTTACCCGATGCCAGGTATTCAAATAACTTCCCGGTTATTATACTCCGGTTACTTTGGTGATCGGGTATTATCAGCAACAAAGCTGATGATCCCATCATGTATTTTATTGCATCCTGGTGATTTACGAATGGTAAAAATTGGACCAATGAGTTATCGATTTCTGACAGGATAAGGTTTTTCTGTCCCGGGGAAACCGTCCCGACAAATCTTAATTGTATTTTGTATCCGTTGCTGACAAGACTCTTAAAAGCCTCAATAAAACCTGAAACAGGATATGAGTCCGAAAGGGTACCAATATAAGAAATTGTTAATATTTCAGGATTTGAAGGGGAAAGGCCGATGAAATCATTTTCATCATAACCATTTGTTATTACTTCTGTTTTGTTTTCAATGCCGGGAAGTTTGGCACAGAATAAATTTTTCAATGATTGGCCGACAGTAATGATCCGGTCGGCTGTTTTGAGAACTTTCTTTTCGTAATTCCCGTCAATTTTCCTTGCATATGGAGTATGGAAAAACTGATCATAATAATAAATATCTGTCCATGGGTCACGAAGATCCGCAATCCATTTTATCTCAGGATATTTCTTTTTAAGTTTCAACCCGATAAGCTGGGTTGAATGAGGAGGACTTGTAGTGATTATATGCTTTATACCTTCCTCTTCTATTAATCTGCAAGCCTCTCTTAAAGCATGCTTATTCCAACCTCTCCTTGGATCAGGTATAAAGAAGTTACCCCGGACAAACCTTAGTATATTAGTCCTGAAACCCTTCTGGTCATCCGTGGCAAATCCTGCAGAAGGGATCTTCGATTTGTCTTTGTTATAGAACCTGAAATAATCGGTTGCATTTGTTCTGTAAACTTTCAGATCGCCTGATATTTCAGAACAGAGAGAGTTGTCAATAGCAGGATAGGTAGCATATTCAGGATTAATAGTAAGGATTATGGGTTCCCATCCAAACGAGGGCAGATACTTTGAGAACTTAAGCCACCTCTGGACTCCTGCTCCGGAGCTTGGAGGCCAGTAGTAGGTTATGATTAAGGCTTTAGAAGCTTTAGAGGTAGTAAAGGCTTTAGAGGCTTGTGATGTTGAAGAAGGGTTATCAAAATCAGGGAGGCTCATTTGTTTATTGAAGATATAAGTTTATTAAGAAGATAGCTAACTTCTGTGGCAAGTTTATCTAATGATTCATATTGTATTTCATCAATATACCCTAAATCTTTTGATAGTAGCAAATGATAACGTGTTTCTTCCAGAGACCCTCTTGAATTGTAAAGGAAAGAGGAAAATTCTTTATCGGTTTTTTTTGATTTACCTTCAACTATATTAGCTGCAACAGAGATTGAAGATCTTCTTATTTGCTGGATCAGACCAAACCTTTCTTTTTCAGGAAAATTACTTGTTGCCTTATATATTTCAAGCACAAGTTCATGCGACTTTTGCCATACAATCAGATCTTTCCATGGGTGAGCCATTTCCTCTGATTTTTAGTTAATACTTCAGCTTCCTTTAGCCTTTTACAGCCTCTACAGCCTCTACAGCCTCTATAGCCTCTATAGCTTTTTTAAAAGGCTTTGAATAGAAACTTTCTCTTTAATTATATCTTTTAACTGTCCGATACCTACTCTCTCCTGTTCCATCGAATCGCGATACCTGATAGTAACACTCTGGTCTTCGAGTGTCTGATGATCAATAGTTATACAATATGGGGTGCCTATCGCATCCTGCCGTCTGTAACGTCTCCCAATTGAATCTTTGTCGTCATACTGGCAGTTAAAATCAAACTTCAGATCGTGAACAATTTTTTCGGCAATTTCAGGAAGCCCGTCCTTTTTAATGAGAGGCATCACCGCAAGTTTAACAGGAGCAAGAAATGAGGGTAACCTCAGTACAACACGGGTGTCGGAACTACCGTCTTCCTTCTTCAGTTCCTCTTCCATGTAAGCAGCAGATAATACCTGAAGGAACATTCTGTCTACACCAATAGATGTCTCGATGTCATATGGTATATAGGATTCGCCTTTTTCAGGATCGAAATACTGCATCTTTTTGCCACTGTATTGCTGATGCTGCTTCAGATCATAGTCTGTTCTTGAATGAATACCTTCAACCTCCTTAAATCCGAATGGGAATTTGTATTCAATATCGGTGGCAGCATTTGCATAATGGGCAAGCTTGGTGTGGTCATGAAACCGGTAATTTTCACTTCCGAATCCGAGTGCCTGATGCCACTTCATACGAGTCTCTTTCCATTTTGCAAACCAGTCCAACTCTGTGCCGGGTTGTACAAAGAACTGCATTTCCATCTGTTCAAACTCTCTCATCCTGAAGATGAACTGACGTGCAACTATTTCATTGCGAAAAGCTTTTCCTATCTGTGCGATACCAAACGGGATCTTCATCCTTCCTGTTTTCAGAACATTCAGGAAATTGACGAAAATTCCCTGGGCAGTTTCGGGGCGAAGATAAATTTTATTAGTACCCTCAGAAGTAGAGCCAACCTCAGTGGAAAACATGAGGTTAAACTGTCTCACATCAGTCCAGTTACGGGTACCTGATATAGGGCAAACTATTTCATTATCGATGATTATCTGTTTTAGTTCAGCCAGATCTGTAGCATTCAGGGCTTTTGAATAACGGGTATTGAGCTCATCGACTTTAACCTGGTTGGCAAGAACCCTTGGATTGGTTTCTCTGAATTTTTTTTCATCGAAAGCGTCACCAAATCTTCCTCTGGCTTTTTCTACCTCTTTTGAAATCTTATCTTCGATCTTTGCAATATGATCTTCGATCAGGACGTCAGCCCTATATCTCTTTTTTGAATCTTTATTATCAATCAGAGGATCGTTAAATGCATCAACATGTCCGGAAGCTTTCCATATTGTAGGGTGCATGAAGATTGCAGAGTCAAGACCAACAATATTATCGTTTAAAAGGACCATACTGTCCCACCAGTATTTCTTAATATTGTTTTTCAGCTCAACACCATATTGGCCGTAATCATAAACCGCGCTTAATCCGTCATATATTTCACTGGATGGGAAAACATATCCGTACTCCTTGCAATGAGCAACTAACTTTTTAAAAACATCCTCCTGAGCCATAATTACTTTTGTTTTACTTTAGAGGAAGGCAAAAGTAATTCAAAATCTTTTGTTTTACAATTTGTTTGATGCATAGCATCCTTTTGCATTATAATTTACCTGATACTCCGGCTACTTCTCACGACTTTTCCACCTCATCCCCCAACCTCTTCTCCCTGCTTTTCCACCTCATCCCCCAACCCCTTCTCCCGGGAGAGAAGGGGAGTAAGAAGAAGGTAGTAAGCTTTTTAAGTCCCTCTCCCCTGGGAGAGGGATTTAGGGTGAGGTTGATTGAGAGGGAGAGGGGATTGAGCGAGGCTGGTTGAAAAAGAGAGGTGATTGAGTGGGGCTGATTGAAAAAGAGAGGGGACGGATGAATTCCTGATAAATGAAAGGCAGAATTAAAAGAGTTTTCTTTCACGAATCAGGGTGTATGTTTTATTTCATAGTCACTCAACAAATCTATTTGTATCTTTACGTTTTGATTTTTATAGTTGTAAAAATGAAAAAGAGAACTGATTTTCTGGTAATAGGTTCAGGGATAGCTGGCCTTTCATTTGCACTTAAAGCATCCAGGTTTGGGAAAGTATCGATTGTAACCAAAGCTAACATTGATGACGCAAATACCCGTTTTGCACAGGGAGGAATTGCTGCAGTCTTCAGTGAACCGGATAATTTTGAAAAACATATTCACGACACACTTATTGCCGGAGACGGTTGCTGCGATGAAGATGTTGTCAGGATGGTTGTCCGTGAAGCACCGGAAAGGGTTAAGGATCTGATAGATCTTGGCGTCTCATTCGATAAAAAAGAGGATGGCACCTATGATCTCTCAAGAGAGGGGGGGCATACTGAATACAGGATACTTCATTCAAAAGACAGGACCGGTGAGGCTATTGAAAAGACTTTGGTGGAGAGGGTCAAAAAGGATCCGAATATTGAAATTTTTGAACAGCATTTTGCCATAGAGCTTTTGACACAGCATCATCTCGGAGAAGTGGTGAAAAGAAATTATCCGGGAATAAAATGCTTCGGAGCATACGTAATTGATCTTGTAAATCAGAAAGTCTGGACATTCCTTTCAAAAGTCACAGTGGTTGCTACGGGTGGTCTGGGTAATGTTTACCTGACTACCACCAATCCTGAAATTGCAACAGGCGACGGGGTTGCTATGGTTTACCGGGCTAAAGGGACAATTGAGAACCTAGAGTTTATTCAGTTTCATCCTACTTCATTATATGATCCAAACGAAAGGCCTTCATTTTTAATTACTGAAGCATTGAGAGGATATGGTGCAGTTCTCAAGAATATGGCCGGTGAAAAATTCATGAAAAGATACGACAGCCGCGGATCACTTGCTCCAAGAGATATAGTTGCACGTGCAATAGATAATGAAATGAAAATATGGGGAGATGATCATTTATGGCTGGATTGTACTCATCTTAGTTCCGAAGGTCTGAAGGACCGTTTCCCAAATGTATATGAACATTGTCTGGCACGCGGTATCGATATAACAAAAGATATGATACCTATAGTTCCTGCTGCACACTATTCCTGTGGCGGGATAAAAGTTGATATGGATGGACAAAGCAGCATCGACCGGCTCTATTCCCTGGGTGAAGCATCATCTACCGGACTTCACGGCGCAAACAGACTTGCATCAAATTCACTTATTGAAGCTGCCGTCTATGCCCATCGTGCTGCGCTGCATTCGGGGAACCGTCTGGGAGATCTGGATTTTGAAGAAAAAATACCTGAATGGGATTTTAAGGGAACGACACATCTCGAAGAGATGGTGCTTATTACGCAGAGCCTTAAGGAGGTACAGCTGATTATGAACAACTATGTCGGTATTGTACGGTCCAACCTGAGGCTCGAAAGAGCTATGGTTCGTCTGGAGATATTGTATAATGAAACAGAAAGTCTGTATAAACAGTCACTTATTTCAAAGAGGTTATGTGAATTGAGGAATCTTATAAATGTCGGATACATAATAATAAAACTGGCACAAAACCGGAAGGAAAGTATCGGGTTACATTACTCAATCGATTATCCCAAAAGAGCCATATCTGAATCCTGAAAAATCTTCCTGCGATGAATCATCTTGAATCGGCATTTGAAGGCAAAAACAGCTTCTGGAGATATATCGTGATGTTTGCCTTATTACTTATTATTGCCAATACTATTGGCTCTCTGCCATTGATTATTGGTGTGGGCATCAAATCTGTTTCCAATCCCGAAGTACTTTCAGGGCTTGCCGAAAACCCAAACGATTTCAGTGCAGCCGGGTTTGATCCTAACATTGGCCTAATTCTCATGCTTTTCCCTTTTATTGCCGGGTTGATAGCTTTTATCCTGCTGATTAAACCTTTAAATAACCAAACACTGAAAAGCACCATAAATGGCACAGGCAGAATCAGATGGAACAGGTTTTTTATCTCGGCAGGAGTATGGGCCATCCTATCTGCCTTTTATCTGTTTATGTATTTCAGGTTTGATCCTTCGAACTTTACTCTGAATAACAAAACGGTTTCTCTTATCACATTGTCGGTTATTTCTGTTTTACTGATCCCTTTTCAGGCAGCATTTGAAGAGGTCCTCTTCAGGGGATATCTTATGCAGGGATTTGCGGTAATGCTAAGGAACAGATGGTTCCCCCTTGTGATGACATCAGTATTGTTCGGACTGATGCATGCTTTTAATCCTGAAGTTAAAGAATTCGGCTTTTTCACCATGATGCCTCAGTATATCCTTTTCGGATTGATTTTTGGCATTATCACGATCTTCGATGACGGGATTGAAGCTTCTCTCGGAGCACATTCAGCCAATAATGCTTTCCTCTGTATTATGGTAACTAACAAGTCATCAGCCTTGCAGACTCCGGCACTTTTTGAACAACAAAATGTTTATCCATGGATCGAGTTTGCGGGACTTGTCTTTATCGGGATTGTATTTATTTTAGTCCTGAGGTTGATTTTTGGATGGAAAGATTTTTCCCTTCTTTTTGGGAAAATAGTACCTGTTAAAACAATAGATCAGATTCCGTAAACAGATGACTTGTCTTCAGTGCGGAAGTCGCCCCATTTTTGCCGTATCTCATTAATGATGACCTTAATCTCATCGACCTCAAGGGCGGTGAGGAGCCTGTAGCGGGTTTCTTTAAAATGGGGAAGTCCTTTGAAATAATTTGAAAGGTGGCGACGCATTTCAAATATAGCCCTTTTACCCTCTTTAAACTCAAGCGATTTTTCAAGATGAAGGAGGGCCAGATCGGCTTTTTCATTTACAGCAGGTTCAGGCAAAAGTTCCCCGGTATCAAGAAAATGTCTTATATCCCGAAAGAGCCATGGCCGCCCTACTGTTGCACGTCCAATCATGATGCCATCAACACCGTACCTGTCGAACATCTCTTTAGCTTTAGACGGGCTGTCAATATCACCGTTGCCAATGATGGGAATTTTCATTCTTTGGTTGTTCTTTACAGCTCCGATCAGAGTCCAGTCGGCAGCACCTTTGTAAATCTGGGCCCTTGTCCTGCCATGAATTGTCAGGGCTTTAATACCAACGTCCTGCAGCCGTTCAGCAACCTCAACTATGTTTTTACTGCCGTCATCCCATCCAAGCCTGGTTTTTACGGTAACGGGAAGCTTTACAGCTTTGACTATCGCCTCAGTCATTCCGATCATCAACGGTATATTTTTGAGCATCCCTGCACCAGCACCTCTGTTGGCAATCTTCTTCATGGGACAGCCAAAATTTATATCGATAAGTTCAGGTTTTGCCTCTTCCGCGATCAGCGCTGCTTCAACCATCGCATCTGTCAGATGTCCATACAGTTGTATGCCTATTGGTCTCTCAAGATCATAAATATCAAGCTTTCTGACACTTTTCTCTCCATCCCTTATAAGTCCGTCTGAGGAGATAAATTCGGTATACATAAAATCTGCACCCTGCATCTTGCAAATTTGCCTGAAGGAAGGATCGGTAATGTCCTCCATCGGAGCCAGGAACAAAGGATAATCCCGCAATGATATGTTAGCTATTGTCAAGGGAATGATATTTTTATAATTAAAAAGCAGAATTATGCATATTTACTAACTTAGTGAATCTTTGTAAACTAAAAATTAAAATAAAGAAGATAAGCGACTACCCGGCTTTTTCAATAGTTAAAGTGTGCAAAATTAATAAAATGAGCGATAATACCAGACATTTTTCCTTGTATGGGAAATCTCCTCTTTCCCAGTTACTGTTTTCGTCATTGATAATCATAGTCGTGGGTACGTTTCTGTTCACCAGCTTTCTGATCTTAGGAACCCTGATCTTTGACAGGGATCCTGGCAATATTCTTGAAAACACCCCTTCTGGAATTGTGGAAAGCGATATCCCATTTATAAGATATCTGTTAGTCATCCAGGATATTTCACTTTTTATTATTCCATCAATAATTATCCTGGCCCTTTTGACTCCTGGTAATCAAACCTGTCGGGCATATATAAGAAAGCCCGGTTTAAATGAAGTAATACTTGTTGTTGTCCTGGCATTTTGCATATTCCCTGTAACCAGCATTACAGGGCAACTAAATTCAGGAATGGATCTTCCCGACTGGCTTTCAGGGGTGGAAAAATGGATGAAAGAAAAGGAAGATAATGCGGATAGTTTAATTGATCTTCTCATGGCTTCGACTCTTTTCAGCAGCATGGTACTAAACATTATTACAGTTGCGGTTCTGCCAGCCATAGGAGAAGAATTGATTTTCAGGGGGGTATTGCAGAAAATTCTCTGCAATCTGTTCAGGTCAGGACATACGGCAATATGGGTGACAGCTTTTTTGTTCAGCACAATACATTTTCAGTTTTACGGATTCATTCCAAGATTTATTCTCGGACTTGTTTTTGGCTATCTCTATTTTTGGAGTGGCACATTATGGTTGCCTGTAATTGTTCATTTTGTGAATAATGTCGTGCCTGTAATAGGAGGATTCATTCTGGGTTGGGAGAAGTTTAATATTCCTTTGGATATAACATGGAAGAATATTTTGGAGCTGCCTGTACCGGTTCTCATAAGTAGCATGATACTGATGTATTTCCGGAAAAGGAGTAAGATGAATTCGGAATTAAGTACAGATAATATTCAAACTAAAAAAGCTGATTATTAACATATTTCTTTTTGAGCCTCCATTTGAAATGCTTTGGCACGCTCGTTTTTCCTGTAGAAATATACAATCCCGTAATCCTCATTTTTTATCTTTCTTATCTTTTCAGGAAGTGAACTGTGAGAACACTCGACCTCATTCCATAAATGCAGTATAATATCGTCAGCTTCCTGCCTGAGTGAATTGTTTTTTTCTATACACCCGAATGTTTTATTTAACAGATTATTGTGGTGATTCCAGGCTTCAAGGTAATTTTCAAATCTGACTTTGACGACTGCGATTGTCGGATTTGTGATAGGGTTCCCTCCCTTTCTTATCCTGAACTCTTCTCCTTCAATAATCCTTCTTCCCCAACTCATTAATTCGTTCTCGGTATTAAGCGAAGGAACCGTCGATTCATTTGTTGCAAGTCCATAATATGCCCTTGTTTTATCAGGAAGATCACCACGGAATACTGCCATATTCATTACTCTGATAAAGTGAATCAGATAAATCCTTGCTTTTTTTAAAACTTCATTATAATCCTTGCCTTTTACTGTCTGCGAAGCCAGTGATTGACGGTATGACCGGATACAGTTTTCAAACTGAGGAAGAAATTTTTCTAACCTTAGAGCTGTTTTTGAGGAAAATGCCAATTTCTGGGGCGGAAGCTCTTTCCCCTTTCTGAGAGCAATCCTCATTGCCCTGATTCGGGCAGTATCGGTGTTTGGTAATCTTCTATAAGGCATAGTTGATTGATATTGTTAACAAACTGTTGATAACTGAAGCGAATATAGTATATATTTATTAAAAATAAAACGATTCGCATTTTAATTCCATTGATTCTTAAAATGTTGGATTTTGAGTTTTATTTTGCAAATATAAGCCGCCCGGAATTGGATAATAGCCTTATGAATCGTAATTTAGTAGTTTATATTTGTCATATAAAAAAATACAATAATGTTTAAAAGCGAAATATATATCAGAAGGAGAGAAGAACTCCGTAAAAAGATGAAAACCGGTCTTGCTTTGTTCCCGGGCAATATGGAAGCACCAATGAATTACCCTTCAAATACTTATCATTTCAGGCAGGACAGTGATTTTTTATATTTTTTCGGGCTCGATATACCTGGTTTCACAGGCGTTATGGACTTTGACTCCGGTATTGACAGGATATTTGGCAACGACTTCGAAATGGACGACATTGTATGGATGGGTCCGCAGCCAAAAGTTAAAGAGCTTGCCCTTAAAAGCGGAGTTACAAATACCGCTCCGATACCGAGGCTTGAGGAGATCGTCACAGATGCTTTATCAAAGAAAAGAAAGATACATTTTCTTCCTCCATACCGTGCTGAAACGAAAATGATCCTTGGCGCGTTGTTGAAGGAAAATCCCTGCCAGATGAAAACGCTTGCTTCTGTTGATCTGATAAAAGCAGTTATCTCCATGAGATCAATTAAAGAAAAGGTCGAAATTGAAGAGATTGAAAAATCTCTCGACATAGCATACGAAATGCATGTAACAGCAATGAAGATGTGCAAGCAGGGTATCAGGGAGCAGGATATATTTGGTGCTGTTGAGGGAATTGCTCTGGCGAAAGGTTGCGGAACTTCATTCCCGACAATACTCAGCATTAACGGGCAGACTCTTCACAACCATTTTCATGGCAATATATTGAAGAAAGGAAAAATGATGGTCACTGACGCTGGCGCTGAAACCAGTCTGCATTATGCTTCCGATATTACCCGTACAACTCCGGTGGGAGGAAAATTCAGCCAACAGCAAAAGAATATGTATGAGATTGTTCTTCAGGCAAATACCGAATCAATTAAATCTGCACATCCCGGCATTTCCAACCGTGATGTCCATTTCATTGCAAGTAAAATAATTGCTGCGGGGATGAAAGAATTAGGGTTGATGAAAGGTGATGTTGATGAGGCAGTTGAAGCCGGAGCACATTCTCTTTTCTTTCCTCACGGTATAGGTCACATGATGGGCCTCGATGTGCACGATATGGAAGGACTTGGAGAAAACTATGTCGGATATAATGATGAGATCAAAAGAAGTGACATGTTTGGTCTGTCTTCTCTCCGTTTTGCACTTCCCTATAAACCAGGACATGTATTTACAGTAGAGCCTGGTATCTATTTTATCCCGGAACTGATAGAACTCTGGAAAGCCGGCGGAAAATTTAAAGAGTTCATTAACTATGATAAACTGAAAGATTATATGGAAGTCGGTGGTATCAGGATTGAAGATAATGTCCTGATTACGGATGCAGGGCATAAGCTGCTTGGAAAACCAATCCCGAAATCAGTTAAAGAAGTAGAGGCGGTTTGTTTATAACCGCCCCTTAAACCTATTGAATCTTTTCAAGAGTCTTCCAGCATTGATATAGTCCGCGGGGAACATGGAAACATCCTTTCCATTTTCCGCCTTTAAGGGGAAGCAGAACTTCACCCCGGCGGTTCAGATAGCCGTACCATTCGGGATATTCCTTGTCTTTGAAATGATCCCAGGTATATTCGTGAACGATCTCAAACCATTTCAGACAGTCTTTGGATCCGGTAAGCTGATAACCTTTCAACATTGAGATCAGTGTTTCGATATGAACCCACCATAATTTCTGATCCCATTCAAGTTGCTGAACAGGATGCCCTTCCCTGTCGAGGAAATAATAGATCCCTCCATATTGTTTGTCCCATCCGTATTCTGCCATCTGCACAGCGATTTCAGCAGCTTTCCTGATCAGCTCCGGTCTGTGAAGACGTTCTCCCAGATCCATAATGAACCACATAGCTTCAATTGCATGACCCGGATTGAGTACACGACCTTCAAAAGTGTCGGATAGATTATTGTCAGTAGTTATGTTTTCTACTATAAGTCCCAACTCTGGACGGTAAAAAAGATCCATCACTTCATGGATAACCGTGTCGATTGTTCCCTGAAGAAAATCTTTATCCAGGAGGTGCTCAATCTCCAGAGATAAGTTACAGAGGATCATTGGCAAGGCGAAGTTTTTAAGTTCGCGCGTACCGGGATAGGCTTTGTTCCATTTCCCTTTTGGATTTTCCTTCTTTGAGAGAATAATATCAAATGTTCTTTTTGCAATGTCAGCGTATTCCTGTTTGCCGGTAGCCTTGGCCAGCTGGCCAAATGCCATGGTGGCAAAAGTATACGAGAAGATATTGTACGGTTCTATAACCGGCTTTCCTTCCTGTGTCAGTGAAAAATACCAGTTATAATTTCCGTCGTGTCCGAATTTCTTTAAAAATTCACCTCCCTGTTCAGCACATTTCAGCCATTCGGGATTTTTCTCAAGATTATTATAGAGCATTGAGAAAAGCCATACTTCCCGACCCTGAAGCCAGACAAACTTATCAGTATCAAAAACATTTCCGGCTCTGTCGAGACATGTAAAATACCCGCCGTACTTTTTATCCTGAGATTTTTCAATCCAGAAAGGAAGAACGTTATTCAACAATTCCTCCTTATAAAGTTTTGATAAATAATGAGAATCCATAGTTTTAAATTTTAAATCGCTATCAGGTTAAAACCAAAATATTTAATTCTTGACTTTTTTCTTCCCTTTCTGTATCCACATTTCTTCTATTTCTTCCAGTGATTTCCCGGTTGTTTCCGGTAATAATTTCCATACTATTAAAATATATGGTAAGCACATTAATGCAAAAAGCCAGAAAGTACCGGCAGGAGTCAGTTTTGTAAGCATCACAGGTGTAAGCTGGCCAATCAGGTATGTTCCTATCCAGAGAGACAAACTTGCTATTGACATTGCAGCACCTCTTACTTTCACAGGATACATCTCGGAAAGGAGGACAAATATTACCGCACAAATTGAAATTGCACAACAGAAAATATAGAAGAGGAAGAATACCAGAAGGAAGATGTGTGAAAGGCCCAGACCTGTACCAAATGCAAAGTAGATACCGATAATTATCAAAGCGATTATCATTCCGGACACTCCCCAGTAAACAAGTTTTTTACGGCCAACTTTATCGATGATGATCAGGGCCAGAACAGTTGTCAGCATATTTACCAGGCCGACCAGTACCTGATAGAATAGTGAATCCCCGCTTGATAGTCCGCTCTCTTTAAAGATAGTGGGTCCATAGTAAAGAACAGCGTTTACTCCCATCAACTGACCAAGCATTGCCAGTGCCACTCCTATAAAGAGAGCCATACGAAAACCCGGCTGCAGGAGCATATGCCAGTCAGATTTTATTTCAGAAGCCACCAGATTTTTTACATTATTTATCTGGACCCCGGCTTCTTGTTCTCCATATATTTTATTCATGATCGATGTGGCCTTTTCTTCCTTTCTGTTTACTACCAGCCAGCGGGGGCTCTCAGGAATAAGAAAAAGTGCCATAAAAAACAGGACAGCAGGCAAAGCTTCCATACCTAACATTGCTCTCCAGGCTTCAGTGCCGAAAATTTTACCGTGCAAGCCGCCAGTAGCTCCAATAGCCAGAAGTTTTTCAGAGTATTGGAGTAACCCAAAATTGGTTAAATATGCTGCAAGGAAACCTATAGTGATTGCTAACTGGTACATCGAAACTAACCGTCCGCGAAAACTGGGAACTGATACCTCCGCAATGTACAGAGGAGACACAACCGATGCTACCCCGATGCCTATTCCACCAAGGATACGTGCAATAACCAATTGCACTTCGTCAGCGGCAATCATACAACCGATACCTGATACCGAGAACAACACTGCAGAAAGCAATAATACGATCTTTCTGCCGAATTTATCACTCAGCGAACCGGCGATTATCACACCGGCTATTGATCCTACAAGTGCACATCCAACGTACCATCCTTTTGTAATGTCACTAAGATTAAACTGAGAAGAGACCTGATCTACTGTGCCAGAAATAACCGCCGTATCATAACCGAAAAGAAATCCTCCCAGCGAAGCTACAATTGAAAGCCAGACCACATAAATTATCTGATTCGAATGTTGATTCATGATTATTTAATATTAAAGTATTCTTTATATCGGTTATAGAGGTGGCTGGCTTGCAAATAAGCCGATTGGGGACTCATAAAATGTGAAAATTCAAAAGTAATGCCCTTATCGTAACCTGCACGTTTTGCAGCTTCGAGTTTCATACGAAGTTTGTCGAATTTGATCGGGAGGAACCTGATAGGCATATCACGGTCAAATGTCTCGGCATTGGTCCAGCATTTCATCCCGTATTTATCTGCCATCTTTTTGTTTACAGAGAAGAATGCGTCAAGTTCATCATAATCGATATGTCCGTCCTGAAATGCGCATGCATCAACTACATCGTGTATTCCATCGAATATTTCTCCCCACTCTTTTTCATGTTCCTGTACCGAAACGGAATTTGCTTTCGTCAGGTCGCCTCCTGCAGCCTCAACTGCTTTTTTGCCATCAATCCATGGTGAGATGAATGTAGGAAGGCCTCCGGAAACGTCTTTACATTGTTTCCCCATCGCATGAAATGCGCCGATGGCACCTTTTGTCTTACGGCTGATCTCTCCGCTTATATACCATCCCTGGAAGCTCTTGTGCTTACTACCGTAGTTTTTCCATACTTCGTCGATCACAAACTTATTGTCCTCGACTTCCCACGACATATCTCCGGTATCCCAGTATTTTCCGGAATCGTACAAACCGAAGTAAAACTTCATATTGTATTTATCCGATAAGCGTAAATACATATCGATCAAGTCAACTGATGGCATATAGCACCCTTTTTTAAGAAGATAAGGTGACGGGAATGTGATAAATTTTCTATAACCTGAGCGGATTACAATTACAGTGTCGATACCGATGGCTTTCATATGTCCGAATTCAATATCCCACTCTTTTTCCCCCCAGTTCTGGTGCGGAATATCATGTGATATTTCATCGAGGAAGGTACCTGTAATAGGAAGGGCATTAGCTTTGGGTACAATAAGAGTTGATTCGATAGAATCGGCAGGAGCACTGGGTTTCTGTTCATTTGCACAGGCTGTAAATGGTACAGCCAGTGCGGCCATTCCTGCCAGACTCGATTTTGCCAGGAAATCACGACGTGTATGTTCTGCTTTCATTAGTCTGTTTAGTTTATGATTCAATGATATCTGCAGTAATTATTCAGATAAGAATTTTACTATTAATATTGAGCCGTTTAAGTGATCTGGCAAATATACAATATCTTATCTTCACAAACAGCAAAAAGATCTTTGCTGAATTATTTTGGCCAATGTGTTTCAATACCCTGAGTACGTATGAGATCCTGGAATTCCGCAAGCAACTCTTTCCTTTCACGTACTTCACGGGGTAAAACTTTTTTGCTTTTTGAAAAGGCTATCAACAAGCCGGCTGATTCACCTATGCTCCATTCCACCGGATGCACCCTGTAACAGCCATTTGTAATATGTGTTGTGCCGATATTCTTATTTGCGGGGATCAGGTTTTGAATACGTTTAGGGATAAGTGCCCCAAGAGGTATCTGGAACGGGAGAGAGTCAATATCGATATAATTATTTCCGGCGCATGACGGATGCAGATCTATATGATAATAACCGATGCCTATGCTGTCGTAAAACTCTGAGGCAGTTATATTATCTTTTTTACCTGTTACCATTGATCTGTTTTCTTTGCCTACATGTTCTTCCAGAATAGTAAATTCAGCTTTTATCCTTCGTGATTCGCGGATATATGGATATTTTGCAAGACCGTCTTCGGTGCCCATGATATCGCGACGCAGACGCAGACCAGGCCAGCCATAACCTTTATCGGGGCGGGGAGCTTCAGTTTGCAACCAGTATAAAAGCGACAGGCTCAATTGTTTGGCGCTTTCAATGTGTTTGCTGAAATCTGCCTGACTGGCTCCAATCAGGTTCCCTGGCAAATAATCGTTTTGTGGCCAGTTGACAATAGTAATGTCACTGCGGTAAGTGCCTGACTTAAAATTATTTTTATTAATAATACGGCGGTAATTCCAGAGATTTAACAAAGGAGAGGTATCGACCCCTTCAGGATTAAAGCCGAGTGATTTTGGGGCAAGCGTGGAAGGATTGGAATATGAAAGATCCAGCAGTTTTCCTGACCATGGTGAATCCAGTTCCGGCTTATAATTTCTCCAGAAATCATACTCGTGCGGTTTTTCAATCAAATGATTTTCTCCCGGTATATAATCCAATGCAAAACAATAGGTGAAAGCCTGGTTATTTTCAGGATTTGCTTTCTCCGGGGCATGCAATTCCCCTGTCTCCTTTTTAGACTCGCTACCGGTAACAAACTCGGTTCCGGTTAGCGGGAGCAAATCTCCAAGTTCGGTAGCATCAACAAAATAGGGTGCAGAAAGTATTACATTTTTCCCGTGAATCTGATTAACTGCTTTCAGTGCGCGAACTTTACTGGCATTAACATCGGCACTTATAATTTTATAATTTGTCAGTAAAACCAATTTTCCCGAGCTGATGTAAGGTGCCAGAAAGTCGATAAGTACAGCCAGAGCTGTGCGGGGTTCATGGCACAGGCGGGAAACAGAGCCATCACCCGGATTCAGAAATTTGTTTTCTCTGGCAGTATCAGTTAAGGGATAATTGCGCACGTAATACTGGCGGACCGAATTGCGGAATTGCCGGTACAGCTGTGTGGAACCATGTGTTTCGATCCACTGATGTTCATCGGGAGGTACCCCTTGCTGAGCAATCTGCCCGCCTATCCAGTCGGTCTCTTCTGTCAGAATAACGGTTAAATTGTTTCGCAGTGCTGCCAGTGCTGCGGCGCAACCGCCAAGACCACCTCCGGCAATAACAAGATCTGAAGATAGTCTGTCTTCGTTGCTGGTGGAGCTGTTTTTCTTTGCTGAGGCCAAGATAGTTTCGGGGAAACCTGTAACAGAAGTAGTTGCAAATGCTCCACCGCAAACTGTACAAAGTTCGATGAATTTTTTCCGGTCCATATGAATATTCCTTTAGATGATTTATTTTTTGCCGCGCAGCCAGTTTTTGGCGGTCAGCTCTTTATAAAGTTGTTCCGAGCCGGGATGGCCGGCAAAGGCATTTGTTCCAGGTTTATTGATCATCCCTATGTACTGGTATATCAATATTTTTTCCACGAATGGTGACAGAGCTTCGAGTTGTCTGATGACCCTTTCGCCCGGAGCGGGAAGCAAAGCGCTTTTATAAACATCTCCCTCAAAGCTGAAGACCTCAACATCGGCCCATAGCTTTGCCCTTCCGGCTTTGCGATGCATGTTGTACAGCTGGTCATAGTATTTGCCTGTTTCTTCCGGTTTTGACTTTCTTACACCTACTTCGTCCTGATAAGCGATAAAATCAACATTAAGTCGTTCCAGCTGCCTTATGTAACGGTCATCAGGTGTTATATGATTTGTTCCGTACGGAGCAATGAGCTTCTTTGCCTTTGGAGTTATTTTTTCAGCTTCAGCCGATGAGGTATTAACATATTCAATAAAGAATTCGTCATAGTGTCCGTTGATACCTGTTTCATTCGGGTAATACCACCCGTAAAAACTTTTATGATGTCCATATTTCTCAGCTACCTCATTCATTGCTTTCGCTGTAAACAGACTTATCTGTTTATCTTTCATCACCAGGTCAGGGGTCATCCAGTTTCCGAAGAAACCGTTGCTTACGAAAAAGCGTATGTCATACTTGTCAGCAGCAGACAGCACAGTCTCAAGCGGGTCATTGCAGCCCATATGATGTTGTGGAAGGAGCTTCGATGGATAGAAACTTTTGCCATCGATAGCTATATCCAGTAATACCAGATATTTCATTCCCGATATTGCAATCTCACGGACTTTGCCTTCCCACTGTTCAGCGGTAAAATTTTCAAGTACCCGATTCCAATACTTACCCTCAACGGTACTGTGATGCTGAAATTCAAACCATGAACCATCAATATAACTGATTTTGTTGTTGCCCGGTATGGCAGATGCAGGTCTGTTACCCAGAGTCATTCCAAGTGCCGCTGCACCCAGAGTCTGCAGAAAATTTCTTCTTTCCATTATTATGATAAAATTTCACCCATCCTTGTCAAATTTAATCTGTTAAGAAAAATACGACAGACCGGAATCCGATCTGTCGTTAATCAATAATCAGAATGGTTAGTACCCATCATTCTGAGTGAGATTTGCATCTCTGTCTCTTTCCAGGTGGGGTATGGGGAACAAATAGAATTTATCGTCCCAGAATCGGTTCGCATCTCTTACTTTAAGTTTTCCTTTATAAGCATCGTAACTTGCTAAATCGTTCAGATCATGACGTGTTGTCTTCTTGAAATTGGGAACCATATCAGGAGTTGCGTCCATATATCCTCCGGAAGTAATGTATCCGTTAGCATCTTTGGTTAACGCCACAGGATATCCGTAGCTTGGACTGTCATTTTCAATATCCCCGATTTTCCATCTGCGCATATCCACAAAATGTAATCCTTCCAGAATCAATTCAACTTTCCGTTCACGGCGTACCAACTGACGCATTTTATCCTGGTTACCGATCCTGTCGGCAGATACATTTGGCATATGTGAACGATTCCTGACCTGGTTGATTGCGTCATAAACTGATGCATCCATTTCTCCCAACTCAATTTTAGCCTCTGCGTAAGTCAATAATACTTCAGCATAACGCATCAATGGCACGTTCAAAGTAGTTGCACTAATTGCCTCTGTTGTTTCATTGCTAAACTTTTTCCACATATAGCCAACACCGGCATTAGCAAAGCTGGTCCATGCTGCACCACTGTTTATATCGGCATTTGTTCCTGAATACCACAAACCTGTGGTAAAATTGTAAAACATGGTAGTTGGGTTATATACATCAAGAACAAACTTTATCCGTCCTGCATCAGTTCCCTTGGTATTACCCTGAGCTGTATCACCGTGCATCCATAGAGTTGCGCTAAAGCGAGGATCTCTGTTCTCCGATGGTTTCTTCGGATTATATAAAGGAGATTCATCTATGCGTTTTCCATCGATACATTCATATGTATCTGCCAATCGGCCAGATGGATGGCGACCTGTTTGTCCATAGTTTCTGGAAACCTGACCAAAACCTATATAATGGAAATTCTTTGTTCCCTGGTCTGAATACATCAATTCAAAAAGCATTTCGTTCCGAACATCCGCCTTAGTCTGCCCTGATTTATTAAATAAATCACTAAAATTTGCTGCTAATCCACGTTTTCCAATGACAGCATTTGCAGCAACAGCAGCCTCTCCAAAATAAGATGAGGCTTTCCCGCCATAATTGAGGCTTCCTCCCAGCAATGCAGCTCTGGCTTTAAGTCCATAAGCAACAGCTTTATCCACGCGACCTCTTTCTGCAGCAGTCCATGGTAAATCTTCAACAGCTGCATCCATCTCTGATAAAATGAAGTCCAGAACAGTAACCTTGGAGGTCCTTTCTTCTTTGTATTGATCAACCGTTACAGGTTCTGTGAAGAATGGAACGTCACCAAAAGTAGCTATAAGATTGTAGTAAGCATATGCCCGTAAAACTCTTGCCTCTGCAATATATTGATTGGAATTTCCTCCTAATGATCCTATATAAGGGGAAGCTCCGTCAATGACTGAATTTGCCCGTGCGATAATCGAATAGAACCCGGTCCACACGGTCTGAACAGCCGCATTATCGGCATTCAATGCACCTCCTGCCCCAATTGTGTTATTTTCAGCACGTTCCATAGCCAGCCCTGTGTAATGTTCCATATATACATTAAAGGGACACAAGTAACCAATATTAATATACAAGGCGTTGTAAATGCCCGATACACCTGTTTTGATTGCAGCTTCAGACTGGTAGAATCCAACAGAAGAATAGTCAGTTGGATTTTCATCCAGAAAATCAGAGCATGATGTAGCAGAAAGCCACATCGCTATCAGAAATGAAATATTAAATAATATCTTTTTCATATTGTCTTTATTTTAAAAACGAACATCAATTCCAAAAGTAAAAGTCTGCATCAGAGGATAGAAATTCCCGCTACTTACATAGTTTTCAGGGTCATAGCCTTTATATGCATTAGAAATTGTGAACAGGTTCTGACCACTTAGATAGAAACGGAGATTATCAATCTTCATTTTTTGCAACATGGTACCTGGTAAGGTATATCCGATTACTATATTTTTTAATCTCATATAGGCTCCGCTTTTAACCCAGAAATCTGAAATAATGTTGTTAGGATTGCTACCGGAACCATCAATAAGTAACAAAGGAAATTTTGCATCAGGATTATCTGGTGTCCAGTTATCCAATTGATTTGTGTAAAGGGATCTTCCTACATAAAAAGGACGGGAGCCTTCGCCAGAATAGAATATTTCTTTTTTACCGACCCCCTGAAGGAACAGTGAGAAGTCAAGTCCTTTCCAGTCAGCACCCAGATTTAAACTGTACTCATACCTGGGTGAAGGATTTCCTATGATAGTACGGTCAAAATCGTTAACAACGCCATCTGGTACCCCTGCTGCACCGCTTATGTCTTTATATTTAATATATCCGGGCTTCACATTTGACCTGGTTCCGTAAACGGGAGAAGCATCGATTTCAGGTTGTGTCTGGAAATAGCCATCTGTCAGATAACCATACCACGATCCCAATGCATCTCCTTCCCGTGTTATCTGAGTTCCGACATATTGCTTTCCGTAGAGGTTCGTAACAGTATTCTTAACATCGGACAGGTTACCGGTAATATGATAATTTAAATCACCTATGCTACTCCTCCAGGTCAAGCTAAGCTCCCAACCGTTATTACGCATTGATCCTGCATTTTCCCATGGTGAAGAAAGCCCTACATATATAGGAATCGGGAACTGTTGCAACATATTATTGATGTTACGGACATAATAGTCGAAAGACACACTTAATTTAGAATTTAAAAAATCGGCATCCATACCCACGTTCGTCTGAGTAGATTTTTCCCATGAGATTTTTTCATTTGCCACCTGCGTTTGTGTGGCTCCCGTACCGAGTACTTCATCAAACCAATACCCGTAACCTGTGCTAATGGTAGCAGCATAAGGATAATATTGTGCATATCCGTAAAGTGATATGTCCTGGTTGCCTAATGTCCCATAAGATCCTCTGAACTTCAGGTTATTAACCACCTTCCTGAGAGGTTCAAAGAAAGCTTCTTCAGATACCCTCCATCCCACAGATGCAGATGGGAAAAAACCCCATCGATGACCGGTCATAAAACGGGAAGATCCATCCCAGCGTCCATTTAATTCGAGCAGATAGCGCTCTTTAAAGCTGTAATTAAAACGGGAATAGAATGAAAGCATAGCAAAATTCCAATGAGATCCACTGTTGGAAGCTGAAGAAATATCTCCGTTGTTAAGATCTTCGAATCCCTCGAAATTAAATCCGTTTCGTGTTGCTGAAAATGACCGGCCGCTTCTTTCCTCTGTCTGCATACCACCCAGTAACTTAAAGTAGTTATCTTCTATCTGTTTTTCATAAGATGACTGCAAGTTAAACTGGTTAAAAATATTCTGACTCCATCCTTCATATTTGGAAGTGCCGGTTGGCGGATAAGTTGTTTTATAAACTCCATATTCATACGTGTCATATGGTTTTATGAAGTAATCAGATTTAGTTTCCACTCTGCGTGAACTATAACTTCCTGTCATGTCAAACCCCTTGAAGGGATTAATCGTGATAAAACCTTTCAGTCCGAGTTCAGGACTTATTGCCGTGTTCAGACCTGAAGCTTTGGATACTGCAATAGGATTATCGCCATTTTGTCCGTATCCCCATGTTCCGTCGCTATTTATACCAGAGAAAATAGGTACAAATGTTATCGCTTTATTAATAATAGATTCCGGAGAGTACAGTGCAGGACTTACAGATCTTGACTGACGGATATTTACATCAACTCCAACTTTCATCCAATCGGTGACACGAGCGTCTGTATTCACTCTTAATGTCATACGGTTATAGTCATTATTCTCTATCTGCCCATCCTGGAAATAATAACCAGCATTGGCAAAGTAACTTATGTTTTTTGATCCGCCGCTAAGACTTAAAGAATGGTTGTGTGTGAGCGCCATATCTTTTATGACCTCATTTCTCCAGTTCGTTTCGTAGCGATTAAGGTTATCAGCACCCAATGTTTTGTATTGATTAATAAGATCATCAGAATATGTCTGATTTGCTCCTGCGTTTGCATTGGCTAAATTCACTGCCTCCATATATTGTATGGCATCAACCGGATCTGGCAGTTCTGTCGGCCTGTTATAACCTGCATAACCGCTGTAAGATACTTTTACACCCTCTTCAGTGGATCGTTTTGTGGTAATTAAGATAACTCCGTTAGATGCACGTGATCCATAAATAGAAGCGGATGCAGCGTCTCTTAAAATTGAAATAGATTCAATAGTATTCATATCAATGTAATTCATGTCTCCCTCTACTCCATCAATTAATACCAGGGGGCTTGTAGAAGAGTTCAATGATCCTGTACCACGAATTTGAATAGATGCAGCGTCTGCACCCGGTCTTCCGGATGTTTGAACAACAGAAACACCCGGGGCCAGTCCCTGCAGTGCATTTGATGTATTGGAAGCACTTCGCTTTAATAAATCTTTACTGGAGACATTTTGTACAGATCCTGTAAGATTAACTTTCTTTTGAGTACCATAACCAACAACAACAACTTCATCCAACCCTAACATTTCATCAGCCAAAACCGCATCTATTGTTGTTTGTTTTCCAACATTAATTTCTTTTGTCTTCATCCCCACAAATGAAAATTGCAGAGTTGCATTTTCAGGAATATTGGAAATTGAATAAATACCATTGACATCAGTAATTGTTCCATTGGTAGTGCCTTTTACTACAACAGAAACACCTGGTAGTGGGATACCGGATGATCCGGTGACTTTCCCTGTGACTTTCGGGAGTTGCTGAGGTAGTTGACTGGTTGCCTTTTCAGAGGGGTAAAGCATGATGTGGCGATCATCGATGGAATACCGGATGCCTGTACCCCGGAAGATGACTTCAAGCACCTCTTCAATTGTTTTATCTTTGAAGTCTGCATCAGTTTTCCGGTTCATGTCGATATACTCAGAACTGTAGGCAAAGTGGAATTCACTTTGTTCTTCAATTGCCTGGAGGATCTCATTCAATGCAACATTGTGCATGGAAAGGTTCAACTTAGCTGACTTACTGTAGAGGCTGGCCGATACCTGTGTTAGCCCCAGGACTAAAAAAAGAAACATAAGCCGCATGATTCTAAAACATCTTTTGTCCCAATTAAGGAGCAAGAGTTTCATTAAATCTCGTTTTTTTTTCATAGTTTTGATTGATTTAGTTAGTAAATCTTGTTCATCATTTTCCGATGAAGAATTGATTAAAATTCGGAGGGTATTAGCAGTACTTTCCGTTTTTTTTAATGTCATTTGTCAGTATAATATTTAAGTCTTATTGTTTCCATATTTTGTTCCGCACGGATAGGAGTAATGGTTTCCATCATTTTCAGTATTTCACTTAATGGTTCGTTTTTTATGGTGAAAGTGTAGTGCAATTGTTTCAGTCCCTTATCTACCTCAAATTTCTGATTATACCTTTTCGAAAGTTTCTGTACCACTTCTTCGAGAGGCAGGTTGTAAATATTAATCATACCATCTTTCCAATCGGTATATAGTTCAGTATTTACCATCTGAATGCTAATTTTCCGGTTTTCTTTATCAAATACGGCCATTTCGCCCGGTTCCAGGTTTCGTTTCAAATTTTTGTATTGCGACGAGTTCAGTTCAACCTTTCCTTCCTCAAGAACCACGCTGAATGTTTTGTCAAGGGGATATGCGGTTACATTAAATTTCGTACCCAACACCTTGACCTGAACAGGTGATCCGGAAACAATTAAAGGAAGATCAGGGTTTTTGGCGACATCGAAATAGGCTTCTCCAATCAATTCGACGTCGCGGTTGGTTGAAGCAAACTGGTTATTATACTTCAGTGAAGAGCCCGAGTTTAACCAAATCTCCGTCTGATCGGCCAGGACAACTTTTGAAATCTGACCTGGTTCTGCCACAACGGTGCTGTAAACAAGTTCCTGATTTTGATTTTTGATTGTAAGGTAAAATAATCCGAACCCTGACAATGAGATCAACATAACCACCACTGCTGCATATTTCAGAATCTTTAAATATCGTTTAGATCGCAGCAATTCAAGGTGTGTCTTTTCGTACAGACCAGATTGTAGCAGTTGCCAGCTTTTTTGAGACATTTCAGGCATCTCGTTTTTCAGAATATTTTGTTGCCAGTTTTCTTTTTGGGTTTGAAATTTTTTCAAATTACTGTCTTCACGCAACCAATCCAGGAGTTTTTTCTGCTCATCAGAATTGAAATTACCATCAAGATAGTTCTTTATTATTGACTCCATATTGAGTATGTTTACTTAATGAGTACACTAAAAATGGAGAAACCCTACCTTAAAGAAGGTGAAAAATTATAAAATAAAGAGGAAGACCTTATTGAGATGGACAGAAAAGGAGGAAGGTAGGAAAGGAGAAATGGAGATTGAGAGACTGGGAGGGAACGAAATATAAATTTTAGATGAATTAGATAAAAAGTGTTAAAATGAATACAAACAACCTGGGATATTTGGTAATTAATTGCTTACGAATTTGCTCTTTGGCCTGATGCAGATGTTTTTCAACTGCTTTGATTGAAATACCCAATTCATCTGCGACATCCTTATTTTTTAATCCTTCAAGTTTTGATTTAATAAGTACTGTTTTCCTTTTTTGCGGGAGTCTCTGAATACTTTCTTTGATAGCATCAATTAGCTCTTCTTCAATGATTTTCTGTTCGCTGCCGGTAAAATCCAGTTCAAACAGATGCTGTAACTCAATATCCTTGATGGAATCCAACTCTTCCTTTACAAGAAATACATTTTTATTACGCAGATAATTAAGACATTGATGACGAAGCATAACAAATAACAGACTTTCAACCGATTGTTCCGGTTTAAGAGAACTTCTTTTTTCCCATAATTTCAGATAACAATCCTGAACAAGATCATCGGCGATGGCATGCTCCGGAACAAATAACCTGCAATACCCCATTAAACGGGCATGGGTCATTTTGAATAACTCTTTGAAAGCTTCAGGATCTCCCTCTCTGATTTTTTTATGCAGATCGATCAGATTCACCATTCTTCAATTAGGTTACAAGTAGCTATAAAATTAAACCTGACTAAGACCGGACAAAGATATATAATCCGGATTACAATTAGTTACCACTTTCTGCCCAATTACACTTAAGCCTGGCAGAATGATTCTATTTCTGTCAGATAATCAGATGGATTTATCCTTGAAGATCCAATTTTATAAATTAATTTTTGAGACCTCTATATTTTTCAGAATGCTTTATAGAATTCCCTGTTTAACAGTGCAATATTTTTTATTTTAATCTGTTTCGGGCATTCTGCCTCACAGGCACCAGTGTTTGAGCAATTGCCAAAACCGACTTCATCCATTTTTTTAACCATAGCTCTCACTCTCTCTCTTGCTTCAATCCGGCCCTGAGGTAAACGTGCAAACTGAGAAATTTTTGCCGATACAAACAACATGGCAGAGGCATTTTTGCAAGCTGCAACGCAGGCTCCGCAACCTATGCAGATTGATGAGTCGAAAGCATCGTCCGATTTTTTCTTCTGAACAAGAATTGAATTGGCCTCGGGGGCTGCACCTGCATTGACAGAAATGAATCCGCCGGCGATCTGAATTTTATCGAAAGCTGATCTGTCGACAATCAGGTCTTTGATTACGGGAAAGGGTTTTGCTCTCCATGGTTCAATCCATATAGTCTCTCCATCCTTAAAATACCTCATTGAAAGATGACATGTTGTTATAGCAGGAACCGGTCCGTGAGGATGCCCGTTTATATACATTCCGCACGATCCGCATATCCCTTCGCGGCAGTCGTGGTCGAAGGCAACGGGATCTTTATCCGCCTCCACCAGTTTTTTATTGAGAGCATCGAGCATCTCGAGAAATGACATCTCCGGAGAAACATCATCCATAATGTATGTCACAAAACTACCTTTTGACTTTGAATTTTTCTGACGCCAGATCTTAAGTATCAGCTTCATATTTTTATTATTATAAGTTATGTCATTTTTAAGAAAGCTTTAAAGGCTTTAAATGCTTTAAATGCTGTTAGGGTTGTGATAGCTGTAATGCCTCTATCGCTTCTAAAACCTTTACAGCCTTTTCCCCATTATCCCATTGTACCATTGCACCGTTGCACCATTACACCATTGCACCGTTGCACCGTTACGCCATTGCACCGTTGCACCATTGTGCCTTTGCGCCATCATTTGTAGCTTCTCACCTTCATCTCCACCTCTTCAAACTTCAGCTCTTCTTTGTGCAGGATATGAGGCTTTCCTTCACCGGCATATTCCCATGCAGCTACATATGCAAACTGCTCATCATTACGCTGGGCCTCACCGTCAGGGGTCTGATACTCCTCCCTGAAATGTGCACCACACGATTCCTTTCTGTCAAGCGCGTCATGTACAAGAAGCTCTGTAAGCTCAAAAAAATCTGCCACCCTGCCTGCTTTTTCGAGTTCTATGTTTAGTTCATTAATGGTTCCGGGGACATTGAGATCTTTCCAGAATTCATCCTTAAGATCATTTATCAGTACAAGAGCTTTTCTTAATCCCTCCTCATTTCTGACCATCCCGCAATAATCCCACATTATCTTTCCTAAACGTTTGTGAAATGATGAAGCGGTTTGTTTCCCTTTTATTGAAATTAGATTATTAAGCCTTTCAACGGCAGTCTTTTCAGTCTTTTCAAATTCAGGACTTGTGGTTGAAATTTTCGGAACACGTATCTCATCAGCCAGATAGTTGCTGATTGTATTTGGAAGAATAAAGTAACCATCTCCTGAAGCCTGCATCAGTGAACTGGCTCCCAGACGGTTGGCCCCGTGATCGGAGAAATTGGCTTCGCCTATTGCGTAAAGTCCGGGGATTGTTGTCATCAGTTCATAATCAACCCATAAGCCTCCCATTGTATAATGGCCTGCAGGGTAAATGCGCATCGGTTCTTCATATGGATCAACACCGGTAATGGTCTTATACATTTCAAACAGGTTCCCATATTTATCTTCTATAGCCTTTTTCCCCTGTTTATTTATCGAATCCCTGAAGTCAAGGTTAACGGCAAGACCGGTTTTTCCAACCCCAAAGCCTGCATCGCATCTTTCTTTAGTTGCTCTTGAAGCAACATCCCTGGGTACCAGGTTCCCGAAGGCGGGATATCTCCTTTCAAGATAATAATCCCTCTCTTCTTCAGGTATATCATTAGCCGGGCGTTTATCTCCTTTTGTTTTTGGTACCCACATACGCCCGTCGTTCCGAAGTGACTCCGACATAAGAGTCAGTTTTGACTGAAATTCATTTAACTGGGGAACCGAGGTGGGATGTATCTGCACAAAACTTGGATTGGCAAAGAATGCTCCTTTCTTGTGTGCTTTCCATGCAGCTGAAGCATTTGAATTGACTGCAAGGGTAGAGAGATAGTAAATAGTTCCGTAGCCGCCCGTTGCCAGAACAACCGCATGTGCTGAGTGTCTCTCTATTTCACCGGTAATCAGGTTACGGGCAATTATTCCGCGTGCTTTCCCGTCAATGACCACAAGATCGAGCATTTCGCGGCGAGGGAACATTTTGACATTCCCTTTTTTAATCTGCCTGTTTAGCGATGAATAGGTTCCCAGAAGGCATTGCTGGCCCGTCTGCCCTTTGGCATAAAAGGTTCTTGACACCTGTACTCCGCCGAATGAACGGGTATCGAGTGTCCCACCATAATCACGTGCGAAAGGTACCCCCAGAGCAGTAAAATGATCGATGACATCATTACTTACTTCAGCTGCCCTGTAAACATTTGCTTCGCGGGCCCTGTAGTCGCCACCTTTTATCATATCGTAGAAAAGGCGATATGTACTGTCGCCATCGTTCTGATAATTCTTTGCTGCATTAATTCCGCCCTGTGCTGCAACCGAATGTGCTCTCCGTGGGGAGTCCTGGTAGCAGAAGCATTTTACATTATATCCCAGCTCTCCAAGCGATGAAGCAGCACCTGCTCCAGCCAATCCTGTACCAACTACAATAATATCAAGCTTCTTTTTGTTTGCCGGATTGACCAGCTTTACAGAAGCTTTGTACTTTGTCCATTTCTGTGCAAGAGGACCATCGGGTATCTTTGAATTTAGTTTTGCCATGATTGTAATTATTTTCTTTCTACCTACCTGAAAAGCCACAATGTAACTGAGATTAAAGCAAATCCCGCCGGGAGAACAATAGCATAGATCAGCGCGATGACTTTAACCAAAGGAGTCCATATGCGGTGATTCAGGCCAAGAGTCTGGAACGCTGAATAGAAAGCATGATAAAGATGAAAACCAAGAAGCACAAAGCAAATGAGATAGATATAATTGTATGCAGGGATCTTAAACAAACTATGAGCAACAGAATAAAAATCTTCAGGATTCCCCGGAACAAGACCAAGCCTGATGAAATAAAAGTTGAAGAAATGCAGGATAAGAAATGTAAGGATAGTCGCTCCTGTCCAGATCATGAATTTTGAAAAAAAAGATGTTTCTGCTTTATTGCCGCTGACATAACCAACCGGACGGGCAAGCCAGTTCTGGATCTGAACCCAGATGCCATAGAAAATGTGAATTAAGATCGTTCCCAGAAGAACAACCTCAAATATCTTGATTAGCGGAAAAGTTGCCATGAAATGTGCAACATTGTTAAACGGTTTCGGATCGGTTTTTAAAAGCATCAGGTTGATACCAAGATGTACAGGCAGGAATAAAAGGAGGAAAATCCCTGCAAGAGCCATAACGAATTTTTTAGAAATGGAGGAAAACAATATCTTACTCATAGGATATAAGATGTTTACAGGTTGGTTTTGTGTTTGGGTAATCTGTTTATAAAGTTAAAATAAATTGATAAGATTAGCAATTTATATGTTTGATTTAATCCATATGCAGCTCTTTCAGAGCCAGCTTGCAACAGGTATTGTAGCTTCTCAAAATACAATTAACTTTGCATGAAACCGACTTGTATGAAAAAATACTTTCAATTTAAAACGGGCAGGATATTCTACACTGATAATGGTATAGGAGAGCCAATTGTTCTGCTCCATGGCTATCTTGAGTCGTCGGAGATATGGGGTGGTTTTGCAGAGAGACTTGCCTCAGAATTCAGGGTCATTGCAATAGATCTTCCGGGTCATGGTCGTTCCGATGTTTATGGAGAGACGCATACCATGGAGTTCATGGCAACAGCATTAAAAGAGCTTCTTGATGAACTGGGAGTTAAGAAAGCCTGTTTTGCAGGCCATTCACTCGGAGGGTATGTTACTCTTGCATTTCTTGATCTCTTCCCGCAATATCTTTCAGGCTATTGTCTTTTTCATTCGCAGCCATTCTCTGATACCCCCGCAGCTCTTGAAAAAAGGAGACGCGAGATAGGTATAGTGAGAAGAGGAAAGAAAAACCTGATGTATCCCGATAATGTGACAATGATGTTTGCACCTTCAAACCTTGAGAGATTTCCGGCAGAACTTCAGAGATCTAAAGAAATTGCCTCACGGACTCCGGGAGAGGGAATTATAGCAATATTGAACGGGATGATTCAGAGGCCATCCAGGTTAAATGTGATGGAAGAGGGCAGGGTTCCATGTTTATGGATACTGGGTTCGATGGATAATTATATCTCCTGTGATGTTATTCAGACAAAAGTAAATTTGCCTGCTAATGCCAGGGTTGTTGTTCTTAAAAACTCGGGGCATATAGGATTTATTGAAGAAGAGGATCTCTCGGTGAAAACTATAAGCGATTTTATAAAAAGCCTTTAATATCAGACTTTTTAATAGCACAGAGAACATCTAGGAAAATACAGAGGGACCCGGGAAATAAGAACAATAATCAGATAATCAAATTAATACAAAATGTTTTAGCCCCCATCCCCGCTGAAGGGGGCTGATAATTCTTATTTTTTCAGAAAATCAATCGCATATTTAAGTGTGGTGTCTATTTTTTCCCAGATAGGATAGAAACCTTTATTATCCAGAATATTACGGGCAACATATGCTTTTATTTGTGTATTGATGATCTCCCGGGATATTTCTAATCCTGCCGGATCTTTTTTGACACCGTTTGTTGCGGCAAAGTTGATGAACTGATCGAGCAGTGGCTGCTTATCAAGATATTTTCCCAGGTCATCCGGCTGGGTAAATGCCCTTAATACCATTCTGTTGTTATCGGTGTATTTAAGTGCAAATCTGTAAATAAGCGATCTGACTTTAAGAAAATAAGGAGATATTCCCGAAGTGTCAACCGGAACAAACTTATCAGGCATAATACCTCCGCCACCATAAACGGTACGTCCGCCAGGGGTAGTGAATTTAAGGGAGTCAGAAAAGTGGATACTGTCGGATACTTCAAACTCACCACGGTTATACCTTTCGTTCAGATCGTCGAAATATTCTTCAAATCCATTGTTGTAAGGTTTCTGTATCGACCTGCCGGTAGGGGTGTAATAACGTGCGATGGTAAGCCGCATTCCTGAACCGTCAGCAAATGGAACTGGTTCCTGAACCAATCCTTTACCAAAGGATCGTCTGCCGATAATTGTTCCGCGGTCATTATCCTGAATTGCCCCGGCGAGAATTTCACTGGCGGACGCGCTCCATTCATCTATCAGAACAACCAGATCGCCTGTTTCAAATTCTCCTTTACCTGTAGCCCTTGCTTCACTTCGGGGCTGGGCACGTCCTTTTGTATAAACAATCAGTTGCCCTTCTTTCAGGAACTGATTGGCTATCTGAATGGCAGCTTCCATGATACCCCCCGAGTTAGCCCGGAGGTCGAGAATAAGGCTGGTCATCCCTTTTTCTTTAAGTTCCCTGAGTCCCTTCATGAACTCATCATAGGTTGTCATTGCAAAATTGTTGATCTTGATATATCCCGTATGATCATTTACCATATAGTCGACGTCTACACTGTAAATTGGAATTTTATCGCGGGTAATATCAAATAGCATAAGTTCTTTCTGCCCGCTGCGAAGAAGTTTTATTTTAACATTGGTTCCCCGAGGACCTTTAAGCATCCCCATTATCCTTTCGTCGCTTATATGTTTCCCGGCAACAAGAGAATCATTTACATACAGTATCTTGTCCCCTGGCAGCAGTCCAAGTTTCTCAGAGGGACCTCCGGGAATGGTACTTATAACAAGGATAGTATCGGTAAGCATTGTGAAAGAAATACCGATACCCTCGAAGTTTCCCTGTAATGGTTCATTGGCGCGCGCAAGATCCTTTGCCGGAATATATACGGAATGTGGATCTAATTTCTTAAGTATGGCAGGGATTGCTGCCTCAACCAGATCGTTACGGTTAACTGAATCGACGTAATTGGATTCAATTACGTTCAGGATAAGGTTCAACTTGTCATTTTTTGATCTGATATTTGAATGCTGCTGATAGTCATCTCTTCCGGGAAGGGTCTTTCCTATATAAATTCCGGCAGCGAGTGCTATTGCGAGCATTAAAGGAAGAAAAACACTTCTTTTTGAGTTATTGTATTTCATATGTATCGTTTTCGGGATCAATATATACCAATTCTATTCCTGCACGTTTCAGAAGATCCAGTCCATCGGTTTTATGATAACGGTTGCAATATACTACCCGTTTAATACCTGACTGTATAATAAGCTTGGAACACTCCATGCATGGCGATGTTGTAACATAAAGAGTGGAATTTTCACTTGAATTATTTGACTTGGCTACTTTGGTAATGGCATTTGCTTCGGCATGAAGTACGTATGGTTTCGTAACGTTGTTCTCATCTTCACATACGTTTTCAAAGCCGGAAGGAGTTCCATTATAGCCATCGGATATAATCATCTTTTCCTTTACGATCAGGGCTCCGACCTGACGTCTGACACAGTAGGAATTTTGTGCCCAGATGAGAGCCATCTCAAGATAGCGTTTGTCGAATACGATCTGTTTCTCGCCATATGGCTTTATTAGCTCTTTCTCTGACATTTCTTTCTCTGATTTTTTCAGTGGCATAAAAGCGCACAAAGATAACTATTAAACGCAAATTATTTTAATAACCTGACCCGGATTACTATAACACAAATATAAACCAACGGAGTACATTTAGATTCGGCGACCTGAATATAAAGAAAATCCCGGAATATACTCTTATGTCGCTTGCGATTGTAAAAAAAACAGGAGATGAGAGATCTGCAGCTGTTGCACTTGTAAACCTTACAGTTAGTAACAACAAGACTTAACCACTGGATTCCTCAACCCAAAGAATTGTATTTGAAAAGATTATTCTATTTTTGTGCAACCTGAAAAGATCACAGAACTTCAATTTTATTTACTGATTTATTTTGACTGATGATTAAGAAACCAATAACCCGGCAACAAAAGCTGATCTTTCACAACTTCGGAAGCATTTGTCCCAGATTTTTCATTATATTACTTGTTGCTTTGTTTGTTGCAAGCAGTTGTGCAACTCAAAATAAGCATAGAAGGCTGAAATCGATTCCCTGTCCGTGTGAAAAAGAAAATAAAAGATAAACCACACAGATGTCAAAAAAGTTAAAATCGATTAAACTGGCATCTGCTTACTTTGTTATTGATTCACCAGTGAATGCTGCAGAATTCTTAAAGAAGCAGTAGAGTTAATAATTTCCGAATTCTTTTGCTGCCTGTATCATCGCTTCTATTGTATCCGTCGAAACATCGGGTTGCAGAATATGAGCGGGGGCCAGAAGATATCCCCTGTTTTTCCCGAGAATACCGATCCTCTCCTTTATTTCGGAACGGATCATTCTGATATCACCCGAAGGTAGAAGCTGCTGCTGATCAATTCCGCCGAAAAAGCTTATCCGTTCACCATATTTGTCTTTCAGTTCCTGCGGATCGGAACCAGATACATTGGGTTGTACCGGATTATAGACATCAACCCCGATCTCAATAAAATCATCAATTAACGGGGCAACGGCTCCGTCGGAATGCATGATAATTATTATTTCAGGATTCTCTTTCCGCAGACGTTCTATCATCCTTTTGTGGCGCGGTTTAAACCTTATCCTCCAGTCATCCGGGGAAATGAGGGTTGAGGTCTGGCTTCCCAGGTCTTCACCGAACCAGATAGCATCCACGCCGGCTTTTACCAATTGCACGGCAAGCCCCGTACTCCATTCTTCAACACGATCATTAAGTATGTTAAGCCATGGTTCATCACACATCATTCCTATCATATATTTTTCAAGCCCGGTCAGATGCCAGGCTAACTCAAAAAGCGAAATCTCAACATCTCCGACAACAAAATAATCTTTACCGTATCTTTCTATATCTCTTTTGGCTTTTTCGAACCTGCCATTTGCATAAGCATCGGGGAAAGAATAATCCTCTATATCACCGGCAGTAGTGGCATTTTCAAGGGGGCATTGTACAACTTCTACATAGAGGGATGTGGGTTTCATATGCATCCCGAATTCGTTTTTCGTGATATCATTGCGGACAATTTCCGGCGTATACCCAAAAGGTACTGTGCCTCCCACAACTACCACATCACTTCCCATCCTGGTCCTGATCTCGTTAGCTGAGATCCTGTAGGTCAGATCCTCGTAATATGAAAGTGCATAATCAGGTTTTATTCCAAGTTTTTTCCCGAATGATTCTGTATGCTGCCTGCATAGATCAAACTGGATTGGTACCCGGTCAGGATTACCTTCAATTTTCCGGAATGCTTTAAATACCCTTTCCCTTGAATTCATATATTTATATCTTAATGTGTCAGTTCATTAAATTTTATATGGCAAAGATCATTTTCCCACACTATTTTTTAACTCCGCGTTTGTGGATTAACACTGTAGTTTCATCCACTGTGACAATATGGCCTTTCCCGGCTTTTTCAAAATATGGCCCGATCGTCTTATAAAACGAATCTATTTTATCAGGTTCATCAATGATCTCGACAATCAGAGGAACTTTTTCAGTTATCTCCCATATTTTGTTGCTGTAAACCTCACTGCTGGCACCGAAACCCATAATACCTCTGAAAACCGAGGCTCCCGTTATACCGTTGCCTTTGGCAGCAAACACTATGACTTCATAAAGAGGGGTATGTTCAATCTTATCAGTTGAACTGATATAAATTCTCAACCGTTTGGCTTTATCACCTGTATTCATTTTGTCAGAATATTTTAGTTAGTAAAACTCCCAAAAAAGTCGCCAGGATCCCAAGAAAAACAGTGGATCCGCTATATAACAAGAAATGAAAGTAGGCTCCGTCTTTCAACAAGGCGAGATTTTCATTCGCAAATGTTGAAAATGTCGTGAATCCTCCGCAAAATCCAACAGCAAGAAACATCTTCCATTCATAAGTTAACAGGGAACTTCGTTCTGAAATACCATATATTATCCCTATAAGCAGGCACCCGGTGATATTTACAAAAAATGTCCCGAAAGGGAACGCTGAACAGATGTTGTTTTGTACAAAACGTGATGCCAGAAATCTGGATACACTTCCAAGAAATCCTCCCGTACCTATCAATAGTAATGTTTTGATCATAAAACGCTGAATAGATTAATTCACAGAATTTCAAATAGCTATGCAGAGGTTACCCGTTTTTTAAGGCGGTTACGGACTTACTCCGTAGGCTTATCAAAAATACTAATAAAATATTAATTCATTAATTGAGACCAAATTATGAAATCGTCGTAAATTTGAGTTACTATTTCTTGCAAAAATTTTATAAAACTAACAGGCTAAGAAACAATGGGGAAAAAAGTTAGAATCGGACTTTTTGGAATAGGGCTTGATACATATTGGTCTCAGTTCGATGGATTACTTGATAAATTGAAATCTTTTCAGCTCAGGATAAAAGACCGGTTGGAAGAATACGGTACTGAAGTAGTTGATGCCGGTATGGTTGATAATCCCGGAAAAGCAACAGAGGCAGCAGATTTGTTCCGTAAGAACGGAGTCGAACTTGTTTTCCTGAATATTTCAACATATGCTTTATCGCATAATGTCTTACCATTGATTCAGCGGATCAGTTGCCCTGTAATTGTACTGAACCTTCAGCCAACAGAAGCTATCGATTATAAAACATTCAATTCCATGGGTGACCGTGGCAAGATGACCGGTGAATGGCTGTCGTATTGCCAGAGTTGTGTGGCTCCTGAGCTGGCTGGTGTTTTTAACAGGGCTGGGATTAAGTACCACCTTGTTACCGGGTATCTCGAAGAGGAATATGTTTGGAATGAAATTAAAGAGTGGATCGATGCCTGCTTTGTGATGAATGTCATGAAGGATTGCAGGGTGGGGGTGATGGGTCATTACTATAACGGTATGCTTGATGTTTACAGCGATATCACTATGCTTGCCGCCGCATTCGGATGTCATTTTGAATTGGTGGAATTCGGAGTACTTAAAAGCCTTTCGGAAAAGGTGACAGGAGATGAGATAAACATGAAAACAAAGCAGTTCCATAACTGGTTTGATGTTTCTCCCGAATGCTCCGGAGAAGATATTCTGAATTCAGCCAGAACCGCCGTTGCACTTGACAAGCTTGTTGAAAAGTTTAAACTGGGTTCGCTGGCTTATTATTATGAAGGAGAAGGTGACAGCGCTTATGAGCATATTGTGACGACATTAATACCCGGCATGACAATTCTTACGGGCCAGAACATACCTGTTGCAGGAGAGTGCGAAATAAAGAATGTTCTGGCAATGAAGATAATGGATTCATTCCAGTCCGGGGGGTCGTTTTCTGAATTTTACGGGATGGACTTTAACGATGACATTATACTCCTGGGTCATGACGGACCTGCACATTTCAGGATCGCAGATGGTAAAGTCGGTTTGGTGCCTCTTCCTGTTTTCCACGGTAAACCGGGGAAAGGATTATCGATTCAGATGAAAGTTGCAAATGGCCCGGTTACCCTTCTTTCAGTATGCCAGGGCGGGGATGGGAAGATAACCCTGCTCACCGCTGAAGGCGAGTCGGTTCCGGGTCCCACTTTACAGATTGGGAACACTAACAGCAGGTACAAATTCTCTGTTCCTGCCAGAGAATTTATAAACAGATGGTCTGAAGCAGGACCCTCACACCATTGCTCTATAGGTGTTGGAAATAAAGCTTCCGCCGTAAAAAAATTAGCCCGACTTCTCAACATGGAATTTCTCAGAATCTGCTGACAAGGCACTTTTTGCCTGTCAATAAGCGTTATAAAGATGAAAGAAGACACGATAGATATTAACTTTAAATCTGTTCCCAATTTCAGGGATCTTGGCGGAATTGCTGCTGAAGGGGGGAAGAAAATAAAAAAAGGAATCATATTCAGGTCAGCTAATCCTGACGCTTTGATTAAACCGGAAATACAAAAATTTCAACTTTTAAACATCAGAACCATAGTCGATTTACGAGCTCCGCATGAGTATAATGGACAAAAATCCTTTGATCATATCGACCACTTATCTCTGCCTCTCGATTTTCAGCAAATCACACGGGAGAGATTTAAACCTTATATAAACAAAAAGAATTCTGAAACAGCTATAGCCGATATCTCCAATTCTTTATATCTTGATATACTTGATGCTGCTCAGCCTTTGTTCAGACAGGTTATGGAAGTTTTGCTCTCCCGGGAACGATACCCTGTTCTGATCCATTGTCATGTCGGAAAGGATAGAACCGGAATAATCTGTGCCTTGTTACTTAGTGTGCTGGGAACCGGCAGACAATTAATTATAGAAGACTTTATGAAGTCAAATGAGGCACTCCGGCCTGCATTTGAAAAGATGTTTCTGAAGAAAAAGATTCTTACTCTCGGCCTTTTACCTCCACGGATGATGATGTTTGCCGTTACTGTAAGGCAACGGAATATTGAATCGGTCCTTGACAGGATTACAGATCACTATGGCGGTATTGAAGCTTATCTCGGGGATACAGGTTTTGATTTATCCCGTTTGCCAGAATTGAAAAAGAATGTCTTAGTTGATTGATTTTCATTCAATAGGCTGGATTTTTTATACTTTTAAATAAATCAACGGAAATAATATGCTGATGAAGCTTTTTCTCCTTGCTTTGTTCGGGATAGCAATGGGTCATTTAGAAGGAGTGGTGGTTGTCTATTTAAGACAAGTCCTCGGGATGCTTGATTCTGAGTCGAACAAAGAATCAATTGAAAAATTCTCTAAAAAATATATGTATATAGAGATGACCAGGGAAGCCGCTACGATAATAATGCTGCTGGTCATAGCGTATCTTTCAGGTGTAACCTCGATCGAAAAAGGGATTCTGTTCCTCTGGACATTTGCTTTCTGGGATCTTTTCTACTATGTGTCATTGTATATCCTGATAAAATGGCCTCCCAGGCTTTCAACCATTGATGTTCTGTTCCTCATTCCAAAACCATGGATAGCACCTGTGTGGTTCCCGATAGGGGTCTCTGCTATCACAATACTAGTTATTATTGCCCTGTATCTGTTACAAATAATTTAAAGGACAACTTTTTCACCACGGACTACTGAAAAATTTTTCATTTGGCGGACTGATAATAATCACTAATTTTACAAACTAATTCTGACCGCGGGTTGAGTTTATCATTCAGATAACAATCCGTAATCTTGCCGATTTTAAGATGAGAATCCTTATTTGCGAAGATAATAAACTGGCCATGAAGACTCTTTCAGTCGTTCTTGAAAGAGATGGATTTGAAGTCGACTCTGCTGAAGACGGAAACAAAGCTTTGACCTTTTTGCAGAATACCGTTTATGACATGATCATCGTAGATATTCATCTTCCTTATTTTAGCGGGTTGGAATTAATTAAATATCTTCGGTCTGATCTGAAACTGAAAACACCGGTGCTTGTTGTAACAGCATTCAGTGAACCTCATATGCAACAACAGGCAGGAGAACTGGGAATAGATGGCTATATTACAAAACCATTTAATCCTATGGATCTTTTGCAGAAAATAGGATCCATTCTCAAAACATAAAATATGAACAAATATCTTTTTCTGTTTGTCCTGGGATTTATTCTATCCGGGCTCCTAAAACCGCTTTTGGTCTTTTCACAGGAAATTACTGATCCGGAAGCTGAGTATCTTCGGATAAGAACGGTGGCATTTGAGGGCGACTATGCTTCTGCTGCAACTGATGCAAGGAAACTGGTAAATGCTTTCCCTTTATATGGTGATGCCCGGGTACTTCTTGGCCGGATACTGGCATGGCAGCATGATTATAAGAATGCAACCGCTGTGCTGGATACTCTGCTTAAAATAGAACCTGACAATGCTGATGCGCTGTCTGCTAAGAACGATATTCTTCTTTGGTCAAAAGATAACACTCCGGTGTTGACAGATCTCCGTGCTGACTATTCATTTGACTATTTCAGGGAGCCTTATACCCGTTTCTGGCAACTCTTTAAAACCGGTATGGGACACAGATTTGATTGGGGCCCTGCATCCGCTACCCTGAATACAGGAAAAATTATTATTGGGGAACCGGCTCCGGCTTCCGCAATAGAATTCCAGGTTGAAGCTGAAGCTTATCCCAGGCTTTCAGAGAAGAATTATGCTTATCTTAATTATGCTTTCAGCCCGGGGAAGTATTTCCCCGGACATAAAGCTGCGGTTGAAATTTGGCAGGTTCTTCCTGAAGGTTGGAGCATTTCAGCTGGAATGAAATATTATTACTTCGATCGTAACATATTTATTGCAGGAACATCTTTGGAAAAGTACCTTGGGAAATATTGGCTTTCAGTAAAAGGATTTGTCTATTTTAAGGACAATGGCCCCACAACCTCCGGATATTTTAATGCCCGGCGCTATTTTAATGACAATAATTGGCTGCAGGCAACACTCAGTACCGGAACCGCCCCTGATGAACCATTTGATATACAGGCTGACCTTATGCGTCTGAGTGCAAACGGGATCCGTATTGCTTACAACGGATTGCTGACTCCCGGGATAACAGTGCGGATTTCAACCGGTTATTCCATTGAAGAGTACGCGGAATCATTGTGGCGGAACAGGTTTGATGGAGGTGTCAGTATTATTTATGCTATAAAAAAGAAATAATGAGAAATAGTCTACTGTTAATATTATTTCTTTCTCTGACTTCTTTTGACAGTGCTGTTTCTTTTCATGAAAAGAAGACAGACATTTTAATGGCTGACACCATACAATCGAAAAGCAACGATGCAATAGTTGCCAATGATACGATCAATATAAATTATAAGGCAAAGGCTACTGTCCGGAAATTTCTGGTCTTCAGAGGTGATAGTCCATGGTTAAGACAAGTTACATATTTTGGAAGATCATTTGCCTTGGTTAATGCATTGCTCCTGGTAATTTCTTTGTCCATTGTAACAATGATTATTCTTTTAATAATTATTCTCTTGAACAGGACAAGTATGGAGAAGCAGGAAAAACTCCGACAATATCTTATGGAGAAATACCAGGGTCTCATTATTGATTATCTGTTTGGAGAGACCAAACCTGAAGAATTGCTGTCAATTGCATCGGATTCATACAGAAGGCAGCTTCTGATTGACCAGATCATCGACGTAAGCATCAATCTTAAAGGTGATACCGGGGAAAAACTTGTTAGTCTGTATAAGCACCTCAATCTCGATAAGGACTCGGTTTCAAGGGCTTACAGTAAAAAATGGCATATTAAGATAAAAGGCTTCCGGGAACTTGCATTTATGAATGTAAAGGATGCTAATGATGCCATTTATGAGACCCTTAACTCAAAGAATGAAATACTCCGTATGGAAGCTCAGATAGCCCTGGTAAGGCTTAGTGATAATGATCAGTTCGGATTTCTTTCACATTTGACACGACCTTTTTCCTTGTGGGAACAGATTACCCTTCATGACCTGATTGTTCATCATAAAATCGAGGTACCTCAATTTAAATTGTGGCTTACATCTAAAAATGATACGGTGGTCATGTTTGCCCTTCGCATGATAAGAGAATTCAGACAATCTGTGCCGGAAGAAGAGATTAAGACAGCACTCTTACACCCATCGCCTTCAGTAAGATGTCTTGCAGTTCAGGTTGTTGGAGATCTCGGCATGTCATCAACACTTGAAACATTGAAACACATGTATAAAAGCCAGGACTATAATATTTGCCTTGAGATAGTCAGATCGATGGGAAAAATGCCGGATGTTTCAATGATTGGATTTCTGAAACTTGTGTTGGACAAGGAGGATGATGTTCAGTTACAGATTGAAGCAACCAAAGCTATAGAAAATATGGGAGAAGAGGGGGTTAAAGCCCTTGTCAAAATAATGAAATCGGAGTACAAAAACTATAACATCATTGTGCGTCACGTTCTTGACCGCAGAATTTATTAAAGGGACAATGGCATATTTTTTTGCAAATATCATTTTCATTCTTACGTTGGTTATCTTTGCCTCGTACATTCTTTTAGGGATATTCTCAGCCATATCTCTCCGGAAATATCTCAGGAAGAATAGCTATGTCAATTATAACTCTCTTGTTTTATCACCTCTGAGTCCTAGGATATCAATTATTGCCCCGGCATTCAATGAGAGTAAATCAATAATCGATAATGTAAGGACGCTTCTTTCCCTTTACTACAACAATTATGAAGTCATTCTTGTAAATGATGGCTCCACCGATGATACTTTCCAGAAGATAAAAGAAGCTTATGACCTTGTAAAGGTCAATTATTATTTTGATTACAGAATACCTTGCGAAAGAATAAAGGGAGTTTACAGATCAAATAATCCTTCATATAACAGGTTAACCTTTATCGACAAAAACAATGGCGGCAAAGCTGACTCCCTGAATGCAGGGATAAACATCAGCAGAAGTGGCCTTATTGTTACAATTGATGCTGATTCTGTTATCGAATCTGATTCTATTCTTAAACTTGTAAAACCATTCCTGGAAGAAAAGGATAAAAAGGTGATCGGTACGGGTGGCGTGATAAGGATTGTCAATTCATGTGATGTTGAACGTGGCCATATCCGTCAGATAAACCTGCCCGACAAGTATCTCCCTCGCCTTCAGGTACTTGAATACACGCGTGCTTTCCTTCTTGGAAGAATGGCATGGAGCCATCTCGACGGATTGATGTTGATCTCAGGAGCTATGGGAATGTTCGATCGGGAAACAGTAATCAGGGCAGGAGGCTACAGTACTAAAACCGTTGGAGAAGATATGGAACTGGTGTTGAGGATGCGACGATTCAAATCCGATGAAAAAGAGAAATATGAGGTTACCTATATCCCTGACCCTTTATGCTGGACAGAAGTGCCATCTGATCTGAGGTCACTGCGTAAGCAGAGAACCAGATGGACACGCGGCCTTTTTGAATCATTATGGGCACATCGCAAAATGCTTTTTAACAAGAAATATGGAAGGTTGGGCCTGCTGAGTTTCCCTTACTGGCTCTTCCTTGAATGGCTATCTCCCTTGGTGGCATTTGCAGGGATTGTCTATACAATTTTCCTTGCCTTTACACATTCTCTTAATGTGCCATTTTTCCTCCTGCTTTTTCTTTTTGTATATACGGTTGCCATCAGCCTCTCAACATGGGCAGTGCTTTTTGAAGAGATCACATTCCATAAGTACAGAAGAAAAAGGGATGTTTTGCGTCTTCTTGCTACAGCACTTACAGAGCCGTTTTTCTATCCTGTTCATACTTATTTTGCTGTCAGGGGAAATATAGAGGCCATAAGAGGTAAAAAAGGCTGGGGCAAGGCTAAAAGAAATGGTTTTGAACCGAAGAAGAAAAAAAAGTAAAGCTTCAGAAATAAATCAGTCGGCAAATCCGGGAATAGAATTTAGCCCGTTCTCAATTACATGAAGCGATTCTTTCTCCCTGGCAATAGTCGGCGGTACAACAAGCCATTTTTCCCAGCTATATCTGTCGGTCGTTGAAGTAACTGCACCTTTATAATATAATGATACTGCTATCCCATCTGATTGAGTCGTCTCTATTTCAAAACTATATCCTCCATCACATGAAATTGCCCCGTCGATAACCTCCATTTGGGTAGGGTCGTAAAAATAAAGCATTGTCCATGGAATACGCACTTTGAGCCCTGAAGCGCTCCACGCTACTGCCGATCGTTGTCCAAAAGTGAAATCAGATGAATTCTCAATTGGCAGGCGACCCAGATCATGCTTAGTCAGCTCAGATTCGTCATTGATCCATTGCATTACTTTCCATGGAGCTCCGTCGGATACTGTACTTCGGTACTTTTGGACCAGAGGATCTGAAAGATTGAACCTCGGGGTAAGGCCATTCATGTCGTAAGCTTCAGTAACATTATAAAGAGCAGTGTCAGCACCCAAAACCATTGTAAGAAGAAACTCCGATCTGTTATTAAGGAGTTTCCCGTTCGGAAGATGTGACTCACCGGTACTGCCTGAATAAGTGTCAAATGCTATCATCACTGTATCGCCCGGGGAGAAGATTTGAGAACTTTCAATATTGAGATAGAAGAAGCTGTTGTCATTTGTGGCTTCAATCCTGGTGATGGGACCGGTCGGGTAATTGGTTTGATATGTTATAAATGGAAGTACTCCTGTCTCGTCGAATGCCATCAGACCGAAATTCTGTTCAGGTGATGTAAGATTATGCCATAGTTGCCTTGTCGGTATTATGACATCACCTGAAGCAAAACCGTATCTTTCGAGATAGGATACGATCCAGGTCGGCTTGAACCACTCATCCATCCACGAGAACATAAATCCCCCGGCACATCCGGCATCAATAATATTATGCATCAGGCGGAGATCTTTCTCCCCCTGTTGTTTCTCAGAATATCCTCCGTGATCCATATTGCTGAATGACTGATGTGCGCTTCCCCAGCTTGAAGGGACTCCAAACTCACCAATAACCAGAGGAATAGTGGAATAATGATTCTTCAGGTCTGTGAGATATCCAAGATAGCTGTCCGGACCATCACTGTCTCTGAAAGATTGGTATGAAGGCTGTTCGCTGATAAAATTAGGATAATAAGGATAAGCGTGATAGGTGGCAAACAGGCCTGCCTGAATATCTTTACCGGTTATCTTATTAATATCGAGTGAAACTTTATCCTCATCAGTATGTATCTCAGTGGGATGTGTTAGCGGATCAAGCGTAGGCCAGCTGGAGATGCTTACAGGTCGCCTTACAGAATAGTTTCTGGCCTCATACGACACAGTCTCATCAAGCATACGGGTCAGGAATACTTCAGTTGCGGAAGCTCTGGTGATACCAAATTGAATTCCTGTATATGAGGTGGATGAAGGATGAAAAGCATTTGTACTATCAACTTCCTGGGTAGCTATTTCTCTTCCAACGATATATCCTGCGGTCCATCTCGAGATATCTGTCATATAACTTCCATATGCTTTACCATATCTGAATCCAATACTTTTATTGCCATGAATGCAATCAATGACTTCCTGTATTTCAACTCTGAATGCAGATGTCCGCAGAGTCAGATCATATTCATCACGATTTGCAGAGTTTTCAATTTCACCAAGCCATATACCCTGGAAAAGCAAAAGGGGATTTCCAGGATGCCGGTTATTATAATTGGCAAGTTTTTCATAAAAAACAGGTGGGTGAAGTGTATAAACCCTGATACTGTTAAATCCGGCCTCAACGATGCGACTGATCCAGTTCTCATACATCTCATCCTGAATGGCATAAGCTATCTCACCGGGAAAATACCCGGGAGGTGATGATCCAAGATTTATTCCTTTAAGTATCAATGGTCTGTAACCTGTCTCACTATACATGGCTATATGATCAACCTCTGTTTTGAACGGGAGAGGCTGTATCATTGCTATCTCGAAGTTGATTACAGTATCACGGGCGATAACTATATCGGTAAACCTTGCGGGGTAATAATTCTGGCAGATAACATTTGTCACAACTGGTATCCGCAAAGAACCCGGAGACGTCTGGGATACAGGTGGCATCATTACCGGTTCGAGAGTGGTCCCGGAGGAGTAGGAAGAAAGTCCGGTTAACTTTATCAGTCTTCCCGACCATGTTTTTCCTTTAAAAGTGATGGCATAGACATAGAATCCCTGCCGTACAGGAGAGCCGTTATTGTTACAGCCATCCCACTTTATCCGGTAGCTGCCTGCATCAACGGAAGGGTATATTTCATCTTTTATTTTTTGGCCCGAAAAGCTGTAAACAGTAAAACGGATATCTCCTGTACTATTGATTAAGAAAGGGATATTGACATAGTTTGTAAATGGATTGGGATAAGGAGCCCCGGGTTCAAGGAGACCAGTAATGTCACTGTAAATTCCTGAAATTCTTAATGAAAAGGAGCCGTCAGATCCGGTTACAGCAGCATATTCATTTTTCCCGGAAAACATGGAAACTTTTGCATTAGGTACGATACTTCCCCAACCATCAGTTACATTTCCCTTAATAATAAAATCTTTCGCTGAAGAGAAACCTGAGGAGAGCAATAGCATAAAAAAAGTAAAAGATAACTTCCGGCATAATGCTGTTAAGAAATATTTAGCACGTGATAAATTCCTTTTCAAAGTAGTTGTTTTATTGATCAAAAGTAATAAAAAGAAGTAAATTCACTAAAAAACAAATTGTTCCCGGTATCTTAGTTATTTTTATTGATGCAATTCTTTCGGAATGGATTAAAAAAGGGAAAGAAAGGGAAAAAGGATACTGAAAAGAATAAATAGTGTAACCTGAACAACTAACCATCAGGAAATTCCCAATGGGAGTCAATTAACCTACACATTTGTAATGTTTACCAATTTTTTTAGGAGAAAATTTATTTTTGCACAAGATTTGTCTTGTCTAAAAGTTTATTGACAAATAGATTTTCTGTTTCCTATGGTCAATATTATAAAACTGAATGAATAGATGATAAAGAAATTTTGTTTTTACATTTAAAATGAGAAAATAATGAGAATAGTTAAGATTGCCTTATTTGTTATTGCTGTTTTATGTTGTAGTTTATCAGCAGAGAGTCAGCAATCAGGTTCAGACGGGAAAATTAAAAGCATAATAGTTTTTGAACAGAAAAATGATATGCTGATTAATAAACAATACAAGGAGTCTGAGACATATTATGATTCCCGGGGGAATGTGCTCGAAGTAATTAATTACAAAAGCGGAAAAGTAAACAAGCATTTTAAATATCAGTACGACTCAGACGGCAACAAGATCAAAGAGGAAGAACTTGATTCATCGGGCAAAATTATAGAATCATCTGAATACAAATATGAAAATGGGTTGAGAGTAGGGAAGATTGTATATGATGCAAACAAGAAGATCAAATCAACTAAAATTTATCAATACACAACATTCTGATTGATGACTGCTGCTAAAATTGACTTATTACTTGATTCATTTGCTCCAATATGCCTGGAAGAGATGGACAATGTAAGGTTAATGAACCGGACTGATACAAAATATGTCCTTTCGGTAAAAAGATTACCTGAAATCCTGAACAGGATGGATGGAATGTACAAGGCGTTGATGATCAATAGCAACAGGATTTTTTCATATGCAACAACTTACCTCGATACGAGTGATTTCCTGTTTTTTAATCAGCATGTGACCGGGAAGCTTGAAAGAAATAAAGTCCGGTACAGAAAGTATGAAAATACAGGGACGACATATCTTGAAGTGAAAAAAAAGACAAATAAAAACAGGACAATCAAATGGAGAATCGAGAATAACCTGACATCGGGGAATGGATGTGACGAGAGAGCTTATAGTTTTATTAATGAATATATTCCTCAGAAACCGCTTGTACTGAAACCTGTACTTAAAAGCAATTTCAAAAGAATTACATTTGTGGGCCCGGAAATAGCTGAACGTATTACTATAGATTATGATCTGTCATTTTCTGATACAAACGGGAATATGGCAAAGTACCCTTTTATTGCAGTTGTTGAACTTAAGCGGCAGGGATTCTCTTACTCATCTCCGGTTGCATCAATCCTGAAAGACTATTTAATTCATCCGACCGGTTTCAGCAAATATTGTGTAGGAGCTGCAATATTTTATGACCTTCCCCGGAAAAATATACTTAAACAAAAACAGTTACTTCTAAATAAAATTGAAGATGAATATAACAGACCTGATGATGCCCGATGATATAAATTTTGCAGGAGTAAACGTCATCGATGTACCGGATTTTCTCGAATTTGTACTGAGGTTTACCCTCAATACCTGTGTAATCCTGATCCTGGTAAGATGTTTGTATTATACCGCCACAAAACGGAAGGATTATCTTTTTACTTATGTCCTGATCTCAACTCTGGTTTTCCTGCTGTGCTTTCTCCTTGAGAGTGTTAAGCTACAGATTGGATTTGCATTAGGGCTCTTTGCAATTTTCGGAATCATCCGGTACCGGACCGATGCAATACCGATAAAAGAGATGACATATCTCTTCCTGACCATTGGTGTATCTGTCATAAATGCACTTACAGGTACACAAACAAGCCTGGCAGACCTTCTATTCACAAACCTGGCGATCGTTTTTATTACTTATGGCCTTGAAAAAAGATGGCTTCTGAAGCATGAGTCATCAAAGTCAATCATATATGAAAAGATCAATCTCATTAAGCCTGAAAAAAGGGAGGAACTGCTTAACGATCTCCGTGATAGAACCGGGATCAGCGGGATAACCAGGGTGGAGATCGGAAAAATCGATTTTCTGAAAGATATATGTTATCTGACAATTTATTATTACGTAATGGCACCTGAAACTCAATTAATTAATGGAAACTCTAAGAACCCTGACGACGATGAAGATGACGATTAAACGACTCCTGTTTTTATTTGCTTTTGTTTTCCTTTCATTTAGTGTTTTTTCACAGGATAAGGATTTCGGAATCTGGTACGGGATTTCAGCCGGGCATAAGCTGACTGACGGACTGAAAATGGAGATATCCACCTGCGTTCGTACATTCGATAATGCATCCAGAATAGAAGAGGCTTTTCTCGAAGGCGGATTAGACTATAAATTTAATAAATATCTTTCAATTGCAGGTTCTTACAGGATTACAGATAATATCGAGAATGATGATTCTTATTATTTCCGGCATAAACTGTTTTTAGATTTAAAAGGATCTCTTCCCCTTGGAGATTTTTCATTCTCAGGACGATTCCGGTTCCAGGAACGGTTTAAGACATATATTGAAGATGATGAGGATAAAATACCTGATTCACATGGCAGGTTTAGGATGAAAACACTTTATAATATTCCTTCATTCCCGGTTAATCCGTATGTTTCCGCCGAGTTGTTTTGCCCGATGTTTAAAGATTCCGACAGAGTAATTGATAAAGAACGATTTACAGGCGGCATCGAATTTAAGATTGCAAAAAAACATTCTGTTGAGGTGGAGTACATTTTTCAACGCGATTATTTTCCGCATATGGCAGATGAGAGTATTATTTCAGTTAATTATGATATTAAGTTTTAGGAGTATAAAACACATATGTTCAATATTTACAAAGAGTTGATGATATGAGCAAGAGAGTATTCGCAGTTTTATTTATATTCATTTTTATTTTCTCCACGTTTTCAGCATGCAAAAAATATTATGCTTCGGATTCTCCGGCAGATGAAAATGAGCAGACAGACGAAGGCAGTGGGTCTGAAAGTGCCGATGATTATTTCTGGAACAGTTCCGAGGTAATTGAAATCTTACTGAATGGGACTTCAATTACTGAAAACTCCGACGCTGTAACTGTCGATGGCAGTAAAGTAACGATTATATCTGCTGGCACTTACAGTTTGAAAGGTTCACTTACTGACGGTCAGGTTATTGTGAACAGTAAGGAGGAAGGATCTGTACGGCTGATACTTAACGGAGTTAACATTAAATGCTCTTCAAGCGCTCCGATATATGTTAAAAATGCAGGGAAAGTTCTTTTAGTCCTTCCTGATAATACTGAAAATTTTATTACAGATGGTACATCGTACACCGTAGATGATGAAGGAGAACCCAATGCTGCAGTTTTCAGCAAATCATACCTCTCATTTTACGGTAAGGGTTCATTGACTGTCAAAGCAAACTACCTTGATGGTATTACAGGCAAGGACGGACTAGTAATTAAGAGCGGGACAATCAACGTCACTTCAGCTGATGATGGAATCAGGGGCAAAGATTATCTTATAATCAGAAACGGGAATATAACCGTAACATCCAAAGGGGATGGTTTGAAGTCCGACAATGAAGATGAGACATCTCTGGGATATATAACTGTCGACAGTGCTGTCGTAAATATTAACTCAACATGCGATGGTATAAATGCACAGACAGACCTTACTTTAACAGATGGGTCATTTAATATCACCACAGGAGGAGGAGCAGGATCTGCCGGGACTACTACCACAACAGCAGGATTTGGAGACCCGGGAGGTGGAGGATCCACAGGTGGTTACAGCGGTACCATTTCCAAAAAAGCACTGAAAGCAAAAAACAATTTAACAATTCGAAAGGGTACTTTTGACATTAACGCGGCTGATGATGCGATCCATTCCAATAATATAGTTGCAATAAACGGAGGATTATTTTCCGTCGCAACCGGCGATGATGCTGTTCATGCGGAGACATCTGTGACAATAGACGGGGGGATGTTAGATATTACAAAATGTTATGAAGGTATCGAAAGCGCAACCATCACAATTAAAAGCGGAGATGTCATTATTGTCTCCACTGACGATGGATTTAATGCCACAAAGGGCAGTGCCACCGAAAGAAATGACGGGAGCTGCCTTTATCTTAATGGTGGAAATGTATACGTCAACTCATCAACAGGTGACGGTTTAGACAGTAACGGGAGTATTTCAATGACCGGAGGAACTGTAGTTGTCCAGGGACCTAAATCTGCACCAGAGGTTGCATTTGATTTTAATGGGACCTTTAATATATCAGGAGGTGAATTCATCGCTTCAGGGCCGAATTCAGGGAATATGATACAAACACCGGGCACAACTTCTTCCCAATACATCGTGAAAGCAACTACTTCAACGGCTTTAGCGGCCTCTGCTATTTTTCATGTCCAGGATGCCGGCGGAAAAGATATCTTTACATTCAAATCTGAACGTAGTGTTTATTATGTAGTATTTTCTTCTGCAAATCTGATCAACGGGTCGACCTATTCTATCTACACGGGAGGTTCCTCAACCGGTACATTCACAAAGGGATTATATTCAGGGGGAGCTTATACCGGAGGAACCCTGAAGAAAAGTTTCTCAATCTCTGGCAAAGTGACATCTGTATCATTCTGAACTGCAGTTAAATATAATTAGGTTGGATCTAAGGCTGAAAAATAATTTTCTTCAAATATTGATACATGTTGTTGCATGGGTGGTTTTCCTATCGTTGCTTACTTCATTGGTACCCAGGCCTCAAAAAATGCATCCGTTTTTGTCGATTCTGATTCCGGATCTGTTTTTCATATTATTTTTTTATTTAAACTTTTATTATCTCGTTCCAAATTTTTTCATTAAAAAGAGATATCTGCTCTTTTCGTTGATTTGCGTCGGATGTCTTATCTTAACCGTTGCGGTACCTTCGCTTTTTTCTGATTTTTCGGGAGCACGATCTCCTTCGCGGGAATTTTCAGAAGGGATGCCTCATGAGTTTTTCGAGCCTCCGGATGATTTTCCGGGAATCAGGGAAATCCCTCCCCGGATGACATTTTTCAGACCCGAATTCGGCTATCTGATTTTTGTTTTCATATTAATCTTTACGCTATCAGTAGGCATCCGTATGGTCATCCAATGGCAGGTTGTGGAAAAGGAGAAAGTTAAAGCCGAACTCGCTTTTCTTAAAGCCCAGATCAACCCCCATTTCCTGTTTAATACCCTTAATAATATCTATTCGATGGCAATTAATAAAAGGGAAAAGACAGCTGATGCCATTGAAATGTTCTCAGAGATTATGCGGTTCGTTATACTTGAAACACAAAACGATTTCGTTCCACTGACCAAAAAAATAAAGTATCTCCGGAATTATATTGCTTTGCAGGATATGCGGTTGCCTTCAAATGTTCATGTGAATTTTAATTTGAAGGGAAATGCTTCTCCTTACAAAATTGCTCCTTTGATTCTTATGCCATTTATTGAAAATGCTTTTAAATATGGAATAAGTACCGAGAAGGAATCAACTATTTCTATCAACATTGAAATAATTGACGGCGGATTACATTTATTGGTGAGGAACATGAAATTCAGCCATTCTAAAACCTTGAAGGAAACTACTCCGTTAGGTATCGAAAATACAATAAAGCGACTCGAATTAATATATCCCGGAAAACATAAGATCAATATTGTGAACGATACTGATATTTATCAGGTTTCACTATATTTGGATCTTAATGATCAACTGTATTGCCATTGATGATGAACCGCCGGCATTAGATTTACTTAAAACCTATTGCTCAAAACTCGTTTATCTGAACCTTCTGAGGACATTTACCAGTACCTCTGAAGCATCATCGTTTCTGAAAAAATTCCCCGTTGATCTTATTTTTCTTGACATCCAGATGCCTGAAATATCAGGTATTGATTTCTTCAGATCTTTGGATGAGCCCAAATTGGTAATTTTTACAACTGCATACAGTGAATATGCTGTTGAAGGATTTAATTTATGTGCCGTAGATTACCTTCTTAAACCAATAAATTTTACGAGGTTTGAACAGGCCGTACTGAAAACAAAAGAATATCTTGAATATCTGAAAAACCGTTCATCACCAACAGAAAAATTCTTATTCGTAAGAAGCGAATACAGGCTTATGAAAATAGCATTTTCAGAAATTTTATATATCCAGGGATTAGACAATTATGTGAGGATATTCACCGATAAAAATAAGTCGATAATATCAAGGGTGTCTATGAAAGAGATTTATGAAAGTTTACCAGGAAATGTATTTACCAGAGTCCATAGATCTTTCATAATAAACACAACCAAAGATCTTTCGTTTAGCAATAAAAAAATTCAGATTGGTGAAAAACAGATTCCGGTAGGGATTAGTTTTGAGAATGAGGTAAAAAAAATATTTGGAACCAGCTGATAAGTGTTCACTGCTTAATAAGTACATATTATTTATAGTAAAACTGTATGGGCATTTCAGGTATTTGTCACTAACTTAATATTTATTCTATGAAGATTTGGAATTTTGGAATTATTGGAGCCGGCCTGATTGCCGACTTTCATGCAAAAGCCATTCAAAGTCTTGAAAATGCAAAGCTTGTTGGTATCTGTGGATCCAACAGGGATAAAGCCATGAACCTGGCTGATAAATATAAGTGCAGATTATTTGCAGATTGCGATGAAATGCTCCGTTCAGATGAAATAGAAGTTGTGACGATCGCAACACCAAGCGGAGCACATATGGAACCGGTAATTGAAGCGGCCCGTCATGGAAAACATGTTTTATGTGAGAAACCTCTTGAGATCACTCTGGAACGTATCGATAAGATGATTGAATCGCATGAAAAAGCAGGTACAAAACTGGGCGGGATATTTAACTTCAGGTTTAATGATACGGTGAAGTATCTGAAAGAAGCCGTTGAACAGGAACGTTTCGGGAAAATCACCTATGCTTCTGTGCATGTGCCATGGTGGAGAAGTGATGATTACTATAAAGACAGCTGGCACGGTACACTGAAACTCGATGGAGGCGGTGCTCTAATGAATCAGGCGATACATATGATTGATTTACTCCAGTATCTGATGGGGCCGGTTGATTCCCTTCAGGCATATACTGCAACCCTGGGACATCCTATAGAAGTCGAGGATACTGCGGCGGCTGTCCTTAGATTTAAGAATAATGCTTTGGGTGTTATTTATGGCACTACTGCCTCTTTTCCCGGACAATTCCGTCGTCTGGAGATCACCGGAACAAAAGGAACTGTGATACAGGTCGAAAACAGTTTTAAAGTGTGGCAGTTTGCCGACCAGACAGAAAATGACACGGAAATATTTAATAAGTTTAATCAGATTGAGGGAGGAGGAGGTGTTTCCGATCCTGGTGCTATTCCGTTCGAGCCACATGCAAAAAATATAGCAGCATTTATTGAGTCGCTTGAAAGCGGAAATCCGTTCGAAATCAGCGGCTTCGAGGCGCGTAAAGCAGTTGAAATAATACTTGCCGTTTATTCCTCTTCCAAAAACATGAAGCCATTTTATTTTAAGTAAGTATTTTCCGGCGGAATACCTCCCGGCCACAGGGCACTCCCAATTTCAGGCTTTAATTTATCACAATATTCATTTATATATATAAAATCTTTATATATAATGTTTGATACAATATTGTAAAATTGATATATGTCTTCCTGCGATATGTTTGTAATTATTAGTGCCAGAATGTCATATAAAAAATTAATATTGAGATTCTTTGAAATCTTAATTTATTTTACCTATATTAGCATATTATAAATAAATTAGGGATAATAGCCACAAGAAAAATGGGTTTTGAGGTTCTACAACAAAAAGTTAATTAAATATTTATTAAGTCAGGGATTTTATAAAAAATAAGAATTCTGTTTTTTAATAATTATTGAGTTCCAATTAACATTAACTTTTATTAACCTAATTTTTAATCCATGAGAAAAATCACAATTCTACTTGCATTTCTGCTATTTGCAGGATTGCAGGGTGCATTTGCGCAGAAGACCATCTCGGGAAAGGTTACAAATGCCGATGATGGACTTGCTATGCCCGGAGTTCCGGTTGTAATAAAAGGCACTACAATGGGAACTACTACTGACATAAACGGAGCATTTACTTTAAAAAATGTTCCTTCTACTGCAACTACCCTTGTTGTCTCTTTTATTGGAATGACTACACAGGAAATTCCAATCGGCAACCAGACAGTATTTGATGTTGTAATGCAATCAGGCGTGCAGGCTCTTGGAGATGTTGTTGTAACTGCATTAGGTATCCAGCGCGATAAGAAAACACTGACCTATGCTTCGCAACAAGTTTCAGCCGCCGATATCAGGATCGCCGGTAACACGAACTTTATGGATGGCCTGGCTGGAAAAGCTTCCGGCCTCGACATTAAAATGAGCAGTTCAGGAGCGGGTGGCTCCACAAAAGCTGTATTAAGAGGGAATAAATCTCTTGTAGGACTCAGCGAACCTCTTTATGTTGTTGATGGTATTCCGTTTGTCAATAACAAGGGAGGACAGCCCGGTTCATATGGCGGGACCGATGGAGGCGACGGGCTATCAGCTCTGAATAATGACGATATTGAAAGTATTAACGTACTTAAGGGTGCTAATGCTTCCATACTTTACGGTAGCCAGGGTGCAAATGGTGTTGTTGTCATAACTACCAAAAAAGGCAAGGCTGGAAAGGTGGATGTGAGCATTAATTCAGTTACTACCTTTGAACAGGTATCCGGTCTGCCTGAATTTCAGTTCAAATATGGCGCAATTGGCGGATCAGATTATAGCTGGTCTAAAACACCCGGAAACTATCAAAGCTCGTATATCAAAGATTTCTTCCAGACTGGAATTAATGCAATTAATTCTTTTTCTATCAGTGGTGGAACCAGCAGAACAACGGCTTATTTTTCATATTCCAATACCTCTGCCAAGGGTGTTTTGCCGACCAATACCTATAATAAACATAACTTTTCCTTTAACCAGTCAACAAAGTTATTCAGTGATAAAGTTACAGTCAGCTCGAATGTTATGTTTTCAAATGAGGTGAGTAAAAACCGTCCGGGTGCAGGTTACTATAATAACCCTCTTACCGGATTGTATTTGTTTGCCCGGGAAAGAGATTTTCAATCTTATAAAGATAACTATCAGATATTTGATAAAGACAGGAACTTATATAAGATGAACTGGTATTCGACCGAGGAAAAGATGAACAATCCTTACTGGGAGATCTATAATGATCCTAAGTTAAATACAAGATATCGTGTTGTTGCCAGTCTGAAGGTATCCTGGGATATTGCGAAGAACCTTAGATTTGATGTCAGGGGAAACATCGATTATGCCGATAAATTAAATGACTACAGATATGCAGCCGCAGGAAACTCTGTAAGCGTTAGTCCAAACGGGAAATGGGACTATTCCAAATACAATGATAAGGCCTATTATACTGATGGAATACTGACTTACAATACTAAGGTTGGCAATTTCACTTTAAATGCTCTTGCAGGCGTAAGTTACCAGGAGAATATCTTAAACGATGGTATGTCTGTTACTAATGGTACTAACAGTTTGATGTACCCCAACTTCTTTACATTCGCGAACATTCCTTTCAACGTCATGTTTAATCAGTCGATTGACAGGGTAATTAAGGAAGGTTTATTTGGTAACATACAATTAGGTTGGAAAGAGATGTTATTCCTTGATCTTTCCGGGCGTAACGACTGGGCTTCCACACTTGCACTAACAGGGAATGAATCTTATTTTTATCCTGCTGTGGGTCTTACGGCTCTTCTCAGCAATATGTTTACATTGCCGGAAGTGATCTCTTTCGCTAAAGTAAGGGCTTCCTCTTCTCAAACGGCCAATGAAGTACCTTTTAACCGGGTAAATCCATGGAATTCTATTGGCGGTGCGGGAACCCCCCTCGGAATCGGCGGTATTAACCGGAATACCCAGGTACCTTTTACCAATTTGAAACCTGAAACGATTACAAGTACTGAAGTTGGAGCAGAAATGAGATTTTTCAAGGGAAGGGCGGGATTTGAATTCACCTATTACAGTGATGTAAGTAAAAATCAGTTCCTGTCATTAACTGCTCCTTCCGGTTCAGGGTATAGCACTTATTTTGTTAATGCCGGTAAAATAACGAATAAAGGTTTTGAACTGACGGTCGATGTCACACCTGTGGAAACATCTGATTTCCGGTGGAATTCTTCTGTAAATCTATCTCAAAACAAAAATAAAATTGTTGAGCTTATAGCCTCTAATCCCGATTATCAGGTTGGCGCTGATGATGAAGGTTTTGCTTCGATAATAAAAGCAGGCGGATCATTTAACGATATATGGATCTACGAATTTGCAAAAAATGAAGATGGTAAGATTATCCTTGATTCAAAAGGAGTTCCTACAAAGGCTGGCAAGCAGACATTACAAGGAAATGCTAACCCTGATTATGTTTTAGGATGGAATAACAGTTTAAATTACAAAAACTTCTTTGCCAGCTTCTTGGTTAATGGAAAATTCGGGGGAGTTGCTTTCTCAAAAACTGAGGCTTTTCTTGATTCATACGGTGTAAGTAAAAGAACCGGGGATATCCGTGATGCAGGCGATACAATGCCAATTGACGCTATCAAGGGGACAACTGATGTAACTGAAATTGACCCGGCTGTCTATTATAGTGCAGTTGGTGACAGGAACAAGATAATGGAGCCTTATATATTCAAAAGAACAAATATCAGATTAGCTCAATTTGTAATAGGGTATAACATCCCTTGCCAAAAACTCGGACTGCCCCTTAAAGCAGCTTCTGTATCCTTTGTAGGCAGGAATTTATTCTTCTTCTACAAAGATGCTCCTTACGATCCGGAACAATCAATGAGTACTTCCAATAGTATGCAGTCAAATGAGGTATTTAGTATGCCTGCAATAAGGTCTTACGGATTTAATATAAAGGTAAATTTCTAAAATCTTAAAAAATCTAAATATGAAAAAGTCATTTATAGCAATACTATTCCTGGTTGCTCTCACTGCGTGCACTAAGGATTTTGAAGCTGAAAATCAGAATCCATATCAGATTTCTGATGAGATGCTTAAGCAGGACTACAATCTGGTGGGCTCCCCGTTTTCGGGAATGATGTACAATCTTTTCGGGGGTCAAATTGAAGAAGATCTGTGTCAGGACTCCTGGATGGGTTATCTGAATACACCGACTGATTTTGTTGGTAACGTTAACAATACGACATATTATATCCGCTGGAATTCCTACTGGGGTCGTGTTTATAACAGCGTAATGTCCCCTTCCAGGCAAGTGATCAGATTAGCGAAAGAAAATAACTTGCCACTTTTTGCAACCTGGGCAAAAATGATACGGGTACTTTCAATATCTAAACTGACTGCAATTCATGGACCGGTGATTTATACCAATTATGGTTCGACTGCCAATTCTATCCTTTATGATAAGGAATCCGATTTATACAACTTATTATTTGCACAGCTGGACTCTATTCAGACTGATTTTGCTGCAAACAAGGATTACAAGGGTTTTGTAAAATTTGATCCCAGTTATAACGGAAGTATAGCTTCATGGATGAAACTCGTTAATTCTCTTCGATTGAGATTGGCCATGCGTTTATCAAAAGTCGATCCGGCACTTGCTAAAACGCAGGGAGAGAAAGCACTAAATGATGCAGCCGGATTAATTACCACCAATGACGGTAACTTTAAGATTGGATTATTGGGCAATAAGTTGTATTTAAGCGTAATTTGTTTTGAATGGAACGATACAAGAATGGGTGCCGTGATGGAATCCTTTTTGGGTGGATTAAATGATGGAAGGATTTCGAAATACTTCCAACCTCCTACGGACATTACCCTTTATGCCGATCATCCTAATTTGCCCTATAAAGGAATCCGCAACGGTTCTTATAACACAACAAAACCCCTCCATGTTAATTTTTCCATGGTATCAAATGATTTCAAAACTGCTCAAACCGTAAGATCATTCACTGCGGCCGAAATAAGTTTTCTTAAAGCTGAAGCAGCTCTCAGGGGCTGGAGCTGGACCGGGAAAACCGATGCGAAAACCTATTATGAAGAGGGTGTAAAGCTCTCCTTTGCTGATTGGGGTGCAGGAGGTGTGGATTCATACCTGGCCGATGCAACAAGCAAGCCAATTAATTATATTGATCCAGTGGATTCAAGAAATAATTTCACAGCCAGCTCGACAATAACAGTTGCATGGAATGAAAGCGACAATAATGAGTTGAAACTGGAGAAGATCATGACCCAGAAATGGATCAATAATTATACCAATTCACTTGAATCGTGGTGCGATTTCAGAAGAACAGGTTATCCTAAAATTCCACATGTTGCCAAGAATGACAGTAGCCCTGACTGGGGAGTTATTCCTGCTGATGGATGGATTCAGAGGATGCCATTTGTCAATGCAGAGAGAACGGGCAATGCTGCAGCTGTAGCTGATGCTACAACAAAATTGGGTGGCAAGGATGAGATCGGTACCCGATTGTATTTTGCCCCGAACAAACCAAACTTTTAAATTGATTTCAGGAGAAATTATCTGAAGAGGGTCCGCTTTTACGGGTAAATATTAGAAGGTTTTATTAAATAATGAAAATACCCTTTGCAATTATTTGCAAGGGGTATTTTTTTGAAATTCAGCTATTCATGGTTAAGAAAACTCTCTCCGGAACGGATGGATTTTATTCAAAAAATTTTAATATGATATTCTGAAATTAAATAAAATTAACAAGGATTAACAAATGTTAGGAAAAATTAAATAAAATTAACATATATTAGCAATGAAAATAACAACAATTAAACAAAAAACTTCATGTCCGGATCTGCATAATAATCAAATAATCAGTCATATAATACATTGTAATTCTAAAAATCAATTAGTCTAATTCTTAATTATTATTAACTTTCATTTAACATTAACATTTATTAACCTAATTTTTAACCATGAGAAAAATCACAATTCTACTTGTATTTCTGCTATTTGCAGGCTTGCAAGGTGCGTTTGCGCAGAAGACTATCACGGGAAAAGTTACCAATGCCGATGACGGACTTGGTATGGCTGGGGTTCCGGTTGTGGTAAAAGGTACTACAATAGGGACATCTACAGACATTGATGGAGCATTTACTTTAAATGTTCCCGCCAATGCTGCTACTCTTGTTGTTTCTTTTATTGGAATGAAAACACAGGAACTTCCGATTGGCAGCCAGACAGTATTCAATGTTGTGTTGCAGCCGGATGTCCGGGCTCTTGAAGACGTTGTTGTTACTGCTTTTGGTATTTCGAGACAAACAAAGTCTCTTACTTATGCTGCACAGCAAGTAACCACAGAACCACTTACACAAGCAAGAAACCTGAATATAGTTACAGGTTTAAGCGGTAGGATTGCCGGACTTTCAATTACTCAGACAAGTTCTGGTGTCGGGGCAGATGCTAAGGTTCTTTTAAGAGGTAACCGTTCAATTGGCGGGAGCAGCCAGCCTCTGTATGTTGTTGATGGTATTACACTTAATGGCAGTATTTCTAACTTGAGTGCTGATGATATTGAATCTATTTCTGTACTGAAGGGTGCTAATGCAGCTGCTTTGTATGGAAGCAGGGCAAATAACGGAGCAATCATTGTAACAACGAAATCAGGGAAGGGTGCTTCTGACGGGATATCTACTAATGTAAGTTTTACTTATATGGGAAGTTCAGCAATAATGTTATCAAAATATCAGAATGTTTATGGGCAGGGAGAAGGTGGTGCTTATTCTAAATCTTCAGTACTTTCCTGGGGCGCAAAAATGGAAGGTCAGATGGTTGACCATTGGTCAAATGACCCGAACTATGAGATGTATGGAAAACAATATGCTTATTCTCCTCAACCTGATAACATTAAAGATTATTTTAAGAGAGGGGACAGTTTTGTTACTAACGTGCAGGTAAATGTAAATCATAAAGGATCAAATACAGCTTTTTCTTATACAAATACTGATGCTACCGGTATAGTCGCAACAAATAATCTGAAGAGCCATAATATCAGCATTAGACATACCTCACATATGACTGATAAATTATCTCTTGATTCAAAAATAAACGTTATAAGGCAGGATTTTTCTAATATTTTTGCTACCGGTGAAGGTTTTGAGAATCCTTTGAGGTATCTGTATGGGATGCCAAGAAGTATCCGGACACAGGATATTAAGCATTATACATTTGTTAACGCTGCAGGTCAGGTAAGACAGCATTACTGGAAAGTAAATGATAACGGGAGTGGCAACCCATATTGGTCACGTTATAATATTGAACGCCCGCAAATTGACCAGAGAGCAATAGGTATGATTAGCTTAAAGTATCAGATTACAAAAGATTTGTCAATTCAGGGAAGATCGGCTTTTGATGGAAATTATATTAATTCGGAACAAAAGCAACATAATGACACCTACACAAATGCTTATTACGGACAATACTCCAAAAACAGCTACAACTCTTATGAATGGAACAGCGATGTACTTGTCAACTATCATAAATCTATCTCCGATTTCACTTTCGATATGAATGCCGGAGCAAATAACAGGAAATATGAATATAGCAGGATTGGTGGTTACGGCACTATCTTTAACAGAGAAAATATGTTTCTCCTCAGCAATTGCACCAGCAATTTGACATACTATGATGAATATTCCCAAAAAGAGGTACAATCAGTCTATGGATTTGGAGAAATTTCCTTTAAGAATGCAATATTCCTGAACCTGACCGGGCGAAATGACTGGAGTTCTACGCTGCCTAGCGAAAGCAGATCATATTTCTATCCATCTATTGGATTAACTGCTGTACTTAGCGATCTGATGGCTCTTCCTGAAATTTTCACTCATGTAAAATTAAGAGGATCTTATGCAGAAGTAGGTAATGATGCAGCCGCATATAACCTTTACCGTACAGCTTCAGTATCATACGGAACAGTAGCTCTCAATTCAACGATGCCAAATGCAAATCTGAAACCTGAAAGAACAAGATCTATTGAAGCAGGTTTTGATTTGAGAATGATCGATGATAGAATTAAAGTTGGTTTTACATATTACAAGACTAACACATTCGACCAATTGTTTGCAACTCCGGTTCCCATTACCTCAGGGGTAGCCAGCGTTTACCAGAACGGTGCCGATGTTCAAAACAGAGGTGTTGAAGTTACTTTGGGAGCAGCTATAGTTTCCACAAAAGATTTTGAATGGGATGTTGATATAAACTGGTCAAAAAACAACAGCGAAATACTTGAAATTGCTGAAGGATTTGATGTTCTGTCTTTTGGCTCAGACTTTATCAGGGAGTACAAACTTGTTAAGGGTCACCCGTTTGGTGATGTATATGCAAAGGGATGGCTCAGGGATGGTGATGGTAATGTAATTATACAATCTAATGGTCTTCCCTCCATTACTCCGGGAATGACTGTAATGGTTGCCAATTATAATCCTGACTGGTTAGGTGGTATCAGTAACTCTTTCAGATATAAAGACTTTTCATTCAGTGCTCTTATCGATATCAGGCAGGGAGGATCATTCATCTCATTTACTGAAGCTATCACAGCAAATAATGGAGTACTTGATTATACTTTGCCAGGGAGGGAAGCAAACAGTTTACTTTTTGGAGAAACTGTTTTCAAAGGTGAAAAAGGTGTAACCTCAGAAGGTGCAGAAAATAAAGTTAAAACTGATGCTGAAAAATTCTGGAACAATTGTGGTGGAAGAAATAATCCCGCGGGTGAAGCTTTTGTAAGGGATGCTTCAAACATCCGCATGCGAGAAATGGTTTTAGGATACGAGCTACCAAAAAGTCTTGTTTCAAAAACATTCTTTCGTTCAGCAAGAGTTTCTTTGGTTGGAAGAAACCTGTTCTTTATTTCAAACAAATCGAAGTATGTTGATTCTGAACTCATGAATAGCACGGCAAATACCGAAGAAGGTCGTGAAGCATTCGCTCTGCCTACTACCCGCACTTATGGAGTATCACTTAATTTTGGGTTTTAATTTAAAAATGTGTTAAAGAAGAATACTATGAAAAATATATTTAAGTTATTCCTGATTATGCTGATAGCAGTACCTTTCAGCAGTTGTACAAAAAAATTTGATGAGATCAATACGAATCCCAAGGCACTTACTGTGGCCGAACTGGATCAATCTTTGTATGGTTTTATTGTAAGAAGAGCAATCTATGGTCCTAGTTATCTGAGAAATGGAAACGGAATGCAGACACTGCATTCGCTTTTCTTCGACACTTACGCTAATTATTTTGCTACGACAACCCCTAACTTTCTTTCTGACAGGTATGTATTGGTTGCAAGTTGGATAAATGGTTCAGTTAATGCATTCTATAGAGATTGCGCTCCACAAATCAAGTATTCAGTTGATTATGCCAAGGAAAAAGGATTTGGAGTAGAGGAAGCCATGATGACAGTTTGGAAAGTGTATTGTTTTCACAGATATACTGACTGCCTTGGCCCTATACCTTATTCTCAGTATGGGAATATGCAAAAATCAGTAGCTTATGATTCCCAGCAGGAGATTTATACAAGTTTCTTTTCAGAACTTGATGCAGCTATTAGAGTACTAAAAGAAAACGCGGGTACCACTTCTTCAATAATCTCCAGTTATGATGCCATATATTCAGGGAATGTTGACAAATGGCTGAAGTTTGCCAATTCACTTCGTCTCAGGTTAGCTATGAGAGTTAAATACGCTGATGCCACATTGGCAAAAACCAATGCTGAAGCTGCAGTAGCTGACGGAGTTATCACAAGCAATGCCGACAATGGATGGGTCAAAACTACTAAAGATTGGTACAATGCTTACAACACAATTACCTCATGGGGTGAATTCAGAATGAGTGCCGATATGGAAAGTATCCTTAAGGGTTATTGTGATCCTCGTGTAAAATCATATTTTCAGGAAGCTGTTACTCCTGATAAAATTGATGATCCAGTTGGAGTAACATTTAATTTTGAAGGTATGAGAAACGGACAATCAAAAGGGAATAGATCAGGAATTGCCTTTAATTCATTGGCTTCGGATATGGCTAAACCATGGGTAGTACTTGGTGATAAAGGTCCAGACTGGTATGTAATGAGAGCTTCCGAATCATATTTTTTGAAAGCAGAAGGCGCTCTCGAAGGTTGGAATATGGGATCCGGTACAGCACAATCATTTTACGAAGCTGGTATTAAGGCTTCTCTTGAAGAAAATGGTTATGCCAACCTAAAAAACCTTGCCGGTGAAGATTATATAACAAGCTTAAGAACTCCAGCCAGCCCGGGAAGTGACCCGGCAGCTCCTTCTGTTATATTGAATCCTGTTTCAAAAGTTCCGGTAGCCTTTATGGCATCAGGGAGTAAAGAACAAAAGCTTGAACAAATAATAACACAGAAATGGATTGGGCTTTATCCTGACAGCCAGGAGGCATATGCTGAAAGAAGAAGGACAGGATACCCAATTTTGTATACCAGAATTGATAGTGAAAATCCAGATATTCCTGCAAAGTCATTGCCACGAAGGTTAACATTCTGGACCACTGAGTATAATACTAACGGTGCAGAAGTAGCAAATGGTATTAACAAGCTAAATGCAGAAAGTTCAGACGGTCATGGCGATCTTGGAACAACACGACTTTGGTGGGATAAAAATCCTAATGTGCCAAATGTTGGGAACGAAAAATAATTTTAAATATGTAGTGATAATGAAAGCATTCGAAAGAATGCTTTCATTATTTTTTTATAGATAACTTTATAAAGTATACTTCACCCCAACGGAAGTCGTGGGCTTTTTAGACACTCCCCTGGGGAATGAGGTAATTAAGCAAAAATAGAGATCGAAATTGGTACTATCATAGGTTATGAATGAGTATCATTTGAACTATTTTTGAATACCGATAGTAAAAAGTAATTTAATTACTAAGAGCTGTTTAATTTGTAAGGAATGAAACGTGAAAAAATTCCTGCCGGGATATTGTTTTGGATTGTTGGAATATTCCTGATTGTCAGTTGCAAAACGGATAATTATGATAATGTCTCCTCATTGGGACGCGAACCGCTGATTGAACCTGATTATTCAGGGGTGACTGTGCCACAAAATATTGCTCCGATGAATTTTAGCATCCTGGAAGATGGAGAGTCATACAAAATAAGGGCCATATCTTCAAACGGGAAGCAGATAAATATTAAATCTTCTGATGGAATTGTCCGTTTTCCGCTGAAATTATGGAAGAAGTTATTGAAAGGCAGTCAGGGAGGGAAAATTAAAATTGAAGTTATTTCGGAAAGTAAAGGAGCAAAGGCTAAAAAATATAGGCCGGTATATATGAATGTTGCAAGGGAACCAGCAGATCCATATTTATGCTACCGGTTACTTTATCCCGGATATGAATCGTGGGTGGAGCTAAAAATTGTCCAAAGATCCATAGAGGATTTTAAAGAAAATTCCATATTCGAAAACCAATTGCTCAGTAATAACTGCGTAAACTGTCACTCATTTCTGAAAAACAATCCGGAAAGATTTTTATTGCATGTGCGTGGTTCATTGGGAGGAACCTATTTTGTTGATGGTAAAAATGTTACAAATACGGTTTTGAAAACGAAAAATATGCAGGCAAATGCTGTATATCCATCATGGCATCCTGGCGGACGTTATGTGGCATTCTCATCTAATAAGACAGTGCAGGCTTTTCACATGAGGCCTGAAAAGAACATTGAAGTATATGACCTGTTCTCTTCACTTGTAATTTATGACACTGAAAAGAATGAGATCATGCCATGCAGGGAGACCGATACGGTTAAATATATGGAAACTTTTCCGTTCTGGTCACCTGACGGTAAATATCTCTACTATTGCAGAACTAAACAGGTGAAAGAAGGCTTTGATTTCAAAAAAGTTAAATACGATGTGGTAAGAAAGCCTTTTGACCAGGCATCTGGAAAATTCGGGAATACCGAGATGGTATTTAATGCATTGGCGATAGACAAAAGTGTATCGTTCCCGACTATTTCACCTGATGGACAATATCTTGTATTTACTCTTCATGACTATGGTACCTTCTCTATATGGCATAAAGAGGCAGATCTGTATATTCTCAATCTTCAAAATGGCAATGTTGGTAAGATGAGTCTTAATAGCAATGAAACTGAAAGTTATCATTCATGGTCATCAAACGGAAAGTGGCTGGTTTTCAGTAGTAAAAGAGGAGATGGTCTGACTGCACGGCCATATTTTTCATATTTTTATTCTCCCGATAGCGTAGGGAAACCATTTGTCCTTCCACAGAAAGATCCCACTCTTTACAAAAGGATGGCGAAAACTTTTAACAGACCTGAATTTATTACAGGAAAAATAAAGATAGGGCCACGTGATTTTGAGAGGGCTTCAGAAAAAGAATCAGTAAAAGCAAAATGGGTAGAAAAAAATCAATAATCAGAAATACAGAATCTGATAAGATAATTACTGCGGCAAAGAAAAAAAACGGTGTATCTTCAAATAAATCAGATAAAATTATTCCGGAAAGAAAAATATACGGGAAGTTTATTGTCTGGTTGTCACTTGCTCTGCTTTTTATTATTTCCGCTATTTATTTTTACTGGTTCAGCAATGGCCTTCTTTTTTATCAGGAGAACAGATCCCTGTTTATTTTTTCAGGTGAATATCTTCAGAAATTTGCCTCAGAACCCGGTGGCTTGCTTGAATATGCAGGAAACTTTTTAGCACAGGGGTATTTTAATACTATATATGGGGCTTTATTGATTTCTTCGTTGCTCATATTACCTGGTATTATTTTAATTAATATCAGCAAGCGTTTATCTGCTTACAAATCATTTTCCTTATTATTGATACTATTTCCTTCATGTATATTACTGTTAGTGCAGACTAACTATGATCATTTCATACATAACAATCTTGGATATCTGTTTGTAATGCTTTGGTTCCTGATTTCAATTTTGCCGGAGAAAAAGCATATTCGTTTCTTTATCTTAGTGCTATTCCCGGTATTCTTTTATCTGGCTGGTTGTTTTGCTCTGGTTTACCTGGGAATGTATATTGTATACGTTATTATTTATGAGAAAGGGAGATTAAGATATTTTCTGCCGGCATCCATGCTTCTATATGCCTTTCTTATTTATGTGGTATTTAAAAATTTAATATTCCTTCAGCCAGGAGATCAATTATTGCGTTACCCATTGCCTTTTATTAATATCTCAAAGGTCCCGGCTCTTTTATCAATCCTGGGAGTATTTGTTATTTTTTTCCCTTTGTTTGTTAAAATATCAGAATTATTTACAAAGAAGAAATATGCAAATATTATACCTTTTGCTACGATGTTAACGGTTTTACCGATAACAGTTTTATTATTATGCAGGAAGTATGATCCTGACCTCGAGAATTTGGTTCAGCTTGAAAAGGCAGTAAGTAATCAGGATTGGAACCTGGTTATCAGGCAACATGAAAACTTTCCTTCAACGAATGTAATAGGGCAATATTATTACAACCTGGCTCTTTCAGAAAAAGATCAATTGTGTGACAGGCTGTTCTTTGGACGGCAGGACTTCGGAGCAAAGGCACTTACCTTACCAAGAGATAATGCACATATTAACAGGGCTGTTCACTTTTATTATACAGTTGGTTTGATCAGTGAGGCTCATCATCTTGCTTATGAATCGATGGTTGGGTTTGGCTACCGTCCCGAAAACATAAAATTGCTTATTAAAACTGAACTCATCGATGGCAATTATAAGATAGCAGAGCGATATATTAATGTCCTGAAAAAGACATTACATTACAGAAATTGGGCAGCGAAGTACGAAAAAATGCTTAATAATCATGCATTGGTTTACTCTGATCCTGAATTAGGGGAAAAGATCAGGATGTTACCTAAAAGAGATTTTTTTCTGGGGCCTGATGATGCACAGAATATCGGATTAATTGTGGCAGCGAATCCGAATAATAAAAGAGCTTTTGAATATAAGATGGCACGTTTTTTACTTGACAAAAACTACAAGGCAGTTGTTAATGAAGTCAAGAAAATGGGAGCGATGGGTTATACATCCATTCCCCGGCATATTGAGGAAGCCGTTGTCGGATTTGAAAATCTGACTAATGAATCTCCCGATCTTGGAGGGCTTTTCGTAAGTCCTGAGACCGAAGCTCGCTTCTTCCAGTACGGGACACTTTACAACCAGAATAGCGGGCACAAATCGTTACTTGAGAAAGCGATGAAGAAAGCCGCAGGGAACACGTTCTGGTATTACCTTCAATTTTAATCATTTGCGTCTGTTAATTTCAGCGCCATTTCATGATGCCGGAATTATTGACAAATTGTTTATAATGTAAGACAATCGTTAAGAATAAATTCCACAAACGATTAAAAAATTTCGTCAAAATTTTATTTCAACATTCGGGCAATTTGCCAAAAAGCATTATGTTTGTGTTACTGTGGTTAAAGGATAGTGATAAGTAAGATTATTATTAGTTTCTTATTTAACGAGGTACAAAGAGTAAAATTTTGCCCGATTCCTTATCGCCATAATTATGATAATTTATTTGCTTAGTTTGAGATAAACAAATTTTTACCTTTAATAAACATAATTCTATCAACCTTAAAATTAATTTAACAATGAAAAAAATTTTTGCACTTTCTTTAGTTGCAATTGCCCTGTTAACATCTTGTAATTCCGGTATTAAATCGGATATAGATGACCTTGATTCCCGCGTTGCAGCACTTGAAAAATCAAAAACCGTTGTTGGTGTCAGGTTTGTTAACAATCAGATGATTCTTACCTACAGTACCAGTGAAACAGAAACTTTGAATATGCCTGAAGGTCTTAATGGTACCAATGGTACCAATGGTACCAATGGTACTAATGGTGCCAACGGTGCTGACGGAACCGGAATTAAAACTATCAGCTTCGATCAGACCACAAATCTTCTGACAATAGTTCTTACTAATAACAACGAATCGGTGTTCAAAATAATAAATGACGGTTATGCCAATATGGTTGCTATGCTAGTATCGGATACAAATGGCAAAATGTTTGTTTCAGAAGTAACAATGGGGGCTGTTCCCATTGCAACAATAAGTTATGATGATAAATTTAATATTATCAGCATGCTTTCCAAAACTTTTTATGATGAGCAGATCCTGAAAAATTTTGAGGTTAATAAGATATACACCGGAGGTATCCTGTCTTCTCTGCAGTATAAAACTTACGCATTAGAAAAAGAGATTTCATATGAAAGTGAATATTTCAGCACTGTTGATACAGTCAATCAAATAAATAGCAGTGATTATTATATACCAAACAGTGATAGTACTTATCGTTATTACAGATTCAATTATAACAGCACTGATGGTAACCATTTTACAATCTTCAAATATACTGTAAAACACACCTCAGATTCATATACCTCCTTAGTTCCTTATTACGCTAAATACGACGATAATACCGCATATCATTTCGATGGGTTGAAGTCTTATTCTGAAACATCGGGTGGCATTACTACTTATACAAATTGGTATTATATCGATTATAAATATATTAAAACAGGTGCATATAATGCGGGCGATATAAAAAATTCAGAAAGTGTTCAGGTTGAATGTAATTCGAACGGCGATCCGGAAATAGTACACATCAGTGATGAATTATATGTTCAGATCACTTATGGAGATGGAAACCTGATAGCAAAAGGAGATCTTTACGCCAAAGATGAAGCAGGAACATCATGGACTAAACAGGATAAATACCTTTCATTTGAATATAATGAAAGTAAATTATTAAAGTCAATATGGATGAATGATACCGAAAAAGATCCTGTAGAAGTATTCAGAACTGTATATGATAAAAACGGAAACCCTGTTGAGATTTATTCAATAAGTGATGAAGTAACAAGTTACTATAGTTATTTCAATCCATTTGTAAATTCTACTGATCCATGGGAATATGGAGAAGATGTGATTTATGAAAATAACAGCCTGCAACTGCTTGCAAAAATTGAGTACGATTACAGTTACAAGAATTTCTTCGGAAACACAATTGGCGCTGTAGTTCCTGTATTGCAGAATTACAAGATCTTTAATGCACCAATAAAGGTTTCGTATGCAAAAGGCATGTCATATGGCTGGATGGAATATGGTAATTTCAATGATAGCGGATATCCTGAAGCTATTACCTGTAATATTTATTCCAATGGCGGACCAAAAGGATTTAAGAGTTTTACCGGAAGTGAAGAAAAAAGCATCAGCTATTCCAACTTCAGCGTTGAGTTTAGCGTATCATACATAACAAAGGAATAGTAATATCAAGCTTAAAAAGAGTCCGCTTTTTTCAGGCGGACTTTTTTTATATTTTCAGGGTCTGTTAAAAACGAATCTACTATTGGAATATTTTCAGATACATTTGCGGAATTTTTTCTTCAAAAGGATCACTCCTCTTGTAATCTATTTGTTTCTGGTTCACTCAACAGGTTCCTGCTTTTCACAAATTCTTGTTTCAGGTATTTTATGCGATAGCACAGCTGCCCGGGTTGAATATGCAAATGTACAGGTTACTGCAGGTAAATCATATTTTCTTACTTCTGATAGTCTGGGACGATTCTTTCAATCAATTGCTGCTCCGGGTTCCGTAAGGATACAAGTGAGCCAGATAAACTTCTCCCCATGGGATTCTACTTTCATGGTAAACAATGATACAACAGTCGTCATTACTTTAAGAAGCAGTCTGAAGAATATCAAAGAAATAATAATATCAGCCGGTAAACGAAATGATAATAATACCATTTTAATAAGCAATAACGATTTTTCCTTTAAATCTAAGAGCCTGGGGGAAACTGATCTTCTCGGTATTCTTCAGCAAAAAACAGGTATAGCACATTCTTCCGAGGTTAGTCCGGGCCTTAATGTAAGAGGTATGCAACAGGGGAATACCGGAATATTTTTTGGTGGGACAGAATTGTTCGGGATTAATCATATTCTTTCCATTTATCCTCAGTTTAACAGTGATGCAATCGGCAATGTACATTTATTGAAAGCCGATTTCGATCCCTGTTACAGCGGTTACCTTTCATCTGTAATGTTGATTGAACCCGATCATAAGTTGTATTCAGAATTTGCCGGCGGGGCAGAGCTTGGAATATTAAATGCGAAACTCACACTAAATGTTCCTGTGGTTCGCGACAAAATCTCTGCAAAGATTTCATTGCGACGATCTTATTTCGATCTGATCGCAGATGCCTATAACAATAGAGGAAAAAATGTTCTGCCGAAGTACGGATTTTCGGAGATTAACACTTCCCTTGTATGGCACACTGTGAAAAAGGGTATTTTTTCACTTGATTTCTTTAATACCGCTGATAAAATAAAATTTGACGATAATGATTTATCGCTTTTTTCCAGATGGAAAAACTATCTGGTTTCGGGAAAGTGGAATGTTCCTTTATCTGCACGAACCAACTTTGAACTTCTGGCAGGATATACAAGGTTCAATCTTAATGTCATCTTTACTAAACTGTTTGACCATGCAATCCAAAACGATATTTCGCAGGGTAACGTTTCTGCCAAAGTAACATACAGGGTTACAAATACTTTAAAATGTGACCTTGGAACAGATTTTAAATTAAGCCGGTTAAATCTTGAGGCTTCATCTGCCGATTTTGGCACTGTCGACTCTTCCCCGGTTACATGGAAGGTTCCAGCCGAAAACACAGCACTCTTTGAAAACATTCAATGGTTCCCGGCCAGAAAGCTGAAGTTTAAGGCAGGTTCACGGCTGGAAATATTTCATTCAGACACTACATATATGGATTTAATCCCGTTCATATCTGCTAATTATGATTTATACGGGTATACACTAAATTTAAGCTATTCGAAACAGATTCAATATAAACACCTTTTCATACCAACCGGAATTAATTTACCACTGAATATCTGGTGTCCTTCACAATCAGATGTTCCCCCTGAAAAGGCCAGCCATTATAATATTTCTGTCAGTAAGACTATTTCTGATAATTTTAACCTTTCTGTTTCAGCTTATTACATTGATCTGAAAGATTTGACTGAATTCCTTGAGGGGAACTATTTTACATCTCTCAGGTTTACAACCGATTTAGGTCATGGCTATTCAAAAGGTCTAGAAACAGGCTTCACATGGAAAACCAGAAATATTGAAATAGAAGGAGGAGTTACAATTTCAAAATCGAAACGAAAATTTCCATTGATAAATAACGGAGTCTGGTTTAGTCCACCATTCGATATTCGGCATAAAGCAGATTTTAATGTCCTTTACAGATGTGGCAACAAATGGGTATTTACTTTAAGTCAGTTTATTCAGGATGGCTTTGTTATGACTTTACCAACAAGTATATTTATTCATCAGACAGGCGATATTGCAGCAAATTCAAATTATGAAATAGTACCTGTTTATACAACCCGTTACAATTTCAGAATGCCCCTTTCTCATAGAATGGATTTATCAGCATCCTATAGCTTCAACTGGTCCGGTTCTGAAGCAGTCATTGTTTTTGGAATATACAATTTATATAACTATCAGAATCCCTATTTTATATATTTCACTCCTCAGGTTCAGGACAATTCACGTATCTTTTTACAGTCCAGAAAGAAATCTTTGTTGCCAATGATCCCGTTTGTAAGTTTTAAACTAACATTCTGACATGAACTTTAAATTTAAAATACTCCCGATATCAATCTATGTAATATTCTTTATATCAGGATTATTAGCTTCTGGCTGCAACATGTCAGATGAAATAGATATCGATGTGCCAGACCAGGTAGCTGATATTATCGTAGAAGGTTATTTAACTCCGGGCAACCCGATAGAAATAGCTATTACAAAAAACAATTTTATGGATAATGAATTGATCCTTCAATCTATCTGGAATTCGAAAGTATTTGTTACAGACAAGAAAGATACACTGGTCCTTTTGAATATATTTTATTCTGATAGGAAGAGGAATATTCTTGTTAATTACCGGACAGATAGTTTAACCGGAGTGTTCAGGGGTAATGTTTTGTATTTATCGGTTGTTACAACCGGGAATGATACTATTACAGGTATAACTCAGGTTGTTTCACCCATCAGAATTGAAAACGCCACAATTGAAAACGATTATCTTTATCTTACACAAAGTATTACAGGAGATGAATTTACAGGTTATCTTCGAATTGACATGTCTGCGTACAGAGCCGATTCAGTTTTTTTTGTGAGCTCCAGGAATCTGGATCTGTCAAAGTCGAAGTCGTTAAAAGTTAAATTGCCCGTTTCTACAGAAATACAGGAATCCGATTCTTTGCTGGTAAGAACGTTTCATATTACCAAAGAGTATTATGATTACTCAGTTTCATTAAATGATGCGTCAAATGCTTATTTCGATCCATTCTTAACTCCGGAAGAAATAAAATCAAATATTTTCAATGGAACAGGGATATTTACCTACTATACAAAAGATGAGAAAATGATTCACTTTTCAAAAACAGAATAAATCAAATTAAGATGATTTGTGAGAAGTGTCTGATACTAACCTAAAAATGTTAATATGAATTCCTTTATTAATGAAATAATTAGCTGAAGGCAGTGCAGCAATACGTGTGGAACAGATTTATTGAACGCTCATTTATCTGAACCCGAAAAATTAAGGGATTTTCATCTTTTGTTTTCCATAAAATAACGAGCCCCCAGGGCAAACGCATTTAAAAATAAAGTAGCTGACCCCTGAAAGATTGGTTCAATGCAGCTTTAAGACGTTTTCGTTTTTTGCTTGCTTTAATAGATTTATTATTAGCCAAAATGGTTAGAGCAATTTTAAGGACGATATTAAAATTTTCAGCAGCTGAGTATTTTTTTAAGAGCTGCTTTTAAAATTAAAAAACATAACATAATTTACAAAATATGAGGAGATTAGCTCCTCTGGGAACTTGTGTTCACTCTTGAAGACAAATTCTTGAAAAGTTAAATGGGTTTGCCCTGAAAAAAATTGTAATACTTTTTGTTTTGTTTTTGATTTGATTTTATTTATTATTGTTATAAGTTTAAATACCTCTTTGACCTGAAATATCCCTAACCTGATATTGTACGATTCCTGGTATTTACAACACCTTTAAATTTTTTAATTGACACTGACCGGCATCAGTTGATTTTGCCAGTCAGGTTGTCTTTGTTTTGATCATTTTTTATTTTAAAGAATGAAAAGAATGAAAAGAATATGATTGCGGAATCTTGTAACCCATTGCTTAGCATGAGATTACATACCATGCTTAATAGAATATTTATAAATTCATGTTTTAAAATAATAATTAACAAATCAACCCTAATCTTATGAAGACCAACCAAAAGCAAAGAAACACGGGTTAGCATAATTTACGTTAACCTACACGATTTCAAAACTACCCAAACTAACTTATTAATGTTTAAATAATTTATTTAAATGCATGAAAAAAATTAAAGAAAAACGATTGAGTTCTGTCAGAATTCTTTGGCATAAACCACAGATTATGACAAAATTGTGCATTTTGTTTCTGCTATGCTCAATAGCAGCTTTATCAGCGGGCGCATCTGTTCCCGATAAACCGGATTCCTCTCAACAGAAGACTGTTTCAGGACGGATAACAGATGAAGCCACAGGAGAAGCCCTTATAGGGGTTACTGTTATTATGAAAGGTACCACAGTTGGTGTACTTACCGACATCGATGGAAAATTTTCAATTCCTGTCTCTGAAAAACAGGTAACACTTCAGATCTCATTTATCGGTTATGCCACACAAGAAGTGCTCGCAAGCCCAGGTTCGAATGTAAACGTTGCACTGGCTCTTGAAGTAACCAAGATCCAGGAGGTTGTTGTAGTGGGATATGGCGTTCAAAAGAAAGAGAGTGTGGTCGGAGCCATCACACAGGTGAACAGCGCTGCACTGGTAAGAACAGGTATTCCAACAGTTACCAATGCGATTTCTGGTAAGCTTTCCGGAGTTTTGACAATACAGCAGACTGGTGAGCCGGGAGCAGATCAGTCAGAGATTATTATCAGAGGGCTTTCAAGCTGGAACAGTTCAGCTCCTCTGGCTCTTGTTGATGGCGTTGAACGTGATTTTAAAGATCTGGACCCCAATGAGATAGAAGCTATTTCGGTATTAAAAGATGCATCTGCAACAGCAGTTTTTGGTGCAAAAGGTGCAAATGGTGTAATTATTGTAACCACAAAACGCGGCTCTTTGGGTAAACCGAAAATGGATTTTTCAGCCTCATTTGGTGTGGATAAAGCTACAAGAATACCAGATCATATCGGTTCATACACTGTTTCCTCAATGCTTAATTATGCAAGAATGAATGGTCAGGAGTTCGACAAACTGATACCTGAGTATGCTCTTAATGAATATAAAAATCCATCTACTCCTCTGAATGCTTTAAGATACCCCGATGTTGACTGGTTCGGATTACTCACGAAGAAATTTGCTCCTACTTACAATGCCAATTTTAATGTGTCAGGCGGAACTGAATTTATTAAATATTTCTGCTCTGTCGGGTATCTTCATCAGAGTGACTTTTTTAAAGCCTATCATAATGGTCATGACGACACACGATATAAATACGATAAGTTTAACTATCGGGCCAATGTAGATTTTAACCTTACTGAAACAACCCAGTTATCGCTCAATTTCGGAGGGGATATCGGAATTAAAAACACCCCCAGCAGCTTTTCATGGAGGACTTTGTATTCTGCATCACCATCTACTTTCCCTGCTTATTTTCCTGAGTGGGTATTGAAGCAGGTACCCGATCCTGATTATCCTGATGATTCAGGGATCAGATTAGCTGCAAATTTCGGTCAGGACTCTGCAAACCCATATAATAATATGTATAATGGTTCTTTTAACAGATATCTTAATTCAACGTTATTTACCGACCTTATTCTTAACCAAAAGCTTGATTTTCTTCTTAAAGGACTGTCTGTCAAAGGTAAAGTATCATTAAGTACTGATTACCAGAATCTATTGATGACTGCCAGTTACTCTTTCCCGAATTATCAGTTAAATTATGATAAAATTGGTATACCGGGTGTTAATCCATGGTTTAGAACAGGTGAGGGCAATGAGATGTACAAAATGACGCCTTTGGATATCAATGTAGGAGGAATGACCGACAGTTACAGGGACTTGTACTATGAAATGTCTCTGAATTACAATAATAGTTTTGGAAAAAACAACATAAGTGCATTGGCACTGATTAACCGTCAACAAAAAAATGATGGAATTGAATTTCCATATTATAATGAAGCTCTCGTTGGAAGAGCTACATACGACTATTCCCATAAATACTTATTAGAGGTTAACCTGGGGTATACAGGTTCTGAACGGTTTGCACCCGGTAACCGTTTTGGATTTTTTCCTTCCGGTGCAATAGGATGGGTGGTGTCAGAAGAGCCATTCTTTAAAAATGCCGTTCCATGGGTTAACAAATTTAAGGTTCGTTATTCCGATGGTCTGGTTGGGAGTGACTACGCAGCAAACCGCTGGCTTTATGTAAGTGATTATTACAAAGATCCAGTTGGTTATATTCACGAAGATCTTGGAGCAAACAAAAATGCACAATGGGAAGAGGCACGTAAAAAAGATCTGGGTTTTGAATTCGGGATACTTAAAAATACTTTTACCTTAAGTGTTGACCTCTTCGATGAGCAACGAAATAATATGCTGCTAACTCCCAGGAGTGTTACGTTTGTGGTAGGAAATTCATTTAAGGATCTGAACACCGGGAAGTTGAAAAAACATGGTATAGAAGTGGAGGCTGAATATAACAAAACAACAGCAGGCGGTTTCAACTATTTTGTAAGAGGACTTTTCGGATTTAACGAAAACAGGGTCGTTTACAAAGACGACCTGCCCTATACCCCTGAATTCGCAAAAGAAGCAGGTAAACCTTTGGAAGCTCAGTTGAACGGAGTTGTACTTACCGGTACCGGATATTTTACTTCGATAAACGACATTCATAATAATCCTGCTCCGATAGCTATCGAAAAGCTGAATGTGGGAGATTATAAATATCTCGATTACCTGGCAGATGGATATGTTACGGAACGCGATAAATATCCTATTAAGGGATCAACTTATCCTCCTGTTACATATTCTTTTTCCAGTGGCTTTTCTTATAAAGGATTTGATTTCAACTTTATGTTCCAGGGGAATTATGGCAAGTATGTGGAATTCAACCAGATTTACGAGACTGAATTTATGCTTGGAGTATTGAGCGTTCACGAATCTCAGTTAGACTATTGGAGGCCCGACAATCAGGATGCAACTCATTCAACACTGCATTATAATCTCGGTGGTATTATCGATAATATTTTTTGGGCCGGTGGTGAGGCAACATACGGATATAAAATAAGAATACAAGACCGTTTTTGGCGGGATGCTTCATATCTTCGTTTGAAGGAAGTATATGCCGCTTATACGTTTCATCCGGAGTTCCTGAAACGGACATTGGGTATTTCTAATCTTCTTGTTTATGCCACAGGAAATAACCTTTGGACAATTACAAAGCTTATAGAAGGTGATCCTGAAAGAAAAGATTTTACATTAGGATTTTATCCTATGATGTCTAGTTTAAAATTAGGCGTAAAATTTGGTTTCTAATTTTAAAAAATTATTTACAATGAAAAAATATATAATAATTTTATTTTTTGGCCTGAGCTCAATTATTCTTAACTCCTGCCTGGAAGATTATTTAGACAAGGCGCCTGAATCGGGCTTATCCGAGGACGAGGTGTTTTCCAAATATCTGAATTTCAAACAATATTTTAATTCAGTTTACGACGGACAGGTATATTTTGAGGGTATTAATGGTGGTCAGCTGAAAGGCTGGTATAATTATAATCTCAAAACCACTTTTTATATGTATTTTGTTCAATGGGGGCAGAAATATACGTGGGAATCAATGACTGATATGAGTGATGTGGGACGTCTTGAATTTGCTCAACCCATTAAAAGTGGAAATATTGCGGCCGATATCTATAAATTCATAACTAGTGGTGCCCATCGTCCTATTTTAAGATCAATGTTTATTGTTATCAGGACCTGCAATCTTACACTGCAGAATATCGGCAAGTTAAAGAGTACCAATCAGGAAGACATTGATGATTTTATTGCACAGGCTCACTTCGTAAGAGCTTATGCACATTTTGAACTGATGCGTATCTGGGGTGGAATGCCTTATATCACTAAAGTAATAGGTCCTGACGATCAATGGGATATGCCACGTTTGTCACGACATGAAACATTATTAAAAGTTGCTGCCGATTTGGATACTGCAGCTTTATATTTTGAAAAGGCAGGGCGTATGCGAAGGGATGCCGGGCCTGGCCAGGTTGGACACCTTAGCGATCCTGATCAGGCAAGACCAAACGGTGTAGCAGCAAAAGCAATTAAGTCTCGTGCGCTGCTTTATGCAGCAAGCCCTCTAAACAACGAGATGGGGCAGACTGACTGGGAAGAAGCAGCTAAAGCCAGCTGGGAGGCAATTGAAATTGCAGAACAATATGGTTATGGCCTTTTAAGCGCTGCTGATTATAAGAAGAATTACATCGGGACAACTTATACCAATGAGCAATTATGGGGTTGGTATGCAGGTACTTTTGGTTACAGTGGAATTGGGGCATTAGATAATGGTGTATTCGCAGGAAGCAAGGGTGGTAACTCAGGCGAATGCCCAACCCAAAATACTGTTGATAAATTTGAAACCAAATGGGGAGATCCGCTTAATACTCAGGCTGAGAGGGATGCTGCTGCAGCACTTGGACATTACAATGAACAGGATCCTTATAAAGACAGGGATCCCAGGTTCTATATAGATATTATTTACAATACAGCTCCAATTCCTGGATTTGGAACAGCTAAAATGTATTATGAAATGACCCCTAACGGAGCAAAATATTCTGAACTTCTTGACAGAAATTATATAGCTATTTCCTATACCGGTTATTATCAGAGAAAACGTTGGGGCGAGCAGAGTATTAAAAACAAAACTACCCCACAATATACCGACCCTATCATACGTCTGGGTGAGCTTTATCTGAACTATGCTGAGGCAGCCAATGAAGCTTATGGCCCAAATACACCGGCACCAAATTCTTCAATGACAGCAGTTCAGGCTATCAATAAAATCAGAAACAGAATAGGTCAGGCAGATGTGCTGCCACAGTTCACTGCAAATAAAGACATTTTCAGAGCCAGAATAAAGAACGAACGCACCATTGAGTTGTGTTTTGAGGGTGGCCATTATTACCATGACATACGCCGTTGGAAGGATGCACCTGCTGTTATGACCGGAGGGCCGCTGATAGCTATGGATGTTGAAAAAGTACCTGTAAGCGGAACCTATCCAACAGGATATAAATACACTCGTATGCCTATGCCTGCAAACAGACAGAGCCAATGGAAAGATGCAATGTATTTCATCCCATTCCTTCCGGAAGATGCTTACAAAATGAAGAATTTTGTCCAGAATGAACAATGGTAACATTAACTTATTAAAATGCGAATTATGAGATTTAATCATATATTATACCAAAAATTCAGGTTTGTCTTTGTTATCCTTTTATCCGTTTCTCTGACAGGAACATTGATTGCACAGGATAAACCGGAGAAAAAGGATGCAACTGTAAGTGTCATTCTGAAAGTTACAGACGATCAGGGAAAACCTGTCCCAAATGCAAAAGTCGTTGTTGGCGAAGGAATGATTTATGCACAAACCGATGAAAACGGTTCTTTATTAATTAAAGCTTACCAGCGTGACTTTGTAGCAATATCTGCAACAGGTTATGAAAGAAGTGTCTCCACTATAAAGGATATCGTATTAAACAATACGGTCAGACTCATAAAATCAAAACTTTTTATGACTTATAATGATAACGTACCTCTTCCTTTCTTAACTATGAAAAAGCGTCACATTACAGGAAGCGAGTATGTGATCACTGGTAATCAATTAGAAAAATATCCCTCCACAGATCTCCGCAACACATTTGCCGGACTTGTTCCGGGTCTGCAAATAACAGAAAGACATGGAGCACCGGGTTTAACTGCCGAAGAGGAATTGGGAAACTACCGGATTACCGAAAAGATTGGTGTTGCTGCAAGGGGACGAAGTATGATGTACATTATCGATGACATTCCTGTTGGGGTTAATGAAATGCCGCTTGATCCTTATGAGATTGAGTCTGTTACTGTTATTAAAGACATTGCTGGAAAAGCAATGTATGGACCATTGGGAGCAGATGGGATAATCTATATTAAGACTAAAAGGGGTCGGCCAAATGAACGTATACTTAATGTTAACATGGAAGATGGAATAAGCATTATTGACAGGATGCCTGGGACAGTGTCAGGAGCAGATTACGCAAGGCTTAACAATATAGCAAGGGAAGCAGATGGACTTACTCCGAATTATGACAATGATGATATCGAAGCTTATGCAAAAAATGATCCCTATGATATGTACCATCCAAGTGTAAATTACAAGGAAATGATGTTGAAAAACTCTATGCCTTTCAGAAGAGCAAATGTTTCATCAACAGGAGGTAACGATGTTGTACAGTACTATTCTTATCTGGGATACAGCGGTGAAGGAGATATCTATAAGATTGGCCCCAAAGCAGATTATAACCGTATAAATACCCGCTCGAATATTGATATAAAAATCAATGATCGTATTAAAGTTCAGTTTGATTTTTATGCCGGTCTGACATATCGTCGTTCTCCAAATTATGGATATTCCAGCACTTTTGGAGAGGGAGGTTCTCAAATGGACCTTCTGGAGTTAAGCTCTGCTTTACCGAATATATATAATACTCCGCCAATTGCGTTCCCGGTTTATGCAAATAACGATCCTACTCTGGAAAAACCTTATTATGCTGTAAGCGCCACTTACCCGAATAACCCGATAGGAAACCTGGTGGGTAATGGTTATTATACTGAATCCGGAAGAACAGGTTCCCTCACTGCTGCAGTTGATTATAATTTGTCCAATGTGATAAAAGGGCTTAAATCACGGACATATGTATCTTATGATGGACTCAATGTATTGCGTGTAGGAAAAGCCGAGAATTATATTGCTTATATAGCTACCCCTTCTCAAACAGTGTCTGGTAATGATACAATTAAGTTGGCCAAAGTGCATGATGGCTTAGATTCTCCTAACATGTCCAATCTGCACGATTATTATTATCAGGGTTTTTCGGTCTATGAAAATCTTAGCTATAACAGATCTTTTGGTAATCATAATGTACAGTCAGCATTGACTTACAATATCTTCAGAATATCTAAGAATGGAATCGAAGAGCCACAAAGAACCCAATCAGGTATATGGACTGGTATGTACTCCTACGATGATAAATACAGCATCCTTGGAGTATTGAATTATGCCGGGACCTACACTTTAGATAAAAACAACAGATATCAGTTATTCCCGTCTTTAGGCGCAAGTTGGGTCATGTCAGAAGAAAATTTTATGTCGAACCTTACTTTTATTAATTATCTCAAACTCCATGCAGAGGCAGGAATACTTGGATATGAAAACTTCATGTCGCCATTTTACTACAGGGACAGATGGAATATAAGTACTGGAAGTGTTTTTGGAGCTTATTCTACAAATCAATGGTTTGGATCAACTACCGATAATCTGGCATACAGAACTTATGCGGGCAAAATAGGAAACCCTGAGCTTACATGGGAAAAAAGAAAAGAGGTCAGTATCGGACTTGATGGATTGATATTAAACCAGAAATTGTCGTTCGAGTTTAATTATTATAATAACCTTCGCGACGGACAGGTTTCTCAGTTGCCTAATTCCATGCCATATTATTTAGGTATTTGGAGTGCTTTACCGCGTATCAACTACAATAAAACCAGATACTCAGGGATAGAAATGGGAATTCAGTTCACCGATAACTCCGGAATAATTAAGTACTCAATAGGTGGAAACGCAACTGTACAGAATTCGAAAATTGTCAAAAATGATGAGCTTGAATACAGGTTTGAATATCAGAAGCGTCTGGGACGTTCTGTTGACACGTACTGGGGACAGAAATGCATTGGAAAATTCCAAAGTGATGAAGAAGCATTGGAAGTACCGCAAATGTATGATGCTGTTCTTAAAGAGGGTGATCTGAAATATGCCGATATGAACGGTGATGGGTTTATTGATGACAATGATATGAGCGCCATTGGCAATACAACACCACGTCTTTTTTATGCGTTGAATGCAAAATTCAGTTTTAAGAATTTTGATATGACTGTTATAGGAACCGGATGTGCATTTTATGATATTGCACTTACAAATAGTTACTTTTGGAACGGATGGGGGGACAATAATTACTCAAATTTTGTGAAAGACAATATCGGTGGGGCTTACCCAAGACTGACTTATTACAAGGTGAATAATAATTTTGTAGCTTCCGATTTTTGGCTCACAAAAGGCGGTTATTTCAAGATTCAGAATATTGAATTGGCTTATAATGTGCCATTGGAGAAGTTACAGATAATTCACTCAAGAGGAATGCGCATATATGTGCGCGGAGCAAATCTGTTAACAATATCGCAGGTAAAGGATGTAGATCCCGAATCAATCAGTTCCGGAATATCAACTTATCCGCTATTCAAAACTTTCACAGGCGGAATAAAATTAACTTTTTAATCTATGACAGCTATGAATATAAAAGTAATACTTCTATTTGGATTAATGATGGGGCTGTTAAGTTCCTGTAGCTCAATGCTTGAACCATATCCTAATGGTGACCGCTCGGGCGAAGATATCTGGGAATACCAGGATATGGTACAGGGACTGATAGGACAGTGTTACGAAAACATGCCCAGAAACTATAATGACAATGAAGGCGCTTATCTTGACGGTGCAACTGACAATGCAGTGATCACAAGTTCTACATATACTTTACGCAGACTGGCTACAGGGACAATTACCACAAGCCAGGATCCTTTTCTGGGATACTGGTCCCGCGATTATCAGTCAATATATCTGGTTAATAAATTTTTAAAAGACAGAAGAGGTTACAATACCAGGTTTCTTGTAAACCTTCATCTCGACAGTCTCCTGCGTAATCGTCTCCAGGGAGAAGCCTTTGCACTTCGTGCCTGGTTCCAATGGGACCTTCTCCAGAAATTCGGAGGTAAAGGGACAAATGGACAAATGCTTGGTTATCCGATTATACTGGAACCTTATGAAACTACAGGAAATATAGATTTAGCCAGGAACTCTTATGATGAATGCGTAAAACAGATCATTGATGATTGTGACTCAGCCTATAAATACCTGCCGATAGCACATCGTGACTTTTTAGTTACCAATACAGCTGATAAGGTGTATGCAGGTGGTAAATACTGGGGCCGTTTTGACGGCATCACCACAAGAGCCATCAAGGCTATGGTCTACCTGACGTGGGCTAGCCCGCGTTTTAATCCCGGCAATGATATTTCACGTTGGGACAGTGCTGCAGTAAATGCTAAAAAGGTCATTGATTTTAAGTTGACAGTAGATAATGTAAAAAATGGATTTAATCCCGTTACCCAGATGAATTGGTTTAATCCTAATTTCCCCGGTATCGTGATATCATCCCGTTATAATGCCAGCAATGATGCAATGGAACGTATGTTTTATCCCGGAGGTTTCCAGGGAAATGGAGTCATTGGCGCCACACAGGAACTTGTTGATGCATTCCCTATGAAAAATGGATACCCTATAAACGATCCGGCAAACCGTGGTAATTATGATCCGGCAAATCCATATTTAAACCGCGATCCAAGGTTTTATAGCACAATATTTTATAACAATGTACAGGCTAAAAAGAACAATACAGGGGTGTTGATGTACACATTTGAGAACTGGTCAAACGGCGGAAAAGATGCTGCAGGTGTAAGATCCGATAATTGTCTTACTAATTATTATATCAAGAAGTTTGTTTACATGGGATTAAACTGGTCCGATGCTTCGATTGGCAGATTACCTCATTCCAAGTTTTTCATCCGTTGGACTCATATGTGCCTTACTTTTGCTGAAGCTGCTAATCATGTTGTAGGGCCAAACGATGCCTCAAGGTACGGTATTTCTGCCAAAACAGCTGTCCAGTATATGCGTGCACGTAAGACAACCGATGGCGCTAACGGGATCTCTGCTGCTGTTCCCGGCGCTGCTGATGCTTATCTTACCGAAGTGGCTAATTCAGGCGGAGCTGCCTTTGATGAGCTTCTTAAAAATGAACGTAGGATCGAGACCTGTTTTGAGGGTATGAGGTTTTATGACCTCCGCCGCTGGACAACCGACCTGACTGAATTAAATAAAGCTGTACATGGGGTCTCTATCGAAAAAAATGAAGATGGGACATTTACATACGACTTTAATAATGAAGTTGAAGCACGTTCTTTTACATCAGCATATCTTCCTATACCTTATAATGAAATGTTAAAAGTCAGTAAACTGATTCAAAATGAAGGTTGGGATAGTTGGAATTAATAATTTTAAAAAAGAAAAAATGAAAAAAATATTAGCATTTCTGATACTATCCGTAGTCATGGTATCGTGTTACGATGACTACATAAAGGACTATGATTATGATGCCATCTACTTTCCTTACCAGATCGATGTACGTACATTTGTCGTTGGTGAAGGTATGAATATAGAGATAGGTGCAGCTCTTGGCGGAGTGATGGAGAATACTGAGGATCGTATTGTAGATTTTGTTCTTGATAACTCGTTAATCACTCCGGAACGTCTCACGGCTATGAAAACCGGAGCTACGTACATAAAAGAATCAGTAGCAGCAGTTACAACCTTATTACCGCTTCCGGCAAATTACTATACCCTGAGTAACAGCAACAGTATGCTTATAAAAGCCGGTCAACACATGGGTTCAGTTGTTTTGAAAGCTGATTCATCTGCTTTTCTTTCCGATGTGGCAACAATAAATGCAACTTATGCTATTCCGTTGTACATAACCAGGGCAGATGCGGATTCAATAATTGAACGGAAGAGATTTGCTGTAATAGGGTTGAAATATGAGAACATGTTGTTTGGGAACTATTATCATGGAGGAGTTACCATTGAGAAAGATGCATCTGGAACTGCAATTGATACGGTTCTTTATTACACAACCATTCCTCAGGTACAGGCAAAGACATGGGCTCTTAAAACTATTGCCCCGAATGCACTGGTAGTTAAAGGATACAGCAGCAATTCTTCTGCTAAGGATGAAATGGTACTTACACTGAATGGCAATGATATTTCGGTGAGCAGTGCAACAGGATCGACCTTTACTTATTTACCCGAAGGAGCCAGTACTTTTAACAGGGCAAAACTTCTGCAGGACAGGAAGATATACCTGAGTTACAAGTATGTAAATGCAGCTGGCAACACGTGTTATGCACAGGATACCCTGACATTCAGGAACAGGATACGTGATGGAGTTAATGAATGGCAGGATGAAAATCCTTCGCACTATACTAAATAAATTTTTATAATCTTAAACATCAACAGCCGGAATGAACTTTCTCATATCCGGCTGTTTTTTTAATACATTGGAATAAACAGGAAATAAAAATGATAAAATAGGGAAGGAAAATGTCATCCCATCATCTCAATCCGATTCAGTTGAAAGAACGTCATGGTAAACTTTAAGATACTGTGGTAAACTTTCAAAGCTGGAACTGTAATATATACGAAATGTAAATTAATTATATTAGCATGTAATTTCACAAAATGAATAAGAAAAATATTGACCGTAGAAACTTTATCCGTCAGGCTGGCATAGGCAGCCTGGCTATTGGTATTACCTTACCGGCTAATAAAAATGTTCATGTTACTTACAAAGATACTCCGGTAGAAAAGAGCATTGGTTCAGACAACATGGTTTTTAATCGCCCGAATATTGTTTACCTTCATTCGCACGATACAGGCCGGTATATACAACCATACGGATATCCTGTTCCAACACCTAATCTTCAGAAACTGGCAGAAGAGGGTGTGCTTTTCAAAAAATATTTTACCACTCATCCAACATCCTCTGCAAGTCGTGCCAGTCTGCTTACCGGAATGTATCCCCATAATAACGGGATGATTGGTCTTGCCCATCGCGGATTTGTTATGAAAGATCCGCATACTCATATCAACTTTACCCTGAAAAAATATGGGTATTATTCTGCATTATCCGGAGTTCAGCATGAAGTTGCCGTAAAAAATAAAGATTTTTATAAAGAAATCGGATACGATGAATTTTTAGGTAATCCAAAAGAGGCGCATCTTAAAGCTGTGGAATGGCTCGATAAAGCACATTCAAATCCTTTTTTCTTATCGGTCGGATTTACTGAAACTCATAGAGAATATGCCAAACACAAAAGTGATATTAATCCTGATCATCTGATTCCGCCAAAACCATTACCTGATGTCCCGGAAGTGAGAGAGGATATGGCAGATTTTATGGAATCTGCCCGCATACTGGATGAAAAAATGGGAACTGTGCTTGCTGCTCTTCGACGTAACGGCCTTGAAGACAATACTATTGTGATATGCACCACAGATCATGGTATTGCATTTCCATCTATGAAATGTAACTTGTACGATGAAGGTATTGGAATTTTCATGATAATGCGATTACCTGGGGGATTATCAGCTGGTAAAACTATTAATAGCATGGTAAGCGTAATTGATATTTTTCCAACAATTTGTGAGTTTCTGGAGATTGAAAAACCAGCATGGCTGGATGGAACATCTGTTATGCCTTTGATCAGAGGGGAAAAGCAGGAAATCAGGGAGGATATCTTCTGTCAGGTTAATTACCATGCGGCTTATGAGCCAATGAGGGCTATCCGTACAAAACGTTATAAATATATCCGTCGTTTCGGTGACAAGGCAAATCCTGTGATACCCAATTGCGATGATAGTCCTAGCAAGCAATACTGGCTTGACAACGGTTGGAAAGATGTAAAGCTATCAAAGGAAGAATTGTATGATCTGGTTTTTGACCCAAATGAACGGAATAATCTTATTAAAGATCCCTTAAAACAGAAAGTTTTAAAAAAAATGCGTGCCAGTCTTCATCAAACAATGGAAAAAACAGGTGATCCATTAATCAATGGGTACATTGTTGCACCTCCCGATGCCATTCTTAACGATCCGGACGATCTCTCTCCAAAGGACAAAACTTTTAAAGCGTCAGAACTATACAAATTTAATCAGAAGAAATAGTTGCCATATTGGGAAAACCAGTGTTCTTGTATTGGAGAGCTGGAACTACGCAACTCCAAAATCTCAGGAACTACTGAAAATAATGGGACTAATTTCACTAGCCAGGCTCCCCGAAAGGGTGATTTGGGCGAGAGGATTAAAATAAACTTGACTTGTATTATAATTGTCTCGTAACTTTGTTATTATCAAGATCTCGATTTATTTCATATTACAAATTTTGAGAACAAGATGTAACCAGATTGTTAATTCCCGGAACAATAAAAGCAGATCTCTTTATTGCCGTTAACTGATTAGTTATTCCTGGAGGCAGGTTATTCTTATTAAATTTAAGTCATTTCCATAAAAATGCAAAATTATGGAAAAGTTTACAAGCTTAATTCTTGTGTTGATATTTCTACTTATAAGCCTATTCTCACACCCTCTGTTCGCGTCTTCTCCAGCAGGCAAATATCAGATTAAAGGCATAGTTTCCGATACAGAATCAGGTAAAACTATTCCCTATGCCACAATTACAGTGCAAAGCAGCAAAGGAATAGTCAAAAGACTTGCAAGCGATTCTAACGGTAAATTTGAATTTACACTTGATTCAATTGGAAAGTTTACTTTATTCGTTCAATCAATCGGTTTTGAGTCATCAAAACATGACGTAAATTTAGATGAAAAGAGCACTATAATAGAATTAGGAACGATTAAACTGACTCCGAGAATAGAAACAATTGGAGAAGTTACTGTTGTCGCCCAAAAACCGCTTGTGAGGACTGAAGTAGATAAGATAATATATAGTATCGAAGCCGACCCTGAATCCAAAACAGCAAATGCTTTGGAGATGCTTCGGAAAATACCTTTGGTAACAGTTGATGGAGAAGATAATATTCAGGTAAAAGGATCTTCAAATTTCAAAATACTACTTAACGGAAAAAACTCTTCAATGTTAACACAGAATCCTAAGGATGTGTTGCGCAGTCTCCCGGCTAATACAATAAAAGATATTGAAGTAATCACAAATCCATCATCGAAGTATGAAGCAGAAGGTACAGGTGGAATAATAAATATCATTACTGTCAAAAAACAGCTTGAGGGTTTTATGGGTAGGATAAACTCCGGAATTGATACCCGGGGAGGTTCTTCCCTGGGGATTTATGCTTCATCAAAAATCAAAAAATTCGGGTTTTCAATTAATTACAGCTATAATACCTGGCGTGAGCCGAAGAGTGAAAACTATTCATCCCTTGAAAATTTTGTGAGTACAACTTACCGGGTTACTGAATCTGAAGGTTACAGCAATTACAGAGGATTTACCAATTATATGACGGGTGAAGCAAGCTATGAAATAGATTCACTGAATCTGATAAGTCTTTCATTTTGGGGATATGCAGGTAATTACTCAGGGAACGGAGAACAGTTTACCCAGGATTTTGATTCTAATCATACCTTATCAAGAAAATTCACAAACCTGACGAACTATTCCGATGAGTGGAAATATATTTCTGGAAATATTGATTATCAGCGGACATTTAAAAAGCCGGATAAAACATTTACTATTTCGTATAAACTTGAAACAATGCCCGACAAATCCGATTATGAAAGTGCCATCGATGCACAACTCAATTATAACTCCTACAGGCAGCGTTCAGCGAATGATGCCTCTGTCGCAGAACACACTTTTCAACTTGACTATTTCGACCCGGTTACAAAAATGCATCAGATTGAGAGTGGTGTGAAATATATTCTCCGGCAAAACATCAGTAATTCTGAAGTCCTGCGTTATGATTCTGAACTAAATGACTGGATCCGTGACGAATCAAGGGACAACGACCTTGACTATGATCAACATGTAATTGGACTTTACGCAGGATATGTTTTGAAACTCAAAAAAATCAGTATTAAAACCGGATTAAGGGCAGAAAAGACTATTAACGACGGATATTTTAAATCTGCAAAGGATACGACTTTCACTAACCGGATGTTTAACCTGATCCCATACATAACTCTTTCTAAAGAACTTGATAAAGGACAAAACATCAAACTCTCATATACACAAAGGCTTTCACGTCCAGGCATATGGTATCTGAATCCTTATATCGACGACTCCGATCCATTGAACGTCAGGTATGGTAATCCTGACCTAAATGCTGAAGTTTCACATACTTTTGACCTTTCATACGGGAAATTCTCCGGTAAATACAATCTGAATCTGAGTATGACCGGAGCTTTCACAAACAATTCTATTCAATCAATATCAATTATTAATTCAACCGGAGTAAAGACGGCTACCTATAAAAACATAGGACAAACCCAGCGGTTCGGAGTCTACACATATAGTTCCTTCAAACCTGGGAATAAGCTCACTATTAATACCAATCTGAGCATTAACTACTCCATACTTGAAAGTAATGATAGTCGCAACTTGAAAAATAAAGGTTTTTATTATAACGGTTCAATAAACATTAAGTACAATGCGTGGAAAAACGGCACCATCTCAGGTTACGCAGGTATTTATTCTCCAAGACTTATGTTACAGGGACAATCTGGAAAATATTCATATTCAAATATAACCATTTCACAGGAGCTGTTTAAAAAGAAACTAACGGCATCGGTTTCAATATCAAACCCGTACATGAGAAGACTTAAATACGAAAATTCGTTCGATGATCCGACATTTCATCAGAATAGGGTAACCTATTATTATTTCCGGATGTTAAGATTCAAGTTATCATATAGTTTTGGGCAGATGAAAGGGGAAATTAAAAAACCCAGACGAGGTATAAAGAATGAAGATGGCAAAAGTGAAGACAGCTCTGCCCCAAGTTCAGGAGGGAAAGGCAATTAACAAAACTGTCAAGGGAAAAAATTGAGGAAGCAGAAATGCTGCCATAAGCCGTTCAGCAATGAAATATCCATTGCGATTACCCTTTCTGAAAAATCTGTGTTAAGCATTTATGAGGTTGCGCAAGCTGATAGATTGGTCAGACAACCGGTACAGAAAGTCACTGTTCCGGCAGGAATCCAAATCTGCCAGTGGGATTCTTAAATTCTAACCTGGTTTGCTCATTTTACTTGGGCTTAAAGCGGCCAACACCGTCGTCTTTTCCAGATTATTGTTAAAACCTATTTGGATGGAATGGACATAGTTCAAATAATCATTAAAAAGTGACTTAAATTACTAGTGAAAACTTAATTTTGTTTCAGTTAATAAATTACTAATAAATTTGACTGACCAGGATCATATAAAAAGACAACTCATTTTAAAACTGAAAACAGGCGAAAAAGAAGCATTCAGGGAGCTATTCAATATGTTAGGCCCGAAAATCTATCGCTTTGCCCTGGCCTACTTGAAAAATAAATCGGATGCGGAAGATATTATGCATGATGTTTTCCTGAAGATCTGGGAAAAGCGTGACCATATTGATACTTCACAAAATGTTAAAGCATACATATTTAAAATTGCTATTAATTCCATATATGACTTTATCCGTAAAAAGAATTTAGAAAAAGCTTTTGCCGATTTTACAAGGGAAAATTTTCAACCTGGGGACGAAACATTATGGAATAAAGTCATCTGGAACGATATGCTTTCAAAGCTTAACCCTTTGGTCGAACAGATGCCTGAGCAACGAAAGACCATCTTTCTGATGAGCAGGGAAGAGGGATTATCCAACCAGCAGATTGCAGATAAGCTCAGCCTCTCTAAGCGCACAGTGGAGAATCAACTCTACCGCGCCACTCAGTACCTGAAGGAACATATGAATACAGATACAGTATTCCTGTTGCTTATTCTTTTCCTGTATACTTAATTTTAGCAATCAACTCCCCATCTTAAAATAAGGGTAAATCTGGAGTATCATCTACTTGTAGAGGTAGAGGTTCAAATTTTTATTCTGCAGTCATGCGGTTGTGTAGTCATCTCAGGACGGCTCCGAATAGAGACCCCAATCATTGAGACGGAACTCACTTCATGTATTCTGATCCCCAGAATGCAGCATGACACACGCCACAACTTATTTTTATAAAGAAATTCTTTCCCCCCGATGAGTAAATCTTACCTTTAATCAGTATTAATAACAAGTAAGAGAAAAATGGAGAAAAGAATAGAAGATCTTTTAAGAAAGGCAACTGCACTGGGACTAGATGAAAAGGAGCAGCAGGAGATATTATCTCTTTTTCATCAGCAGAATCTTGAGTTTAAGGTAAAAGCAGAATTGACTGACATACTTGACAATATCGGGATTACCGGAGAGGAAAGCGGGGAACTGAGGCCTCTTTTTGAAAAGATATGGAAAATGATAAGCGAAAAAGAGAACAAAAAGAAAAAAAAGGTATTTCCGGTTAGTTCCCTGCTGAAGGTTGCAGCATCGCTTTTGCTTGGGCTGGTTATTGGAAAAATGATTTTTACCGGTCATATAAATTCAGAGCAATTTTACTATACCTCTATCGCCCCAAAAGGATCTATTTCGCAGGTAGTGCTTCCCGACAGTAGTTATATCTATCTAAATGCCGGCTCCACGATTAAGTATGCAATGAACGGAAACAAAGGGAACCGTGAGGTCTTCCTCGATGGTGAAGCGTGGTTTAGGGTGCAGAAATCCGAAAAAAGACCATTTATTGTTCATACTCATTTTTATGATGTCAATGTAAAAGGCACAGAATTCAATGTAAAAGCTTACTATGAGGATGCTGATGTCGTTACAACCCTCGAGAAAGGATCAGTAACGATCACTTCCGGTGCTGTTAAGCTTAAAGAACAGGCAGTATTGGAACCCGGAGAACAACTTGTTTACAATAAAAATGACGGAAGTATGGTTGTAAAAGATATCAATACCCGTTGGGCCACGTCATGGAAAGAGAATAAGCTCATCTTTATCAACATGAGCTTCAGAGAGCTTGTTGTACTACTGGAACGTAAATATGGTGTTGATATACAGGTTGCAGAATCGGAGATCATGGATTTTCATTATGACGGCATTATTAAGGATGAGTCGATAATTAAAGTATTGGATCTACTGAGGCTGACATTACCGATTGATTATAAGATTAAAGATCAGATAATAGAAATAAGAAGAAATAAATAGGGATCAATGGGAATAAATATAAATATATAAAAATCATTTGTTTAATCATTAAATACTTATTGCCTATGAAACAAATCAGTACCAAAAAAACGAAAGCCGGCTGATGCTGTCACACCAGTCCGGCTCATAATGTAATTAACGGTGAGTTGCACCATTATAAACTATTATAACAAACAAATCTATGAAAAAAAATCTAGACCTATGTCAGGCATTTCGCGATAACAGACAAAAAATTTTACTAAGGATGAAACTAACCTTTTTCATGCTGGTTGCCTTTGTACTCCAGGTTTCAGCTACAGTTTACTCCCAGTCAACAAAGTTCAATTTTGAGATAAGGGATGAACAAGTGGTCGATGTACTGAAGCAGATAGAATCGAACAGCGATTTCAGATTCTTCTTTCAACGCGAACAGGTGGACGTAACCCGGAAAGTCGATCTGGTTGTATCCAACAGTACTGTTGAGGATATCCTTGATAAGCTTTTTGAAAATCAAGATATCACATACAAGGTTCTGGAAGACGATCTTATTTTGCTACTTCCTGCTAAACACCTGGAATCGGGGGAACAGCAGCAGGTAACGATAACCGGAAAGGTTATCGATAGCCAGACCAGAGAACCCATGCCTGGTGTAAATATTGTCGTAAAGGGAACAAGTATTGGGGCTATGTCCAATATCGATGGGAATTATTCATTATCAGTAACCGATAGAAATGCTGTCTTGGTATTCTCATTTATCGGTTATGTTAGTAAGGAAATTCCAATAGCTGGAAAGACAACTATTGATGTTGATCTCATGATAGAAATGAAAGATCTTGAAGAAGTTGTGGTGATTGGTTATGGTACCGTGAAGAAACGTGATTTGACAGGATCAATCGCTAGTATTAAAAGTAATGATATTTCAGCCTTCCCAAAGACTAACCTTAGCCAGACGCTCCAAGGTCTCGCTTCCGGCGTCCATGTACAACAGAATTCAGGCCAACCGGGCTCTGGAATTCAAATTCGAATAAGAGGAACCAATTCCATACAGGGAAGTAATGAACCCCTTTGGATCATCGATGGTTTTCCAGGAGAGTCAATTTTTCTAAATCCCTCCGACATAGAGAGTATTGAAATATTAAAAGATGCCTCGGCAACAGCCATCTATGGATCACGGGGAGCTAATGGAGTTATTATTGTTACCACTAAGCAGGGCAAGGAAGGAGCAACCAGGATTGATTACTCAGGTAGTTATAGTATACAGACCGTAGCTAAAAAACTGGATATGATGAATGCTAAAGAATATGCACAGCTATTTAATATTTACACAAAGGCAAAACAAGGGACAGAATATTTTTCTCAGGATCAAATAAACAGTTTTGGGAAAGGGACAGACTGGCAGGATGTAATTTTCCGGAATGCCCCGGTGCAAGACCATTCTTTAAACATATCCGGTGGAAATGCTAAAACAAAATTTTCTGTTGGGGCAAGTTTACTCGATCAAGCAGGTATAGTTCAGAGCTCTGATTACCGGAGACTAGTCTTAAGAGCTAGCATTAACCACGATATTAGTAAAAAATTTTCTGTTTCTTATAATGCTATATTGAATCGTATAGATCAAAATGCAATTGATGAAACAAGTGTTATGCGCTGGGCTCTGGAGGCCCCACCAACAGTTGGGCCATACGACGACAATGGAAAGTACCGTTTGTTGAACACAGTTTATCCATTTAGCCCTGATGATCTAGGAAATCCGGTAGCTTATTTTAATGAAAAATCTAACAAGAGTTTTTCAACTAATGTAATGACTAACCTTGCATTCATATTAAAACCAATTAAAGATTTGTCAATAAAAATTTCAGGAAATGTTTCAAATATCGATTCCCGTTCAGACAGTTATACAAGTGTAAAAATGCCTCAGACAAATTCTTCTGCATCCATAGGTACCGGTAATTCTCTCCATTTAAATTTAGATAATGTTATTACCTATAATAAAACACTTAATTTGAACCACAATTTTGTAATTACCGGTGCAATAACTTATGAAAATTACAATTATAAAAATTTTGGCGCTTCTGGAACAGGATTCCTAAGTGATGTAACTGAAACTTATAATCTAGGTTCGGCATCTCTCTTTGGAGTACCTTATTCTTCTTATTCAGATTGGACGTTGTTATCATATTTAGGTCGTATAAACTATTCATTTAAGAGCAAATATATAGTTACAGCATCAATACGTGCTGATGGTTCATCTCGTTACAGCAAAAATAATAAATGGGGTTCTTTCCCTTCAGGAGCTATAGCATGGAGGTTTTCAGAAGAAGATTTCATGAAAGATATTCCTCTTATATCCGATGGAAAGATTAGGGTGGGATATGGTGAAACGGGAAGTACATCAATTAGCCCATACTACACATTGGACATGCTATCATCCGGCAAAGTAGCCTTGGATAATCAGCTATATACTTTCTTTGCTCCGGGAACTCGGTTGCCAGCTGATTTGAAATGGGAAACCACCTCACAATTTGATATCGGGCTGGATGTTGGGATATTAAATAATAGTCTCCGATTAACTGCAGATTATTACATAAAAAATACGCGGGATTTGTTAAATACAGTTCAATTACCTCTTTCTCTTGGTTATGTTACTACATTACAGAATATTGGAAAGATACAGAATAAGGGACTCGAACTTCAATTAGATGCAAAAATATTAGATAATAAGATATTTAAATGGGACGTTACTGCTAATATCTCTTTTAATAGAAATAAGATTGTATCTCTTTATGGCGGACAAGATATCAAAGGGTCAATTTATTCTGTGACTGTTGATAATAGCTACATTAATCTTCTTCATGAAGGAAAACCTTTTGGTGCTTTCGTCGGCTATATGTTGGAGGGCTTTGATGCAACAGGACATTTTGTTTATAAGGATCTTAATAATGACGGGAAACAGACAGATGCAGATAGAACCTGGATTGGAGATCCTAATCCTGACTTTATTTATGGTTTAAATTCAAGGATGTCATGGAAAAACTTCAGTCTTAACATTTTTATACAAGGGTCTCAGGGGAATGACATTCTTGGGTTGACTTATTTACACCAGAATTATCTTTATTACCAAGGATTTAATACACTTAGAGAGGTCCTTTACAATCACTGGTCTGCAGAAAATCCTGATGCAAAATTTCCTGTAATAGACTATAGTATGTCTCCGAAATATTCTGATCAATTCGTTTTTGATGGATCTTATTTACGACTTAAAAATATTGAATTAGGATATAATATTCCTTTTGACAAATTTGGTGTCAATTGGGTAAAAGGAGCATTTATTTATGTTAGCGGCCAAAATCTAGTAACCATCACCAGTTATCCCTGGTGGGATCCTGAAGTTAATTCCAGTGGTGGCAGTAATTCGGTAAATCAGGGATTAGACTACTACTCTTATCCAACAGCAAAAGGATTTACTTTTGGTATTAAATTAACATTCTAAATAATGAAAGCTATGAAAAAAATAATGTATTTAGGTGTAGTTTTAATGTTATTTGTAGCTTGTAGTGAAGATATTCTGGAAGAAAAACCTAAATCTATTGCAAGTGAAACATTTTACAACACAGTTGCAGAAGTTGAAGCCGCCGTTAATGCCATATACTATCCTGTAGGGGTATCTCAAATAACAAATGAAATTAACTTAGTTGAGGTTTTAGCAGATTATGAATATGGAAAGGGATCCTTATCCTATATAAATGATTATATTGGTTATAGTCCTGCTAATATAACCAATATGGGCTATTTGTGGCAAGCTTATTATTTGATGATTCGAAATGCAAACTTAGCTATATTAAATACCCCATATGGCACTGAAACTTCAGAAAGTCAAAAAAGCCAGTATATTGCAGAAGCTAAATTCTTAAGGGCTTTTGCATATTTTCACCTGGTTAGACTTTGGGGAGGGGTACCCCTTCGTACTGAAGAAACCATGAAGGCTATTGATATAGCGAGAAGTTCTGTGGATGAAGTCTATGACTTTATCATCAGCGATTTGTTATATGCTGAATTAAATTTGCCTGATAATCCCCGTGTGCTTGGAACCCCTTCAAAAATGGTAGCAAAGACATTGTTGGCAGATGTATATCTTACAATCGAAGATTGGACAAATGCAAGAAATAAAGCAGGTGAAGTTATTGCTTCAGGAAAATTTTCCCTGGTTAAGATAGGGACAGTTGATGATTTTATAAATATTTATGGCCCTGATCTTATTACCAGCTCAGAAGAAATATTTTATTTTAAGTATACTCGTGATTATGGTTTGGGTTTTTTAGGTTTCTTGCACTATCCTTCTGATGGTTATAAACCATACGGAGCAAATTATTTCGCGCATTATACCAAAGCAGGGAATCTTTTTTATAAAAACTGGGATAATAATGATTTGCGTAAACAAAACAATTTTTACCTATGGGATATTGCCTTAGGTAATGATACCTATTTATTTAAAAAATGGATTGATCCGAAGGGTTACAATAATTCACCAAACGATTGGCCCTTTTATCGGTATCCAGAGGTGCTCTTAATTTATGCTGAAGCTGATAATAGAGTGAATAATGGCCCTACAACAACTGCAGTAGAATATTTGAACATTGTACATCGCAGAGCTTATGGTTATGATCCTATGGTTCCTTCTCCAATAGATTTTAAAATTGGGGATTATGATAAAGATTCTTTTTTTGAATTGGTATTTCAGGAGAAAGGGTATGAAACATTTAATGAGGCTAAGCGTTGGTTTGATCTTATCAGAACCCATAAAACCGCAAAAGTTATTAAAGAAACTTTCAATATAGATATGGCTTCTAGTATGCTGCTATGGCCAATTCCTGTAGGAGAGACAAGTTACAACAAACTAATCGGTCCAAATAATCCTGGATATTAATTCTACTCATTGTAACCCTGGTCATTAACCAGGGTTACATATTATTGAAAACCTATGCTTTTTGGATAAAGAAGCAATGAAACTGATTATCTAAAAAGCAGTCAGTTTTTCTTCTTAGATCTCGAAACAATTTTAAGGCCGAACGGGAGCTATATAATCATTCAAAATCGTTGCAACATTCTTAAGATTTTAGTTTGAAACCCACATGATTGATTGCAATTACAAACACTAATGAAAATAATTAAGTGTCAACCGAGTTAATCATGTGCGGTTCTCCCGCCTAGGTGGAAACCTTAAACTAAAAATTATTTACGTGTGAAAAAGATATTAATGTTGATCGGAATATATTCATTGTTTTTCTTTCATGGAGAAAACCTTAATCAGATTTTAGCGAATAGCTCTGATTCTTCACAGTCGTGGAAAGGTTTAGAAATATCTACTTCATCCCAATCCCTCTCAAGATGCATGAATCAGGCATGGAATGTTTCCTGGAAACGATTTTATAGTTCAAAAACCCAACTATTCTATGATTATCTAATTAGTTAT
>JAJFVL010000045.1 GCA_021371855.1 Bacteroidales bacterium | reverse complement strand
TACAGGATTCCCAAGTCCATGTGCCAGAAGATAAGGTGATCCCATCTGTTCAACAAACTGCTGATCAACTACCCATCCTCCTTTATCTTTAAAGCTTTCAGCTTCAATAAGTACTTCATAATGCTCCTTTTTACAGGAAGTCAGAAGAGCAAGAGAAAAAATGCAGGCAAAACAGATTATTTTTGGTTTCATCCGTATATAATTTATTTTAAAGGTCGAATGGAACCGCACATGATTGAGAATGAATTATATTCATTCATGTTTATGATTCGGATCAATCATGTGGGTTTCATCATAAAATAATTTTGATTTAAACTCTTTTAATTTTCTTTATTTGGGACTCCATCAGCTATCAACTTTTTTAGATCTTCAAGGTATTTATCATAGACATCTCTTGGCAATGCATTGTATTTCTTACAAACAGAGGCCGCCATACCTACCACTTCTCCCATCATTCCACCAGTTCTCATCACTCTCACTGTTCCCAATGCTACATGAGTTACACTGATATCACGACCTGCCATAAACAGATTATTAATATTCCTCGAATATAAACATCTGTAGGGTACCGGATATGGATCAATGCTTTTTGACCTGGCAACTGACCTGAAAGGTTCACCTGCAAACTCATCTGATTTTACCGGATAATGAAGGTCAATTCCCCATGTCGTCGTAAAGGATGCATCGGGATAAACAATCCGGTTCAGAATATCCTGTTCTTTAAGTACAACATCTCCCATAAGTCGTCGTGATTCACGTTTTCCTCCAATATATGCGACCCAGGACAATTTCTGACGGGCAAATTTCTCCCTGTCAATACTTTTATTCTTTAAAAAATCCCAGTTGCCATAGGTGACACGAAAAGCATAGTCCCTTATAAATTCAACTTCATTAATCTGATCTCGGGTCAGACCTGCTTCCCAATCCCAGTCACCACGGGTAACTTTGTGACAGGTCTTTTCATTGAATTGAACCGCCCAGGGGCATTCCGGAAACTCAGAAGCTTTATCCTCTTCAACAGCATACCATTGAACTGAAGTTCCCATCACTAGATTGTCCGTACTTTCAGGGGCACTTTCCTCACCGGTTTCATTTCTTCCTTCCCTACCTTCTTTGTAATCGGCTCCGGCCAGATAACCCAGATTTCCATCTCCTGTACAATCAGCAAACAGCTTACCCCGGAATTTAAGTTCTTTCCCGGAAACAATGTTTTTGCCTGTAACAGCAACAATACGATTTCCCTCTTTCTCTGACTTAAGAACATGAGTGTTAAGAAATAATTTAATATTCGCTTCATTTTCAACAACACTTACTTTCTTATCATCACCGTAATTGCCCGCCGGACCCGCGTTATGTATTTTTTTCTCCGGATTATTAGCGATTACTTCCAAAATATTTTTACTTCTTGGTAATTCAGGATTCCGTTTTGCTTCCCAAAGTGTCCAATAACCTATTGAACCTATTTCATCGACTAAGTCTCCCAGTTTCGGATAAGGTTCCTGATGGATCAAGCCCGACAATCCGACACGCACCTCAGAACTGTTGTTTCCGCCAAGTACCGGTCTGTTCTGAATTAAGGCCACCTTGCATCCCAGTCTGGCAGCGCTTACTGCTGCACAACAACCAGCCATACCGCCGCCGACAACAACCAGATCAAATTCTCCTGCATCATCAGGTAGAGTGGAAAGTCCAAGACTTTTGTGTCTAAAGTCCCTCAACTCTTTATCATCATCCGGTGGCATGAATTCCTGATCGGTTGTGAAAATAATAGCATCGCATCTGCCTTCGAATCCGGTCATGTCGTGTAAAGAAATCTTATTTAATCCCTGCTTCAAATGAATGCTGCCTCCATCCTGCCAATGCCAGCTGGCACCTTCTGTTCCAAAATCAGTTTTCAGAGGCACACCTTCTATCAGAATCTGGAATCTTCCCGGGGCACCTTCAGCACCCCATGGTGCAACCCAATCCCGAGTCCGCACCCAAACGCGGTAATTGTCAGCTGATGGAACCTTAATTGTGGTTTCTGCATTCTTTACAGGGATTCCTAATCCATGTGCTAGCAGGTATGGAGACCCCATAATATCAACAGCTTGCTGGTCAATAACCCAGTCACCTTTGGATGAAAAGCTTTCAGCTTCAATGAAAATTATACTTTCAGGGTTATTACATGATTCCATACAAGAAATAGTAATAAAAAGAATGAGAATATTTCTCGCTTTATTGAATATAGAATTCATTTTATTGTTAATAAGATTTATTTACATAAGTAGTTGAATTTACTCAATAATCAGTGTTTTACAAAATAAGGGTTTAAACTGATTTTTAAAATTGATGAATAACCTCGGCTAAAAGCCGAGGTTTATTGAATTGAAGCATTAACTGTCCACGTCCAAAATCTGTATTTAACAAACATCTTGATATAAGTATTATAATCAAATAAATTTATCTTATTTATCAAGAACCAATACTTGAAATTAGTATGAGGGATTTTGTTCTAACGTTAATCCAAATCCCGCATAGGTATCAATTTCTGACTGAGGAATTGGGCATAGATAATCTCTAAGTTTGTTGAAGAGCCTGTTTTGAGCATTGGTGAACCTCGCATCTTTATTCAAATCATATTGACTTTCAACTCCTTTATATGAAACGAAACTGTCTTCATCAATGTTTGGCACAAGAGTGGCAGTTTTTTCATTAAGTATCCGGCCATAAATAGGTACAGGCATCACTTTTTCTGCAATTCTCCATCTCCTGATATCAAACAGACGCAAACCTTCATTAGCCAGTTCCACCTTCCGTTCTCTACGTATTATTTTTCTTAATTCTGTCTGATTCATCGTAGTTATTGCCGGATAGCTACCTGTATTACTGACATTTACACTATAGGCACGAGCTCTGATGCGATTTATTGCATTTAAAACTGATGCATCAATTTCTCCCAACTCTATTTTTGCTTCTGCATATGTCAGCAATACTTCAGCATACCTCAAGAGACTATAATCTATTTCACTCCAGGTTTGATTAATTTTTTGTGCATCTTCATCATTATATTTTTTCCAGATATACCCACAGAATGCCGGCGGCCAGACAACTTTTCTACAATCCTTGTTTGATCCGGCAAAAGTTCCATCAACTAACCGATAGGTCAGACTATCAGGATGACTCTCAAAAATAAATCCTGCCCATGCACTTTGTGGTGTAACAATTGAAGCCTTTAAACGGGGGTCTCTGTTTTCGAACGGTTTAGAAGGATTATAAACTGCCGATTCGTCTATTGGCAATCCGTCGGAAGCTTCATAAGAGTCAATCATAGACTGTGTAGGGGCCATTACAGTATATCCTCCACGGTTTCTTGAACCTATAGTTACTCCATAATTGGATGTTCCAAATCCATCTTTGAAAGGCATAGCGAACATAACTTCAGAGGAATTCTCTCCTGCTCGTTGAAATAGCCCTTTGTAATCAGAATACAAACTATAACCTGCTGATCCTTCAATATCCATTACGGCTTTTGCTGACGCGGCTGCCTCGGCATACTTTCCATTGTAAAGCGCTATTCTTGCCCGTAAGCCCAATGCCGCACCTTTTGTTATTCTTCCACGATCAGACCATGTTAACGGTAAAGATAATGAGGCAGTCTGTAAATCTTCAAGCATTTTATCTGCAATAGTTGATTTGGGTGTTCTTGGCAGAAGGCCATCTTTAGGTGAAGATGCAACAAAATCAATATATGGTACATCGCCAAAGAATTCGGTCAAATAATGATAATAATAAGCTCTTAAAACAAGGGCTTGTGCTTCGATTTCAAGATATCTTTTTTCAGATACGACATCTTCTGCCCGTTTCATGTTTTGCAGAAGGTTGTTTGCCCGTCCAATACCCCGATAATAAAAAGAATATAAATTTTGAAAACTACCCGTTGTGGCGCTATGCGAGCCGGCTCCAAGATCATCAAATTCGCAACCTCTGCTTATTCCGATATCTGAACCACCGTTATCCATAGCCATCTGATAAGGAACGCCATAGTTCATCCTTATAAGGGAATTATATGTGCCAGTAAGCGCTAGTTCCAATTCCTTCTCATTTGAAAAAAATGTTGCATCAACAGGTTCTGTTAATGATTCAAGATCAAGTATTTGCTTATCACAAGAAACGAAAATAAAAGCCAGTAATAGCAAAATCAATATTTTATTATAACATTTCATAATAGTACTATTAAACTTAATTATAACTTAAAATTGTACATCTACTCCGAAGGTAAAGTTTGAAGTAATCGGGAACAAAGTTCCTTCGGTACCATTTGGAATTAAAGGATCAATTCCCTGAGGCAGTTTATCAAATGTTAACAGGTTCTGTCCGGAGAAATAAACTCTCATACTGTTCACAAATTTGTTATTGAACAATGTCTTAGGTAAAGTGTACCCAAAAGAAATGTTCCTGACACGCAAATAAGAAGCATCAAATACCCATGTGCTAGACATTTGTGCATCGTTACTCCCAGAGCTTGTTGCTTTAATAATTGGATATTTAGCACCAGTATTTTCTTGTGACCAACACTCTCTAACATGCCATTCTTGAATTTTACCGGCATTAAATAAAGCCCAAACTGCATCACCTTGTAATATTACATCTCTTTTACCGACACCCTGAACGTAAACTGATAAATCAAATCCTTTATATGCAGCACTCAGATCTAGACCAAACGACATTCTTGGGAATGGATCCCCAACAATCACGCGGTCATCGCTATTGATTTTTCCATCAGCTGCGTCAGGAATGTGGTCATTGTCAGTATCAACGGTCAACTGATCTTTATACTGAATATTCCCAGGTATAAGGCTCCCAAATTGAGTAGGGGATGAAGTAATTGTAGCAGCATCCTGAAAGATCCCTACTGATTCATAGGCATATATTGATCCTATCGGACTTCCAACCTGAGTTATAGAATTGCCGGATATTATTGGTCCGACACCTGACAAATTAGTAACATTGTTTCTCACATCCGAGAAGTTTAGTCGTGCGTTATATGTAAAATCGCCTATGTCGTCCTTCCAGCCTAAAGATAAATCGAATCCTTTGTTTTCTACATTACCTGCATTTTGCATCGAAGGAGAAAGACCGATTACTAAAGGTATTGGCAACCTCAGCAGAATGTCATTTGTTTTCCGAATGTAATATTCTGCAGTCAAGGTCAGTTTTTGGTTAAGGAAACCAAGGTCTAATCCAAAGTTTGTCGTTTCAGTAGTTTCCCATTTAATTGCACTATTCGCCAACACGTCTTGGGTAGCACCAGTAATTATTGCATTATTGAATAAGAAATTACTTGTTCCCATAGATATTGAAGATGCATATGGGAAATCACTTCCAATTTGCTGGTTACCCAACTGGCCCCATGAAGCACGTAATTTTAAATTAGAAAACAAATCTAAGTTTTTAATAAATGATTCCTCAGAAAGTCTCCAACCAGCAGAAAAAGAAGGAAATATCGATACCCTGTTTTCGCTTGCAAAACGAGAAGAGGCATCCCTTCTTAAGTTGGCTTCGAATAAATACTTATTGTTAAATGAATAATTCAAACGTCCAAAATATGAAACCAGACCCGATTGGGTTGCAGAACCACTATTTCCATCACTTTCAGCTGAACCGGCATTAAGAACCTCATATTTATCAAGAATGAAATCCTGCCGTGAAGCACCAAATGTAGAATAATCATATTTAATAAATTCATAACCTAACAGTACTGAAAAGATATGTCGACCAAATACTTTATTGTAGGTAGCTAATGCATTGAAATTATTTGTGAAAGATCTTGAATTGCTTTGTGATAGACCGTTTCGATTAGGATAGTTGCGTTTTGTTTTTGCCTCCCAGTCAATAATGGTCTGATACATTTTTGTAAAACTGCTGTTATATCCGTCATTATACTCAGGAGAGTACATTACTGAAAACTTAAGATCTTTAACGGGTGTATAATTGGCCCTTAGAATCCCTCTGAAATAGTTCGATTGCGAATTTGAATTTCCTCCATCCCGAACCGCTGCAACAGGATTTTCCCCTCCCCATCCATCTCCCCAGGAGCCATCAGAATGTATCGCAGAATATATTGGAGGAATACGGTAAGTATCACGTACTACATAAGTCAGAGATGTGACTGGAGCTTTTGTCAGCGACCTGTCAAAACCTAAATCAAAGTTAATATCAATTTTGTTGGATATTTTAATATCTGAATTAAACCGGCCATTGTATCGCTTATAATTGTAGTTGATAATATTTGCCCCCTGGTTCAAAAATGATATCGAAGCCAATGATTTGATAGTTTCATTACCACCACTGACACTCATGTTATGATATTGCTGAAAGCCACTTTCAGTGAATACTTCATTAACCCAGTCTGTATCCGGATAAAGGTCCGGATTCGAAACCATCCCAGCTGCATAATTATCAATTACAGATTGAGACTCACCCGAATATTTAAGAAAATCTAATGCACCTAAAAACTTTGGAAGTTCAGTAGGTTTCTGCCAACCAATAAAATTTGAGTAATTCAAGGATAATTTACCAGATTTGGCCCGTTTTGTTGTAACCAGAATTACTCCGTTTGATGCACGCGATCCGTAAATTGAAGCTGCAGCTGCATCTTTTAATATTGAAATATCCTCAATATCATTTGGATTTATGCTATTTAAATCCCCTTCCACTCCATCGATTAGAATTAACGGATCATTTGAAGCTCCAATTGATCCGGTACCCCGTATTCGTAAGGTTGAATTATCCTTGCCAGGTTGTCCACTTGACTGAATTGCTGTAAGCCCTGGTGTTAATCCTACAAGTGCTTGAGAAGTTTGTGCCACAGGTTGCCTGGCAATTTGATTCCCATTAATTGATTCAACTGATCCGGTAAGGTCAACTTTTTTCTGTGTTCCATACCCAATTACGACAACTTCTTCAAGTCCACGAATATCTTCGCTCAATATTACACTAATTGAGGTTTGATTCTGAACAGGTATTTCTTTGGGGATATATCCCACAAAAGAAAAAATCAGAATAGCATTTGGATTGGCCACATCAATAGAAAAGTTGCCGTTAAGATCAGTGATTATTCCCTGAATTGTCCCTTTTACCTGGACCGTTGTTCCTGGAAGAGGATTTCCTTTGGTATCAGTAACTTTTCCCTTAACAATACTTTGCTGAGGATCTTCTTTTAATGATACAACAATCAGTTTATTGTCAAATATCTGGTACGAAAAGTCATTAAGCTTCAAAAGCTTGTCAAGAACCTGATTTATATTCTGATCTTCAACTTTCAGGTTAACGACCTTGTCAACAAATTCAAAATCATCATTATAAAAGAAACGATAACTACTCTCGTTCTCAATGATTTGAAAGACATCTCTTACTTTTATTCCTTCGGCATTAAAAGAAAACTGACCGAGTCCGGTTGCAGAGAGGCTTAGGGTGAATACCATCATTAAAATGGTTGATAATTTCATAATTAAAAGGATTTTACGTTTTTCCCATTGGTGAAAATGAGAAACAAAAATTTTTTTCATAGTTTTGTAAAATGTTAGTTAGAGTTATACATAATTAGCCTGTTACGAAAATGCCGGCTATGCTTGTAATTAACTTATACTGCATTCGGGGAAAATAGCTCGAACCTATTTTCCCCTTATTTTTTATGTGGTTTTATGCATAGGCAAAATGCTTTAAGATTAGACTCAATAATAATAATTCTTCATTTTTTCATGTGTTTTGAATACTTTTCAATTTTCTCCTTATTTGAAATCATCAGGACTATCTTACCATCAAGCAAATAATCAACAGGTGCGGTAAGTTTTATCACATTTAGCACCTGTTCAAGGGTTTCATCGAGAAGTATACCGGAAAATCTGCATTTTTTTATATCTTCATTACCAAAAACAAACGTTACATCATACTTTCTTTGAAGTTTAACACAAAGGTTCTCAAGATTTTCGCCTCTTATTATCATTTTATCCTGAGTCCAAGCTATCACTTGGTCAATATCGGCCTTTGGTGAAACCAACAAATTTTCTGTGGCAATCTTTGCTGGTTTCACTGCCAATGGTTCAATCTCATTTATTTCTCCCAACGTCATCTTATCTGATTCCCTGACATATATGGCTTTCTGGTCAGGTTTCAGTTCCAGCATTCTTTTCTCATCAGTGACTCCCTTCTGCGAAATCTCAACTTTTCCCTCAACAAGGGTTGTCTCAACAATATTTTCATCGTTATAAGCTTTTACATTAAATTCCGTTCCTGTTGCCTTTATATTTATATTTCCAGCACTAACGATCAGCGGAAGATTAGTGTTCTTAGCTACTTTGAAATATGCTTCCCCTTCAAGAAAAAGATCTCTGTTGTTCATGTTAAAATCAGGCTTGTATTTTAACAAACTTCCTGCATTTAAAATCACGATTGTACCGTCAGCAAGTTTTATCTCTGATTTTGAGCCAAGAGGAGCCTTTATCTCATTAAAAGTGGTTGAAATAATATGTTTATCAGCATTTTCATTGTCGCTTTGATTAAATATGCTGCCAAGAAAGAATGCTATACAAAATACTGCTGCAACAGACAATCCTTGGATAAATATTTGCCTCATCCGTGTCCGCCTTCTCAGCAAAAGACTTTCTGGTTCCCTGGTCTTAGGTAATTGTAAATCAGTCATTATCTGATTATATATTCGTTCGGAGTCAATATCCTGTTGTATATCAGAATCAAATGAGTATTCATCTAAATGTGAATACAATATCTCTTTAATTGATTTTTCATTTTCTGGTGAAGAGAGTATTTCAAAAAGACGCTGCTTCTCTTCTTTCGTGCAATTCTTAACGAAATACTTTTCAAGTAGTATCTCAATTTCGGTATCGCTTCCTAATCCCATAGTGTTGTCTTATATTATTAATACAACTAAATAAGTCATAGTACTCACATAATGCTTCTTTTTATGTATCGGAAGTAAACGACAATAGTATAAGTCACATATAAGAAAAACCTGTTATGCGCTTAACTTCAAATACATTCAATATTCTTAATTATATAATATGATTCAGATAATCAAATTGTTATAAAATAGTCATGTGCAACGATTTGAGGATGGTGTCAGAAATGAAAACGATTAGAAAAAGAAGTACCATATGAATATAAACAAATAAGAAATTTCTTCCTTAATTTTGCTTTTAATAGTTTTTAATGCCCTGTAAATCTGGTTTTCCACTGTTCTTACCGAAATATTCATGTCATTTGCAATTTTCTCATGCGACAAGCCCTCAAAACGACTTAGTTGAAATATTTTTTGTTGTTGAATAGGTAAGGTTTCGATAATATTGTTAATTGATTTTTCCAGATCATTAAAAAAAATCTGTTCATAGGTTTGATCTGAAAGAACTTCTCCTTTTTGAATTTCAAATTCGACAAAACTATTCCTGATTGCTTTCTTTTTCAAATAGTTATATATATAGTTTACAGCTGAACGATAAATATAACTTTTAACGGGCATTGTTTCATCCAGAGATTTCCGGTGTTCCCATAAACTGATATATACCGATTGAACTAATTCTTCAGCCTCGTCATGGTCATTACTAAAATATCTCAGTGAAAAAAAATACAGCTTTTTATTGTAACGTTCAAATAACAATTTAAAATCATCTTTAGAATCGTTCCTGATTTCTTTAACAAGGTTAACATCACTACTGTCTTTCCTGCAAACCATGACTATCAAATGTGTTCTTGTGATATCTTTTAAAAACAACGAATGCATAAATGTAAAAAAAAATCAGATAGCAGGATTTAAGAAGAGTTAAATACTTTTAACTAATAAAAAGTTTGGATGGGGGAAAATCATTCTCTGGTAGTGCGAATTTTTTTTACAAATTGCATTGCTTTTTTTATTCCCGTTTCACAATTTTAATATCTTTAAAATAGAAGTAATTATCGGCAAAAATACGGACAAATCACATAACGATCAGATTATAACCCATTTGTAAAATCGGACTAATCCTGTTAATAAAATTTAATAAGTGTAGCATGGAAAGCGAAACCAAACCTACTGGCTTTTGTTGCTGATCTTCCCCGCTCATGATCTAGGTTCGACCGATGTCTTTTCAATGGAGGGCAATCTTGCCAGCTATATCGATCGTCTTTTGATGCCAGGCAAACTTTATAAGGGGATTCACGATCCTGAAGGAATATTCAGTACCATACCGGCTATAGGAACTGCACTGCTT
>JAJFVL010000026.1 GCA_021371855.1 Bacteroidales bacterium | reverse complement strand
AAGAGGTGTCTGTTGGGCAACGTCAGCAAATCCCACCACTGCAAATCACCGGACCAATAATGGATCAGGAAGCGGTAGTTTTACAAGCCAGCTTAGCGGCCTGTCTGCGGGAACAACGTACTATGTGAGAGCTTATGCTGTGACTGAAAGCGGAACGCTTTATGGAAACCAGTTAATTTTCAGGACCCTTTCTCAAGGCTATGAGACTTTATCATCAGCCATTTATAATGAAGCGCCCAATGAAGTCAGGGATATTACGATCGGGAATGTTCGTTTTACAAAGATCGTTGAGGGTCCTGTTAATTGTGGAAGTGCAAATTCTTTCCGGGCAAAGACGATTGAGGATGCCTATGCAATCGTGGGTTCCGATGCGTCAATCGATTACAGGCTTGCCAACCCGGAATTGCGCAGATTTGTTGAGGATGGCCGGAACTGCGAGGTGTTTGACATGTCGGGTCGATATATCTACTATGGACATTCACGGGCATTTTACAGGGTGGACAAAAATACCTTCGGGAATAAAGTCAGATTTGATATATCAGGGATATGGGAAGGTGGTACGGATTTCAACGTGTCAGCATGCAATATCAGAGGAGTAAATGAAATGCCTGATCTTGGCTTGTTGATTCAGGTAGATAACAAGCCTTCTCATTTTAATATCTATAAAGTTCCATATATTGCCCAGTCAAGCGGAAACTTTACCTATACCCGGCAACACGCAAACCTGGTGATGGATATTCCTTACTGGAATCCAATTCTTACCAAGGCATGGGGCCTGAGCATAAAAGGAAATACAGTGTTTGCAGTTATTTATAATTCAAGAGGATACGGGTATCTTAGCACTGACGCAGGTAACTCTTTCAGATGTGTTTTTTCTATGGCTGATATCTCCATTAACAGTACTGTCTCCCCTGACGAGATGGTCTTTGTTGATACCAAACCTGACGGGCACGGGGGATATGGAGCAGTAGGCGGGCATCCGATGAGCAACACTCTTACTAATCCTCAAAATTTTGATTTGTGGGGAATCACTCCCAACGGGAGCCTGCATGCTCATGGAGGCTGTATTGATACCTATGCTGACAGATTAGTGATTGTGACAGGGGATAGTTACCCGGCAGTCGGAATTTTTTACTCCGACGACTGGGGTTATAACTGGACATTTATCCCGACGGGAGTTCATATGCCATCAGCAGATTGCCGGACTCAATTTGTTACTGCAATTCCCATGGAAGATTGTATTCTTTTCGGGAATGACGGGATGGGAGACGGCTACTGGAGAGTGTTCAGGAACGGCGGAGGCCTTTTGTCTACAATAGAATGCTGCTATCAGTACACTGGTTCCAACACACAACTGGTAACTATTAACGGAGGGCAATGTTTTCTTCCGGATGGAACAATGCTTGGACTCATTAATCCTCATGAATCAATTAACTATACGACGACAAGGGGAGGTATAGTCGCGACCAGGAACGGGCATAATTTCAAAAAACTCTTCGAGGATCCCTATACCCGATTTACGTACGAAACGGCAGAATTTGGCCGGAGAGGGCTGATAACGGTTAACGATAACAACAAAGTCCTGGTCAAAGCCAAAAACGGCGGCCTGATAATCCTCGATCTGATCTCAGAATGAGGATTTGCTATCCCTTACCATTGTTCCAACAATCGGCTGGAATCAGAAATCCCGGACAAGCTTCCAGGGATACTTTTCTTTACATGTTTTTATCAGGATACATCTCCTTCCAGTGTTCAGGCTGGTTTTTAAGCTTCTTGTCAAACCAGGCCATTATTGTATCGTGCCATTCAAGGCGCTTTTTATAGTCCAGTATGTGATGGTTTTCTCCTTCGACCAGAACCATCTCCACCTCCCTGCCAAGAATTTTCAGTGCAGCATAAAACTGCAGACTTTCACCAACCGGTACATTCGTATCGGCCGTGCCGTGCAACAGCAAGATTGAATTTTTGAACTGATCTGCATTAAACAAGGGGCTGTTATCGACATAAATATCTTTTCGGTTCCATGGATAACTATTCCTGGTTGCCCCTGAGCTGTACGAGTAACCCCAGTAACCTTCCCCCCAGTAGGATGTGATGTCGCTGATCCCTGCATGTGCAATTGCTGTTTTGAAAATATCGGTTCGCGTCTGAAGCATCATGGTGGTAAAACCACCGTAGGAAGCGCCTATGCAACCTGTATTTTCAGAATCGGCCGAGGGAAATGCCTCAAGGAATTTCCTGGTCCCTTCTATTATATCATCGATGGCTTCCCGGCCCCAGCCGTTTACATGCAGGGCTGAAAAATCCTGTCCGAAGCCTGTTGACCCGCCGGGCTGCAAGACATAAACGAAATAGCCCCCGGCAGCCCAGATGTTTTTCGGGTACCGGCCTCCGAAAGCCCTGTTTGTGGGAGTGGTACCGCCGTAAAAATTCACAATAACAGGGTATTTTTTTGCAGGATCATAATCAACCGGATAATACACTCGTCCATAAATTGTTGTTCCTCTTGTATTGACGAAATTCCATTCTTCCGTTCGCCCGAACTCAACTTCCTTTATCTGTTCTGCTTTGGGATCCAGAAGCAAAGTCGATTTGCCGCTTGTCAGGTCAAGAGTGTATAATTTTTCCGGTGTGCTTATACTGCTCCCTTTAAAAACAGCACTGCCTCGATTCGCTGCAAAATCTACAGAAGTAATGACATCAACCGGAACATTGATTTTTCTGAAATCTTTTTTCTTTGGATCACAACGGTATAAGTTTACGTAATCCAGCTCGTCAGCAGTTAAATAGATTCTGCCATCTTTTGACCAGTGAGCGCTGGCAACAGCCGGATCAAAATCGCGGGTCAGGGCTTCGACCTTCCTTGTCTTCAGGTTGTAGAGAAAAAGCTGAGTGTCATAACTGTTTGGAATCCGGCCCTGACTCACTTTCACCCCAAGATTACCGAAAGTCTCGGGGCCTCCGGATACCAGAAGCTGTGTGCCATCAGGAGAATACTGGCAATACCCGCTGTAAAGCTTGTCTTTCCATATTGTGTCAAGCTGCATGGTACCAAGTTCCAGCTCGTAAAGGGTTTGCTTTGAAAAAGGCACTTCACTGTAATCCATCCGTGATGTGGAGAATAGAATCCTGGCGCCGTCCGGTCTGATATCATGCAGCTCAGCAGACTCAGCCCCGGCTGTAAGCGGTCGTGCAATTTTTGTTTTCAGGTCATAGCAATAGAGATATGAACGGTTGCGGGTACCCGGAATACGGTCTTCATTTCCGAAGATACGCTTCAGGTCGCCTGTTTTTTCCGCTTCTTCATTTTTCATAAACAGGAAATAATCCTCCTTCGGCGACCATTTAATTCCTCCGGGCGACTTTATTCCGGAGGCTGCCAGACTTTCCACTCCCGTATTCATGTCCCATAAAAACAGATCTGTATACCCGTCTTTTTCTGCCTGATAATACAGCCTGTCGGTTTCAGGGAGCCAGTCTGCACGAAAAGCATTGTTACGGACCGCGAACAGATTCCGGTTCAGTTCCATATCGTACACACTGAATGACGGCTGCGATTTTCCACTTCCGGGCAGTGTCTCATTTGATTGAATCAGCAGGTATTTCCCTGATGGAGAAAGTCTTGCATTTGAAACACTTTTCCCTTCAAGAATATCATGAATAGTGACTGTCCGCTTCGGATTGGTGGTCCAGGTCAGCTTCGCTGCATCGTTGTCCGCTGTGATTCCGGCAGCAAGTCGCAGTGATTTTCCGGTACTTATCATTTTCAGCAGCAACCCGTGGACTCCGGTTCCGAGGGTCAGTTCAACTTTCACAGGCTTTTCCGCAGGTTTATCCTGTGTCTTTATCTTATTTCCATTCAGATAGAGCTCGAAAATTGCATCGGTTGAAATGTTTATAGAAGCTTTGGTCCAGCGGTCGCTTTTTACAAAACCTGCCAGCTGAAGCAACTGGTCCTTTCCGCTGACAATGGAAATAAGGCTGTCAGTGCCCGGACTGAACACCTGCCATTGTGCTATTCCGGCAGCATCAGCCATGACGCTCCCGAGTAAGGCTGCATGATCAAATTGTTTGCCGTCAACCGATTGTCTATCTGCAAAAAAAGGTAAGTGCAACTGGTTAATTTCCGATATTCTCCAGTCGGGGCACAGTGTAAGGTTTTGTGCCAGGGTCGCAGCTGCTGTCAGCAACAGGAAAAATATAACAGATAATTTTCTCATGGTTCTTATTTGATTTTTAACAATACAAACACCCGGGAAGTTACCAAATATTTAAAAAAACCAAGGACTCTGACTCAATCAGTCAGGGTCTTTTTGTTATCCCAACGCAGTGCAGGAATACTAAGCGTTTCCGCTACTCAGTGCAACGCAAGCGTGCATATACTGGGCAAACGCATAATTGCACCCGTGCAAAACGCTAATTTTCAATACTTATAAGGCAGTAAACATTTTTACGACCGCCTCTAGAAACGTGAATTATCCGGTAAATAAAATTCGCTCCACAATATTCACCTTATTACTCTTGAATATTCAAGATTTTGAGACGTGCATCCAATAAATCAAGGTACTTATCTTTCATTGCTTTAGATAAGAAACTGATATTGACTAATTCTTTCCATTTGGGAATTGCTGAGGATATGGTTTCCAGAACTTTTTCAACACTCCTGGAAGTTAATTCACACCTTTCTACACCAAAGTAGTTTATAAGCATATTACGTGTTAAATGCTTTTTATTTCCTCTTAGGGGTAAAGCAATTTCATCATCAGGTTTCCTATACTCGATTGTAGTGTTAATAAGGTCATAGCCTGGCGATAGTTTGACCTTACCGTCTTCAGTTATTATAGAGAAATTTTTAAGGTGCATATCATCATTTCCAATCAGGTAATTAAATATGACCAGTTTAAATAGCACTAATTTCTCAACCGATGGGAAAGTGCAGTATTTATCAATCAAACCTGCAACCTTCTCCATACTGTATTCATATTTTGTATCCCTGCTTAATCCTGCCAGTTGAGCGAAGTCTTCAACAGGAACTTTATCATTCTGCCCCTTCCTGTCAAACCGTTTGATAAAGTATGTTAAGGTGTTATCCTTTGACCAAATTAAACCATGTAATGGTATTTCTAAACCAATTTCATCAGCAAGCCTCATTGTCAAGTCCTCATTTTCTGGCATTTCCGGAAAATATTGATGCTGAGGTTTGAGAATAAATCTTCCACCCGAGTCAACAATTTCGAATTTTTCTTCTTTGATGTTTAATTTTGCACTCACCTTCGGCTGTATTCCCTGAATAGACATCTTTGACGCGCGATTGTAAGCCTCTTTTCTTTGTTCTTCTGCAGTATATTCAAGGTCTTTAAGGGAAGCCAGTTCGGCTGATAAAAGTCTAAGTCCTGCATCACTGTAACGATTATCTCCGCAAGGATTATATGAAATCGGGCAACGGTTCATTCTACAACTTCTTTTACTGTGACAACTCCAATCATATCATTACCAACAGCAATAAGCTGGGAGAAATAATCATATTTATCAATTTTCTTTAATTTCAATAATCCTTCCAATTGAATTCCTTCTGGCAATAACCCATCAAAAAATGGTGGAAACATATCGAATTTATAGACCTTTTCATTTGTTGGCATCGTTCGTGATACCTCAAGACCTTTATATCCGTCAATGTATTCAAATTCGTACTTTTTACCTTTTATTAATTCAGTCAAAGTTCCAGCCTCGACTCCTTTAACAAAAACTTTAGCCTTTCTCATTTCCTGTACTATTCAAATTATCCATAAATGGACTTGTTAACACTATCTTTATGTTCAGCGCCTTGAGAATTTTTCTTAAGGTGTCCAATTGAACTGATTCCTTTCCCTTCTCGATATCATAAATCACCGTTTTACCAACTCCTGCCAGTTCTGCTAAGTGTACACGGCTCAGTTTAGCTGCCTTTCGGTGCATCCTTATTACTTCTGCTAATTCCCGCGATTGCATTGTTTTTACTCTTATAGCGGTAAAAGTAGGTATTTTATTTTGATATAGCAAGCAATTATCAATATTATACCGCAACAGCAGTAAAAAAGGCTTAAAAGTTCTTATATTTGATGAAAAAGCTCACCTGTTACTGCCAAGACGGTAAAAGTCGTTTTTAACGATTCATTAATTAAGACTGATCTTCCTTGATTTTTTTATCAAGTCTGCCTGCTTATTTGTGCAGTCTTTAATCCTTTGTGGAGCTGGCGGGAGTCGAACCCGCGTCCAAACATGGAGACCATATGCTTTCTACATGCTTAGTCCTGCTTGATTTTCGTGACACTTCAGCTGCAGAACAACCTAAAATGCCCTTATTTCCTGTTGTTTCACCTTCAGAGCGGAACGATCATCAGGCTAGCCCCGGATTGCGTGCGCCTCCGTGTCGGGTTGGATCAGGGCTTGACCGCCCGGGAGACGTCCCGTCCCGACACCTGTGCCGGGATTAAGCTTAAGTTACTTGATTCGCTTAAGCAGCGAGAGCGTAATTAGATTCGCCAGTTGTTGTTTTGTAACACTGTTTAAGGAACGCGTCACCACATCCTGCATGCTTGCATACCACCCCTCATGCTGTCAAAACCAGGTCAGCCCCTGATGATATGCACTGCAAAGATACATATTTCATTCTCAATACTGATATAAATCATCAAAAACCAGGCCAGATTGCCTAACTTTGATCTTAAGATTATATTTTTCTCAGCATGGAAAAGACAATAAAAGTCGGTATCCTGCGCGAAACAAAGAATCCTCCCGATCGGCGGGTACCTCTGACACCTCCTCAGATTGTTGCTCTTGAGGATCTGTATCCCTTCACAGAATTTTACGTTCAGCCAGGTGATGTCCGTTGCTATTCCGATGAGGAGTTTGGGTATCTGAATATACCTCTCAGAGAAGACCTTGGCGATTGCGATATATTGATGGGCATTAAGGAAGTTAATAAACAAACTTTTTTACCGGGAAAAACATACCTTTTTTTTGCTCATGTTGGCAAGAAGCAACCTCATAACCGCGAAATGTTCAGAGAGATGGCTGAGAGGAAAATAACCCTTATTGATTATGAGTATCTTATTGATGACAAAGGACAAAGAGTCGTGGCATTTGGTCAGTATGCAGGTATTATTGGAGCATACAATGCACTGAGAGCAAGAGGAATTAAAACCAATAAATTTAACCTTAAACCGGCGCATCAGTGCCGCGATCTCAATGAGATGTGGGCTGGACTACGGCTTATTGAACTAAAACCGGGATTAAAAATCCTTATCACCGGTACAGGGAGAGTGGCTCATGGTGCAAGTGAAACATTATGTGTGGCAAATATTGCACAGGTGAAACCCCTTGATTTTCTTACAAGGGATTTTGATGTTCCTGTTTTTTGCCTGATAGGTCCGGAACATTATGTCAGGCATAAAGACGGTCTGAAGTTCGACTTCACCCATTTTAAAAAGTACCCCGGGGAATATAGATCGGTTTTCGACCCTTTCACTAAGGTTACAGATATATTGATTGCAGGTCATTACTGGGATCCACGATCTCCTGAATTTTTTACTAAGGAGGAAATGAAAAGACCGGAATTCAGAATATCTGTCATTGCTGATATCAGCTGTGATATTAATGGCCCGATTCCTTCAACTCTGAGAGCTTCTACTATCGGTGATCCTTTCTATGGCTATAATCCACAACTTGAGATCGAAGAGCCTGCTTTCAGTCGTACTGATAATATCACTGTAATGTCGGTTGATAATCTGCCGGGTGAACTTCCGCGCGATACGTCTCATGATTTTGGCATGCAATTAATACAAAATGTTTTGCATGATCTTTTATCACACAATGAAAATAAGATGATCAATAAAGCCACAATCCTTAAAGAAGGGCGCCTGACCCCGGATTTTAAATACTTGTCAGCTTACCTTGAAGGAGATATTTAATTCATCAGAATAAAACCAATCAGTTTTTAACATAAAAGGAGGAATTTTTCTATCTTGGTTCATCACTATTCTTAATGATTCTTATATGAAAAATGCTCCACTTTATTTTCCTGCTCTATTTATTTGTTTAATTCTTACAGCTTGTAATTATACATCCAAAAACGACTCCAATACATTGAAACTTTGGTATAAGCAACCTGCTGTTGTCTGGGAAGAAGCCTTGCCGGTTGGCAACGGGCGGCTTGGTGTAATGGTCTTTGGCGATCCTCTGCATGAACGGCTTCAGTTGAACGAAGAAAGTATCTGGGCCGGCAGCAGGATCAATAACAATAACCCAAATGCTCTGAAGATCCTTCCTGAATTACAGAAAGCTTTATTTGCAAACCGTTATAAGGATGCTCTGAAGCTGGCAGATGAAAATTTTCTGGGCACACCTCCAAGGATCCGTTCTTATCAACCATTTGGAGACTTGATTATTGATTATGAATGGGATGGTAAACCTGAAAACTATACAAGGGAACTAAATCTTAAGACAGGTGTCGCTACCACAAAATTTTACATTAACGGGAAGCAATATATAGAGGAAGTTTTTGCATCATCCCCCGATAACATGATTGTAGTCCATATCAAATCAGCTGACAGAGGTTTTATTAATGCTTCCTTAAAGCTGAACCGTGAAAAAGATGCTGTGGTTAAAGCCTCCGGTAATACAATATATCTTACCGGACAAATTATCGATGAAGATGACCCAAAATCCGGACCTGGAGGAGACCATATGAAGTTCGCCGGAGAATTACGACTTGTTACTGATGGAACAACTGTTGCGGAGAACGGCATTCTTACTGTTAAAAAGGCAACAGAGGTCACTGCCCGTTTGACTGCAGCTACTGATTATAATATCAGCATGCTTGATTTTGACAGGTCAATTGATCCTTCTGCGACATGCAGATCAATTCTTGATAAAACCCAGAACACACCCATCTCTAAGCTAAAACAAAGTCATCTGGATGAATACCGGAAAATGTTCGACCGGGTCAGCCTCTCTTTTGGAAACGATTCTCTCTCAATAAAACCGACTGATGAGCGCCTGGCAAAAGTAAAAAAAGGAGGCACGGATAACGGTCTGATAGCTTTATATTTTCAATACGGTCGTTACCTCCTCATGTGCTCTTCGCGTGTACCTGCCGTATTGCCTGCCAACTTGCAGGGGATTTGGAACAAGGATATGAAAGCTCCCTGGAATTCGGACTTCCATACAAATATTAATCTTCAGATGAACTATTGGCCTGCAGAGGTATGTAACCTGCCTGAAACATCAAAGATTCTTGCCTCTTTCATGGAAAAACTGACTTTGCCCGGATCACTTACGGCAAAAGAGATGTATGGAACCGACGGATGGGTACTTCACCATCTTACAGATCCTTTTGGCAGGACAGGTGTTGCTGATGGTGTATGGGGAATTACCCCAATGAACGGACCATGGATGACATTTCCTGTTTATGAACATTTTTTATTCACAAACGACACCTCATTTCTTAAAAGTATAGCATATCCTATGATGAAGGGTTCAGCGGAATTTGTTCTGGGATTTCTTGTTGAATCACCAGAAGGATATCTTGTAACCAATCCTTCTCATTCACCGGAAAATAAATTCAGGGACAATGCAACAGGAGAGACTTCTGCTCTTACTTATGCTGCCACAACGGATGTTGAGATAATAAATGCCTTATTTGACAATTGTATCGAAGCTTCGAAAATTCTCGCGATCGACAAAGAGTTTGCATCAAAGCTTGAAGCTGCAAAGAAGCGTCTTCCTCCGGTCAAAATCAATTCAAAAGGTGTGATTCAGGAGTGGATAAAGGACTATGATGAACCGGAACCCGGACACCGCCATATGTCGCATCTCCTGGGCCTGTATCCACTTGCACAGTTTACACCTGCAACCCCTGAATTGTTCAAGGCGGCGGAGGCAACAATAACCCGTAGACTCTCTTTCGGAGGGGGGCATACAGGTTGGAGCAGAGCCTGGATAGTAAATTTGTTTGCTCGTCTTCAGAATGGTGAAAAAGCTTACGAAAACCTTATGGCATTGCTTGGTAAATCAACTCTTACAAACCTTTTTGATACACATCCTCCTTTTCAGATCGATGGTAATTTTGGAGGTACCGCCGGAATAGCTGAAATGCTTATTCAGTCTCATAATGGTATCATAAGATTACTTCCTGCAATACCTGAGGAATGGAATACCGGTGAAGTAAAAGGGCTTTGTGCCAGGGGAGGTTTTATCGTTGATATGCGATGGAATGGAGGTAAACTTGATAAAGCAAAAATATATTCGGTGAAAGGGGGAAAATGTTCCGTAATTTATAATGGTGATAAAAAGGAGATTATCATAAAAGCCGGAGAAAAGAAAGTGCTGGATTTTTAATTGGAAATAACTGAGCACAATATGACAAACCTGGTTTTAATGTGATTTAATTTTCTGACAGGTTCTTGTATCTTTACAGAATATTATACAGGAAAATGAATATCGTCTCACTTGGAACTGCATATCCTTACAGGGGAGGACTGGCCTCATTCAATGAACGTCTTGCCAGACAGTTTTCTTCTGAAGGGCATGTTATAAGTATAGCTACTTTCAGTTTGCAATATCCGGGATTTTTGTTCCCGGGGAAAACTCAATATTCAGAAGGACCGGCACCTGAAGGCCTTAGAATTAATCGTTTGATAAATTCGATCAGTCCTTTTAACTGGATCCGGAATGGCTTCAGGATTAAGAAGGAATCCCCTGATTTTTTATTAATAAAGTACTGGATTCCTTTAATGGCGCCATGTCTTGGAACTATTGCACGAATAGCAAAATCAAACGGTCATACCAAAGTGATATGCATTTTTGACAATGTCATCCCTCATGAGAAAAGATCCGGTGACAAGATGCTTACAAAATACTTTGTTAATTGTATTGATGGTGCAGTTGTAATGTCGAACACTGTTCTTGACGATCTGAAGTTATTCAGAAATGACATACCTGTAAAATTCAATCCTCATCCTCTTTTTGATAACTTTGGTGCTAAGGTTCCAAGAAGTGAAGCTTTATCAAAACTTAAACTTGATAGTAATAGTTCATATCTGCTCTTCTTCGGATTTATCAGAGCTTATAAGGGACTTGATCTGCTGATTGATGCTTTCTCAGATAAAAGGCTGAGAGGAAGGAATCTCAAGCTTATAATTGCCGGTGAATTTTATGAGGATGATACTCCTTACAGGGAACTTGTCAGGAAGAATAATCTTGAAAATGAAATTGTTATATATGACCATTTTATAAAAGACAATGAAGTCACTTTATTCTTCAGTATTGCTGATCTTGTTGTTCAACCTTACCGGACCGCTACACAGAGTGGTGTAACCCAAATTGCTTTCCATTTTGAAAAACCCATGCTTGTGACTGATGTAGGTGGTCTGCGTGAAATTGTGGCTGACGGGAAATGCGGATATGTAGTTAAACCTGAACCAAAAAGCATTACAGAAGCTATTTCCGATTTCTTTGATAATAACAGGAAAGAGGCGTTTACTGAAGGAATCAAACAGGAAAAAGAAAAATTCTCCTGGAGTAAGATGACGAAGTCGATATTGGAGGTCTATAATGAATCTCTTTAGATCCATCTCACCTCAACCCATCTCATTAAAGAAAGAGGGGTATGTACATAATAGACAGGATGTTACGCTCATTCTCCTAAAGGATAAGGAACAGGAGGATGAGGTATGAAAATTGGGAAAAGGGACTGTGAAATCAGATATTCACCTTATCCTTAATCAGATAATTGTTCCTGATTGTCGAATTACGGTTTACTAATTCAGCAAGGAAGCCTGTCAGAAAGAGAATGGTTCCAATGATCATTACTGTCAGCGCAATATAGAAATAAGGACTCTCCGTGACCAGTGGCGCTCTCAGTTGCTGATTAACAAATATGATCTTCCTTACCCCAAGGTATCCTGCCATTACAAATCCAATTATAAACATCATGGTACCGAGTGCCCCGAAAAGATGCATGGGACTTTTGCCAAACCGTGTAATGAAACCAATAGTAAGAAGGTCAAGGTAACCTTTCATAAACCTGTCGAGCCCGTATTTTGTAACACCGTACTTTCTTGCCCTGTGTTCAACAACTTTTTCACCTATCTTCCTGAATCCGGCTTCTTTAGCAAGTATCGGGATATACCTGTGCATTTCGCCGAATACTTCAATGCTTTTGACAACATCATTCCGGTATGCTTTCAATCCGCAGTTAAAATCATGAAGCTTAATTCCCGAGAAAAACCTTGCAGTCCCGTTATATATCTTACTGGTAAATCGTTTTACAAAGGGATCATATCTTTTCTTTTTCCAACCAGATACGAGATCAAATCCATCTTCCCTTATCATCCTGACAAGTTCAGGAATCTCATCAGGACTATCCTGAAGATCAGAATCCATTGTAATTACAGTTTCACCTGTGGCTTCTGCAAAACCGGTATAAAGAGCTGCAGCTTTTCCATAATTCCTTCTGAATCGTAATCCCTTAATAAATTTCTTCTGAGCCGACAGTGTGGAGATTATTTTCCACGATGAATCAGAGCTCCCGTCATCTACAAAAATTATTTCAAATTTATATCTTGCTTCTGTACATACCTTTTCAATCCATTCCGAAAGTTCAGGAATAGATTCTTCTTCATTATATACAGGAATTACAATCGAAACATCCATCGAAAAAATAAGGTTAATTTACGGAACCATCAATGAGCGGGTTTCCTTCTTTGCGGACAAATATACTGATAACCAATGATATGACAACTCCCCACATCATGTTTCCCAGGATACTGAGAGGAGCCATAAAGGATGGTTTCATTATCTTTGACTGTACCTTCATTGCGGCATCTACCGAAGCCTGAGGCATGCCTTTTGACATGAGCATTTCTTCAGAAGCGGCAAGTTGTTTAGCGACCAGGCCGGGATCGATTACTGTGTAGAGAATATATGTAAACAGGGCCATAATTATGGAATAATACAAACAGATCACAATTCCTGCACCAACCGACTGACCATATGTAATGTAACGGTTCATATAATTATCACGATAGGATTTAAGCAGTAAGAAAAGGATTACAGCCTCCAGAATGATAAAAACATATCCCTGCACTTTATTGAGGGAGAGGTCGAGAAAATAAACTACGAGAGTATACACAATTCCTGCCAGCCCTAATATCAGACCATTGACCAGATTTGCTTTCCAGACATTAACTTTAGTTTGATCCATGATAATTATACTTTAGTTTTTACTGAGAACTTTCTAATCAATAACAAATATAATGTAAATATGAGAACCTTGTCTTCTGTCAAAATGGAATATTTATTTTGTATGCTGCAGAAAAGTTAGTATTTTTGTGCCGGGTAAGTCTTATACGACCAGCTCCTGCTGAACTCCCCCAGGACCGGAAGGTAGCAAGGGTAGGCAGTTGTAGCGGTGCGATATAAGTAGCTTACCCTTTTTTATTGTATTTTGTATTGATGAATTTTTTGATAAGCAACTGAATATATTAAAGTAAGTAGTTGACTCTTAGTTATTATTTATTTTTAATGTATTAAATTCAGCTCTTGAATATACCGGTATATTCAGTAGGTTTTAACTAATTGTTAATTAATTAAATAAATGTATGATATACAGAAGTAAGGCCCCTTTGCGTCTTGGTCTTGCAGGAGGCGGCAGTGATGTCTCTCCTTATTCAGACATTTTTGGCGGCGCAATATTGAATGCTACTATAGATCAGTATGCCTATTGTACTATCGAAGAGACATTTACAGATACCATAACTATTTGTGCATCAGATTTAGGAGAAGAAAAACTCTATACCTCCGGTTATAAATTGCCCATCGATGGGCAATTGGATTTACATAAAGGTGTTTATAACCGGATTATGCAGGATTTCGGAATCAAAAAACCTTTGTCTTTTAAAATAACAACGTACTGTGATGCTCCTCCCGGAAGCGGATTGGGTTCTTCATCAACATTAGTGGTTGCGATCCTGAGAGCATTTACAGAATGGCTTAATCTCCCTTTGGGCGATTATGATATGGCACACCTGGCCTATCAGATTGAACGTCTCGATCTGGGATTAAACGGAGGAAAGCAAGACCAATATGCTGCGACTTTCGGGGGATTTAATTTCATAGAGTTTCATGAAAACGACAGGGTAATAGTTAACCCTCTCCGGATAAAACGTTGGATAGTCGATGAACTTGAAGCTTCAATAGTTCTTTATTATACGGGTGTTTCCCGTTCTTCTTCCATGATTATTGAAGAGCAGCAAAGAAATACTCAATCGGGATTGTTGATATCTGTTGAAGCCACCCATAAAATAAAGCAAAATTCCCTGGTCATGAAAGAAGCCCTGCTCAAAGGGGATATTGTAAGATTTGCCAAAGAGTTGGGAACTGAATGGGAAAATAAGAAAAAGATGGCAACAGGTATTACAAACGACCATATAGATGAAATATACAATGCTGCCATAGCTGCAGGCGCTTGTTCAGGGAAGGTCTCAGGAGCAGGTGGCGGCGGCTTCATGTTTTTTACAGTTAATCCGGTTGACAGATTCTCCTTAATTACGGCATTGAATAAATTTGACGGGAAAGTCTTAAATTTCCATTTTAGTGAGAATGGATGTTACGGCTGGAAAATAAATGAAAAATGAAGAATAATAAAAGTCCGATGATAAAAGTTATTGAAAAACAAATAGCTGATTCAATTAATGTCAAACAGCAATTATTGGCATCACCGGCTCTTTTACTCCGGATTGAAAAGGCAGCTTTGAATATTATTGCTGCCTTCAGAAATAGCCATAAAGTGCTTATTGCAGGTAATGGAGGAAGTGCTGCAGATGCGCAGCACATTGCAGGTGAATTTGTAAGCCGTTTTTATTTCGACAGACCCGGATTGCCTTCTGTTGCTTTGACGACCGATACATCAATACTGACGGCAATAGGGAATGATTATGGTTATGAAAAGCTGTTTGCCAGGCAGATTGAAGCTTTGGGCGTTTCGGGAGATGTCTTTTTAGGTATCTCAACATCAGGGAACTCTCCTAATCTGATTGAAGCTTTTAAAATCTGCCGTGAGAAAAAAATTATTTCAGTAGCACTTACAGGCTCTTCCGGCGGCCAGATGAAAGATATATGCGATATATGCATTATGGTTCCTTCAACTGAAACTCCAAGGATACAGGAGTCTCATATTCTGATCGGACATATAATCTGCGGTTTGGTAGAAGAAGAATTATTTGGCCATTTGAAACCATGCAAGCAATAATTCTGGCAGGAGGATTGGGCACCCGGTTGCGTGGTATCATTAAAGATGTCCCCAAACCAATGGCTCCTATTAATAATAAGCCATTTCTATACTATGTTTTTAAATGGTTAGAAAAATATCCTGTCGACAAGGTCATACTTTCAACAGGTTATAAGTCGGAAAGTATTTCTGACTACTTCGGCACTTCCCTGAACAATATAATAATTGATTATGTACACGAAGAACAACCATTAGGTACTGGTGGAGCAATAAAGTACGCCTTGTCAAAAACATCAGAGGAAAATATTCTGGTATTGAATGGCGATACATATTTTCCCGTAAATCTCAACACATTTTATAAGGTGCATATATCCAATAAAAGCACACTCACAATTGCATTAAAGCGGATGAAGAACTTCAGCCGTTACGGTACAGTTGAATGCCGCAAAAATTCGGTTATTAAATTCAATGAAAAGAAATATTGTGCAGATGGCTTAATAAATGGTGGTATCTATTTGATAAACAGAAATATATTTGAATCAGAAGAGATGCCGGAAGCATTTTCTTTTGAAAAAGAAATTCTGGAGAAAGAAGATGCTTCATATAAAATTACAGGATATGCTTTTAATAATTTGTTTATAGACATTGGTGTACCGGAAGATTATAGCAGAGCTAAACTTATCCTGGCAAAGGTTGAATAATTGACAGTTATGAACAAAGCGCTTTTTCTGGACAGGGATGGAGTTATCAACGTAGAAAAAAATTGGGTCTATCGTGTTGAAGACTTTGAATTTACTGAAGGCATATTCGATCTTTGCAGAAAATATACTGACGCCGGATATTATATTTTCGTAATAACCAACCAGTCAGGAATTGCAAGAGGATTATACTCTCAGGGCGACTTTCTGAAATTGACTGACTGGATGACAGAGCAGTTCATGAAAAACGGCATAATTATTACAAAAGTTTATTATTGTCCTCATCATCCTGATTTTACCGGATACTGTAATTGCCGTAAACCAGGACCGGGGATGATCCTTCAGGCTGTTGAGGAGTATGATCTTGATGTTTCAGAGTGTGTACTGATAGGTGACAAAGACAGCGATCTTGAAGCAGGAAGAAACGCAGGAATACCTGAAAGCAATCTGCATTTTTATCGCCAGAATCGTGATGAAGAATAATTTTCTGAATCACCAACAACTCCGGACACTCCCGGCTCTGGTCACTCCAAACTTTAAGTACTCCAAACTTTTTTTATCTTTATACCGTTTTTTGACAGTCCATGCTGATACGTATATATAACGAAAATCCTAACCCGAAGCATATCAGGCAGGTTACTGATATGCTTGAAGCAGGCGGCATTATCATTTATCCGACTGATACTGTGTATGCTATGGGCTGCGATATTCTGGCAACAAAATCAATTGAGAAGATAGCTCGTTTTAAGGGTATGAATCCGAAGAATCCCGAACTGTCGCTTATCTTTCGCGATATGAGTCAGCTTTCGGAATATACAATAATCAGGGACAATTCTATTTTCAAGCTTCTCAAAAGAAACCTGCCAGGTCCTTTTACCTTTATAGTCCATGCAAATAACCAGATCCCTAAAATGTTCAAGAATAAGAAAAAAACGGTCGGCATAAGGATCCCGGAAAATAATATTGTCCTCGAGCTGGTCAGGGAATTGGGAAGACCAATACTTACTGCATCAGTACGTGACCAGGATGAGGTCATTGAGTATACTACCGATCCGGAACTTATTCATGAAAAGTACCGCGATTTTGTTGATGCGGTTGTTGACGGGGGGTTTGGTAAAAACGAAGCTTCTACTGTCGTTGATTGTACAGGTGAGGAGGTAGAGATTATAAGACAGGGATTGGGAGTTCTTGATTTATGAACATCAGCTCTTATAAAAATCCGAGGTGAACAACACCATTACGGAAAATAATTCAAGCCTCCCTAAAAGCATCAATCCTGATAAAAAATATTTTCCACCCATGGGTACTGAAGAATAGTTTGTGAACGGACCAAAGGTTCCGATTCCCGGACCAATATTCCCAAGCATTGAGGCAGATGTGCTGAAAGAAGTAATGATATCATAACCCATAAGTGAAATAATTAACGATCCAAAGCAGACAATCATAGAGTATAATATAATAAATACAAGCAGATTATGTATTGTGCTTTGCGGAATACTATGTTTGTCCGATCTGACTGGCATAATCGCATTTGGATGGATCAGTCTTTTTATTTCCAGGCGGTTATTCTTAGTAATCAATAGTAGTCTGGCAATTTTAATCCCTCCGCTGGTCGAACCCGCGGTGCCTCCGGTAAACATCAGAACGAGTAGTATGAATATCATCAGATTACCCCATAGGTTATAGTCCTGGAGATAAAACCCTGTTGTTGTAACGATTGAAACAACCTGAAACGCACTATCAAGAAAAGCTTCTGCAGGTTGGAATCCTTTTGCATAGTAAAGTATAAGGGCCCCGATAATTAAGAAAAAAAGGCAGATAAGTGAGTAGTAGACAAATTCATTATTCCCGACAATCTTCCTGAAATTTCTCTTTAACCCGAAATAAATCAGTGTCATATTTGTACCTGCTATAAACATGAAAATAGTTAATACTATCTTAATATAGGGTGAGGAAAATGCAGCAATGCCGTTATTTCGCGTGGAGAAACCTCCTGTTGATAAAGTTGAAAAGGAATGGCAAACGGCATCAAAGACCGGCATCCCTCCAACTATTAATAATATTACTTCTGACAGAGTAATAAAAAAATAAATCGTAATAAGTCGTTTCACTGCGTCAACAATCCGGGGGCGGATCTTATCTGTAGGCTGACCAGAAAAATCAGTTGCAGTGAGATGAATATTAATTGATCTGACAACAGGAAAGACAGAAAGGGAGATAAATATTATTACAATTCCTCCAATCCATTGAGTAAGACTTCTCCAGAAAAGAATTCCATGAGGCAAAGATCCAATATCAGTAAGAATAGTTGCACCGGTAGTTGTAAAACCTGACATTGATTCGAAAAAAGCATCTCCAAAATTATCTATTGAACCACTCAGAAGAAATGGCAATGAACCAAAAACGCTGAAAATAAGCCATATACCTGAGACTATTATGTATCCTTCCTTGTTCCCGTATACCCTTTCTTCATTTCGGAGAGGAGTAAATATAATAAACCCCGTAACTATTGCAATAAGTGCTGAATATATAAAAGAGGATGCGGCGTTTTCGTGGTACATAAAGGATATACCTGCAGATATTAGCATGAAAAAACCTTCAAAAATCAGCAACAGGCCGAAAACCCTGGCTATTATCCTGAAGTTTATCATAAACGGTCAGATAAAGTATTTCGAGATTTTTTCGTAGGCTGAAGGCAATGTGAAAACAACCACTTTATCGTTAGCTTTAATAATTGTGTCGCCTGTGGCAATAAAAGGTTCTCCATCCCTTGTGCCTCCGCCAACGATTGCATCTTTTGGAAAATCAAGGCTCCTGAGAGTACCCTTAGTTATTCTGGCGTTTTCCGGTACAATGAATTCGAGAACCTCTGCATCGGTTCCTGCCATGTATTTAACCTGGGTCACATTTGGGTTGGCAGTATGCCTGAATATTCTGCTTGCCGCTGCTATCTTTTTATTTATGATAGTATCAATACCAGTATTCTCAGCAAGATTGATATATTCCATATTCTCAACTTCTGCAATGGTCTTTTTCACTCCCATCTTTTTTGCAAGAAGGCATGATAATATGTTTACTTCGGAATTACCGGTTACTGCTACAAAAGCATCCATTTTTGTTATTCCTTCCTGTTTAAGGAGGTCAGCATTACGGCCGTCACCGTTAATAATCAGTGTATTATCAAGAATCTCAGCCAATTCCTCACATTTCCTGATATCAGTATCTATTAATTTTACAGATGATCCTTTCTGCATATAATGTGCAACATGTTTCCCGATTCTGCTTCCCCCGAGGATCATGATACTTTTTGCCTCAAAACTCTTCTTGCCCGAAGTCTTCATCATCTCATCAATTCCTTCATGGGTAGATATAACATATACCAGATCCCCAACCTTAAATTGTTCGTTTCCTCTTGGTATTATGGTTTTTCCTGCACGTTTAATGGCAACAGCCCTGTAATCTTCTGTATTGTTGCTAAGTGATACTTCCTTCAGGCTTCTGTTCAGGATGGGCGCATTCTCATCAAGTTTCTGAACAAGCATTGCAAGTTTCCCTCCCGAGAACTCCATGAAATCTGTTGCTCCGGTCTCATGAAGCAATCCGAGCACCTCCCGTGCAGCAATCAGTTCGGGATAAATAAGAGAATCAATACCTAATGATTTGAAAAAATCCAAAGTGGAATTTTCAAGGTAATCCAGATTATCAATCCGGGCTATGGTCTTAAGCGCTCCTAATCTCTTTGCTAGTATTGCAGATGTTATATTTGTATCTTCGGAATGAGTTACAGCTATAAACAGATCTGTCTTTTTGCGCAGAGAGTCCTGTAGTATTTTTACTGATGTGGCAGAACCTGTGAAGGTTAAAACATCGAGCGTCGAACCTATTGGTTTCAGACGGGCTTCCTCGGGATCGATAAGAATAATTTCATGATTTTCGTTCGATAACAACTTAGCAAGATGTGTCCCCACTTCGCCTGCCCCTGCAATTATTATTCTCATTGTTATGTTTATTGAAAATACATGACAAAATAAGAGATAAATCGCTTAATACTCAAGTTTTTTCAGCTTTTTATTTTTTGAGCTGCTATATCCTTTTAGTGTATGCGCCTGACTTCCTTACATGATAGACTGAACTTGTCCCTGCAAGATTGAGCTGAAAAGGAACCCGGTACCCGGAAGCAGCCTGTGATGATATAATTATTGCTTCAGGGAGTTTCACGAAAGCTATCGATTTCTCAATTTCAGGTTTTGGACCTGTGAGGATCACAAAATCAGGAATGAATTTCTTCAGCATTTGTTTATCAAGAGATTTAGTTATAAGTATATTTTTTTCTCCTGCCTTTATACAGCATACGTTATTTCTTATAGTAAAGGTATTTAACTTAAGCCCAAGCGTCGCACAATGCCTGTTTACTTCAGGCACTACAGATAAAGTGTCAGTGTATATATTAAGAATTTTGCCGGTCTTGATTCCGATCGTTGCTGAACCCTGTGTGTTATATACTATCAGTTCATTCCTTGTCCCCGAAGTAATGTCTAAGGTGGTTCCTGAAATAGTAAAAAGCAGAAGCGCCGAAAGGGGATAGACAATTGAAAATGGTTGTTTCTTAAACAAATAAGTGCTGAACAGGAATAATGTAAAGGTAAGCAGAACACATTCAACGGTTGTCATCCCGATATTTTCAATTGTGGAATATGGAAGGGCTGAGGTCCGGGCAGTAAGGAGTTCGGTCAGTCCTGTCAGATAGTTCAGTATTGTGGCAAGAAACCGGGAAAGAAAGTGAATCGGGAATGCCATCGGGACAAGACATCCTATTATTATTACAAGAGACGAAAGAGGTACAATTATGATATTTGCAATAATAAAATATGTAGGGAATCTGTTAAAAAACATTATTGTAAGGGGAAGTGTTCCAGCCTGGGCTACAATGGTCACCACAACTGATTGCCATATTTTGTCTTTGAGTCTGTTCTTAAAAAGAATCAGATGATAAAGATCTTTATAGAAACTGATAATATAAATTACAGCCGAATAGGAGAGGAGGAATCCGGCATCAAATATCACTGACGGTCTTATGAGGATAAGAACAAATGCTGATGCAAGCACTGAATTTATTCCGTTTACCTCTCTTTTCATGAGGTTCCCGGCCTGAAGGAATGAAAACATAAGAGTTGCCCTGAGAACCGACGGAGTCAGCCCTGTTACAAATGCAAATGACCAGAGGATCAGAATGGTTATCAATATTCTGAGGGTATTGAACCTTCGCTTCAGGAAGAAGAGCAGATTGAAAACAAATAAACTCAATATTACGGCATGAAGCCCCGACACTGCCATAATATGCATCACTCCGGCTTTAATGAAATTCTGTTTCTGCTCCGGGTCGAGCATGCTTTTCTGTCCAAGGGTCATAGCTGCAACAAGTGCCAGCCTGTCTCCTGTAATACCTCTTTCTTTATACATTCCTATTATCTTCTCCCTTATGATCAGTGCTCTGTGAACCAGTTTTCTGTACCTGGGAGGGTGATGTTTTAAAATATCCCCGGAATTTGTGAATGCATAATACCTTATGCCATGATTTTCCATGTAGAACCGGTAATCAAACTCACAGGGATTCCCTCTGTTTGTAATTTCAACGGGAGTACATTTAATAATCATCCTGTCACCAGGCAAAAGAGAAACCATAGACGGATCTTTCTTATTGTATAATATCATTGAGCCTTTGATGGTTTCAAACATTGTTTCCCCGCTAACCCCTATATGGGGGGCTATAGGTAATTTTGATCCTTTGATGGTTCCGTCCCCGTTGACTACTGATTTGCTGTTTAGTCTGACAGTCAGCATGTAGCTGTTCTCTTTTTCTTCAGGGAAATCTGAAAGCGTACAGTCAAATAAAGATTGTTCAGGTTTAAGGATCGGGATACCTGCCTTTTCGTTTGTATATAGTAATAGCCCGCAGGTAAATAGAGCTATTGTCAGCGAGAAGCCAAAAACAGGATTGTCCCGGTATTTATTATAATAATGACCTGAAATAAAGCCAATTGTAATAATAATAACAGATGATACCAGGAAAATTATACCCGGATTGAAATAAAGGCCTGAAATTATTCCGAAACATAAAGGCAGGCCGATACGAAGAAATGGTATTTCTTTATGTAGCACAGTCTGCAGGTAATGAGACTGTATAAAGTTAGGAAAAAGTTTGGAGTGAACAATAATCCGCTGGCCGCTTTGCGGCTATCCCCTCAAAAGGGAGACTGATATTGATCCGTTTAGTGATTAGCCCCCTTTAAGCGGCGGGGGGCAAGGCTATCTTATCTTCTGTCCCGGAAGAATTGTCTTATAATCAACGTCAAACTTCCCTTTGCTGATTGCAGTAAGCTTGCTCTTAATGAGACGTTTTCTCAGCGGATTAAGTTTGTCAGTATATAATATCCCGTCGAGATGGTCATATTCGTGCTGGATAATCCGTGCTTTGTAATTATCGAATACTTCATCGTGATATTGCCATTCTTCATCATAATATTGAATACGGATTCTTGATTCCCTGCTGACCTCTTCCCTCATGTTAGGTATGCTCAGACATCCTTCAGACATAAGGTTAAGTTCTCCTGTCCTTTCAACTATTTGAGGATTGATAAATACCTTTTTAAAGTCAGCAAGTTCAGGTTCATCTTCGGTAAGCGGAGTTCCGTCAACAATAAATATTCTTATTGATCTGCCTGCCTGAGGTGCAGCAAGACCCATACCTTCAGAATTATGCATTGTTTCAAAGAGATCGGAGATAAATTGATCCAGATCAGGATAGTCTTTATCTATTTCTTCTGCCACTTTTCTCAGTATCGGATGCCCGTAAACTACAATAGGATATGTCATTTCAGTATATTATTTTCTAATCTTTTGTTGTTTGATCTGTTATCAAGAAATGACTGAAGAATGATCGAAGCGCTTATTTTATCTACCATCGATTTGTCCTGTCTGTCGCTTTTTTTCACTCCCCCGTCTATCATTGTCCTGAGAGCCATTTGTGATGTAAATCTCTCATCAGCAAGATGGATACATTTTTCAGGATATTTTATTTTAAGTTTCCTGATAAACGGATTTATATATCTAACAGATTCACTTGGAAGATTGTTCAATTGCACAGGATAGCCGATGACAAAACCATCCACCTCTTCGGTTTTCAGATAACCTTCTATAAAGTTGTCAAACTCTTCAGGGCTTATCGTATTCAACGGAGAGGCAAATATCTGCAAAGGATCTGTTACAGCAATACCTATGCGTTTTTTTCCGTAGTCAATACCAATTATTCTTCCCATAATGTTCTTCAGGGTGCAAAATTAGCAATAATAATCAGTTTGAAAAACTGATGCTGAGGAAATTCAGAAAAGTCACTCTGGTTTTTTCGGTTATGGGATTATAGAGGCAGCAAGGCCTGGTAACAACTTAAAAAAAAAGCCACCCCGAAGGATGGCTCTTTATATAAAAACAATTTTTATTCTGCTTTAACTACTTCTACATCAGCAAGTCGCTTGTATGAATTGTACCTCCATTTGGAATTCTCCTCGGCAGCTTTGAAAAGTACTTTTGCGTTCTCGGGGAAAGCTTTAATAAGTGAGGTATAGCGGACTTCTGAATTCAGGAAGTCCTGGAATTTGCTCCAGTCAGGCTCTTTTGAGTCAAGAGTGAACGGATTCTTTCCTTCTTGTTCCAGCGAAGGATTAAATCTGTAGAGATGCCAGTAACCAGCTTCAACTGCAGCTTTTTCCTGTGCCTGTGTTCTTCCCATGCCATTTCTTAGTCCATGGTTGATGCAGGGAGCATAAGCAATGATAAGTGAAGGACCGGGGTATGCTTCTGCTTCTCTGATAGCTTTTAAGTACTGGGCATTATTTGATCCCATGGCTACCTGTGCAACATATACATATCCATAACTCATTGCCATCATACCAAGGTCTTTCTTACGGATCTTTTTACCGGAGGCTGCAAATTTTGCGACAGCACCGGCAGGAGTTGATTTGGATGCCTGGCCTCCTGTGTTGGAATATACTTCTGTATCAACAACAAGAACATTAACATCATCGCCGGAAGCAAGAACATGATCAAGTCCGCCGTAACCGATATCATAACCCCAACCATCACCACCGATTATCCAGTGTGATTTTTTAATAAGATATTCCTTAAGATCAAGGATCTCTTTTGCTAACACAGATTTCTCTTTTTCGCATGCTGCAATAACTTTTGCAGATGCTGTGCGTGATGCTTCAGCATGATTCCTTTCCTTAAGCCATTCTTCAAATGCGGCTTTAGTATCTGCATTTACTGTATCGTTTGCAATAGCCTCTGTCATCTTCAGAGAAAGACGGTCTCTGAGTTTTGTTGCGCCAACCTCCAGACCTAAACCATATTCTGCATTATCCTCGAACAGTGAGTTAGCCCATGCTGGTCCGTGTCCTTCTTTATTTAAAGTATACGGCATCGAAGGAGCAGATCCACTATAAATAGAGGTACAACCAGTAGCGTTTGCAATAATCATCCTGTCGCCGAAGAGTTGTGTTATAGCTTTGATATATGGTGTTTCACCACAGCCTGAGCAGGCACCTGAGAACTCAAACAAAGGTTGTGCGAACTGGCTGTTTTTTACATTTGCGAATTTATCAGCAACGGCATCCTTATAACCAACTTTCTCATTCATGTATTTCCAACGGTCAATCTCATCAAGCTGGGATTCCAAAGGTTTCATGACAAGAGCTTTTGTCTTTGCAGGGCATACATTTTCGCAGTTTCCACAACCTGTACAGTCAAGGACACTAACCTGCATTTTGAATTTGTAAGCTTTCAGAGCGCCGCCGACTCCCTGTATTGATTTAGTATCCTTAGGTGCTTTTGCAAGTTCTTCGTCTGTCAGAAGGAAAGGACGGATAGCTGCGTGAGGACATACATATGAGCACTGGTTGCACTGGATACAATTTTCTGGTTGCCATTCAGGAACAGTAACTGCAATACCACGTTTTTCATAAGCAGCAGTACCGGCAGGGAATGTTCCATCTTCTCTTCCTACAAAAGCGCTTACCGGTAAATCATCACCTTCCTGTCTGTTGACCGGTTCCATAATGTCACGGACAAAGTCAGGAATGTCACGGGTGTCTTTTTCCTTGACGACTTTGATATTTGCCCATTCGGCCGGAACATCAACCTTAACAACTTCACCGCCCTTATCAACGGCAGCATAGTTCATCCTGACAATGTTTTCACCTTTCTTTCCGTAGCTCTTATTGATGAATTTCTTCATTTCAGTTTCAGCCTTCTCATAAGGTATTACGTTGGCTACTTTGAAAAATGCAGCTTGCATAATGGTGTTTGTGCGTGACCCGAGACCAAGCTCTTTTGCAATAGAAGTCGCATTGATCATATAGAAATTGATATGGTTTTCAGCCATGTATTTCTTCATATGGTCGGGAAGGCGTTTTTGAGTCTCTTCTGCATCCCAGATTGAATTAAGCAGGAATGTACCATTTTTCTTAAGGCCTTTCAGCATATCATATTTTTCCAGATATGATGGTACATGACATGCGACAAAATCCGGTGTGTTGATCAGATATGGAGAATGTATCGGGGAGTCTCCAAAACGAAGATGAGAAGTAGTTAAACCTCCTGATTTTTTAGAGTCGTATGCAAAATATGCCTGACAATATTTATCTGTGGTTTCTCCTATAATTTTTATAGAATTTTTATTTGCACCAACAGTCCCATCTGATCCGAGTCCGTAGAATTTTGCTGAATGTGTACCTGGTTGAGCTACATTAATTTCAGGAAGTACCGGAAGAGATTTGAAGGTAACATCATCAACGATACCAACTGTGAAATGGTTCTTTGGTTCTTTCAGTTTCATGTTTTCATAAACTGCCAGCATCTGTGATGGTGTCGTGTCTTTTGAACTCAACCCAAACCGGCCACCAATTATTATTGGTCTTGAAGGTCTGTCATAGAAGATATCTTTTACGTCAAGGTAAAGAGGATCTCCGCTGGCTCCCGGTTCTTTGGTCCTATCAAGGACAGTTATCTTTTTAACTGTTGAAGGAAGAACATCAAATAAATATTTTGCTGAGAAAGGACGATAAAGATGTACCGATATAACTCCTGCTTTTTCACCTTTAGCAGCGAGGTAGTCAATGACTTCTGTTATAGTTTCATTTATAGACCCCATTGCAATGATGATGTTTTCAGCATCGGGGGCTCCGTAATATGTGAATGGTTTGTATTCTCTCCCTGTAATTTTCGAAACTTCCGCCATATAGTTGGCAACTATTTCAGGAATTGCATCGTAAAACTTGTTTGATGATTCTCTTGCCTGGAAGAAGATATCAGGATTTTCAGCAGTACCTCTGATATTTCCGTGTTCCGGGTTAAGAGACCTCTTGCGAAATTCTGCAAGAGCCTTTGTGTCGATAAGTTTCTTGAGCTCATCCATGTCAATGGCTTCAATCTTCTGAACTTCATGTGATGTACGGAAACCATCAAAGAAATGCAGGAAAGGAACTCTTGATTTAATAGCGGCGAGGTGTGCTACACCAGCCAGATCCATAACCTCCTGAACACTGTTGCTTGCAAGCATCGCAAAACCGGTCTGCCGTGTTGCATAAATATCACTCTGGTCACCAAAAATTGAAAGAGCATGTGATGCAACAGCCCTGGCACTTACATGAAATACTCCGGGTAACAGTTCACCGGCGATCTTGTACATATTTGGTATCATAAGAAGCAAACCCTGTGAACAGGTGAAAGTGGAACACAGTGTTCCTGCCTGAAGTGCACCATGAACTGCTCCGGCTGCTCCGGCTTCCGACTGCATCTCAACAACCTTAACCTGCTCTCCGAAAATATTCTTCAGTCCGCTTGCAGACCATTCGTCAATAAATTCTGCCATAGTCGACGAAGGTGTGATAGGATATATGCAAGCTACTTCGCTAAACATATATGCAACATGTGATGCGGCCTGGTTGCCATCGCATGTTATAAATTTTTTTGTTCCCATTGTGATTAATCTATTTGATTTAAACTTATGTTTTTAAATAAGGTGCAAAATTATAAAAATTTCTGATCGTTATCCCCCATTCATAGAAATCAAAAACTCTTCATTTGATTTCGACTGGAGTAATCTGTCACGCAGGAATTCCATTGCCTCAACTGAGTTCATGTCGGTCAGAAAGTTACGTAATACCCATATCTTCTGAAGTATGTTTTTATTGAGAAGAAGATCTTCTCTCCGGGTACTTGAAGCAGGAATATCAATTGAAGGGAATATCCTTCTGTTCGACAGTTTACGGTCGAGCTGAAGTTCCATGTTTCCTGTTCCTTTGAACTCCTCAAAAATGACATCATCCATTTTTGATCCGGTATCAGTAAGAGCTGTGGCAAGGATAGTAAGCGATCCTCCGTTTTCAATATTACGTGCTGCTCCAAAGAATCTTTTTGGTTTGTGCAGGGCATTTGAATCAACACCACCCGATAGAACTTTGCCTGATGCCGGAGCTGTTGTATTAAAAGCTCTCGCGAGCCGTGTGATCGAGTCAAGGAGAATGACAACATCATGGCCACATTCAACCAGACGTTTGGCTTTTTCGAGCACAATGTTGGCAACACGGCAATGACGTTCAGCAGGCTCGTCAAACGTTGAAGCAATAACTTCAGCCTTCACATTCCGGGCCATATCGGTCACCTCCTCGGGACGTTCATCAATAAGCAATATCATAAGATATGCCTCGGGGTGATATTTTGCTATTGCATTGGCAATCTCCTGAAGCAAAATTGTCTTTCCAGTTTTGGGCTGCGCAACAATTAATCCGCGCTGACCTTTTCCGATAGGAGTGAACATGTCTATTACCCTCACCGATAATGATCCTTCTCCGGGCTGGCATAATGTGAATTTCTCATCCGGGAAAAGCGGTGTCAGAAAGTCAAAAGGAACACGGTCTCTTATAAAATCAGGATTCCTGCCGTTTATTTCGTCAACTTTAATGAGCGGAAAATACTTTTCACCCTCTTTCGGTGGACGGATTGATCCCTTTATTGTGTCTCCTGTTTTAAGACCGAAAAGCTTAATCTGTGATTGAGATACGTAAATATCGTCAGGTGAGTTCAGATAATTATAGTCGGGAGATCTTAAAAAGCCGTATCCGTCAGGCATAATTTCAAGAACACCGGTATTGTATATAATGCCTTCAAAATCATAAGGTTTTTCCTTCTTTTCTTCTTTTACAGGAATAGCTTCGGGAATATTCTCCTTTATAGGTGGTTCTACAATGATATCACCTGCGTAAGCCTCTTCTGTTGGTTTTATCTCCCCGAAGGAAGTGTCTTCGTCAACTAATGGTAATACATTCTCAATTAAAGTCTCCGGTACAGGTCCAGGAATGTATTCCTGAACGTTATCAACAGTGTGCTCAGCTCTTTTCTTCTCCGGTCTCTGAGTTTGCGGCTTTTCAAATTTTACTTTTTTACCGTCTCTTTCATTATGCCTTTGGTCGTTTCTCCATTTTGGAGTTTTTCTCTCCTCATTTACAGGTTCTGCATTTTTAAAGAGCTCAGGTTTTTCGACAGGTTTTACAACTGGTTTTTCTGGTTTCTTAACCTGATCCTGTATTTCGGCAGGTTCGTTTTCTGGTCTCTTAAGATCACCAGGAGAAACTGACATCACAGATTGTACCGATCGTTTTACAACCGGGTTTAATGTCCTTGGCCGTTTTCCTCTTCTCATCGAAGTATCAGATTCCTGGATATTTGCCTCAGGCGAGCCAACAATATTTTCCTTCTTCGGCTTAAAAGCCATCTTCGTTTCAGTAGCGTTAATAGCTTGCTGATCAAGGATCTTATAGATCAGATCCTGCTTCTTTAATGACTCAGCCTTTTTGATATTAAGTTCCTTTGCTATATCCTTTAATTCAGGAAGCAACTTCTTACTTAGCTCAAGAATGTCGTACATATTTTATTTTAATGATAAATGGAATATAAGAGATCTTATTTTGATTGTTTTTTTGGAAATACGGGTCAAAATATGAGGATGAACCCGCAGGATTGTGTTATATATAACTTCACATACCCGAAAGCCGCTGCAATATTAAATAAAATTGCCAATATAATTCGTACAAAATATTGTTAAAAATGCAACGGGATTTAATCAAATTAATTAGTAATCTGATCTTCAATATGCAAATTATGGGTGCAAGTTATGAATAATTCAGGAATATCCAAAAATATCTGGAGGAATATGCTGTTTAATTGCAATTTTTTATTAAAATTGTATCTAAGTATCTGAAGTTTCTTCAAGAACTAATATTTATCTGGTAAATGCGTCAGTTAAAGATAACAAAGCAGGTTACTAACCGCGATACACCATCACTTGATAAATATTTACAAGAGATCGGGAGGGTAGAACTTATTACTCCTGAAGAGGAAGTTATTCTTGCCCGAAAGATAAAGTTGGGTGATACTGATGCTTTAAAAAAACTGGTAAAAGCCAATCTGCGTTTTGTTGTATCTGTTGCAAAGCAGTATCAAAATCAGGGAATCAGTCTGCCCGATCTGATCAATGAGGGAAACCTTGGTCTTATGAAAGCCGCTCAGCGTTTTGATGAGACACGTGGATTTAAATTCATTTCATACGCAGTCTGGTGGATACGGCAGGCAATCCTTCAGGCTCTTGCAGAACAATCGAGAATTGTAAGACTTCCTGTTAACAAGATAGGATCAATAAACCGTATTAACAGGGCCTTTGCCAGGCTTGAACAGAATTACGAGAGGGAACCTTCTTCGCAGGAGATTGCTGATATACTCGATATGATACCCGAAGATGTCAAGGATGCCCTGAAAACAAATGGCCGTACTGTCAGCATGGATGCCCCTATAAGTGCCGAGGAAGATAATACCATGTACGACGTGATGCAGAGCTCGGATAATCCAAGCCCTGACAAAAATCTTATAAATGAATCACTTGCTTATGAAATTGAAAGAGCGCTTAATACTCTTTCACCACGCGAATCTAAGGTACTCAAGCTCTATTTCGGACTGGGAATGAAGCATCCTTATACGCTGGAAGAGATAGGAGAGGAGCTTAGGCTGACACGCGAAAGAGTAAGGCAAATAAAAGAAAAAGCTATTAAAAGAATACAGTTCACAACCCGTTGCAGAATACTTAAAACATATCTCGGATAACAATTTGTTTCTATATTTGCTCAAAATTAATTTTATATGGAACATTTTGTTTCTCCATCACTTTTAGCTGCTGATTTTGGCAATCTTGAAAAGGATATAAAAATGATTAACAGGAGCCAGGCCGATTGGCATCATCTCGATATAATGGATGGCTTGTTTGTCCCGAATATCTCTTTTGGAATTCCCATTGTAACCTGTGTAAAAAAAATTGCTGCTAAACCCCTTGATGTACATCTGATGATAACAGATCCCGATCGCTATCTGAGCCGCTTCCATGATGCCGGTGCTGATATTCTGACAGTTCATTACGAAGCCTGCAATCATCTGCACCGGACAGTTACAGAGATACATAACCTGGGAATGAAAGCAGGAGTGGCCTTAAATCCTCACACTCCGGTCGCTCTGCTGAAAAACATACTGCCATATATCGATATGGTTCTCATTATGACAGTTAATCCGGGTTTTGGAGGGCAATCATTCATAGAGGAGAGTTATAATAAAATAACTGAGCTCCGCGAAATGATTGATAAAGGGAGCTATAATGTATTGATTGAAGTCGATGGAGGTGTTGATACAAAAAATGCCTCAAAACTTTTTGCGTCAGGAGTAAATGTTCTGGTTGCGGGTAGTTCTGTTTTCAGTTCAGTTGATCCGGAAAAAACTATTCAGATGTTGAAAAGTTGATCAGATTCTTTTACAACCTGCCCGGTCGAACTTCCGGGATCTGGAATTTATTGTTTGACTTCCTTCACAACATACTGAATGATCTCACTGACCTGCTCCGGGTTAAACCATCTAATATCCTTATCCTTGCCCCACCATGTTATTTGCCGTTTAGCGTACCGGCGGCTGTTTCTTTTTATGAGTTCAATTGCTTTGTCCTTTGAAATTTTCCCGTCAAAAAAGTCAAAAAATTCCCTGTATCCGACACTGTTCAGCGCGTTCAGATTCCTGAATCTCAAAAGATTCCCGGCCTCTTCCTCCAGGCCTGATCTGACCATTTCATTGACTCTTGAATCTATCCTCCGGTAAAGATCTTCCCTGGTTCTTTCGAGTCCTATTTTTATTATACTGAAATCGCGTTCTCTTTTTTGTTTTTTAAGGAAGGATGAATATGGGCGCCCGGCTGTTTCACATATTTCAAGTGCCCTGATAATCCGTTTGTGATTTTTAAGATCAACTTTAGCATAGTGTTCCGGATCAAGTAGTTTGAGGGCAATCCTTAAGCCTTCGATCCCCTCTTGCCGGTATTTTGAAATATATTTTTCTCTTACATCAGGATCTACATCAGGGATGTCATCATAACCGTTGCAGACTGCATCGATATACATCCCCGACCCCCCTGACATTAATACAATATTGTTCTTGGCAAATAATCCTGGGAGAAGATCAAGAACATCTCTCTCGAAGAGACTGGCGCTGTAATAGTCTTTTACAGACATGAATCTCACAAAGTGATGCTTTATTGCATTAAGCTGATTTTCAGTCGGAACTGCTGTTCCGATCCTCATTTCTGAAAAGAATTGCCGTGAATCAGCCGAAATAATTTCACATTTGAATCTTGCAGCCAGATCAACTGCAATATCAGTCTTGCCGACCCCGGTCGGACCAAGCAAAACTATAAGATTATTTTTCATTGAAATATAATCCCGGCGAGGCTATTCTTCGTCCTCGCCCAGATTATCGATATTTTCGAAATCGGGTGGAGTTTCCTCATCATCCCCATTAAGGAAGAGATCATCAACTTCAGGTTCATCATCGTCATCATCGTCGGAAACCACTATGTTGTTGTAAAGTTTACGCGAACGTCCCCCGAAGAGTACCTGTTTCGGAGGTACTCCCTTTGAATTCGTGCATACGGGATAATCCTCGGCTTCAACCTCTTTCGCCTCTCCTGTAAATTCCACAAACAATGACCGTTCATTGAAAAAGTCAAAAACGTAAATAAGTTTTTGATTCTTACGGAATATCACTTCTTCCAAAACGGCAGATTCCATAGTGGAAGAACCAGTCCCCATATCAAAAAGAGTAAATTCCTCTTCCTTCTCCCAATTGTCAGTCGCCATAAAAAATGAAGCCATCTGGGATTTGTCAAACTCCAACTCGTCCTGAAGAAGGTTATGAAAATCCAATAATGTATGGGAATCAAGAAACTCTAATTCCCTGATAAAAGTCTCATCTTCATCTGATAACACTACAAACTTATAAACCATAACTTGTATTAATTCGATATGTGCAATATAATATTTTTTAGTTTACAATATTATTACCGGAAAATTTTTTAAGAAGAAATTCTATTGTATCAATTCCATCTGCATAATCCCACAGATGAGGGTATTGAGCCATACCAAAAGGAATATAATTTCTTCCAACGATACATTGAATCTCGTTTTTTAACAATTCGGTTTCCTGTTTTAAAGCAGATTTTGATTCATAGTATTCATAATAAAGAACTGAAACCGGAGATGATATTTTATTTTCTTCTTTAAACAACAGGAAGCCGGTATCATAAAATTTTTCTTTGTTTACCAGAAATATCGCTTTGTTGTAATCGTAGTTGTTGGCATATTTATTATGGTGTATAATACCGGAAAATTTTTCCCAGTTCCTTTTCATGGCTGAAAAATCATACCCTTGCGGAACATAAATTTTGGACACATTTCTGCATCCGAGTCCGAAATATAAGAAGATATCTGTTCCCAGGGCCTTTAACTCTTCGTCAGTTTCCTTTCCATCAATAATTGCTATGCTGTTTCTGTTTTTTCTTATGACATGAGGATATTTCCCGAAGTAATACTCAAAGTATCTCGAGCTGTTATTGCTGCCGGTCGCAATGACAGCTTCAAAGGTTTTCAGAGTATCTTCAGTAAAAAAAATTCTGTCCGTGAATCCAGGGTTGACAGAACAGAGTATCCTGCTGATCATTGTAATCAGTTCGGTATCTTTTGAACTGGCTTTTACCACAAGGATGTTCCCGCTGATAAGGACTGAAAGAAAGTCATGAAAACCCACAAGAGGAATATTCCCTGCCATAATTACCCCTACTCTCAGGGAATTGCCCTCCGCTTTGAGCTCAGGGTAAGCATCGGTCCATTTAATAAGATTTTCCGCAGTAAGCTCATCCGCAATGGCTTTAATGGCAGTTCTTACATTTTCAGGTGTAAACCAGCCGTTCTTAAATTGTTGGTTATTAATTAAATCAAGCAGCATTGCAGAATATTCATTGTCTTTTCCTGCAAGTGAATTTCGGAGTATTTCACCTAATTCTGAAAATGATTCTATTCTTTCTTCAAGGTTCATTTTTTACTTTTTACCACTGCAAATTTACTGAATTTGAGATTCAGACTTAATAATTATCCTGTTTGATTATGATTATACTAAAAGACTGACCCTTTTGAGGCCAGTCATTTAGTTATACCCTTGCCGCCCGATTTGCAATCGGGGCAAAGACTGATAATTAATAAACTATTTATCAATGGCGCGGATGCAGCATCTCCTGATCCATTGTGCCTTTGCGCCATTGTGCCTTTGCACCATTGCGCCGTTGGGCCGTTGTGCCGTCAAAACAACTGGGATAAACCTAAGACCCACCTATGATGCAGTACTTATTTCATGGTGAATGTAATCGGCACCATGTACCAGACAGGAACAGCTCTGCCTCCCTGTCTGCCTGGTTCGAATGCAGGAAGAGTTTTAACAACTCTGATCGCCTCAGCATCCAGATCAGGATTGACACCTTTTAATACGCTTATTCTTTTAACGTTACCATCAGCTTCCACGCAGAACCTTAATATAACCCTCCCCTGGATATTATTCTCTTTAGCAGCTGCCGGATAGTTTACATTCCGGGCAATATACTTCAGAAGGTTGCCTTCTCCGCCTGGAAACATGGGCATTTCTTCGACAACAACAAATGGGTCCTCTGAAATTTCTTCCTCTTTTTCAACTGTTACATTTTCTCCGGCATCTTTCTTAATTTCCTGGGATTGTTGTGGTGGAGGAGGCGGAGGAGGGGGAACAATCATTTCAGACTTGGTTTCAGATTTTGTTTCTGTTGATGAGGCAGGTGTAAAGGATTTTGATAATGATGGTAATGTTGTCGTTGTTGATGAATTTTCCGGGACATTTACGGGAGAACTGATCTCAGCAGGATTATCAGGGATCTCTTTATATGCAGAGATTGCCAGAAATACTATACTGATAACCGGTATCGCTATTAATATTTTCAGGTTTGCAAGAGGCGAAGTCGCTTTTTTTGTCATCATGATCATCCGCTTCTTGATGAGCGAAGGATTTGAGAAGCTGTTGGTTAAATTAAATGTTTTTGTTTTAAAAACCTGGCTAAGCAAAAGATATTGGTAATTCAACATTGTCATTCCTGAGTTCAGACATCCACGGTCAGCCTGATATTCATGGATAGCCCGTAATGATCTGTCGAACATGTAAACGAACGGATTAAACCATTGAATTGCTTTTACAGTTTCAATGAAAAGAATATCGGCAAAATGGTATCGTTTCAGATGATTAAGTTCATGTTTAATAATCTCCCTTGATTCTTCGGGATTCAATCTGGTATTTATAAATATATATCCCATTGCCGAGAAACCTGCTGTATTGAATCCATGAAATCTGATAATGGGGCTTCTCTCGTTTTTTTTCCGGGTAATTAAAATTAAAATATTAAAAAATTCGAAGAGTAATTTGATTAATAAAGCAGCCACGCCTGCAATATATATCGAGTAAACCAATTTCAGGGGATTATATCCTGAAAATCCGGGGTGCAGGGATTCTGTTCCGTTTCCTGTTGAGGTTATAAAGACATCAGACAACAATTTTCCGAAATATTGAATATCCAGTGGTCTGATAGTCTGTATGGTGATGGAAGGGAATATAAAGGAAAAAACTAAAGATAATAGTATGAATGCTCTGTTCCGGCCGTAGGATGTATCTCCGCTTAACAATATTGAATATACAAAGTAGAAGGCTGTGATATAGACAGCAACTTTTACCATATATACGAATAGAGCATTCATTTATTCAGCTTTTGTTTTTTAACTTCAGCTTCCATGATTTTCATAATATCTTCCATCTCTTTTACGGAAATACTTTTCTCTTTTGCAAAGAAGCTTACCATATTTTCGAAAGAGTTTGAAAAATAGTCGTTAACAAATGTTTTAAGGTGTGTTTTTGAATACTCGCTTTTCGAAATGACCGGAATGTATTCATGTGTCCTTCCGTATGCTTTGTGAGTGACAAAACCTTTATCCTGTAAAATGCGGACAATCGTGCTTATTGTATTATATGCAGGTTTGGGTTCCTCAAAATGCTCGAGTATGTCTTTTACGAATCCTTTTTTTATTTTCCAGAGGACCTGCATTATCTGCTCCTCTGCTCTTGTTAGCTCTCTCATGTCCTGAATTGTTTTAATCTCAAAATGCAAGTTTTATAATATGCAAGACCAAAATTAAAACGAAATAGTTAGTTATGCAACTATAATTCTGATTATTTTCAGGGATCATTTATTGTAAAACGGTTTCATATCAAAGGAAAAAAAGTGTACTTTTATTTTTTAATTATAAAACGGTGGGAAAATAACCTGGCGATGAAGCAGAATGCAATGAGATTTGGTGTTTTCAAGGAAAACCTGAAAATTTCGTACAGGGCAATTTTATCCAACAGGGTAAGGGCCGTTCTCACTATGTGTATAATAGCAATTGGTATAATGGCGCTTATTGGTATACTGACGGCAATTGACGCGATAAAATCGTCGCTCACTAACCAGTTTACCATGATGGGTGCAAACTCATTTGTGATCTCATCCAGAGGAATGAATATTCAGATAGGCAACGATAAATACAGGGCAAAGAACTATTCCCGTATTACTTACAGGGAAGCGGAAGAGTTTAAGTCGCGCTTTTCTGACGCAGCGTGGGTCTCAATATCTTTCAGGGTGTCGGGTATCACAACTGTCAAGTACGGGTCTGAAGAGACTAATCCCAATGTCGGTCTTACAGGTGTTGATGAGAACTACCTTACCGTTTCAGGATATGAGATCGGATCAGGCAGAAATTTCAGCGCTGGTGAGGTACAGATGGGCCGGCATCTGGTATTGGTCGGGGCAGATGTTGTAAAAGATCTTTTTCCTTCGGGTGTTGACCCGGTTGGAAAAGTGATCAGTGTTGCAGGCTTAAAACTCCAGATCGCAGGTGTTCTTAAGAGCAAGGGTAACAGTGCTCTTAGCAGTGACAATGTCTGTTTTATTCCGGTAACTTCGGCACGGCAGTATTTTTCGTATCCAAATATGACATTCAATCTTTCAGTGATGCCCATAAATCCTGCAAATCTTGATGTCATGACAGGAGAAGCAGAAGCAATTTTCAGAATAGTGCGGAATCTTAACCCCAGGGATGAATCGGATTTCAATATTTCGAAGAGCGACAACATAGTTAATCTGCTTCTTAAAAATCTCCGGTATGTAACTCTTGCAGCAACAATTATAGGCATAGTCACTTTATTCGGCGCTGCGGTAGGACTGATGAATATCATGCTTGTCTCGGTAACAGAACGTACTCGCGAAATAGGAGTCAGAAAAGCTGTTGGAGCAAAAACACAAAACATTAAATCTCAATTCCTTTTTGAATCAATAATGATCGGTCAGCTGGGTGGCATTTTTGGGATTATTCTTGGAATACTTATAGGGAATGCAGTATCATCAATGTTGCGGTCAAACTTTGTAATTCCGTGGTTGTGGGTAATAACCGGTATTGCAGTCTGTTTTATTGTTGGAGTTGTTTCGGGTTATGCCCCGGCAGTAAAAGCAGCGAATATTGATCCTATAGAAGCTTTACGATACGAATAAATTATCAGAATATGGAAAACTATATAATTCAGGAAGAGTTAAAAAATTGCCCGGGTATTGTTTATTACCCCGAAGAAAATAAACTTGACCTTTACGGACGGTCAATACCTGAAAACCCCGAACCGATCTTCAAACATCTGGATGAATGGATTACTGCCCATTTTACAAAGTCTGACGGTCTGGATGTCAATATTCAGCTTGAATATATAAACAGCGGTTCCTCTAAATATCTTTACGGGATACTGAAGCGGTTGACGGGGTACGGACGTACCGGGAAACAGATTAAAATAAAATGGCTTTATGAAGAGGACGATGAAGCAATGCTTGAACTTGGTGAACATTACCGCGACACGGCAGGCATTCCCCTCGAGATAGATATGGTTTTATAAAAAAAGAGAGGAAAAACCTCTCTTTTTTTTTGGAAGATATGGTAAGTTATTTCACCATTGAAATCAGGTCAACAACCCTGTTTGAATAACCCCATTCGTTGTCATACCATGCGAGTACTTTTATCATTTTCCCGTTCACCATTGTGCTCTGTGCATCAAATATTGAAGAGAAAGTACTGTGAATCACATCAACTGAAACGATCGGATCTTCGGTGTATTCCAGAATACCTTTCATCGGACCTTCAGCTGCTTTTTTCATAGCGGCGTTGATCTGTTCTTTTGTTGCTTCTTTCTTAAGAACCGCTACAAGGTCAACAAGTGAACCGGTTGGCGTAGGTACCCTTACTGATATACCATCAAGTTTACCTTTAAGCTCAGGAATAACTTTTCCTACAGCTTTTGCTGCACCTGTGGTGGTCGGTATCTGAGACAGAGCAGCCGATCTGGCACGTCTGAGGTCAGAGTGAGGAAGATCAAGAATTCTCTGGTCATTGGTATATGAGTGAATAGTTGTCATATAGCCGATCTCAACTCCGAAATTGTCGTTTAGGACTTTTGCAACAGGAGCAAGACAGTTGGTTGTACATGATGCATTTGAGACACAAAGATCTGTAGGTTTCAGATCTTTATCATTTACACCAATCACGATCATAGCATCGATGGCATCTTTAGCAGGAACAGTGAGGATAACTTTCTTAGCTCCATTTTTCAGATGGTCACCATAACCACCTTTCGGACTTTCTTTTGAGGTAAAAATACCGGTTGATTCAATAACAACATCCGGGCTTTCTTTCCATTTGATATTGGCAGGATTCCTTTCTGCAGTAACTCTAATCTTAACCCCGTTGACAATTATATTCTCATCGTCATGAGTGACACCTGGAAATCTTCCCTGTGTTGAATCGTATTTAAGCAGGTGGGCAAGTGTTTTTGTATCAGTAAGATCGTTGATGCCTATAATCTCTATACCTGGCTTTTCAAGAGCAATCTTAAAAACGTTACGGCCAATCCTGCCGAAACCGTTAATAGCTACTTTAATTTTTGACATAACTCTATCATTAATTAGTTAATAAATTGAAGTCACAAAATTAATCTTTTTCCGCTAAAAGGCAAGAGGTATAACCTATCAATTATTCTTTTTCCTCCTGAAAAAATTTGAGAACTTATTCGACTCAGGATCAAGAGGATCAATAATTACTCCAAACCTGTAACTTACGAATAATGAAAAAAACAGAGCTTTGTTGTTGGTGTTGGCCATTATAGGTATCTCTTTTGGAAAAGCATTGATCTGACATCCGATCTCCACAGCATGTATTACCTTATCCTGTTTACTGTATTCGAAATTAAATCCTCCTTTTGCATAAAGCCCGGGCATCACTTTAATCTCGTTAAGTCCTTTTGAAAATGAGGCTTTACTGTATATTTCCTCAGGCACGGTAATTGCAGTGGTGAATTTTTCTACTTTTATTCCATACATTGTGGAGCTGACTGGATAAAGTACTTTGTAATATATCGGTTTGTACAATGCTATCACCGGTCCGGCTGAATAGAAATATCTTATTGCAATTCCTCCAAGGTCAGCTTTCTTGAAAATCTCATGTTGATGACCAATCCCTCCCCTCAGAAAAAGGGTTGTGTTGAGCTTGCCAAAAACAAACGACCCCCCCGATATATAAGAGCTGGAATACCTGTACTCCTTTGGATGTTTAAAGATACCGAGATCAATCTCAAAAAGATGTTTGTTCAGATAGTCACTTCTTTGGGCCCCCCGGAAATTGAGCCCGAATCCGTCACTGTTAAGAAGAATTGCTAATGATCGTTCATTACGGAAAAATACCTTCTGTTGCTCATTTAATTCACCCTGTGAATACAGAATTACTGTTCCGGAAAAAATCATTACCGCTATTATAAGCAGCTTCTTCATTTTATAATATTGCTAACTTATAAAACTGGGAAAACTAAATGCGACAACCAATCAGACATTCTTATTTGTCTGCACAGTACTGGTCTTTGAATAAGCCGGACAATCCTTTTTATTACAGGAACTGGCGACTAAAACCATTACAAAAGCAACAAGAATTAAAACAGCAATTTTTTTCATGTTAAATCCGATATTTTATTACAAAAATAAACTTTTCATTTGTAAAACAATCTTTGTGCCAAAGATAAAAAATTATCAATTCAGATTTGATTCGGGATCATTATTTAAATACACGTTTAACATGACAAACAAATTTCAGATCAAATATGTTTTAAACACCCAACATTTTTGTTTTGTATTTGTTACTATCTAAAGAAATTGTGAAATGAAACCTCCATGTTTTCCAAAACACCAACAAGAATGAAACTGATTTTTCAAAACATGGAGGTTCCATCCAACAATAAAATAAAAAATGACTATTTGTAATCATACATATAAATACATTGATTTTATTCGTTACCCCCTGCCCTAAAGGGTGCGAATAAAATCAATTGCCCCTTTTAGGCTTGGGGTAAACAATCGATTTTATTGCAAAAGCGATATTGTATTCATGATTCCTGATAGTCATAAACTTAAAATAAATTATCTACGGATGAAACTGAAATATACTTTAATATTATTATTAACTCTTTTTGTAGCTATGGTTAAAGAATCCTATTCGCAGGAAAAATTCAAATATTATGATCTTACAAAGGAGGAATCATTTGTAATAAATAATAAGGGTACCGAAACTCCATTTACCGGTAAGTTCAACAAGAATAAGGAAGGAGGAACTTATGTCTGTAAAAAGTGCGGAGCAGCACTTTATTATTCTTCCTCAAAATTTGAATCCGGTTGCGGATGGCCCAGCTTTGATGACGAAATAAAAGGAGCTGTAAGCAGATTCCCCGATGCCGACGGGATGAGAACTGAAATCGAATGTGCTTCTTGCGGTGCACATCTTGGACATGTTTTCACTGGTGAGATGTTTACATCAAAAAACATACGTCATTGTGTTAATTCTGTATCGCTCGATTTTGTTCCGGTCAGGCTTGAACCGGGAAGATACGGAACAGCAATTTTCGCCGGAGGATGCTTCTGGGGTGTGGAATATTTTCTTCAGAAAGCACCCGGAGTGGTCTCGGTAATCTCGGGCTATACAGGGGGACATGTAAAAAATCCTTCATATAAGGAAGTGTGCACAGGAAACACAGGCCACGCTGAAGCTGTTAAAATAGTTTATGATCCTGAAAAGACATCATATGAAAAACTGCTCAGATTGTTCCTTGAGATTCACGATCCCACACAGACCGGTGGGCAAGGTCCGGATATCGGCGACCAGTACAGGTCAGAAATATTTTATCTGAATGATGAACAGAAAAATATAGCTGAAAAAGATCTGAATATACTGAAATCAAAAGGATTTAATATTGCAACAAAACTGACAAAAGCCTCCGAATTCTATCCTGCAGAGGCTTATCATCAGGATTATTATTTCAATAATGGCAAAGTGCCGTACTGTCACGCATATACAAAGAGATTCTGAGAATCAGCAGTTCTGAAGGCACTCTGCTAGCGCCGATTTGCAATCGGTGCTAATAAGAGATTGATAAAAAATGGATTTTATAAGAAATAAAATGTTTAAAAATGGAAGTTACATGGATTGCAACAGATTAAAAAGCACGGATTGCAAATCCGCGCCAGCATTTCGGATGGTACCCAGCCAGCGTCTATTTACAATCTGTGCTAAGAAATAATATTGAATAAGAAATAAATTGCCGGGAATTTCATAAATCTAAAACGAGATTAAAAATCTGCCCGGAAAATAGCTTGAAAAAATAAGTTGGTTTATTGTTGCTGAATCTGACAAAAAGTTAACTTTAAAAAGTTTGTATCTGACCAATACATGAAGTCATGATACTCATTTTAAATTATATGCGGATGAAAAAGCAATATTTACTTCTTTTTATGATGGCAGTTTTAATAACTTCCTTTTCTTCCTGTAAAAATGTGGAACCATATAAAACATTGATCATAACCGGTCAGAATAATCATAACTGGAAAGCAAGCTCTCCGGCGCTGAAGCAGATACTTGATGAAACAGGAATGTTTGCTTCCATGATAATGATCACTCCCGCCAAAGGCGGGGATATGACGACGTTTGACCCTGATTTTTCAAAGTATAAGCTGGTTGTCCTCGACTATAACGGCGACTCCTGGTCAGACAAGACAAACGCTGCATTCATTGATTATGTCAGAAACGGTGGAGGGGTGGTAGTTTACCATGCTGCCAATAATTCGTTCCCTGCATGGAAAGAATATAACGAAATAACCGGTCTTGGAGGATGGGGAAACAGAAATGAAAAAGACGGACCTTATGTCTATTATAAAAACGAAGAACTTGTTATCGATACTTCTGCCGGGTTAGGGGGATCTCATGGCAAAAGAAGAGAATTCCTGGTCAGGATAAGAAAAATGGACCATCCTGTAACAAAAGGTTTGCCTGCCGAATGGCTGCATGGAAATGATGAGTTATACAGCCAGCTTCGCGGACCTGCAAAAAACATGGAAATCCTGGCTACGGCTTTTGCCGATTCAGCCAAAGGCGGTGGGACTATGAGGGATGAACCTGTTCTTATGACTGTTACTTATGGAAAGGGAAGGATATTTCATACTGCAATGGGGCATGCCGATGATGGGGGAGGTCCTGCAATGCATTGTTCAGGATTTATAACTACTTTGCAGAGAGGCGCCGAATGGGCAGTCACAGGAGATGTAACACAACCGGTTCCCCCCGACTTTCCAGGTCCTTCAGGAGTTGTCCTGCGTCCTGATTTCAGGGAGATCACTTCGAGATAGGTTTTTTAAGAGTACCGGAATCTGAAATGTCATGAAAAGCACAAAATATTTCAGCTGTCTTTATAAAAATATCCGGATTAAAGCCGGCGACAAAAAGGGATTGCCGGATATTGAAAAGAAAATGACAGATGTTCTTTTAAACGATAAAATAAATTTAAACAGATAAGAGATGAAAAGGTCAGTTTTAGCGTTTTGTGTGGCATTAATGCTTCTGATGAGTGTTATGAATCAGGCAAATGCAACTAATAAGGATGCCGATGCAAAACCGGCATCCTATTATGCTGAGGAGGAACAGGAAACCGGAAATAAAGGAACCTCTTCTACAATACTTCCTGTCATTGTGGGCGGTCTGTTAGGAGCCGGTTGTGCCTATCTGATATACCGGAGGAGAACTAAATTATGAAGTGTTAACCTCAGGAAGACACAGAGGTCCTCACCCCTCACACATCGCACCACACACCTCACGACAGTATCTTCTGGCAGAATTCAACACATTTCTTCACTTCGGCTACTGCATCAGAACCTTCCGGTACAGGATATTCCAGCTCAATATCGACATTGATAGGCCATTTATTCTTTTTGATAAGCAGAAGGATATCTGCAATCGGGGTTTCTCCTTTTCCCCATGCCATATTCGTATTTTTAGGATTACTCTTTGGTCCGGTTTTGTCTTTGAGATGAACGCTTACGATCCTGTTGTGAAGCCTTTCAATTAAACCGTTTGGATGAAGACCTGTTGCTCCGAAATAGTGTCCTGCATCAAAATTGAGCATGTTGGCCGGGGAATATTCCAGAAATTTGTCAAAAGTCCAGCCAGGTTCTCCGGGTTGCATGTGCTGGTGGAAGATGGCATACATCCCGTATTCTTTGGCAATAGGTCCCAGACGTTTACATGCTTTTTCCCCGATTTCGTTGCTCACGCCTTTGGCTCCAAGCGCTTTGGCTGCTTTGAAGGAATATCTGATCTCGTCATCTGACCAGCTCTCCGGTGAAAACTTTGCGATATGTATTGTTACCCCTGCATCATTATACATCTTGCGAAGTTCCTCAAATTTTTTCATAGAAGCAGAGATTCGCCATTTTCTCTGAGCTTCTTTTGCTTCAGCGGTGGCTTTTTCAAAAGTTTTTAGTTCAGCATCCGACAGCAGTCCGTTCGATTTCGGTTTTGCCGGAAGCTGAGGAAGCCCTGCATAATTTTCGGCTACATCACCCATCATCTCAATGGAACTGATACCTGTCTGAAGGCAATATTTAAGGACATCTTCAGCGCTGCATGGCATGCTGCGCCAGCTGTAAGTAATTGCTCCAATCTGAACGCCACCAAATTTCGAATTGGGCTTGTTTGCCTTTTGAGTCCGCAATTCACTGCCATAACTGAAATTCACCGGAATTGCCGAAAAGGCTACCGTTGCAGCCGTAAGTCCAAGGAACTTGCGTCTTGATACCTGATTTTTAGAATTTTTTGAACTTTCCATATAAATTTATTTTACTGTTTAACGCCAACTCATTGAAAGTTGGTAAAGTTATATATTTTGCATAAGCTGCCACTGCAAATTATGTCGAGTCTTTCTAAAATAAAACACTAAAGCCTCTAAAGCCTCTAAAGCCTCTAAAGCCTCTAAAGCTTCTATAGCTTCTAAAGCTTTCCCTCTTTCTCTCTTTTCCTGCTCTCCGTTATCCGCTCACTTCTCACACCTCACACCTTAAATTTTCACCCAAACATTCCCCTCCTTATTCGATTTAACCACCGAATGAATAAATTTCATGCCACGCACGCCATCATGGACTGTAGGGAATTCACCGGCAGTAAATTCCTCACCTCTGATCGATTTTGCAGTGCCCTTGTAAATATTTGCCATAGCTTCATAGATACCCTCGGGATGGCCGCAGGGCATTGTCTGACCTGCCTCTGCAAGTGGTTCATTGTAACTGTGAGCAGGTTTGTATATTTTCGTCGGTTCTGTGTCGCTCAGCATATAGAGATAGTTGGGATTTTCCTGTCCCCACCTGAGACTCGCTTTTGATCCGTATACTGCTATGGTCAGACCATTTTCTACACCACCGCAGACCTGGCTGGCCCTGATCACTCCCTTCAGGTTCTTATGGAAACGCAAAAGAACAGTACCGTCAAGATCAAGTTTAATACCTTCTTTTACAGGATTGAGATCAGAAAGCACCTCTTTTATCTCCAGCCCTGTTGTGTATTCAATAAGATTAAAGGCATGAACACCGATATCGCCCATGCAGCTGCTCGCTCCGGTATGTTTTGGATCAAGCCTCCAGACACCGGTGATCCTGCTGTCGGTACCATGGATTATTGAGTTGATCCAGCCCTGGTAGTACTGGGCATCAATACGCTGGATCGTTCCAAGGACACCTTTTGATATAAGATCCCTCATCTGCCTGATCATCGGGTACCCCGTATAAGTATGGTTAAGAGCAAATGTGAGTTTCGTCTTCGCAACAATCTCTTCAAGTTCCAGAGCCTCTTCAACCGTCATGGTCATTGGTTTTTCGCAGACCAGGTGAAAGCCGGCAGTCATAAGATCTTTTGCAAAAGAGAAGTGGAGTGCATTAGGTGTAACTATTGCCACTACTTCCATCCTTTTGTCAGCAGGCATGGCAAGTTCAGCTGCAATAAGGGCATCAACACTTTTGTAGCAACGTTCGGGAGCGATCCCTTCGTTTTTAGCGAACAGTTTACTCTTTTCATAGTCGACATCAAAAACACCTCCTACAAGTTCGAAGTCGTTGCATATCCTGGAGGCGCGACGATGAGCATCACCAATGAATGCACCAAAACCGCCGCCGATCATTCCCATTCTTATCTTTTTCATTTCTTATTGTTTAAATGGATTTTTATGTACTTTTTTCATTTTCTATGTTATGTTTTACCACGGAGTTACCTTCACTTTTCACTCTCTCCGCTCTCCGCTCATCGCTCATCGCTCTCCACTCACACCTACTTCTCAAATGCTGCATCAAATGATATATTGGATGATGGGAAATCTATCCTGCGGACAAACTCACATGCCTCTTTTGCACCGAATTCCCTGTCCATGCCGCTGTCTTCCCATTCCACTGAGAGTGGACCTTTATAACCTATACGGTTAAGAGCCCTCATGATCTCTTCAAAATTGATGTTGCCATGACCCAGACTCCTGAAATCCCAGTAACGGCCGGTTGTTCCGAATTCGGTATGACCGCCGAACACACCTGCTTCAGCCGGTACATCGGACCAGGCGACATCTTTCATATGAACATGGAAGATCCTTTCGGCGAATGTGTAAATAAATCCCACATAATCAACCCCCTGGTAACCCAAGTGTGAAGGGTCGAAATTAAATCCGAAATTCGGATGATTATTAACAGCTTTCAGTGCCTTCCGTGCCGTGGCAATATCGAATGCTATCTCGGTAGGGTGTACCTCGAGCGCAAAAAGAATCCCCATTTCGCGGTATTTATCAAGAATCGGTATCCAGCGCGATGCAAAATCAGCATAACCTTCTTCGATCATCGACTGCGCGACAGCAGGAAAAGAGTAATTCAAATGCCATATCGGGCTTCCCGTGAAGCCGTTGACAACTGACACTCCCAGGGTACTGGCAGCCCTGGCCGTATTTATCATCTCTTCGGCTGCACGCTGACGAACACCCTCAGGATCTCCGTCTCCCCAGACATAACCAGGCAGAATGTTTTTGTGCCTCTGGTCGATACGGTCTGTAACAGCCTGACCAACAAGATGATTTGAGATGGAAAATACCTTAAGCCCGTATTTTGCAAGCATCTCCCTCTTCCTGCGGCAATATTCTTCATCAGCTTTATTCACTTCAAAATGATCGCCCCAGCATGCCAGTTCCAAACCGTCATAGCCAAACGACCGGGCTTTCTGACAAACAGTTTCAAAAGGCAAGTCTGCCCATTGGCCCGTAAAAAGCGTAACTGCTCTGCTCATGGTTCAATATTTAAGTAAAAAATTCTTTAACAATTATAACAAACATTATCCTCATAAACAATTAAAATTTCCTATGTCTTGACAAATTCCGGTTCGGTAATCTGTCCGGAATTTATTTCCTTTGTATTGCATTAATAATTTAAATTATGGCAGAGATATCAGGTGTTTTGACGGACAGGAGATCAATAAGAAAGTACTCAGCGAAACCTGTTGATGATAATCTTCTTAATGAACTGCTCACAATGGGTTGCCGGGCTTCGAATACCGGAAATATGCAGGCTTACAGCATTATAATTACCAGGGATGAAAAGATAAAAGCAGAGCTTGCTCCGTCACATTTTAATCAGAAGATGATAACTGAAGCTCCTGTGGTCCTTACATTTTGTGCCGATTTCAACAGGTTTAACAAATGGTGCCATATCAGAAAAGCTGACCCTGGTTATGATAATTTCCTGTCATTTATGACAGCTTCCATCGATTCATTGCTTGTTGCGCAGACAGTCTGTATTGCAGCTGAATCAAAAGGACTTGGGATCTGTTATCTTGGTACCACAACATATATGGCTCATCAGATCATCGCGACGTTAAAGCTTCCGAAAGGTGTTGTTCCAGTTACTACTGTTACTCTGGGCTGGCCGGCTGAAAAACCTGAACAGACCGACAGGCTTCCTCTTGAAGCTGTGATCCATAAAGAAACATACCACGATTATACAATCAGGGATATCGAAATGTACTATAAGGAAAAAGAGGAGAGAAACGATTCGAAACAGTTTACGGAAGAGAACAATAAAGAGACTCTTGCACAGGTGTTTACAGATATCAGGTACACAAAAGCCGATAATATCGGCTTTTCAAAGATGTTGCTTCAGGTTCTAAACGATCAGGGCTTTATGAACCAGTAAATGTAACTTCGCTCCCTGCTAGCGCCGATTTGCAATCGGTGCTAAGTTCGCCCTTTGTTAGCGCAAAAATGTAATCCAAACAGAGTAAAAGGCACGGATTGCAAATCCGCGCCAGCGGACTTCGCTCCCCGTACCTTCTCTAATTAAACTTAATATTCAGCTCCCCCGCAATCTCCACCAGATCATCTTTAATTGCCGGAATAATATCGATTCCCTCCCTCATGATCCTCTCAGTGGATTCTCTTTCAGGATCGCCGGGAATGAGTACGCATTTCTGATCTTTCACCGGTTTTGCAGCTCTGAATGTACTGATCCACTCATCCATTTTTAGCTTGAATTCTTCTGCAGGCTGGAAGGCATCTATTCTCATAGCCCCGAAGAAATGTCCTGTTCCTTCCCCTACTTTTTTATCCAGTACCGGAAGATAAGCCACGCTTGGCGGCACGAAGGGTCCGAAGTTAGCGCCGCTGAAGACAGCACAGAAAATATCAACTATCGAAGAGAGGCAATATCCTTTATGACTGCCGTGTATCCTGTCGCCTCCCAGGGTAAGCATTGATCCTCCCCGTTTGAGTATTTCCGGATCATCTGAAGGTTGTCCGTCTTTATCCTGCACGAATCCGAACGGAACTTTTTCACCTTTCTTTTCAGCAACTGCCAGTTTTCCCCTGGCGATGGGTGTTGTTGCAAAGTCGGCAATGAATGGCGGCTGTTTCATGGCGGGAATGGCAACTGCGATTGGGTTTGTACCCATCATCCTGCTTATTGAAAAAGTGGGAGCAACCAGAGGGTTGGCGTTGGTCAGACAGATACCTATCATATCGTGTTCAAGAGCCATCATTGAGTAATATCCGGCAATCCCGAAATGGTTTGAATTCCGTGTTGAGACCCATCCTGTACCGGCATTTTTTGCCTTTTCGATTGCTATCTCCATCGATCTGCGGGCTGCCACCATTCCCACGGCATTATCTCCGTCGACAACGGCGGTGCTGGGCGATTCGTGTACTATCCTTACATGAGGATCAGTGTTTATCCTGTCCGATTTCCAAAGCTGGTAATAGTCTTTTATCCTTATCATTCCGTGGGAGGCATGGCCCCTCAGCTCAGCAGCAAGAAACACTTCAGCTATGATCGTCGAGTCGTGCTCACTGCATCCCATCTTCATAAAGACGTTTTTCGTAAAATCAAATAAATAGTTGTATGGATACATATTTTTTATTTATAGTTTCTGGTTCCATGTTCCATGTTCCACGTTCATTATTCCTTGTTCCTTGTTCAATATTCCCTGTTCCATGTTCCATGTTCCACGTTCATTATTCCTTGTTCCTTGTTCATTATTCTTGATCCTTGTTCCTTGTTCAATATTCCATGTTCCAAGTTCCAAGTTCCATGTTCCATGTTCATTATTCCTTGTTCCTTGTTCATTATTCCATGTTTCAAGTTCCATGTTCCACGTTCAATATTCCTTGTTCCTTGTTCATTATTCTTGATCCTTGTTCCTTGTTCAATATTCCCTGTTCAATTTGTTTTTAGCCCCCCCGCATCCAACAGCTCAACCCCACTCCCCGCAAGAAACGAGAAACCTTAAACTTTTCCAATTATTTAGTTCAGATTTTTTTCTGTTAACTATAAGAAAATGATAATGATAAAGTTACTTTTATTTATTCAGAAATTTTTACTACTAAACGGATAATTCGTGAAATTAACAAGAGATTTTTCGTTTCACTCAGAATGACAGGTAATTGTTTTTTTGAGAAGAAGGTGTTTGGCGGCACCCGCCACCAAACGCCTCCTTCTCCCCACAACCTTCTAAGTAATTGTCATTCTGAGCGAAGCGAAGAATCTCATATTTTCAGTCGGACGCTATTGATAAATTTTGAATACTATGATAACAACCTGTAAAAATTGTTACTTTTGCCTGTTGGCATAATTCAAATTTATTTTTTGATCTGAAGATTTAATTGTCAGATTAAGAAATCGTTAATTTGAATTTATGTTTAGTTTGTTTTGCAAATGTCTGATCAGTTAATAACTTTACGTACAACCTTTAATTTGTTAAAGGTAAGTATTTTGTTAATCGATCTATAGATAGTCAATACAGATAACCTGGAAGTATCTGATGCATTCCGGAGCAATTCTTCAGTTTATGGCAGAAACGCTTCAGAAGTACATTATTTGTTGTTTTCAATACTTTAATCTGTGGGACTGACGGGGCGGAAGCATGGAAAATTGTGAACCATTCAACCATTCAACCATAAACACTCATTATTATGAAACGATCTCTAACCCTTTTAGCAGTTATCTTTTTATCAGTATCCTTTGTTTCAGCGCAGAACAAGTTTACTGCCAACAGACCAGAAATAAATCTGAGCTCAGAGCCCGGATATATAACAATTAATGAATTCACAGCCGGTTTTGGACTGAAAGATACAAGTGTTCCCTATTCAAAATCGTTTTTTGGATTTACAACAATACATGGTTACCAGATAGACAAAAGTTTTGTTGTCGCCGGTGGAACAGGGGTGCATTTTTATAATAACGGAACTCTTGTTCCATTATTCATCGATGTCAGGTATCGGATTATTATCGATAAGTTCACCCCTTACGCTTTTGGCGATGGCGGCCTGTTATTGGATTTTTCAGCAAAAAAAGATACAAGGCTTTTCATAAACCCGGGAATAGGGGTCAGATATACCATTAATCGTAATTTTGCGGTCAATCTTGGAACAGGTCTTTTCTCTCAGTTTGGTGACCTCAGGGATAGCTTTATTAATCTGAAGACCGGGGTTACTTATAAGTTTTAAATATCGGAATTTCTTAAAAGTGAGACATCTGCCTGTTTTTTTGACAGTATTCACCTTTACACTATTCAGGGTTTCAGCACAGGATCTGGTTTATCCTAACATGCCCTATGAAACTCTCGAAACCAGCGGTGGTATAATTTCTATTACTGAGTTTCAGACCGGTTTTGGTGCAGGTGATGTGAGTGTTCCATACTCAAAAAACTTCTCAGGATTCACCACTCTTGTCGGATCCCAGATTAACAGAAGCTTCATTATAGCTGCCGGAACCGGACTCTCAATTTATGACGACGGATCCCTGGTCCCCCTTTTTCTCGACATAAGGTGCAAAATGAATTTCAGCCGCCTGACTCCTTACCTTTATGCCGATGGCGGATTGTTGCTGAATTTTTCCAACCTCGATGAAACACAGATCTTCATGAATCCGGGGATCGGAGCCAGTTATTCCGTCTTTCGCAAATTCGCAGTCAATCTATCGACCGGCTTTCTTATGCAGACAGGATATTCCGTAATAAATACCTTTATCAATCTGAAGATGGGAGTCATTTGTAAATTTTAAATTCAGGGATTACTTTTGCTTTTTAAAGTTTCAGAGTCTCAGAATAGTAGATTTAAATGACCCTGAAAAAACAGAATCTTGAATCATTGAAACACTTCACTACCTTAATATGACAAAACATCTTACAAAAACAGTTGCTCCTGTCGTTTTTCTGATCGCCGTTTCGCTGGCATCATGTGTAACCAATAAAAAGCTGACCTATCTTCAGTACGATGGCTCATTGTCCGATACTGTTGTTGCAGTCACGCCGGCCGATTATAAGATACTGCCATACGACAACCTTTATATAAAGGTGGTTACTCCCGATCCGAAATGGTCGGAGATGTTCAATGCTTTGCCGGTTACTTCATTCAGTATCAGCACAACAGAGCTTAGTGCGGGACTGGTAAGCTATCCTGTAGATGGATCAGGAAATATCCGTTTACCATATGCCGGAACGATTTTAGTTGCCGGAAAGACACTGGCTGCCGTTACTACTGAAGTGGAGGAAGCCCTGAAGGATTATGTCGCTGATGCTGCAGTCTCAGTGAAGATGATAAACAACTATGTAAGTCTTATCGGTGAAGTGCAGAAGCCGGGCAGGTATCCGATATATAAAGACCGGCTGAATATATTCCAGGCGCTTGCCATGGGCAACGATCTTACCGAATTCAGCGACAGGCAGAAGATTCAGATCATCCGGCAGACAACCGGCGGCAATATCGTAAAAGAGTTCAGCCTTGCCGACCGTTCCATCATGTCTTCAGAGTTCTTCTATGTTATGCCTAATGATGTCATTTATGCCCAGCCTGTGAAAGGCAGGTTTTTCAGGATGAACACATTTCCCTATTCGGTTGTCCTCAGTACGATCACAACATTTGTCCTTATCTGGAATGTAGTCAAATAGTTCCTTGTTCAATATTAATAGTTCCATGTTCAATATTCAATATTCCTTGTTCCTTGTTCATCATTCCTTGATCCTTGATCCTTGATCCTTGATCCTTGTTCCTTGTTCAATATTATTTTCAATCTCATGTTCAACATTCCTTGTTCCTTGTTCAATATTATTTTCAATCTTATGTTCAGTATTCCTTGTTCCTTGTTCAATATTATTTTCAATCTTATGTTCAGTATTCCTTGTTCCTTGTTCAATATTATTTTCAATCTCATGTTCAGTATTCCTTGTTCCTTGTTCAATATTATTTTCAATCTCATGTTCAACATTCCTTGTTCCTTGTTCAATATTCCGTCTCCTCTCTCCGCTGCCTACTTGTTCCATTTTACATGTTGAATTTGTCTGAACTTTGAATCCCTCAAACGTCAACCCCTCAACCCCTCAACCCCTCAACCCTTCAACCCTTCAACCCTTCAACCCTTATACTTTAAACTTTAAACCTTAAACCTTAAACCTTAAACTTTTATCTTTTATCACATGATCCCCGAGTCCCCATCCCCCAAACCCTACACCCGTCCAGTCACCGCTAAACAGGATGACGACATAGATCTGACAAAACTCTTTTATCTTGTTCTTTCGAACTGGTACTGGTTTGCACTGGCGCTTTTCGTGGCGCTTACCGTTGCATGGCTTTACCTCACTCATACGCTTCCCACATGGAAGGTCTCGGCCACAGTGCTTATTGAAGAGGACAAAAAAAGTCAGTCAATTATCGGATCTGACAAGATCCTCGAGGGTTTCGGAGTACGGCCGGGGATGCAGAACCTCGACAACCAGCTCCTTTTAATAACTTCATGGTCAATAGTTGACAAGGTACTTTCTGAACTGCCATTTGATATCGAATACTATTATCGTGGAAGAATGAATAAGGTTCCTTTATATCCCGAAAGTCCTGTCAGGGTTTATACCGATGCTTCGGGAAAGATACCGGAAGATATGGAATTTGAGATTAAACTGACGGGAAGTAATACATTCATTCTTACTGCACATTCTGATAAATTCCACGACTTTAAAACAAAAGCTGCATTCGGCGATACTATTGATATTGAAGGGGGTAAGATGCGGATTGAACAGGTCCCCGGATTTTATACCCCGGAAAACCGTGAGAAGCCTTTGTACTTTATTATTCACAGCCGCGATAAGCTTGTCGAAAGTATCCGTTCAAGATTGGAAGCAAAACCTGCCTCCAAGGAAGGAACAATAATCAATCTCAGTATTGTCGGGACAAACAAGGTGATGGAAATGGATTTCCTTGACAAGCTGATAGCTGTCTTCCTGAACAACAACCTTGAAAGGAAAAACAAGGAGGCCGTCAGGACAATAGATTTTATAGATAACCAGCTTCTGGGGATAAGCGATTCTCTGAATATTACCGAAGATAAGCTTCAGCGGTTCCGGTCCGCGAACAGGGTAATGGATATGTCGGCACAGGGTCAGCAGATCATCACCCAGGCGATGAATCTTGAAAATGAGAAGGCAAAGCTTGTAATTGAATCGAATTACTATGAATATCTGGCAGGGTATCTTTCAAAAGATGCCGGCGGAGAGCTCCCCGTTTCCCCCGCAACCATGGGGATAACTGATCCCGGACTTACAAGGCTTGTAATTGAACTGTCCGACCTGCAGAGCCAGTACTTCAGCCGCAGCATTGGCGACAGGAATCCTATGCAGGCCCAGATCGCACAGAAGCTGCGCAATACCCGCGATGCACTGAATGAAACACTTAAGGGGGTAAGACATGCAAATGAGCTTGCCATGAAGGAGAACCGCGAGCAGACCAGGTCGATCAATGCCAGCGCTGCAACACTCCCCAGGACCGAGAGGGAATTGCTGGGAATTGAAAGGGAATTCAAACTGAACGACGTATTATATTCATTCCTCCTCGAGAAAAAAGCTGAGGCCCAGATCCAGAAAGCCTCAAATACACCTGATAATGAGATGATCGACAGACCGAGACCCGACAAGGTGCCTGTTTCACCTAAACCTGTCAGGGTATACCTTCTGGCGATACTTGCAGGATTAGGGCTTCCTTTCCTGGTGATAATCGGAATTGATACTTTTGACAATACCATAAAGGATGATGATGATTTGAAGAAGATAACGGATCTTCCCATAGCCGGGCACATAGCTCAAAGTACCCTCAACAAAGATTTAGTGGTTCTTGAAGAGCCCTCCTCGGCGGTGGCAGAATCTTTCAGATCGCTGAGGGCAAGGATAAGGTTCTTCACGAAGGATATAAAGTCACCTGTCATACTTATCACCTCATCAATGCCTGATGAGGGTAAGACATTTACTGCTATAAATCTTGCATCGGTCTATAGCCTCATGGGTAAGAAGACACTGCTGATGGATTTTGACCTGCGTAAGCCAAAGATCATCAGTGAATTTGACCTTTCAAATGAGAAGGGTCTGTCAACATGGCTCATAGGACGTGATAAGACAGATGAAATAATAAAGAAGACCAGGTTTGATAATCTCGATATAATTCCTTCGGGTCCCATTCCTCCGAATCCTGCCGAGCTGATCGCCTCGGGGAATATTCCCGCTCTGCTGTCAGAGCTCAGGGAGCTTTATGATTATATAATTATCGACAGCGCTCCCATAGGTACTGTGTCGGACAGTCTGACACTGGCGACTTTTGCTGATGCTACTATTATACTTGTGCGTCACGGTAAAACCATAAAGCCTCTTCTTTCAGGTACACTTACCGGTATTAAAGCCAACGGTATAAACGGCACCAGTCTTCTTTTAAATGATATCCAGTACGGAAAGATCAGGTACGGAAATTATGCACGGTACGGGAGTGATTATGGCTATAGTTATCATTCGAAAGAGACAAAGGTTAAAAAGACGAAAGTATGACAGGTATCGAACCGGCAGGAGTGAGTAAGTAACCGCCGCTGGCGCGGATTTGTAATCCGTGCCTTCTGACATCTTTTATCTTAAAAACCAATAACATGCGAATAATCCAGACACTAAAACTCAAAGACGATCCTGAACTTATTGCAAAATACCGGGACGTTCACCGTAACGTATGGCCTGAGGTAAAGGAAGGCATAGGTGAGGTGGGGATAACCAATATGGAGATATTCATCAATGGCAACACGCTATTCATGATAGTTGACACCGTGGAAGGTTTTGACAGGGAAAGGGATTTTGCACGGTTGGCACAATTACCCCGGCAGGCAGAGTGGGAGGCGTTTGTTGCCAGATTCCAGGACGCTGATCCCGGCGCATCATCGGGCGAGAAATGGATGGAGGCGGAGAAAATATTCTCTCTGACGGAAGATGATGAAAAACAATAGTGTGAAAATGAGAGAGGAGATAGGGGAGAGCGTAATCAGAAATCGGTATTCAGTAATCTGTAATTGGTCTCTGGAACTTTGACACTGTGTCGGTGCCTGAAATACGTTGACCAAAATTAACGTATAATTATGGGAACAAATAGCATTTTTACAGAAGAATTAAGATCGAGACAAAATCGTTACTTTAGTAATGATATTAAAAAGAAGATTGTTAGAGATCTAGAAAGGAATTATAATTCGGTAAGCGATGTTTGTAAGACCTATCAGGTTAGTCGGACATCAGTTTATCGATGGATATTTACATACTCATCTATGGCAAAAAAAGAGCACAAGCAAGTGATTGAACCAAAGAGTGATACACAGAGGATTAAGATGCTTGAAGAGAGGATAAAGGAACTTGAGAGAATAGTTGGACAAAAGCAATTATTGCTTGAGTTTAAGGATAAGATGATAGAGATAGCAGAAGCTACATATAATGTTGATATCAAAAAAAAAGTAGGTTCCAAACTCTCGTCTGGTACTATTTCAACCGGAAAGAACATCAAAAAAAGTTAAGTAACCTGTTCGAAGTATTATCTATAAGTAAACAGTCCTTCCATCAGATGCTAAAGCGCAGAAGATATAAGTTTGAAGAGCAGGAACAATTAATCCCTATGATTAATGAGTTGCGAATTGATCATCCTCGTATGTCAGCCAGGGATATCTACCTGAAGCTTCAACCAAGCTGCATGGGGAGAGATCAGTTTGAGCGGTTCTGTATGGACTCTGGATACAGGATTAAGAAATTAAGGAATTTTAGGGTTACAACCAATAGCCTTGGAGTGACCAGGTTCCCGAACATGATAAAGGATATTGAGGTTACACGTGTCAACCAGGTTTTTGTGAGTGACATAACCTACTTTGATATAGGATCTGACACGTACTATCTTACGTTCATGATGGACCTATTTAATCGAGAGATAGTCGGTTGGTCAGCAAGTGATAATCTGCGCACTGAGAATACAACGCTACCGGCCTTGCATAGAGTAATTACCGAACGAGGCAGAGTCAATATAAAAGGAGCAATAATTCACTCAGATGGAGGAGGGCAGTACTATTGCAATGAGTTCAAAGCACTCACTAAATCATTGGAAATGTTAAACTCAATGACGGAAGAAAAGGTATATGAGAACTCACATGCAGAGAGGCTAAATGGGATTATCAAAAATAATTATCTTTATCCTTATGGCCCGACAAACATGACTTCTCTCAAAAAGCTGTTAGATAAGGCTGTATTTATGTATAACACAGGTAAACCACACAAAGCATTGGGAAAATTAACACCAAGCAAATTCAGGAGTACCATTGATAACGAGAATAACTCTCCAAGTTATCTCCCTTTATCAACAGTAAATCATATAAATAATAAAAGAGATAAATTAAGTATTAAAAAGGTCAACGTTATTTAGGCATTGACA
>JAJFVL010000060.1 GCA_021371855.1 Bacteroidales bacterium | reverse complement strand
CGTCCAGAACTTTTCAAATTCCTGCGGGATATCATCTGTATCAGGAATATCAACATATTTTGTTTTGTCTTCCTTAAGGATGTCGTTGGCATACAACTCCATCTTCTCCGACAGATATTTATAAAAGATAAAGCCGAGAATATAATCCCGGAATTCATCGGCATCCATCTTGCCGCGAAGGGTTCAGTTCCGGGGTGGTATCGGATCTGACAGGTTCCACAATCCCGGATTGCCTAAAAATGCCGGATAAGGCATGTTAAATGATTCACCTGTGTTTCACCTGTATAATACAACAATGGCGCCCATTGGCGCCATTTGGTGATTCCGGCGCGATTCGAACGCGCGACCCACAGCTTAGAAGGCTGTTGCTCTATCCAGCTGAGCTACGGAACCAAAATATTTTTTAAAAGAACGCACGACCCATCCCGATTCATCGGGATTGCTCTATCCAGCTGAGCTACGGAACCAAAATATTTTTTAAAAGAACGCGTGACCCATCCCAATTTATCGGGATTGCTCTATCCATCTGAGTTACGCAACTAAACATTTTCTTAAAAGAACTCGCGACCCATCCCGATTTATCGGGATTGCTCTATCCATCTGAGTTGCGGAACTAAACATTTTCTTAGAAGAACTCGCGACCCATCCCGATTTATCGGGATTGCTCTATCCATTTGAGTTACGCACCTAATCATTTTTTAAAAGAACACACGACCTATCCCGATTTATTGGTATTGCTCTATCCAGCTAATCTACGGAACCATTTACAGGCTGCAAAAATACATTTTTTTTCAATTCTTACAACTTCATTTTTAAAATGGCAATAAAATGAGTCTATTTTTATAATGATTTCATATAATTTACAAGTCCTTTCTTCACAATGATCTGCGCAAGTTTCTCCGGAAGGGGTTTAAATGAAAAAGACTTCTCTCCTATTAAAATTTCTCCTTTTTCGAAGCTGATATTTACCAGATCGCCTGGTTTATATGATTCTACAGCTTCTTTATGAACTATGAGCAATAGTCCCTGATTAATAGAAGAACGGTAGAATATCCTGTTTACCGATTTAACAATAATTGCTTTTATGCCTGCAAATGCAAGTCCGACGGAAGGATGTTCCCTTGAACTGCCGCAGCCAAAATTTTCCCCGGCTATTATTATATCACCTTTTTTTACATTTTTACTGAAACCAGGATCAAAATCTTCAAACAGAAGAGGCAAAATAGCTGAAGGATCAGTGCTCAGAATATTATAAGTATGTTTCCCGGCAAACATCTGATCGGTATTAAGATTATCAACATCTGAATAGTTCCAGACCGTACCTGTTTTCCTGTTTTCTCCGGGCTTAATTTTAAATGTTCTGCTTTGAGGTGTCCTGAAAGGGAACTTCTCATACCCGGCAATCATTCTTGGATCAGAAATTACTCCTGTTAATGAAGAGATTGCAACGGTTTCAGGAGATGCCAGGTAAATTTCAGCCTCCTTATTCCCCATCCTTCCGTAAAAATTACGGTTCGCAGTGGATATCACGGTATGTCCGTTAGCGGGTATCCCCTGTCCTGTTCCAAGACATGGACCGCATGATGGAGTAAGAACGTTTGCCCCTGCCTTAATGAATATAGAAATAATCCCCTCTTCTATTGCCTGAAGGAATATGTTTCTGGAAGCAGGGATAATATTGAGCTGGAAACCCTCTTTAATTTTTTTTCCCTTCAATATTTGTGCTGCTCTTCTCAGATCTTCAATCCGCCCATTCGTACATGTGCCAATAAGCCCTTCGTGTACTACGGTGCCTGCAATTTCTGCAACTGATTTAACATTATCAACATTATGAGGTGCGGCAACAACAGGGAATATATCATTCAGATCAATGTTAATTTCGAGGAAATATTTGGCGCCGGCATCAGCCCATATTCCCTGTATCTTTTCATTATAAAACCCTGACAGAACTTCATCGGGAGGAAACACAGCGTTCTTCGCTCCCATCTCAGAAGCAAGATTTGCAATCGTCATGCGGTCAGAAATATCCAGCGTTTTTACTCCGTCACCATGATATTCGACCGACATGTAGTTTGCCCCGTCTGATCCCACCATACCGATGATCCATAATGCAAGGTCTTTGGCAGAAACATTCTCCTTTAATCTTCCCGACAGGTTTACTTTAATTGACTCGGGTACTCTGAACCAGGTTTCTCCCCTTTTCCAGATGGCTGCAGATTCGGTACGATCGATACCTGCAGCAAAAGAGTTGAAAGCGCCTGCAGTTGATGTATGGCTGTCACTTCCGACGATGAGCATTCCGGGTCGTGCGTGATACGACATGATCTGGTGACATATGCCTTTTCCGGCATCATAAAAATTTTTAATGTTTTGTCTGGCAACGATATCCCTGATCTCCTGGTATTGAGTTGCCAGTTTTGCATCAGCCGGAGGGGCATTATGGTCAAGTACCACAAGCATCTGTTCAGGATATGCCACATCCTGTCCACCCATTTTCTGGAATGTCTTATAAATACTTGAAGTGTTATCATGAGTAAGAATAATATCAGGTCGCGCAAAAACTATTTCGCCCGCAGAGGCATTAAAGATCTTTTCAGCAAATGTTTTTGGACTCATAATCACCATTCTGTTTAAAGTTATTACAGTTCTGTTTGAATATGTGGAAAAAACACACTATGATCAGAAATTGTCAGATCACGCACCCAATAAACCTCCTCGTTTGTAGATTTCAAACTGAATATCTGAAAACGGATCAGCAACACAGATTTTATCAGTACGGGAGTTCCATATCTCTCCGGTCTTTAAATTTACCTTTATTATATCCCCGTCTTTTATATCATATTCAGATATCGATTTACAAGTAATAACAGGAAATGCCGCATTGATGGCATTTCGTTCGTAAATAGAGCCAAATGATTCTGCTATGATTGCCTGGATTCCCAGGGCAGAAAAGCAGTCAACTGCCTGCTGCCGGGAGCTTCCGCAGCCAAAGTTCTTTGCGGTGATTACAATATCACCAGGCATCGCTTTTTTTGAGAAATCTTCGTACCCTTTCAGATTATCAAAGGTATACTGTCCCATTTCATTGCCTTCAGTGATTGTAAGATACCTGTTATGAAATATCATATCGGTATCAATGTTGTCCCTCTGAATGAGCCATATTCTTCCTTCAATAACAGATTTACAATTCTGAGGAGTGCTAATGTGTTTAATCTTTTTCGCTGGTTCTGATATTTTTTCAGGTTTAGTGAATAAGAGAGGCTTTTCAGGAATATTATCGGGTGTTGTGATGTAGCCGGCTATTGCTGATGCGGCAACTATTTCAGGTGATGCAAGATATACACTCCCTTTACCTTGTTTCCCGGCAAAATTCCTGTTACCTGTACTTATAGTAATTTCTCCCGGGCCATTTTGTCCAACCTGTCCTGCGGCGCAACCTGCACATCCTGCATTTGACACAAGAGCTCCTGCGTTTTTAAAGGTATTTATAAGTCCCTCATTCAGACATTGTTTCCAGATATCATCAGTTGCCGGTACAATCTTCAGTACTACTCCCGGGGCTACTTTTTTGTTTTTCAATATTGCAGCGACCTTTTTCAGGTCATTCATTCTTCCATTTGTGCAACTTCCGATAAAAGCTGAATCGATTTTTATGCCATGAACTTCTGAAACATCTACAGTATGGTATGGCTCTCCAGGGAGCGATACCATTGGTTTGAATTTTGTTACATCAACATAAAATACTCTGTCATAATGTGCATCCTTATCAGCTGAAGGAGACGTAAATTTTGTTTTTGAACGTTCAGAGCAATAGTCAATTATGATCTGGGAAGGCTGAAAGAGAATGATTATTGCACCCATTTCGGTAGCCATCGACGAAATGGTTATTCTGTCGTCCAGGTCAAGGTTGTCGACCGACTGGCCATATATCTCAACTGAATAGCCAAGTAGGGTGTTGGCTCCAAAAATTTTGAGAAGATTAAGTACAATATCTTTTGAGCTGATATTTCCGGGAATTGTCCCTTCAAAGTTTATCTTAACTGAAGGAGGGATTTTAAACCAGACTTTTCCTCTGTTCCATGCTGCCGCTATATCCAAATCTCCCATCCCTTGTCCAAAAGCACCCACAGCACCAAGAACATTTGCGTGTGAATCAGTTGAAACGGCTGTAGCTCCGGGAAAAACATGGCCTTTTTCTATCAGGATATGAGTCCCTATTCCTGAATCAATGTCGTATACCGTTATCCCTTTCTCCCGCGCAAAAAGACGACAGATATGTTGATTGACAGCATATTTTTGATCAGAACCTGTAGGATTACAGTCGAAAGTAAAAAAAGTTTTATTGGTGTCATCTATTTCCAGTCCATAATCTTTAAGGTTCTTTACAACATTAGCGCCGCCGAAGTCGCGTGCAACTCTGGTATCGATTTTAATATCTGCAATTTCATCCGGGTGGACTTCATTATATTCTGAATGAGCTGCAAGTATTTTTTCAAGCAATGTCATTCCCATATTTTAAAAATTAGAAATCTGACCAGATCTTTAAACAATCAATTCGCCAATTCGTTACTTTAACCTTGCTCTGTATTCTCTTGGTGCTATTCCTTCGGCTTTTCTGAACTGTTTATTGAAATTTGAGATGCTGGCAAAACCGCATTCCATAGCAATGTCATGTACATGGTATTCTGTTTCACGCAAAAGGTAGCATGCTTTGTTTGTTCTTACTCTGTTTAAATATTCTACAAAACAAGCACCGCAGCTTTTCTTAAAAAATCTGCTGAATGCCATAGGATTCATCTTTGCAACTTTTGAAATTTTTTGAAGCGAGATTGGTTTGAAATAATTTTCCCGTATATAGGTATAAACATCGTTCATTTTCTTATTTCCACGCTCATCATAAGCAAGTTTGTAATTCTCTGAGCAGAGAAACCCTTTTTTCTCTGAAGAACACAGAATTTTAATGATATTGAAAAAATCAATCAGTTTGTCAATACCTTTATTATTAACCATCCGGATGAAATACTTTTCCGCCTCTTTAGCGTCTTCAATTGAAAATGCGATACATCTTTCAGCGTCATTGAGCAATTCTTTAAGAGAGTGTAATTCGTGCTGTGATAAAAGTGTTTCACCAAGAGATGACAGTTTGAAATTAACCACAATTCCGTGTTTATCTGGGAGAGCATTGTCGTTTCTGTAATAATTCCAGCAATGCGGAATGTTTCCCGCAATTAGTACCATATCGTACTGATCGAATAGCTCAACACTATCACCAACAATTCTGGTGCCATTGCATTTAATATTAATAATAAGCTCATATTCAGGATGAAAGTGCCATAAGCTGCCAGACTCTTTAATATATGAAGCCCTGAATCCGCCTCCGTCATCGTATAATATTTTTTCGAGTTCAGCAATCATATTTTCTGAAAATGTTTCTTTTTGTATTCTATAAATTTAGATAAAATTTTAAATATTATTAACACTCATGCTGTAAAAATTCCGTTGAAATATTTTGATTATATTTATATTTTGAATATATTTGTTACCAAGCTCAAGCTAATAATATTAAGAGGAGTGAGCAAAGGTTGGGGGTGAAAATCAACAGGATTGTATTGCAGACATTGACTTTCACATTAGGAACTTAAAGTATAGCGCCAGCTAACAACAGTTCCATCCTTTTATCAGACAGTAGACACGGGAATTATCTCATAAATAAAACCCGCACCAGATTTTTGCAACCGACCTTTCTCCTCTTAATTTTTTCTGTTATTTGCTCATTCTCTTTTAATCATAGAAGTGTTTACTGAATTTATCAAATTAGATTATCTTTGAAATTCTAACCGTGGATTCAACTATAATTTATTGAGCTGTATAGCGTGCAATGAAAACCTATATCAGAAGAAGAGAGAAAAATAATGAACTTGTTGTTTTGTATGGAGACTGGGCTACAGATGAGAATGTCTTCATCCCATTCTGTAATGACGAATTTGATTTCATACTTTTTTCTAATTATTCTGCTGATGAAGCATTGGTGCTTCCTGAAATGAAAACCTATAAAAAGATCGTTCTTATAGGCTGGTCACTTGGAGTGTGGGCAGCTGAATATCTATTGAATAAAACGGGTATTAAACCTGATGTTACAATTGCGGTAAATGGTACACCTATACCTGCTGATGATAAGTATGGTATTCCTCTGAATATATTAGAGGATCTGTTAAATAATATTACTGAGGAAAATATAAATAATTTCTATTTAAAAATGTTTGGGGACAAAAAGACTTACCAGACAAATATTGAACGGATGCCCCGCAGAACTCTTAAATCACTCCAGGATGAACTCAGGTGGTTATATAACCGATTTATGGAACAAAAAGAGCCGGGTTTCAAATGGGATTATGCTGTAACAAGCCAGATTGACCGGATTTTTCCCCCAAAAAATCTCAATAAGTATTGGGAAAAAGAAAAAAACACAAAGCATATCAGCATTCAACTACCTCACTACTTTTTTTATGAATGGAATTCATTTATCGATTTCATTGACTTTGTTGAAAACTATAAAGTGTAAAAAATCAAACACAAAGAGTGTATGCCAGTGTATCTAAAGATCTTTGATTAAAATATTGTAATCAGATTTAGATGTGAGCCTATCAAATTTCTCAAGAATTGAAATTACCCTGTCGTAATCTTTGTCTTTCGGAATTATAACATGCCCTTCAGCTTTCCTGTCAAGGCGTGAAAACACAAAACTTACAGTTAATCTGTCGATATCCAGTGCGGGTTGGTATAGACGTTCATCCTGTTTATTCTGGTGAATGACGGAAACCAGATTCACGCTGCCGAGATCCTGTAGAATATCGCGCACAAGTCGTACAGGAATCTTAATGCTGTTTGCAATTTCTTCCGCACTGACAGCTTTTTTTCCAAGAGAAAAATTGCGGATAATTATATGCATTATTATAAGTACAAGAGCCCGTTTATGGTAGTTGCTTATATTTAAAGATTCTGAATCATATTCATACTGTGCGATATTCTGATTGGCATAAGATAGTTCGGCTCCCAACAAAACAACAAGCCAGCTGCTCTGCATCCATAATATAAATAAAGGGACTGCGGCAAAACTGCCATATATAGCACTTAATTTAGTTATTCCGAATTGCAGGTCAATATACAACCATTGTAATAATTGAAGCATAGTTCCTGCAATAATTGCTGAGATTACGGCAGGAAGGAAATTTACTTTGGTGTTTGGCATAACCTGATACAAGATTGTCAAAGCAACCCATGTAAGAAAATATGGTGCAAATCTGACCAAAAAGCTTATAATGGGTTTAAAAAATTCGAGAATTGGGGCTCTTGACATAAATTCAGTAAGCTGAGTACCGACAAAAACCGTAATACTGCTTGAGAGGATAATAAAGATGGGTGTAACAATCATAATTGTCAGGTAGTCCGTAAATTTCCGGTACCAGGCCCGTGATGATCTGATTTGCCAGATATCATTAAATGAACTTTCAATATGCTCGAGCAGAGACATTACTGACCATAAAAGTACAATCATCCCCACTCCGGCCATATAACCACCTCTTGTTGCTTCAATAGCGCTGCTGGCTTTATTTAATAAGGGAGTCAGAAGATCCTCATAGGTTGTGAATTTGTCAGTTATTATCTGCCTGAGATCCTGGTCAAGATTAAAACCTTTGGCAATGGCAAAGGCAATAGCAGCAACAGGTATAATAGATAGAAGCGTATAAAATGTCAGGGCAGAAGCCTGAAGCTGAACTTTGTCTTTTGTAAACCCTCTGGCAGCAATAATGAGAATCCTTAGGTGTTTAAAAAGAAAATTTTTCCATTTGGAAATTTCTGAAAGCGGAGCACCCCAAAGTGCATTATTAATGCGTTTTATCAGATCCATGGTCCATTTAACAGGATTAGCCATAAATTTTTTATTTCTTGGTATCAAATAAAGTATTGGCAGATCAAATATACAAAATCCATTATGGTGAGTAAAAGAATTAAAAACAAATAATTACAAATTTCTGCTTAGTTTAACACAACGCGAATAAAGAATTGATTTATGAACAAATATTATCTTCGCAGTTGTTTTTCAGGAGTAATTTTTAGAAAATTTAAAGAACCTTTTTCTTGCTTTGAATTTCACGAAATGAGCAGAACATACAGATTTTATAGAAACTAAATAAACAGAGAGACATGTCTGGTGTATCAAGCCTGATCTCCATCTTTTCACTGTATCTCAGGTATATGTTTGACAAAATTTGTGTCAATCGCAGAAATTTACATTTATTATAAATCCGGATTATTCTGACGCATTCAGAAAATACTTTTTTATCAGTTACACTATCAAAAAGCCGGCTCAGGTTTTCAATGCCCAGCCTGGTTTTATCAAGAAAATCCTTGTTCGATTCAAGTCCTCCATGCAAAAGCCCATTATCAATGTGCAGAACATCAATCCCGGCTTTTCTCAACTGATAACCCATGAGAGTATCTTCATGACCATATTGCTTTAATTCCTCATCAAAGCGTATTTTAGAGAAAACCGATTTATCGAAAATAACATTAAATGTAGAGAACCCGGCATGCGGATGTTTGTTCCTTTCAGATGCTTTTATCTCTTCTTTTCTTTTCCCGTATTTCCATCTCAGGAGTCTGTCAGGATCTCCCGGAGGACTTCCATGATACAGTGTTCCTCCGCAAAGAACCATTGACCTGTTGATCACAGTGAGCCACTTTTTCAGATAGGCTTCGGCTGTACCGGGAAGAGTTGCATCAGCATCAACGAATAAAAGATAATCACCTTTAGCTTCGAGTGCTAACCGGTTTCTGATTGCAGCCCTTCCGATATTGTTTTCGGAAGAGATGACTCTGACATTATTCCCTTCAAGTGATTTATATAGTTCCTTGTACTCAGCTGATGAACCATCATCCCCTATAATGATCTCATATAGTTCAGGAACTTTATCAATTGCACCCTTCATGCAATGAACCAGCTCAACAATATCATAATCAAATACAGGAATAAGCAAAGAAATCTTCATCTTCTAGTTCAAAGGTTGAAATGCCAAATGTAATACTATTTTTCCTATTATTTATTTGACAAGGTTTGGCAAAGATATTGCATTAGCTAATTTTGCAGGTGCTTTTATAAAATGACGTACAAATGAAAAAGTTATTCTTTTCTGTTTCATTGTCTTTGTTTTCATTATTATCATTCGGCCAGCTAAAAAATGGTTATGAAATTGACATTAATATCCATGGGTTAAAGGATTCTACAATTTTTCTGGCTTATCACCTTGGTGATAAGCAATATATAAAGGATACTATAACCCTTGATAATGCTGGTCATGGAAAGATATCGGGGCAGGAAGCGTTGCCTCAGGGTATTTATATGATTGTGCTTCCCGGGAAGAAATATTTCGAAGTACTTATATCTAAAGATCAGTTCTTTACCATCAACTGCATATATAACGATTATATTAATACACTTAAGTTTGCCGGATCGGATGAGAATTCCACATTTGTGGAGTACCAGAAAAAATGGATGGCATTACAGCAACAGGCATCCTCCATCTCTAAAAGAATTCAGGACAATAAACAGAACAGTGATTCACTGAAAATACTTTTCTCTTCACAGAAGGTTCAGGAGGATAAAATGAAATCCTATCTGGAAAGTGTTGTTTTATCTAATGAAGGAAATTTGCTTTCAATATTGGTCAGAGCATTAATTCCAATTGAAGTTCCTGAATTCAAGGTTCAGAATGGTATCTCAAATCCGGATTCTGCCAGATGGGTAATGAAATATAATTATAACAAAGATCATTTTTTTGATAATATAGATCTGACAGACGAAAGGTTGATCAGAACGCCGATTTTGCAAGCACAGCTTAATACCTTCTTTACAAATATTGTTATCCAGGCGCCTGATTCAATAAACAAGGAGATTGATAAAATAATTCAAAAGTGTCAGAGCAACTATAAAGTATTTCAATTTGTTTCAGTCTTTCTTTTTAACCATTTCAGGGAGAGTGAAATAATGGGACATGATGCAGTGATTGTAAAGCTTGCTGATGATATTTATCTTTCCGGAAAAGCTGATTGGGCATCAAAAGAATTTAAAGACGATCTACGCAGACAGGTAGAGCTGATAAGACCAAATCTGATTGGCAAAAAGGCCGAGAACCTTATAATGGATTCTTATAAAGGAGTATTTGTTTCATTATATGATGTTGAAAAGGAGTTTACAATTCTGTATTTCTGGGAACCAAACTGTGGCCATTGCCAGGAAGCAACTCCAAAGCTGAAAGCGTACTATGAAAAAGCCAAAGACGATAATATTGAAGTGTTTGCTGTATGTACTACTGCTGACAAACCAAAATGGACAAAATATATTGAGGATAATAAACTTACATGGATAAACGGTTGGGATCCGGAGCGGAAAACGCATTTTGATTATTATTATAATGTACAGTCAACCCCAATGATTTATATTCTTGACAAAAATAAAAAAATCATTGCCAAAAAAATTGGAGTAGAAACAATCGGTTCCTTTATAGATAACTACAGAAAACTGGTTAAATAGGACAGATATTCCTTCTTTAACCAGTTAATAAAACAATTTATTTATTCAGATTTAGTAGCTGAACACAACAGATGTTGGGAAGTTCCCTGTTTCGAAACTATATTGTTCCACACCATCAGGATTATAAACGACAGCTTTAGAATCAGCAGCATTCAGGCAAACGATGTAACCATTATTCGGATCCACATCAACTCCATAAAACATATTATTTACCAATTTTGTAGCAGGTAAGTCAGTATCGGTCACTGACATGGAGTAAAGACCATCATTAAGATAATAAATCAAGCTGCCATCATTGCTTGCAGCAATATTATTTATACCGGAAGCACTCATAGATGTTAATGGGAAAGTGCTTACTGCCTTGGTAGATACATTGATTAAGCTAATGCCCGAATTCGAATAACTTGCATTCCAGTTCTCGTCATAGGAAGCTACACCTTTACAATAAGCCCAGATATTATTGTTTTTGTCATTTATGATATCTATGGGAACTGAAGCGACTTCATAAGTATTGACTATTGTAAATGATACAGGATCAATTTCAACGACAGTTTTTCCATCATTCTTCCAACCTCCGGCAATTGCTGCATACACCTTTGAATTCACGGCTAAAAGTTTTTCAGGACCGGAGGTAACCTCAAGTGAATCTGATTTTGATAACGTAGACAGATCAATGCTGTAAATATAATTATCAGAATAGCCATTTCCATTAGACACATACACTGTATTTCCGTTGGCGCGTACCACACTGCGGGGATATGAGAATCCATCTATGGTTTTAATAAGTGTAAAATCCCTCATGTCAACCACAGTGACTTTTTGGGAATTATTAACAACAATAAAACCAAGTGTATCTACTATTTCGAATGACTCAACCACATCTCCCAATGCTACATTATTCACTGCATTATATAGGCTTTTGGCTGATTGATTCAATTTGGAATCAAAAAATGTGATATCTCCGTTTGCTTTACCATAATCGCCTTCACATGCGACAAACATTCCTTTTAAGTTATCTGCTGTAATATTTGGCTCATCATCTGTTTTCTCACAGGAAGTCAATAATAATATAGTTCCACATAAAGTCAACGTGCAGTTTTTCAGAATTTCAGTTTTCATAAAAAAAAATTTACAATGTTTATATTTAAGAATAAATCAAAATGCATAGTTCATTTTCACTGACCAGTAACGCCCGGGCATAGGGTAAAGTCTGATAAGTTCATATTCAGTGTCAGTGAGGTTATGACAACTAATATGTATACCCAGCGTACCTTTACCGACAGGAATTCTCACCCCGGTCCGGAGATCAATGGTCTGATATGGATCCAGCAAGGCATTATCGTCGTAAAAGCGATCAGCCGAAAAATGATGCCATACTGTTAAATCGATAATCCCCATCGTGAACTGATTTTCCCAGGCGGTAATCACTCGTGGTGAATAAATCATCAGCGTTTCCTGATCATCCGTGTTGACCTTTACCATTGAACGATTTAGTGTTATCATCAACGACGAATGATATTTCCAGCGTTGCTGTTCAGTATCGAACATCAGTTTGGCATCAATCCCGGCAGAATGGACCCGCTGATAATTTTTTGCTTCCCAGTAAGTACCTGCAGGACGCCATACAATCATATCTTTTATCTGCGACCAATATATACTCAGATCAGTCGATATCTTTGTTTTTTGATTTTTCCATACTGTTGCAGATGAACCAGTTTCAACAGAATAACCCATTTCGGGCTTCAATCCGGAAGTGCCACCGGGCACCCAATAAAGATCATTAAATGTTGGCTTTCTGAATTTTTGCGAAACATTGGCACGTAAAATCCAATTGTCAGGCACTATCTTCCATGCTATTCCAAACGATGGCAATATACCTGAAGAAAAATTACTGTTCCACTCCTTCCGCACCGCTGTTTGCCACGACAATCTGCGTTTGTCATATTTGAGCCCGGCAAATGCAGCCAGACCCTTTTCCTCCTTTAAAGTACCATAGGCAGAAACATCCGCAGTAATATAAGTGCCTATTACTCCGGCATCTACTGACAAATAAGGTAGTATAAAGTATCTGAAATTGGCATCGCTGTACCATTGACGGGCAGAAATATCCGATTCAATACTATTGATGCCGGACTGCCCTGATGCTTTTTGCCAGTAACCCTGTTCATCATTAAACATGGCAGCTTTCACCTGTAATCCCCAGCGATTGCCTAGCGTTTTATAAGCAAGGTAAAGTTTAAATGTTGAATCTTTTTGAGATTCATACGATGTGGATCCTATGCGCGAAGGAATATTATTTGCCTTGAACTGATACCACAAACCGGCTTCCAGAGTTGATGATGGAGTAAGCTTCAACACTGCATCCTGAATAATGCCTGCATCATGCCAGTCACCATCGGTTTGTTTTCGCCGACATTGTTTAATGTAATCGTAATAGGTAAATTCATTGTCTGAATTTGCTCCCCATGCATTTACTCTCCATACCAGTTTGTCATTCCCGATAAGAAATGAAGCGCTCCCGTTAATAGTTTTAAGCGACTGGTAACTCACATGTGCCGATCCGTTTAAGGCTTTCCCGGGTTTTAAATTACTGTCAAGATTGATTGCTCCCCCAAAAGTGCCGCTTCCATAAAGCGCACCTGAAGCGCCATACACTACAGATACTTTATCGAATCCGTCGGCCGGTACAATGGAAAAATCGAACGAACCTACAGTCGTTGAATTGATTGGAACCCCATGCCAGTTTACCTGAACATGACTGGAAGATGTTCCTCTTAAACTAATACTGGCTAATGATCCTCCTGTTCCATAGGTTTTAATGTTGAGAGCTGTGTTACTTGTTAAAAAGCGGCTAAGAGATTCACCCGCGTATTCACTTAATTCGTCCCCTGAAAAAACATCGGTCTTAATATCATTCCTGAAATGCTCACTCCTGGGCGCTCGTATCACCACGTCAGGCACCTGGAAAACGGAGTCAGTAATTGATTGTGCGACAACATCACCACCTCCAATTATTGAGAAAATCAATATCAGCCAACTTAATTCCAGAAATAAAAAAACATTTATACGCATCGCTACAAAATGATTAAAAACACAAACTGCACGATTACTGCATCATCAAATCCTGACACAAAACCCGTATAAAATCATTCGTAACTTTACTCAAAAAGAACAGGATAAAACGGAATAAGTCCTGCTCTTTGCCTTTCACCCGAAAGCTACGATATGTTTTTACAGGCAGGTCTTCTGGCTCATCCCGTTTTGGCTGCCTTCCCATCCCGATTGATATCGGGACAGTGGCGAGGTTTGCCAAAACTTTTTGTTAGACTTACAGCTGCGGGTACAGCTCCCGTTTTCCACGGGATTCCCTTTTCACTCCGATCAGAAATAATCTGATCTGAGAACCTGAAATCGTGATACAATGATAATTTAATTTTTGCAATATTGGTTATTGAGTTGTTAACAAAAAAATAATTGCATCATCGGGAAGAGGCATTCTATTTAATACTCAAAGTTGTTCATAATATCATTTTATTGAATTTCCGTAATAGAAAGTGCTGTTTATTTTTAGAAGGATTATTCAATAAGGTTTATTCATTCATTCCTTTTACTATTTTTGTTTTTGCATTTGGTGGATATTTTTATTTAAGAAAATACCTTAATATGGGAATCCGGTGCTTCTTTGATTTAATTATAAAAGTTAATTATAGTGTAATTAATTCTACTTTGACAGGTTAATGAATTTATTATTTTTCAGCTTTTTTCACCCCGACCCTAAAGGGTGAAAAGCTGAAAAATCAACATGTTCACTTTAGGGATTAAGGGTAAAAACATGTTGATTTTTCAATCTGTAAAAGTGTAATTAACTACAGGAGATTGAACTTCAAGTCAGAGAATATTCCGGAGCTGTACCCGCAGCTGTAAGTCTGTTAACGTTTTCCGGCATAACTTTTGCCACTGTCCGCCAGGCGGCGGACGGGAAGGCGCCGGAAATCAGGACAAGCCAGAAAACCTGCCAATGCATGTTTTAAACTTGAACTTCGAGGAAAAAAGTTCGTGAACGATAACCATATTATCATTCCATAGTTTTCCCGAAACCATTGTAGTTCTCGAAAAATACAGGATTATGAGACGAATCAAAAATGTATTCCTTTTTCTGGTTAGTATATTACTTACTACCGGGGTAACTTATGCTGACGAAATCCGACGGATTGTTTCCCTTGCGCCATCACTTACGCAAAACCTTCAATATCTGGAAGCAGAAGATCGTCTGGTTGGCTGTACCAGTTACTGTCATACCACCCGCAAGGTTGAGGTTGTGGCCTCGGCTGTAAAGGTTAATATTGAAAAAGTAGTCACAATGAAGCCGGATCTGGTAATTACTACTCTCCTTACAGACAATGAAACCATTGAGATATTACGAAAAATTGGCATCAGGGTTATAGTGTATCCAAAATGTAAATCATTCAACGATATTTGTTCACAATTTCTTGATCTCGGAAAACTTCTTGGGAAAGAGGATAAGGCATTGTCTGTAATCAACAACTCAATGAAAAAAGTAGAACGATTGCAGAAATCAATTACATCAACTCAAAAGCCAAAGATATTCCTGCAAATCGGAGCCGATCCAATTTTCACAGTTTTCCCTGGTACATTCATGGATGATTACATCACCTTTGCAGGAGCCAGGAATATTGCCTCCGACCTGAAAACAGGATCTATAACCCGCGAAAGTATTCTGCTCCGGAACCCTGATGTTATATTTATCGTTACTATGGGAATCGCGGAAGAAGAAGAAAAGAAAAAATGGGAAAAGGTTAAAGAACTTAATGCATCAAAAAACAAAAAGATATTTATAATAGACTCAGACAAAGCCTGTAATCCTACCCCCGTTACTTTTGTTGACACATTCGAAACCATTATTAATTTAACTTACGGGAAATGATGTTTAAAGGAGTTTTGCATAAGTATCAACTTTCTGACCATATAATTTACTGTCGGGAGAGTAATAAATATTTATCATGAAAAAAAAACACCTCATCTGGACTGGCTTTGTGTTGTTCTTATTGATTCTGCTAACAGCGGCCACTATATGGTCTCTAATGGCAGGTGAAATGAAAATTCCATTTCGTAATATGCTTTCCATCCTGAAAAATCAATCGGGAATGGAGTATGCCATATTGACTAACATCAGAATTCCAAGGTTATTACTGGCATTCTCGATAGGAGGCGCTCTCAGTATTACAGGAGCAGTTTTGCAGGGTGTCTATCGTAATCCTTTAGTTGAACCATATACACTTGGCATTTCAGGTGGTGCAGCTTTGGGTGTTGCATTAGTTATTGTTTCAGGGTTAAATCTGAAACTTGGAGAATTCATGCTTCCTGTTGCCGGTTTTGCCGGTGCTTTTGCAACTATTTTCCTGGTTTATTTTCTGGGTATAAAGCGAGATGAGATCAATATCAACCGGATGTTGCTTATCGGAGTGATGATAAGTTTTATTGCCTCTTCAGGAATGATGTTCCTTATGTCGATAACATCAGATGATAATTTGCACAGCATTATTTTCTGGACCATGGGTTCGCTGGATGAGCCCAATACCATGCTGATAAAAACAATGGTTATTGCCTCATTAGCAGGACTATTCATTACAATTATGTTTGCCCAACCACTCAATGCACTGCGTTTGGGTGAAGCTAAAGCAACTCATTTGGGAATCAATGCATCGGTAATTATCCGAATCCTGTTTGTAGTTGCTTCTTTGCTGGCCGGACTTTGTGTAGCGGTCGGCGGTATTATAGGTTTTGTTGGACTGATTATACCACACCTTATGCGTTCAATCATTGGAAGTGATTACCGTATTTTGCTAATCAGTTCATTTCTTGGTGGTAGTTTTTTTCTGATTGTCAGCGATGTACTGGCCCGCACTATCATTTCGCCAAATGAGCTGCCTATCGGAGTTATTACCGGAATAGCAGGTGGTCTGGTTTTCATTCTGGTATTAAGCCGGTCAAAACAAAAAGCTATTTCGTGATGGAAAAGAACTACCTGAAAATAGAAAATCTCATCTGTGGTTATAACAGTTTTCATCTTGATTCATTGAATTTTGGAATCAGGAAAGGCGATTTTGCCGGGATCATCGGGCCAAACGGATCAGGAAAAACAACCCTGTTTAAAGCTATAACAGGTGAGTTAAAAATCAAAAATGGGACAATTGCCTTGGATGATAAAATATTAACTCAACTATCCATTCGTGAAAAAGCGCGGACTATAGCTGTGGTGACCCAACACACAGAATCTGTCGCAATTAGTGTGGAAGAGTATGTATTGATGGGTCGGATGCCCTATCGCTCCGATTTTCAATTCTTCGAAACTAAAGAAGATTATGAAGTTACAGAAAAATACATGAAGCTGACTGATGTATACCGCTTTAAAGACAAACTGATGAACCAATTGAGCGGAGGAGAACGTCAACTGGCAGGAATTGCACGAGCACTTACACAGGAGCCACAATTACTGTTGCTCGATGAACCGACTTCACAGCTTGACATTTCCCATCAGATACAGGTGCTTAACCTGGTTCAGGAGCTCAACACAAAAATGGGATTAACGGTATTGATGATAATTCACGATCTGAACCTTGCCAGCGAATATTGCGATTACCTGTTGCTGATGAATGAAGGTAAGCTTTGGAAAAAAGGAGCTCCGGCAGATGTTCTGGATTATAAGACCATTGAGGATGTTTATAAAACTGTGGTTTTTACCCAGGAAAACCCGCTATCGAAAAAACCTGCTATTTTCCTGGTCTCTAATAAGATTTTATCTCAGAGTAAAAAGCATGGAGAGTCTTAGTATATAGCAGCAATGGCAATCAGATATATCTTATGAATTCGGGGAAACCATTATCAATAAAATGATCGATACTCTCTGCTTTTGTATTCCCTGAAAATGTCGATCCTACAAAGATAATTAATGTCAGGATAGAGCATGGTGGGGGTAAGAAAAGTCTCATTTACCTGATATTCTTCAGTATCTGCTCCCCTATTCCGATCCTGTAACCTTCTGATCTGAAAATGATGTTGCCATCTTTGTCGGTCTGGATCACCAGCGGGAAAACCGCATTGAATGGTATACCGGAGTACAGATTTTCGCTTAACAACGAATAATGATCATCTGTACCCCACAGGGAATTTGATGGCAGTTTATTAATCTCGTCAGGATTTAGGTCAATTTTATCATTAAGTGATCCTGACAAAAACAGAAAATATCCTCCCCATGAATCAAGTTCGTTTTTTAAAGGTGGCAGATCGTTGAAAATATGCCTGGTAGGCTCATTCTCAGGCTCAATCCAGATAATTACTGTTCCCTTCATGAATATTTCTTTCTTTTCACTAAACAGACTGCCAATTTTATTAAGGTCAATTTTCCCCAGAATAGTATTATCAGGCATCTCTTTACGAAGCGTTATCTCCAGGGTTTTATGCTCAGATTCAGCGAGATTAAAAAAAGTCGCATTCGATAACACTTTTTTGTCGTCTGGCCTGTTGCCGGTGACAAGCATGTAATTTCCAGGAGCAAGAGACAATTCTTTAAAATCAGTGATCTTTTTATTTTCTTCGTATTCCATAGTATTATAGCGGCCATTTTCAAATTTTGCCAATGTGAAATGATGGTAGTATTCCGGTACCGGATTTTTTTCTGAAGAAACAAGTTTCAGATATCCCTTTCCCTGGGAAGGTTTGTTCTGATCAGCAAACCACACATCGTTCCATACATTATTAAAGAAATATTGAGGAACCATACTGCCAGGTTCAAGCCGTGATGGAATTCCAAGACTCCGGCATATTGCAACAAAACAAATTGAACGTGAATGAGTATCTGATACTTTTAGATCAAACACACCTTTGGGAGTCAGAGGTGTTTTATAATAGTTTTCTTCATTGCAAATTTTGATATTATCGTTCAGATATTGAATAACTAATGTGGGATAAGAATATGCATTTTCTCTTAATTTTGAAGGCAGATTTTTTTTAAAAAAGCTTCGCCATCCGACAATTAATTCATTGTCAATTCTCGGATTAAGAACATAATTTAAAACAATATCAGATTGTTGTCTATCGATATGACAATCAGGTATTGTGCAATTCTTCAAATGGTCAGAAAGAATATAACCTTTGGTGTCGCGAAGATCCTTGTCAGGAAGTATCTCAAGCATTGAACAGGCAAGTGGCACCAATGAATCGGGTGTTGATAACAGAAAGGATCTTATCTCTGAGTAATTGCCCATACTTCGGTTAAAAAAGTCCGTCAATTTTGCAGTATCAACACTCAACTTCAGGGCCAGGTCCTTAACCTCTGCCGGTTTAATCCATGAACTGATATATTTATCACGGATGGTGTTTTCCTCTGTGAGCCTCTTTGAATTTTGTTCAATTAATTCCTTCGAGGGACCCGGAAGCACAGACCGGGTCATTGGGGCAATAAAATCAATATCGATGCCGTAACTTTCATTTACATTCCTGGTAAATTTCAAAATTAAAGTGTCTGTTTCATTCACTGTAATTTTCTTATAATCAAAATCATCACCTTTATGTGCCCAGACCATAAGATCACCTAATCCTGTTTCGAACCGGCTTAAGCCACCACTATTTGTCGGAACAGTAGCAAGAGGGTAAAATTCAGCATAATTATAAAGCTGGTATTCAACCTTCGCATCTTGTACAGGATCTCCTTTATTATCAAGAACTTTTACGAAGATTTTTTTTGTAACAGAATATTTCGATAAACTGTTGACTTCAGTATAGTTTTTAAACTTGTTAATTGCATTTTCATTACCCAGGGCAGTTCCGAATGATTTTGTGTTTACAAGCATAGCTCTTCTTGCAGGTTCTGTAAACCAGCCCAGATCAAGAACAGGTTCAGGTTCACAGGCCCCCATATAGAACCACTCTCCACTTAACCAGATTTCCACCCATGCATGGTTATCATCGCTGTGAGCCCAGCGTGGTGTATATACCTGACGTGCAGGTATCCCTGCAGTTCTGAGAGCAGCCACAGTAAACGTTGATTCCTCGCCGCACCTGCCTCTTGCTGACAGGATCGTACTCATAGGCGCAGATGTCCTTATATCGGCAGGTTGATAGCTTACTTTTTCGTGACACCAGTGATTTATTTCAAGAGCAGCCTCCCGAATATTTTTATTCCTGACCCTGTTGAGTATTTCATCATAATATACGATACGAAATGAGTCAAGGTTTTCATTATTTACCCTGCATGGAAGAACATAATGAAGAAAAATGTCTTCAGGAATTTCTTTTCCCCATGAAGTCTCCTCTTTTGCACGTAATGACATTTCGATATTAGCAAAGAAGAATTCACCGTCATAATCAGCCAGGTCGCTTAACGGCATGAATGCATAGAGAAATTTAAGAGCTTCTGTCTGTTTAACTGAAAGTTTCCTGTTGAAGACCGCGAAAAGAGCAACGTTTCTGTTATCAGCCAATTGTTTTCTTTCTTCAAAGGATTTGCCGACAATTGTCAGGTATTCCTTATTATTTATGAGATGTCTACCGGAACAACCAGAAGTCAGGGCAATTATAAGGAAAAGAAAAAGGTGTGAAAATATTTTCATTTTTTTTAAAGATTAAACTGTACCGCAGGAACTTCTTATTATAAGTTCGGGAGTAATATTGACCTGTCGTTTAAATTTTCCTTTTCCTGAATTTTTAACTTCCGACCAGATCATATTTGCAATTTTCATCGACATAATCGACAGAGGTTTTCGCAGACATGTTATTGGAGAATACATCAGGTCAAATCCGGGTCCTTCTTCCATCGACACAAGCGCTATATCCTGGGGAATCCGCAGCTTTCTTTTCCTGAGTACAGTAATTATCGGGTAAACGAGGTCAGCATTCATAATTATAATCACATCAGCCCTGTACGGAGGGCGAAGATATTTTTCAAACTGGCCAAGATCCATATCATTGAAAGAATGTGAATTATCGATTTCCACAACTACAGGGCGGTTTATGTCAGTTTTTTGTTCGATGGCATTGAGAACATTCTGAGTAGCAGTTGGATCTGAACGAAAAGATTTACGGTCAGTAATAATTATAATGTTTTTATAACCAAGTTTTTCAATATGATTTACTATGAGCATGGCGCCATAAACAGTATCGGTATTGACAGTGTTCAGCCGTAATTTCACCGATTTTTCTAATAGAATAAATGGATAATTGGTGCTCCGCAGTGATCTGACTGTATTCTCATCTGCCGTATCTCCAAGTAGTATAAGGCCACAATAGAATTTTTTGAATGCTCCTATAAGCCTGTCGTACCTTTGATCATCAGGATCTTTTGTCACGAGTGAAAAGCCTACTCCTATGTCAGAAAATACTTTATGAAGAAATGGAGCTATTTGATAAACAAATGGATCATCCAGCGAAGGAACTACCATTCCTATTACACCCGGATTTTCATCAACCGGGGCAACTTCATCTTTTTCATGCAACGATTCAAAATAGCCCATCTGCCTGGCAAGAGTGAGTACTTTCTCCTGAGTGTCTTTCCGTATGCCCTGCTGATCGGCTTTATTGTTAAGGACAAGCGATACTAACGTACCAGATACCCCCAGCCTGGCGGCTAAATCTTTATTCTTGAATTTTTTGCGCATTACCCTGGTATTGGAATAAATAAATTTAATAATTATATTTCAATCAAAGAATACTATAATAAAATATTAACAAAAAAGCATCGCTTTCGCGATGCCTTTCTTATAACAGTTCTTTAACCAGTTATCTCTTCTTTGGCATATTCATGCCCTGCTGTTTGGCGGCAGCTTCAAGTCGTTGCTGCCATTTAGATTTCTTAACGGGCTTCTTTTTATTTTCTTCGAGGGTTGCTAAAACCGCATCAGCATTGATGAATCTTTTCATTACTACATTCTGCCCGTATGACAAAATATTGGCAAGAAAGTAATAATAGGTAAGTCCTGATGAGAAATTATTAAGCATAAACATGAACATTACCGGCATCATATACATCATCAGCTTCATTCCGGGCTGATCTGTACCCGTAGATCCAGACATTTTCATTGTAAGGATAGTAGCTAAAGTCATAAGAATTGTAAAGAGGCTGACATGATCACCATACATAGGAATGTTAAATGGAAGTGTTAATATTGAATCATAAGTTGACAAGTCAGTTGCCCATAAAAAGGATTCCTGTCTTAATTCAATTGAAACAGGGAAGAACCTGAACATGGCGAATAATATAGGCATCTGCAAAAGCATTGGAAGACATCCTCCCATAGGATTTATACCTGCTCTTTTATACAGATCCATAGTAGCCTGTTGTTTTTTCATTGCATCTTCCTTCTTGGTAAATTTCTTCCCAAGTTCATCTATCAAAGGTTTAAGCACCTGCATCTTTGCCTGTGACTTGTATGATTTAAATGTAAGAGGGAACAATACAATCTTAATTATAATGGTAAGAATCAGGATAATAAGACCATAACTTGCAATGTATTTCTCAAGCCAGTTGAAAATCGGGATAATGATGAATCTGTTTATCCAGCTTATAATATTTCTGCCGAGAAAGACTACCTTTTCAAGCTGAAGACCTTCTTTCTTAAGTGTAAGAATATGATTTGGCCCAAAATACAACTTCAAACTGATGGGTTTAGCGGAGGTCGTGCTAAATGGCACCCCTACCTCTGTCTCGTAATATCTTATATATTTCTCTGAAGTAGGTGTATGCGTCGATGAAACGGAACCACTCAGAAAAAAATCGTTTGTAACTAAAATTGATGAGAAAAACTGATCCTGAAATGAGACCCAGCTTAGTTTAGTAGTGATGTCACTTTTTTCATCCTTGCTTGATCTTAACTTCAAGCCATCGACATCACCCTGGAAATATTTGTAATTAATAGTTGAATAACTCTCTTCGTTAATCCGACCTTTTTCCTGCTGAGGTATGTACATTTTCCAATCCAATGCAAGACTGCTTTGATTTGATGCTATGATGTTTTCCATCGAATTGAATGAAACCTCAAAGTCAACCATGTATTTATCAGGAGCAAGAGTGTATTTGAATTCTATATATCCTTTATTGTCTGCCAGTAATCGCAGACTTACACTTTCCGGTTTAGAATCCACTAAAAAAGACTTCTTGTCAGAAACTGGTTTGAAGTAGAGATCGTTTGTTTTAACAGCTCTGTTATCGGCAGTAAAAAATTTAAAACCGAAAACGGTCGAATCACCTGAAAACAGAATCAGAGGATGAGAATCGAAGGTTTTATAATCTTTCAAACGAGCAGAATAGACCTTTCCTCCCTTAAGAGATATTTTAAGTTCAACCTTATTATTTTCAAGTGTAATGAAATCGTTTTCCCCTTTGGAAGCATTTGAAAAAACTCCATATTGCCCCACGTTTGCTATTGAGTCTGCAATTGCAGGAATCACCGGTATCTCAGTTTGAATTTTTGGAGAAGTCGCAGTATCGACCTTTGGAGTTTCCTGTGAAACTCCCAGTTTGAGATTGATTTCATTTATTTTTGCAATAATCTCAGGCTTGTTTGGTTTAAATCTCAAAGCATTGATAAATTCAGTTTTTGCTGTTTCCAGTTCTCCATTTGCATAATGAGACTCTGCTACTGCAACAGTTTTCTCATATTCTTTATTTAACCGGCTATTATTATAAACACTGAATCCTATGAAGATTGCAAAAATCAGGATAAGACCTGTTATTGTATTTTTATCCATTCTTTATGGTAAGTTTTATTTAAATTATTAATAAGTAATATTATTTATATTATTGAACCGCAATGTTTTGCAATTCAATTTTATCCGATGCATGCTTTAACAAAGTTGACGAACAGAGGATGTGGATTAATGACAGTACTACTGTATTCAGGATGGAATTGCACTCCTATGAACCATTTATGACTTGGTATTTCAACTATTTCAACAAGCTTTGAATCGGGATTAATTCCAACCGGGATCATACCACTATTCTTAAAATCATCATAAAATTTATTATTGAATTCATACCTGTGTCTGTGTCTTTCAATGATTTCTTCTTTACCGTAAATGCTGAATGCCTTTGATTTTTTATCAATGAGGCATTTGTAACCTCCAAGCCTCATGGTTCCTCCCTTATCTATAACGCTTTTCTGTTCCTCCATCAAATCAATCACAGGGTACTTGGTTTTATGGTCTATTTCCGTTGAATGAGCGCCTTCGAGCTTCAGAACATTCCTTGCAAATTCAATAACAGCACATTGCATGCCCAGACATATTCCCAAAAAGGGTATATTATTTTCCCTGGCATATTGTGCAGTTAAAATTTTTCCATCTATTCCTCTGGCTCCAAAACCGGGGGCAACAACAATTCCCTGCAATCCTGCAAGCTTTTCTTCTACATTTTTTTCTGTTATGTCCTCCGAATGAATATATTCTAAGTTTACATGACATTCATTCATAGCTCCACCATGAACGAATGATTCCGAAATAGACTTATATGCATCAGGAAGTTCAACATATTTTCCTACCAGTCCGATTTTTATCGAATGTTTTGGGTTATTAAGTTTTAAAAGAAACTCTCTCCATTGAGTCAATGGCGGCTCTTTATCAAATTGAAGCCCCATTTTCTGCAATATTGTCTGATCAAGTTTTTGATGGAGCATCATTATAGGAACTTCGTAAATAGTTGAAACGTCAACTGATTCAACAACAGCATTTTCACTGACGTTACAAAAGGTAGCGACTTTCTTTTTAATATCTGCGCTCAGGTTTCTTTCTGTTCTGAGTACAAGCACATCAGGCTGTACACCAGCCTCCTGAAGTTCTTTAACTGAATGCTGGGTAGGCTTTGTTTTTGATTCGCCCGAAGCAGAAAGATATGGTACAAGAGTGAGGTGGATAACGATACAGTTTTGTGGGCCAAGCTCCCATTTCAATTGTCGCACTGATTCAATATAAGGTAATGATTCAATATCTCCTACAGTACCTCCGATTTCAGTAAGAACTATATCAAATTTATTTCCTGAGCTTACCAGTTTAATTCTCCTTTTAATCTCATCAGTTATATGTGGTATAACCTGCACCGTTTTGCCCAGGTAGTCACCTTTTCTTTCTTTATTAATAACCGACTGATATATACGTCCAGTGGTAACATTGTTTGCCTGGCTTGTCGGCACATTCAGAAATCTCTCATAATGACCAAGGTCAAGGTCGGTTTCAGCCCCGTCAAGAGTTACATAACATTCCCCATGTTCGTAAGGATTGAGGGTTCCCGGATCAACATTGATATACGGATCTAGTTTTTGAATTGTAACCGAATAGCCTCTCGCCTGCAATAATTTAGCAAGAGAAGCTGAAATTATGCCTTTTCCAAGAGAAGAGGTAACTCCTCCGGTAATAAATACATATTTAACGTCTGCCAAAGCAAAAAAAATATTAGTTCAAATATTTGAAATCAATCTCATTAATCGTCAAGACCTGACTGATCTATCATCTTAACTTTTTCTTCCAGAGTCTTAATTAACTTTTTAGCGTTTTCGATTTTATCTTTTACCTCTTTGATCATTGCATCGGCATTGGTCGATTTTGCAAAAAAGCCAATATTATTCTCCCACAATACAATGTCGCTTTCAAGTTGTTTGATTTTGGTAAAAAACTTATCCCTTTCATTATGGACTTTTCTTGAGGCTTTCGGATTTGCCTTAAGATTATCGAGTTTTGTTTTATATTTAAGGATACTCTTATCATCATCGCCAATTTTTAATTTATCGAACTCCTTATTAAGGGCGTTGCGGTACCTGTTGGTGATCTCATCTTTCATATTAAACGGGACAAATCCGATATCGGTCCATTTCTTCTGAAGCTCTTTAAGACGTTCAAATGCAGCATGTACATCAGAACCCGGATCAAATGTTTCAAGCTCTTCAATGATTGCATATTTTGCTTTAAGATTATCTTCATATGAGGTATCAAGATCAGTGAAAAATTCAGCTTTCCTGTTGAAAAAATGATCGCAGGCTTTTCTGAATCTTTTCCAGCTTCTTTCAGATTGTTTACGGGGGACAGGACCTATCATCTTCCATTCTTTCTGAAGCTTTATCAATGCATCGGAAGTAGACTTCCAGTCGGTGCTATCCTGAAGAGCTTCTGCCTGAACACAGAGTTCTGTCTTTAGCTGCAGGTTATTAAGCTGGGTCTCTTTGTTGTCAGTATAGAATGCTCTTTTCTTCTCGAAAAAAGCGTCGCAGGCCTCCCTGAATCTTTGATATACTTTATTGTTTTGTTTTTTTGGAGCAAACCCAATAGAACGCCACATTTTTTGTAAATCAACAACTTTGTTTGCTTTCTCATCAAAATCCCTGAAGTTTTTTATCTCAAGCAGATTGATGGCTTCAACTTCTTCACAGATAGCTATTTTTGCATCGAGATTCTTCCGCTGATCGTCTTTTTGTTTTTCAAAATACTCATGATGCCGTTTATTGATCTGTGATGTGGCTTCTTTAAATCTTTCCCAGATATCATTCTTGGATTCCTGAGGTACCGGCCCTATTTCACGCCACTGGTTATGAAAGTCCTGAAGTGATCTGAAAGCATTTACAGGATTTGGCTCAAGAAGAAGCTCCTCTGCTTTCTCGCATAAGCGGACTTTTGCTTCAAGGTTCTTTTTCAGGTCAAGGTCCTTTAATTCTTTATTTATTTTAATATAATCGTAAAAGATCTCTACATAATGATGATAATTCTCCCAGATATCTTTCAATGACGATTGTGGAACCACTCCAATAGAATGCCATTCATTCTGAAGGGCTCTGAAATCATGGAAAGTTTTATTAATTGATTCTTCCTTGTTGACTAAATCCTTGATTTTATCAATTATCTCGTATTTCTTCTTAAGGTTATCATATTTTTCTGCTTCCTGAACCTTAGTATAATCAGATTTCTTTTCTTTATACTTTTCAAGAAGATATTTTACCCTTGCATCATCGGGATCAACCCACGATCTGTAATCTTCAATCTTACCGCCTTCATCAAGAAACTTTTTCTTTCTTTCATCTGCTTCAAGCTTGAATTTCCTGTAAATAAATATCTTGATCCTCTCTACATCATCCCTTATTTCAGCAGGAGGCCTGTTTTCTACAAGAAGAGCTAATGTTTCGATCAGGTCATGTTTTGTATAACCAGAATAATCAACCGGGGGAAGTTCAATATCGTCAAACGCATTATCATTTGAGGGGCTAAATACTTCCTTCTCAAACTTGGTCGCAGCGTTTTGATCTTCTATAAACTCCTCTTTCTCTACTTCATTCTGTTTCTCTTCAGGTTCTTCACCAACGTTCAGTGAATCTTTTTCTGTTGCATTTTCTGCATGTGTGGTATCCTCAGTTTCGGCAGCATTATCATTTGCCCCGAATTGTTCTTCACGAACAGAGTCATCCGGATTTTCTTTAATCATATTCAATCCATTTATGTTTCAGCTCATTATCACTAATCAACACTTAGAAAAGTGCTTGATTTTTCAGAGTACGAAAATATTGAAATATTTATTAATACTCAAAGATTTGGCATAAATAAATGAGGATAGGAAAATGAAAGGGGATTATGGAAGATATTTTGGGCAGACAATCTGATATCTGAAATGAATATTATTAAAAGCCCGAAATGATTTCAACAAGAAAATTATATATTTGAAAACATGAACCAGTTTAAATAATTTATCCTTCATTATATGGACAAAAATGAGATAGTGCTTTTAGTAGTCATATTTGCTGCTCTTGGATTCCGGCTGTATAAGAAATACTTTAAAAAAAACCAGGATAATAAATCGGATAAAGAAACAAAATCATCTTCCTCATTTTCATCTTCATCAAAGGATGATGATTATGAGCCATACAGAAAATGAAGTTGCTTATCTTTTGTTTTTCGATATCAGGTAACGGAAAGGATTGAATATCTTTTGCAGGAGTCTTAAATCCTCAGTGATTATCTCTGCTGTTCCCTGCATATTTTGTGTAAATTCTAATTTTTTCCCGTACAATGAAGTAAGCCCCTGCGGCAAAGTTATCTCGATTATATAAGCATCACCGGCAGGCACCATCGATTTGGATTTAACGATTCCGCGTATAATACCATATTCAAGATATGGATAACCGCTAAGCTTGATATTTACCATTTGCCCGGTCTTTACTTTTCCCGATCGTTGCATCTTCAGGTTAATTCTGCCAACAAAATCACCAGCATTGATGGGCACAATGTTAAGAACAGGTTCATCCTTTACGACTGACTGGTTTTTGCTCCAGAATCTGGTGAAAGTAACTGTACCGTCAACCGGAGAAACAAGCAAATAGTTGTTTTCCCATATCTTAAGTTGTGCCTTAAGATTAAGAAATGATTCGTTCAGGATTGATTGAAGTTTTTCTTTTTCTTCCTGGCGTGTAATCCGGTAATCCTGAAGCTGCTGATTCTTTTCAGCCAGTTCAAGAGTTTTTTCTGAACGGTCAAGACGCACCTGCTGAAGCTCAATATTTATATTTATCAATTCCTGTCTCGACTTTTCAATATCGCTTTCAGAATATACATTGCTTGAGAAAAGAGATGAGTCTCTTTTATATTTTTTTTCTTCAATAAGATGATTTTCCCTGTAAAGTTTTTCCTGGTAACTTATCTTATTAATATATTCCTGAATCTCCCTGATCTCGGCGATTGCTGAATTGATCTTACTTCCATAGTTATCATTGCGGATGTAGGTATTATAATCCGAAAGATTTTTAATAAAAGAAGCATAAGAAGGCTGAAGTTCCCCAAGATCGGAAAAAGCAGGAAGGGAATTCGTGGGTACATCTTTATAGATGTCAATTGTATCAATTATATCTTTCAGCAGGTTAATATCCTTTATTGAAGCAGTTGTTTCCATAATTGCGAGCAGCTTGCCTGAAGTGACCTTTTCTCCATCTTTCACATAAAGATTATTTATCCGACCCGTTATTTTTGTTGACATCGTCACGGGAGGATTGACTGTTGTTATTTCAACAACAGCCGGAACAATATCAGGATACCTTATTATCCAGGCAAAGAGAATGAAAAGAACAAATACTGAAAAAATAATAGTTGTCCCCCACCTGATGATTTTACGGGGCGGATTTGAAATAATTTCTTTTACCGGATCAGAGTATAATATTTCAGGTTTGCGGTCTTTCATTAATTACCGAGTTCAAGTTGATTTTTTACAAGATCAAAATAAGCCCCTTTTTTTCCGATAAGCGATTCGTGAGACCCGATTTCACTTATTCTTCCTCCGTCAAGAACAACAATTTTATCTGCGTCTTTTACTGTGCTTAGCCGGTGAGCAACAATAATCACCGTTTTCCCCAAAAAGAATTCTGACAGGTTTTCGACTATCGCCTTTTCGTTATTTGCATCAAGCGAATTGGTGGCTTCATCGAAAATTATGATGTCAGGATTTTTGTAAATTACTCTTGCGATAAGAAGACGTTGTTTTTGTCCTTCGCTCAACCCATGTCCATTTGCACCTATTTTGGTATTATATCCAAGAGGAAGAGACTCAATAAAACCTTTAATATTGGCGATAGTGGCTGCTTTTACCATTTTCTCTTCATTTATATCTTCAGATCCCGGAGCTATATTGGCGGCAATTGTATTTGGAAACAGAAAACCATCCTGCATGACTGCACCTACTTTTCCTCTCCATGTTTTAAGATTGAGATTTGATAAAATCGTATCTCCTATCAAAATTTCGCCACTTACCGGTGGGTAAAAGCCCAGTATCATTTTAAGTAATGTTGTTTTACCGCTGCCGCTCGTTCCGACTATTGCTGTCACTTTGTTCTCTTCGATGAAGAGATCCACATTTTTTAATGCGAAAGGTGATCTTGGTCCTTCATACTGATATGAAAGGTTGTTAATATAAATATCTTTTTTATCAGGAAGTTTGCGGACTTTCATTTCCTGATTGGATTCCTCATTATCCATATTATGGACTTCAGCCAGCCGGTCAAGACTCATTTTTGCATCCTGAGATGTCCGGAAGAAACCGATAATCTGGCTTACAGGCACATTTAGCTGACCTATTATAAACTGTACTGCAAGCATCATACCAAGAGTCATGTTCCCGGATAGAACCGCCGTTGCGGAAACAACGGTGATTAAGATATTTGTCACCTCGTTAATAAACGTGGCTCCGGCTGACTGATATTGTATTATGCTTAGTCCTTTTACTTTGAGACCAAACAGAGTGGCTTGAAGATTTTCCCAATCCCATCGCATGCTTAGCTCACTTTGAGTCAATTTAATCTCCTGCATGCCATTTACTATGTTTATGAGTTTGCTGCTTGATTGTGACATCTGTTTAAAACGCTGATGATCAAGCCTGGCTCTTGATTTCATAAATAGTGAGACCCATGTTATATATAATACAGAACCCGCAAGATAAATCAGAAGTATCTTAACATTGAAAACAGCAAGTACAATACCAAAAACTACCAGATTGAAAAACGAAAACAGAATATTCAGGCTGGTCGAGGTAAGAAATTCTTCGATTCTGTAGTTATCTTCAATGCGTTGTAGAATATCCCCTGTAAGCTTAGTATCAAAGAATGCAACCGGCAATGACATAAGTTTTTGAAGAAATCCCGATGTTACAGCAACATTTACCCGTGATCCTATATGAAGGAGAAGCCAGCCTCTTATAAACTCAACAAACATTCTTCCACAAACAAGCGAAAGCTGGGCAAAAAGAATCAGGTAAATAAATCCTAAATCGTTGTTATTTAAACCAATATCTATAATTGACTGGGTAAGGAACGGTATAACAAGCTGAATACAACTTACTAGAATCAAACCAAGAATAAGCTGAAAAGAATATTTCCTGTACACGCGGAAATATTGGAACAGAAATTTGAATCCGTTTGTCTTTTCGCGCTCATTTTCATTCTCAAATAGCGCAGGTGTAGGTTCAATGATAAGGACAAGGCCAGTTGGTTTACCTTCAATAACCGTAGATGCCCAGTTTTTAATGAACTCTTCACGTGTATATTTTACAAGTCCGACAGCAGGATCGGCAACCCATATTTTATCCTTCGAAATCTTATAAACAACGATGAAATGCTTTTGCCTCCAATGTATAATACATGGCAGCGGAACATTCTCAGTCAGCATATCAAAAGGAATTTTCACCCCGATCGTTCGGAATCCAAGAGAATCAGCAGCTTCAGAAAGTCCAAGAAACGATACTCCTTCTCTGGTTATGTAACATTTTTTTCTTAGCGATTCGAGTGAAAAATTCATTTTGTAAAACCCTGCTATCATTTTTAAACATGCAGGTCCGCAATCCATTGCATCCGGTTGTTTTACAAAAGGAAAAGACATCTCAGTTACAGAAAGTATATAATTAATGAAGTAAAGATATTTATATTTTGCAAATGAGTGCCTCTGACAAATATAAATTAAAAACCAGCAGCGCTTTTAAACCAGTTTTAGATTGTGGAAATATTATATTTACCCCCTGTTTGATAATTTTAACCATAAGGGGAAGGGATTGTTTAAGAGAACATCAGATATTACCATCATTGAGGGTATCCGTAAACAGGATGAAAAAATCCTGAATTGGCTGTATGATAATTATCTTCAATCAGTTAAGAGATATGTATTACAGAATAACGGATCAGAAGAGGATGTCTCAGATGTTTTCCAGGACTCAATAATTATACTTTACAGACAGATTACAGAAGACAATCTGAAGCTGACAACTGATCTCAAAGGGTATTTTTATGGCATTGCCCGCAATGTGTGGAACGCTCAAATCAGAAAAAAACAAAAAACGACTGAATTAGAGTCTGACATTGCAGATGAAGAAGAAACAGAAGATATTGACAATGCTATTCTTGAAAAAATCGTAAGCAGGGTGATTGAGAAACTTAAGCCCGATCAGCAGATGGTGCTTAATTTATTTTCAGAAGGTTATTCATATGAAGAGATAGCATTAAAAATGAATCTTAAAAATGAAACCTATGCAAGAAGAAAGAAATATTTATGCAAAGAGATTTTCCTTAAGTTGGTAAAAGAAGATCCTGAATATCAGGAATATTTGCGATTTTTAAAATAAATAACCATTATGGCAATAATCGTAAGGATAATTATTGCTGTAATAATCAATTTTCGGGAATAATATAAAGAATTATTATTTCCATAAACAATCAACGCACTCCAGAAATAAGGATGAGATCTTAACTGATCAGCATTTTTTAAATAAGAAGACCGGGCTTTTCGCAATGCATTGCTTTTTGAATACCCTTTTTTAAGATTGTCATAAAACATTTTGACTATTTCTGTTCCAGATTTATCATCTATCTCCCACATCGACATTACAACGGACTCACTTCCGGAATACAAAAATCCTCTGGCAAGACTCAATATCCCTTCTCCGGAATACAAATGACCTGATCCTGTATTGCATGAGCTGAGCACCACCATTTTTGCTTTTAAAGGTACTCCGTAAATTTCATAAACGTTAAGATACCCGTCATCAGTAGTATCATTGCCAGGACTAAAAATTAAAGTTGAATGCATGGGATCTTTATCGTTTAAAAGAGTATGCATTGCAAGATGAATAATGTCGTATTTGCCTGATTCTGTTTTATATACTGATTCTTTTGCTTCGCTGTTCTCACAGAGCTTTCCATCAGTAATTTCAGAGACATACTCTGCCTCCTGCCTGGCATAAGGTAGATCGTGCAGCATACCATTTTCTACTTGCCTGTTTAAAAATACCGATTGAATATCAATAGGTTTTGTATAATCAGGGGCAAATGCAATTGCTTTATTTCCGAAACCGTATCTTTTTTTAGAAGTCTCAGCAAGAAAAGTTGCTGAATAAGTATATGATATATCATAATCGTTAAACAGGTAAGGAAGTTTCCTGTAAAGGATTTTATCATCTGCAGAAGGGGCAGTCAGGATTGTCTCAAACGGCAGATATGAAAGAATATTATCGGGAGAGATCAGCAATTTATCGGAGATCAGGTAGGGCTTTACAGGCAATATAAGGGTTTTATATAGCTGGTATCCGATCGATTTATACTTTTCATATGCGATCCTGGCGTTATCTGAAGATATCGGAATTGACAACAAACTTCTGTATTGTCTTATCTGACTGAAAAATACAGAATCTACATGCAGAGAAATAAGCTGCTGATGTTTTCTGTTGGCAACGAAGATATACAGTACAGTATCTGAAAGAACATAATTGATGTAATTTTCATTTCTGCCGGCTATTTTAGGAATATCATCAAATTCAGCAACCCTGGTATTGTATTTAATTGCATAATATCCAGGATATTGTTTTTCAAAAACCAAAATCACCGAATCTCGTGCTCTTGTAGTTTCCAGAAGATTCGCTTTCCATTTATTCAATAATATCGAGTCGGGCTTTTCCTTTAAAGCTTCATCATAAATATGTGCATTAAATAGACTTATATCTCTTTGTAGTTTTCGTTCAAGATCTGCAACATCCGGAGGAATACGGAACTGTGTCGCTTTAAGTTCCCGGGTCGAAGTAAGTAATCCGGCAACTTTACTTTTCTCAGAATAGTCAAATGCTTTTTCGAGAAACTGCCTGTCGGAGGTTTTACTATAAAGAAGATTGAAGTCACGTATAGCATTAATATAGGAATCCCGGTAACTGTCCCCCAGAATGATTCTGCTTTCCTCCTGACTTATATTGATCCTCACTTTTTCAATAAGTGCAACTATCATTTCCGCCGTAAGTGATGCAGATTTAAGAGTTTTTTCGTCGGGCGAATGTCTGTAAATATCCCAAAGAATTTTATATTTTGTTTTAAGGACCTTTAATGATTGCTTATCTGCTTTGATAGTTTCAATATCAGGATTTTCAAACAGATCGTGTCCCTGCTTTTGTTTATCATCAGAAAAAAGCAATGTCTGAATTATTCCGAGCGCTTTTTCTGTTTCACCTGCTTCTGACAATGAAAGAGCATATCCGATATAAACTTGGGATCGAAGGAAAATATCCCCTTCGTGCCTGCTGACATACTCCATGCATTCAGAATAGTATTGAAGTGATTTATTATTATCAATATTATAATCCCTGAAATAATCAGCACAGTTTTTAAGTACTTCAATATAGTAACGTGATTGATCTCCGAATTTAGCATTTGCTCTTTCGAGGGCATCAGAGAGTAAGACTACTCCCTTCTTTTTATTACCATTATTACCCAGGGTAATTGCATAACTATTAATATTGTTATATGCCAATGAGGAATTATTTGAGAGAGCAAGCGATATCCCCTTTTCATAATATTCATTTGATTTTTCAGTAGATCCAATAGCCCCATATGTTATTGCAATATTGTTCAACAAATTGATATAACGCGCATCCTTAGGTAGTTGATTGTTTGTATAAATTGATTCTGATATTTCGAGGTAGATTTTTGCTTTTGAATAATCGGCTAAAAACATATATAATACCCCAAGATTATTAAACAAACCAGCCATAGTTTGGGAGTCTGCCACACCGGGATTGTTATCAGCAATACTCAAAGCAATCTTAGCATAGCTTAATGATTTTTCGTATTCCTTCATTTCTATGTAAGCCGTAACAAGACTTGCGTAAGTCTTTATTAAGGCAGGATTTGTTTCGTCATATAATGATTTTTCTACCTCAAGAGATTTCAGAGAATAGTATTCCAGTTTATTAAAGTCACCGATGCCATTGTAAGCAACACCGAGATTATATAATACCTTTGCTAACTTTTCATCATACTCTTTCATGCTCACTTTCAGAGCAAGTGACAGACTTAAAAATTTAATAGCATCAGAATACTTATTTATAATTGAGTAATATACTCCTATTAAATAATATGAATTGAACAATACTTTGTTATCTGATATTCTTTCTTTCTCCAGTTTGCCGCAGATACTATCAACTATAAGCTGGCTTTTGTCCACACTTCCCTTCTGCAACATGGACTGCAGGGAAGTATTGAGTTTAATAACTTCATGTGTTGTACCGATATTTTTTTTTAGGGTTTGAGGGTCAATTGAAATTTGATCAGAAGCAGAAGCAGAAAATCTGCAATAACCATCAACAGATGATATCTGGGTAAATCCTATCAGAAAAAAGAAATATAATAATGGTCCTGAACCGGAAAATTTCCTAATCATTGATTATTTCAGCTCTTTCACAAATAATAACTCATAAATATCTTAATTAAAGATTATTTATCCAAACACAAATTGGGCAAACCTGCTATTTCCATCTTCGTAACTCTCTTATTCTCTGAATATAATAAAATATTCAAAAATTAATTGGTTTTTCTGTGTCACAAAAAGGTATTATCCGACATGTTACAATATAAAAAGAGAACAAAATTATCAGATATCCTTAGTTTACATTAAATAAATAAATTAAAAATCATGGAATCCCTGAGTTTACAATTTTCTAAGACCATTTTTACCGAGTATACATTATCAAATGAAGAAATGATTTCTATTCGTGGCGGAGAAGGTGAACCGACCCCTGTTGTTACTCCTCCTCCTGTAAAAATTTAACCAGTAATATCTGTTTTAGCGAAAACAGAGAAGTGAATTTAGTTTTCAGCATTGTAGTTTGTTGTACCAAAATTATTGTCGGGAATATTAACAATCCTATTTATTAAAGATGCGTAAATAAAAATGTATCTGTAATGATTGCATTTATAAAAAAATGATTTTATGAAGTTAATCAGATAAATCAAATATTAACTCGACTTAGATATTGTATTATTGCGGGTATTTAACAGACTCAAAATGGACTTAACTTAAAATAAAATAACATATGAAAACGATTGATTTCTCATATTTCATCGAAAGGTACAATGCCGGGGAGATGAGTGATTCTGAAAAACTGTGGTTTGAGAAAGAACTTGAAGGTAATGAAAAACTTCGTAAAGAGGTCATTCTCAGGAGACAAACCGATGAAGTTCTTAAGGATCAGAATATCATTTCGCTGAGAAATAAATTATCAGCAATTGAAAAAAGAAGAGAAGCGACCAAACCTGTCAGATATTTAAAAAAGCCGGTTTATCTTAAATATGCAGCTGCAATTGCAGGGTTGGTCCTGATTGGAAGCATCACCCTGTTTCCTGGTAAAAAGCTCAGTAATGATGAAATAGTAAGCCTATACTATAAAGCATACGAACCTCCGACAACTCAACGATCAGGTCAAACAGACACAAATGCTGATTTTACCCTGGCCATGGAGTTTTATAAAGTTCACGATTATAAGAAAGCAGCCGGTCTTTTCGAAAAAGTACTGGAAAGTAATCCAAAAGACATGCAGTCTATTTTATTAAAAGGTGTAGCAAACTTTGAAGACAAAAAATATCCGGAAGCAAAACAAGCATTTGTGAATGTTATTAATGATAATAATAACCTTTTTATTGAGACTGCTGAATGGTACCTGGCACTTTGTTATATCAATACTAATGAAAGAAGCAAAGCCATCAGGCAATTGAAAATAATTAAAAATGAAAGTGGTATATACAGCAATGATGCAAAAAAGATAATAAGAAAATTACAATAATTGTATACAATCTTCATTATATGTTTGATCTTCAAGTAAATAGTTCAGATGCTGACGGAAATTTCCAAATCAATTCATGGAATAAAGGAGGTAATGATATGAATCTGAAAAACCACGATATATTAAATTGTCCCTCAATATTAGCAGGAATGTCTCATGAGATGAGAACATATATGAATTCAATAGTTGCTTTTACATTTCTTATGAAAGAGAAATGTTTCAACAATCAGGAAGGAGATGAATTCAGTACTCAGATATTAAAATCGTGTGATCAACTGATAGGGCTATTTGATAGTTTTCTTGAATCTGCAATAATTGATACAACCGACACAAATGTCAGTTTTAAAAAATGCAAACTCGATAATACTCTTGATGATCTGTTTTCAGAATTCAGGGAAACCATCAAAAGAGAGAATAACAATGAGTTGGAATTCTTAACAGAATTTCAGATTTCTGATTATCCGGAAGTTTATATAGATAAATACAGAATTTCAAGGATTATCCGTTGTCTGTTTCAGAACTCAATAAAAAACACAAAATCAGGTTATATAAAAATCGGATATTATTTCAGAGATGATAATCTGACTGTATATGTTCTCGATTCTGGCCAGAGTTATTTCAAATGCAAGGAATTCATCGATTCAGATGACATTAACGAATCGGTTGCCAGATACAACGATGCATTTGCAGCGATAAATATTGTGCTGGCAAAGAAACTTATCAAAATGATGGGTGGAAACATCTGGATTGAGTGCAATGGTCTTGCAGGAGCCGGAATCTATTTTTCAGTACCGGCAAGCATGGTCGAAAAATCAGATGTTAATAGTGACCTTTATTTAAATTCAATGATTGCAATCTGATGCAATAAACTCTAAATATGTTCAATGTCTGAGAATGCATATGCATCCTTAAAAATGGCCGTCAATTATCTGACGGCCATTCTTCTATTTCCTCCGTTCAAGGACTTTTGCTTCAGTCCTTCTGTTTAGTTTTCTTCCTTCAACTGTAATATTATCACCAAGCGGGAAAGCATTGCCATACCCTTTGAACTTAAGCCTGTCAGGTGAGATACCTTTGGTTATCAGATAATCAACGACTGACTGTGCTCTTTTTTCAGATAATGTCATATTGTATTCTGCCGTCCCTGTTGAATCAGTATAACCACCAATTTCGATAACAAGATCTTCATTTTCAGAAATCAGATCCGCCAGATTATCTAATTCCGAAATAGATTCTTTTTTTAACTGCCATGAGTCAAACTCATAAAATACATTTGTAAGTTGAATCTTCTCTCCAGCTTTAATCGGATTCAGGTTAATCCTTTTAATAAATGGTTTCATTACAGGGTGTTCTCCTTCGAACATGAAATTTTCCGAATAGAACAGATAGCCGGGTTTAGTTACATTAATCCCGTAATTATATCCCGATGGCAAACAAACCAAAAAAATTCCGGAACCGTCAGTCGTGCCCTTATTTGCCACAATTCCTGAAGAAAGATTTATCAATTCATAATCTGCTTTAAGGAGCATGCCCGTTTCTTTATCACAAACCTTACCTTTAAGATATGAAACAGGACTTGGTCGTGCTGATTCATAAAGATTAAAATAGAAAATATCTTTCCCGTTCTGTTTATCCCGTATTGAGGAGAAGTAAGTTTTGTTACCACCCGCTTCAATAATCAGTCCCATTTCATCATTATAAGTATTTATCGGGTAACCGAGATTTTTTGGTTCTGTCCAGGTGCTGTCTTTATTCATTCTTGTCATATAGATATCAAACCCTCCCATCCCAACTCTTCCGTCAGAAGCAAAATAGAGGGTTTTCCCGTCGAAATGGATAAATGGGGACATTTCATCTCCATTGGTGTTGATGGTTTTGCCCATATTGACAGGTGGCGAAAAAATGTTTCTATCATTCAATACAGAGAACCATATATCTTTCCCCCCAAAACCACCCGGTCGACTGCTGGAGAAAAACAGAAATCTGCCGTCTGCACTGATTGAAGGCTGTGATTCCCAGAAGGAGGTGTTTACAGGCGGACCAAGGTTAAAAGGTTCTGACCATTTACCATCACTATACGATGAAAAATAGATATCACAGCTTCCTTTCCCTCCTACCCTGTCGCATGCTGTAAAAAACATATAGTTACCACTGGATGAAATAGATGCAGCTCCTTCATTTTGAGGTGTATTAAGCGGAGGACCCACATTAAATGCTTTTTGCCACGAACTATCTGAAAAATTACTCATATAAAAATCTTCCTGAGAAAGCCCATGCCTTAACTGACTTCCGGTTTGATTAATTTGCCTTGTAAACATCATTTTTTGCCCATCAGCCGTAATTGATGGCCAGTATTCATCATCAACGGAATTGATAGAGCTGCCAATACTGACAGGATTAAAAGGAACAGGATTTTTAATAGCATTCAATGCGAATTTGCAATTTTTTACGTTTCGCAGGGCAACTATTCTATTCTTTTCCAGCATACCAGTCTGAGAAAGATAGACATTGAAATGATTGAGAGCATTTGAATAATCTCCCGACATCATTTCTGCGTTTGCCAGGCTTAAAAATACGGGTTTAAAAAACAGAGAATCAATTTGTACTGCTTTTCTGAAATTTTCAGCAGCCTCCTGATATCTATTTTGTTTTGCCATTAATTCACCTAGCATCATATATGCTTCCAGAAATTTTTTATCGATATTTATGGCTTGCTTCAACTCATTTTCTGCTTTAGCAAAATTTACAAAATCAAATGCTGTAACACCTTCATTATATGCTTTAAGAGCCTTGTTTGAAGCTGTATGAAAACTCTGAGCATAACCATTGAATGTTATCAGACAGAGAGCTATTTTGAAAACCATTAATAAAGAATACTTCATTCCTGTCTATGGTATGTGCATATATTTATGAACCTGAAGGGATATTCTCCAGATACTGTTTTTCTTGACGTATTCAACCATTTCAGGAATAATGGTTTCGAACCTGCTCCACTCAGGTTGCAGAAACAATATGCATTTACTGCTAACCTTCAGCCTGTTTTTTTCTGCCCACACAAAGTCAGTTTTATCCTGAATAATTACTTTTAATTCGTCTGCTATTTTAAAAATGTCATTTACCGGTGGCATATTTTTTTTTGGTGACAGACATATCCAGTCCCATTTTCCGCTTATCGGATAAACCCCCGATGTTTCTATAAATGTCTGAATATTCATCTTTTTTAGCCCTTCACACAAATAATTGAGGTTATACATAAGCGGTTCCCCACCGGTAATAACCACAGAATCTGTGCCAGATTTCAGCACATTGTCTATTATTGTATCAGTTTCAACCATGGGATGAATATCCGGATCCCATGCAAAACGAGAATCGCACCAGCTGCAACCAACATCGCATCCCCCCAACCTTATGAAATAGGCAGCTTTACCAGTGTGGTAGCCCTCTCCCTGCAATGTATAGAATTCTTCAACCAGGGGGAGGCTCGTTCCTTCACTATTTTTTTCCGATTTAGTTTCCATATTCTTTATGGAGATATCCAACCTATTATTTAATATTAAAATAATTTAAAAACTGATTCAGGAAAAAGGTATTCTCGTGAATTCCTGAAAATTTCTCTGCGTCCGGACCATAAGAAAAAATGGGAACCATTACAGCTGTATGTTCTCCTCCTGAAAATTTCGGTTCAGTGACCTTATGTTCCTTCATGCTTCCTCCATTCAATGTTAATCCTCCGGTTTCATGATCAGCAGTTACAACTATAAGAGTATTACCATCACTTGCAGCATAATCTCTGGCAGCATCAATTGCTTCATTCAGATCGAGCATTTCCGATTCAGCATAATTAAAGTCTTTAGCGTGGCAGCCAAAGTCGATCATTGATCCTTCAACCATAAGGAAAAAACCATTTTTATTCTTGCTTAACGTTTCTATTGCTTTCATTGTCATATGTTTGAGGGCATCACCCCTTCCTTCTAATTCTGTCGGCATATGAAATTTCGCAAGAAGGCCCGCTATCTTTTTTGAATTTGTATTTTTAAGCTCATCAAGTGTATAAACTACACTAAATCCCTGCTCTTTCAGTTTAGCAGTAAGATCGACACTATCTTTTCTTGCACGGAAGTTATCTGCACCACCACCAATAAAAACATCAACAGTTCCTTTAAGAAAGTCCTTTGCAATATCTTCATAATTCCCTCTGCCTGCATTATGAGCAACAAATGATGCAGGTGTTGCATGTGTAATTGAACTGGTACTTACAACTCCTGTTGCCAGCCCGTTTTTATGTGCAATTTCCAGGATAGAACTAACAGAAGAACTATCAGGCCCAACGCCAATCATTCCATTATTTGTCTTCGTACCGCAGGCAATAGCTGTTCCTCCTGCTGCGGAATCGGTAATGTAGTTATTTGCCGAATAAGTTTTGCTAAAGCCTGAATATGGGAATTTTTCCAGAGAAAAAGTCTGATTGCTCAATGTTATTCCGGCATATACCTGAGCAACCCCCATCCCGTCACCAATAAAGAGAATAATGTTCCGGGGACCGGTAATCTTGCTTTTTGATACAGTAAGATTCGAACTGCCACATCCTGCCAGAATTAAAACTATTAGAAAAACACCTGAATAAATTGATTTTCTTTTCATGATAAACATATTAACATTAAAACTATTTTTACGACTAATTTAAAAGAGAGATTCTTATTTTTTGATCCCAAACAGCAAGTCATATTCACGTCTGGAAGCTTCTTTTACCCATTTTTCAGGAATGATATTCCAGTTGTTTCTTACTTCGGGATTAATTACCTTTTTTTCTTCAACTGATCTTAATATATAATACCTTAAATCTCTGTCGGTCGAGGAAACAAGCCTCGATCTCAGTTCTTCTTTTTTAATTCCGGCACCTTCCGTCAGATGACCTCCGCCACCGTTACCACGATATGAATTAACAGCTATTTTATACATTTTGTTTTTTTCAAAAGGTCTTCCGTCAGAAAAACCTTTGATAATTATTCTCTTTCCTTCAGGTTTACTCAGATCGACAGTATAGTTAATCCCTTCAGCTGAATCAAAATTATAAGGCTGATTTTTCAGCCATACTTTTCCGTCTGTAACAAGTGGCCTGCCATCTTTTCCTGTACGGAATTTAAGCATAATATCCCCAGACTTTTTCATGGTATTAAACCATTGTGAATATGAAAACTCAAGATATCTCCGGATTTCATCACCGGTTAATGTCATTGTATAAAGCATATTTTCAAACCTGTATAGTTTGAACATATCCCCTACTGTAACAGGACCTTTGGAAATCCGGACATCAAAAGACAACGGAGCGGCAAATGAGATATCGGCTTTCGTTATTTCGAGTTGTATTGAATGAATCATTTCTACGAAAGCAGAAGGTCCGAAATAAGAATCACGCGATGAAATCGTTGCAGTTGAACTGCCTATAATACGATTTACATATTCATTTATTTTTTTATGTTGCGGAGCGAATTTCGTTATGAAATCAGGGTCGGGTTTAAAATCAGCAACATTAATTATCTTGCCATTAGCAATTTTCTGTTTTTTCCCATTGACTTTTTTAGAGCCAAAAGTAATGTCAGCCTGTGCAAGTTTTTGAGATTTGCTTCCCCCATCCAAAATCAGCACTGTATCTCCGGCTGAATTAACGATTTTTTCATTGGCAATTTTATGGTCATGACCGCAAAAAATAATGTCAAAACCGGGAACAGAATAAGCTACAGCCGCAGAACCGTTTTCGTAAACCTGATCGTCGTTTTTGTTCTCTTCAGACGACTTGTCCCATCCGGAATGGAAAAGGCCGACAACAACATCGGGTCTTTCTTTCAGGATTACAGGCATCCAAAGCCTGGCTGTCTCAACCATATCTCTAAATTCAATGCCTGAATAAAGTTCCGGCGGCAGCCAATTTGGGATCGCAGGAGTTGTAAGACCCATTACAGCAACCTTTATCCCATCTTTTATTATAATATGATACGGTTTAAAATATGGCTTCCCTGTTTTTATATTAACTGCATTAGCTGCGAGTAACGGGAAATTGAATTTTTTTGCTAACCTGTCGTAAACTGCATGACCTGCTTCCACATCGTGGTTTCCGACACTGCCGGCATCATATCTCATATAGTTCATTGCATCTGCAACAAAATGAGGCGATACTGTGTCGATAAAATTGTAGTAATACACCTCTGGCTGTCCCTGAAGATTATCTCCGTTATCAAGCAATATTGTTGCATTCTTCTTCTCTCTTATCCATTTAATATAGGTATATGAAGATGCAAGGGAAGCATCTGGTTTTTCCTTCTCAACATAATCATATGGCAGAATAACTCCGTGGACATCGGTCGTCTCAATAATGCTTATACTTTTGTTCCCGGTTTTCGAACAGGAAACTAAAAGCATTATTAACAGAACTTTAGCTGCAAAAAACCAGTACGATCTTATATTCATTGCGATTATCTGAATTGGCTGGTAAACTTATGAAAGAATTATCATTTTCAAATAATATAATATATGATATTGAGCATTTCAACCTGATAATTATATATTTGTTAACAAAATTTTATTTATGGTAGTTACAGGACTGGAAACAATATCAGGACGACTTCCTTCTGCCCTGCGAGGCAAGAGAATTGGCATTTTATGCCATGCTCCAAGTATAACCAGGAACTTTCAACATATTACTGATATTTTTTTTCAATGTGATGATTGCAGACTTTCAGCAATTTTCGGACCTCAGCACGGTATTTACGGGCAGACACAGGATAACATGATTGAATGGCAAAGTCAGATGCATCCTGTTTTCAATGTACCTCTTTACAGCCTTTATGGAATGCATCGTAAACCGGGACCAGAAATGCTTGGTAAGATTGATGCTTTAATAATTGACTTACAAGATGTAGGAGCCAGACTTTACACTTATATATGGACTGTTAAACTGTGCATGGAAGCATGTGCGGAAGCAGGGATTCCTGTTTGGATACTCGACAGACCAAATCCCATAGGACGACTTCCTTTCGACGGACCGGTGTTAAAGAAAGAGTTTTTCACTTTCGTCGGAGGAGCATCGATCCCCTTATGCCATCGCATGACGATAGGTGAAATGTCTATATGGATAAAGGAAAAGTATTATCCTCAATGTGATCTTAATGTTGTTTGGATGAAAAACTGGAAAAGGTCTTCCATGTTCAATGAAACAGGACTCCCCTGGGTTTTACCTTCTCCAAATATGCCAACCGTTCAAACTGCTGTTGTTTATCCTGGAACAGTTCTCATTGAGGCACTTAACATTTCTGAAGGAAGAGGCACTACAATACCTTTTGAGCTTTTTGGAGCTCCTTTTATTGAAGCAGAAAGATTAAAGAAAAATCTTGATGCCCGTAAAATTGAAGGATGTGTATTCAGAATTCAGGATTATATCCCGACTTTTCACAAGTTCTGCGGAGAACTTTGCAAAGGGATCCAGATTCATGTTACTGATATCAGTAATTATAAACCGGTTGAAACTGCTTTGGAGATATTTGATGCTATAATTGAGACCTCTGCAATTAATGCTCTGACATTCAATTTGCCACCATATGAATATGAATATGACAAGATGCCTTTCGACATTCTGTCGGGCGATTCGGAAATGAGAGAAACATTATTGAACAGGAAAAATATCAAAACCGAAAAAGAAAGATGGGCAAATGACATTGAAGGATTCAGAAATGAATTCCGGAGCCTGGCTTACTACCCTGAATAATTCAAAAGACAAAGTATCCTAATATACAGGATGTTTTTTATTGAGATTGGCAACTAATTTATCTATAAGATTTTGAGAGTAGATAGGTTTAATTATAAAATCATTGAATCCTGATTCCATAATTTTCTTCTGGTCTCCAAATAATCCATAGGCCGTTTGTGCAATGATAATAATGTTATTTCTAAACTCCCTGATTTTTTTTGCAGATGTATATCCATCCATCACAGGAAGTTGAAGATCCATCAGAACAATGTCAATATCGGGATTTTCTAAAGCAATGTCAACAGCTTCTTTCCCATTATCTGCATTTAATAATTTCACTCCTGTCTTTTCAAGAATCTTATTAAGATATAGTTTACTTGAACTGTCATCTTCAACAATAAGAATTTTTGTTCCTTCCAATAATTTATTTTCCATAACTGACTTACATTATTCGAAAAGTCCATCATCTCTGAGGAGAAGCAAGATGGCCGAATGTGGTACAACAACAAATTTTTCCTTATTGAATTCAATTTCTATTGCACTATTCTGCAGGTATACTGCCTGATCACCCTCTTTTGGTTGCAGAGGAACGTATTTCGGTTCATCAGATCTGTTTTTCCATGGTTCATCGTTGTCATTTACAGAGGGGATTGGATATCCCGGACCAACTTTCACCACATACCCAATTTGAACTTTTTCATTTTCATTCACACCTGGAGGAAGAAGTAAGCCGCTTTTTGTCTTTGACTGTGGAATTTTTGGTTTAATAAGTATTCTGTCGCCAATAACAATCAGCTTATTCAAATCCTTTTCATCTAATAGTACACTCATATTTAAAATCTGTTGCAACAAATGTATTATTTTTTATAATAATCAGTAACAGGACAAACAGATTTAATTAATATTGTGTCTATGTAACTTTGATAAATTACAGTATTGCATTAAATATGGAATCTGATAGTTATATATCGATTAAATCATTTGCACAGGGTATCTATAAAGAAAAAGGCAGCAGATTTTTGTCGTTTGCTTTTCCGGTATCAAATCAGGACGAGGTAAAGCCAATAATAGATAAAATCCGGAAAGAGCACCACGAAGCCAGACATCATTGCTTTGCTTATATGATTGGTCACGAACGTGCATTATGGAGGACAAATGATGATGGCGAACCTTCGGGTACTGCAGGTCGTCCAATTCTTGGACAGATAAATTCATATGGATTAACAAATATTCTTATTGTAGTAAGCAGGTATTTCGGTGGCACATTGTTAGGTGTCAGCGGGTTAATAAATGCCTATAGAACTGCAGCTGCTTCAGCAATTGATAATTCAGAAATAATTGAGTGCACTCTCCGGGAGTATTATGAAATTACCTATCCTTATATTGCAATGAATGATGTAATGAAAATTCTGAAAGAAGAGAATATCGGGCAATCTGATCAGACATTTGATCTTGATTGTCGTATCATATTGAATTTCAGAGCGTCTTCCCGGGAAAAAATTCTTGGCAGATTATCCAGGGTAGAAGGATTGAAATTCCTTTACATTAAAACTGTTTGAGAATATTCATCTGTTGAAAAATTATTAAATTATTTTCAATATTTATAGATATAGAGAGATTATCTTCAGTAATTTTGAAATTAATTCAACGACGTGCTGTTAATGTTCCAAACTAATGAAAAACAGAAGCTTAGTATCAATTGATGATTTTTCTACAGAAGAGATCATTAAAGTTCTTGACCGTGCTGCTGAATTTGAGAAACAACCGGTCAGAAAACTTTTAGAAGGAAAAGTTATTGCAACACTTTTTTTTGAACCGTCTACAAGGACAAGGCTGAGCTTTGAAAGCGCTATAAACAGACTCGGTGGAAAAATTGTAGGTTTTTCCGAAGCTTCAAGTTCCAGTGTCTCTAAAGGAGAAACTTTGCATGACACTATTAAAATGGTAAGCAATTACTGCGATTGTATTGTTATGCGGCACCCTGTGGAAGGAAGTGCAAGATATGCAAGTGAGATCGCCTCTGTCCCTGTAATTAATGCCGGTGATGGCGCTAATCAGCACCCTACCCAGACAATGCTCGATCTCTACTCCATACGTAAAACCCAGGGTACTCTCGAAAACCTTAATATATTTATGGTTGGCGACCTTAAATACGGAAGAACTGTCCACTCTCTTATGATGGCCATGTCGAGATGGAATGCAACTTTCAATTTTATTGCACCGGAAGAGCTGAAACTGCCTGATGAGTTTAAACTCTATCTCGATAATATGAGTCTAAAATATTACGAACATACTGATTTCACTGATATAATATCCAAAGCTGATATTATATATATGACAAGAGTTCAGAAGGAAAGATTTTCCGATCCGATAGAATATGAAAAAGTTAAGAATGTTTATGTCCTGAGGAACTCAATGCTTCAAAATACAAAACCGAATATGAAGATTTTACATCCCCTTCCAAGAGTGAATGAAATAAGCACAGATGTTGATTCTAATCCTAAAGCATATTATTTTCAGCAAGCATTGAACGGTGTATTCACAAGGCAGGCAATACTTTGTTCACTTTTAGGAATTAATTAAGAAAGGACTCAGTCATGAAGGAACCAAAACAATTGAGTGTCAGTGCAATTCAAAACGGGACTGTCATTGACCATGTCCCGGCAAAAAATCTTTTTAAGGTGATACAGATACTCGGACTTGACCATATTGATAACCAGATCACTTTTGGCACCAACCTTGAAAGCAAAAAGCTTGGAAGAAAGGCTATTATTAAAATCTCAGATAAATTTTTTGAAGATACCGATATAAACAGAATAGCGTTGGTAGCTCCTGATGCCAAACTAAACATTATCAAGGACTATGAAGTTGTAGAAAAAAAAGTCGTTGAAGTTCCTGATCATATTATCGGAATAGCAAAGTGCATGAATCCCAAATGTATAACTAACTATGAACACGTTACAACCAGGTTCCTGGTTGTATCGAAAAAAAATATTGCCCTTAAGTGCCATTATTGCGAAAAAATAACCACACAGGATAATCTTCAGATTATATAGTTATTTTTCTCTTCACTACATCATGTTAAAAAGACAGAGAACTGATAACGGACTCATTATTAATATGTTTATCTCAGTCTGTCGTAAGAACTTATCAGGTCTTGATCCTTTTTAATGCCCTTGTATGAAAGAAATGCAAAAACAATTATAATTAAAGGAACTAAAATTTTGAATCCAGGAACTAACTCTGCATTATATGTTTTTATCACGTTAAATGAAAAAAAGGCAACACAACAAATAAGACAAATAGAAATAGCTATAATAGCCATTGTCACCTTGATCTGAAGATTTCTTTTTTTGAACAGCAGTATTGTAATAATTGACATTACAATGATAGCTACAAGCAAAATTGAAACAGGTGTCGTTTTTTCCAGTAAAACAGTGCCATTTGCAGAGCTTTTGAAGATTCCGGAAAAATTCATATATAATTCATTCCCTGAATTATCCGTGAAACTGGTTATGTTCCCAAAGCATAATAATGCCGAAAAAATGGCAATCAATGACAACCATATTGTTTGAATCCGCTGGATCATAATGTGTATCTGATTAACTGCGCAAATTTACTTTCTTTAAACTAAAAAAGGAATACTTTCCCGGATGTAAAACATTTTAAATCATTTTTAATTCTTCTTTGACACATATAACTTAGTACCTCCCTCCGGGATTTATAATAAAATTACATGAATTTCTCTGCCAATATTTCGTGCCTCTGGCATTGGTTTTACTTCAAATCTTCTGTCAGTTTTATACATCAGGAATTGACCTTATTGCATCATAGAGGCAAAATATTGGTATAAAACCAAAAATAAAAATTTTCCAAGTCCCGATGGGCCAACATATTAATTATCTGTCAAAATAGAATTAAAAATTTAGCAATATTTAACATTATTGCAATTAATATGATAATCATTAAGATATATAATTTACATATTTTTGTCAATATTTATTGATTACAGGCAAATTGTACACTGTTGTCAACAGAGTATTATTAACCCAGGAGACATTAATCTTTTTGTAAACATGAAGAATAAGTTAAGGATAACAACAATAATCATATTAATTATTTTCCTCGCGGCGATTGTCTTTTATCCAAAGGTTATGCCATTTGTCAAAGCTAAATTTGGCAAACATGCTGTTGGGGATATTACGATAAGACAAACTCAACAGAAACTGAATGCCAGAGGTTTTCTTATTACTCCCACACATTTGAGTGAGCTTATCAATTCAAATGGCACATTAAGACCTGATGAAGAAACTGACCTCTCATTTGAGACATCCGGAAAAATAGTCGGAATAAATTTCACTGAAGGTACAAGGGTGAAGAAGGGAGACCTTCTTGCAAAAATAAATGACCGTCCGCTTCAGGCACAGTTGGCAAAACTCCAGGCTGAATTAAAGATGTCTGAAGCCAAAGAGTATCGTCAGCGAAGTTTGCTTGATAAAGATGCTATAAGCCAGGAAAGCTACGATCAGATTGTTACAGATGTGCAGACTATCAAGGCAGACATTGATCTTGTAAAAGCTCATATTGCAGAAACTGAGCTTCGTGCACCTTTCGATGGAATAATAGGATTGAGGTATCTTAGTGAGGGTTCTTATACAACGTCGTCAACCAAAATTGCAAAACTTATTAAAACCAGTCCAATTAAGATAGAGTTTTCCATTTCTGAAAAGTATGCTTCAGAAATAAAAATCGGTTATCCTGTAACATTTGTCGTTGGCGGCAGCAATAAGGTTTTTAATGCTTCTGTTTATGCAATTGATCCAAAAATAGATATAGACACAAGAACAATTGTTTTGCGTGCATTATATCCAAACAAAAATGAAGAACTTAAATCAGGCACATATGCAGGCGTCACTTTACAGTTATCACAGATCGATAATGCTGTTGCAATTCCTACGGAGGCACTAATTCCTGAGATGGATGGAGAAAAAGTATTCATTTATAAACGGGGTAAAGCTCAATCTGTCAAAGTAAATACAGGTCTGCGGACTGAATCAAAAATTCAGATCACTAACGGGCTTGAATTCGGAGACACGTTACTTGTTACAGGTATACTGCAGTTAAGACAGAATATGCCAATTGTACTCGATACTGTAATTGTCAACAAATAACAGGGAATATTTTATGAGCCTATCGTCAACAAGTATTAACAGACCGGTACTGACAACAGTTTTTGCTTTGGTAATTATGTTGCTTGGTTTAGTTGGAGTTACCTTTTTAGGAATCCGGGAATTTCCCAGTGTCGATCCTCCAATCATTAGTGTGAGCACATCCTATCCTGGCGCTAATTCTGACGTTATTGAAACACAAATAACTGAACCACTTGAACAATCAATAAACGGGATTCCCGGTGTTCGTTCACTGACAAGCGTAAGCAGCCAGGGATCAAGCCAGATTACGGTTGAATTCGAGCTTTCAGTCGATATGGAAACTGCTGCAAATGATACAAGAGACAAAGTTTCACAGGCAATGAGGTTACTTCCCCGTGACTGCGATCCTCCCGTTGTATTTAAAGCTGATGCAGACGCAAGCCCTATTATGTTGTTAACGATTGAAAGTGATAAAAGGTCTTTGCTGGAACTTTCAGAAATAGCAGAACTTACATTTAAGGAACAGTTACAGACTATTTCAGGAGTCAGTGCTGTAAATATATATGGCCAAAAAAGGTATGCCATGCGACTATACCTTGATCCGGTAAAACTTGCAGGATGCGAATTGACCCCTCTTGATGTAAAGGAAGCTGTTACCCGTGAAAATGTTGAATTACCCTCAGGCAGTATTGAAGGAAATACAACACAGCTTACCATCAGAACACTTGGACTAATGACAACTCCAAAAGAGTTTAATGATTTAATAATAAAACAGGTAGGAGATCAGATTATCCGCTTTAAAGATATCGGAAGAGCTGAACTTGGTCCTGAGGATATAAGGGGAATTATGAAACGGGATGGGGTTCCGATGGTCGGGAATGCTATTATACCCCAACCTGGCTCGAACCAGATCGACATAGTTGATGAAGTTTACAAACGGCTTGAATATATTAAAAAAGACCTTCCTGAAGATATTAAAGTCAAGGTTGGTTTTGATAATACTCAGTATATCAGGAAATCCATAAATGAAGTTAAGGATACCATTTATATCGCATTTCTTTTGGTGGTAGTTATAATTTATGTCTTCTTACGTAACTGGCGGGCAACGCTTATTCCTATCCTCGTAATACCTGTTTCACTTGTTGGTGCATTTTTTATAATGTACCTTGCGGGATTCTCAATTAATGTACTTACTCTACTGGCTATTGTGCTTTCCATTGGAATTGTTGTTGATGATGCAATAGTTGTCATGGAGAATATTTATGTTAAGGTAGAAAAGGGATTGCCTCCCCTGCAGGCAGGACTTGAAGGTTCAAAGGAAATTTATTTTGCAATTATTGCTACGACAATAACTCTTATTTCCATCTTCTTTCCAATAGTATTTCTTCAGGGAATTACGGGACGACTATTTCGTGAATTTGCTATTGTTATGGCAGGTGCTGTAGCAATCTCCGCATTTCTTGCGTTATCACTTACTCCCATGGTATCGACTAAATTGCTGCATACTGAAAGCTCTCACAGCTGGTTTTTCAGAAAAACTGAAAAATTCTTTAACAGCCTGAATGAATGGTATCGCAAAGCACTCGAGTCTTTTCTGAATCACAGATGGGTTACTCTGTTGATTCTCACATGTGCATTAGGACTGATTACCCTGCTCTGGAAATCAATTCCTGCAGAGATGGCACCTCTGGAAGACAGATCTCAGATAACTATCAATACTACAGTGCCTGAAGGTGCAACATATGAGTTTACACTTGACTACCTTGATGATATAGCCAAAACCGTTGACCAGTTAGTTCCAGAGCGGGTAGGCGTCATTGAACAGATCAGAGGCACCACATTCGGTAATATAAGGATAACTCTTGCCACCCCCAATAACCGGAAACGTTCACAACAGGAAATTGCAGATCAGCTTGGTTCAGCAGTTAAGAAAAAAACCAAAGCAAGAGCAATGGTGATGCAGCAATCCACATTCGGAGGCAGACGGGCAGGTTTGCCAGTCCAATATGTTCTTCAGGCAACCTCTATTGATAAACTAAGGAGCGTTCTTCCGGATTTTATGGCCAAAGTAATGGATAATCCGACATTCCAGATGGCTGATGTTAACCTGAAATTTACCAAACCTGAGCTAAGAGTCAATATTGACAGGGATAAAGCAAGCACTTTAGGAGTTTCGACGCAAAATATAGGTCAGACATTGCAGCTTGCTCTTAGCGGCCAACGTTTTGGATACTTTTTCATGAATGGGAAACAATATCAGATATTAGGAGACCTTGCCAGAGGTGATCGCAACAAACCGCTGGATCTTAAATCATTATATGTAAGAAACAAATATGGTAGTATGATCCAGTTCGATAATCTGGTTACTTTATCCGAAGCAACCGCACCTCCCCAGCTTTACAGATACAACAGATTTGTTTCTGCTACAATTTCTGCCGGACTTGTTAAAGGTAAAACAATAAGCCAGGGACTTGATGAAATGGATAAGATAGCAAAAGAGGAACTTGATGAGACTTTCAGAACAGCACTTGCCGGCGACTCAAAAGATTTCAGGGAAAGTTCATCAAGTCTTATGTTCGCTTTTATACTTGCTCTTATTCTTATCTTCCTGGTTTTAGCTGCTCAGTTTGAAAGCTTTAAAGATCCGCTGATTGTGATGATGACTGTTCCACTTGCATTAACCGGTGCGTTGATATTCATGTGGTATTTTGGCATAACTATGAATATTTTCAGTGAAATTGGAATTATAATGCTTCTCGGCCTGGTCACAAAAAATGGTATCCTTATTGTAGAGTTTGCCAATCAAAGGAAAATCTCAGGTGCATCTAAAATAGATTCTATCAAGTATGCAGCAGCAGCTCGTTTTCGTCCTATTCTTATGACAAGCATGGCAACCATTTTAGGAATATTGCCATTAGTTTTTGGCGCTCAGAGCCGGGTTTCGATGGGTGTTGCGGTAATCGGTGGAATGGTATTCTCAACTTTCCTTACACTTTTTGTCGTACCTGCAATTTATATGTATATTTCAAGTGAAACAAAAAAATCTGAAAATGATAATAAGGTTCTTATATCTTAGTTTTTTTATTTTTCTTACGTTATCATCTGCCAGAGCCCAGGGTGTGTATGATCTTAAATATTGTATCAATACTGGTCTTGAGAGAAACTTCTCCATCCTGATTGAAAAGAACAGCGAGTCGATAGCAAAAAACAATTATACTCTTGGCAATGCCGGTTTTTTGCCTGCTGTCGACATTACAAGCGGACATAACGGAACAGTGAAAGATATTAACCAGAAAATTACTTCAGGTGGACAGAATGTATATCACGACTCATATAATTCGACCTCATATGCTTCAGTATCACTTGATATGACTGTTTTCAAAGGCTTTAATGCAGTAATTACTTATAAAAAACTTAACGAACTGAAAGAAGTCGGAGAACTAAATACTCAAATGACAATTGAAAACCTTGTTGCTGATATTGTTTCTTCATATTATAATTATATTCTTCAGATTCAACTTTTTAAGAATTTAGAATATGCGGTTGCATTATCTAAAGAGCGCCTTAGGATTGACGAAGATCGCTACCTTCTTGGATCAAGCTCAAAACTTCAGGTATTACAATCCAGAGTATACCTGAATGCTGACAGTTCAAAGCTTTCCCGTCAAACTGAAATTGTAAGATCTGCCCAGATTACCCTTAATGAATTAATGGCAGTTGATGATCTTGGAACACAATTTTCATCAAAGGATACACTGATAAATATTGGTTCAAATCTTTTATATGAGAAAATTCTCGACGAGACACTCGCCGGAAATACCAGCCTTCTGATTGCATCGAGAAATAAAACAATTTCTGAATATGATTACCGGCTTATTGTGTCAAGATCATATCCTTATCTTAATTTTTCTACCGGTTATGATTTTTATAAGTACACATACTCTAATAGTAATTATTCCAGTCAGAATACCAACGGAATGAATTATGGGCTGACTTTCGGAATAAACCTTTTTGACGGGAACAATCAAAGAAGAAGCATCCGCAATTCATCAATAGAGATTGACAAGAAAGAGCTTATGTATCGCGAAATTGAGCAGGGGGTTAAAGCTGATCTATTGAAAATTTATAACTCATATAATAATAATCTCAGACTTATAAGGCTTGAGGAGCAGAACTTGCAGACCGCAACGGAAAACCTTGATATAGCATTGGAAAGGTATAAACTTGGCAGTTTGTCCGGAATAGATTTAAGAGAGGTGCAGAAGAGCCTTCTTGACGCCAGGGAAAGCTTATTGTCAGTTCAATATCAGGCCAAACTTGCAGAGATATCGCTCCAGCTTATTTCGGGCAAGATTATGGAATATTACCAGTAAATTACCAGACTTAGTATAATAAGGACTACAAACTTCTGTGTAATTCCAACACGTTTTCCTTATTGTGTTTACAATTAATCCGATTTATTATAATTTTAAACCTGAGGATATGATTATCTAAATTCGATATTGCATAATGTGAATAATCCAGATTAATTGGTAATGAAAATATTTAAATACAGCCACGAATGTGGCATAATGTGAATAACCTCCGGTGCATCCGGAGGTTAATCGGGTAGGAAGCGGCTCACGCCGCTGTCCCCCCACACCACCGGGCATACGATGTCGTACCACGGCGGTTTCTACTAACTTTTAAACCGTCATTCTCAGATACAAAGATTGTAACCCCTGTTGGGAGAAC